>CAVXYF010000016.1:0-502342 GCA_963765835.1 uncultured Acidobacteriota bacterium | reverse complement strand
CGCACCTTCTCGGGCGTCTGGTCGGGCACCAGGCGGAAGTCGATCGACGCGGAAGCCTCGGTGGGTATGGAGTTCGTCGCCCGGTCCCCAACGTCTCCGCCGGAGAATCCCCGGACGTTCAAGGCGGGTAGCAGGATGCGCCCCTCGACCCGCTTCGCCCCCCCCTCCGTCCGCGCGATCCGGAGCTCGCGGCGGAGGATGCCGTCGACGTCCGGCGCCTCGGCGACCGCGCGCAGCTCGGTATCGGAGGGCGGCCGTACATCGTCGGAGAAGCCGGGGATCAAGATGTTTCCTTCGTCGTCGCGCATCGAGGCGACCAGCCGCGCGAGCTCGAGCGCAGGGTTGGGCGACCAGTTGCCGTAGTGGCCGCTGTGGAGGCGCCGGACCGCGCCGTAGGCCGTCAGCTCGACGCCGGTGATCCCGCGGGTCCCGAAGAAGACGAGCTTGCGGCCGCTCTGGTGGACGGGGCCGTCGCAGAAGAGCCAGAGGTCGCCCGCGAGAAGCGCCGCATTGTTACGCAGGATCTGCGCGAGGTGCGGAGAACCCGCCTCCTCTTCCCCCTCGAAGAAGAACTTCAGGTTCACACTGGGGGACGCGCCCACGGCGCGGATCGCGTCGAGCGCGGCGAGCAGACCCACGATCGGCGCCTTGTCGTCGCTCGCGGAGCGGGCGTACAGGAAGTGACGCGGGTCGATTGGACCGGAGCCCGTCGGCCACGCGACGTCTTTTCCGCCCGACTCGACGGGTCCGTCGCGCAACACCGGCTCCCACGGCTTTCCCCTCCACTTCGCGGGATCCACGGGCTGGCCGTCGTAGTGCGCGTAGAAGATGACGGTGCGGCGGGCGCCCGGCGCCGGAAGCGACGCGAACACGACCGGCGGAGCGCCGGGGGACTCGAGAAGCCTCGCCGGGATCGAGCGGCGCGCAAACAGAGCCACGATCGCGTCCGCATTGCGCCGGATGTTCGGCGTGTCCGAGGCAACGTTCGGGATCGAGAGCAGCTGCGCGAGCTCGCGGAGGATCTCGACCTCGTGGGCGGAGCGCCAGGCACGCACCCGCGCGGTCGCCGCGGAAGCGGTCTCCGCCCGCGCCTCCGGCGCGACGAGAACCGACAGCGCCGCCAGGAGCAGACTGGCGGCAAGCCGCCGCGTCACGGCTCCCCGACAGCGCCGGGCGGAGGAGGCATAGCCGGCTCCGCCGGGACGAGGACCGGTGCGGCGGATGCGTCGGGACTCCGCCGCCCGACGAGCAGGGCCGCGGCCGCCAGAATCACGAGGATCGCCACGGACCAGCCCGCCGCGCGATCCTGCGCCGCCGGCTGAGCGAGCAGCTCCGCGGCGCGCATGCCTCCGAAGTAGAGCGCGCCGAACAGCACCCAGGCTGCGGCGTGGTCCTTCAGAAGACCGAAGACGCAGAAGGCGAGCCATCCCGCCATCAGGACCTCGGGAAGGAACTCCGCCGCGAACTCTGCGGCCGACCGGGCGCCGCCCGGCGCGAGGGCGAGGAGAACCGCGAGCACCGCGAGCACGCGCCAGAAGGGCTTTCGGAACGCAGGCTCCCTCCACGCGAGGGCGACGACGGCCGCGATGACCGCGAGGAAGAAGGTCGCCGTCGCGGCCGACCAGAAACCGGCGTATCCGGGGAGGGTCCGCTCCAGGGCGTTCGGCAGCGACGGATCCGGGTCGAAGAGCGACGGAAATTGCGCGGATGCGACCGACTTCCACCGGGAGAGGCCCGCGGTTCCGGCGGCAGCGACGAAGGCCCGGACCAGCGCGTCCTTGAGCGTGCCGCTCCTTCGAAGCGCTGCGCGCCAGCCGGGTCGCGCCCCCGAGAGGAGGATGAATCCGAATCCCGCCAGGCAGACGAAGCCGATTCCGGCAATCGTGAACGAGATGGCGGCGGCCGCCTGGAAGAGGCCGAGCGGCTGCTCCGTCGGGTAGGCGCGGGCGACGTTGGCCGCCGAGTTCGCCAGGGCGAGGGTGATTCCGACGACGGCCACCGCGAGCGGGCCGACGAGCCGCCGCCAGCGAAAGCCGCCGCCGCGCACGAGACGCAGGAACAGGATGACTCCCAGTCCCACGAAGCCCCCGATGGCGACGACCTTGGCGGCGAGCAGAAGCCAGTCCGCAGCGCTGCGCCGCCGGTACTCGCGCAGGAAGCTGTCCGGGACGCGGATCGACGGGAGAAGTGTGGCCAGGCGCGCCCCGTGGAAGACGGCCGTCAGCCGGGGCCGAGCCTCGGCGACCGCCGAGCGACCCGCCTCGAGCACCACGGTGGTGTCGGTGCGCTTCGGCCGGGTCTGCGTCCCGACGTCGACGATCGAGTACTGCCGGACCGGGAACCCGAGCTTGCCGGCCGAGGCCAGGGCCCGGGCTCGGGCGGCGTCCACGGCCGGAGGCGGCGCGGCCGGCGCGGCCTCCTCCCTCGGGTTCACGAAAGCCACGACGCGGGAGCGACCTGCGTCAATCAAGACCTTCCACTCCTCCTTCTTCTCGGGCTGGAAGAAGCGCACGACCCAATACGCCAGCGGGAGGTTTTCGCGCGCCAGCCGCTGGAAGGCGCTCTTTCCGCCCTTCGACAGTACGTACCGCGCCGCGGGCTCGGAGAAACCGGGGATGCCGCCCCGCTCCCACGGCTTCGCGGAGCGCATGTCCTCGTCGTCCGGAAATCCCGTGCCCAGGTAGGACACGCGGTGGAACTGCGATGGGTCGGCGCCGTTGGCACGCAGGAAGCGCTGCGCGAGTCGCTCGGCTGCGGCGCGGCCGATCCGGTCTTCCGCGAGGGTCTCCGGCCCGCCCGCGGAGAGGAAGTAGGAGCTGACGAGCACGACCACGGCGACGGCCGCGAAGGTGAGGACCCTTCCCGACACGGGCCGGACCGCGGGCACGTCCTCCGGCGAGAGCAGCGCCGCCGGCGGCGTCGGAACGAACCCCTCGTCGGCGTTCGTGAGCCCCGCCTCCGGGGCGAATCCCCCCTTCCGGAAGTAGAGGACGAGGGCAGCTCCCAGCGGCAGCAACAGGATTCCCGCCGCGATCGCGCCGGAAAGAACGTAGTACGCGTTTCCCGAACGGAGCAGGAGGAACGCCGTGTACGTCGCGTCGACCGTGAAGTGCCACACGAGCAGCGGGAGCACTCCGTAGCGCAGCATCAGGATCCCCATGAGGATCCCGGCGACTCCCACCTCGACCCCGCGGATGTAGAAGGGCTGGTTCGGGTACGCCGAGTGCCCGAAGCCCCAGATGAGGGCGGGCAGGACGACGGCGACGATGCGGCCCGCGCCGAGCTTGTCCAGGAAGGAGATCGAGAACATGCGGCTGATCCCCTCCTCCGAAACCGCCGGGAGGAAGCCGATCAGGAGGACGGTCGCCCACGGAAAGGCGGTGTTCAGCATGTCGCTGTAGGGAATGTCCGCCGGCGCCCACGCTCCGAACCGCGCGGCGACGACGTAGAACACGGCCTGGTACGCGAAGAAGAACGCGGTCAGGGCGTAGCCCAGGAGGACTGCGAGAAAGAAGCGCTTCGTCCGGAGCCCACGGCGCGAAAACATCCCGGAGAGGGACTGGTGCCGGGGGAATCGCTCACGGTAGATCGGTTCGGAGCTGGCGACGACGACCGCGATGCCGGCTCCCGTCGCGATCGCACCCAGGATTCCGAGCACGATTTCCCGGGTCAGGTAGCTCGAAAGGGGGCTGTTGGTCTCGTAGTCGTAGAGGCTGAGCGGTATTCCGTTCAACGCCGAGAGCAGCGCCAGCAGGCAGGCGATGCCGCCGAACGCGGCGACGAGCTTCCACGGGACGTCCCGCCGCGAGATCTTCGCGACGAGGACGCCGAGCATCGCGATGAACGTCAGGAAGAGGCCGAACGTCGCGAACGTTCCGGCGGTCTCGTTCTTGGCCCGCAGCCTACGGTAGTCCCGTGACCAGGATTCCGGCACGTGGACGAACTCGCGGAACCCGACGACCTCGGAGCCCGCGACCGTCGTCGCGTAGCGGACGGTGGCGTCCTTCATCCGGAGTCCCGTCCTCTCGTCGACGAAGGTCCAGTCGGTCCTCTTGGGTCGGGTCACCGGCGTGACCTCGATCGACTTCAGCGACGCCGCGGGAAGGCCGAGCTTTTCGAGAAACTTCCGGGACAACTCCCGCGCCTGCTCGCTCGAGAGGTGCGCGCCGGGCGCGTCCTCCTTGCGGACCGACTCGTATCCCGCGAGGTCGCCGCGCGGGGTGATCTCGACGCGCTCCTCCTCCTTCACGGCGGACCGGAACCAGCGCATCTTCCAGCGCCAGACCTTCGCGTCCTTTCCGTAGAAGCGGGAAGCCTGCTCGAGGCCCAGCTCCCGCTCGAGGTAGACCTTCGCCTCCTCCTCCGCATCGAAGCGACCGGCGAAGCGAGTTCCCGCGACGTTCCTTCCCAGGTCCTGCAGGAACTTCTCGCCCCGGACGCGCGCCTCGGAGCGGTTTACCCGGAACTCGATCGAGGCCTCCGGGAAGGCGCGGTGAAAGAGCAGCCCCGTCACGACCGCGCCCACCGCGATCACGGCGAGGCACGCCAGGATGAAGCGGCGATCGTTCCGCTCGAACTTTTCCATCGACTCTCCTATCCCACGAGGACGCTACCGCCGTTGACGTTCAGCACTTCGCCGTGGACGTGTCGCGCGAGGTCCGAGAGGAGAAAGAGGATCGTCCCCGCGACGTCTCCGGCGCTCGCCGCCCGGCCCAGCGGTATCGACCTCTCGATAGCGGCGCGCTCCGCGGGATCCGAAAAGACCGCGGCCGTCAGGTCGGTCTCGACCCACCCCGGCGCGACGCAGTTGACGCGGATTCCGCGGGGTCCGAGCTCCATGGCGAGCGACTTCGTGTACGAGATGAGCGCGCCCTTGCTCGCGGCGTACGCCGCAAACCGCGCTTCACCGCGCTGCCCGGCGGTCGAGGAAACGAACACGATCGCGCCGCCCTCGCGCTCGAGGTGCGGAATCGCCGCGTCCGTGACCACGTGCGCTCCGCGGACATTGACCGCGAAGGTCCGATCCCAGACGTCGAGATCGCCGGAGCCAACCGCGTCCTCTTCCCAGATGCCGGCGTTGTTGACCAGAAGGTCGAGCCGGCCCCACGCGGCGACGACGTCCCGCACGAGCTGGCGCGCCTCCCCGGGCTGACCGACGTCCCCCGCGAGAGCGAGCGCCTCTCCCCCGGCGGACCGGGTCTCCCGGACGAACCTCTCGGCGGCGGCATCGTCCCGCCGGTAGTTCACGGCGACGCGGGCCCCCGACGCCGCGAGAATTTCCGCCGTGGCGCGGCCGATGCCGCGAGCCGCGCCCGTGACGAGAGCGCTCTTTCCGGAGAGATCGATCGCGACCGGCAAAGCGGTCCGTATCTTATGGTCAGGCGCCCGCGATCACGCTGCCGACGTACGCCGTGAACGTCTCGAGGGGCGGCGCGGAGGTCTTGAGCTTCACGTCGACGTCCGCGGCGCGCGCGAGAGCTCTCGCGAGCTCCGGCGCCGTGAAACGCGACGAGCGCTCCGCCGCCTTGAAGAGCGCGTAGCCGTCCGCCCGGCCGCCGAATGGGGACCCGAACGGCGGCAACGGCTCGTCCAGGTAGGGCGCCACGCGGTCCTTGTATCGGTCGAAGCTCGAGTCGAGGCGCGGCGCCCCCGGCTCCGCCAGGAGCGAGCGCACGAGCAGCATCCGCCGGATCTCGCTGGTCAGCATCCCGAGGAAGATCTGCGGCCAGCCCTCCTCATCCGGGTCGAACGAGCGTTTGCCGGCGCGGCGCTCGCGCTTCGAGAAGAGCCGCTCCAGGCGCGCGAGAGTCTCGCCGGCGTCCCGTCGCCCCAGCGCCTCGAAAAAGGCGAAGACGTCCTCGAACGACTCATCCACGACCTGGTCTCCCACGTCCGCCGCCCGGATCTGCCCCCCCTCCCCCGCCCAGTCCAGGAGCTTGTCGAGCTCGGACGCGAAGAGCGCGGGTTGCGACTTGGTGCGCGCGCGCAGGCGCGCGATCGCCTCCGGATCGATCCGGACGTCCTGCTGCTTCGCGCGGGCGAAAGCCAGGCGGCCGAGAGCCGGACCGATCTCCTTGTCTCCCATCCGGATCTCGAGGAGCAGGCCCTGGCGTCCCACCGCGGCCAGGAGCTCCGCTCCCTTCGGCGGTTTGGTCACCGTGAGGAGCGCGACGAGGCCGTCGTTCGGGCGCTCGAGCAGAGTCCGGAGCGTCGAGATCAGGGTCGCGCCTCCCGCCCCCTTCTCCTCGGGCAGCTCCCGGAGTAGCTCCGCGAGAGTCTCCTCCAGCTCCTTGTTCTTGACCTTCCGGGCGATCGCTCCGGCGGTCTCTTCCGGGTCTCCGACGGCCGGAAGGTCGAGCGCCACGAGGAGGCGCCGCATCCCGCGGAACGCCTCGCGCTTCCCGGCGGGAGAGCTCCGGAACCACGCCTCGACCGCCGCCTCCGCCAGCTCCCCCGGGGAGTCCTCACCGAGAAGCCGGGAGATGTCGATTTCGACCAGCCTCCGGGCAGAGAAGAGCGACCGGTTGAGAAGCGCTTCCGCGGCGGCGCCGGGCGACGCCTCCTCCGCAAAGCGAAGCACCTCGGCGTCCTCTGCCGCGAGCCGCTCGCGCGCCCGCGTCGCCGCCTCCTCCACGAAGAAAGCCACGTCGCCCGTGATCGCAACCACCGACGGCGCGGCGTCGAAAGAGGGAAGCGCCTCTTCGGAAAAATCCTTTCTCGGCACCGCGCCGAAGCTTACTTCGTCCGTCCGAGCGGGACGGTCGGAGGCTTCTCGGGATCGTCCTCCGCCGGGATGAAGATCGGGTCCTGCGACCGGTTGTCGACGACCGCCCCGTACGCGAACAGGGGCAGGAGCTCGCTTCCCTCCACGAGGCAGTAGGCGCTCTCGACCGCCTGCGAAATGCCCAGGAACGCGAAGACGTCGTTGACCTGGAAGATCTCGCGCGCCGCGAAGAAGCGAGACGCCTCACCCAGCTTGTTGCCGGACCCGTCGAAGATCCGATAGGTCACGACCTGCGCGACGTCCGCCTCATTGAATACCCCCACGTTGACCCGGACGCCGGAGGCCGGCGAAGACGGATGGGAGAGTCCGTTGATGACGAGGAGCGGCGAAGCCCGCGCCGGCGCGAGGGCCGGGACGAACATTCCGAGGGTGGGCGCGGAGCGGTCCGGCGTGTACAGGCGGCTCGTCACGACGAGAGGCTGCGGGCTCACAAACTCGATCGCGCCGCCGGTGCCCGATGCGTGAAAGAGCGACGCCACGACGTCGTCCAGCACCATCATGCGCCGCGGACCGAGCAGGAACGACTGCTCGGAATCCCCGCAGTCACTCGTGAAGCACACGTACCGCGCCGTGACCGTGGTGAACGCGGTCGACGAAGCGTTCCAGACCCGCGCATCGGTGTGGAAGAAGGTCCCCCCGACGCCCGGTAGCGAGGCGGCCGCGGGCAGGGTGACCTTGGAGACCCTCAGCCCGGCGGCGTCCTCCCCCCGGACGTAGATCGGATCCTGCGAGCGCCGATCGATGACGGCGGCGTACGCGTAGAGCGAGTGAACCCCGTCGCCCGTCACCAGGCAGTAGAAGTCACGGACGTCGCTCGCGAGGCCCAACCGCTGGAAGATGTCGCCGTCGTTGATCTGGTGGGGGCTTCGAGATCCGACGGTGTCGACGAACTGGCCCAGAAACCCGCCGGAGGCATCGAAGAACTGGAACGCCACCGGTTGCGCCACGTCCTCCGGGTTGTAGACGCCGACGTTCGTTCGAAAGCCGGACCCCGGGTCCGCCGAGTGCGAGAGCGACGTGAGCACCAGCGAAGGGTGCGCGTCGCCCGGCTTCAAGCCCGGAACGAACATCCCGATGGACGGCTCGGAGGACGGGAGCGACGAGAGACGGCTCGTGACGATCAGCGCGGTGCGGCTCTCGAGCTCGATCGCGCCGGACGTCTCGGGAGCGTGGAAAAGGCTCGCGACGATGTCCGGGAAGAAACGCACCTGCCGCGGCGGGATCGTGAAGGTCTGCACGGAGTCGCCGCATCCCGCGGCCGCGCAGCGGTATGTCGCGGTGACGGTGGTCTCGTCCTGAGCGTTGCCGTTCAGGATCCAGACGTCGGAGTGGAAGAACGTCGGCGGCAGTCCGTGCAGGGAAGCGGCGGCCGGCAGAGTGAGGCGGAAGTCCTGCGCCCGGAGGGCCGCCGCCGACAGGAAGAGCACGGCCAGCGCGAGGCCGGAAACCCGGGAAACGCGGCTCTTCTCCACGGCGGCGAAGAAGAGCAAGAGCCGCGCCCGCCGGTCGGTGGGTTACCCCTCCAGCAGACCCTTTTCCGCCAGCTCCTGGCAGTCCACGCAGTGCGGGGTCCACGGCACCGCGACGAGGCGCTTCTCGCTGATCGCGGTCCCGCAGTTCAGGCAGAACCCATACGCCCCGTCGTCGATGCGGTTCAGGGCCTCGTCGATCTGGAGGAGGACGGTCCGCTCCCCGTCGGTCAGCGAGTAGAGAAACTCGCGGGTGTAGGACGAGACAGCCTTGTCGGCGATGTCCTGCGTCGACTCCTCGGTCGTCTCCTCTTCGGCGGTGCGCGCCTTGGCGAGCTCGTCGGAGAGCTCCACTTTCTTCACCTCGAGCACACGCCGGTATTTCTCCAGCTCCCGCTTGTTCCTCTTGGGCGCGCGCACGGTCGACGATGGCATTCCGAGGTCTCCCTTCTGTGACCCCCGTTACATTTCGAACGGGGGCTGTTTTTCGAGCCCGCGATGATACTCGATCCGCGTCGGCACTCAGCAAACTCCTTGCCTGCCCGGGTTATTTCTTCCCGGGGTCGAGCGGCGTCCTTCGCGGAGTCCCGACCGCCCTCTTCCTGGCCCTCTCCCAGAGAGACTTCCGCGAAACCCCCAGGCGCTTGGCAGCGAGGGAACGGTTGCCGCCGGAGCGTCGGAGGATCTCGTCGACGTACGCGTCGGACAGCTCCTTCAGAGTCCAGCGCCGCTCGACCGCCGACGCGATCAGCGACTGGGGAGAACCGAAGGAGCCCGACGCCGGGAGGTCCGCGGCGGAAACCACTGCGGATTCGGCGATCAGCGTGGCCTTCTGGATGACGTGAAAGAGCTCCCGGACGTTACCGGGCCAGGGGTGGCGCGAGAGAAGCTCTTCGGCATCGTCCGAGAATCTCCGGGCCGGGCGCGCGTACTCGCGGGCGGATTCCTTCAGGCACTGCCGGGCCAGCGGGAGAATGTCCTCGGGCCGGTCCGAGAGCCGCGGCAGCGAGACGGAAACGACGTCGATCCGGTAGAAGAAGTCGTCGCGGAAGACCTTTTCGCGCACGAGGAGCGAAAGATCGCGGCGCGACGACACGACGAGACGGGCTCGAAACGGGTGCACGACGACGCCGCCGAGACGGCGGAACGTGCGTTCCTGGAGCACGCGGAGGAACTTGGCCTGCCCCGCGAGCGACAGCGAGGACACCTCGTCGAGATAGACGGTCCCGTCGGCCGCCACCTCCAGGAGCCCGCGCTTGCCGGAGACCGCGCCGGTGAAGGCCCCGCGCTCGTGACCGAACAGCTCGCTCTCGAACAGGTCGTCCGAGAGGTTCGCCGCCTCGACCCTCACGAAGGGACGGTCGCGGCGATTGGAGGCATCGTGGAGGGCGCGCGCCAGCCGGTCCTTCCCGCTCCCGCTCTCCCCCTGGATCAGGATCGTCGTCGGAAGGTCGAGCGCCCGATCGAGCATGGCGATCTCGCGGGCGAGCGCGCGGCTGCGCGTCCGGAAAAGCGACTTGAGAAGGGGGCGCCGAGCGGCGGAGCGCCGCCCGGACTCGTCAGGAGGAGGCGGCGAACCGGCCCGTTTCATTCTGCGCGTCGCCCCACAGCCTTTCGAGGGCGTAGAAGCGGCGCGCCTCTTCCTGGAAGATGTGAAAGACGACGTCGCCGTAGTCCATGAGGATCCACGTCGCGGTCTGGAGGCCCTCGACGGACAAGGGGGAGCCGAGCTTCTCGACGATGGAGTCGGCGATGGCGCGGGCCTGCCGGTCGGAGCTCGCCGTCGAGAGCACGAAGTAGTCGGCCATCGAGGTGAGCTCCGTGAGGTTGAAAACGAGGACGGCCGCTGCCTTGCGGTCGAGGGCGGCTGTCAGACCTTCCCGGACTTTTTCCTGAGAGGTGAAGTCGGCCGTCAATCCCCGACCCCGCGATACAGGCGGTGCTTCGTAACGTACTCCGCGATCGGCTCCGGGACGCGTCCCGCGGGGCTCTCTCCCCGGGCCAGGGCGCTTCTCAGGTCCGTCGAGGAGATTTTAAACGAGCCGCCGTCGAATACCTCTACTCGATTTTCGATTCCCTCGACCGCCGGAATCCGGAGAGCGTCTCCGACGAAGGGTTCCCGGTGGAAGGCGGCGATCCGGGCGAGCCGCAGGATTTCCTCCGGATCCTTCCACCTGCCGAAGCCGGCGAGCGCGTCCGTACCCATGAGCAGCCAGAGCTCGTCTCGCAAAAATCGGGCCGAGAGGGCACGCAGCGTGTCGACCGTGTAAGAGGGCGCCTCGCGGTCGAGCTCGTCGAAGGCGATCGTCCAGTCGGGCCGGCCGGCAACGGCGAGCGCGATCATCGCGACCCGATGCCTCGCATCCGTGGGCTCCACGCCCTTGTGCGGGGAGAGCCGCGCCGGGACCCAGAGCACGCGCTGGAGGCCGAAACGCTCCGCCGCCCGGGCGACCGGATGGACGTGACCGTCGTGGACCGGGTCGAACGTTCCCCCGAAGATGCCGATCCGCACGGAGATGAGGTTACCGGATCAGCGGGAGTGCGCCGCCGGCACTGACTCGCGGGCGACCGCCTGGAAGAAGTGGTGAGTCAGCGGCTCCAGCCCGCGGTGAGTGACCGCCGAGACCTCGAAGAAGGGCAACCCCCGCGCCGCCGCGGCGCGCGCGATCGACTCCGGACGCTCGGGATCCGAGACCGCGTCCATCTTGGAGGCCACGACGACCCGCGGCCGGGCCGCGACCTCGGGAGAGAACTCGGAGAGCTCCCGTTCCAGCACGGCCACGTCGTTTTCGGCGTCGCCGGTCGCGGAGGCGTCGACTAAGTGACAGAGGAGGCGGCAGCGCTCCACGTGCTTCAGAAACCGGATGCCGAGGCCAGCTCCGCGATGGGCGCCCTCGATCAGTCCCGGGATGTCGGCCACCACGAGCGTCCGGGACTCGTCGTCGGCGATCACCCCCAGGTGCGGGACGAGGGTGGTGAAGGGATAGTCCGCGATCTTCGGCTTCGCCGCGGAGATGGCCGAGATCAGCGTCGACTTTCCGGCGTTCGGGAACCCGATGATCGCCACGTCGGCCAGAAGCTTCAGTTCGATCGCGAGCCGCCGCTCCTCTCCGGCGAGGCCGGGCTTCGCGAACCGCGGGGCCTGGCGCGTGGGTGTCGCGAAGTGCTGGTTGCCCCAGCCGCCGTTGCCGCCCCGGGCGAGGGCGATGCGCTCCCCCGCCGTCAGGAGCTCGCCGATCGGCTCCCCGGTCTCGGCGTCGCGGATGACCGAACCGAGCGGGAGGGACAGCACGACGTCGCTGCCGGAGCGGCCGTGGCGGTTCGAGCCCTTGCCGTGCTCCCCGCGCTCGGCGTGGTAGGACCGCTGGTGCCGCAGGTGGTAGAGGGTGTTGAGCGCCGGGTCGGCGACCGCCCAGACGGATCCGCCGTGCCCTCCGTCGCCGCCGGAGGGCCCGCCCCGTGGGACGAACTTCTCCCGCCGGAAGGCGATGCAGCCGTTGCCGCCGTCGCCCCCCTTGACGTGGATTTCAGCCGAGTCGATGAACATGCCAGAGTCGGTAGGCGGAAGGCGTGAGGCGGGAGGCGAAGAGACGAGCGGAAGAGGTGACGAATTCGCCTACCGTCTACCGCCTACCGCCTACCGTTAAACGGGCTCGACCGAGATGATCCGACCGTCGCGGCCGCGGTCCTTGAACCGCACGATCCCCGCGACCTGCGCGTAGAGCGTGTCGTCCTTCCCCCGGCCGACGTTGGTGCCCGGGAAGAACCGCGTCCCCCGCTGGCGCACGATGATCGAACCGCCGGTGACGAGCTGTCCCCCGAACCTCTTCACGCCGAGCCGCTGGGAGTTGGAGTCCCGGCCGTTGCGCGAAGACCCCTGCCCCTTCTTGTGAGCCATGGCAGCCTACCCTTCGATCGAGTCGATCCGGACCTCGAGCATCGTCTGGCGGTGCCCCTTCGTCCGGCGATATTGCTTGCGGATCTTCTTCTTGAAAACGAGGACTTTCTTCGTGCGGATCTCCCCGATGACGGTGGCCTTGACGGAAACCTTCGAGAGGTCGTCCGCCGCGGAGCGGACGTCCCCGTCGCCCGAGACAAGCAGCACGTCGGAAAGGGTGAGCTCTTCGCCCTTGCCCGCCTTGTTGGACGAGGGCTTCTCGATACGGACGACGTCGCCCGCCGAAACCTTCAACTGCTTGCCGCCGGATCGCAGGATCGCGTACATGAGGGCCTCCGAAGGGAGCGGGGAATCATACGGGTTACCGGGGCAAAGTCAAGCCGGAGGGCCTCACCGGTCTGCTGGCGGGTGGGCCTCCTCGTCGATCGCGTCCGGCAGCTCGTTCCGATCCTGTGTCCCGCGGGGGAAGTGGGCCGCGAGGACGTCCCCCACCTTCTGGACTCCCCGCACGATCCCCTCCGTGAACTCCTCACGGCGAAAGCTCTCCTCCATCTCTCCGGCGACCTCCTTCCAGAAGTCGGCGCCGCACTTTTCGTGAATGCCGGTGTCCCCCAGGACCTGGAATCGCCGCAGCGCCGGCGCGATGTAGAAGAGAACGCCGTTGCGTTCCGCTGTCTTCGTCATTCCGAGAAGCTCGAAGCGGCGTCGCGCGCGGGCCTCGAGGTCTTCCGGCTCCCGATGGGTCACGTGAACGCGGATCTCTCCGGAGCTCCGGGCTTCGGCGTCGGCGATCGCGCGGACGATCCGGTCGTTGTCCAGCTTTGAAAAGAAGGATGGCATCACCAGCTCCCCGAGGCTCCGCCGCCTCCGAAGGATCCTCCACCGCCCGAAAAGCCTCCGCCGCCGCCGCCGGAAAAACCGCCCCCTCCTCCGCCGCCCCAACCGCCTCCGCTGCCGCTCCCGAACCCTCCTCCGCCCAGCCACCACCCGCTTCCGCCGAAGGTCCTTCCGCGCCGCGAACGTTTGCGTGCAAACAGGGGGAGCACGAAGAAGATGAGGAGGAAGAGGGCCGGTACGATGCAACCCGAAAGGTTGGACCGGCGGCGCCGGGAGCGCTCATCCACCGTCGTGCCGGTCCCCTTGTACTCCCCTTTCGTCGCCGCGATCATCGCGTCCACGCCGGACTCGATCCCCCCGGGGTAGTCATCCGATCGGAAGCGCGGGACGACCTCGTTCTCGATGATCCGGTTCGCGGTGATGTCGGGCAGAACGCCCTCCAGCCCGTAGCCGACCTCGATCCGCAGCTTCCGGTCGTCGGTGAAGACGAAGAGGATCGCCCCGTTGTCGGCCTTCTCCTGGCCCGCCTTCCACTTCTGCGCCGCCCGGACGGTGAAGTCCTCCAGCGTGAAGTTCTCCGGGATCTTGCGATCAATCCAGACCAGGATCTGGTTCGACGTCTCACGCTCGAACTGCTCGAGCCTGGCGTTCAGGGATTCGGCGCGGTCGCCCAGGACTCCGGCCCGGTCCGAGACGTACCGGTCCGGCTTCGGAGGGAGCTGCTCCTCGATGGACTTCTGGCCGAGAAGCAGCGCCGCCGCTGCGAAGAGAACGAGAAAGGCCGCGACTCGCGAGCCGACGCGGCTCATCAGGGCCGTCTCCCGTTTTCCGTTTTCCGTTTCCCGTTACCCCGCTACGGCGTGGTCGCGGGCGCCGGGTTCCGGAAGTCGAAGTTCACGGCCGGGGCGCGATCGGCGCCGGGTGTAACGGCCTTGAAGTAAGCCTTCTCCTTGAAGCCGAACAGCGACGCGAAAAGGTTCGTCGGGAAGCGCTGCCGCAGCGTGTTGTAGCCCTGGGCGGACTCGTTGTAGCGGTTTCGCTCGACGTTGATCCGGTTCTCCGTGCCCTCGAGCTGCGCCTGGAGGTCCCGGAAGTTCTGGTTCGCTTTCAGCTCCGGATACCGCTCGACGACCACGAGCAGTCGCTGCAGCGCGGCGCCCAGTTGGCCCTGCGCCGCCTCGAACTGCGCCAGCTGGGCGGGATCCGTGGGGGCGGTCGGAGCGTTGATCTGGGCGCGGCCGACGGACGCGCGGGCGTTGATGACCGCCTCGAGGGTGCTCTTCTCGAAGTTCGCGGCGCCCTGGACGGTCGAAACGAGACTCGGAATCAAATCGGCGCGGCGCTGGTACGAGCTCTCGACGTTCGCCCACTGCGCGTCGACGGCCTGGCTGGCCGTGACGAGCCGGTTGTAGGTTCCGGCCATCGAGATTCCGATGATCACAGCGAGCACGACGATCAGCGCGACGCATCCGAGGCCCATCTTTCCCATGGCTGGCTCCTCCTTTCGGTCGCGGCGGATTGTACAGGGAAGAAGCTGACAGCTTCAGCTATCCGCCGTCAGCTTCTCCAGGAACTTCGCGGGAAGCAGCACGTCCAACCTTCCGAGCTCTCCCGGCGTCCACGTGATCCGAGCGAGCTGCGCCTTCCGGAGCGGCACGGCGCGTCCCTCGTCGCCGAAGACGACCAACCCGATGATCGATCCGAGGAGAGGCTCGTGGCCCACGAGCAGCACACGCTTCCACGGAGCTGCGGAAAGCTGCCGCACGAGCTCGGAGGGCGCGCGGCCCGGCTCGAGGGCCGAGGACTCGACCACCCCCTCCACGCCAAGCGCCCGAGCCGCCGCTTCGGCCGTCTCGCGGGCCCGGCGATACGGAGACGAGAGAACGACCTCGATCGTGGGAGCCAGCAGGGCGAGCCCCCGGGCGACAGTCGCCGCTCGCGCCGTGCCCTCCGCGGTCAGCGCACGGTCGTCGTCCCGGCCGGACCGGGAGGAGTCGTGCGCGACCGCGTGCCGGAACAGCCAGAGCTCCATGGCGTGAAGTCTAGCGTCCGGCGATATTCTTGCGCTGCGTGCCGCTGTCCAACGGAGACCTCCTCGGTCCGTACGAGATCCTCGGGCCGCTCGGTAAGGGCGGAATGGGGGAGGTGTACCGCGCCCGGGACACCCGCCTGGGGCGTGAAGTCGCGCTGAAAGTTCTCCCGGAGACCGGCGCGAACGACGCCGACACGCTCGCGCGGTTCGAGCGGGAGGCGCGGGCCGTGGCCGCCCTGAACCATCCGAACATCCTTTCCATTCACGACACCGGCGAGCATCGGGGCGTCCCCTATGCGGTGACCGAGCTCCTCGAGGGCGAGAACCTCTCCGACCGTCTGCGCGCCGGCCCGGTCGCCCCGAAGCGGGCGACCGAGATCGCGTGCCAGATCGCGGACGGCCTTTCCGCGGCGCACGCTCGCGGCGTCATCCACCGCGACATCAAGCCCGAGAACATCTTCCTGACGAACGACGGGCGCGCGAAGATTCTCGACTTTGGGATCGCCCGGATCGGCCCCCGCCCCGGCGACATCACCCGGGGGGCCGCGGCGGCACGGGGCGGCAGCAGCGCCCAGTTCATCATGGGCACCGCCGGCTACATGTCTCCCGAGCAGGTCCGGGGAAAGTCGATCGACTTCCGGACCGACATCTTTTCGCTGGGCGCCGTTTTCTACGAGATGTTGACGGGCCGCAGGGCGTTCGACCGGCCGGCGATGGTCGAGACGATGACCTCGGTCCTGAAGGACGACCCGTCGAAGTTCCCGGAGACCGAGAAAATCCCGTCGGAGATCCGGTCGTTCGTCTTTCGATCGCTGGAGAAGGATCCCGCCGACCGCTATCAGACCGCCCGGGACCTGCTGCTAGATCTTCGCGCCTTCCAGGCCGAGCAGACGCACGAGGCCGCCGAGCGCGTGCAGTTCCGCGCCGAACCCCCCTGGAAGCACCGACGGACGCGGGTGCTCCTGCGTGCGGCCGCGGGAGTGCTTCTCTTCGTTCTCGGATTTTTCGCGGGCTCGTGCTGGCAGCGCGCGCAGCTGGCGGATCTGGTGGCGCCGCGGCCCGCGGCGTCCCGGTAGCGCGAGGCTACGCCGAGGCGACTTCGGTTTCGAGAGTGCCGGGCACGACCGGCGGGGAGGCCGGCCGGTCTCGCGGCTCCGGGATCGGCGCCGCGCAGCAGGGGTCCGGACAGCCGTCGTACAGCGTGCGCCGCTGCTTCGGCTCGTAGCCCGCGTCGGAGATGAGCCTCCGCATCTCCGGCTGCGTCATGCGATTCCTCGCGCCCGCCGCATAGACGACGTTCTCCTCGATCATGATCGAGCCGAGGTCGTCGGCGCCGAAGGAGAGCGATGTCTGACCGATCTTGGGGCCCTGCGTGACCCACGACCCCTGCACGTGACGGACGTTGTCGAGGTAGAGCCGGCTGACCGCCAGCGTCTTCAGGTACTCGAACCCGCCGGCTGTCTCGACCTGACCGTCGAGCGCGGTGTTCTCCTCGACGAAGGTCCACGGGATCCAAGCCGTGAAGCCGCCGGTCGAGTCCTGGAGGTCCCGGACGACCCGGAAGTGCTCGACCCTCTGCTCGTAGGTCTCGCCGATCCCGAACATCATCGTGGCCGTGGTCCGCATGCCGAGCCCGTGAGCGGTCTCGTGCACGTCGACCCACTTCTCGGTGGGAACTTTGGTCAGCGACCAAACGCGCCGCCGCACGGAGTCCTCGAGGATTTCGGCGCCGCCGCCCGGGATCGACTGGAGGCCGGCGTCGCGCAGCCGGGCGATGACGTCGCGCATCGTCCACTTCGTCGTCTTCTTGAGGAAGTAGACCTCCGGCGCGGAGAGCGCGTGGAGGTGCACCGTCGGGAAGGTCGAGCGGATGAACCGGAACATGTCCTCGTAGAACGAGAACGGCAGCTCGGCGTGAACTCCGCCCTGCAGGAGGACCCCGGTGCCTCCCAGGTCGATCGTCTCCTGGATCTTCCGGCCGATCTCGTCGAACGAGAGGACGTAGGCCTCGGGGTGTTTCGAGTCCGGCCGGTAGAACGCGCAGAACTTGCAGCGGTAGACGCAGACGTTCGTGTAGTTGATGTTGCGGTCGACGATGTAGCTCACGACGTCCGCGTCGTTGTGGCGGTTGCGGACCTCGTGGGCCGCGGCGCCGAGGTCGAGCAGGCGGCCCTTCGGAGAGGAGTGTCGCCGCGTCCGTCGGAGAAAGCCGCTCTCCCGCCAGCGTGCGGTCCAGGATCTCGTCGGTACGGAAGCTCACGGACGGATTGTACCGGCGGGGGCGGTCAGGGCGAGCGGGCGGGCGGAGGGCACCAGCCCCTCTTCCGCGGCCAGGCGGTAGAACAGGTCGAGCCCCGCGAAGTCGCCGGCGTCGAGCTCGTAGTGGAGCGAGTGCCGCAGGTAGTCCTCGACGACCGCCTCGGACAGACCCGACTCCGCCGCCTCGCGGGCGACGAGGCGCGGGAAGTCGCGCTGCCCCGCCTCGTAGGAGGCGCGCACGAGCTCCCCGGCCTCGCGTTCGGGGACCCCCGGCGCGATCGCCCAGAACGCGAAGACGAAAGGGTGTCCCGAAAAGGCGCGCCACTCCGCGGCGAGGTCGAGGACGACGCGTCCGTTCAGGCGGGTCTTGAGCGCCGGGTCTCCGATGACGAGGTTGGCGTCCGTCTCCCCCCGCGACGCGCCCTCGAGGAACTCGGGCTGGACTCCGTAGCGCCTCTTCAGGAGCAGGCGGGTCAAGACCGCCGACGTCCGGGACGCGGGGTCGAGGCCGACGGTTCGGATTTTCTCGCGCGAGACCTTCGATACGAGGAGCACCGACCGCACCTCCGAGGCCGCCGCGATCCCGAGGCCGCCGACCACGCGCAGGTCCGGGATCCGCTGGTACTCGATCGAGGGGATGAGGCCGACGTCCGCCTCACCCGAGGCGAGCTTGTCCGCGCAGGCGGAGGGGAGGTCGCGGGAAACCGCGACTCCGGGCGTCGGGTTCTCGAGGAGGCCCCAGATGAGGGGCCGGGCGTTCAGGAAGTCGACGACGGAGAAGCGAAACATCAAGGGTTGTCATCCTGAGGGCCGCAGGCCCGAGTCCTGAGGGCGGATTGCCCGAAGGATCTCTAGCCAAGGGAGAGATCCTTCGCTTCGCTCAGGATTCGCTGCGCCTCAGGATGACAGTGCGCTTCTACCCCTGGCTCATCATGTTGAGAAACTCCCCGTTCGTCTTGGTCTTCTCGAGCTTCTCGGTCAGGAGCTCCATCGCCTCGACCGTCGAGAGGGGGTTCAGGACCTTCCGCAGGACCCACACGCGGTTCAGCTCGCCCTTGTCCATCAGGAGCTCTTCCTTACGCGTGCCCGACTTGTTCAGGTCGATCGCCGGGAAGACGCGCTTGTCCACGAGCTTGCGGTCGAGGTGCGACTCCATGTTGCCGGTGCCCTTGAACTCCTCGAAGATCACGTCGTCCATCCGCGAACCGGTGTCGATGAGCGCGGTCGCGATGATCGTGAGCGACCCGCCCTCTTCGACGTTGCGGGCGGCGCCGAAGAACCGCTTCGGACGCTGGAGGGCGTTGGAGTCGACGCCGCCGGAGAGGACCTTGCCCGACGGAGGCACGATGGCGTTGTACGCGCGGGCCAGTCGGGTGATCGAGTCCAGGAGGATCACGACGTCCCGCTTGTGCTCGACCAGCCTCTTCGCCTTCTCGATGACCATCTCCGCGACCTGGACGTGGCGCGCGGCGGGTTCGTCGAACGTCGAGGAGATGACCTCTCCCTTGACCGACCGCTGCATGTCCGTGACTTCTTCGGGCCGCTCGTCGATCAGGAGGACGATCAACGTGACCTCGGGGTGATTCGTGGAAACGGAGTTCGCGATCGCCTGCAGGATCATCGTCTTGCCGGTGCGCGGCGCCGCGACGATCAACCCGCGCTGCCCCTTGCCGACCGGCGCCACCAGGTCGAGCACGCGCGCGGACATGTTGTTCGGGACCTCGAGCTTGATCCGGTCCTGCGGGTAGAGCGGCGTCAGGTTGTCGAAGAAGATCTTTTCCCGCGCGACGTCGGGGTGCTCGAAGTTCACCGCCTCGACCTTGATGAGGGCGAAGTAGCGCTCCCCTTCCTTCGGAGGGCGGATCTGCCCGGAAACCGTGTCCCCGGTGCGCAGGTCGAACTTGCGGATCTGCGACGGCGAGACGTAGATGTCGTCAGGGCCCGGAAGGTAGTTGTACTCGGGGGCCCGCAGGAAGCCGAACCCGTCGGGGAGGCACTCGAGCACCCCCTCCGAGAAGATGAGGCCCTTCTTCTCGGTCTGCGCCTGCAGGATCTTGAAGATCAGGTCCTGCTTGCGCATCCCGGTCGCGTTCTCGACCTCCAGGTCTTTCGCGATCTTCAGAAGCTGCGGGATCTTGATCTCGTGAAGCGCCCGGATGTCGAGCGTGTCGCCCGGCTCAACCGCGACCTCTTCTCCTTCGCCGCCGCTCGACTCGGGAAGGTCGTCGGCGGCCGGCGGTTCGAGGGTTTCGACGTCGGAATCGTTGTTGGATCTCTTTCTGGCCATGGGCTTCTCCTCGGATCTGGGAATGACGCGGCCGGCGGACACCGGCGCGCGATTTCAAACGGTGCGGACTTGCGGGACCTTTCTAGTGAGCGAGCGCTCCCCCCTCGGAGGGGCGGGTATCCGCCTCGAGCGTCGCGGCGGTCGGTGGAACGTTTTCCATTGCGATCTTGATGACCTCGTCCATGTTCGACACGAGGTGGAATTCCATCTGGGACCGGATCTCCTCGGGCAGGTCGTCCAGGTCCTTCTCGTTCTCGGCCGCCAGGATGATCGTCAGGATCCCCGCGCGGTACGCCGCGAGAATCTTGTCCTTGATCCCGCCGACGGGCAGGACCTTCCCGCGGAGCGTGATCTCGCCGGTCATCGCGACGTCCTTCAGCACCGGAATCTTCGTGACGGCCGAGAAGAGCGAGGCTGCCATGGTGATTCCGGCGGACGGGCCGTCCTTGGGAATCGCCCCTTCCGGGACGTGGATGTGGATGTCGTACTTCTCATGGAAGTTCGGGTCCGCGTCGTACATCTCGGCGCGGCTCCGGACGTAGGACACGGCGGCACGCGCCGACTCCTGCATGACGTCGCCGAGCGATCCGGTCAGCGTCAGGTTGCCCTTCCCCTTGAGGAGGCTCGTCTCGGTCGTGAGGATCTCGCCGCCCGCCTCGGTCCAGGCAAGACCGGTTGCGATCCCGACCTCGGAGACCTCGCCCTTCCGCCGGTTGCGGAACTTGTGCTTGCCCAGGAACTCGCGGATGTTGTCGCCGTCGATCCGGAGGGGCGTCTCGACCTTCTTCTGGACGATGCGCCGCGCCACCTTCCGGCAGACGTTGGCGATCTCTCGCTCCAGGTTGCGGACCCCGGCTTCGCGCGTGTAGTTCGAGATGAGCGAGAGGATCGCCTCGTCGGCGAACTCGATCTGGTCCGGACGGAGGCCGTTGGCCTCCTGCTGCTTCGAGACCAGGTACTTCTGGGCGATCGCAAGCTTCTCGTTGGGCGTGTAGCCGGAGAGGGGGATGAGCTCCATCCGGTCCTTCAGAGCCGGCGGGATCGGATCCGCGATGTTGGCCGTCGCGATGAACATGACCTTCGAGAGGTCGTACTCGACGTCCAGGTAGTGGTCCACGAACGTGTGGTTCTGCTCGGGGTCCAGCACTTCGAGGAGAGCCGAGGCCGGGTCGCCCCGGAAGTCGGACGACGTCTTGTCGACCTCGTCCAGGAGAAAGACCGGGTTGACCGTGCCGGCCTTCTTCATCATCTGGATGATCTGCCCCGGGAAGGCGCCGATGTAGGTGCGCCGGTGGCCGCGGATCTCGGCCTCGTCGCGCACGCCGCCGAGTGACAGGCGCACGAACTTCCGGTTGAGCGCCCGGGCGATCGACTTCGCGAGTGAGGTCTTTCCGACCCCCGGGGGTCCGACGAAGCAGATGATCGAGCCGCGGGTCTTCTGAACGAGCTGGCGGACCGCGAGGAACTCCAGGATCCGCTCTTTCACCTTCTCGAGGCCATAGTGATCCTCGTTCAGGATCTTCTCGGCCCGCGACAGGTCCTTCGACTCGCGCGAGGCCTTCTTCCAGGGAACGCCGACGAGCCACTCGATGTAGTTGCGGGAGACGGTGGCCTCCGCCGAGACCGGTGGCATCGCCTCCAGGCGGCGCAGCTCCTGCTCCGCCTTCTCCTTGATCTCCTTCGGCATGCCCGACGTCGCGACCTTCTTCTTCAGGTCGTCGACCTCGTCGGTCCGATCCTCCTTGCGGCCCAGCTCCTGATGGATGGCCTTGATCTTCTCGTTGAGGTAGTACTCCTTCTGGGCCTTCTCCATCTGCTTTTTGACTTTGTTGTTGATCCGCCGGTCGATGTTGACCTTCTCGATCTCGACCTCGAGGAGGTCCTGCAGCTTCTGCAGCCTCTCGTGCGGCGACAGCGCCTCGAGGAGCGCCTGCTTCTCGGGGGTCGACACCGCGAGGTGCGCGGCGAGAGTGTCGGCGAAGCGGTCCGGGTCGTCGATCTTGAGCGACGCCGCGAGACCCTCGAAGGTCAGGTGGTGGGAGAGCTTCGCGTACTGTTCGAACAGCCCGAGCACCTTGCCCATGTACTCCTTGAGCTCCTCGACGTCCACCGGGCGCGGGGGAATCGACTCGACCGCCACCGCCAGGAAGCCAGGCCGCTCCTCGAAGCCCGAGATCCGGCCGCGGCGCACGCCCTCGACCATGACCTTGATGTGGCCGTTCGGGAGCTTCAGTGACTGCGCGACCGTCGCAACGACGCCCACGGCATGGATGTCGCCGGGCTGCGGCTCGTCGAGCTGGGGGTCCTTCTGTGCGGACAGGAAGAGGCGCTTCGAAGGGGTCGCGAGCGACGCCTCGAGGGCCCGGATGGACGAGTCCCTTCCGACGACGAAGGGCGCCATCATGTGAGGAAACACCACCATGTCGCGGAGCGGGACCAGCGGAAGAACTTCCCCCGGCCGGGTGGTGAGGTCGTTGGATTTCATGGAACTTTCTGGTCCTTCCCTGCCCCGGTGGCGGCGATCCGCGCGGGGCGCGGCGACGAGGGGTCGAGAGGCTTATCCCGCCTTGCGGAGAATCGTGATGGGGTTCGTGTGGTGCTTGACGACATCCTTGGTGATGACGCACTCCTCGATGTCTTCATCCGAGGGGATCTGGTACATCACGTCGAGCATCAGGTCTTCGATGATGATCTTCAGACCGCGCGCCCCGACGTTTCGCGCCAGGGCTTCTTCGGCGATCGCTTCGATGGCGTCATCCGTAAAACGGAGCTGGACGTTCTCGAATTCCAGCATCGTCTGGTACTGCTTGACGAGCGAGTTCTTGGGCTCCCTCAGGATTTCGACCAGCGCGGACTGATCCAGCTCGGTCAGGGTCGCGACCACCGGCAGGCGTCCCACGAACTCCGGGATCATGCCGTACTTGATGAGGTCCTCCGGGTGGACCTTCTCCAGCAGAACGCTCGACCGCTTCTCCTTCTTCGTGGCAATCTTCGCCCCGAAGCCCATGGTCTTCTCGGTCATCCGGCGGCTGATGAGGTCCTCGAGGCCGACGAACGCGCCTCCGCAGAGGAAGAGGATGTTCGTCGTGTCAATCTGGATGAACTCCTGGTGCGGGTGCTTGCGGCCCCCCTGGGGCGGGACGTTGGCGACGGTTCCCTCCAGGATCTTCAGGAGGGCCTGCTGGACGCCCTCTCCCGAGACGTCCCGGGTGATCGAGGGGTTCTCCCCCTTGCGGGCGATTTTGTCGACCTCGTCGATGTAAACGATTCCGCGCTCCGTCTTGTCCTTGTCGTTGCCCGCGGCCTGGTAGAGCTTCAGGATGATGTTCTCGACGTCCTCGCCGACGTATCCCGCCTCGGTCAGGGTGGTCGCGTCCACGATCGTGAAAGGCACGGAGAGAAGCTTCGCCAGCGTCTGGGCGAGGAGGGTCTTTCCGGTGCCGGTCGGTCCAATCAGCAGGATGTTCGACTTCTGGAGCTCCACGTCGAGCTTGCGGTTCTTCTCCAGGTAGTCGATGCGCTTGTAGTGGTTGTAGACCGCGACGGCGAGCTTCTTCTTCGCCTGTTCCTGACCGATCACGTAACCGTCCAGGAACTCCTTGATCTCTTTGGGCTTGGGAAGCTTGGTTTCGGGAGTCTGGGTCTCCAGGACCCGGTCTTCGGCGATGATGTCGAGGCAGATATCGACGCACTCGTCGCAGATGTAGACCGTGGGCCCCGCGATGAGTTTCTTGACGTCCCTCTGACTCTTGTTGCAGAAGGAACAGCGAAGAACGTCGCCGTTACCGCCTTTCTTCGACATTCGGCCTCCGGGAAGGGACAGAGGACTCTCGGCACGCAAGTGCGTCTGAGATCCGGCCTCCACCCTTTCTCATCAACTTTAGCATAGCCCCGGCAGGATTAACGCGCGCCGGCTCCGCCTATTCCTTCGTCGCAAGCCGTTCGCTCTAAGACTTTAGCCGGGGTCGGGTCACGACCACAGCACGTACCACTCCAGCGCTCGAACGTCGGTCCGATTGACCGGAACGCGCACTTCCTCGCGCCGTCCCGCCTCAACTTCGACCTTCGCCCGCTCTCCAGCCTCCGCGCTCTCCATCTCGGCCCTCAGCGAGTCCCGTTCAGCCGTCCAGTCCGCGATCTTCTTCTCCGACTCCTTTACGTTCTCAGCCGAGCGCTGGATTCGGCCGTACGCCCGGGCGCCCGCGCGGCCCGCGGAACCCATGGAGGATTTTCGGCCCCCCAGGATGGTGGTGAGGATGCTCGCGCCCAGGTCGATCGCGCTGTACGTCTTGGAGCGCGCGGACTCGGCGCGGTCGCGCTCGAGCTCGCGGGTCTCCTGCTCGATGCGACGCTCGAGCGACTCGATCTTTCGCGACAGCGGTCCGCGCATCTTGGCCGTCCGCTTTTCCACCTCGGCTTCGACGGCTGCGCGGGCCCGAACGTCGAAAGCCTCCGAGGTCTCGGAGGGAGAGCGCGTCAGTCCCATGCCCGGAATCCCGTCGAGCTTCATCCCATCGGAAGCGACGGCGTCCCGGCCCAGGCGCTCCAGGCCCGCGGTCGCGTTCTGCTTTGTCGCCCACGCGGGCAGCGGGCCGTAGGACGTTCCGGGAGCCGGAGTCGGAGAGGCCGCGGAGACCTCGCCGGGTGGAGCGAGCGACGCCTGCGGAGCCGGACCCGACCCGAACCGGACCAGCACCTGCCGGGTCCCGGACACGGCGGGCCGCTGGCGAAGCACGCGCGCCTCGAAGAGGCCGGCTGGCTCTCCGGAGAGGGTCCCGGCCGAACCGGCCCGGTGAAGGTGGCGGAAAGCCGGGTCGAGGGACGGCGGCACCGGCGCGCCGCCGCCGGCCGGGCGCTGCGACGGTTTCTCCGGCGCGGCATTGCCGCCCTCCGGAGCCGATTTCTCGGCGCCGACGACGGCGGCGAGGTCCTTCAGCTGACGGGGGGCGAGCGGCCCGCGGAGATACGCGCGGGCCCACCGGGTCTCGAAAACGACCGGACCGCCCGCGCGGTGCACGTCGTGGAGGAGGAATCGCCGCTTCTCGAGGCCCGAGATGGTTCGATCCACCTCGGAGCGAGACATCCCGATTCCGGCGCCCTCCAGACCGTCCAGCAGTCGCTCCTTGTCCCGCTCCGCCTGGAGCCGGCCGACCAACCACGTGCCCGCGTTCGTCAGCGCCTTGTAGTCGAGGTCCACCGGGTTCTGCGTGACGAGCAGAGAGCCGACTCCGAACGCCCGCCCCTGTTTCAGGAGGGAGAGGAGCGGTCGCTTGGACGGCGGCTCGGCGACCGGCGGCAGAAAGCCCATCACTTCGTCGAAGTAGAGGAGCGCGCGGAGGTCGGTGGTGCCGGTCTGTGACCGGGTCCAGCTCCAGAGGCGATCCAGGAACCGCGAGACGAAGAACATCCGCTCCCGATCGTCGAGGTGAGCGAGGTAGAAGAGGTTGCACGCCGGGCGTCCCGACTCGTCCCGCGCGAGCTTCGCGGGGTCGAGAGGCGCCCCCTCCCGCCAGCTCTCGAAGTCGGGCGAGGCCAGCAGGTTGTTCAGCGCGAGGGAGAGCTCGCGCCGCTTCTCGCGCGGCAGGAAGGCGTCAACCTCGACGGCCCCCACCCGCGGGAACGGCGGGTTCTCGACCAGCGCGACCAGGCCGGCGAGGTCGAGAGGCCGGTTCGCCTTCCACGCCTCCTCGACGACGCGGGCGATCAGGATCGGGCGGGCGTCCGACACCGGGTCCGCCGCGATCCCCGCCAGGGAGAGCATTCCGGCGACGAGACCCCGCACCTCGTCGCGCAGCGCTTCCTCGTCGCGGTCCCAGTCGAGCCCCGCCGGCGCGTCGAGAGAACCGAGGACGTCGACGGGCTGCGCGGCGCGCGACCCCGGGGTGAAGACACGCCACGCCGTGCCCTCGCGCAGCTTGCGGAGCGAGTCGAGGGGCACGTTCCACTTCTCGAGTCCGCCCTTCCAGAGCTTCGCCTGCGCCGCCCCCTCCTCCGCGACAGTGCGTTTGGCACGTCTCGCGGAGTCCGGATCGACCCAGGGCGCGAAATCTTCGCCTCGGAGCTCCGGGAATTGCAAAAAAAGGTTCGTTACGTCGCCCTTGGGGTCGAGGAGGAAGAGCGGCACGTCCGCGAGCAGAGCTTCCTCGAGCAGGTCGACGCACAGCCCGGTCTTCCCGCTGCCGGTCATCCCGACGCACACGCCGTGCGTGACGAGGTCGCGGCTGTCGTAGAGGAGTGGCTTCGAGTCGGCGACCGTCTTGCCGAGATACAGGTCGGCCATGGAGGAAAGTTATCTCACCTTGTCATCCCGAGGAGCGAAGCGACGAGGGATCTCTTCCTCGACAAGGGAGAGGTCCCTTGCTGCGCTCGGGACGGCGGGTTTACCCCGCCGCTTTCAGAGCGACGTCGTCGCGGCGGTGGTAGATCGAGTCGACGATCCCGTACTTCTTCGCTTCCTCCGCCTCGAGAATGTAGTCGCGGTCCGTATCCTTCGCGATCTTCTCCACGGTCTGGCCGGTGTGATTTGCGAGAATCCTGTTCAGCTGGTCCCGCATCTTCAGCATGTCCTTCGCGTGGATCTCGATGTCCGCGGTCTGCCCCTGCAGGCCCGACGTCCAGGGCTGGTGGATGAGGAAGCGCGAGTTGGGCAGCGCGTACCGCTTCCCGGGCGCGCCCGCCGCCATGAGGACCGCTGCGAACGACGCGGCCTGTCCGATGCAGATCGTGGAGACGTCCGGCTTCACGTACTGCATCGTGTCGTAGATCGCGAAGCCGGCGGAAGTCACACCGCCCGGCGAGTTGATGTAGAACGAGATGTCCTTGTCCGGATTCTCGGACTCCAGGAAGAGCATCTGCGCGATGATCAGGTTCGCGATCTGATCGTCGATCGGAGTTCCCAGGAAAATGACGTTGTCCTTGAGGAGCCGGGAGTAGATGTCGTAAGCCCGCTCTCCCCGGCTCGTCTGCTCGATCACCATCGGTACGAGAACCATTCCGCCTCCCTCGTGGTCGTCTTCCATGCTCAACCCCCGGCCCTCCGGAGCCATTCCGCCCTGCGCGAGGGTCTCACCGCTCGGCAGGTTCCAAGGAGGGTAGCACTCGCGCCGTCGAGATCAAGAGGTCGAGCGTGCGGGAGAGCCGCATCTCGTCGCGAAGGGCGTCGAGTCCGTCGTTCTTCGCCAACCGCTCGCGCAGTTCGGACGTCTCGACCCCCCTCCGCATCGCGGCGCGCTTGATCTCGGCGTCGAGCTCCGTTTCGGTAATTGCGATTTCCTCGCGCCGGGCCACCGCGTCGAGGACGAGGTACTCCCGGACCCGCCGTTCCGCGCCCGGCCGGGCATCCTCCCGAACCTTTTCCCACTCGACGTCCTTCGGATCGAGTCCGTTGGCGGCCAGGTAGCGCGCGTACTCGCGCAACGATGCCTCGAGCTCCGAGTCGACGAGCACCTCCGGCGCGGGGACGTCCGCGCGCGAGAGGAGCGTCCCCAGGATGTCGTTGCGGAATTTCCGCCGGCGCCCCGACTCCTTCTCGGAGCGCAGGTTCGCGCGTACCTTTTCGCGGAGCGCCTCGACGGACTCGGCCTGCGCGACGGCGCGAGCGAACTCGTCGTCCACCGCGGGAAGCCGCTTCTCCTTCAAGGCGACGAGGGTGACCTCGTAGTCGACCGTTTTCCCGCGAAAATCCTCGTTGGGAAACTCTTCCGGGAAGGTCTTGCGGAACGTCTTCGTCTCGCCCACCGCCGAACCCGTCAGGGTGTCGTTGATCTCGGGCATCGAGTCGGCGTGCCCGACCTCGAGCGTGATCTTCTCGTCCCGGAACGTGCGCGGGTTCTGCCCGGGCTTGAGGATTTCCACGAACCGCCCCGCGATGTCGGCCACGGCGTAGTCCCCGGCCGCGGCGCGGCGCCCCTCGATGGGGTGGAACTCGGCGTGCGATTCCCGGATTCGATCGACCACGCGATCGATCTCCTCCTCCGAGGGTTCGACGGAAACGTCTTCCACCGGAATCTCGCGGTACTCGCCGGGATCGACCGAAGGCTTCAGGTCGAGGTGCGCCGAGAAACGGATCGGGCCGGGGGGATTCCACTCGAGCTTCTCGACGCGCGGGTGCCCCAGGATCGAGAGGTTCTTCTCCCGGATGGCCGCGGAGAGCGCCGCGGGCAGCAGTCTCTCGACGACCTCTTCACGGATTTCCCCCGAGAAGCGCTGCTGGACGAGGTGCTCCGGCACGTGGCCCCGGCGGAAGCCCGGCATCGTGGCGCGTTTCGCGAGCGCACGCGAGACCGCCGCGTAAGCCTTCTCGACGTCCTCGGTTGGAACCTCGATGTCGAGGGTCGTGCGGGTCTGGGATTCGTCGCGGGAAGCGAGGACGACCATGGAGGGAGGAAGCTATCAGCTCTCGGCCCTCGGCTGTCGCCGGAGAGTCCGGCTCAGTGGCGGGGCGCGATCGCCTTCGAGCCGGGACGCGGTCGGGTCACGCGCAGGCGCGGGGCCGGGGGCGGCGGAGGCTGCGAGGCCCGGGCCGCGGCGACGGCCGCCCCAACGTCGATCCTCCCCCAGCCGAAGACCGGGTTGGGCCGGGCCGACCCGGACACGCCGCCGCACTGTTCGGTCGACGTGAGCGGGACCGCCGTCGAGCGCAGGAGCGCCTCGGTCTCGGGAACGCGATTCGCGAGCGACGGCACGGCCGACCAGAGCAGAGCCACCGCCCCAGCGACGTGCGGCGCGGCCATCGAAGTTCCGGAGAAGCGGCTGTACGCGCCCCCTGGAATCGAGGACCGGATCGAGACGCCGGGCGCGACCACGTCGGGCTTCACTCGGTTCGAGCCATCCACCGTGACCGGCCCGCGGCTGCTGAAACCGGCGATCGTGTCGATCAGGCTCGTGGCGCCGACCGAGAACGACGCTTCGTAGAAACCGGGCACGGTATGGATCGTCGAGCACGTCGGGCCGTCGTTTCCGGCGGAGACCGCCACGAAGATCCCGGCCGCGCGCGTGTTCTCGACCACTGCGCGCAGGACGTCCGGATCGGTGCAGCCCTCGCTCGGCGGACAGCCCCACGAGTTGCTGGTGACGTCGGCGCCGAGGTCCGGCCGGGGGTTCGCGCCGTTCGAATCGGTCGGGGCCAGGAAGAACTCGAAACACTCGGTGTAGCGCGCGGGTGTCCCTGCGTTCTGATCCATGTTGCGGCAACCGATCCATCGGGCGCCCGGGGCCATCCCGATGCGGTTCTCGCCGCCGTCGGTGCCGACCGCGGTGCCCGTCACGTGCGACCCGTGGGAGTGGTCGTCGCAGGGCGCTGGCGCGTCGCTCCCGCAGGGATTGGCCGCGCTCGCGTTGTGAATCGAGTCGTGCCAGTTGTAGGCGTGAGACGCCGACGTGCCGTCGAAACCCCGATACCTTCCCTTGAGAGCGGGGTGCTCCCAGTCCATCCCGGTGTCGGCGACTCCAACCACCACTCCCTGCCCGGTGAAACCCAGGTCCCACACCGCGGGCGCGTGGACCAGCTCGAGACTCGCCTCGATGGCGGACGCGGAAAGCGGCTGGATCTCGGCTTCCGGCGGTCGAGGGTCGACGAGACGGGCAGGTCGGTTAGCCGCGACCAGTGCGACGTCCTCGCGGGCGGCAAGCTCTTCCGCGAGGGCGCGGTCCGACTCGACTTCGATCATGTTGACCAGGTAGAAGGACTGAAAACGGACGCCCGCCTCCCCCAGCCGCCGGCGCAGGTCCGCCTGACTCGCATCCGCCGCCGTGCGCAACGCTTCGTATACGAAACGCCGGCGCTCCGGTCCCCGGAGAGTCGCGGCTCTCGCCAGGTCCGCCTGCTCGTGCAGGACGACCAGAAGGGAGGCAGTCGCTCCGGGCGCCGTGCCCGCAAAGATGCGATCGAGAGCGCGCGCGTCCGCCCCGAAGGACGGGTGCGTCAGCGCGCCCAGCGCGACGACGAGAAGAAGAGTCTTCACACGAAACACGGGTCTCTCGGGGAACGCCGAGTCGGCCGAGGGTATGCCCGAAACGGCCTGTTTTTTTCGCAAACCGTGACCCGGGTCACTCGCTTCCGGAAAACGCACGGTTACAGTATGGCTCTCCCATGCCGACGCCGGAGGACGACTCATGGCGGAGCGGCGGCAGTTCTCGCGAATCAAGAAACGGTACCTCGTCGAATTTCAGGCCGCAGGCCGGAAGTGCTGCGGGTTTACCCACAACCTGTCGCCGAAGGGCCTGTTCGTCTGTTCCACCTATCTTCCCAAGCCCGGAACCCCTCTGTCGATGATGGTCCAGGTGCCCGGCGGCACCCAGTTCACCATGGGGGTCAAGGTCGTGCGCTCCTACAAAGTCCCCCAGCAGCTGGCGCGGTTCGTTCCGAGCGGGTTCTCCGTGCGTTTCGAGCAGGCCCCCGAAGAGTATTTCCAGCTCCTGGCGCGCCTCTTCCGCATCGCGGCATAGGTTCGTTCTCTTCTCTCGCACAGGCTGAGGTTTGCCAGCCTGCTCTCTTCTGTTGCGAGAGAAGGGACTCGTGGTGCGAGAGGAGGGACTCGAACCCTCACGGGTTTCCCCACGGGATCCTAAGTCCCGCGCGTCTGCCGGTTCCGCCACTCTCGCGACGCAGAGCATCGTAGGCGTCAGGGCCTCCAGATTCAACGCATCCGTCGGGGCATAGAATCGCGGCACCCGATGCCCCTCGCGGCGGGCTCGAAGCTCGGCATCTACACGGTTCTGGACCTGCTGGGGTCCGGCGGCATGGGAAAGGTCTACCGGGCCCACGATACCCGCCTGGGGCGCGAGGTCGCGATCAAGGGACTGCCCGAGGAGTTTTCGCGCGACCCGACGCGACTGGCGAGATTCGAGCGGGAGGCGCGGATGCTCGCGGCTCTCAACCATCCCGGCGTCGCCGCGATCTACGGGCTCGAAGAAGCGGACGGCACCCAGTTCATCGTGATGGAGCTGGTGCCGGGCGAAACGCTCTCGGAGCGGATCTCGAACGGCCCTGTGCCCCTGGTCGACGCGCTCCGAATCAGCCGGCAGATCGCGGAGGCGCTGGAGGCCGCGCACGAGCGCGGCATCATTCACCGCGACTTGAAGCCCGCCAACATCAAGGTGACGCCGGAGGGCCGGGTGAAGGTCCTCGACCTGGGACTCGCGAAGGTTTTCGACACGAGGGAGACCGGCTCCAACCCGGATGCCTCGCTCTCCCCCACTCTCGTCCTCGAGGGAACGCAACCCGGCGTCATTCTCGGAACCGCGGAGTTCATGAGCCCCGAACAGGCGCGGGGCAAGGCCGTGGACAAGCGGACGGACATCTGGGCATTCGGCTGCGTCGTTTACGAGCTCCTGAGCGGACAGCGCGCCTTCCGCGGAGAGACCGTCTCCGACGTGCTCGCGGCCATCCTCACGGCCGACCCGGACTGGGACGCTCTGCCCGACGACACTCCGCTCCGAATCCGGGACCTCCTCGGCCGCTGCCTGCAGAAAGATCCCAACCGCCGGCTCCGCGACGTGGGCGACGCGCGCATCGAGTTCGAAGAGGCCCTGACCGAGCTCGGAAAACCGCCATCCCGTCCGCTGGCAGCTCCGGCTCCGTCGCCCCGGATGCCCCGTCGGGGGCGAGCGCTCCTCTTCGCCGTGCCCGCGCTCCTCGCCCTCGCCGTCGCGTGGGCGCTCCTGCGGTCCCGGGAAGAGAAGGCGACGCCTCCCCCGGGAGCCGGCCCGAACTCGCTCGCCGTGCTCCCGTTCCGCAACCTGAGCTCGCAGCCGGGGGGGCAGGTCATCGGCGAGGGGCTCGTGGAGATCGTGAGCGCCCGGCTCGCGAGCATGCCCGGCCTGCAGGTCGTCACGCCGACCGCGGTCGTTGCCGCTGCCGACAGGGAACCGGAGTTCTCCCGCCTCGCGAAGACGCTCGGCGCCAACCTGATCCTTCACGGCACGTTTCAGCGCGAGCGGGATCGCATCCGGATCACGTACGCCGTGGTGAACACGGTCACTCGCCAGTCGATGGCGGCCGGCACTCTGGACGGGACCGCCTCCGACCTCTTCCTCCTCCAGGACCGCCTCGCGGAAAACGTTTCGCAGGCGCTGAAGCTCCCGCGCCGGGCCCCGCGAACGCCGCGGCCCGCCGGACTCGAGGGCGCGGGTGCGCAGGAGCGGTATGTCCAGGCGATCGGCCACCTCCAGCGTTATGACCGGGGGAGCTCCGTCGACGAGGCCGCGCGGTTGCTCGAGGTCCTCGCGCGGGAGAATCCGTCGTCGGCGATCGTGCACGCCGCTCTCGGACGAGCTTACCTGGCACGATTCAACCTGACGAGGGACGCCAAGTGGCTGGGACCCGCGGCCGCCGCCGGCGAACGGGCCCGCCAGCTCGACCCCGGCTCGCCCGAGGTCAGCTCGACTCTCGGCGAGCTGTACCTCCGCACCGGAAAGGCCGCCGACGCCGTGACGGCTTTCGGCGGCGCGCTCGCGGTCCAGCCCAACAACTTCGACGCCACGCTCGGTCTGGCGCGCGCGTACGACGCCGCCGGCGACGCCGGCCGCTCGGAGCAGACGTACCAGAGGGCGATCGGTCTCCAGCCCGCGTACTTCGGCGGTTACAGCAAGCTGGCCGGCTTCTACTTCAACCGCGGCCGGTGGAACGACGCCTCCCGGTCGTTCCAGAAAGTCACGCAGCTCACGCCCGACAACGCGCGGGCCTACGCCAACCTGGGGGCGTGCTACTACCAGCTCGGGCAGTTCGCGAGCGCGCTGGAGGCGTTCCAGAAGTCGGTCGCCCTCGAGCCGACGGACCTCGCGTGGTCCAACATCGGCACCGTCCAGTACTACCTGGGCCGCTACTCCGAGTCGGCGGGCGCCTTCGAAAAGGCGCTCGCCCTGCTCCCGACGCACTTCGAGAACTGGGCAAACCGCGGCGACGCCCTTCGTCTCATCCCGGGCCGCGAGGCGGAGGCCACCCAGGCCTACGAGAAGGGGATCGAGCTCGCGCGCCAGGAGCTCGCCACGAACCCGGACGACCTCCAGATCCGCTCCTACCTCGCGCTGTGCCTTGCGAAGACCGGCAAGGCCGCGGAGGCGCGCGAAAACCTCCGGCGCTCGCTTCGTACCGGACCGGATCTGCCGGAGCTCCTGTTCAATGCGGCCGTGGTGACGAACCGAATCGGGACGCCGGCCGACGCGGTCGCGTATCTCGCACGGGCGGTCCGGGCGGGATACAACCCGGCCATCATCCGCAACGAGCCGGAGCTCGCGAACCTGAGAAACCGCGACGACTTCGAGGCTGTCGTTCGACAACACTCCGAAGTCTCGTCGAGATAGGAGGAAGGCATGGCATCCAGGAATACCCGGAACCTCTTTCTCGGGACCCTTCTCACGGTGGCCGCCCTGGGATCCTGGGGTTGCTGCTCGGTCCGCTGCTGCGACAAGACGGCGGGGTTGGTTCTCGTTTCGGTGTCGGACGAGGTCAGCAGCGATCCCGTCGTCATCTCCAAGAAACGTCACCAGGAAATTCTGTGGAAACTGCCGGCGGAGTCCACGATCCAGTACGTGGCGATCACCCTGGACGCCGGGAAGCCCGCTCCCTTCGAAGGCTGCACGACGACCGAGGGAGTCTGCCGGATCGCGTGCGGGCACGGGCTCTGTTCGTCCGGCCCGATCAGCGCGGCCGTCGAACCGCCGCGCGACGGGATCTACTACGGCTATGTGTTCCAGCACGCGTCCTCGGCGTCGGCGGACCCCGGCATCCGCATCGACCCGTAAACTCGGGCCGTGATCGGCCTCCTCGTCGCGCTTCTGGCGGCGCCTCCGGGTCCGCCGCCTCAGAAGCCGGGCGCTCCCACCGCCCGCGAGGACATCGTGGTGACAGCCGAGCGCGTGCCGGAGCCGCGCGAGAGCGTGCCTGCGGCGGTCTCCGTCCTGACCCGGGAACAGATCGAGCGGCTGCCGGCGGAGAACCTGGCCGAGCTCCTTCGCTTTCTCCCCGGCTTTCACGTCCACTTCGGCGCCGGGACGGGCGGGGTTCCGATGGTTTCGTCGCGGGGATTCTTCGGCGGCGGAGAGGCGGAGTACGTCCAGCTCCTCGTCGACGGGGTCCCGGTCGGCGACGTCGAGTCCGGGCTCGCCGACTGGAAGCGCATCCGCGCCGCAGACGTCGAACGCGTGGAAGCGCTCCGGGGACCGGCCTCGGCGCTGTACGGAGACACCGCGCTCGGAGGACTGATCCAGGTTTTCACGCGGCGGGAATCCGCTTCGGCTCCGACCGGCGAAGCGTCACTGTCCGGAGGGAGCTTCGGCTCCGCGGCGACCGACGTGAACGGCCGGTTCACGCTGGGCCCGGGCCGGCTCGGCGTCGCGGCGACGGCCTCCACGACGCAGGGATTTCGGGACCACGGCGGCGCGGAGGAAGCCGGAGGAGACGTCTCGTTCGCGTTTCCCGTCGCGGCGAGCCGGTGGACGTTCGCCCTCTCGGGCTCCACGCGCGACCGCGAAGAGCCGGGGCCGCGCACGGCCGACGAGCTCGAGAGTAACCGCTACGGTTCGGATCCCCTGTTTCGGTTCGACCGCGAGAAGACACGCCGCGGCCGCATCTCCGCGTCGTGGCGGCGGGAGTCCGGGGCGTTTCCCTCGCGCGCGCTCCTCTATGGCGCCCTGCGCGACACGGACCTCACCCGGACGCTTCTCATCGCGCCGGGCGTGGGCGACCGGATCTTCCGCTCGGTCGAGACCGGCGCGGTCGGCGGATCCTTCGAGGCGGAAAAGACGGTCGGTCGGGTGCGGGCCGTCGCCGGTACGGATTTCGCCCACGAGACTCTCGACACCGCGTACCGGGCGGTCGGCGCCGCCGGCGAACGCGGCGAGAGTGTCGCCCGCGTCTCCGGAAAGCGGGACCGTTTCGCGCTCTTCGTGTCGGCCGCGTGGGAACCGATCCCGCGGCTGCGCGTCACGGCCGGAACGCGGTGGGACTCCATCCGGGACGACTTCGGCCGCGCCGCCGGGGGCGCGTCGTCGCACCGGGCGTGGTCGCCCCGCGGCGGAGTAAACGTGCGCGTCGGAAAAGGCGAAGAGCCTCCGGTCTCGGTCTTCGTCCAAGCCTCGCGGGCCTTCAAGGCGCCCACCCTCGACCAGCTCTTCGACCCGAGGCCGTTCCCGGATTTCTCCGGAGGCACCTTCCACATCTCCAATCCGCTTCTCCGGCCGCAACGCGCGACGACGGTCGAGGCCGGAATCTCCCGGCGGGACGGCCGATCCTCGGTCGAGCTCGTGGTCTACCGGACGGCGGTCGACGACGAGATCGACTTCGACATCGCGACGTTCCGCTACGCCAACATCGGTCGGACCCTCCACCGCGGCGTCGAATTCTCCGCCTCGCTCTTCGAGCGATCCCCGGTCTCGCCGCAGCTCTCGTATTCGTGGAACCGGACCGAACCGCTCGAGGGCGAGAACCGGGGCCGCCAGCTGAAGAACGTTCCGGGCCACACTTTCCGCCCGGGCCTGGCAGCGGCGCTGCCCGGGCGCCTGCACGTGGAGGCGCTCGCCACGATCCTCGCCGGCCGCTACCTCGACGACGCGAACCGGCTTCCGCTGGACGACGCTGCCGTGTTCGACGTGCGAGTCGTCCGGGAGTTCTCCCGGTGGAAGGCGCGTCTGGACGTTCTGAACGTGACCAATGGACGGTGGGAGGAGGTGGGTCTCGCGCTCCCCGATACCGAGGGAAATCCGGTTCCTTACTACTTCCCGTCCGCCGGGTTCACCGCGCGCGTCGGGATGGAATGGAGCTTCCAATGAGCCAAAAAAAGATTCGTCGATCCTGGGAGAACTTCGCCCGCCGGGCCACGCAGTGGACCGGCCGTCCCGCGGCCTTCGGCATCGCGGTCGCGATCGTTCTCGTGTGGCTCGCTACCGGGCCGGTCTTCCGGTTTTCTGACACGTGGCAGCTCGTCATCAATACCGGGACGACGGTCGTTACGTTCCTCATGGTTTTCCTCATCCAGCACGCTCAGAACAAGGACACGCGCGCGATCGAGCTCAAGCTGAACGAGCTCGTGGCCGCGATGCCCGGCGCGTCGAACCGGCTGATCGACGTGGAGTCCCTGTCGGAGGCGGAGCTCGACACGCTGCACCGCTACTACCGCAAGCTCGTCACCATGTCGAAGAAGGACACCGAGCTGACGCAGTCGCATTCGGTCGAGGAGGCGACCGTGCGTTACGAGCGAAAGAAGAAGAGGGAGCTCGCGGTCAACTAGCCGGAGCGCCCGATGCGCTCGGGCCAGAAGACGCGGACGTCGAGAGACCGCGAGTAATGGAGGAGCGGCGCTTCCGCCGGCAGCTCGAGGCCGGCGGAGGCCGTCATCGTGTTTCGATGGATCTCCGCCTTCGCCCGCGAGAGCGTCCAGGGCTCGTGCTCGATCTCCGCGCGATAGAGCGCGTCGCCCTTGGACGCGTAGAGCCGATAGCGCCCGGTGAGCCACTCCTCGACCGACCCCGCCGCGGCCTGGAAGGGTTCTCCCACAGGCTCGTACTCGGCCAGAAATCCGGCCGCGACCGGGCCGTCCCGATCGCACCGGTACGAAACAGCCGGTCCGTTCTTCACGCAGGCCATGCGCGCCGGAAAGTACGGCAGGTGATACAGCCGCCGCGCGAAGAAGACGGCGAGCGGACTCCCCGCGTCGAGACTGAAGAACCAGACGCCGGGCTTCTCTCCGGTCGTGACGTAGGTCCGCACGTTCAACTCCGGAAAGCGCGAGGCTCCTGGGATGGGCGGAAGCCCGCGCAGGCGGAGGCGGCTGATCTCGAACGGCGTCACCGCGATCCACGCGCTGCCCTGCCAGAGGTCGAGCGCCAGACCAGCCGGGATCTTCGGCGCGACGCGCGCGGGATCGACGCGCCAGTGCGCGAAGAGCAGGTTCTCCCACCGCTGGAACATCGCGTACGTCATGTCCGGGCGCGAGCCAGCGCTCCGCTCGCTCCCGCTACGGCCGGCGATGAGACGCGGCCCGGCGCCGCCCGAGCTCCCGGATACGAATGGATTTCGCGGGCGAGGGACCGGCCACCCAGAAGTCGTCGAGGCTCGTGAGGATCCATTGGCCGGACTCGAGCTGGAGGCCGAACCGGAGGCGACGGTCCCGCCGGCCGGCCTCGATCACGCCGGTCGCCTCCGCCTCGGGCCCCGAGATCCACTCGGTTTCCCCCCGCACACGATCCGTCTTGCCGAGACCGCGCGCGATTTCGCGGTGCCACCGCTCGAGCACGGCCGGAGTCACCGACTCGCGGAGCGGACCGGCCAGGAGCGTGGCCGCTTTCTCGTACCGGGCCTCCGAAAGCTGATCCAGAAACTTTTCGACGACGGCTCCCGGTGTTTCGGGGACGGCGCCCCGGCGCAGGGAGGCGACCGCGGCAACGAGGGCGATCGCCGCGACCGGGACGACGGCGAGACGAATGAGACCCTTCACGATCCGGAAGCGAGCAAGCCGTGTGCCGCTTTGGCCCTGCCGTCAGGCCGCCTTCAGCTTGAGGAGCCGGAGGAGCGCTCTTTCGGCCTGCCGCAGTCCGCTCCTGCCGGCCGCCAGTTTCTCGACCGGCGCGAGGTGGCGATCGATCGTGCGGCCGCGCTCGAAGGACTGGATGACGGACGGGTAGATGTACGAGGCGCGGCAGACCGATGGAGTGTTGCCCAGTCGGTCGGCGGTCTTCCGGACCGCTTCCGTGATCTTCCGGCGGCGCGCCGGCTTGCTTTCCGAGGGTTCGGCGCCCGCCCGGGCAAGCTCGCGCGCGCAGACCAGCGTTCCATACCAGGTGCGGAAGTCTTTCGCGGTGAAGGCCTCCCCCATGACGTCCTTGATGTACCGGTTGATGTCCCGGCGTTTGACGTCCACGACCTTTCCGTCGGCGTCGACGTACTTGAAGACCTCGACGCCCGGCATCTTTTTGAGCTTCCGGATCATGGCGGCCGACACGCGATCCCTCATTTCGGTCGTCTGTCGCTTGCCCGACTTCCCCGGAAAGTCGTAGCGCACGACGTCTCTCTCCACGTGGACGTGACGGTTGCGCAACGTCGCGATGCCGAAGCTTCCGTTCTCCGAAGCGTAGACCTGGCTGCCCGGCCGGAGAAAGCAGGTCGAGAGAATCCGGAGAATGCAGGCGAGCACCTTCTCGCGCGGGAATCCCGGCAGGGCGAGGTCCCGCGCGACGGCCGTGCGCATCCGGGGAAGGGCGGCGGCGAAGTGCACGAGCCGCTGGAACTTCCGGGCCTCGCGCCGGCGGACGTGCGCCTCGCTGTAACGGTATTGCCAGCGACCGGCGGCGTCGCGCCCCACCGCCTGGAGGAAGGCTGTGGGCGAAGCCGAAATCGCGACGTCCTTCCACGCGGGGGGCAGGACCAGGGAACGGATGCGCGCGAGATCCTTCGCGCCCGCGGGACGGCCGTCGGCGGTCCGATATCGGAAACCTCTCTTCGGAGAGCCGACCCTCCGGATGCCGTTCTGCTGAAGCCTCTCGATTCGAGTCATCGATTCGCGGCACTCTCAAGAAGGGTGCCAGAGCGTTCCCGCGGCTCGATTCTTGCTCGCCCGCGGAAGTTCGCGTTGGTGCAATCACGCGAAAAGGAGGCCCCGTGGCAAAGAGAAAAACGTCGAATCGAGGGGATGGCTCCGGTCCGAAGACCGGATTCTGGGAAGAGGTCAAGTCGGTTCTCAGCCCCGGCGGAGACGAGACCGAACCGAAGTCGGCGACGAAGCTTCTCGAGGAGGATCACAGGCGCGTTCGCGAGCTCTTCGACCGTTTCGAGGAGACCCGCGACCGGGCGACCAAGCAACGGATCGTCGGCGACCTCCGACGAGAGCTCACGCTGCACGCGAAGGTCGAGGAGGAGATCTTCTATCCGCGCTTCCTCAAGAGGCGCGGTGATCCGGAGAAGATGGTTCGGGAATCGTTCGAGGAGCACAAGATCGTCGAGACGCTCCTCGAGGATCTTTCGAAGATCGGGCCGCGAGACGAGCAGTTCGACGCCAAGGTCACGGTCCTCCAGGAAAACGTCGACCACCACGCGAAAGAGGAGGAGCGAGATCTCTTCCCGGAGGCGGAGAAGCTGCTCTCGAAGGCGCAGCTGGAGGCGATGGGCGCAGAGATGGAAGATCGCAAGGACGAGCTTTTGAAAGGTTTCGCAGCGGCCGCATCCCGCCGGCGAAGCGCTCGGGCGCGCGCTGCTCGCGGAAATACGCGACGCCGGAGCAACGCGTCCTCGGGGGCACGCAGTCGGGGCCGCGCTTCGAAGCGTCGCTAGGTTCACCCGGAAAAACGAAGCTCCGGTGGACGGGAGCATCCATCGGAGCTTCGACGCGTCTTGCGACGCGGTTTCTAAGGCCTTCTCTTACTTCTTCTTCTTCGGGAAACCCTCCGAAGAGCCTCCAGAGCCCCGGGACCCCTCTCCGCGGGAGGAGGAAGATCCGCTCTCGGAGTTATCGCTCTCGAACCGACCCTTCGAGTCTCTCTCCCGATCGGTCGAAGACCCGCGATCGCTTTCCGACTCGCGACCCGGACTCTGCCGGCTCTCGTTATCACGATTGTTGCGGCCCTCGCTCTCGCGGCTGCCGCGATTGCTCTTGTTGTCGTCAGGCACCTGAACCTCCTTGATTGGTCGTCGGGACACCATTGTCCCGAGCATGAACCGTGCAACTTCTGTTCCGCAACACCGCGAGAAAAGCTGAGCTCGCTTTTGATTTTCCGCGAAATCCGCCGAAGATCCCAGGCTCATCCGCGTGGCTCGTCTTTTGCTCCGATCGAGTCTGCCCTCAGCCTGAACCCCATCCGAGTCCAGGGCGAGATTTCAGCGAGACAACCAAAGGAGGAGCTCCGTTGCCTCAAGGAAAGGGAGAAGGAAGGGGTTTTGCGGGGATGGACGAAGAGAGACGACGGGAGGTCGCGCGCATGGGCGGCCGCGCCGCGCACCAGAAGGGGACGGCGCACGAGTTCTCGTCGGAGGAGGCCCGCGAGGCCGGCCGCAAGGGTGGGCGCGCCGTGAGCCAGAACCGGGAGCACATGTCGTTGATCGGGAGAGAAGGCGGCGAATCCCGCGCCGCGAACCATTCGCGCCGCGCGTCGGCGGAGAATGGAGAGTCCGGGACGCCCGCGCTCGGCGAGACCGCGTCGGGAAACGGGGACGACGAGGACGAGACCGACGACGGGATGAACGACTAGCGGAGACGCCATGGCCCAGAACGAGCCCGGGTGCGACCACCGGGGCTGCCGATGCGAAGAGGTCCTGGTGGAGCGGGGGAACAAGAAGTTCTGCAGCGAGCAGTGCGCCGAGATGGAGATGTCCGGGACCCCGGAGCCGCTGTGCCCGTGCGGCCATCCGGACTGCGCCGCGTAACCCGACGCTCCTTTTCCATTCCCCTGGCTGGCCCCGGGCTGCCGACCGGCGCGGGTCTGGCAGGGCCATTGCTCAGTCCGGTGAGCGGGGGAAAAAACGATGAGAGCGATCTGGAGCGGCCACATCACCTTCGGCCTCATTTCCATTCCCGTCGGCCTCTACGCCGCGATCGAGGCCTCCGAACGCGTGTCCTTCCGCCTCCTGCACCGGAAGGACATGGCGCCCATCCAGTACAAGAAGTTCTGCAGCGAGGAGGACATCGAGGTCGGGAACGACGAGATCGTGAAGGGATACGAGGTCTCCAAGAAGAAATTCGCGGTGGTCGAGAAGGACGAGCTGGATGAGGTGCAGGAGAGCGTGGGCGAGGGCGATCGGACGATCGACGTCATGCAGTTCGTCGAGTTCTCGTCGCTGAACCCGCTCTCGTTCGAGAAACCGTACTACCTGGCGCCGCAGAAGGGGGGCGAGAAAGCCTACTCCGTTCTGCGGGACGCCCTGATCGATGCGAACCGCGTCGGGATCACGCGCTTCTATTTGCGCACGAAGCCCCTTCTCGCCGCGCTCATTCCGGGAAAGAAGGCGCTCGCGCTCGAAGTACTCCGGCCCTTCGAAGAGCTTCGCGACCCGTCCGATCTCGGAATCCGCTCCTCGGAGAAAAAGTCGGCAGAGGTCAAGATGGCGAGGCTCCTCATCGACCAGATGTCGGAGGAGGAGTGGGATCCGACGAAGCATCCCAACGAGTACCGCCGGGCGCTCGAGAAGCTGCTCGCGTCGAAGCGGAAGTTCGTCGTCCCGGAGGCGAAGGGCAAGGGTAGGGGTAAGGATTCGGAGAACGTCGTCGACCTGATGGACGCCCTCCGCCGGAGCGTTGCGAAGAGCGGCGGAGGCCGGGCGAAGCCGAAGAAGGCGGCATCCCGTCGCGGAGCCGCGTAAACTGACAGCGAAGCCATGAAACGGCGCCAACCCCTACTTCGGAGGCGCCGCCTGCGGCGGGCGGTTCTGCGCGCGCTTCGCGGGGGCTTCCGTCACATCGGAAAGTTCTCTCCCGCCCTGTCGGCGCGGCTGGCCGAGCACATGTTCCGTACGCCGCCTCCCCGCTATCCGCGCCTGAAGCGCGAAGACCGCTGGCTCGCCGTGGCCCGCCATTCCTTCACGCCGTTTCCGGGAGGACCGCTGCCCACGTGGACGTGGGGGAAGGGGCCGGCCGTGCTGCTCGTCCACGGCTGGGGAGGTCACGGCGGCCGACTGACTCCGTTCGTGGGACCGTTGACCCGTGCCGGCTTCTCGGTCGTGGCGTTCGATGCTCCGGGCCACGGAAGCGCGGCGGGTCGCCACTCGGCGCTGCCGGAGTTCGTGGATGCGATTCGGGCGGTCGCCGAGGCGCACGGCTCGTTCGAAGCGGCCATCGGCCACTCGATGGGCGGGGCGGCGTGCGCGCTGGCGCTCCGCGGCGGCGTGGAAGTCCGAAGCGTCGTGCTGCTCGCGCCTCCCGCAGACCCCGAGAAGTATTCCGGGAGGTTCGCCCGGTTCTTCTGCATGCCGCCGACCGCGCGGGACGGCATGAAGCGGAGGCTGGAGCGTCGTTACCGCATCCAGTGGGAACAGCTGCGGGTCTCCGGCGGACCCGGCACCTCCCGCGCCCGGATGCTCGTCTTCCACGATCCCCGCGACTGGAAAGTGCCGATCAAGGACGGACTGGAGATCGTGGCGAACTGGCCGCACGCGGAGCTCGTGCAGACCCGCGGCGTGGGGCACCACCGGATCCTCCGCGACCCCGCGGTCATTGCCCGCACCGTGGCGTTCGTCGCCGGGAAGACTGCGCCCCGTCCCGCCCCGCGATCCCGGAGAAACCGGCCCCCGCTTCGCCCCGCGCTCGCTTCCTGAACGTTTCCTCAAAAACAGCGGGCGGCAGCGGCCCGGCGGTTGCATGCATTTCCAGTCAACACCAGGAGGTCCAGATGAAGAGCCGCGCGGCCCTCGGGAACCACCCTCTGCACCCCGGAATCGTTCCCCTTCCCATCGGATCCTTCTTCGTGGCATTCGCCGCGGACATCGTGCACGTCCTCACGAAGAGGCCGCTCTTCTACGACGTCGCGCAGTTTGCGATCGGGATCGGTATCGTCACAGCCCTCCTCGCTGCGGTTCTCGGCTTCATCGACTACTTCGGCGTCAAGATGAGCGCCGCCGGCGGTCGGCTCGCGACGATCCACATGCGGATCAACCTCGTGGCGGTCGTGATGTACGCGGTCTCCTGGATGCTACGCCGCGGCCACGGTGCGCTCGACAATCCGCGCTGGCCGCTGGCGCTCGGCCTCGGAGTCCTCCCCTTTCTGCTCCTCGGAATCTCCGGCTGGATCGGCGGAAAGATGAGCTACGAGCACAAGATCGGAGTCGTCGAGTGGATCGATCCGGAGGCCCGGGAGATTGGAATGCAGGAGGCGCCGAAATGAAGAGCCGCACATCGAGGCTCCGCGCGCAGAGCTGGAAGCTGGCGGGCGTGGCAGCCATCTGCGGCGCTTCCGCTCTGGCCACCGGCTGCAAAGGAGGGACGCTCGACCCGCGCGCGGCGGACCAGGCCTCGGCCTACAAGACGGAGTACCGCCCGGTGGCCGGAATCCAGACGCCCGAGGGATTCCGCGCGGTCCTGATCGCCGAGGGGTTCAACTATCCGAGCTCGATGACGTGGGATGGCTCCGGGCGCCTGTACGTCCTGGAGTCCCACACGGTCGCGATCCCGACTCTGACTCTGAAGGTAATGCGGGTCGGGCCGGCGGGAAAGCTCGAGGAGGTCGCGCTCAAGGGTCCGGGTGTGCCCACCGGCGGGGCCGCCATCGGGATGGAGTTCCACGATGGCTGGATCTATCTCTCGCACGAGGAGAAGGACGGGAAGTGGGGCATCAGCCGGTTCCGGCCCGACACCGGGGACGCCGAGCCGGTCCTCCGCGGCCTGCGGGGCGACGGGGACCACAACGTCAACTATCTCGTGTTCGATCGCGAGGGGGCGCTGTACTTCGGCGTCGGGAGCGCGACGAACTCCGGGGTCGTTTCCTCGAACGATCCCGTCAACCAGAAGTGGCTCAAGAAGCGGCCGGAAATGCGCGACATTCCGTGCCGCGACGTGGTCCTGAAGAAGCAGGCCTTCGCCGACGCGAACGAGCTCACCGACGACAAGGGGGACGAGGCGACGACCGGCGCTTACCAGCCGTACGGGCGCTCCGAGGCGACGAGGATCCCGGCCGAGCGGCTCTGCACGAGCGCCATCTACAAGCTTCGCGCGGGCGCGACCGAGCCGGAAATGGTGGCGTGGGGTTTCCGAAACCCCGTCGCGCTCGCACTCGATTCGAAGGGAGCGGTCCTCGTCGGAATGCACGGTGCGGACATCCGCGGCACGCGCCCCGTTCTCGACGATCCCGACGCGGTCTACCGTGTCCGCCCGGGAGCGTGGTACGGCTGGCCCGATTTCTCGGCGGACCTGCTCCCCTTCACTGACCCGAGGTACCGGCCGCCCGGGAAGTTCCTCGCGAAGGGACACGCCGGCGTGGACTTCGTCATCGACCACGCCGCGAGCGGCCTCTCCGCGCCCGATCGTTCCCTGCTCGTGGCGACGACCGTGCCCCATGCGGCGCTGGGCGGCATGACCGTCGTTCCGCCGGGGGGCCCCTTCGCGCGCTGGGCGGGGCAGCTCCTCATCTCGGAGATGGGTGACTTCAAGCCCACGACCGATCCGGTCAAGCCCGACGAGCACGCCGGTTTCCAGGTCGAGTCGGTCGACCTCGCGACCGGAAGGCGCGCCGTCTTCACCCGCAATCGAGGGGCGGGGCCGGCACAGCCCGCCTCGCGGATCGACCTCGAGGAGGGGTTCGAGCGGCCGGTCGACGTGAAAGTGGGTCCGGACGGCCTCGTCTACGTGCTCGACTTCGGCGTCTTCAATCCGTCCGAGAAAACCATGAAGGTCTTTCCGAAGACGGGCCGCGTTTACCGGATCGAGCCGTTCGCGCCGCGCTGAGCGTTGGGAGAGGATGTGACGGCGAAAAGAGGGATCTCGCCGTGAAGTCCTCCAAGCCGTACGACGTCCTGATCATCGGAGCCGGCCAGGCCGGCCCTCCGCTCGCGATCGAGCTCGCCCGGAAGAAGTGGCGCGTCGCTCTCGCGGAGCGCCGGGACCTGGGCGGCTCCTGCGTGAACTTCGGTTGCACGCCGACGAAGGCGGTCATCGCCTCTGCCCGGGTCGCTCACCTGGCGAGACGCGGACGCGAGTTCGGGGTGCGGATTCCGACGGTCGAGCCGGATCTCGAGGCAGTCCTGAACCGCGCCCGGGAAATCGTCATGCAGAGCCGCGCCGGACTTCGCGACGCGCTTGCAAAGAGGGAAAACATCACGGTAATTCCGGGGCACGCCCGGTTCGAAGGGCGCGAGGGCCGGTTTTTCCGGCTGCACGTGGGAGAGGAGCTCGTTCTCGCATCCCGGGTCGTGCTCGACACCGGGACGAGGAGTCGCATCCCGCGCATTCCGGGGCTTCGCGACGTCGACTACCTGACGGCCGGCAACTGGGTCGGCCGGCCCGCGCTCCCCGCCCACCTGGCCGTCGTGGGAGGTGGTTACACGGGCCTCGAGATGGCGCAGTTCTACCGGCGCATGGGGAGCCGCGTGACGGTCATCGAGCCCTCGGCCGAGATCGCGACCCACGAGGACGAAGGGGTTGCCCGCGCGCTGCGCCTGATCCTGGAGTCCGAGGAAATCGCTTTCCGGCTCGAAACGAGTGTGGAGCGGGTCGAAAAGACCGGCGACGGTGTCCGCATGGCTCTGAAGACGAAGAGAGCCCGTGACTTCATGACCGTCTCCCACGTCTTCGTCGCCACCGGACGCCAGCCGAATACCGACGACCTCGGGCTCGAGACCATCGGGCTCGAGACGGCGAAGGATGGAACGATCCCGGTCACGACCCGGCTCGCCACGAAAGTGCGCGGTGTCTGGGCCGCCGGCGACATCCGCGGCGGCGCGATGTTCACTCACACGGCGTGGGACGACTTCCGCGTCCTCGCCTCGCAGCTCGCCGGCGACCGTTCGCGTACGACCCGACGGATCGTCCCCTACGCGATCTATACCGACCCGCAGCTCGGCCGGGTGGGGATGACAGCCGCGGAGGCAAGGAGAGCCGGGCGGAGCGTGAAGGTGGGCCGGTTCGAGCTGCGGAAAAACGGCAAGGCGAGAGAGATCGGCGAAACCGAGGGCTTCATCCAGGTGGTCGCGGACGCGCGCTCCGATCGGATCCTCGGCGCGGCCGTCCTCGCTCACGAGGGGGCCGAGCTCGTCCACCTGTTCGTGGACGTCATGAACGCGCGCGGTCGGTCCGCGGCCATCCGTGACGCCATCCACATCCACCCTACGCTCGCCGAGGCGGTGCAGAGCGCCGTCGCCGCTCTCGCGTGACGAAGGGGCGTCGCGACTCTTTCGATGTCGCAGAGGAGCTCCCTCTGCTGCAACGGCAGACGTTCGGTTACTTCGTCCACGAAGCGAACGCCTCGAACGGCCTGGTCCGCGACAACACGCGCTATGGATCCTCGTCCTCGATCGCGGCGGTGGGGCTCGGTCTCGCCTGCTACCCCGTCGCCGTCCGGCGCGGCTACCTGACGCGGGACGAGGCGGCCGGCCGCACGCGAACGACGCTCGGCTTCTTCGCCGGAAGTCCCCAGGGACCCGAGCCCGACGCCACCGGCTACCGCGGCTTCTACTACCACTTCCTCGACCTGCGAACCGGGCGCCGGGCCCATGGTTGCGAGCTCTCGACCATGGACACGGCGATCCTGCTCGCCGGCGCCCTGACGGCAGCCGAGTACTTCGACGGAAGCGGTGCCGAAGAGGTCGAGATCCGCCGCCTCGCGAACTCGCTCTATCGTGCAGCGGACTGGGCCTGGGCGCTCGCCGGCGGCCGCGTCGTCCGTCAGGGGTGGACGCCCGAGGGGGGATTTCTCCCGTTCGGCTGGCAGGGGTACAACGAGGCTCTCCTCCTCTACGTGCTCGCCCTCGGGTCTCCGGATTTCCCGATACCGGCCGAGAGCTACGCCGCGTGGACGGCGACGTACGAGTGGAAAAAGATCTATGGCATCGAATTTCTGTACGGCGGACCGCTCTTCATGCACCAGATCTCGCACCTCTGGATCGACTTCCGCGGAATCCACGACTCCTACATGAGAGGAAAAGGGATCGACTACTTCGAGAACAGCCGGCGCGCGACTCTCGTGCAGCGGCAGTACGCGGAGCGGAACCCCCGTCGATTCCGGGGTTACTCGCGCGACATCTGGGGGATCACCGCGAGCGACGGCCCCGGGCCGGCGGTTCGCCGGATCGGAGGCCGCCTCCGCCGATTTCACGACTACTGCGCGCGGGGCGTTCCGCGCGGTCCGGACGACGGGACGCTCTCGCCCTGGGCGGTCATCGCGTCGCTGCCCTTCGCGCCGGAGACGGTGTTGTCGACCTTTGCGAGCTACGTCGAGAAATATCCGGACATGAGGAGCGACTACGGGTTCCTTTGCAGCCTGAATCCGACGTTCGGAGCCGGAGGCCGCAGCCGGGGTCACTGGATCGCGAGGGGTTACTACGGGCTCGATCAGGGCCCGGTCGTCCTCATGATCGAGAACTTCGCGACCGGCATGACGTGGGATCTCATGCGGCGCTGCCGTCCGCTGGTCGACGGGCTGAAACGAGCCGGCTTCGTCGGCGGCTGGTTGGAGACTTGAGGAGACGTAAGTGGCAGGAGGATTGCTCGGTCGAAGGGGGAAGGAGACATCATGAGTTGTGAGCACAGCGGTTGTCAGTGCGAAGAGGCCACGATCCCCCGCGGCGACAAGATGTTCTGCAGCGAGAACTGCGCGGAAAGGGAGTCGAGCGGCCGGCACGTCGCGCAGTGCGACTGCGGCCACCCGTCCTGCGGAGCCGCGTAGCGCGGCGAAGCCGTCAAACCGGCGGTCTCTTCCGCCTCCACGGACCGGAGGGAGGCCGCTGAAACTGGCGAACGACGAGCTCGAGGCTCCCGAGGCGGCGGGACCACGAGTCTCCTCCCAAGGGATCCTCCGCCGTCTTCCTCCGCGTCGCGGCGACGTCCTCCACGGCGAGGTGCACTTGCTCGAGCGCGTCGGCCGACGCCGCGCGTCCCTTTCGAACGATGACGAACAGCTCGGCTCCGCCGAGCACGTAGCCCCCACGGGTTTTCCGGAGAGGTCCGAGCCCCGTGAGCGACCGCCATTCCTCGGCGAGGCGGCGCGGGTTAGCCGAACGGAACACGAGACCGTGGAACCCGAGCACCGCCGCGGCGCTCCGGCGACCGCCCTTCCGTTTCATACGCCGAAGCATCCGCGTCCCTCGGCCCAGAGGTGGGCGAGGTCGTCGAAAACGGCGTCCGCCCGGGCCAGTGTCTTCTCCGGGAATCCTCCCGAGCGCAAAGCGAAGCAGGGAATGCCGATCTGGTGCGCGGCGGCGATGTCGTATGGCGTGTCTCCCACCGCGACCGGGCGTCGCCGGGCGAGATCGAACCGGGAGATGGCGAGGGCGAAGACGTCGTGGAACGGCTTGGCCTTGGAAACGTCGTCCCCGCACGTGAATCCCTTTAACGACGACGCGAGGCCCAGGCGCGCGATTGCCCGCTTCACGACCTCCCGGTCCGCCGAGCTGGCGAGCACGACGGCCACCCCGGCCCGGCTCATCGCCCGGACTGCGCGGGCCGCGCCGGGAACCGAACGGACTCGGGACATGGTGCGCAGAAAGAGCTCGGTCTGCACCTGTCCCATCGCGGTGGCGAGGAAGTGACGCTCGACGGGAGTGACGAGGTCGCGCAGGATCTCGGAGCCGCCCTTCCCGATCTCACCTCGCAGGCGCCGGACCGGAACCCGGCGGCCGAATCGTGACAAGGCCCGGCTCCACGCCCGGGCGTGCGCGTCGTTGGAATCGATCAGGCAGCCGTCCAGGTCGAGCAGGACGGCTCGAAAGTCTCTACCCTGCGGCGCCGCGGGCGCCGCCTCGACCGCGGAAGTCAGTCAGGGTCCGCGGCGGACGAGACCGAGGATGAGGACGATGACGGCGACCACCAGGATGAGGTGGATCAGCCCGCTCGTGACGTGGAAGGCGAAGTAGCCGAGCAGCCAGAGCACCAGGAGAATGACGAAGATGGTCCAGACCACGACTCCTCCTTTTCGAAAAACTCAGTCCGGCGATTCTATCGGCCGAAGGTTCCCTCGGTAAAAAGACGGCCCGCTTTCGCGGGCCGCTTACGAATCTCGAAACGAACGAACGGCTCTAGTGGCCGCGGACCCGGTACCAGGCGTCCTTGGTCGCTTCGCGTACGTCGCGCCAGCCTTCCTTGGTCGCGCCCTTGGCCTTGTCCCAGCCGCGCTCGAGGTCGTTCTCGACGTCCTCGAACTTCCGGTTCTTGAAGTCCGGGCGAGCCGCGCTCTCCCAGCCATACCGGTAGGCCGGCTCGTACTGGTCGTACCCCTTGCCGGTGCTGTAGTACGGACGCGTGTTGTAGTTCTTGCGCCAGTACGCATCCTCGACCGTGGGATCCAGCCCCTCGGCGACGGCATGACCCGCCGCGCCACCGGCGACCGCGCCGGCGACTCCGCCGACAACTGCGCCGATCGGTCCACCAACCGCACCGCCGATGGCGGCACCCGTCATTGCTCCGCCCGTGGCGCCGACACCGGTTCCCACGGGATGGGAACCCGGCTCACCCGTGAGCGGATCCCGGTTGGGATCCGGATTCGGGTCGAGGCCTCGTCTTTGATCATCCATGGATAGACCCTCCTTTCATTCGAAACCTGTAAAAAGCAAGAAGCGTACCGGGGCGATTTCTACTCCTCTCCCCGCTCGCGCGCCCGCGCCCACGCGTCCCGGACGGACTCGCGCGCCTCTTCCCATGGCTGAGCGTTCTCCCCGTGGAGCGCGTCCCAGGAGAGTTCGAGCTCGCTCTCCGAGTCGCCGAAGTCGCGACCCGCGTACAGCTCGTCGGTCGCGCTCTGCCAGCCGTACCGGAATCCGGGCTCGTAGCGCTCGTACGGGGTGCCCGGCTGGTAGTACGGGCGACGGCGGAAGTTCTGCCGCCAGTAGTCCCCCTCGGCGACTTCGTCGAGGTCCTCCCCCGCCGCCAGACCGCCGGTTCCGACCGATTCGCCGCGGTCGATTCCCCAGCCGGTCGCGGTGCCGGCCGCGATCTCCTGGAACGCGTTCTCGCTGTCGCCGGTCGATGCCATCGTTTCGGCCTCGTCGGCGGCGACGGCGTCGGAGCTCATTCCGCGACGGCTCACGTCTTCGCTGTCGTGCTCGCGGCCGCCGTGAGTGTGAACCGTGCCTTCCGCCCTCGACTTGTCCATGTGCGGACCTCCGCACCTCTCTGGAGCAAGCCCCGTACCCGATAACATCCGCTTTCGACTGATTTCCCAGCCAATCACGCTCGCGACGGACTATGCGCTCGGCCTGACCGCGCTCGCCGGGGCGATCCTTCTCGCGCGAAAAAGACGGGGTCCGGGTTCGCTCCCCGCGCGACTCTGGGCCGTCGGGTTCGCGTGCATCGGAGCGGCCGCGTTTCTCGGGGGCACCTGGCACGGCTTCGCCCGAGAGCTCTCCCCCGTTGCGGCCTCGATCCTCTGGAAGGCGACGATGGCGGGGACCGGCCTCGCGGCGTTCTTCCTGGTGGCCGGCGCCGCCTTCGGATCGGTCGGCCGCCGAACGGCCACCCTCGTAACAGCTCTCGCCGCCGGGAAGCTCGCCGTCTTCCTGTTCTGGGCAGCGTCCCACGACGAATACGACGGCGTCGTCGTGGACACGGGCGTGGCGATGGCGGCGATCCTTCTGCTGCAGCTCGTGGCCTGGGTCAGACGCCGGGCCCCGTCCGCACCCGGGATCTCGGCGGGAATCCTCGTCTCGCTCGCGGCAGCGGCGGTCGAGGCGCTGGGGCTGTCCCCGGGGGGCCCGTTCTCGCACGACGACCTGTATCACGTGATCGAGATCGTCGCCCTCGTTCTCCTCTACCACGGGGGCCTGCGGCTCGAGGCTCCCGCTTCTCAGCCAAACACGGCCGGGTAGAGGAGCATTACCGCCAGGACGATCACCACGACGGCGACCAGGTCGAGAAGAATTCCGGCCCGAGCCATCTGCCTCACGGACACCTGCCCCGACCCGAACACGATGGCGTTCGGCGGCGTGGCCACCGGCAGCGCGAAGCCGGTCGAGGCTGCCAGCGCGGCGACCAGCATCAGCGCCAGCGGCGGCTCGCCGACCGCCGGGGCGAGAGAGGCCGCGATCGGCATCGCCATGGCGGCTACCGCCGTGTTCGAGGCCAGCTCGGAGAGTACGAGCACCACGAGAGCGAGTCCGCCGTACACCGCGAGGCGCGAGGACCCCGCGAGCGAGCCCAGGTTGGCCCCCAGCCACCCGGCGAGCCCGCTCGACTCCATCGCGGCCGCGAGTGACAAGCCCCCGCCGAAGAGCAGGAGAACCTCCCAGGGAATGTCCCTGGCCTCGCGCCAGGTGAGCAGCGGGCGCCCAGCCGACCGCGGCGCGCGGTCCGAGATCACGAAGAGAAGAATTGCGCCGGCCACTCCGACGGAGGCGTCCGTCACCGCGGGGGCAAGGTCGGAGAGACCCGGGATCGTCACGAAACCAAGATCCTTTCGCTCGCGCAAAAGCCAGCCGGCGACCGTCAGAAGAAAGATCCCGATGGTGCGGGCCTCGCCGCCCCGGATCGGGCCCAGTGCGGCCCGCCTTTCTCGGAGCGTACGACGCGCGTCGGCGCCCATGTCCACCTTGCCGCGGAAAAGCACGAACACGAGGAGCACCCAGCAGAGCGGCAGGAGAACCGCCACGATCGGCGTACCGATCTTCATGAAATCGACGAAGCTCACCTCTCGGCCGGCGAGCTCCCGAGCCGCGCCCGCGAAGATCAGATTCGGAGGCGTCCCGAGGAGCGTTCCCACCCCACCGATTGACGCTGAGTAGGCCACGCCCAGCATGAGCGCGGTTCGCGTGCGATCCGCGGCGGTCCCCGCGCCGAACAGCGCGCCGATCGCCAGAGCGATCGGATACATCATCGCGGCGGTCGCGGTGTTCGAGATCCACATCGAGATGAATCCGGTTGCGACCATGACCGCGAGCACCGCCCTTCTCGCCCCGCCCCCGATCTCCGAGACGATGCCGTAGGCGATCCGGCTGTGGGCGTTCCACTTCTCGAGCGCGGCCGCGAGAAGGAATCCGGCGAGAAACAGGAACACGAGCTCGTTTGCGTAGGGCGCGGCGGCGTCTTTGGCCGACCGTACGCCCAGAAGAGGAAAGAGGACGATGGGGAGGAGCGATGTGGCGCCGAGCGGCACCGGCTCCCCCAGCCACCACACCGCCATCCAGCCCGCGATTCCCAAAACCTGCCTGGCCGAGGCGGGCATGCTCTCGGGGGCCGCGAGGAGAAGAAGGATCCACGCGGCGGGGCCGGCCGCCAGGAGCGCCGCACGGCGCACTTAGAAACGATCCTTCGCGGGGCTCGCCAAGCGAGCGAAGGATAGCGTCTCAGCCGGGAGAGGCGGAGCTAAGAGCGTTGCGGAGCCAGGAGCACCGGACGGGTCGGAGTCGGGTTCGGATGCGCCTTTTCGTGCAGATGGAGCCGCGCGAGCAGCCAGTCGCGAAGCGGCTCGACGTGTCCCTCGCGCGTCCGTACTTCGTAGAGCTTGCCGGTCTCCTCCGATTTCGAGGCGATTCCCAGGATGAATTCCGTCGCGGTCTGGACGCGCTTGCCGGCGAAACGAAGCTTCGTGGCGAGGTGAGACGACGCGCGACTCCCTGAGAATTCCCGGCCGTTCCGGACGAAGGTGTCGTTGGACTTCTTTACCTCGGCCAGGAGGAAGTCGATCTTCGCCTGCTCACCCGGAGGGCGGGCCGGCCTCGCGGCCCCGGCCGGCTGCGCCGCCAGCCAGAGTAGGGAGAGCGCCGCGGCCGTGCGGCTACGGTCCACAGTAGTCACGGACCCGCTCCAGGAGCGTCTCCACTCGAATGGGCTTCTTCAGATAGTCGGCGCGGAGCGTCTTCGCCTTTTCGACCGCGCGCCCATCGGACGTCATGATCACGACCGGAATGGAAGACAGCAACGGGTCTCGGAGCTGCTCGGCCCGGAATTCCCAGCCGTTCATGATCGGCATCATCAGGTCGAGCAGGATCACGCACGGCCGCTCGGTCCGGGCTCGTTCCAGCGCGACCTCGCCGTTCTCGGCCGGCCAGGACGTGAATCCGGCGTCGTTCAAGACGGTGCAGATGCTCTCGCGAAGAGTCGCATCGTCCTCGACCACGAGCACGCGGGGGGTCGTCGGCATTCCGGAGAACCGATTTTGTGCAAGAACTAAGCCGGGCGGAAAAATCTGGTGAGCCGCGAAGGACTCGAACCTTCAACCTAGAGATTAAGAGTCTCTTGCTCTACCAATTGAGCTAGCGGCCCACGGGGTGCGGAGAATAGACGATCGGAGGGGCGGCGGCAAGCCACTGCCGAGAAGACTTTCGAATCAGCCCCCGCCGACGAACTCGACGACTTCGAGCTCGTCTCCTTCCTCGAGAGGCGTCGACCCGTAACTCGCCTTGGGCAGAATCTCGCGGTTGCGCTCGATGGCCACGCGCGGAGTCGAGACTTCCAGGATCGCGAGCAGCTCGCGAACGGACGTTCCGGCGGGAAAGGTCCTCTTCTCTCCGTTGACCCGGATGCTCACCACGGGCGCCCCGCTCAAACCGTTCTCCGGACCGGGTACTGGATCTCGGTCGATCCGGCCGGTGAGGTCAGGCGGACGACGGCCGCCGCGGCCCCAACCGGAATCTGGGGCATGAGGAAGGCGATCGCGCAGTCTCCGTCGGGACCCGTTCGGCCCTGGAAGACGGGAACCGGCCGGGCCGCCGAGAGCACCCGGATCTGCACGGACGCTCCGGCGACCGGGCGCCGAGACACGGCGAGCTCCGCGCGCATCCGGACGTCGATCCGGCGGCCCGCGACGAACTCGGGAGTCGGCGAGAACGTGAGGTCGATCTGCTCGGGACTCCCTTCGGCCGCGAGGTAGTCGAGGATGACCTGGTCCAGGGTGCGGTCGCCGGCGATCCGGGGAGAGTCGGATGGGGGGTTCGACGGTCGGCGGGGGGAGGGACTCTCCCGGACTTCTCCCGGCGGCGTCGGGGATGCCGGCCGCGACGAGGAGAGCGTCATCGCCTCCGGAATGCGCACCGAGCCGTCCGGCGCATCGAAGCTCCCATCCCGGATCGCCGCGATCACGGTCCGATGCTGCTGTTCCATCAGATCCCGCAGGACGCGGTCGTCCCCCCCATTTCGGAGCGATTCCTCGTACGGCGTCCGCTTCCCCGCGAGGATCTCTCCGCCGACGTAGACGAAGGACTCGATGTAGGGGTGAAGCTCGCCGCGGTCCTCGGTCTGGATGTGGAAGACCCGGTCGCGATGCTTGACGTCCGTGTTGTAACCCGTGATCACGGAAGAATTGTAACAATCAGTTCTCACTTCGCAGTTCTCAGCTCAGAACTGAGAACCGGCCTCCGGAGAACTCAGACCGGCTCGAACTCCCCTCCGGACGAGCGAGGCGTCACAGGCGACGCACCAGCACGAACGCCGAAGCGATCAGAGCGAGGGCCATCACGAGCAGCATCGGAAAGGACAGCGTCGGGATGTTGCTCGGCGGCCCGATCCCTCCACCGCCCGGCGGCGTGGCCGTTCTCGTCGGGGTGGCGGTTCTCGTCGCGGTCGGCGTGACCGTGGGGCCTCCGGGCGTCACAGTCACGGTGGGCGTCGCGGTCGGCCCCCCGACGATCGTCGTCGCCGTCAGCGTCGGGGTCGGGGTCGGCGTCGCCGGCAGGCCGCACGCCGCCACCATCAGACTGTAAGTCCCCGTGGTCTGTTTCGTAGAGGACGTGAAACCCGTGACCCGGACGAAATAGGTCCCGGACACCGGCACGGCGTAACAGAACGATTCCGCGGGAGGCGCCGGGAAACCGACGTTGTCCGTGCTGTCGATCGAGACGATGACGGTGCTCCCGTTTGGCTGGAGCAGCTCGACGACGACGTCGGTGCCGCCGTTCTTTTCGGGGTCCTGGTCGGCGCTGATGAAGAGCATGGAGCCCGCGACTCCGTCGACGGAGTAGTAGTCCACGTCTCCGAGGGGGTTGATCGAAGAGCTCCGCACCCCGATCGGCGACACCGAGGTGACGATCGGATTCGCGGTGGCCGCGGTGTTGTTTGGTTCGACTTCCGCGGTGAAGGCTGACGTGACGATGACCGTCAGTCTGTACGAGGCCACCACGGTCGCCGGGAAGCCTTCGACCCGCAGGAAATAGGTTCCGCCCGCGGTCAGGACTCGTCCCGCGATCGTCGAGGAAACCTGATTGACGAGCGTCGTCCCGCAGTTGGTGGCCGTGCCGTCATCGTCGTCTTGCTCGATTTGAGTGGTCCCGTCGGGAGCGAAGAGTGTCACAACGGAATCATCCTGCCCCACGGAGGAAGCGCTCGTGTCCACGAATGCCCACACCCGGGAATTCGCGGGCGCGCTGAACGAGAAGTAGTCGAGGTCTCCGGCGGGAGTGATTGCTCCCGAAGCAATCTGACAACCTCCATTGAGGACGAGCGGATCCGCAGTCGCGGAGGTGTTGTTGGGCTCGGACTCCGGGACCGGAACCACGGCGCGGGTGTCCGCCCTGGCCGGAATTGCGGCCAATCCTCCGCACACTACCAGCGCGACAATTGCGAAGAACCGCGACTTCATGCTCCCCCTCCGCGCGCGGCAGTGTGCAACAAGGTCTCGGGGCAGTAAAGTGCTCTTTTGGTCGAATAGCCCGAGGCCGGTCAGGCCCGGGCGCGCCGTGCGGTTTGTCCCAGCGCCCGCTTCAGGAACTGCCCGGTGAACGACGCGCGGACTCCCGCGACCGCTTCGGGCGTCCCCTCCGCGACGATCCGTCCGCCGGCGTCGCCCCCCTCGAGGCCCAGGTCGACGACCCAGTCCGCGGTCTTGATGACGTCGAGGTTGTGCTCGATGACGATGATCGTGTTCCCCTTCTCCGTCAGCGACCGGAGAACGCCGAGAAGCTTCTTGATGTCGTCGAAGTGGAGACCGGTGGTCGGCTCGTCGAGGAGATATAGCGTCCGGCCGGTCGAGCGGCGGGCGAGCTCGCGAGCGAGCTTGACGCGCTGCGCCTCGCCGCCGGAAAGCGTCGTCGACGACTGGCCGAGCTGGATGTAACCGAGTCCCACCTCCACGAGCGTCCGGCAGATGTTCGCGACCGCGGGAACGTTCGCGAACAGCTCGAGGGCCTGCTCGGCGGTGAGGGCGAGGATGTCCGCAATCGACTTTCCCTTGTAGTGGACCTGGAGGGTCTCCCGGTTGTACCGCTTGCCGCCGCAGACGTCGCACGTCACGTAGATGTCGGGAAGGAAGTGCATCTCGATCTTGATCTGCCCGTCGCCGCAGCACGCCTCGCAGCGCCCCCCCTTGACGTTGAAGGAGAACCGGCCCGGGGCGTACCCGCGCGCCCGTGCCTCCGGCGTGCGGGACATGAGCTCGCGGATCGGATTGAAGACGTTCGTGTACGTCGCGGGGTTCGACCGGGGAGTGCGGCCGATCGGGGACTGGTCGATGTTGATCACCTTGTCGATCTCGAAGAGTCCCTCGACCCGCTCGTGTTTGCCGGGCCGGTCGGTCGCGCCGTGCAGGGCCCGGGCGAGCGCACGGTAGAGGATGTCGTTCACGAGGGTGGACTTGCCCGACCCGGAAACTCCGGTGACCGCGGTCATCACCCCGATCGGAAACCGCACGTCGATCGCCTTGAGGTTGTGCTCCTTCGCGCCGCGCACCAGGAGCGACTTGCCGCTGCCGGCGCGCCTCGTCTCGGGGATCGGGATCTCGAGCTCGCCGCTCAGATAGCGCGCGGTCAGCGATTCCGGAAACCGGAACAGCTCCTCCGGTTTCCCCTGCGCGACGAGTTTCCCGCCGTGAACGCCGGCCCCGGGGCCGAGGTCGAGAACCCAGTCCGCCGAGAGAATGGTCTCCTCGTCGTGCTCCACGACGATCACGGTGTTGCCCAGGTCGCGCATCGACAGGAGCGTGTCGATCAGTTTCCGGTTGTCGCGCTGGTGCAGGCCGATGGACGGCTCGTCCAGGACGTAGAGGACGCCCATGAGCTTCGAGCCGATCTGGGTGGCGAGCCGGATCCGCTGCGACTCCCCGCCCGAGAGCGACGCCGCCCCGCGGGAGAGGTTCAGGTAGCCGATCCCCACGTTCGCGAGGAAGCCGAGCCGGTCCCGGATCTCCTTGAGGATCTTCCCCGCGATCTCGCGCTCGCGCGGCGTCAGAGCGAGCTCATCGAAAAACGCGATCGAGTCCGCTATGGTCTCGCCGGAGACCTCGTCGATCGACCGTCCGCCGACCTTCACGGCGAGCGCCTCCGGTTTCAGCCGGCGGCCGAGGCAGGCCGGGCAGCGCTCCGCGGACATGTACACCTCGAGATCCGCGCGATGCTCGGAGTTCTCGGTCTCCCGGTACCGGCGCTCGATCATCGGGACGAGCCCCTCGAAGGACGACCGCCAGTGGTACTCGCCCTTCTCGGCCACCCAGGAGAACTTGATCTCGTCGGCCCCGGATCCGTAGAGGATGACGTCGCGCGCCCGCTGCGGAATCTTGGAGAACGGCTGGTCGAGCCGGAACTTGTAGTGCTTCGCGATCGTTGCCATCTGTCGGGTCCGCCAGTTGGTGGAGCCCGGTTTCAGGATCGCGATAGCTCCGTCCGCGATGGATTTTTCGGGCGCAACGACGAGCCGTTCGGGGTCCGCCTTGAGGATCGTCCCGAGCCCCGAGCAAGCCGGGCACGCGCCGTAGGGAGAGTTGAAGGAGAAGAGGCGGGGCGTGATCTCGGTCAGGGACGTGCCGCAGTCCGGGCAGGCGTAGTTCGCGGACAGCACCTCTTCCGGGCCGTCCCCGACCGAGAGGATCACGAGCCCTCCGGAGACTCGCGTGGCCGTCTCGATCGACTCGGCCAGCCTCTTGCGGTAGTCCTCGTCTCCCGCGGGTTTGGCGACGAGCCGGTCGACCACCACTTCGATCGTGTGTTTCTTCTGGCGGTCGAGCTCCGGCGGATCGTCCAGGTCCACGAGCTTCCCGTCGATGCGGGCCCGGAGGAATCCCTCCTTGACCATCTCCGCCATCTGCTTGCGGTACTCCCCCTTCTTCCCGGTCACGTAGGGGGCGAGGATCACGAAGCGGCTCCCCTCCGGGAGTCGCAGAGCGCGGTCCACCATCTCCTGGATTGTCTGCGCCTGGATGGAGCGGCCGCAGGTCGGACAGTGGGGCTTCCCGATGGAGGCGTAGAGCAGGCGCAGGTAGTCGTAGATCTCGGTCACGGTCCCAACGGTCGACCGGGGATTTTTCGACGTCGTCCGCTGCTCGATCGAGATCGCCGGCGACAGGCCCTCGATCGAGTCGACGTCGGGCTTTTCCATCTGCTCCAGGAACTGCCGGGCGTAGGCCGACAGGGACTCGACGTAACGGCGCTGCCCCTCCGCGAAAATCGTGTCGAAAGCGAGCGAAGACTTCCCCGAACCCGACACCCCCGTGATCACGACCAGGCGGTTGCGGGGGACGTCGCAGTCGAGGTTGCGCAGGTTGTGCTGACGGGCGCCGCGGATCCGGAGGAAGTCCATGAAGGACCGGATTCTAACGGTTGACTTTCAGCAGAGCCGGGCCGGATGCTCCGCCGTGTGAGGCAGGCCAGACCGCAGTTCCTGTGTGCCCTGTTGCCGCTCGGTGTCCTCCTCCTCTCGGGAATTCCACCAGAATCGCGAGGTTCCAGGCTCCCGTCCGCTCCGGACCTTCTCGTGATCACGGTGGACACGCTCCGGCCCGACGCCCTCGGTTGGGTCGCCGGAACGAACCTCACTCCTTCGATCGACCGACTGGCGAGAGAAGGGTTTCGGTTCCCGGCGGCGGTCTCCCCCGTTCCGCTGACGCTGCCGTCGCACGCCACGATTTTCACCGGCCTCTTGCCCCGCCGGCATGGAGTCCGCGCTAACGGTCAGACCTTCAACGGAGGTCAGACTCTGGCCGGTCTCCTCCGGAGGCGTGGGTACGCAACCGCCGCATTCGTCAGTGGCTACCCTCTGCGCGCCCAGTTCGGCCTCGACGCGGGTTTCGGGCTCTACGACGATCGGCTCCCCGTCGGCGCCGAGGGCTGGCGTGAACGGCTGGCCCCGGCCACGACTGCCGCTGCCGTCGCCTGGATCCGCTCCGCGAAGTCTCCCTGGTTCGCCTGGGTTCACTACTACGACCCGCACGATCCGTACGTCCCTCCGAAGGCCTTCGTGCGTCCGGGCCCGCGGGGCGCGTACTACGGTGAGGTGGCCTTCACCGACGCCGCGATCGGAGATCTCTTGGGAAGCCTTCCGACGGCGCGGAGTAAAGACCGGGTAACGATCTTCGCAGGCGACCATGGTGAGAGTCTTGGAGAGCATCGAGAAAAGACACACGGCTACTTCCTGTACGACGCGACCGTTCTCGTCCCGCTCATCTTTCATGCCCCCGGGCGACTCGAAGTCGGGGAAAGTCAGGCACCGGTCCGCCTCATGGACGTCGCGGCAACCGCCCTTGCTCTGCTCGCCGCACCGCCCCTGACCGGAGCGGACGGTGTCAGCCTGTTGCCGATTCTTTCGAAGAAACCGCAAAAGCTTCCGGGAGCCTCCATCGAGACGCTGGAGCCCTGGCTCTCCTACGGCTGGGCGCCCCTTTCGGCGATGCGAAAGGACGGATGGAAGCTCATCAAGGCGCCAAAGCCAGAGCTCTACGACCTGTCTTCGGATCCCGGGGAAACGAGGAATGTGATCGCGCAGAACCGGACCAGGGCGGTCGCGCTGCTCGCCGATCTCGACAGACTTGAGTCAAAGCCGGCGACCGCCCTGCGCCGGAGCGACGATCCGGAGACCGTTGCACGACTCCGCGCGCTCGGATACCTGAGCGCCGGATCCGTCGCGGTCGACCAGGAGCCACCCGCCGGCCTGCCGGATCCCAAGGACCGCGTGGCGGAGCGGGACCGGCTCCTCCAGGGCGAGACGCTGCTCCGCAGCGGACGATTCGATGACGCCTTGGTGGCGTTTGACGGCGTCCTGGCGAAAGACCCACAGAATCGATTTGCAATGTTCCGGTCTGCTATCGCCCTGCTGAAGAAAGGGGATCTGCAGAGAGCGATTCCCCGTCTCGAGCGGGCGGTTGCCGCTGATCCGAGAGAGCCGGAGAGCCGTTTCGCGCTCGCCGACGCGCTGACACGGACGGGCCAGTTCCGCCGTGCCGTGCCGCATTGGCTCGAGACGGCGCGGCTGCAACCCCGCCGTGCGGCAGTCTGGTCGAACCTCGGAACGGTTCTCGGGCGGGAGGGCAAAGTGGTCGAAGCCACTCGAGCATTCGAACGCGCGGTAGAGCTCGAACCGCGTAATCCGCATTTACTTGCGAACCTCGCTTACGTCCAACGCGCGGCCGGGAACTGGGAAAGGGCTCTGGAAAATCTTCGCAAGTCGTCTTCTCTGGGTCCGGCCGAAAGATTCACGTATTCCGGAACGCTCGGGCTGCTGCTTCTCAAGGCAAACCGCCCGGCAGAGGCCGGGACCTGGCTGCGCCGGACCCGGCCCGGACAAGCCGACTTCGCAGAGGCGCGTTTCGAGCTGGCAGCCCTCGAATTCCGCGCGGGAAACCAGAGCGCCGCAAAGCGAGCGCTCGAAGAAGCTCTGGCCGCCAATCCGAACCTGCGAGCCCGAGCCCAAGCGAACTCAGCCCTCGCGCCGCTTCTCTCGCGCTAGCCGCTGCGCGGAGGATCGATCTTCCAACGTGACGACCATCACTCCGTGCACGGTTCTCCTCTTCGCGATCTGCTATCTTCGAGCCTGGGAAGAGTGGAGTTCGGCGGGGGTCTCCAAAACCGATCGCAAAGAATGCGAGCTGTCAAACTAAGCCTGAGGCTTCTGTTTATGCTGGGACTCGCCGTCCCGGCGCTGGGCGTTTTCTCCGTCCTCGTCCTGGGTGCGGCCAACGACACTGTCTTCCCAGTCGCTGAGGAAAGGAAACGCCAGACGGAGAGGGAACGCCGCCTGGCACGCAAGGCGAAGCTCAGCGCGATGAACGGCGCGACGACCGGGCAGAGCGCCGGTATCCAGCCGATGGCGGGAGCCGAGAACTGCACCAGCCCAACGGTGATCGCACCGCTTCCCTTCAGCGACACCGACGATACGACCGGAAATGTCAACGATGTGAACAGCGTCTCGACTGGCTGCGTCTCTCCCGACTTCACTCAGGTCGCGGGGCCGGACCTGGTCTACCAGTTCACCTCCAATGGGATGACCAGTCTGAAGTTCACGGTCGATCCACAAAACGACTTCTATGACCCTTCGATCTACATTCTCGGCACCTGCGGCAACGGTTCGACCTGTCAGGGCGGAAGCGACCTCGGGTTGAATGGCGACAACGAGGCAATCGGACCGGTCATCCTCCCCGCCGGCACTTACTACTTCTACGTCGATTCCTTCTACGCGAGCGTGGCGCAGTGCGATGAGTCTGTTGGAGGCGACTGCTCCGCTGGCCCCTACAACCTGACGGTCCAGTCCGGCGGCATAACGCCCACGCCCACGCGGACCTGGACGCCGACCATCACGCGTACGCCGACCCGGACGTTCACGCCCACCCTGACTCGGACTCCGACGAACACTCCGACAGCAACTCAGACGCCTACGAACACCCCGACCGCGACGGTCACTCAGACCTTTACCCCCTCGAACACGCCGACGCCGGTTCCGCCGACGAACACGCCGACCGCGACCGTCACTCAAACCTCTACCCCATCGAACACGCCGACGCCGGTTCCGCCGACGGACACGCCGACCGCGACCGTCACTCAGACCTTTACCCCCTCGAACACGGCCACGCCGATTCCACCGACGAACACGCCGACCGCGACCGTCACTCAGACCTTTACCCCCTCGAACACGGCCACGCCGATTCCACCGACGAACACGCCGACCGCGACCGTCACTCAGACCTTTACCCCCTCGGAGACACCAACGCCCACGTCAACGCCGACGGCAACGGCCACGCCGACAGTGACTTTCACGCCATCCGAGACTCCAACCCCGACGAGCACCGTGACGGGAACTCCTCCGACGCCGACGGAGACGCCGACCCCGACAGCCACCTTCACACCTTCGAACACGGTCACGCCGACGAGCACCCCGACGGCGTCTCCGAGCCCGACCGTGACCTCGAGCCCCACGCTCACTCCGACTCGGACGACGACTTCGACGCCGACCCGGACCTTCACGCCGTCCCTCACGCCGTTGATCAGCGCGACGCCGACGCGGACGGCCACTTCCACGGCAACGCCGACACCCACGCCGACGCCAACGTCGACGGTGCTGCCGCCGACCCTCACCCCGACGCCGACGCGGACTCCAACGCCGACGCCGACGTCCGGGCCAATGGTCGCGGGCTTCTACACGCTGACTCCGTGTCGCGTGGCCGACACGAGAGACGCTCCCGGTCCTTACGGAGGGCCGGCTCTGCAAGCCGGGGAATCCCGCTCCTTCGTCATGGCTGGACGATGCGCGATCCCCGTGGAGGCGGACGCCATCGCCATCAACGTCATCGTCACCCAGCCCACGGCTTTGGGCCACGTAACCATGTACCCATTGGGAGTCGCTATCCCGACGACTTCGACGATCAACTACAGACCTGGTCAGACGAGGGCCAACAACGCGATCGTCCAGGTAGGGGTGAGCGATTCGATCGCAGCGGCGTGCGGACAGAGCTCGGGCTCCACTCACTTCATCATCGACGTCGTCGGCTACTTCCGATTCGTCGCACCGTAGCCGATCGAGGTCGCGGTCGTCTCCGACCTTGGTCGGGGCTGCTTCCGGTCACTCAAAGCGGCATAGTTACCGCTCACAAGACGGCATGAAATTCCCCGTATTGGCCCGCGCCGGGCTCGTTGTCTGCAGCCTTCTCGTGCCGCTCCTAATGGAACCGGCGAGTCTCGATCTGTCTTCAACCCCGGAAACCGAACCGAACAACACATCCGCAACTGCGAACCCTTTGACCTTGACGGGATCGTGCCAGGTCGTGTCGGGTTCGATCAATCCGGCAGGTGATCTCGATTACTTCTCCTTTACCGCACCCCCCGGCTCAAAGCTGTGGGCGCGGGTCGATACCTCCGCCTCCACAACCGACAAAGATTCCTATTTGACTCTGTTCGCTGCGGACGGCACGACCATCATCGAGGAGGACGACGACGACGGACTCGCCAACGGCTGCGATGCCACCTTCGACCAGTCGGATCGATTTGCTTCGGGAGTAGCCGGGCGCACCCTCACCGCCGGGGGGACGTACTTCCTGCGGGTCAGGGACTTCGACGGGTTATTGCCGACGCCGGCCAATACGATTACTTCGTACACGCTCGAGGTGGTCGTTACGACGACGTCCGCCGCGGAGTCGGAACCTTCGAACAACAGTGCCGCTACCGCGGACCCGATCGTCACCGCCCTTTCGCCGGTCGGCATGCGGACGGCTGAGATCAATCCACTCGGCGACGCAGATTACTATTCGGTCGTCGCCGGCGCCGGATCGTCGCTCTTCATCAGCGCCGACGGAGACCCCGAGCGCAATAACAGCGGGACGGACACCGTCATCGACGTGATCGCGCCGGACGGCACGACGGTTCTGATGACGGTCGACAACACCGACGACGTCGGCTTTCCCCGACCTCCGGCCGAAGTGTTCTGCTTCAATATCGCGACGGCGGGCACGTACTTCATTCGGGTCACCGGCTTCACGTCCTCGAAGATCACGACGACCGGAACCTATGACCTCATGGTGGCGGACTGCAGTCCGCCAGGCGCCACGACCACGCCCACTCCTACGCCCACCCCAACTGCGACCCCAACTCCCACGAACACTGCGCCCGGTCCGACCCTGACGCCGACCAACACTCCGACTCAGACCCGGACCGCGACACCCACGAACACGCCGACGCGCACGCCCACCCCAACTGCGACCCCAACTCCCACGAACACTGCGCCCGGTCCGACCCTGACGCCGACCAACACTCCGACTCAGACCCGGACCGCGACACCCACGAACACGCCGACGCGCACGCCCACCCCAACTGCGACCCCAACTCCCACGAACACTGCGCCCGGTCCGACCCTGACGCCGACCAACACTCCGACTCAGACCCGGACCGCGACACCCACGAACACGCCGACGCGCACGCCCACCCCAACTGCGACCCCAACTCCCACGAACACTGCGCCCGGTCCGACCCTGACGCCGACCAACACTCCGACTCAGACCCGGACCGCGACACCCACGAACACGCCGACGCGCACATCCACCCCAACTCTGTCCCCAACTCCCACGAATACCGCGCCCGGTCCGACCCTGACGCCGACCAACACTCCGACTCAGACCCGGACCGCGACACCCACGAACACGCCGACGCGCACATCCACCCCAACTCTGTCCCCAACTCCCACGAATACCGCGCCCGGTCCGACCCTGACGCCGACCAACACTCCGACTCAGACATCCACGGCGTCTCCGACACGGACGAACACCCCAACAGCTACAACGACGGCATCGCCGACTGCGACCGCGACGAGCACTCGAACCGCGACTGCAACGCCGACGTCGACCGCGACCAGAACCCCCACGACGATCGTCACACCGACCTTGACGCCGATCGGTCCCGCGACGAAGACGCCGAAGCCCTCGCACACCCCGAGGAATCAAACGCCGACGTCCACTCCCACGCCGACGTCCACTCCCACGCTGACCCCGACAACTCCGACGCCGACTCCGACGCCGACCGCCGGGCCTCTGGTTGCCGGCTTCTACACGCTCGTTCCCTGCCGCGTCGCCGACACGCGCGCTGCTGCCGGTCCCCACGGCGGACCCGCCCTCCAAGCCCTGACCACGCGGACCTTCGTCATGGCCGGAATCTGCGACATCCCGCTGGAGGCCGATGCGGTCGCCGTCAACGTGACCGTCACCCAGCCCACCGCCGGCGGCCACCTGACCATCTATCAAGCCGGGGTGCCGGTACCCCTGGCCTCGACCATCAACTACCGCGCCTTGCAGACCCGCGCCAATAACGCCATTGTGCCCCTGGGCGCGAACGACTCCATCGCGGTCTTCTCCGGCCAGCCATCTGGCACTACCCACTTCATCATCGACGTCGTCGGATACTTCCGCTTCGTCGGTCCGTAAAAAGCTCCTACGAGCTCGCAAGTCCGCGAGAATCCGCGATCTCACGAAAGCGGCAGACCATCGACTTAGGTCTAGGTCGACACGGCTTCTCGACAGATCGTGATCCCCACCCGGCACGCAGCCGGCAGCCGGAAAGGACGCGGCTCAGTTTGGGTGGTAGTAACAAGGGGCGGCGGCATTCGACTTTGGTCTAGGTTATCCGGCGTCTTCGACAACGGCGTGGTCGTCAACCAGGTAGCCATACAAGCCCGACAGGGCACGACACTAGTCCAACAGATTTTCCGCCCCACGATCTGGTATGTTCCCGCTCCTCGAGTAAGCGGACCCCGGCGCGATTCCCGTTTTCGATCGCAAAGAATGCGAGCTGTCAGACTAAGCCTGAGGCTTCTGTTTATGCTGGGACTCGCCGTCCCGGCGCTGGGCGTTTTCTCCGTCCTCGTCCTGGGTGCGGCCAACGACACTGTCTTCCCGGTCGCTGAGGAAAGGAAGCGCCAGACGGAGAGGGAACGCCGCCTGGCACGCAAGGCGAAGCTCAGCGCGATGAACGGCGCGACGACCGGGCAGAGCGCCGGTATCCAGCCGATGGCGGGAGCCGAGAACTGCACCAGCCCAACCCCGATGTCGCCCCTTCCGTTCAGCGACACCGACGATACGACCGGGAATGTCAACGATGTGAACAGCGTCTCGACTGGCTGCGTCTCTCCCGACTTCACTCAGGTCGCGGGGCCGGACCTGGTCTACCAGTTCACCTCCAATGGGATGACCAGTCTGAAGTTCACGGTCGATCCACAAAACGACTTCTATGACCCTTCGATCTACATTCTCGGCACCTGCGGCGACAGTGGGACGTGTCAAGGCGGAACGGATCTCTTTCTGAATGGCGACACCGAGACCATCGGACCGGTCATCCTCCCCGCCGGCACTTACTACTTCTACGTCGATTCCTTCTACGCGAGCGTGGCGCAGTGCGATGAGTCTGTTGGAGGCGACTGCTCCGCTGGCCCATACAACCTGACGGTCGAGGCCGGCGGGTTGACGCCCACGCCCACGAGAACCCGGACGCCGACCAATACCCGGACCAGTACGCCGACCAATACGCCGACGAAGACGCTCACGCCGACAGTGACCCGAACGCCGACGAACACGGCCACTGCCACGGCAACCTTGACTCCTTCGAGAACTCCAACCCTTACCCCGACGCGGACTCCCACGGCCACGGCCACTCAGACCTTTACACCCTCGGACACGCCAACGCCGATCCCACCCACGAACACGCCGTCGAACACCGCTACCGCAACTCCGACAAGTACATTCACTCCGACCAATACCGCGACCAACACTCCGACGGCGACGGCGACGAACACTCCGACCGCGATTCCTCCGACGAGCACGCCTACCAATACTCCGACCAATACACCCTCGAGGACGCCGACGAATACTCCGACCGACACTCCGACCGCGACCCCGACAGCGTCGAACACTCCGACCCCGGTTCCTCCGACGAGCACGCCCACCAATACTCCGACCAACACACCCTCGAGCACGCCGACGAATACCCCGACGACACTCCGACCGCGACCAACACCGTCGAACACCCCGACAGGTGTTCCTCCGACCAACACACCCACGTCTACGCCGACTCAGACTCCGACGCCGTCGAATACGCCGACCAATACGGCGACCAGCACACCGACGAGGACTCCGACCGCGACGGCAACACCGTCGAACACCCCGACAGGTGTTCCTCCGACCAACACACCCACGTCGACGCCGACTCAGACTCCGACGCCGTCGAATACGCCGACCAATACGGCGACCAGCACTCCGACGAGGACATCGACCGCGACGGCAACACCGTCGAACACCCCGACAGGAGTTCCTCCGACCAACACACCCACGTCGACGCCGACTCGGACTCCGACGCCGTCGAATACGCCGACCAATACGGCGACCAGCACCCCGACGAGGACATCGACCGCGACGGCAACACCGTCGAACACCCCGACAGGAGTTCCTCCGACCAACACACCCACGTCGACGCCGACTCAGACTCCGACGCCGTCGAATACGCCGACCAATACGGCGACCAGCACTCCGACGAGGACTCCGACCGCGACGGCAACACCGTCGAACACCCCGACGGGTGTGCCTCCGACCAACACGCCCACGTCGACGCCGACTCGGACTCCGACGCCGTCGAATACGCCGACCAATACGGCGACCAGCACTCCGACGAGGACTCCGACCGCGACGGCAACACCGTCGAACACCCCGACAGGAGTTCCTCCGACCAACACGCCCACGTCGACGCCGACCCGGACTCCGACGCCGTCGAATACCCCGACCAATACGGCGACCAGCACTCCGACGAGGACTCCGACCGCGACGGCAACACCGTCGAACACCCCGACAGGAGTTCCTCCGACCAACACACCCACGTCGACGCCGACCCGGACTCCGACGCCGTCGAATACCCCGACCAATACGGCGACCAGCACTCCGACGAGGACATCGACCGCGACGGCAACACCGTCGAACACCCCGACAGGAGTTCCTCCGACCAACACGCCCACGTCGACGCCGACCCAGACTCCGACGCCGTCGAATACCCCGACCAATACGGCGACCAGCACTCCGACGAGGACTCGACCGCGACGGCAACACCGTCGAACACCCCGACAGGAGTTCCTCCAACCAACACACCCACGTCGACGCCGACCCGGACTCCGACGCCGTCGAATACCCCGACCAATACGGCGACCAGCACACCGACGAGGACATCGACCGCGACGGCAACACCGTCGAACACCCCGACGGGTGTGCCTCCGACCAACACACCCACGTCGACGCCGACCCGGACTCCGACGCCGTCGAATACCCCGACCAATACGGCGACCAGCACTCCGACGAGGACATCCGACCGCGACGGCAACACCGTCGAACACCCCGACAGGAGTTCCTCCAACCAACACACCCACGTCGACGCCGACTCGGACTCCGACGCCGTCGAATACCCCGACCAATACGGCGACCAGCACTCCGACGAGGACTCCGACCGCGACGGCAACACCGTCGAACACCCCGACAGGAGTTCCTCCAACCAACACACCCACGTCGACGCCGACCCGGACTCCGACGCCGTCGAATACGCCGACCAATACGGCGACCAGCACACCGACGAGGACTCCGACCGCGACGGCAACACCGTCGAACACCCCGACAGGAGTTCCTCCGACCAACACGCCCACGTCGACGCCGACTCGGACTCCGACGCCGTCGAATACCCCGACCAATACGGCGACCAGCACTCCGACGAGGACTCCGACCGCGACGGCAACACCGTCGAACACCCCGACAGGAGTTCCTCCGACCAACACGCCCACGTCGACGCCGACCCGGACAGGGACGCCAACTCGGACTTCAACGCCCTCCAACACGCCGACGCGAACGCCGACGGCCACTCAGACACCGACGAATACCCCGACAGGTTTGCCACCCACGAACACCCCGACCGCGACGCCGACTCGGACCCTGACACCGTCGAATACGCCGACCAGCACGGCAACACCGACCCGCACGGCGACCCGAACGCCGACGGCTACTCCGACTTCTACAGTCACAGCTTTTCCTTCGGCCACGCCGACGCGAACCAACACACCGCTCGTTCCGACTCCGAGTCCGAGCCCCACTCGGACCTCGACTCCCACGCGGACACCAACTCCGTCGCCCTCGGCGACTCCGACCATCACCGCGACGGCTTCCCCCACGCTGACCCCGACGCTCACTCCAGCCCTGCCGCCGACCCGGACGCCCAGACCCTCGCACACCCCGAAACAGTCCCCGACCGCGACGCCAACGGCCACTCCCACTCCAACGTCAACGCCGACTCTGGCGCCCCCGGTGACCTTCACGCCGACGCCGACACCAACGCAGACTCCAACCCGGACGCCGACTTCCGGGCCTCTGGTTGCCGGCTTCTACACGCTCGCGCCCTGCCGCGTCGCCGACACCCGCGATGGCGTCGGTCCCTACGGCGGACCCGCCCTCCAGGCTCTGACCATGCGGACCTTCGTCATGGCGGGAATCTGCGGCGTCCCCGCGGAGGCCGATGCGGTCGCCGTCAACATGACCGTGACCCAGCCGACCGCGGCCGGCCACCTCACGATCTTTCAGGCCGGTGTGCCTCTGCCCCTGGCCTCGACGATCAACTACAGGGCTTTGCAGACCCGCGCCAACAACGGCATCGTCGCCCTGGGCGCTAACGACTCCATCGCAGTCTTCTGCGGCCAGCCCTCTGGCACTACCCACTTCATCCTCGATGTCGTCGGGTACTTCCGCTTCACGGGCCCGTAGGTCCAGGCCCCCCCAGCGCGCCGAAAATCTTGACGCCGCGGGAGCTCCGTTATAACGTCGGGCCTCCTTCCAGATCGTGCACCCGGAGCCTGACACGTTCAATTCCCGGGGGATGTCTATGAAATTCCGATTCCGAGTATTCGCGCTGTTGCTGCTGTCCGCGGTCCTGCTCGGGACCGATGCATCGTCGGGCGGAGCGCCGGCGGGCGAGGATGCCTCAGTCACCCCACTCGCAATCGCCGCGGGAGGAGACACCTGCACGACCCCCCCAACCCCCATCCCGTCCGTTGAGTTCAACGACTCCGGGGATACGACCGGTGCGACGGACAACATTCGAATCACGGCATGCGCGGGGCTCAGCCTGGAGGGCCCCGACCACATCTATTCGTTCACTGTTCTTGCCGGGAACAATCTGACCTTCACCCTGACGCCGACTGATCCGGAATACGATCCTGCGATCTACATCCGGACCGCCTGCACGCAGGCGACAGGCTCTTGCGCGGCGGGGATAGCCGACGCCGGCAAAGGCGGTCAAGCCGAAGTCATTACGGTCTCCGGCCTCGCTCCGGGGACCTATTACTTTTTCATCGATTCGGCCTATCCCGTAAAGGATACCGCCGGCGAAGGTCACTACACCCTCAAGGTGACCGGTACGCTCGGGGTTGCCAACAACACCAAATTTTTCACGCTGACGCCCTGCCGCGTCCTCGATACGCGGGATCCCGCGGGCCAGTGGGGCGGTCCTGCCCTGGCCGCCGGGGCGACGCGCGTTTTCCCGATCTGGGGTCGATGCTCCATCCCCGCGACCGCCAAATCGATCTCCGTGAACATGACGGTGACCCAACCGACGGCCCCCGGCCATCTGACCCTTTTCCCGGGGGGTACTGTTCCCGGGGTTTCGAACATCAACTTTCGAGCGGGCCAGACCCGAGCCAACAACGCGATCGTCCCCTTGAGCGGAACCGGGACGCTCTCCGTCACCGACGGACAGAGCACCGGAACGACCCACTTCATACTCGACGTGAACGGCTATTTCGAGTAGCTGGAGAGCTCGACAAGGGCGACAGGCCCTATGCGATTTCCGCATTGACAGTTCGACCGAAGGGCCTATAGACTAGTCTCCAGAGGGGTTAATCCCTTAGAAGCTCCCAACATTCGGAGAAAAAAATGCCGACGCCTCATCGGGTTTTCCGTGCCCTTGTGCGGTCCCTCGGACCGGCTCTGCTCGTCGCGATCGTTTTCCTCCTGGCACCGCAGCCCATGTTCGGCCAACACGTGACGGGGTTCATCCTGGACAAGACCTGCCCGTCGCTCCCCGTTGCCCCCGGTAGCACGTTCGACTGCACGTATACGCTCACGAACCAGGACAACCAGCACGGAGTCAATAACCTGGCGGTGACGAACCAGGCTCCGTTCCCGGGCGGTCCCGTCGTTCCAATCGACTGTCTGCAGGCCGGGAGTCCTGTCACCTCCCTCGGAGTTAACGGGACTTTGACCGATACGTGCACCGGATCGGCTACGGAGACCGCTCCGGGGTGCGGTGCGACGAACATCTTCTTCGCCGATGAGATTTCCGCCGACGGCGTGGACGCGGGCGTGCCCGGACTGCCCATCTCCGCCTCGGCAACCAACGCCGTGTTGATCTTGGCCTGCACTCCGACGCCGACTCCAACCAATACGCCGACGAACACGCCGATCGATACCCCGACCCCGACCAACACTCCGACGAACACGCCGCCGGAAACCGCGCCGCCGACGGTCCCCACTCTGTCGTTCCCGATGATGGCGCTCCTCGGTCTGCTTCTGGCGGGCGCGGGCCTCTTCCTGGCGCGCCGCTAGTCCACGATCGTTCCGATCTCGATCCGCCGGGGCCCGAAAGGGCCCCGGTTTTCATTTCCGGTTTCTAAGGACTTTCTGAAGAAGCGCCCCCGCCGCGGCGTCCGATGGATCGTCGCAGCAATGACCTTCCGGACCGGTACGTCCCGCAGGCACCTCCTCCTCGCGACGCTCGTCGCGGCGTTTCTCCCGACCGCCCTGCTTTGGGCGGACCAGACGGTCCAGGTTGGCCCGGCGAACGCTTTTTCTCCGTCGACTGTGACCGTCGCGCCGGGAGAAGCGGTCATCTGGAGCTTCCAGGCGCTTCACACCTCAACCAGCGACAGCCAGACGGGTCCCGAGGTCTGGGACTCGGGTTTCCTCTCCACCGGCACCTTCTCCCACACGTTCACGACGCCGGGGTCCTACCCGTACTACTGCCAGGTCCACAGCTCCCCCGGCGGAACGATGATGAACGGCGTCGTGATCGTGTCCGGTCTCGGGGTCACTCCGACGGCAACACCGATCCCGACGACGACCGTCCCGCCGGCGCTGACGGCGACTCCGAGCCCGACGACGACCGTTTTGCCCGCCACGCCGAGCCCGACGACGACCGTTTCGCCCGCCATGCCGAGCCCGACGACGACCGTTTCGCCGGCGCTGACGGCAACGCCGACGCCCACCGTCCCGCCGACGGCGATTCCGGCCACCCCGATTCCTCCGGCAGCCTCCGGGATTCCCACGCTCGACCCGACCGGCACCGCCATCTTCATTCTCGTTCTCGCCGCGGCCGGCTTCGCGGCGCTCCAGCTCACCACCCGGCGCTGACCGGTCCCGGCGCCCCCTGCTCCGCAGGTGTGCGGCCGGTCACACGGCAATCGAGCCGCGCAGCCTATACTCGTGTGAAACAACCAATCGACCATTTCATGGACACGCCGCTGCGGGTTCTGTTCGTCGCAGCCTCCGCCGCCGACGCCGAACCATTGCTCGAGGAGCTGGGCCGGACCGGCCACGAGGTGCTGTGGGAGGTCGTCTGCAATTCCGTCGAGATGCAGGCCGCTCTGGCTCGGGACGGCTGGGATCTCGTTCTCTCCGACTACGAAATCCCGGGATTCGGTGCTCTTCCCGCGCTGGCCCTGACCCGCGAGGCGGGGCTCGACGTGCCCTTCCTGGTGGTTTCCGATGCGCCGGGTGAGGAAGTCCGGGATCGCGTGACGCGGGCGGGCGCGAGTAACTGCCTCGCGAGCGAGCCCCTGGCGAGCCTCGCGTCTTCGGTCGAGCGCCACCTGGCCGCGTCGCGGTTGCGCCGCGAACGCCGCTTCGCCCGCCGGGCGCTCGGCGAGAGCGAGTCCCGATTCCGCGCGCTCGCGGAAACCGCGACCGACGCCATCCTCACGGCCGACGGCAACGGGAGAATCGTCTTCGCCAACCGGGCCGCCGAAACCGTCTTCGGCCAGCCCGTCGCGGGGATCGTCGGGCGGCCGATCGAAAGGCTCGTTCCGGGAATCCTCGCGCCTGCGGCAATCGGGCCGGACGGGACCCCTACACTGGAGGCCGCGACCGGCGAGCGGGTTGGGGTCCACTCGAGCGGCCGGGAAATCCCCCTGGAGGTGTCGATCGGAGTCCTGACGCGAGACGGTCGCCCGTTCACGACCGTCATAGCGAGGGACGTTACAGAGCGCCGGAACGCGGAAAAGGCCCTGCGAGAATCCGAAGCCCGGAAGAGCGCGATGATCGAGGCGGCCCTCGATGCAATCTTGAGCATCGATGCAGCCGGGAACATCCTGGAATTCAATGCCGCGGCCGAGCGCATATTCGGATATTCGAGATCCGACGTGCTCGGAAAGTCCATGGCCGAGCTTCTCATTCCTCGCTCTCTTCGCGAGCGCCACCGTCGGGGAATGGCCCACCACCTCGCGACCGGAGAGGCTCCCATCTTCGGCAAGACGCTCGAGATGACGGCGATGAGGAGGGACGGCACTGAGTTCCCCATCGAGCTGACCGTTACTCGCCTCCCCTCCGAAGGCCCTCCCGTCTTCACCGGATACATCCACGACCTCACCGATCGACGTCGCGCCGAGAGCGCTCTGCGGGAGTCCGAGGAGCTCTACCGGACGCTGTTCGAGCGCAATCTCGCGGGAGTGTTCCGGTCGAGCCTGGATGGCCGGATCCTCGAGTGCAACGAGTCCTTCGCCCGGATCTTCGGGTACGCCTCACCCAAGGAGGCTATCCACAAGCCGGCGCTCGACTTCTACCTGCGTCCCGGGGACCGGAAGACTTTCCTTTCCCGCCTTGCCGAGCGGCGCACCGTGAACAACCACGAGATGTGCGCCCGCCGGCGCGACGGAACTCCGGTCTGGGTGCTCGAGAACGCGACGCTCGTGGAGGGTCCGGATGGCGCCCCCTCCCTGATCGAGGGTACCGTCATCGACATCACCGATCGCAAGCGCGCCGAGGAGCAGGTGAAGCACCTCGCATTCCATGACACGCTCACCGGGCTTCCGAACCGGCTACTCCTGAACGATCGGCTGACCATCGCTCTCGCGCAATCTCACCGGAGCCGGCAGAAGCTGGCGATCCTGTATCTGGACATCGACCGCTTCAAGGTCATCAACGACTCTCTCGGACACACGATCGGCGACGAGCTTCTGCGCCGCGTGGCGGAGCGCCTCCGAGCCTGCGTCCGCGAGGGGGACACCGTCGCCCGGCTGGGCGGGGACGAATTCGTCATCCTCGTCTCCCGCATCTCGTCCGACGGCGACGCCGCCACGGTCGCCCAGAAGATTCTCGCCGCGGTGCGCCTCCCGTTCGGAGTGGAACAGCGGGATTATTTCCTGACGACGTCGGTCGGGGTCAGCCTGTCTCCGAACGACGGGGTCGACGGCGAGACTCTCCTCCAGAATGCGGACACCGCGATGTATCGGGCCAAGGAGCAGGGGCGCGACAATTTCCAGCTCTACGCCCCGGCGATGAACGCGCGGGCCGCCGATCGCCTGTCGCTCGAGAACCGTCTTCGGAAGGCTCTGCAGAACGACGAGCTCCTGCTCCACTACCAGCCCATCGTGGACCTCCGCAACGGGCGCGTCCGCGGAGCAGAAGCCCTCCTGCGATGGCAGCACCCGGAGCGCGGACTCCTGCCACCGGCCGAGTTCATCTCGCTCGCCGAAGTCTCGGGTCTCATCTCGCCCATCGGCCGCTGGGTCCTGGAGACCGCGTGCAAGCAGGCGCGGGACTGGCAGATCCTGGGAAATCCGCGATTCACGGTGTCCGTGAACCTGTCCCCGCGGCAGTTTCTCCAGACCGACCTCGTCTCCCAGGTCGCGGGAGCGCTCTCGTCGAGCGGCCTCGATGCCGGATCGCTGGATCTCGAAATCACCGAGTCGCACGCGATGGAGAACGCGGAGGTCACCGTCAACACGCTGTGGGAGCTGCGTCGGCTCGGCGTCGGGATTTCCATGGACGACTTCGGAACCGGCTACTCGTCTCTCAATTACCTCAAGCGCTTCCCGATCGATCGCGTCAAGCTCGACCGGTCTTTCGTCCGTGACGTCGTGACCAACCCCGAGGACGCCGCGATCGTGCGCGCCGTGATCTCGATGGCGCACACCCTGCGCCTGGTGGTCGCGGCCGAAGGCGTCGAGAACGAAGAACAGCTCGCCTTCCTGCGGGACCACCGCTGCGACGAGATGCAGGGCTTCCTCTTCAGTCGCCCGGTCGAACCGCTCGAGTTTCAGAAGCTGCTGACCCGCCGGCAGCCGCTCCCCGCGATCGCCTAGAGAAGAGCCCTCGTCATCTCGAAGGCGTCGAGTCCCCGGCCGTAGTAGGACGGCACCCGCCGGGTCTGGCGGAACCCCTCCCGGCGGTAGAACTCGATCGCGCCCGAGTTCCGGACGTCGACCTCGAGCAACGCGCGCGCCGAGCCGGCCGTCGCCAGATCAGCCAGCAGCTCGCGCAGCATCTTCCGCCCGAGCCCGTGCCGGCGGAAGTCGGGATGCACGTCGAGCGTAACGATCCGCGCGACGTCGGGCGCGTCCGGATAACCGAGCGCGAAACCCAGGAGCTCGCCGCCGGCCTCGGCGACGACGCTCCGGGCGCCCGGAAGGCGGAGGAATCGCTGCATCTCGCGGCGGGAGTACGCGATCCCGGGCTCGAAACAGATCCGGTCGAGAGCCCACAGGCGCGGGAGGTCTCCCGGACGGACGCTTCGCAGGACCGGATCGATCCGGACGGAGGCCGGGTCGGACTCTCGCATCGCGATTCCAACCCTAGTCTAGACTGCGGCGCCATGCCGCCGGGGAAGGTCATCGCGATCCACGTTGCGTCCGCCGCCGGCGCCCGGATGAAATCTCTCGAAGCGGTTCGAGCGGTCGCGGGCCGCGGGCTGGAGGGAGACCGGTACTTCCGGCGCACCGGCACGTACTCGCGCAAGGAGGGGCCGGATCGGCAGATCACGCTGGTCGAGACGGAAGCTCTCGAGGCTCTCGAACGGGACTATTCGATGACTCTGGACGCCTCGGAGACCCGGCGCAACGTCGCCACCCGCGACGTGGCGCTCAACCACCTGGTCGGGCGCACGTTCCGGGTGGGCGACGTCACCGTCCGCGGCCTCCGCCTCTGCGAACCGTGCGGCCACATGGAGCGGCTGTGCGGCCAGCGCGTTCGACCCGGCCTCGTCCACAGGGGCGGTCTCCGCGCCGAAATCGTGACGGACGGCGTGATCCGCGTCGGAGATCCGATCGAACCGGGCTAGCGAGAGCGCTCGCGCATGTCGCGGTCTGCTTCCCGGCGCAGGTCTCGGTCCCGGATCGCGTCGCGCTTGTCGTGAAGCTTCTTGCCGCGGACCAGAGCGATCTGCGCCTTCGCACGCCTCCCCTTGAAGTACAGGGACAGCGGCACGCAGGCGACCCCCTTGGTCGATACCGCGCCGGCCCAGCGGTCGATCTCCCTCTTGTGCAGGAGGAGCTTGCGTTCGCGCTCCGGAAGGTGGTTCGACCAGGACCCGGCGGCGTATGCCGAGATGTGCGCGCCGATCAAGAAGGCCTCCCCCGACCTGAACAAGACATAAGCATCCTTCAATTGGGCGCGCCCCTCCCGCAGCGACTTCACCTCGGTCCCAGTCAGCACCAGCCCCGCCTCGGCCTTGTCCTCGATGAAGTAGTCGTGGAAGGCCTTCCGGTTCGTGGCAACCGGCTGGACTCCGTCGGGGGATGCGGTCTTCTTTCCCGGTTTCTTCATGGATCGCGCGGCCGATTATCCGCGACCCGCGGGGTCGTACCCGCTCGGCCGGGGGCCCGGTACCGCTGCGGAAAAGCCACGCGAGTGTCGCAGGATCGCCACGACCCGCGGGACGAACGAACCGGCCGGCAATTCCGTAAATACTCCAAAGAGAAGGCTTGAGCGACAAAGAGCGTCCGGCGGGTTGGTTGGCACCATCAGTGCGGTAAGCGAGCCCGAATCGTGTCCAGATCCCAGACCACACTGCGTACGAGCGTCTCCATCGAGGGAGTCGGACTTCACTCCGGCCACCCGGTGCGGGCTCGCTTCCGGCCCGCCCCGGCGGGCCACGGCATCGTTTTCCGTCGCATGGACCGCCGCGGGGCTCGCATACCCGCCTGCGTCGACTCCGCGAGCACGTTCGACTACGCGACGACTCTGTCGTCCGGCGGCGTTTCGGTCGGGACCGTGGAGCACGTCCTTTCCGCCGCGTACGGCGAGGGGCTCGATAACTGCACGATCGAGCTCGACGGACCCGAAGTTCCCATCGTGGACGGGTCGGCTCTTCCCTTCGTCCGGCTCTTTCACGCCGCGGGGTTCGAACGGCTGGACGCCGCGGTCGAGAGGCTCGTGGTCTCCGACGTCGTTGAAGTGTCCCGCGACGACCGCGGACTCTCCTTCCGCCCCGACGGCCCGGGCCTGACCATCACCTACGAGATCGACTTTCCGCATCCGGTCGTGGGCCGGCAGGAGCTGACCGTCGCGATCCGACCGGAGGAGTACTCGACCCGGATCGCGCCCGCGCGTACGTTCGGCTTTGCGCGAGACGTCGAGGCGATGCGCGCCCGCGGCCTCGCCCGGGGAGGCAGCCTCCAGAACGCGGTGGTGCTCGACGACGCCGGAATCCTTTCGGGGCCCCTTCGGTTCCGGGACGAATTTGTACGGCACAAGGTCCTCGACCTCGTGGGCGACCTCGCGCTCCTGGGCGCCGTTCTCGACGGGCACATCTACGCGCGTCGGGCGGGGCATGCCCTCCACATCGAGTTCGCCCGGGCTCTCTCCGCCGCGGCGGAGCGGAAGGCGGAGATCGAGGAGAGCGCGCCGGAACGGAAACGCGCCGCCCGCCGCTAGTCCGCCTCGCGACTCGCCTCCCGCCTCCCGCCTCCTCGTCCCCCGTAGAATCGAGCCGTGCGCAGCAGGCTCGCGGCGGCTCTCTTCGGCGGATTTCTGTTCGCGACGGCGTTTGCCGCCGGACAGGCCGAGACGGGCCCCCGGATCACCAAGCTCCGTGTCGAGCCGCGAGGCCGGGACGTTTTCGTGGGGTTCACGCTCGCCGGCGCTCTGAACCCGGAGCTCTCGCGCAAGATCGAGGCGGGGCTGGAGACCGCCATCCGCTACGACATCCGGCTCTACCGCCGCTATCCTTACTGGTTCGACGACGTGGCCGAGCAACGGAGGTACCGGGTAGCCGCCACCTTCGATCCCGTGACGCGGGAATACGCAGTCGAGGAGACGCTCGACGGAAAACCCTTGCGCCGCACGACGACGCGCGAGTTCGCGGAAGCCGCGCGCCTCCTGCTCTCGAGGGACAACCTGCTCGCGTTCCACCTCCAGTCCGGCCGGCCGACCCGAAACCTCTACGTTTCGATGCGCGCAAAATTCGACACCGCTTACTTCTTCACGATCATTCCGGTGGATTCGCGGACTCCGTGGACCAAGTCGAGGCGATTCAACGTGCGGGCGAATCCAAGATGAGTACCGAGAGCCCGGGCGAACGCCAGCCTCGCCGCCGCCAGACCCTGGTGGCGCAGCTCCAGCGCCACCGGAAGGAGAACCGGCTTCTCGTCTTCCTCGCGCTCGCGGTGCTCGTCGTGTGGTCCGCGGTCTCGGTCCTTCGTCAGAGTGCCGAGGAGATGGACCCGGCGACGATCACGCGGGGTCTCGTTCTCTTCGTTCTCTCCTACTTGAACGTCACCCTGATCGCGGCGGTCCTGTTCGTCCTCTGTCGCACGCTCATCAAGGTGTGGTTGGAACGTCGGCGCGGCGTCCTGGGATCGCAGTTCCGTACCCGCCTCCTCGTCACCTACATCGGCCTGACCGCGATCCCGATCGGACTTCTCTTCTTCACGGCAACGGGTTTCCTGCAACGCTCGATCGACCGCTGGTTTTCCTCCCCGGTCCGGGAGGTCGTCAATCGCGCCCGGTCCGTCGAGGACATGGCGGAGCGGCGCATCGCGGACGGGGCGCTCGAGGACGCGAAGACCCTGTCGCGCCTGCGCGTCGAGAGCGTCCCGGCCGACCGGCTTCCGGGCGCTCTCGAGAACTTCCGGCGGGAACAGCGCCTCGATTCCGCCGAGATCTACCGGGGCGGGGTCCGCGAGGCCTCCGCCTCCGGCCGTACGGTGACGCTGTCTCCCCTCCCGGCCGCGAGTCTCCAGTCCGCGGAATCGCACGGCGATGCCCTGAAGATCGAGGTCCTCCCCGACGGTTCGCACCTCTTCCGCGCGCTGCGCCGCTCGGGCGGGCGCGTGTTCGCGGCGGGCGTGAGAGTGCCGCCGGCCGACGCCCGCGCCATGCGGGCGATCGCCTCGGCGTGGAGCGACTACCAGAAGCTGGAGGTCCAGAAGCCGTCCATCAAGGCCGCGAACGTCTCGACGTTCCTGCTCATCACGCTCGCCGTCCTTCTCGCTTCGATCTGGACGGGCATGACGCTCGCCCGCCGGATCACGGGCCCCATCGCGGCCCTCGCCGAGTCCACGCGCCGCATCCGATCCGGTGACCTTTCCGCGCGCGTGGACGTGGCCGCTGACGACGAACTGGGAGTGCTCGTCGAGTCGTTCAACAGCATGGCGGACGGCCTCCAGGAGGCGCGGGACTCCACCCTGCGATCGAACGAGGAGCTTCAGGAGATCAACCGGAGGCTGGACGTCGAGCGGCGCCTCCTCTCGACGGTGCTCGAGTCGGTCACCACCGGGGTTCTCGCTTTCGACGCCGACGGACGGATCACGGTCGCGAACCCGGCGGCGCGGTCGCTCCTGTCGCTCGGGGAATCGGACGTGACGCTGGAGCGGCTGGTCAGCCGGCCGGAGCTCGCGCCGCTCGTCTCGCTGCTCGCGGAGGCCGGATCCGGATCGGCGCCGGCGAGCCCTCGCGAAATGATCCTCTCGAACGAGGGCGGGGAGCGGAGGCTCGAGATTGCGCTGCGGCCCCTGAGCGACGTCTCCGGAAGCGAGCGTGGAGGCTGGGTGGTCGCCGTCGAGGACTCGACCCACGTCGCGCGGGCGCAGAAGCTCGCGGCCTGGAGCGAGGTTGCGCGGCGCGTGGCGCACGAGATCAAGAACCCGCTCACGCCGATCCGCCTGTCGGCCGAGCGGATCGCCCGGTCGGCTGCGGGCGGGCGGACCGGACTGCCCGAGGCGATCGAGCGCGGGACCAAGGTGATCGTCGAGGAGGTGAACGTCCTGAAGTCCCTGGTCGACGAGTTCTCGCGGTTCGCCCGCCTGCCGGAGATGAAGGCCGAGCCTGTCGACCTGTCGGAGCTGGCGCGCTCGGCGGTCCGCGCTGTTCGAGGGCGCGCGCGACGGAGTCGCGGTTCGGGTCGAGACCCGACTTGGGCGCCAGCGGGTCCTGCTCGATCCGCGATCAGATCAAGCGCGTCCTCATCAACCTGATCGACAACGCCCTGGAGGCGTGCGGGCCGAGCGGTGAGATCGAGGTCCGTCTCTCCGACGGGCCGAGCGGCGTCACGATCGAGGTCGCGGACACCGGCCGCGGGATTCCGCCGCGCGACCGCGAGAAGCTCTTCCTGCCGGACTTCACGACGAAGGGACGGGGAACCGGCCTCGGGCTCGCGATCGTTTCGCGTATCGTGGCCGATCACGACGGAACCATCCGCGTGGAAGACAACCGTCCCCGCGGCGCGCGATTCATCATCGAGCTGCCCGCGGCATGAAGAAGCGGCGCAGTCCTCGTCATCGACGACGAGAAGTCGATCCGGGAGACGCTCTCGGAGATCCTGACCGACGAGGGATACGCGGTGACCACGGTCGAGTCGGGAGAGGCGGGTCTCCGCCGGCTTCTGGAGAGAGCTTCGATCTCGTCTTCCTCGACGTCTGGCTGCGCGGACCGGGATGGGCTCTCGGTGCTCGAGGCGGCGAACGGCCGGCTGGCGGAGGTTCCGGTCGTCATGATCTCGGGGCACGCGAACGTCGAGACCGCGGTGCGCGCGGTCGCGACTGGGAGCGTACGACTTCCTGGAGAAACCGCTCTCCCTGGACCGCGTCTCCTGACCGCGCAGAAGGCGATCGAGCGACGGGACCTGCTCGCCGAGGTGGCGAGCTCCGCGGCCGCCTCGAGTCCGAGTCCGAGCTGCTCGGCGACTCCGTGCCCATGCTGCGCCTGCGGGAGGAGATCGCGCGGGTCGCGCCCACGGACGCCCGGGTCCTCATCACCGGCGAGAACGGGACCGGCAAGGAGCTCGTCGCCCGTCACCTGCACCGGCTGTCCAACCGCGCGCGAGTCTCCGCTCGTCGAGGTCAACTGCGCCGCGATCCCGGAGGAGCTGATCGAGTCGGAGCTCTTCGGGCACGTGCGGGGGTCCTTCACCGGCGCCTCGGAGGATCGGCGGGGCAAGTTCGAGGAAGCCGACGGGGCGACGCTTTTCTTCGACGAGGTCGCTGACATGTCCGCGAAGACTCAGGCCAAGATGCTGCGGGCGCTCCAGGAGGGTCGTTTCACCCGGGTCGGCGGGTCGCGCCCGATCGACTCGGACGCGCGGGTCCTCTCCGCGACAAACAAGAACCTGGCGGACGAGATCCGGAGGGGCGCCTTCCGCGAAGACCTATTCTTCCGGCTCGCGGTGGTTCCGATCCACGTGCCGGCGCTGCGGGAGCGCACCGACGACATCCCCCTTCTTTCGGAGCACTTCCTCCGACAGGCCTCGCTCCGGTTCGGGCGAAAGCCCAAGTCGCTGTCGGCCGACGCGGTGGACGCCCTGCAGGCCTGGGGCTGGCCGGGAAACGTGCGGGAGCTCAAGAACCTGATCGAACGGCTCATGATCCTTTCGCCCGCCGAAGAGGTCCGGCGCGCCGACCTGCCGGCCGGGATCGGAGGTTCCGACATTCCGGAAGGCCTCGCGCCCGACGCCCCACTGAGGAACGCGCGCGAGGACTTCGAGCGCCGGTACATCCTCGCGGCTCTCCGAAAGTACCGCGGAAACGTCTCCCGGACGGCCGAAGCGCTGGACCTGGAGCGCTCCAACCTGTACCGGAAGCTGAAGGCGTACGGAATCGAAGTGGAGAGGGAGTAGGAATCGGGACCCGGGGGAACCCTTCACTCCTCCAGTAAACGCAATTCGAGCACCTGCTCGCCGGAGAACTTCTCCAACCGCAGGTAGTGCTCCGCGGTCATCATCAGGGCCTCCGCCGGGCACAGGCCCACGATCTCGGAGCCCACGATCGGAACGCCGTGCCGCTCCGCCTCCGAGCGGATGCACTCGAAGACCCGGTGCAGCGGGCTCTTGCGGAAGTTCGTCATGTTGATCGAGACCTGGACCTGCCCGCGGTCCGCCAACTCCACCGGCAGCGCCTTGACGTAGCGGAAACCCCCGCCGAGGTGGCGGATCGACTTCGCGATCCGCTCGGCCACCGCGAGGTCCCGCGTCCCGAGGTTCACGTTGTAGGCGATCAGGGGGGGTCGGGCGCCGACCGCGACCACGCCGGCCGTCGGGTGGGGGGCTTCCGGACCGAAGTCGGGCTTCCACTCCGGCTCCCGCATCTTGGCGGCGAACCCTTCGAACTGCCCCTTCCGGACCTCCGCGAGGTTTCGGCGCTTCTCGGAGCTCGCCGAGTCCTCGTAGAGATAGACCGGGATTCCGTGGCGTTGCGAGATCTCCGCCCCGATCTCGCGGGAGAGCGCCACGCACTGCTCCACGGTCGCGCCGCGGATCGGGATCACCGGCACGACGTCGACCGCGCCCATGCGGGGGTGCTCGCCGGAGTGATGCCGCAGGTCGATTTGCGGCACGGCCGCGGCGAAGAGAGCCCGGACCCCCTCCCGCACTCCGGCGGCGTCCGCCACGAACGTCAACACGCTCCGGTTGTGCGAGGAATCGGACGAAACGTCGAGCAGGCGAACCCCCGGCGCCGCGCGGACGGCGGAGGCGATCTCGGACACCACTTTCTCGTCGCGCCCCTCCGAAATGTTGGGGACGCACTCGATGACTGTCCTCATTGGGGGAATCCCTCGCGCGGCAGTTTATAATTTCACCGAAGTGAGCTGGAGACACATCGCCACGGATCGGGCGACGCGCCGCGTCCCGGCGGCGACGCTTTGAGCGGAGTGCCCGCCGGTAACTATCCCGGCAACCTGAGCCTCCCCATCGAGGTTCGCGAAAAGATCCTTTCGACGTTCCGCCACACGCTCGACCTCTTTCGAGACGGGAAGATGGACGACTGTCTGATCGGGTGTGACTTCATCCTCAAGATGGACCCCCGTTTCGCTCCGGCCCGAAAGCTCCAGGAGAAGGCCCGGAACCCCAAGGCGGACGTGGATCTCGACGAGCTGCGAGCGGTCCTCGACGTCCCCCCGCCCGCCAGCGTGCGCCGCGACACGGCCGAGGTGCTGCTGCAGCATGCCGAGCCTCCCCCCGCCGCGCCGGCGACCGCGCCCCGGCCTTCCGGGGAGACCTCGATGGCCTCTCCCCCTGCCGGTGAAGGTTTCGACTCGCTCTCCCTCGACTCGCTTTCCCTCGACTCGCTTTCTCTGGACGCGCCAGCGTCGGACCTGGCGCCTCCCGGTTCCGACCTGCCCTTCGAAGCCGGATTTGAAAGTCCCTTCGACGACCTCGGTACGCCGCCCGAGGAGCAGATCGCAGTCCTCCTCCGGCAGGGCGACGAGGCGCGAGCCGCGGGCGACCAGCAGCAGGCGATCGAGATCTGGTCCCGGATTTTCCTGATCGACATCGACAACGCCGAAGCAGTCGCGCGGATCGAGGATGCGCGCCGGGAAATGTCCGAAAGCCGGCGGATCGCCGCGCTCGAGGAGGGGCAGGAGAAGGACGCGCGCGGGGGACCCGCCGCGCCGCCGCACGTCGAGGCGGATCTGCCGCTCGCGCAGTTTCCCCTGCCCTCCCCGCCCGGTCCGGCCTCCCCCCGCCTGACGCAGCCTCCCTCCCCCCACGATCTCTCGGCGATGACCCCTGCGGGCGACGTCCTCGCCGAGGAGATGGATCAGTCGGGCCCTCCGGGCCGGCGTTCCTGGACCGCCACTCCGTCCTCCCGCGTCGAGACTCCGAAAGACGTGCCCGACACGCCCCGCCGGGCCGGCCTGAAGGTGAATCCGCGCATCGCGATCATCGCGGCGGTCGCCGTGGCAATCCTGGCCGGGGCAGTGTTCTTCCTGACCCGCACCCCCGCGAAAACCGAGCCGCCCCCGTCCGAATCCGGTCCCTCGCTGGCGCGCGCGACCGAGCTCTTCCGCGAGGGAAAGATCGCGGAGACGACCGCCGAGCTGCGCCGCATCCCGCCGAGCAGTCCGGACTACGCCAACGCGCAGAAACTGCTGGCTTCGCTGGGACCGCAATCCGACGCGGGCGGGTCTGCTCCCGCCGCCCCCGCCGCGCCCGCCGAATCACAGGATGGCCGCCCCGATGCGGCGGCCCGGCGCGCCGAAGCGGAGAGGGCCCTCCGCGAGAAACGGTACATCGACGCGCTGAAGGACTTCAGTCTCGCGGAGCCAGCGTTTCGCGGCGACCCGACGTTCGGCCAGGAGATGGCGGCGGCCTCAGAGAGGGTCACGGAGCTCACTCCCGCCGTGAAGCTCTACAACGAGGGGGAGTACGAGAGCGCGATACCGATGCTCTGGAGAATCCACCAGGCCCAGCGCGACAACCAGGACGCGCGGTCCTACCTCCTGCGCTCGTACTTCAACCAGGGGGTCGCCCAGCTTCAGAACGGGCTGAACGACAAGGCCCGGGAGTCCTTCGGCGAAGCGCTCGCGCTCGACCCGCAGGACACCGAAGCCGCGCGGCACCGCCAGTTTGCCGAGCGCTACAAGAGTGGCGACCTCGACTTGCTCGGCCGCATCTACGTGCGCTACATCTCGCCGCGCCCGTGACTCCTCCCTCCGACGGCGACACCCCCGAGTCCGGCGAGAACGATCGCGCAGCGGATCCGCTCACCGACTTCCCGCTCCGAGCCGAGCCCGCCGACCTGGCTGCCCCGGCGCCCTCCGCCCCGCGTCCGCAGGCCTCGGGCGTCAGTTTGCTGCCGGACCGCGCAATTGGAACCGCCGCGGACGCCGCCCTCTCCATCCTTCTCGTTCTCACCGCGCTGCTGGGGGCCTACGCCGCGCGCGGCCGAACGCCCGGTTTCGCGGGGCTCGGCTGGGCGTCCGCTTTCGTGCTGTACGTCTCCTTCTTCGTCGTCGTCCTGCCGCTCGTGCTCTTCGGGCGGACCGTCGGGATGGCGCTCGCGGGCCTGACCGCGCAGGACGACGGGACGGGCCGCCGCCTGACAGCGACCGCGGCCGTCCGGCGTTGGGCCGGAACGCTAGCGACCGTGGCGGCCGTGGGTCTGCCGCTCTTCTTCACGGCGCGAGATCCCGAGGCGCCGACCCCTGCCGACCGGCTGTCGGGCCGGACCCTGGCCCGGGACGTTTGACGGATCGCTCGTTGCGCGTCGCCGTCGCGCAGATCGACACCACCGTCGGAGACTTCTCCGGCAACTCCGAAAAGATCGTCGCGTTCGGCCGGCGCGCGGAGAAGGAGGGCGCGGACCTCGTCCTCTTTCCGGAGCTCGCGCTGTCCGGGTATCCCCCGAAGGACCTCCTGGACCGGCGGTCGTTCCGGACCGCGGCCGAGCGCGCCTCCGCCCGGGTCGCCCGCGAGGCCGGATCCGCGGTGTGGCTCTACGGCGTTCCGCTCCGCAACCGGGCGGGAACCGGCCGGTCGGTGTTCAACGCCGCTGTCGCCGCGCGCGGCGGACGGCGTATCGGCGAGTACCACAAGCGCCTCCTGCCGACGTACGACGTTTTCGACGAGGGGCGCTATTTCGAGCCGGGCCGGAAGCGGCCCCTCGTGCTGCGGATCAAGGGAATGCGCGTGGGCGTGACGATCTGCGAAGACATCTGGAACGACAAGACCTTCTGGAAACGGCCCCTTTATCCGCACGACCCGGTCGCGGACCTGGCGCCGCTCAAGCTCGACCTGCACGCGAACATCTCGGCCTCCCCGTACACGCTCGGGAAAGACCGGCTGAGGCGGCGCATGATGGCGCAGATCGCGCGGCGGACGGGCGTTCCCCTCGTCAGCTGCAACCTGGTGGGCGGCAACGACGGGCTCGTGTTCGACGGCGTCTCGTCGGCCTTCGACGGGAAGGGGCGGCTCGTCGGCCAGAGCCGGGCCTTCGAGGAAGACTTCTGGACGATCGACCTTCCGGGCGGGAAGGGTCCGAAGAACCGGGAAGACAGTGAGGTCGGAGGGCTCCGCAAGGCCGTGGTTCTCGCCCTCTCGGACTACGCCGCGAAGTGCGGCTTCTTCGAGGCGGTGCTCGGACTCTCGGGCGGAATCGACTCGGCGGTCACCGCCGCGCTCGCCGCGGAAGCGCTGGGCTCGCAGAAGGTCCTCGGGGTCGCGATGCCCGGACCGTACTCCTCGAAGGGCAGCCTGCGGGACGCTCGAGACCTCGCGAAGCGACTCGGCATCCGGTTCGCGGAAATCCCGATCGGCTCGGTGTTTGAGGCTTACCGCCGCGTGCTCGCCCCGTCCTTCGGCCCCGGGGACTGCATGGCGGCCGAGGAGAATCTCCAGGCGCGGATCCGCGGCGCGCTCCTCATGGCGCTCTCGAACCGGTTCGGGTATCTCGTCCTCTCCACGGGTAACAAGTCCGAAATCGCCGTCGGCTACTGCACGCTGTATGGCGACATGGCCGGCGGCTATGCCCTGATATCCGACATTCCGAAGACACTCGTGTACGAGCTCGCGCGGGAGATCAACCGGGACCGGGAGAAGATTCCCGCCGCGACCCTCGCCAAGGAACCGTCGGCGGAGCTCCGACCGAACCAGAAAGACAGCGACTCCCTTCCGCCCTACTCGCAGCTCGATCCCCTGATCGAGGCGCTCGTCGACTTCTCCCTGCCGGTCGACCTCGCCGCGCGGCGGGCAGGCGTGTCCCTCGAGGTCGCCCGGGACGTGGCGCGGCTCGTGGACCGGAACGAGTACAAGCGCCGGCAGATGCCCCCCGGTCCGAAGGTGACGGCAAAAGCATTCGGGGAGGGGCGGCGCTATCCGATCGCCCAGCGTTTCGTTGTCTGACGACGTCGGCGAAGCGACGCCGCACGCCGAAAAGTACGTCTGGAAGGAGATTCCAGGCTCCTCGCACGACCGGCTGCGCCGGCGCATTGCCCGCATGCCCGCCGGAATTCGTCTCCTCGACCTCGGCGCCGCCGGCGGTCACCTGGGCCGTGCCGTGCGGAGCCGGTGCAGCTACCTCGCGGGGGTCGAGCCCGACCGCTCCCTGCCGGCTTCCGCCCGCGAGGGATATGACGACTGGCGCACCGTGGACGCGCGGCACGCCGGCGAGTGGGAGCAGCCGTTCGACGTTGTCGTCTGCGCGGACGTGCTCGAGCACCTCGCGAACCCCGAGGCCCTGCTGGCGCGCATCCACCACTGGCTGCACCCGGAGGGAATCCTGCTCGCCTCGATCCCGAACATCGCGAACGTCTCCATCCGCGCGGCGCTCCTCTTCGGGCGCTTCCGCTACACCGAGCGGGGAATCCTCGACCGGTCGCACCTCTCCTTCTACACGCGCTCGAGCGCGCGGCACCTCCTCACGAACTCCGGGTTTCGCGTGACGTCCGTCGAGCCGACGGCCATGCCGTATGAGCTCGCCCTCCCTTCCCTCTCCCACGCCGCCCTCGCGGCGCCGACGCGGGCCTTCGCTCAGGCGACGGCGCGCGCTTGGCCGACCCTGTTCGGATACCAGTTCGTCTTCGAGGCCGTCCGGAGTTGAGCGGCGGCACGCCGGGCGGCAAGGCATCGCTCGTCGTGCCCGCGTTCGACGAGCGCGGGCGCATTGAGCGCGCCATCGCCGCGATCTCGGCCTGGCGCCGGTCGAAACCGGGAGGCTGGGACTGGGAGGTGATCGTCGTGGACGACGGCTCCACCGATGGAACGGCGGACATCGCCCGCCGCGCGGCGCTCGCCGAGGGCCTGCCGGTCGAGATCCTGCGCCACGAAGCCAACCGCGGTAAGGGAGCCGCGATCCGGACGGGCGTGCTCGCCTCGACCGGCGACCCGGTCCTCGTGTCGGATACGGACCTCTCGACTCCGCTGACCGAGTGGGTCAAGCTCGCCGAACGACTGCCGTCGCGCCCCGTGGCGATCGGCTCGCGCGCCCTGGACGAGGATCTCGTCCGGCAGCGGCAACCCTTCTACCGCCAGTTCATGGGAAAGATCTTCAACGGCTTCGTCCGGACCCTCGCGGTCCGCGGCATTCACGACACCCAGTGCGGCTTCAAGCTCTTTCGCGGCGACGTTGCGCGAAGCCTCTTCGCGGATGCGCGGATCGACCGATTCGCCTACGACGTCGAAATTCTCTACCTCGCACGAAAGCGGGGAATCGAGATCGCGGAGGTCCCCGTCCTCTGGTTCAACTCCCCCGAGTCCAAGGTCTCCGTGGTGAGGGACTCGGTGCGGATGCTGAGAGATCTCGTTCGGATCCGGTGGATCCATCGTGGCCGGAACACGGAACACGAAACACGGAACACGGAGGGAGAAAAGCGCTAGGAGCTTCGTGTCCCCTGTCCCGGGTCCCGTGTCCCGAACACCGGCACCAGCCTGACCGCTATCCCTGTCGCGACGAGGGGCGCGAGCGCCGCGCTCGTCCGGTAGAACGCGGTTTCGACGAGCCACGCCGGACCTTCCACCGCGAGGGCGGGGAGAAACAGGTAGGCCGCGAAACCGCACGCGGCGAGCGCAAGGAGGGCGCTGCCGGCGGGAGACGGCCGCCCCGCGACGATGAGGGCGACGAGCGCCGCCAGGCCGAGCCACGCGGCGGGAGGCGTTCCCCGCACGGCGCTCGCGACGCTCTCTCCGATTCTCGGAAATAGCTCCGCCGGCTTCCACAGGAGCGAGAAGTCGAAGTCTCGAAGGGGAAGGCTCCCGCGGATCAACCGGTGGGCGGCGATGACGAGGGCCGCCGGGAGCGCCAGGATCGCAGCGGCTCGGGCCCCGAATCCCCGCCGCGAAAAGAGGGACAGCGAGGCGACGAGAAACGCGGCGGCCACGAAGTAGAGGCCCTCGTTCTTCGTGGCCGTGCAAATGAGCGCCGCCAGCGCCAGCCGCCGCGACGCGCCGCGGTCCGTCCGCTCGATCCGGTCAGCGAGAGACATTCCGAGCAGCAGCACGCCGAAGGAGATCGGCACCTCCGCCATCCCCGTCGTGAAGGCGCGGTACAGCGGCTCGAACTGGCTGAGCAGCGCCACCGACGCGAGAGCGAGGGGGCGGCCGGCGCCGCGCCGTCGGAGCCAGCCGTAAAGGACGAGCAGCGTGGCGACCTGGAAGAACGGAAACAGGAGAGCCATTGCGTGGTCGTCCCACCGGCCGAGGAGGAACGAAATTCCGGCGTAGAGCAGCGGCAGTCCAATGGGGTACTCCGGGTGCGAGAAGGACAGCGAGAGCCACCGGAAGAGCCGGTCCGGGATCTCCCGCTCGGCGAAGAACGTTTTCCCCTTGAACCCCCAGATCGCCAGGTAGTCGTTGGCCCACATCGGCTCGGTCAGGGCCCGGAGGAGGTAGAGAGCCAGGCCCAGGACGACGATGGCGAAGAGAGCCGCGGCGGCGCGGCGTTCGTCCTCCGACGTCCCCGCGATGGCGATTTCCGCGCCGCGATCCCGGAACCGGAAGAGCCGGGCGGGCAGCCCGACGATCGCGGCGAGGACCAGGAACCAGAGCCAGCCGGGCGTGGCGTGGAGCGAAAAAGCCAGCGCGACGGAGGCCGCCAGGAGGGCGAGTCCTGCGGCGAAACCCCACGAGATCCGCTCCGCCCGCCACGCCGGGCCGCGCGGCACGAGGGCGCCCGCCAGGGAGAATCCGACAGTTCCGGCTGCAGCCAGGATCGCCGCGACCGAGAGCAGCGAGAGCGCGAGTCCGGTCACGGCGGAGCGACGACGGCGCCGCCCGGGACGGTCGCGAGGACGCGCCATCCCGCCGGGGGCGCCCCGCCGTAGACCGCGGCGATCCAGCGAGGCGGCACCTGGCGGGGCGCGAGCACCACCGGAACCGGCGCGAGCACGTAGGACGCGAGGTAGAGGGCCGGCTTCGTGGGCGGGTCCCGGAAGATCGCCACGCCCCGAGTGCCCGGCGGGAGGCGGCGCCGCACCGACTCCAGGAAGGTGAAGTAAGCCCGATCAAACGCCGCGCCGGAGCCCGCGAGGCGCCGCACGGCGGGCTCCTTCGTTGCGGTGTGCCGGAGGAAGTCGATGCGCCGGCGAAGCTCGGCCGGCCGGTTCTGGAGGAGGAAGAGAACGAGAAGGAGCGTCGCCGCGGCGAGAGCCGCGAGCCGCCGCGCCCTCACACCGGGAGCGGAAACGCGGCGCAGAGCTCCGCGACCGTCCGGCGGACCTCGTCAGCCACGGCCGGGTCGCCGCGCGATTCGAGGGTCCGGGCAATCGCGTCGCCGATGGTGTCCATCTCGGCCTCCCCCATCCCGCGGGTCGTGATGGCGGGCGTGCCGATCCGGATCCCGGACGCGACGAGCGGAGGCCGCGTGTCGAACGGGATGGTGTTCTTGTTCACGGTGAGTCCGACGCTCTCCAGCATCTTCTCGGCTTCCTTGCCGGAGAGGCCGGCGGCGCCCACGTCGACGAGCATGAGGTGGTTGTCGGTCCCCCCCGACACGAGGCGGAATCCGCGCGCGGTGAGCCGCGCCGCGAGGGAGCGCGCGTTCCCGACCACACGGCGCTGGTAGTCCGCGAACTCGGGAGTGGCGGCCTCCGCGAAAGCCACGGCCTTGGCCGCGATGACGTGTTCGAGGGGACCGCCCTGCACGCCCGGAAAGACGTTCCGGTCCAGGTCCTTCGCCCGATCCGCTCGGCAAAGGACGAAGCCCCCCCGGGGGCCGCGGAGCGTCTTGTGGGTCGTGGACGTGACGAACGGAGCGTGCGGGACGGGCGAGCCGTGCAGGCCGGCGATGATGAGGCCAGCGATGTGCGCGATGTCGACCATGAGAACCGCGCCGACCTCCTCGGCGACCTCGGCGAATCGCCGGAAGTCGATCTCGCGCGGATAGGCGGACGCGCCGGCGATGATCATCCCGGGGCGGTGCTCCCGCGCGACCGCCGCGAGTTGCTCGTAGTCGATCCGCTCGTCCTCGCGCCGGACTCCGTAGGCAACGACGTTGTATTCCTTGCCCGAAAACGACAGCGGGTGCCCGTGCGTCAGGTGCCCGCCGTGCGACAGGTTCATTCCGAGGATCGTGTCGCCCGGCTTCAACACCGTGATGTAGACCGACATGTTCGCCTGCGACCCGGAGTGCGGCTGCACGTTGGCGTGGTCCGCCCCGAAGAGCTTCTTGACGCGCTCGATCGCAAGCGACTCGATCTTGTCGACGAACTCGCAGCCGCCGTAGTAGCGCCGCCCGGGGTAGCCCTCGGCGTACTTGTTCGTGAGGACGGAACCCTGGGCTTCCCTCACCGCGCGCGAGACGAAGTTCTCCGATGCGATCAGCTCGAGGCCCTCGTTCTGCCGCTGCTCCTCTTTCCGGATCCAGCCGGCGACGTCCGGATCCACGACGTCGAGGTCCCGGTCGAGAAAGGCAGCCGGGGAATCCGTCGAGAGGTACGAGCTCACGACGGAGAGTCTACGACGAGCTCCCGATACTCCGAGATGCAGTAGCTGTCGGTCATGCCGGCGATGTGGTCGGCGATGGCACGGTAGAACTCGGGCCGCGGACGGTAATTGCGCTCGATCTCTTCGGGCACCTCCGGCAGCGTGATCTCGCGGAGGAGTGGGATGCCGAGCTCGCGTTGAAGCACCTCGAGCACGGAGTCCGGCAGGAGCCGGGGGTTCTCGGCGTAGGCGTTGAAGAGGGTGGCCACGACGCGCCGCGCCCGGCCATCGTGGCGGGACACCGGAAAGGAGTGGATGACGTGGCGGTACACGAAACGCCGCAGCTCTGCGTACAGGCGCTTGCCCTCCTCCGAAAATCCGACGAGGTCTCCCGGCATCGGGCGGCCGGCCCGCAACTCGTCGGGCGTCGTGATCCCGTTCGCGTCGATCCACTTCTCGATCCGGGCCCGCGACGCGCCGACGAGGTCGTGCGTGGAGCGTCGCGATCATTCCTCGGATGAGCGACGCCCGGCGCACCGTCGTGTCGCCGCCGCCGCCCCGCGCCGCCCGCGCGAGCCGGGAGACGGCGAGCGCCTCGATCGCAGCCTCCCCCGCGAGCTCAATTCCATCCTCGAGGTCGTGGGCCTGTTGCGCGATCTCGTCGGACCAGTTGACCACCTGGGCCTCGAGCGTTCCTGCGGACTCGAAGCGGAGGCCCTCGACGAAGTCGAGCGGGAAGGGGAAGTCCCGCCGCCAAGTCGTGTGCTTGAAGATCCCTTCGCGGACGTCGTTCGTGAGATTCAGCCCCGGCTCGGTGTACCGCCTCTCCAGGCGGTCTACGACGCGGACCGACTGGTAGTTGTGCTTGAACCTCCCGGCTTCGGGGTGGCTCTTCGCGAGCAGGTCGTCGAGGACGTTCTCCCCGGAGTGTCCGAACGGCGTGTGCCCCAGGTCGTGACCCAGGGCGATGGCCTCCGTGAGGTCCTCGTTCAGCCCGAGGGCGCGCGCGACGCTCCGGGCGATCTGCGAGACCTCGATCGTGTGCGTCAGCCGGGTACGGAAGTGGTCCCCCTCGTACGGAATGAAGACCTGCGTCTTGTGCTTCAGCCTCCGGAAGGCCCTCGAGTGGATGATCCGGTCGCGGTCGCGGACATACTGCGTGCGGAAGTCCTCCTCGTGGTCCGGGAGCGGCCCGCGGGGCCGCGTCGCGCGCGAGCTCCGGGCGGCGTAGATCGCCAGCCGCTCGTCTTCGAGCTTCTCGAAGTATTCGCGTGTGAAGGTCGGTGTGGTGAGAGTCATTCGTCCTCGAGCCGTCCGGAAACGAGCAGGATGCGGGCTTCACCAACCAAGTAGAGCGAGCCCGCCACGATTATAGGGGTCGGATCCGGATCGGCTGCGAGCGCGCGGAGCGCCGCTTCGAGGCTGTCGACGGGAACTGCGTCGGACCGGACGCCTGCCGTTCGCCGCCGGAGCTCCTCCGCCGTGGCCGCGCGCGCGGACGGGGCCGCGACGACGCGAACGGAGGCGAACGCCGGGAAGAGCGTCGCCGCCATAGCCTCGACGTCCTTGTCGGCCATCGCGCCGAAGACGAGTCGCGCGCGCCCCGCGAGGCCGGCATCGTCCAGAAAATTCCGGAGCGCCAGCGCCGCCTGCGGGTTGTGACAGCCGTCGAGGAGGACGGTCCGGCCCCGGAGCGACATCTTCTCCAGCCGGCCGGGCCACCGGGTCGACGCCACGCCCGCGGAAATCGCGTCGCGTCCGAGACCCGGGTAGTCGCCGGAGAGGAGCTCCGCTGCGCGGACCGCGAGAGCGACGTTGTCCGCCTGGTGCCGGCCGGGCAGGGGCGTGGCGAGATCCGAGCGGCCGCCCGGAGTCTCCACCGAGAAGCGAGTGCCGTCCGGACCGGTCGCGACGCCGGAGACGCGGACCTCGTCCGCGGCCAGGTGGGTCAGGGCGCCACACTCCCGCGCCGCGCGCACGAGGGCGTCCCTCGACTCCTCTTCGCGCGGTCCGATCAAGGCCGGCCGCCCCGCCCGGAAGATTCCGGCTTTCTCGCGGGCAATCGCGGCGAGTGTCCCGCCCAGCTCCTCCGTGTGGTCGAGGCCGATCGACGTCACGACCGAGAGGCTCGCGGGCGCGACGTTCGTCGCGTCGTAGCGGCCTCCCAGGCCGACCTCCAGGATCGAGAGGTCCAGGTTCTGCTCCGCGAAGGTCACGAACGCCGCGGCGGTCAGGGCTTCGAAGTAGGTCAGCGGGACGACCGGCTCGCCGTCGGACGCGCGAAAGACGGGCTCGAGCGCCGCGTCGAGCTCGCCGTCGGAGACGTCGGCGTCACCGACCCGGATCCGTTCGCCGACACGCGCGAGGTGGGGCGACGTGTAGAGACCCGCCCGGACTCCGCCGGACCGCGCGATGGCCGACAGGGTCGCCGCGGCGGAACCCTTTCCGTTGGTCCCGGCGACGAGCACGGACGGCACTTTCCGCTCGGGGCCGCCGAGCCGCTCGCAGACCGCGTCGATCGCGGCGAGGCCGAGCTTCATGCCGCGGGGAGCGAGGGTCTCGAGGCGGGACAGGTGGGGAAAACGCGTCGTCGTCGTTTTCTCTACGCGATCAAGCCGCCTTCCAGAGGAGATCCAGGCACCGCACGAGCGTCTCCTTCATCTCGGAGCGGTCGACGATGAAGTCGAGCATGCCGTGCTCGAGCAGGAACTCGGAACGCTGGAACCCTTCCGGAAGCGTCTGCCGGATGGTCTGCTCGATCACGCGGGGTCCCGCAAATCCGATGAGCGCGTTCGGCTCGGCGACGTTGACGTCTCCCAGCATCGCGTACGAAGCGGTGACTCCGCCGGTCGTGGGGTCCGTCATCACGGACACGAACGGGATGCGGCTCTCCGAGAGACGCGCGAGCGCCGCGGAGATCTTCGCCATCTGCATGAGGGACAGGATTCCCTCCTGCATGCGGGCCCCTCCCGACGTGGACACGATGATGAGCGGCTTCCTCTCGGTGACGGCTCTCTCCGCAGCGCGCGTGACCTTCTCGCCCACGACCGAGCCCATCGAGCCGCCCATGAAGAAGAACTCCATGGCGGCGATGACGACCGGGATCCCGCCGACCGTGCCGGAGGCGACGAGGACGCCATCCGAGCCACCCACGTTCTCCTCCGCGATCTTCAAACGGTCGCGGTAGCGCTTGGAGTCCCGGAACTTCAGGGGATCGACCGAGCGGAGGTCGCCGTCATGCTCCAGGTACCGGCCGTCGTCGAAGAGCATCGCGAGGCGCTCCGGAGCGGACAGTCGGAAGTGGTAGCCGCACTTCGTGCAGATCTTGAAGTTCCGCGCGAGCTCTTTGTTGTAGAGGATCTCCCGGCAGCTGTCGCACTTGACCCAGAGGCCCTCCGGAACCTTGCTGCGCTTCTCCCGGGGCTCCTTCGGAGCGCGGTCTTTCTTGAACCACATGGAAGCCGCGAATGGTAACAGCTCTATCCGGAGACACTCAGGCTGCGGGATCTGACCCCTCCGGGATCAGACCCCGCGACTCCCTTGGGGCCGCCGCGTACGGCACGACCCGCCGCTTGCCGCGGCCGTCGGTCTCGACCCGGCTCTCGACCCCGAACGCCCGCCGGAGCAGCTCCGGGGTCAGAGTCTCGTCGGGAACACCGGAGGCCAGGGCCCGCCCGGCGCGAAGGAGCACGATCCGGTCGGCGACGTCGGAGGCCAGGTCGATTTCGTGCGTCACGAGGACCACGGTCGTCCCCCGCTCCCGGTGGACCCGCGCGAGCAGCTCGAGAAAGTCGAGCCGGTGCCGCGGATCGAGCCCCGCGGTCGGCTCGTCGAGCAGCCAGAGCTCGGCCTCCTGGGCGAGCGCGCGCGCCAGGAAGACGCGGCGCTTCTCGCCCCCCGAAATCGCGGACGCGTCCCGCTCCGCGAGGTCTTCGACGTCGCAGGCCCTCATGGCGGCGAGCGCGCGTTCGCGATCGGCAGGCGAGTCGGCCGAAAACCCGCGAGCGTGCGGGGCCCGCCCCTGGAGGACCAGGTCGAGGCAGCGGATCGGAAACACGAGATCCGACGCCTGGGGCAGGTAGGCGGTTCGACGCGCGGTCTCGCGCCGCGCGAGCGTCGCGAGAGGCAATCCCTCGAAGAGGACCTCTCCGCCGTCGGGCGTGACGATCCGCGCGACCACGCGGAGGAAGGTGGACTTGCCCGATCCGTTCTCGCCGAGCAGCGCGAGGACTTCGCCGCGGCGGATGACGGCGTCCAGCCCGTCGAGCGCCCGCGTCGCTCCGTAGGAAGCAGTCAGCCCGCGCGCCTCCACGAACGCCGTCATGGATTCTTGAGCAGAAGCCAGGCGAAGACCGGCGCGCCGATCGCGGCGGTCACGGCTCCCACCGGAAGCTCCGCCGGCGAGAAGGCGGCGCGGGAAACGGCGTCGGCCGCGACCAGGAGCGCCGCGCCGGCCACGGCGGACACAGGGAGCAGCGCCCGCTGGTCGTTCCCCACGGCGGCGCGGACGGCGTGCGGGACCAGGAGGCCGACGAACCCGATGATGCCGGCGAAGGCGACCGCCGCGCCCGTGAGGAGCGACGCCGCGAGGAAGACGATCCGCTTGGAGCGCTCGACGTCGACGCCGAGAGCCGCCGCGTTTTCCTCGCCCACCGCGAACAGGTTCAGGCGCGCCGCGAACGCGAGGAGGACCGCGAAGCCCGCCGCCGCGTAGGGCGCGAGAGCGAGCACCTTTCCGGGGGTCGCGTCGGCGAGGCTCCCCATCATCCAGAAGAGCATCGTGCGGGCGGTCTGCCCCGACGCGACCGAGAAGACCCCGAGGAGAACCGCCGAAAAAAAGGCGTTGGCGATGAGCCCGGCGAGGAGCAGCCTCTGGAGGTCGAGCCGGCCGCCACGGCGCGCGAGCGCGGCGACCGTCACCGAAGACGCGACCGCTCCCGCGAAGGAAGCCGCCGGGGAAACGAGGGGCGAGAATCCGGCGAGGGCGGCGAGAGCCGCCCCGGTCGCGGCGCCCCCCGACGTTCCCAGCAGGAACGGATCCGCGAGCGGGTTCTTGAGCAGGGCCTGGAGGGCGGCGCCGGCCAGCGCCAGGCAACCGCCGACCAGCGCCGCCAGCAGGACGCGGGGCGCCCGCAGCGAGGCGACCAGCCGCGCCGTCTCCCCGGCCTCCCCGGCGCCGGAGAGAAGGTCCGGAAGCGAGAGCCGGACGCCTCCGACCGACAGCCCGACGAGAACGCTCACCCGAGCAGGATGCCCGCGCCCGCGAGGCCCGCGGCGAGGCCCCGCCGTCTCACGGAGAGACCCGCGCCGCGTTCGGGTGCAACGCCGCCGCGAGATCCTCGAGCGCGTCGAAGACCCGCGGCCCCGGCCGCGTGAGTGCGGCTTCGTCCATCCAGACGACGCGCGCCCGGTGAGCGGCGCCGCGCGAGAGCGCTCCGCCCGACAGCGACCGCTCGAAGGCGGGCCGGTTTTCGGGCGAGGCCGGAAGCACGAGGACCTCGATCGGCGCCGTCGTCAGGTACTCCTCCGACACGACCGGCCAGCCGGGTCGCGCGCGGAGGAGGTTCTCCGCACCGGCGTCGGCGAGCACGTCGTCGAGAAAGGTCCCCCCACCCGCGGCCTGCGGCGGATCCGGCCAGACGAGCAGAATCACCTTCGGTCGCGGCCGATCGGCGGTCTTCTCGCGGACCTCGGCGCGCCGCCGCGCGAGCGAATCGACCAGCCGGACTGCGGCTTCGCGCCGCCCGAGCGCGTCGCCGCAGAGTCGGATGCTCTCCAGCACCGCGTCGAGCGACCCCGTCGGGACAGTGAGGACCCGCACTCCGGCCGCGGCGAGAGCGGAGACCGGCCCGCGCGCGTTGCCCTCCCTGGTCGCCAGCACGAGGTCCGGGCGGAGCGAAGCGACCTTCTCGGCGCTGACCTCGAGGCCGCCGACGCGAGGAATCGCTCGCGCGGCCGCCGGGTAGTCGGAATAGTCCGAAACGCCCACGAGCGCGCCGCCCGCGCCGAGGGCGAAGACGATCTCGGTCAGGTTCGGGGCGAGCGCGACGATCCGGCGCGGTGTCGCGGAGTCAGCGGCCGACCGGGGGGCGTGGGACTCGGCCCGGCAGGCGAGCCCGACTGCCAGCGCCGCGAGGGAGAGGACGAGTCCGGGGCGACGAGCTGCCGGGAGCTCAGGTCGGACGAGCCGCGAGTCGCGGGTCAGCCGTGCGATTCGGCCTCTTCGAGGTCGTTCGGAATGCCCAGGCGCATGCACGCGGCGTCGTACATCTGCCTCGCCGCCTTCTGTGCGTTCTGCAGCTCCGCGAGGCGGTCCTTGACCTTCGCCAGCTCCGCCTGGATCTCGGTCTCGGCGTCGCTGATCTCCTGTCGCGTCACCTCGAGGGTGTGTTCGTAGAATTTCTTTTGATCCGGAGACAGACTCATTCGCTTCTTCCTCCTGCTCGCAAGCGCCTCATCGTACCTCTCGGAGGGCTCCACCGGGAGTGACTGTCTTCATGGCTTGACGTCCACAACCACGGTACGCCACATTTTTACGGGGATACCCTTCTTCGTCGCGGCGCGGAATCGCGTGCTTCGCACCGCGTCGAGCACGATCCCGTCGATTCCGCTCCTTCCCCCGATGCCCCTCTGCACCCGCGCGTCCGCGACGCCTCCGTTCTCGTTGACGAGAACGAGCACCACGACCTGGCCCGCGACTCGCTGCTGCCGCGCCATAGGCGGATAGACGATGCGGGGCGGAGCGAGCAGCGCCGGCTCCACGACGCCGGGGCCCGGACCCACCAGGTCTCCGCGCGCGGTCTCGGCCTCGGGCGGCGGCGCGGCGACGCGCGCCGGGGGAGCCGGAGCCTCCCGCGGAGCGGGAGACGGCTCCTCGACGGGAGGGGCCTCGACCGGCGCATCGCGGGGCACCGGCTCCACCGCGACGGCGACCTCGGTGGGCTCCGGTGCAGCCGTGGGAAGCGGCGGAGGCGGAGCCGAGAGCGTGTTCGCGACCGGAGCTTCCAGCGGCGCGCGACGCGGAGTAGCGACCGGGAGCGCTCCCGCCAGAGCCGCCGCCTTCTGCTGCTCCCTCAACGCCGCCTGCCTCCTGGCCTCCAGGCCTCGCTGCACCTCCTGCTGGATCGCCTTCGGATCCGGAGCCGCGGGCGTCGGAATGGAGGCGAGCGGCGTGAGGCTGGCCGACGCGGGCGCTTCCGCGACGGCCGGAGCGGGGGTCGGAGCTGCCGCCGGCGCGGCCTCGGGGCTGCGGCGCGAGAGAACGAAGGCGAGGATCCCGCCGATCAAGAGGATCGCGGCCATCCCGAGGTACAGCGGGGTGCGATTCTTCCGATCCGACTCCATCCGCGACGCCGAGAAGGATCCGAAGACTTCCGCGCTGCCCGCGCGCTCGGGGACGGCGTCGGGCGGCGGTGTCTCGGCAGCCGCCGCGACGACCGCGGGAGGCGCAGCGGAGGGCGGCGACGGACGCGGCGCGGCCGGGATTGCCGGTGCTGCCGGAACAGCGGCGAGAACCGGTGTGGGCGTTGCCACGAACGCCGGCTCCACCGGGCGGGACTCCGTAGCGGCGACTTCGGACTCCCGGAGGCGGTTCAGGTAGATCGCGACGTCCGCGCTTCCCGGCGCGGGCGAGAACGAGTAGAGGATCGACTCCAGGTCTCGCAGCATCTCGGAGTCCGTCGCGTAACGCGCGTCGGGCTCCCGAGCGAGCGCCTTCCGGACGACGGCATCGAGGGCCGGGGACACGTCCGGATTGGCCTGGGAGGGCGCGGCCACGTCCGCCTTCCGGACGAGCTCGAGCACCACCATGTCGGTGCTGCCGCGGAAGAGACGCTCTCCCGTCAGCATCTCGTGAAGGACGGACTCCGAGAGAGAAGAGGTCGCTCCGCTGATCGATGGGCTTGCCCCACGCCTGCTCGGGCGACATGTACTGCAGCTTTCCCTTGAGCGCGCCGCTCTCGGTCTGCGACACCTTGCGGTCGGCCTTCGCGATGCCGAAGTCGCAGAGCTTGATCTCCCCTTCGTGCGAAATCAGGATGTTCTGCGGCGACACGTCGCGGTGGACGATGTGGAGCTCTTCTCCGCGCGCATCGCGGCGGCGGTGCGCGTAGTCGAGCGCCGAGGCGACCTTGCACGCGACGTACACGGCGAGCGGAACCGGCATCGGCGACCCGCCTGCCGGCCCGCGGCCAGGATCGATCGCAGGTCCGTTCCCTCGACGTACTCCATGGCGATGAAGTAGCCGCCCGCCTGGATCCTGCCGAGGTCGTAGATCTGGACGATGTTCGGGTGATTCAGCTGCGGCGGCGAGCTTCGCCTCGTCGGCGAACATCGTGATGAATTCGTCGTTGTCCGCGATGTGCGGCAGGATCTTCTTGATGGCGACGATCTTCTGGAATCCCTCCACCCCGGTCCGCCGGGCGCGGAAGACTTCCGCCATCCCACCGCTGGCGATCTTCTCGAGGAGCTCGTACTGGCCGAAGCGATCCGGACCCTCCGGCGCGACGGCCTCCCGCGGCTCCGCCCGGCGCGAGCCGCTCGGGGTGGAGTCGGCGCGCACCGGCGTCGCGGGGGTGGACTCCGCCCGGACGGCCGCTCCCGGCGCCGCCTTCTGGCGCTGAACCGGGATTCGCAACGTCTCCGAGATCATTCGGTCGAGGTCGTCGGAGGCCGGCTTGCGGGAGGCGGGCGCGGGTGGAGCCGCAGGGCGCGTCGGCGTGGTCACGCCGGAGAGCGTGTCCCGGAGCCGGCGCTCGACCTCGTCGGAGACCCGGCTCGGCGGAGCAGGCGGCGGAGTCGCCTTCGCGGCCGGTCGTGTCACGACGTCGGCTTCGCGACCGAGTTCTTCCAGCAGGTCGGAAAAGATGTCGTTCGACGTCAGCGACCCCGTCGGCACGCGGGCAGTCTTCGCCTCCCGGTCGGTGGCGTCCAGGGCGGCCCGGACTGCGTCCACGATCCCCCCGTCGGTGAACGGTTTCGGCACGATCTCGAACGCACCGATCTTCTGGGCGTCCGCCTTCGTGTTGGAGCCGGTGTAGCCGAGCGGGAGCAGCAGGATCGGGGGCGTCTCGAGCCCCCCCTTGTTCCGGATCGCTCGGATGACGTCGGCGCTCTGCATGCGCGGGAGCTTCCCGCCCAGGAGCACGACGTCGAACTGTCCGGCTCCGAAGGCGGTCAGACCCTCCTCTCCGTCATGGGCCTCGGTGACCGCGAAGTCCGGGAGAGCGAGCAGCGAGCGGACACGATTGCGGTCCCGCTGTTCGTATTCGATCAGAAGTACGTTTTTTGCCATCGGATGAGCAGTTGTCCGCTCGGGAAAAGCGATTCGATGATAAGGCATCGTCGCCGAAAAACCAATCAGGGACGGTACTTTTCGCGCACCGGCGTCCCGGGCGACGCTCGCGACCATATAATTCGCGCCGGGATTTTTCAGGAGCGCCCATGTCCGGCCACAGCAAATGGAGCACGATCAAGCACAAGAAAGGCGCGGCGGACGCGAAACGCGGGCGGCTGTTCACGAAGCTCATTCGCGAGATCACGATGTCCGCGCGACTGGGCGGCGGGTCCGCGGATGCGAATCCCCGCCTCCGGAAGGCGATCGACGACGCGAAGGCCGTGAACATGCCGGCCGACAACATCAAGCGGGCCATCCAGCGCGGCACGGGCGAGCTTCCGGGTGTCACCTATGAAGAGGTCACGTTCGAGGGCTACGGCCCGGGCGGCGTAGCGATCCTGATCGACGCCATGACCGACAACAAGAACCGGACGCTGCCCGAGATCCGCACGATCTTCTCGAAGCACGGCGGAAACCTGGGAGAGTCCGGCTCGGTGAAGTTCCTCTTTCAGAAGCGCGGATACATCGCCATCGAGAGGGACAAGGCGAGCGAAGACGAGGTGATGGAGGCGGCGATCGAGGCGGGCGCGGACGACGTCGCCTTCACCGACCAGCACCACGAGGTGCAGACGTCCCCCGAGATGCTGCCACTGGTGAAAGCCAAGCTGGAGGAGAAGGGCCTGCAGCTCGCCGTCGCCGAGATCTCGATGATCCCGACGACCGAGGTCTCGCTCGACCAGCGCAAGGCCGACCAGACGATGAAGCTGATGGAGGCCCTCGAAGACCACGACGACGTGCAGAACGTGTGGGCGAACTTCGATATCGAGGAGGCGTAGCCTCACCTTTCCTTGATCACGCTCGGCCTCGACCCGGGTCTTTCCGCCACCGGCTACGGCGCCGTGATCTTCGATCGGGGCTCTCTCACCCTGGAGCGCTGCGGCGTGTGGCGCCCGCCCGACGGCCTGGCGTTCGCGGTGCGGCTCCACTTCCTCTTCGAGAACCTCGTGGCGCTCCTCGCCGAGCTGCACCCGGCGGCCGTGTCCGTCGAGACGGTCTTCTCCGCGAAGAACGTCTCCTCCACCGTGAAGCTCTCGCACGCGCGCGGAGTCCTTCTCGCGGCCGCGGCCCGCTTCGAGATTCCGGTTTTCGAGTACGAGCCGCGGCTCGTCAAAAAAGCGCTCGTCGGCTACGGCCAGGCGGAGAAGCCCCAGGTGCGCGCGATGGTGCTCGCTCTCCTGGGCCGGCAGCGTGACCGCGTCCCTCTGGACGCGGCGGACGCGCTCGCCGTCGCCATTTGCCACGTCCACGCGTGCCCGCCGGGCCCCTGAGTTGCTATCATTCTCACTCCCCATGTCCTTCCAGGGATCCCTACGAGAGCTCCAACTCGCCGACATCGTCCAGCTCTTTTCCACTTCTCAGAAGACCGGCCGGTTCTTCCTCACCCGCGACGACGAGCGGGGCACGCTCTACCTGAAGCGGGGACAGATCGTCCACGCGGAGGTCGGCGACGTGGTCGGCGACGAGGCCGTCCACGTGCTCGCATCCTGGACGTCGGGCGACTTCCGCTTCGAGCCGTCCGTGGAAACCGACCGGGTTTCGATCCATAAGTCGAACGCCCGACTCCTGATGGAAGCGGCCCACCAGCACGACGAGTGGCGCGTCCTGGCCCGTAAGGTGCCGGGACTCGACTCGGTGCCCACCCTGGCCTCTCCGGACGCGGGACGCCCCGTCACCCTGTCGCCGGCCGAGTGGAGCCTCATCGTCCGCATCGACGGGAAGAAGAGCGTTCGGGATCTCGCGAAGGAGTCGGACGCGGCCTCCTTCGACGTCGCCAAGCTCCTCTACGGACTCATCACGGCGAATCTCGTGGAGATGCTCTCCCCCTCGCGGGAACGAACTCCCGCCGATCCCGGTGAGGAGCGGAGGGTGCTCGCGATCCTCTGCACCCGAATCCGCCAGGAAGCGGAGCTGGCGCTCGGCGAGGAGAGCATCCCCGCGGTCGACCGCGCCCACCGCCGCGCGCTCGCCGGCATCGAACACGGTGCGGGGATCGACGCGCTCCGGACGCTCGTCGCCGAAACGGAGAGGGCGATTTCGTCGAGCCGCGGCTCTGCCCCGAGCAAAGCCTTCCAGGAAAAGATGCCGGTCGTTCTTCAGCCCAAGGCCTAGCCCGACTTTCTTGCGGCACATCGCGGCGGCCCTGATTTCGGTCATCGCGGGGGGGGCCTTCTCGCCGGGTCAGGACCTGCCGGCCCCGACCCCGACTCCCCCGGCCACAGCCGCCGCGCCGACGCCCGTTCCCACCCCGCCGCCGACACCCGTACCGCTTCCGGAGCCCGAGAAGGTGGGGATCCTCCCGGACGTGAACGTCTACCTGCCGGAGGGGCGCGCCGACATCCGCCTCCTGAAACCGATCCGCAACTCTCTCTTCGAGAACCAGATCAACTACAACTTCGTGTCCGGCGACATTTCCGCGTTCCTGCGCTACAAGTACTACGGCCGCCGGGCGACCTCGACGTTCACGTTCTTCGACTCGATCGAGTTCGAGGAGCTCGAGCAGCTGTCCAACGACTTCTCCCGCACCCGCGGCGCCCTCTACCTGCAGCGCCGGCCCATCAACTACTACAACCGGCTCTACGGCCTGCTCGAGTTCGACCGGTTGACCTTCTCCCGGCCGGTCGACCACCCCGACTCGAACCGCACCAACGTGTACGTGAAGTTCGGGTACCAGTTCGGCACCCCGTCGGACGAGCGCTCGAACGCTGTCGTCGGCGAGGCCCGCGACCGCATATTCGACCTCTTCACGGCATACCGGGAGGTGGGACCCCGGGGCCGGGGGGTGGCCGTGGCGGCGACGTGGGGGTTCGATTTCCTGGGGGGCGACTATCGCTATGTCAAGACCGAAATGGAGGCGCTCCAGGCGATTGCGCTTCCGCGGCGTCACCGGCTCGTCCTCCGGGTGCACGGGGGCTACTTCCCCTACAAGAAAACGGAGCGGGAGGAGTTCGACCCCGAGCTCGGTACGCCCTTCTCGATTCCGCGGTACGAGCTCTTCCGGCTGAACGGACGGCAGGAGCTGAAGGGCTACCGCGGCACGGAGCGCGGACCGAACGCGGCCTACCTGACATCGGAGTACGTCGTGCCGGTTTTCACGGAGGTCCCCCGCCGGTTCCTGGGCCTCGACTGGAACAGCCTCTACGTCATCGGCTACTCGGGCGCGGGAAACGTGGGAAACGAGACCTCGGTTTTCACGCGCTTCTCGGACTACAAGGTGGACGTGGGGGTCGGTTTCGAGTCCGCGCTTTCATTCCGGAGATATCGGGCCTTCCTGGGGGTGCTCGTCGCAAAGACGGTGATCAACGGGGTCCGCGGGCCGCGGCTCCTGATCACGGTCAAGTCATATCGGTAGGCTTCCCGGGCGGGGCAGGACCGGCCGCCTTCTGGAGGCGCGTCGGCTTACCGTTACAGGGTAACGGTTTACAGGCCAAAAACGTTTGGCAATACGCCGTTTTGGGCTTATTCTATTCGGCACAACGATTTCCCCTGTCTCTTCGAAAGGAGCATTCATGAAGGCAAAGCGTTCGGCGCTCCTCGCCCTCGTCCTCTGCCTGGTCGGAGCGTCCGCTTTCGCGCAGATCGCTCCCAGCAACCAGGGCGACATCGGCCTCTTCACCATGCCGACGGCCGACAATCCCCGAGGAGGGCAGCTGACGCTCGGGCTCTACGGATGGCTGGAACGCCTGGTCGCCGGTGAGCTCCCGACCGACGCGGATCACCTGACGCGCCTCTACAACCACTGGGCCGTCGCGGGGTCGGTGGGAATGGGCCTGACGGACCGCTGGTCGATCTTCGCGAGCGCGGGATGGGAGAACCGGAAGTCCCGGGGCGGTTGGCAGGGCGGGATCGTGAACGGGTTGACCTACCTCGGACACTTCGACATCGACGAGGCCCGGAAGGTGCGGATCGGGACCAAGCTGAACATGGTCACCGAAGCCGACGCCAGCTTCCGCCTCGCGGGATTCATCGCCGCCCACGTGCCGGTCGGCAACGCCTCGATCCGGCAGGACGAACAGTTCTTCGTGGGCGACGAGATCAACTCGCGCCGCGCCGACTGGGAGTGGGGCGCGGTGATGACGAAGGGCATCTTCACGGCGATGGGCAGCTACACGTTGAGCGGCCGGCACGACGAGGACTTCCGCACGTCGAACCGCCTCCGCTTCGGCGCCGGCGTGGACGTGCCGATCCTGCCGTTCTTCCACCTCATCGGAGAGCTCGACCGCAACATCCTGGATGGCGGCGACTTCCCCGAAGAGGACTACTCGATGACCTACGTCGGCGCCCGGTTCTGGCTGGGCCACACCGGCATCGCCATCTCCACCGCCCTGAACGCGAACATCGACCAGATCGTCCAGGCGGGCTGGGGGCCGGCGCCCATCGGAGGCCTGGTCGGCATCACGTACGCCCCCTGGCCGCCTCCCCCGCCGCCCCCGGTCATCGTGCCGCCGCCCGCGGTCGAGATCGTCGAGGAGGTCCCGATCGCTCCCCCGCCGGCTCCCGAGCCGGCGCCGCGAGCGACGACCGACGAGATCTACTTCGACGCCGGCAGCGCCCGGCTGACGAACATCGCCAAGGCGATCCTGGACGGCGTCGCGCTTCGGATGAAGAACGACCTCAACTCGACGGCGGTCGTCACCGGGTACTCCGATAACACCGGCAGCGAGGGTTCGAACATGGAGATCTCGGAGCGGCGCGCCGCGGCCGCCAAGGAATACCTCGTGACCCGCCACGGGATCGATCCGGGTCGGATCACCGCGGTGGGCAAGGGATCGCTCGAGCCCGCCTACGACAACTCCACCGACGAGGGCCGTGCGAAAAACCGACGCGCATTGATCGTGGTCACGCTAGTCTCTGGTACGTGAGCCGGGACGCCCGAGACAGTTCCTCGAAGCCCCCTCCCCCCGAGGGGGCTTTTTTGACTCCGCCGCCGGCGGCTGCGATCCACGCGGAGGCAACCGCCTCGCGCTCTTCCGGCGGGATCGCGATCGTCGCCACCGCGGCGGCCGTGGCCCTCCTCTACTACGGGCGGCACCTCTTCGTGACGTTCGCCTTCGCTCTCTTCCTCGCCTTCGCGATGCGACCGTTCGTCTCGCTGCTCGAACGGGCCGGCGTGCCGCGGGTGATCGCGATCCTCCTGCTCATGTTTCTCCTGGTGGGCGCAGTCGTCCTGCTGGTCATCAACGTCACCGCGCAGGCGAACGAGCTCTACCAGCAGCTCCCCCGCTACCAGGTCCGGATCCGGGAGCTCGTCTCGAACGTGATGGAGTTCGTCGACCGGCTGCGAGAGAGGATGGGCAGCATCCTGCCGCAGGACGCGCGGGGGGTGCGCGAGGTCAAGATCTCGGAGTCACCGCTCTCGACCACCCGCGTCGTGCTGGAGAGCGCCGGGGCCACGCTCGGATTCGTCCTGTACGCCGCGGCCGTCCCCTTCATCACCTTCTTCATGCTCAAGGACCGGGAGAAATTCGGCCGTGTCATCGAGGGGATGTTCGCGAGGAGCCAGCGGCTGGGCAGCATGGACATGACCGGCGCCATCTCGCAGCAGATGACCTCCTACGCGCTCGGCCTCGCCTTCGTGATGCTGATCATGGCGTCCGCCACGACGGTCGCGCTCATGATCCTGCGCGTCAACTACTACTACCTGCTGGGGCCGCTCGCGGGCCTCGCGATCCTCGTGCCCTACGTGGGCGTGCTCTTCTCGACGATCCCGGCGGTGGCCGTCGCCTACTTCCAGCACGACATGAGCAAGGCCGTGATCGTGCTCGTCGTCTACACGGGGCTTCAGTTTCTGGAGGGGAACGTCCTGACGCCCTTCATCGTGGGGGGGAAAGTGAAGCTGTTCCCGCTCACAATCATGATCGCGTTCATCTTCTGGGGCTCGATCTGGGGCGTCGCGGGCGCCATGCTCGCGGTTCCCTTGACGTCCGCGATCAAGGTCGTCTGCGAGCACGTGAAGGGCTGGGAAGGGGTCGCGAGGCTTCTGGGCGATCCGGATCCGACGACCCGGGTCTAGTCTGCGCGTTCGCTACGGCGCGAACGGGTACCCCCTGGCGAGCTCGCGCTCCAGCCGCGCGTCGTGCCCGTAAATGTCTTCGTAGAACTCGACGCCTCTCTCCGGACGCACGATCGCGGTCGCGTAATAGATGACGACCGGCAGCGGGCGTGCGAGGTTCACGCGTTTCGAGGGGGCGCCGTCCATCGCGCGCCGCACCTTCTCGAGCGACCACTCGTTCGGGTCGCGCAGGACCCAGACCGCGAAGCGGGCCGGATCCTCGAGACGGACGCAGCCGTGGCTGAAGTCCCGCCTCGCGCGCGAGAAGAGCTCGGTCGCGGGTGTGCCGTGAAAGTACACGTTGTGGTCGTTCGGGAAGATGAACTTCGCGAGCCCGAGCGAGTTCCGGGGCCCGGGCCGCTGGCGGATGCCGGGCTGCCCCTTCGCCACCCGGGCGAGGTTCGCGCCAGTGGCCGGGAGTGCCGGTCCGCTGTCGCCCGAGCCGCTGTAGACCTCCATATCGTTCCGTTTGAGGTACCCCGGGTTTCGGCGCACCGCCGGCAGGATCTCTCGCCTCAGGATGCTGGGCGGGATCACCCAGTAAGGGCGGAAGACGATGTACTGCATGTTGCGCTCGAACAGCGGCGTCTCCCGCCCGACCTCCGCCCTCCCGACCACGACGTTCATCGTCAGGGCGGGTGCCCCGTCGGGTGGCAGCGTGTCGAACGCGTAGAGCTGGAACGAAGGCACGTTCACGACGACGAACGGCCCGGTGTTGAACGCGGGCAGCCAGCGGATCCGTTCGAGCGCGAGCTCGATCTGCCGCGCCCTCCGTGTGGGGGTCACGTTCATCGCGGCGAGCGTCGCCGCACCGAGCACACCGTCGGGCGCGAGCCCGTGGCGCTCCTGGAACCGCGAGACCCCACCGGCGGTGGCGCTGTCGTAGATCGCGCCGTCCGCGCCGGGCGCCTCCCCCGCCCGCTCCGGGAGGTCGCCGAACGCCGCGAGCCGGCGCCGGAGCGCCTCGACCCCGTCGAAGGGCTCCCCCGGACGGACGACCCGCGGGGCCGTCACGGTCGGAAGCGTGGAGTCCGCGAGCGCCCGGTACTTCGCGTACGCCGCCTTGAGGTTCCGGTATTGCACGAAGCCGGGCTCGGCTTCGCGCACCGCCGCCAGGACGCGGCCGCGGCGGATCGAATCGCGCAGGATCTGTGCGAGGTCGAGCTTTTTCCGCTCGACGTTGATACCGATGGAGAGGTGGACCGGGTTCACGCGCCCGATGTGCAGATCCGATATGTGGCGAAAGATTCCGATCGACAGGGCCAGGTCGAACCACGCGACGTCGCCCGCGGAGGGGGATCGGCCGGTCGCCAGCTCGTGGAAGCGGCGAGCGAGGGTGGCCGCGTCGTAGTCCTCGGGATGGAGACCGCGGTCCTGCGCGCTGCGGAGGACGTCGATCGCGGCGCCCGCGGCCGAGTTGGGCCGCCCGTCCGCGCTCCACACGGGCCGCCAGTAGGCCGCGGCGTAGAGGTCGGTGAGCTCGTCCCGATAGTCGGGGAAGCGCGGCCATCGCAATCCGGAGAGCACCCCGGTGCGCGACACGTCGCGCAGGGTCGCGGCGACACTCTCCTCGACCGGCGACTGCGCAGCCGCGTAACTGGAGGCGGCCCACGTCACGAGGGTCACCCCCATCGCCAGCCACCCGCGCCGGCTCACGACTTCGCTCTCTTCGAGAGGGACAGTAGGCTTCCCACGAATCCCGCGGCCGCTCCGACTGCCGGCAACGTCAGTGCTGTCGGCAGGTCCAGGAATCCTACCCAAAATAGGGAGAGAACCGGGTGCGGCTCCCGGGAGAGCAGGTGGAGCGCAGTGCGGTAGGTGACGTACAGAAGGAGAAGGGAGAGGGCGCCGCCCGCCAGGCCCTCGAAAGACGCGTGCAGCCAGAACGGCGCGCGGATCGCGGCCTCGGTCGCGCCCATCCGTCGCATGATTTCGATCTCGTCGCGGTGGAGGTCGAGCGCCAGGCGCACGGCGGACGCGACCGACAGGACGGCCGCGAACGCGAGCAGCCCTCCGAGGAAGAGCCCCGCGCCGCGGAGGAGCCGGACGCCATCCCGGAACTTCCGCGCGAACGCCTCCTCCGACTCGGCCGAATCGACGCCCGGCCAGGACCGCACGGTCGCAGCAAGATTTCTCGCCGCTCCCGCCGGGGCCTCCGGATGGAGGTGGACCTCAATCGTCGGCGGGAAGGGGGCTTCGCCGAGGTCCTGGAGCGCCCCGCCCAGGTCGGGGTACGCCCGGCGAAACCGCTCGAAGGCGTCAGCGCTTCCCACGACCGTGACGCGCGCGACCCGGGGGTCCGCGGAGAGGCGCGCGGCCACCGCGCGGGAGTCCGCGGCCGGGTCGAGGGTCAGGATCGCCGCCACGGGATCGCGCGCCGGACCCGCCAGGCGCGAGAGGTTCCGCGAGACGAGCGCGAAGAGGCCCGGCACGTAGAAGGCGAGCGCGATCAGGGTGACCGCCATCGCCGTGTGGCGGGGCCCGCTCCGCGCGATGGCCCACGCTTCGCCGAAGAGGTAACGGGAGTTCATCTCCCCCTTTTGTCATCCCGAGGACCGAAGGTCCGAGGGATCCCTTGATTCAAGAGATCCCTCGCTGCGCTCGGGATGACAAATAGGGCCACTACCCCGGCAAAAATGGCGCTTCCCTCGCGAGGCTCTCCCGCGCCACGTCGCGTTCCCGGAGCTTCCCCTTCTCGATCGTCAGCACGCGTTTGCCCATCCGCCGGATCAAATCGATGTCGTGGGTCGCCACGAAGACCGTGGTGCCCCGGATGTTGATCTCCGCGAACAGCCGCATGATCTCCTCGGACAGGACCGGGTCCAGGTTGCCGGTGGGCTCGTCCGCGAGGAGCAGCACGGGCTCGTTGACGATGGCGAGCGCGACCGCCGACCGCTGCTGCTCGCCCCCCGAGAGCTCGCTCGGGAGCGAATTCATGCGGTGGTGAAGGCCCACGCGCTTCAGCGCCTGGTAAGCCCTCCGCTTCTGCTCGGCCCGCGCGAGTCCGAGAACGCTCTGCACGAAGGAGAGGTTTTCGAAGATCGTCTTGCGTCCGATGAGCTTGAAGTCCTGGAAGACCACGCCGAGCGTCCGGCGAAAGTAAGGCACCTGCGAGTCCGGGAGAACCGCGATGTTCCGGCCGTTGACGAGGACCTGCCCGGAGGTGGGCAGCTCCTCCCGGAAGAGCAGCTTCAGGAGCGTGGACTTGCCGGCGCCGGAGGGCCCCGTCAGGAACACGAACTCGCCGCGCTCGACGTTGAACGACACGTCGGAGAGCGCGTGTCGGAACGGGCCGTAGTCCTTGCAGAGCCGGAAGACCTGGATCATTCGAGGGCGCGCGTCAGCGCATCCCGCACGGTGGCCGGATCGGCGCGGCCTCCGGTTCGCTTCATGATCTGGCCCACGAACCAGCCGAAGGTCTGCGTCTTGCCGGAGCGGTACAGGGTGACCTGGGACGGATTCTCCCGGACCACGTCGGACACGACGGCGTCCAGCGCGGCGACGTCGGAGATGCGGCTCAGGCCCCCCTCGGCGACGAGCTCCGCCGCCGTCTTCGGCGAGTCGAGCATTCCGGCGAAGACGTCCTTCGCGGATGAGGCCGAGATCTCGCCGCGCTCCACGAGTTCCAGGAGCCCCGCGGCGCGTTCCGGCGACACCGGGAACGACAGCGCCTCTTCGGGCGAGATCTTCCGTTCCTTCATCCAGCGGAGGACCTCGCCCGTGACCCAGAGCGCGGCGAGCCGCGGAGAGGTCCGGCGCGCGAGGTCCTCGAAGTAGTCGGCGAGCTCTCGCGCCGAGACGAGCGTGTCGGCGTCGGCCGGCGGGATCCCGTACTCCGCCACGAATCGGGCGCGCCGCGCCCGCGGCAGCTCGGGCATCGCGCCCGCGGTCTCGGCGATCCACGCCTCGTCCACGACGAGCGCGCCCAGGTCCGGCTCCGGAAAGTAGCGGTAGTCGTGCGCCTCTTCCTTGCTGCGCATGAGGACCGTCCGTCCGGCGGCGACGTCCCACAGCCGGGTCTCCTGCGGGACGCGTTCGCCCCGCGCCAGGAGATCCCCCTGCCGGCTCACTTCGTGCTCGATGGCCTTAGCGACGAAGCGGATGGAGTTCAGGTTCTTGATTTCGGCCCGAGTTCCGAACGGAGCGTCCTCCGACGGCCGGACCGACACGTTGGCGTCGCAGCGGAGGTTGCCCTTCTCCATGTCGGCGTCGGAGACCCCGGTGTACCGGAGCAGCCGCCGCAGCTCGGTCAGGTACGCCGCGGCTTCGGCGGGGGCGCGGAGGTCGGGCTCGCTGACGATCTCGACGAGCGGGACGCCCGCGCGGTTCCAGTCCACGAGGGAGACCGAGGGCGAGACGTCGTCGAAAGGCGTGTCATGAAGGAGCTTTCCCGCGTCCTCCTCCAGGTGGATCCGGACGAGCCGGATCGTCTTGACGCCCGACGGCGTGTCGATCTCGACGCCGCCCCCGGTGGCGAACGGACGGTCGAACTGCGAAATCTGGTAACCCTTCGGCAGGTCGGGATAGAAGTAGTTCTTGCGGGCGAAGCGGGAGTCGCGGTGGATGGTGGCCCCGACCGCGAGAGCCAGACGGAGAGCGAGCGAAACCGCCTCGCGGTTCAGAACCGGAAGCGTCCCAGGGAAACCGAGGCAGACCGGGCAGGTGGCCGAGTTGGGAGGCGCCCCCACGGTGACGGGGCAGGAGCAGAAGATCTTGGACTTCGTGAGCAGCTGGGCGTGGACTTCCAGACCGATGACCGGAAAAACCCGCGTTATCTCAACTGTTTCGGAAGAGGACACCGAAAAAATTTTAGCATGCGCGGCGTGGAGAACCGGGCGCTGATGGATGCCGTCTTTCGCCCGGGAGACGTCCCGGGCGACATCCTCGTCGCCGTGTCGGTGCGCGGAACCGCTCCCCCGCAAACGCCCACGCCGACCGCCCTCCTCGCCCGCCGGTTCGCCGAAGCGCTCGGATATCGCGATCTGCCCATCGTGCGCGCAACGCAGGTGCACGGCTCGCGTGTCGTCGTCGTCACCGAGGCGCCGAAGCCCGGCGAGGTCGTCGACGCCGGAGAGTGCGACGCGCTCGTGACCTCGCTTCCCGGAGTCGGCCTCGTGGTTCAGACCGCGGACTGCGTTCCGGTGATTCTCGCAGCGGCGAACGCCGTCGGCGTGGTCCACGCGGGCTGGCGCGGCGCGGCGGCGGGGGTGGCGCGCGTCGCGGCAGAGGCGTTCCTCGCGCTGACTCGGGACGTCGATTCCGCCCGGGCATGGCTCGGCCCCGCGATCGGACCGTGCTGCTACGAAGTCGGCGAGGAGGTCGCTGAGAACTTCGCGCCGGCGCACCGGCGGCCGGGCGCCGGAGAAAAGCCCCACCTCGATCTCCCGTCGGCCGTCCGGTCCCAGCTCGAAGCCGCCGGAATCCGAAGGGAGAGAATCATGCAACCAAATGGTTGCACTTTTTGCGGCGGCGACCGTTTCGCGTCGTATCGGCGCGACGGGACGACGGCCGGTCGGATGATCGCTCTCGTCGCGCGCTTTGACCTCCGTACTGAAAGCCCTCCTGGGGCCCCTTCTTAATGTGAGCCTAGTATACTGCGAGTGCAGTAATATGCTATTAGTGCTAATTATTACATCAGAATTGTACTATGCGGAATGAGCTTCCAAGCAGCGCCCGAAATCCAAAGCTGATACTTCGCCGCCTCGCTCGGCACGCGCCGAGCGGGCTAATAACGACCCGGGCTGCAGCAGCGTTGCTGACCGTCCGTCCGAATCGAGCATCTCTCATGCTCGGACGCCTCGTGAAACGCGGCTGGCTAGTCCGCGTACGGCGTGGCCTCTATTTCGTCCTCCCGCTCGAGGCCGGCAGCGAGGGTAGCGTGGTCGACGATCCTTGGGTCCTGGCGCGCGAACTCTATGCGCCGTGTTACGTCGGTGGATGGACAGCTGCGGAGCACTGGGGCCTTACGGAGCAGATCTTCCGCTCAACCTTCGTCGTCACTGCAGCTACGGTTCGCCACTCGCTCGAGACGTTTCTTGGATTGGATTTTCGCATCGTGCGCGCCAGGCTGGAGCGGTCGCAGCGGCAGACAGTTCGAGGCAGAGAGCGCGTCGACTCTCGGCTCGTGAGCGCGATCGCCGATGTGCGCACCCAGTTGGGTCGGAGGGATTCAGCATCTTGTTCAGATTCTTGGTGCATACCGTCGCTTCAAAGACTGGAATCCAGATCGTCTGATCGAGCGCCTCGATGAAATCGGTTCGGGCGCCGCCTTCAAGCGTCTGGGATACCTAGTTGAAACTATCGCCCCCGACGAGTCTCGTCTCGTGGATGCGGCTCTCGCGAGGCGAACTGCGGGGGTCGTGAAACTTGACCCGAGCGTACCTAGGCGTGGCCGTCTGGCGACGAGATGGCGGCTCTGGCTAAACGTCCCGATAAGACGCGGCGGGTGGGAATCGTGATTGGAAAGCAGGACATTCTAGAGCGTGCCCGCGAGTGGCAACTACGGCCGAGCGTTGTCGAAAAGGATTACGTGCTCGGCTGGGTTCTCGCCGCGATCGCTCAACACAGGGAGACTTCGACCAACTGGGTGTTCAAGGGCGGAACGTGCCTCAAGAAGTGTTACTTCGAAACCTACCGTTTCTCCGAGGATTTGGACTTTACGCTCCTTCCGGCAGCTGTTTACGACCCGACGGCACTTGCCGAGACATTGCGAGAGGTCGCCTCGATCACTCACGACTTGAGCGGTATCACGTTTCCTCCGGATCTGATCTCGGTGCGCGGGCGGAAGGATCGAATGGGCCGCGACACGTTCGAAGGAAAGATCGGATACCGCGGCCCGCTCGATATTCCGACGATCCCTCGACTTCTCTTTGACTTAACACGGTATGAACCTGTGCTAGCTCCGCCCGAATTCCGCCCGGTCTTTCATCCGTACCCAGACTCCCTTCCCGAAGAAACCGCTGTTCAGGCATACAGCCTCGGGGAGCTCTACGCGGAGAAGACACGGGCTCTCCTGGAGCGAACCCGACCGCGCGACGTATACGACGTGGTGTCTCTCGAGGGCCGCGCAAGCGATGCGAACTTGGACGAAGCGAGAGAGCTCTTTCGCCAAAAGTGCACCGCGAAGGGACTCGACATTCCGACGTCAGAACAGCTTCTCGTGGTGGTCCGCTCCTCGACCGAGTTGCGCTCGGAATGGGAGAGAACATGCTAGGTCACCAGCTGCCTCAGTTGCCTCCCTTCGAGTTGCACATCGTGCGCCTTGCAAGCGCCCTTCGTTGGATCGATGCGCCGGTTGCTCCCGCCGTTGAGATGGCGAGCATTGCTGGAGCCGGCGAGGTCGTTGCGCCTGCCAGCGTAACGTATTGGGGCGTTGGCGTCCCACTGGAGGCTGTTCGGTTTGCTGAATCAACCGAGCGAGCGAGAGCGACGGCTAAGCGGGAGTGAGATCCGCGTAGCGCGCGACGAACTTCTTCTTCCCGGCGCGGTCGAAGTACACGGTCAGGCGGGTCTCGTCGCCCGAGCCCTCCTGCGCGAGGATCACCCCGTAGCCGTACCGCGGGTGGCGGACCCGGCGGCCGCGCTTGAGCTCCCCCGTTCCGGGCAGGTCGATTTCCTGGGACTCGTCCTCCGCCAGGGGATGTCGCGGGGACAGGGCCCACGGCCCTGCACCCGCCGCAGTGCCAAAACGTCCTCCCACGAGAGTGCTCTCCTCCACGGACCCGGGCGGAATCTCCTCCACGAACCGGGACTCCATCCGCGGCTGCACGCGCCCGAAGACGAGCCGCCGCCGCGCCAGGGTGAGCGTGAGCTCGTCCTTCGCGCGCGTCATACCGACGTAGAGCAGGCGCCGCTCCTCCTCCAGCTCGTCCTCGTCCTCCGCGGACTGCCCGTGCGGCAGGTAGCCCTCCTCCAGCCCGACGACGAAGACCGTCGGGAACTCGAGACCCTTCGCGGCGTGGAGGGTCGAGAGGGTCACGCCGCGGCCGCCGCCCGCCGCGTCGGCGTCCGTCGCGAGCGAAACGGAGTCCAGGTAGTCGGCAAGCGTCGCGTCCTCCCCGCTGCGCCGTTCGAACTCGCGCGCCGAGCTGACCAGCTCGGCGAGATTCTCGCGGCGCGCGACGTCCTCGGACTCCTCCGACTTGTCGTAGAGCGCGGCGTAGCCGGTCGCCTCGAGAAGGTGCTCGAGGAGCGCCGACGGCGGCTCGCTCTGCGCGCGCTCCGCCAGGTCCGAGACAATGGCGCGAAACCGAGACAGAGCCGTCCGGGCGCGATCGGTCAGCTCCGCGGGCGGGTTTGCGGAGACCTCCCACCACGACTTGCCGCCTTCCCGCGCCGCTTTCGCGATGCGGTCGAGAGTCGCCTGCCCGATGCCGCGCGACGGAACGTTGACGACCCTGCGGAAGGCGAGGTCGTCCTCGGGCCGGCCGGCCAGGCGCAGATACGCGAGCGCGTCCTTGACCTCCGCCCGCTCGTAGAACTTCATCCCGCCGACGACGACGTACGGGATCCGCCGCCGCACGAGCTCCTCCTCGAACGGCCTGGACTGGGCGTTCGTCCGATAGAGGATCGCGACGTCGCCCGCGTTGTGCCGCCGGTCCTCCACGGCCCGAGCGACGGCCTCCGCCTCGGAGCGGTCCTCGTCGAACCGCCAGAGCCGGACTTTCGCCCCCGTGCCCCGGTCGGCCAGGAGTCTCTTGGGACGGCGCCGCCGGTTGTTCGACACGAGCCCGGACGCGGCGTCCAGGATGCCGGCGGTCGAGCGGTAGTTGCGTTCGAGGGGAATGATCCTCGCGCCCGGGAAATCCTCGTCGAACCGGAGGATGTGCTCGACCTCCGCGCCGCGCCACCGGTAGATGGCCTGGTCCTCGTCCCCCACCGCGCAGAGCGAGTCCGCGCCGCGCCCGAGGAGCTTCACGAGCGCATCCTGGGAGGTGTTCGTGTCCTGGTACTCGTCGATCAGGAGGTGCCGCACCCGCGCAGCCTCCGCCGCCGCGACGTCGGGCTTCTCCCGCAGCAGGCGCACCGCGCGCACGATCAGGTCGTCGAAGTCGAGGGCTCCGGCGGCCGCGAGCTTCCTCTCGTAGAGGAGGAAGACGCGCCCGACCCGCTCTCCGGCGTAGTCCGTCTGGGAATCGGCGTACGCCTGGGCGGTGATGAGCGCGTTCTTCGCGTGCGAGATGCGGCCGCGAACCGCGCCGGGGGGGAGGACCTGCTCGGAGACGCCGATCTCCTCCATCGCCTCCTTGACGAGAGAGAGCTGATCCGCCGAGTCCGCGATCGAGAACCGCGGCGGCAGGCCGGCGATCGCGGAGTGGCGGCGGAGAAACCGCAGGGCGAAGGAGTGGAAGGTCCCCACGAAGGAGAGGAGCGGGCGACCCCCCAGGATGCGGCGGGCCCGTTCGCGCATCTCCTCCGCGGCCTTGTTCGTGAAAGTGACCGAGACGATCGAACGCGGGTCGGCGCCGGTCTCCACCAGGCGCGCGAGCCGGTGGGTGATGACCCGCGTCTTGCCCGAGCCCGCTCCGGCGAGAACGAGAAGCGGCCCCTTCTGGTGGAGGACCGCGGCCTTCTGCTCGGGGTTGAGCCCCTGGAGAGCGGGAGAGTCGTCCACGAAGGGAACTTAGCAGAGCAGGGAGGCGGGAGGCGGCTACTCCACCGTTACGGATTTCGCCAGGTTCCGCGGCTGATCGACGTCGCAGCCCCGCCGGACCGCCATGTGGTACGCGAGAAGCTGCAGCGGGACGACGGAGACGATCGGCTGCAGCTCCGGGATGGTCTCCGGGATCACGAGCGAGTAGTCGGCGAGGGCCGCGATCTCTTCGTCCTCCCGAGTCGTCACGACGAGCGAGATTCCGTCGCGGGACTTGACCTCCCGCAGGTTGGAGAGGGTCTTGTCGCGCCACGCGTCGTGGGGCGCGAGCACGACCACCGGGAGGTTCTCGTCCACGAGGGCGATAGGCCCGTGCTTCATCTCCCCCGCCGGATAGCCCTCGGCGTGGATGTAGGAGATCTCCTTCAGCTTGAGGGCCCCCTCCAGCGCGATCGGATAGTGCAGGCCACGGCCCAGGAAGAGAAAGTCGCGCGCGTCGTGGAAGTCGCGGGCCTGCTCCTCGATCCGGGCCTCGAGCGAGAGCGCCTGCTGGATCGCGGCGGGGAGGTGCGCCAGGGCCGCGCGTTCCCCGGTGGTCAGGCCCGCGCCGAGGCCCCGGGACTCCCGCAGCTTCGCGGCCAGCAGGAAGAGCACGGCGAGCTGGGTCGTGAACGCCTTCGTCGACGCCACGCCGATCTCGGGGCCGGCGTGCGTGGCGAGCACGGAGTCCGCCATGCGGGCGATCTGGGAACCGGGCGCGTTGACGATCGCCGCGATGGGCGAGCCGGCGCGCCGCGCCTCGGACAGCGCCGCGACGGTGTCGGCAGTCTCACCCGACTGCGAGATGCCGACGGTCAGGGTTCGCCCGTCGACGACGGGCTGCGGTAGCGGAACTCGCTGCCGTAGTCGACCTCGACCGACATCCGCGCCATTCCCTCGATCAGGAACTTGCCCACGAGGGCGGCGTGCCACGACGTCCCACACGCCAGAAGGAGCACGCGATCGAACTCCGCAACGCGCCCGGGAGAGAGCAGCGGCGAGTCGAGCGTGAGCTCGCCCGTCTGGAGGAGACCTTCCCCCCGAGCGTCTCGGCGACCGCCGTCGGCTGCTCGTGGATCTCCTTGGCCATGAAGTGCCGGTATCCCCCCTTTTCGGCGGCGACCACGTCCCAGAGGATCCGGTGCGGCGGGCGCTCCACGGGCCGGCCCGCGGCGTCGCAGATCCGGACGCTCTTCGCGTCCACTCGGGCCACGTCGCCGTCCTCCAGGAAGATGACGTCCCGCGTCCAGGGCACGAGCGCGACCGGGTCGGACGCGATCCAGTTCTCGCCGTTCCCGAGGCCGACCGTGATCGGCGGGCCCGAGCGGGCGGCGACCAGGACCCCCGGCTCCGCGCTCGATGACACGAGAACGGCGTAGGCGCCGGTCAGGGTCTGCGTGGCGGAACGGACCGCCGCGAACAGGTCGCCCGAGAACGCGGCCTCGACCTCGTGCGCGAAGACCTCCGTGTCGGTCTCGCTGGTGAAGCGGTGCCCGCGCGCCGCGAGGTCACCCTTCCGCTCGGCGAAGTTCTCGAAGATGCCGTTGTGGACGACGACGACCTCTCCCTTGCAGTCCGTGTGCGGGTGGGCGTTCTCCTCGGTCGGCCGGCCGTGCGTCGCCCAGCGCGTGTGGGCGATTCCCACGAAGCCGGGGGACCTCGTGCCGCCGAGCTTCTCGATCGAGGGTGGACAGCTTCCCCGCGCTCCGCTGGATCGTGAAGTGGCCGTTGCAGAGCGTGGCGATTCCCGCCGAGTCGTAGCCCCGGTACTCGAGGCGCTTCAATCCCTCGAGCAGCAGCGGAGCCGCCTCCTGCGTCCCCACGTAGCCCACGATCCCGCACATGGGTTAGACCTTTTTCCTCCGGGCAGGAACGTTTCGCCGCCCACCCCGGGAGGTTCTTCTGCGGGACGCGCGTGACGGCCAGCGCTCCGTCCGGCACATCACGCGTGATCGTCGAGCCGGCCCCGACGTAGGCGCCCGCTCCGACCGTGACCGGCGCGACGAGCTGCGAGTCGCTGCCGATGAAGGCGCCCTCGCCGATCGACGTCCGGTGCTTGCGCTCCCCGTCGTAGTTACAGGTGATCACGCCGGCGCCGATGTTCGCCCCTGCTCCGATCTCCGTGTCCCCCAGGTACGAGAGGTGAGAGGCCTTCGCCCCCGCGTGGAGGGTGGCCTGTTTCGTCTCGACGAAGTTTCCGACGCGGACGTCCTCCCCGAGAACCGTTCCGGGCCGGACCCGGGCGAAGGGCCCCACCCGGGCGCGGGGACCGATCTTCGCGCCATCGACGTCGCAGTGCGAGCCCACGATCGCGCCGGGACCCACGGTGGAATCGGTGATCCGCGTGAACGGAAGCACCTCGCAGCCCTGCTCCAGAAGCGTCTCTCCATCCAGGCATACGAACGGATGAACCACGGCGTCCGGCTCGAACCGGACCCGCGCGCCCACGCGCGTCGTGGCGGGATCGACGATGGTGGCCCCGGCGTCGAACGCGCGATCCAGGCACCGGCGCCGCTCGATTTCCTCGGCGGCCGCGAGCTCGCGCCGCGTGTTGATTCCCCACCCCTCCCGCCAGTCCTCGGCCTCGACCGCCTCGACCGCGCCGCCCTTCGACGCCAGGGTAGCGACCGCGTCGGTCAGGTAGAGCTCCCCGTTGACCGGGTTCGGCGCGAGCGCGCCGACGCCCCGTTCGAGGGCGGATCCCGCGAAGCAATAGACGCCGGCGTTCGCCTCGGCCAGGCGCCGCTCGCGGGCCGTGGCGTTCCGGACCTCGACGATGCGTTGGACGCGCCCCTTTGCGTCGCGCACGACGCGTCCGAGGTCGCCGGCCTCCGGCGGGCGAAAGCTCAGGAACGCGAGATCGAGGCCCTTTTCGCGCCGCCGCTCGATCAACCGGGTCAGGGTCGCCGCGGTCAGGAGGGGCGCGTCACCCGAGAGAACCACCACGGGCGCGGAGCCGTCGCCCGAGAGCGCGGGGAGCGCGCGCCGGACGGCGTCTCCCGTTCCGAGAGGGGGGTCCTGCACCACGATGGTCACGGCCCGGCCGGAGAGCGCCTTCTCGACCTGTTCGCGTCCCGCGCCGATGACGACGACGACCTGGGACGCCGAGATCTCTCCGGCCGTGTCGAGCACGGCGTCGAGCAGCGTCCGGCCGCCGATCCGGTGGAGAACCTTCGGAAGCGTCGACCGCATCCGGGATCCGACTCCGGCGGCGAGAACGACGACTCGGGGCGGCAAATCGGGCTCCACTGCGCGAGCGCGCCGTTTTTGACTCGAATTCTTCGTTTTGGAGGCCCGCATGAGTGTTTTTGCGCCCCTCGGAAAGAGAACTGCAAGTATAGGACCGGGCGCGAAACGGGAGGGTCGCGGCGCGAGGAGTCTCCCGAGGTAATCGAGGGAGGAGCCTCGCGCCGCGGGAGCGCGAGCGCGGCGAGGGACCAGGCGAGCGGTCGAGCCGGGTTTGGCGAGCCGCTCGCCGGTGCGTGAGCAGGTCCCGAGAGAAGCGAGCGCGACGGCTACGAGGCCAGCAGCTCCTGAAACTCGGGAGAGTCCCGCACCGGATCGAAGTCGCGATCGTGCCGGGCCAGGATGCGGTTGCGCTGGTCCTCCACGATTGCCTTGCGGAGGTACTCGAGCGCCGAGTCCGACTGGCCGAGCTGGGCGTAGCAGCACGCGAGGAGGAAATCCACCTTTCCGCCGCCGTTCTTTCGAGCCGCGTGCTTCAGGTGCTCGATTGCCTCGTCCACGTTGCCCCGGTTCTTCTCCAGGATCGCGGCGTAATAGAAGTCCTCCGGCTCGGAGAGGGACCCGCGCGAAGACGGCTTCTGCCTTTCGCAGACCGCCAGGTAGACGCGGGCGCGGTCCACGACCTCTTTCTCGTCGGGGTACTTCACGATCAAGTCCAGGAAGTGCCGCTCCGCCTCCTCGAGCTTCTTCCGCTGGAGGGCCGCGACCCCCTTGTCGTACTCCTTCCGCGCGTTCTCGGTGGAGCGCGACAGCTCCTTCAGGGTCTGCGCCTTCTTCGGCGCTTCGACGGCGACGGGGCCGGTCGGGCCGAGCTTCTCCAGGCGCTTCTCGAGCTCGTCGACGCGCACCGACAGAGCGTCGGCCAGAGCCTGCACGCTCATCTTCGTGGCGTTATCCCGGAGGAATCGAAGTTCCGCGTCCGTCCAGCGTTTTGCCATGGAGCTCCTTTTGGGCCGCTTTCGAAAAACGGCGTATTGTAGGGACGCCCCACCCCGGTGTCAATCGAGAGTGTCGCGGGGACAGGTCCCGCAGGGGCCTGCACCCGCAGCAGTACACCGGAAGCCTCGGAATGCCCCCCCGGGAGGTCTTGTTTCCCTCATTCGGAGGCGGAATGCAAAATCATCGGAAACACGGGTTCCTTCTGGCGACGGCCGCGGCGGCTCTCGCTTTCGTCCTCGTCGCCGGCAACGCGACGGCGGCCGAGAAGACCTCGACCGCGACCGGCACCGTCTCGAAGCTCGACGCGGCCCAGCACACCGTCGTCGTGGCCGTGACCGACGGTCCGGAAACCCGCTTCGTCTGGACGGCCGACACGAAGATCAACGGAACGCTCTCCCCCGGCGCGAAGGTCACGGTCCGCTACACCACCCTGCCCGACGGGCAGAACCTCGCCCACCAGATCAGCGTCGCCCGAAGCTGATCCGTCCGGGCCGCTGACGCAGGACTGCCGGCCGCGCTAGAATCCGCGCGCGGCCAACGAGCCGCGGAGGAACGAATCCATGGGGATGTACATCATCGCGGAGCCCTGCATCGGCACGAAGGACACTGCCTGCGTGGACGTGTGCCCGGTCGACTGCATCCACCCGCGCAAGGACGAGAAGGATTTCGAGGCGGCCGAGATGCTCTACATCGATCCGGACGTCTGCATCCAGTGCGGGAACTGCGAGCCGGCTTGCCCGGTGACGGCCATCTTCACGGAGGAGACCATCCCCGAGAAGTGGAAGCACTTCCAGCAGATCAACGCGGACTGGTACAAGAACCGTCCGGCGTAAACTTTCCCCCTGTCATCCCGAGGACAGCCTCTCCGGCTGTCATCCCGAGGAGCGCAGCGACGAGGGATCTCTCCCTTGGCGAGCGACGAGGCTGAAGAGCCAGAGATCCTTCGCTTCGCTCAGGATGACCGCTTCGCGGTCACTTCTCTTGAACTGCGGCGGGTGCAGACCCCTACGGGATCTGTCCCCGCGACTTCTTCAGAATCTTTTCGAAAAAAGCGTCCGTCCGCGCGTCGGCGTCCTTCGCGTCGGCCGCGCGGAACGTTCCCGGATCCTTCGAGGACGCGAACCCGTGTCCGGCGTCCGGGTAGATCTTGAAGTCCACGCTCTTCCCCGCCGCCTTCGTGTTCTTTTCGAAATCCTGGACGCTCACGCGCGGGATTCCCTTGTCCTGGCCGCCGAAGTTGCCGAGCAGCGGAACCGCCAGAGTCTTGATGGCCGCGTCGTCGGTGACCAGGCGCCCGTAGTAGATGACAGCTCCGGCGAGCTTCGGCTGGGCGAGGGCGAGTGCGAGCGAGTAGCCGCCGCCCATGCACCATCCCACGGAGCCGATGTGGGTCGCGTCGACGTCGTCCCGGGAGCGCAGGTAGTCGAAAGCGGCCTTGAGATCCCGCATGGCCCGGTCCTCCGGAAGCCCGCGCATGAGCTGGTGGGCGGTGTCCGAATCGGTTGCGACCTTGCCGCGGTAGAGATCGACGGCGAGCGCAACATATCCCTTCCGGGCAAAGTCGTCCGACTTGCCACGGATGAAGTCATTCAATCCCCACCACTCCGGGATCACGATGATCGCGGGTTTGCGTCCGGCGCCCTCCGGAAGGGCGAGGTAACCCGTCACGGTCTCGGTGCCGCTCGGGTAGGTGATGCTCTTCGAGTCCCGATTCTGCGCGGAGGCGGACGCCGCGAAGAGCAGCGCGGCCACGATTGCGAGCGTTCTCTGGGTCATGGTTCGTTTTCCTCCCGTCCCGGTTAATCTTATCGGGTGAGCTCTCTCTTCCCGGATGAGCCGGCGGACGAGAGGGCCCTTCTCCAGTTCCTCTACGACCGACTCGCCGCGCGCTTCCGCTTCGGAGCCGCGGAGGTCCGGCTCTCGCACCGGAAACTGACCGGCGGCGAAATCCGGTACGATTGCCCCCACCGGATCACCATTTCCGCCCATCTCTCGGCGTCGGAGCGGGAGGACACGCTTCGGCACGAGGCCGCCCACGCGTGGGCGTTCGCGATCGAAGGCGCGCGCGCCGGCCACGGGCCGCTCTTCCGGAGGCTGGCGAGGCACGTGGGCGCGACTCCGCGAAGGGCGCCGCTCACGAAGGCGCTCGTCGAGCACCGGCGGCGCAACGAGGTCCTGTTCCGCTGCGAAGGATGCGCCCGGGTCTTCCGCCGCTACCGGAACGTCCGGGCCGCGCGTTACTGCGTCCGGTGCGACCGCGCCGGACGGCCTTCACGCCTGCGCCGCGTACGCGGCCGATGAGATTCGGCCCGAGCGCCGAGGAACGCCGCGGAGTTCTGCTCGTCGCGGGCGCAGCGCTCCTCTGGTCGACCGCCGGCGTCGGAATCAAGGGGATCGCCGACCCTCCCCTGAAAGTCGTGTTCTTCCGGTCGGCGATTGCGGCCGTCGTACTGCTCCTTCACTTCCGCCCGCGACTCCGGATTACTCCCGGATTTCTCGCGGGTCTCGGCTGTTACGCGGCCTGCCTGATCGCGTTCGTCACCGCGACGAAGTGGACCACCGCGGCGAACGCGATCTTTCTCCAGTACACCGGCGTCATCTGGGTGCTCCTCCTCTCGCCGCTCGTCCTGAAGGAGCCGTTTCGCTCGCGGGACGCCGCCGCGATTGCCGTGGCCTTCGCGGGAATGGCGCTCTTCTTCTTCGGCCGGTTGGATTCCCCGGGACGCGCGGGAGACGGCATGGCGCTCCTGTCCGGTCTCTTCTTCGCGGGGCTCATCCTCTCGTTGCGGCGGGAGCGGGGGGTCGGCGCGGAAGCGGTCGTGGCGTGGGGCAACGTGGTGACGGCGCTGGTGGTTCTCCCCTTCGTCTTTCACGACCTCTCGCTCACGGCGCGCTCGGCCGGCGTCTACCTTTTTCTCGGCATCTTCCAGCTCGCCGGAGCCTATGCCCTGTTCGTCCGGGGGATCCGGCACGTCACGGCCACGGAGGCGTCTCTCATCGGAATGCTGGAGCCGATCGCGAATCCGCTGTGGGTGTTTCTCTTCCTCGGCGAGAAACCGGCCCTGATGTCGCTCGCGGGTGGGGCCGTCGTGCTCGGAGCGATCGCGTGGCGGACAATGACCGGGCCGCCCCCCGAGCCGGTGCCTCCGCCGGCCTGAGGAGTTGACGCGTGAAGCCAGAAGTCGTTCGCATGGCCGAGTCGATCCGGAAGGCCGGCGACTACCGGTGGGTCGGGATCTACGCCGTCGGACCGGAGGAGATCACGGTGATCGGCTGGAGCGGACCGGCGCCGCCAGCCCATCCCCGGTTTCCGAAGGATCGCGGTCTCTGCGGAGCCGCGGCCGCCAGCGGCAAGACGGTCGTCGTCGAAGACGTCACGAAGGATCCGCGGTACCTGAAAACCCTGGACGACACGCGGTCCGAGATGGTCGTGCCGGTCAAGCGCGAAAGCGGCGAGGTCGTCGGCCTCATCGACGTCGAGAGCGAGCACGAGGACGGCTTCACCCCTCTGGACCTCCGCCTCCTGGAGGGCTACGCCTCGGTCGTCGCCGGACTCTGGCGCTAGACGGACTTCGCCGCTTCGCCCTCGAAGAGCGGCTGCTGGACCGGGCCGAGCAGCGGCAGGATCGCTTCGAGTGAGTCGGCCGCCCAGGTAGGGCGACGCCCGCTTTCGAGCCGCAGCGCCGGGACGTTCCACTCCGCCAGGATGCCCTCGATCGTTTCGTCGATCTTGCGCTGGAAGGCGGTGTCCGTGTCCCGCAGTCCGTCGAACCCGGGCGGGGAAACGATCGGCACCTTGATGAGGAGCTGGTAGGTCGCCGTCCACCACCGGACGAGCGGCTCCAGCATCGGCGCCTTGCCGGCCTGAATCATGTAGCAGAAGTTGTCGAGCACGCTCCGGTCACAGATGACGATCTCCGCCTTGTGCTGCGCGGCGAGCTCCGCGGCGATCTCGGTGTGGAGGATCCAGGATTGCGCGTCGATCGTCGTGTCGCGGTTGATGGGCAGCGGGCAGAACCGCGCCACCTCGTGCACCATCTCGACGATCCGATCGCGCTTCTTGAGCAGCGCGGCGAGCTCGAAGCAGAGAGTGGTCTTGCCGACGCCGTGCGTTCCGATGAATGCAAACTTCATCGGTCGAGCCTACCCCGGCAGCCCGAACTCCCGGCGCAGCGCGTCGCCATGCTCGTCGAGCTTCGGCGGAAATCGCACGGGCGCGGGTCGTTCGAGCCGGATCGGCGACGCGACGAAGTCCACTCCGCCCGAAGAGACGACGGCGCCCAGGTCGCGCGACGTCGGCGACCGGAGTGCCTCGAGGGGTCCCTGCACCGGCCCGGCCGGGACGCCGGCCTCGCGACAGGCCGTGATCCAGTGGGCGCGAGGCCGGGTCTGGAAGACCTCCTCCAGCCCTTCCTCGATCGCCCGGCGGTTCTCCACGCGCCCCGCGTTGGTCCGGAACGAGGGTTCGTCCTTCCAGCTCTCCTTCCCCACGATGCCGCAGAGCCGCGCGAACTGACGGTCCGTGCCCGCCGCCACGATGAACTCGCCGTCGGACCCGGCGAACGGGCGGTACGGCACGATCTGGGGATGCGAATTCCCGAAGCGCTTCGCCTCGGCGTCCGTGACGAGGGAGGTCTGCGCCACGTTGATGAGCGCGGCGAGAGTCGAACTGAAGAGGTCGGTCTCCACGTGTCCGCCGCAACCGGTCCGCTCTCGCTCGTGCAGCAGCGCGAGGATTCCGGCCAGCGCGAAGCAGCCCGCGAAGAGGTCCGACACGGCCACCCCGACCTTCGCCGGTTCGCCCTCCGCGGATCCCGTGATCGCCATCAGCCCCGACGCGGCCTGAGCGAGGAGGTCGAAGCCGGGCAGCTGCGCCTCCTCGCCCCGGCGGCCGAAGCCCGTGATCGAGGCGGTGACGAGCCGCGGGTTCTCGCGCCGCAATGTCTCGAGCGAGAGGCCCAGCTTCTCCAATCCCGCCGGCAGAAAGTTTTCGACCAGGACGTCCGCGCGGCGCGCCAGGATCCGGACGGATTCGGCGCCGGCTTCACTCGAGAGGTCGAGCGCGATCGACTCCTTGTTGCGGTTGACCGAGAGGTAATAGGAAGAGAGGCCCGTCGTGGTCTCCCACGGCGGGCCCCATCCGCGGGTGACGTCGCCGCCGTCGGGGTGCTCGACCTTCACGACGCGGGCCCCCATGTCCGCGAGCAGCATCGTGCAGTACGGCCCCGCCAGCACGCGGGAGAGGTCGAGGACCAGCAGCCCGGCGAGGGGACCATCGGGGCTCAATCGGTCACCGGTCTCCAACCGAGGGGACCCGGCAGGAAGTGGAAGAGCCCGAGCGAAGACATCGTCACTCCTTCGACCTTGCGCGAGATCCCCCAGTAGACGTCGGCGCCCCACAGGTAGTCGGCCGGAGGATTCTCCGCGACGATGCGGTGGACTTCGCGGTACAGCGCGAGGCGCCGCACCGCGTCGGTCTCACGCCGGGCGGCCGCCATCACGCGATCCGCCTCCTTGTCCGAGTAGAAACCGAAGTTCTGACCGTGCGGCGGCGCCTGGCTCGAGTGGAGCTGCGGATAGGGGTCCGGATTTGGCGGAAGGAAAACGCGCGCCGTCAGCTGCGCGTCGAACTCGCCCGCGTCGGACTTTTCGGAGTACGCGGCCCAGTCGAGCTTGCGAAGGACGAGGTCCACGCCCACTTTCGCGTACGACGACCTCAGGATTTCGGCGAGCGCGCCGTCGAGCGTCTGTCCCGCGGCGTAAAGAAGCTCCAGAGAGGCCTTCCTTCCGCCCCGTTGCCGGATCTTCCCCTCGGGTCCCCGCCATCCCGCTTCGTCGAGAAGGCGCGCGGAGAGCCCCGGATCGTACGCGGGCGAGCGGACCCCGGGGTCGTTTTCCACGGCGCCGGGAAGGTACGGTCCGGACACGAGCCGCGCGCCGTCCGGCGGGTAGAGCCGCCGCGCCGTTTCTTCCCGCCGCCAGGAGTGCGCGAGAGCGAGGCGGACGCGCTTGTCGGCGAGGAAAGGGTTGCGCAGATTCCACAGGAGGTAGGCGGTCAGCGGTTGCGGCACCTTGAGGATGCGGTTCTTCGCGAGGAATTCCGGGGACGCCTGCGCCGACGCCCGCTGGTCGCGGCTGATGCGGAACTCGTCCAGGTCGCCCCGCGCGCCCGCGCGGAAACGCACCGTCGGGTCGGGGACGATCCGGAAGACCATCCGGCGAAAAGGCGCAACCGTTGGAGTCACGCCGTCCCGGCGGACCAGGGAGATCGACTGGTTGGTCTCCCACCGCTCCAGGCGGTAGGGACCACTTCCCGTCGGGTGACGGTCGACGTCCGACGGCGACTTGGCCCGCCCGTACGCGGCCCGAGAAACGATCGGCAGGTTGAAGGTGACGAGTCGCTCCGCGTAGGGAGATGCGTAGCGGACGCGAACGGTCGACGCGTCCGGAGTCTCGATCGCGGTGACGTCCGAAAACGACTCGCGATAGTTGAACGCCGGCACCTTGGGGTCCCGGATCCGCTCGAGCGTGAACAGGACATCGTCCGAGGTCACCGGCGATCCGTCCTCCCACTCGGCGAAGGGATCCAGGTGGAATTCGTACGAGAGGCCGTCGGGGGACACCGACCACGACCGGGCGAGCGCCGCGACGGGCAGGTTCTTCGCGTCGATTCCGAGCAGCGGTCGAAAAATCATCTCTTCGACGAAAACCGCGTTTTCTTCGGTGGTCGTCGTCGGGTCGAGCGTCGCTGGATCCCCGCCGAGATGACGCGCGAGAACGTCCTTGGGGGCGGGGCGCGCCGGCCTCGGAGCGCAGCTCGCGAGCGCACTGGCCGCAATCAGGACAGCGGCTCGGAGGAGCGTCCGATTCATCGACGGCGGAACAGAATAGCATCCCGATCATGGCGACCGTTGTGTTCGACATCGAAACCGTCGGCGGTTCGTGGGATGCGCTCGACGACGGGCAGAGGACGTACCTCCAGAAATACGTGCGCAACGAGGAGGAGCGCGCGAAGCTGCCGGAGATGATGTCGCTCTGGCCGCTGACCGGGAAGATCGTCGTTCTCGCGATGCTCAATCCGGATACGGGCCGCGGCCGAGTCTGGTACGAGAAGAACGACGGTCGGCTCGAGGAGACGTCGTCCGACGGACTCTTCACGTTCGTGGGTGACACCGAACCCGTTTTCCTCGCCGAGTTCTGGAACGCCATCGTGCGCTTCGACCGTTTCGTCTCCTTCAACGGACGGTGTTTCGATGGACCGTTCCTCATGCTGAGGAGCGCGGCGCTCGGGATCCGAGTCTCGAAGAACCTCTGCGGCTACCGTTACGCCATCAAGCCGCACACCGACCTTCTCGACGTGCTGTCCTTCTTCGGAGCCTCCCGGAAGTGGAACCTCGACTTCGCGTGCAAGGCTTTCGGCGTCGACAGTCCCAAGGAGAGCGGCCTGGACGGATATGCGGTTGGGCACTATTACCGGGAGGATCGGCTCCGCGAGATCGCCCTGTACTGCCGGCGGGACGTCGAAGCGACGGCTGCTCTCTTTCAGAAGCTCGAAAAAACGCTTCTCCCGGCCCTCGAAGACGCGCGGCTCTGACCACTCGGCGGCGGCGATTTCTGGTACTCTGACCGGACCGATCACACCGTACAACTCACCGAGAGGCCATGACGAGCCGAAACAGAAAACCCGCCGAGCAGAGGGCCTCCGACCGCGTACCGGTCGGCGCACCCGCGGCAATTCGATGGGGTGAAGAGGAGCAGTCGGGTTTCCTGGAGCGCGTGAACCTCGCGGGCGGCTTCGTCGTCTCCCCCCGCGTGCCGGAGCTCGGCGACTACGTCGACCTCGTGTTCACGTTGCCCGGCGACCGGCGCGATTTCCGGGTTCGGGGCAGCGTCGTTTTCGTGGACGATTCACCGGCGGATCGGAAGTCCGGTTTCGGCACCCGATTCGAGCGGCCGCCCGTCGCGCTGCTCGACGCGATCAAGAACTTGAGCCGGGGGCACTGAACCACCCTTCTCCCGTCGGTTCGCCAGACGCGCGAGGTGGGCGGACGACCTCACGAAGCCCCGGAGCCGTCGGAAAGCGGCAACCTCGCTGCGATCCGAAGGCAGCTCGAACCCTTCCTCCCGCGTTCGCCTTATGAACCGATCGGCTGGACCGCAGACGGGTCGCTCTTCGTTCTCAAGATGGGCGCCTCGCCGATGCGTATCTGGGCGGTCGACACGAGAACGGCCGCAGGCGACTCTCGAAGCAGATCCCCTTTCCCGATGCGGAAGCCGTCAACTACCTCGACAGGATCCTGGTGACCCCCGACGGCCGATGGTACGTGCACTCCTACTCGCGGTGGCTCGCCGATCTTTTCGTGATCGAAGGGGTGAAATAGGCGGGGAGAGTAGGAAGCCTACTTCCCCCGCGCCTCCACCAGCCGCATCCGGTCGAACGCGAACTCCACGGTCGAGTCGACCTGGTTGACGTTCCCCGCGGCCGCGGAGGAGAACGTCACGGGATTCACGCCGGTGAACTCCCACCTCGCCAGGAGCTCGCTCTGGTTGTCCCGGGCGATGATCGTCACGTTCTTCCCGGCGGGCGTGCCGTCGTCGGTCGCGTCGTTCAGCCAGTCCTGGAGGCGGTTCAGGCCCTTCTCGGTAAGGGTCAGGACCAGCCGCCGCTCGTCCGGCGCATAGGCCCGGTCGAGCCGCCGGGAGTCGGACCTGCGGCATGGGAACCCGCGCGAAGGAGATCCGGTAGCCGACGACCCCGTCCACCTCCACCCCGTCCACCAGGAGTCGGAAGTTCCGCTCGCGGGGATCGGGACCGGATGCCGATGGCGGCCGCGGAGACGACCAGCAGAAGGAAGGCGAGCCGGAAGACAGCGGGTTTTCATGTTTCCTCCCGGGGGTGGCCCCAAAAGACTAGCACCGGCGTGCGAACCGCTGCGGTAAGATTTTCGTCCTCGAGAACACCATGCTTCGCGTGGTGCCCCGTCTCGCCATCAGAAGGAGGAACCTTGTTGAAGAAATACCTTCCAAACCTCGCCATTCTCGCTTTCGCCGTCGTCCTGATGGGAGCGACGCCGGCTGACAAATCCAAAACCTACTCGGTCACCGCCGACACCATCGAAGGCTGCTCCTGTCCGCTCTTCTGCAGCTGCTACTTCGGCGCCTCCGCCGACGAGCACATGTGCACGTTCAACAACGTGTACAAGTTCAAGCCCGGAAGTCATTACGGCGACGTGGACCTGTCGAATCAGCTCCTCTGGATGACGGGCGACCTGGGCGGCGAGTGGCACAAGAAGCCGGGCGTCGGCATGCCGGGAGCCTGGGCGGTCGTGACGTTCGACAAGAAGTCATCGCCGGAGCAGAAAGCAGCGCTCGGCGAGCTCGCCAAGATCGTCTTCCCGATGACGTGGGAAAAGGTCTCGACGCGCGACGACACGATCGAGTGGCACGACGAAGCCATGAAGTCCCACGCCAAGATGGCAAGCGGCATGGCCGAGATCACGCTCGACAAGGCGATCGGGCCGGACAAGAAGACGCCGACCGTCGTCAAGAACCTCCAGTACTGGTGGACCACATCGAACGACGGCTTCGTGCTCGCCCGCTCGACGCACCATTACAACGGCGAGCCGAAGTTCAACCTCGAAAAGAGGAACGGGTTCAACATCACGTGGACGGTGAAGGGCGACATCAAGCCACGAGGCCCCGAAGGCCGCCAGCAAGGCGGCACACTCCCACACCCACTGAGACCCGACTCGACCGATCCGGAGCGGGCGGCACGAGCCGCCCGTTTTTTTTCTCCCGTACCCATCCTGAGCGAAGCGAAGGATCTCTGGCCCCTTTGTCATCCTGAGCGAAGCGAAGGATCTCTGGCTTTTCGATCAGAGAGATCCTTCGTCGCTGCGCTCCTCAGGATGACAAGGGTGCTGGAATGACGGAGCGCGTAGAATCTCCCCGCAGTGACCCCCGAAGACATCGCGCCGGAGTTTCGATCCTCTGCGAAGAGCTACGAGAAGGCGGCGCCGATCGAGGGCGTCCGCACGCTCCGGCTCCCCCGGTTCACGGACGACCGCGGCTTCTTCCTGGAGCTCTTTCGCGCGCGCGCGAACCACGCCGGATCGGCGGAGCTCGCCGACTTTTTCCAGGGAGTTCCGGTCGTCCAAGTGAACTACTCGATCGTGGACGTCGGCGCGCACATCAAGGGCCTGCACTACCACCTCAAACAGGACGACATCTGGTTCTTCCCGCCGCCCTCCAAGGCGAAGGTCGTGCTCTACGACGTGCGCAAGGACTCTCCCTCCTTCGGCCGAACGCAGGCCATCGTCGCCGGGGGCGGGCAGGACGTCCTGGTGCGGATTCCAGCGGGCGTGGCACACGGTTACCGCCCCCTCACGAACCCCTGCTCTCTGCTGTACTTCGTGACCGAGACGTTCGACCCCGCCGCGCCGGACGAGTTCCGGATCGCGTGGGACCATCCCGCGGTGAAAGAGCTCTGGGAGACCCCGAACGGGTGAGGTTCCGTTTCGTTTGCGGCGGGATCTGACCCCTCCGGGATCAGACCCCGCGACTTATAATCGAGGGTTCGATGAGCTCGCTCCCGCGCCCCTTCGACACCGCCCGGATCCCCCGCGTCGACGCCGTCGGAATCGACGAGCGCGCCTCCGCTCTCGGCAAGCGGTCCATCAAGAAGTCCGCAAAAGTCGCGGGCATCAAGCTCGCGATCTCCATGCTCGACCTGACCACGCTCGAGGGGAAGGACTCCGAGGGCAAGGTCCGGCAGCTCTGCCAGAAGGGAATGCGCCCGCTGCCCGGCGACCCGTCCGTGCCCCACGTCGCCGCGATCTGCGTCTACCCGAACCTCGTCGCGATCGCAAAGGACGCGCTGGGCGACAGCGGCGTGAAGGTGGCGTCGGTGGCGAGCGGGTTCCCGGCCGGCCTCGTGCCCCTCTCCGCCAAGCTCGACGACACGCGGCTCGCGGTCGAGGCGGGCGCCGACGAGATCGACATGGTGATCGACCGAGGCGCCTTTCTTTCCGGCGACTACGAGAAGGTCGCGTCCGAAATCGTCGCGATCAAGGACGCGTGCGGGTCCGCGCACCTCAAGGTGATCCTCGAGACGGGTGAGCTCGAAACCTACGACAACGTGCGGAAGGCGTCGCGCCTGGCGATGACTTACGGCGCCGACTTCATCAAGACCTCGACCGGGAAGATCAGCCCCGCTTCGACGCCCGGCGTCGTGCTCGTGATGCTCGAGGCGATCCGCGACTTCTTCTTCGAGACCGGCCGGCGGATCGGGATGAAACCGGCCGGCGGCATCAAGACGTCGAAACAGGCGCTCCATTTGCTCGTGCTGGTCAAGGAGACGCTGGGCGACGCCTGGCTGACGCCGGACCTGTTCCGTCTCGGCGCCTCGACCGTCACGAACGACCTGCTCATGCAGCTCGCGAAGGAAGCGAGCGGGCGATACCAGAGCGAGGACTACTTCACGAAGGACTGACCATGGCAAGCGTCAAGGAAGAAGAAGCTTCGAGGGAGCGGGCGATCCGCCAGGTCGAACGAGAGAAGCCGGCGCTCGAGTTCGGCAGCGCCTGGGACTACTCCCCCGCCCCCGAGTCGCGCGACCACGTGCGGCTGGAGGACCGGTACGGGCTCTTCATCGGCGGGAAGTTCGTCGCTCCGAAGTCGAGGAAGTACTTCGCGACGGCCAACCCGGCGACCGAGGAGCCGCTGGCGGAGGTCGCCGACGGCAGCGCCGCGGACGTCGACGCCGCGGTCGCGGCCGCGGAGGAGGCGTACCGGAAGCGGTGGTCCCGGCTGAAGCCCGCGGAGCGCGGCAAGTACGTTTACCGGATCGCGCGCATCCTGCAGGAAAAGTCGCGCGAGCTCGCGGTCATCGAAACGATGGACGGCGGCAAGCCGATCAAGGAGTCGCGCGACGTGGACGTCCCGCTCGCGGTGGCGCACTTCTTCTACCACGCGGGCTGGGCGGACAAGCTCGAGTACGCGTTCCCGCGGCACACGGTCTCCCCCATCGGCGTCTGCGGCCAGATCATCCCGTGGAACTTCCCGCTCTTGATGGCGGCGTGGAAGATCGCGCCCGCGATCGCGTGCGGCAACACCGTCGTGCTGAAGCCCGCGGAGACCACCCCCCTGACGGCGATGGCGCTCGCGAAGGTCTGCGAGGAGGCGGACCTGCCGCCCGGAGTCGTGAACATCGTCACGGGCGCGGGCGAAACGGGCGCGGCGCTCGTCAATCACCCGCGGGTGAAGAAGATCGCCTTCACGGGGTCGACCGACGTCGGCAAGATCATCCAGCGCGCGACGGCCGGGACCGGAAAGCGGCTGACGCTGGAGCTCGGCGGCAAGGCGGCGAACATCATTTTCGAGGACGCGCCGATCGACCAGGCCGTCGAAGGCATCATCAACGGGATCTACTTCAACCAGGGGCACGTCTGCTGCGCCGGCTCGCGCCTGCTCGTGCAGGAGTCGATCGCGGACGTCGTGCTGCAGAAGCTGGCGGACCGGATCGCGACGCTGCGGATGGGAGATCCGCTCGACAAGAACACGGACGTGGGCGCCATCAACTCGAAGATGCAGCTCGACAAGATCCGCGAGCTGGTGGCGTACGGGGTCGCGGAGGGCGCGGAGCTCCACCAGTCCGCGTGCGCCATCCCGACCAAGGGCTACTGGTTCCCGCCCAGCTTCTTCACGGGAGTGGCGCAGTCGCACCGCATCGCGCGCGAGGAGATCTTCGGACCGGTGCTCACGGTGATGACGTTCCGGACGCCGGACGAGGCGGTCGAGAAGGCGAACAACATCCCCTACGGGCTCTCGGCGGGCGTGTGGACCGACAAGGGCTCGAAGATCTTCAACATCACGCAGAAGATGCGCGCCGGCGTCGTGTGGGCGAACACGTTCAACAAGTTCGACCCGACGTCGCCGTTCGGCGGATACAAGGAGTCCGGGTTCGGCCGCGAGGGCGGCGTGCACGGGCTCCGCGCGTACGTGGAGCTCGGCTGATGCCGGAATTGGAAGTCCGGAAGACCTACAAGCTCTACGTCGGCGGAGAGTTCATCCGGACGGAGTCGGGCCGCTACGACCCCGTGCCCGACGCGCAAGGCGAGCTCCTCGCCAACGTGTCGCGCGGGTCGCGGAAGGACCTGCGCGAGGCGGTCCGCAAGGCGCGCGCCGCGCAGCCCGGCTGGGCCGGCAAGACCGCGTACCTGAAGGGGCAGATCCTCTACCGCATGGCGGAAATGCTGGAGGGCCGCGCGGAGAGCTTCGAGAAGCTCTTGCGCGAGACCCGCGCCCTGACTCCAGCCGCAGCCCGGAAGGAAGTCCGCGCCACGATCGACCGGCTCGTCTACTACGCCGGCTGGTCCGACAAGTACGTCGCGCTCCTCGGCACCGTGAATCCGGTGGCGTCGTCGTACTTCGACTTCTCCGTACCGGAGGCGACGGGCGTCGTGGGCATAGTGTCGCCGGAGGCGCCCGACCTCCTCGGCCTCGTGACCCACCTCGCGCCCGTGATCGTGTCGGGCAACGCGACGGTCGTCCTTCTTTCGGAGAAGTACCCGCTGGCTTCTCTGGAGCTGGCCGAGATCCTCGCGACCTCGGACCTGCCGGCCGGAGTCGCGAACCTGATCTCCGGGCGGAAGGAGGAGCTCGTTCCCCACCTCGCCCGCCACATGGACGTCAACGCGATCGCGGACGCCGGCAGCGACCGGGCGCTCTCGAAGGCGATTGCTGAGGACGGCGCCGTGAACGTGAAGCGCGTGAAGCGCTACGCGATCGACGACTACTTCGCGGAGAAAGCGCAGGGCCTCGACTTCATCGAAGGGTTCACCGAGACCAAGACGACCTGGCACCCGATCGGGGTGTAACCAGACTTCAGAGTCGGGACGTCGGGGGTCGGCCTACCTCGCGATCTCTCGGAGGAATCGGACCATCTCCGCGGGAGCGTCGTCCGCGAACACGCCTCCCTCGCCGCGGAACGCGGCCTCGGCCGAGGCGTACCGCCGGTAGCCGTGGTCCATCCCGGGCACCTCGACGAACCGTGCCGCGCCCGGACGGTTCCGATTCACCCACGCCGCGATGAGCTCGTGGTCCTCGCGGCTCATGATCCAGTCGTACTGGCCGTGGATGGAGAGGACTGGAGCGCTCACCTTCTGCCAGGCCTCGGCGAGGTTCGTGTCCTGTAGCTGCTGGTAGAAGGCCGCCGGCCGGCCGTACTGGTGAGCCGGCGCGTCGTCCCACAGCTTCGCGAGGCGCGGCTGCTCGCGCACGATCTGTCCCGGCGTCTTCTTTACGTTCAGGTACTCGTCGTAGAGCCGCGCGAGACCCTGCATCTGGCGCGACACCTCTCCGGGGGCCAGTCCCGATAGCGTCAGCCGGCGCCGCTCGATCTCGAGCATGTGCTCGAGCCACGTCTTTCCCCAGCCGCCGCTGACGATAAAACCTGCAACCTTACGGTTGCCTGTTACGAGCGGGGCGAAGCCCCCGCCGTTGCTCATCCCGATCACGACGATCCGCGCGGGGTCCACCGCGTCCGACGCCGCGAACGCCTGGAAGGCCGCGCGGTAACCGGCGAGCTCCGTCCGGAAGTCGGTCTCGGCGCACGCGGGCCCTTCGCTGTCGCCGATGCCCGGCTTGTCCATCCGCATGACGGCGTACCCCGACTGCGTCATGACGTGGCGGAGGAGCCGCGCGAAGCCGTCGGGCTCCCCCACCGGAGACTCCACGCTGTCGCAGCTCAACCAGCCCGCGAGAAAGAGCCCGGGAAGACGGCCGGTCGCGCCCTTCGGCTTCGTGACGATCGTGCGGAGCCGGTGTCCGAGCTCGCTCACGACCGACCCGTATGCCACGTCGAGGCCCTCGATCCTTTCCTCGGGGAGCGCCGGAACCGTGACGGTCCGGTCGAGCACCGCACCGGCCCGCCGCACCCGGAGCGTTACCCGGTCTCCCCCCCGGATCCGCTCGAAGAGACGCGAGAAGGCGACGGTATCCGCGACCGGCCGGCCGTCGATCGCCTCGATGCGGTCGCCCGGCGCCAGGCCGAGAGTCGCGCCCGCGCCGCCCGGCCGCACCCGTGCGACCTCCACCCAGGGTTTGGCGGCGTCCGGCTCGCGAACCGAGATACCGAGATCTCCCTTCCGGCGGAGGGCGTCCGCTTGGAGAAGCGGGGCGCCCACTGCGAACAGCAGAAGCAACCCGACGACGGCTCCCCGCGTAACCTTCACCATGCCTCTTCGGGGGATTGGACGCGACGAGCCCCGCTTTTCTTCACCCGTTTCGGAAAAAAGCTCGGGCCCGACCGAAGAAAAGGGCTCGCTGGCCCGTCTCATCACCGTGACGCGCGGCCGCGGCGCGGCGACCGAGCCCGCGGGCCTCGTCGAGGCGTGCCGGCTGGGGAACCGCGAGGCTTTCCGCGCGCTGTACGAGGTCTACAAGGACGACGTGTACTCGATCGCCTGGAACTTCACCGGAAACGAGGAGACCGCGCGCGACGTGACCCAGGACGTTTTTCTGAAGCTTTTCTCGGCGATCGGAGGGTTCCGCGGCGAGTCGAGCTTCCGGACCTGGCTGTTCCGCCTGGTCGCGAACGCGTGCCGCGACGCGCAGCGCCGGACCCGGCGTCTCGTTCACGTGGAGGACAGTTTCCTGGAGAACGCCGAAGATCCGGGCTCGCCCGACGCGGACGCGCGGGACCGCGAGGTCTCCCGGCGGGTGCGCGAGGCGGTCGTCCTCCTCGCGCCGAAGGTCCGGCTCGCGATTTTGCTGAGATACGTGGAGGACCTCTCCTACACCGAGATCGCGGCGGCGCTCGGATGCTCGCCGGGCACGGTGGCGTCACGGCTGAACCGGGGGCACCGGATTCTCGCGGAGCGCCTCCGCGCTCTCCGGGGGACGGTGTAGGACGATGCTCGGAAGTCACGTGTCCCGCGAGCTGTCGGCGTACTGCCAGGGCGAGCTCCCCCCCGATCGCGCGGCCCGCGTGGCGGCGCACCTCCGCGGCTGCGCGGCTTGCCGGGCGGAGCTCGAGGAAGTCAGCTTCGGAATCCGGCTCGCCGAGAGGCTGCCCGTCGCACCGGCTCCCGAAGGGATCTGGTCTTCCGTCGCGGATACGCTCGCTTCCAGAAACGCCGCGGTCGGACCCCGGCGCTTCCGGGCGTGGAGTCTCGCCGCCGCCGCGGTCGTGCTCGTCGCCGTCGTCGCGGGCGCCGCGTGGTACGTGATCCTCCGACAGCCCCTCGACCTCCACCCGGCCGCGGCACGACCCTCCGAATTCGAGCTCGCGACGATCGCCGCGCACGAACGCCGGGTCCCGGCGGAAACGGGCTGGGACCTCCAGACGTCGGACATCGCCCGCATCCGAACCTGGGTGAAGGCTTCCAGCGACCTGACGGCGGACGACATCCCGATCCGGCGGCCGCCGGAGGACGCGGGGCACCTGCGCGTCGTCGGTGCGCGGCTCGCGCGCGTCGGCGGTGCAACCGCGGCCGTCATCGGCTACGAGATGGACGAGCAGCCGGTGACGCTCGCGACCGCGCGGATCGCGGAGCTCCCGGATCCGCCGCCGGAGGGCCTGTTCTCGAAGAACGTCTCGTACCGCGTCGACTCCGCGCACGGCTACCGGGTCTTCACGTGGGGCGTCGGCCGACACGCCTACGTCATGGTCTCGGGTCGCGGGGACCTGAAGGGCTGTTACCTCTGCCACACGACGCCGGAGCGGCGCCGACTGATCGACGGAGCGAAGTTCGGGGGGAACTGAGGCGGCCTCTAGCCCCCCGCGAGCTTCCGGATCTCTCCCTCGCCCAGGCCGTAGTGCAGCCAGTCGTCCTGCTCCGCGCCGATCCGGTCGTAGAACTGGATGGCGCGCGCGTTCCAGTCGAGCACCGCCCAATGCAGGCGCCACGCGTTGCGCGCCAGCGCCTCCTGCGCGAGCGCCGCCATCAACGCTTCGCCGACGCCGCGGCTGCGCGCGGCTTCGGAAACGACGAGGTCCTCCAGGTAGAGGAAGGGCCGCGCGCGGAAGGTCGATCCCGGCGTCTCGTAGAAAAGCGCGATTCCCTGGATCGTACCGTCGATCTCGGCAACGAGGGCCTCCAGCTTCTGCGTGTCGAAGATCCAGGAGAGGAGACGCGCGGCCTCCTCGTCGTCGGGCGGACGCAGCTTCTCGAACGTCGCGAGCTCGCGGTCGAGCTCGACGATGCGGGCGCCGTCATGGCGAACGGCGCGGCGAACGGTCACGCCCTTACTTGGCGTTGATCACCTTCTGAAAGTCCACGAAGGCGACGAGCTTGAGAGCGTCCGCCGCTTCGACGTTGGCGCCCTGCCCCAGCACCAGCCGGGACGGGGAAGCGACCACGGTGACGAGGGTCGTGGGGTTGGCGCCGGAACGGTCGGTGACCGCGAAGGCAGGCAGTCCGGAGACCTGCACCTCGCGCGTTTCGACTCCCGGCGCCTTGCCCGCTTCCGCGACCGCCTTCCGGATCGCGCTGGTGACGTCCTTGCCGGTTCCGTAGTCCTGGACGACCAGGCGGAACTGGCGGACCGACGTCGGGCTCTCGATCCGCTGGAAGAAGCGCGAAACCTCGGTGTAGACGCCCATCTCGTTCTCGTCCGTGTCGGGGAGGGGGTCCCGCGGCGCCGCGGCGTAGCCGGGCAACTCCGCCGGCACTCCGTCGCGGAGCGAAAGCGGCCACGCCGTCTTGCCCGGCAGGGCAGCGAGCGGGGCCGCGAGGAGCGCGGCCGTGAGCACCAGGGAAACCGTAAGTCTCACGAACACAGGATAACGCGGCACGGCACGGTTTTTGATCTTCCGTTGGTATATGAAATCTCTCGCGATGCTTCTGGCCACCGCGATCGCAGCCGTCGCCACGCTCGCGGCTTCTCAGGAATCGAGCCCCACTCCGACTGCGGCGCCCTCCGCCGCTGAAACGTCGAAGTCCCTCGCGACGAGCGGCGAAATCGTCCGGTACGACGCGGGAAAGACGATCGTCATCCGCCAGTCCGACGACCGAGTCGTCACGTACGCGCTGGCGCCCACGACCTCGCTTCCCCCGGACGTCCAGGTCGGGCGGCGCGTGACGATCTTCGCGGAGACCGCGGCCGACGGCGTGGTCCGGGTCACGCGGGTCACGCCGCTCGGACCCGAAGCCGCGCCCGGCGCCGGTTCCGTTCCGACCGCTCCCTACACGCGGGAGAACGAGAAGACCGTCCAGACCAGAACGGTAACGGTGACCGGCGACGTCGTCCGATACGAGGCGGGACGCGAGATCGTCGTTCGCAGTCCGGACGGCCGCGAAGTCACCTACGCGATCGCCCCCGACCTCCCGCCTCCGGCAGAAGTGCCGGTCGGCCGCCGCGTCTCCATCGTGACGGAGCCCTCGGCAGCCGGGCCGGTTCTCGTCACGCGGATCACGATGGAATCGGTCACGCCCGACGGCCAGGCCCAGACGACGACCCGGGAAACCGTGACCGCGCCCACCGCGGCCGAAAGGAAAACGCAGACGACCACGGCGTACGGCACCGTCACCGCCTACGAGCCGGGGCGTACGCTCACTCTTCTCCAGCCCAACCAGAAGACGGTGACGTACGAAATCGACGCCAGCTCGGCGCTTCCGGCCGGCATGGCGACAGGCAAGACCGTCGTGATCCGCACGATCACGCGGCCGGGCGCCAGCCGTCCGCTCGTCCGCAAGGTGACGTACTCGACGACGACCACGAAGAAGAAAAGTTAGTTCTCGCCAAGATAGACTCGTCCACCCGGCAACATGGACGAAGTTTCGCGCGCGCGGATTCGCGTCTTCCTGAACGATCCCGGTGCGCGCGGCCAGGGTCCCGTGACCGCCGAGCCGCCCCTCCAGACGCAGCGGCGGCCGTGGGGTTTTCGCGTCGAGGGGACCGCGCCGCCCGCCCGCGTCTATCGAACGGACACGCCCGGGTTCCTCCACTGGCAGCTCGTGTCGGCGCTTGCGCGGGGTCGGAGCCTCTGGACCCGCCTGCTCCCGAATGCCGGAACCTGGGTCAACGGCGCGGTCCTGCCCGTAGTTCCGATCGAGGGCGATGGGCTGAATGCCTACTACGACCGGAAGGCGCTCCACTTCTTCCGGGACGTCAACGCCGACACCCGCGAGGTCGTCCAATCGGGAGACAGCCCGGACGTCGTCACGCACGAGCAGGGTCACGCGGTCCTGGACGCGGTGCGCCCGGACCTCTGGGACGCGCCGCACTTCGAGGTCGCCGCGTTCCACGAGGCGTTCGGAGACCTCGCCGCGATTCTCGTCGCGTTGGAGGAGACGGACCTCGCCCGCGCCGCGATCCGCGAGACGAAGGGATCTCTGGATCGGTCCAACCTGGTCTCCCGACTCGCCGAGGAGCTCGCCGCGGCCGTGATCGCCCGGTACGGTCCGGACGCGGCCCTTCCGGGCGCTCTCCGCGACGCGGTCAACTCGTTTCGCTACCGATCGCCGCGCTCTTTGCCGGATGAAGCTCCCGCCGCCGAGCTTTCCCGGGAGCCGCACTCGTTCTGCCGCGTCGTGACCGGCGCCTGCTGGGACCTGCTCGTTCGGCTCTCGCTTCCGGAGAAGGACCAGGATCCCGCCGCCGCGCTCCAGGAGGCCGCTCGAAGAGTGGGTGCCCTCGTGGCCGCCGCGGCCGAGGGCGCCGCTTCGGGCGCCGCGTTCTTCCGACGGTTCGCGGCGGAGCTTCGCCGCGCCGCGGCCGGGGACGAGCTCGCGCGCACCGCCGTGCGGGATGCGCTCGCCGCTCGCGGGCTGGAAGGCTCGGAAGCCGGAGCGCGCGAGCGGCCGGAAGTGCGAGCCGCCATAGGTCTCGGGCCGGAGCCCCTGACCACGCGCGTGCTCGACGCGGTGCGGGAACGCCTGGGAGCGTCGCCGGAAGAGGAGATCCTCGTCCGGCCGTCGTCGCGGAGCGGAGACCTGCAGGGGCGCCGTCCGCGCGATCTCTTTCTCTCCGGCCCCGAGTACGGGCCGGCCGACGGCGCGGCGGTCGAGATCTCCGACACGTTCACGGTGGAGGTCGATGGCGGAGGCTACGTCGCGGCATCCCACGTCGAATCGGCGGGGCCGGACGAGGAGGAGGACGCGCGCGAGTTCGTGCGGACCCTGGCGCGGCGAGACCGCATCGCCGAGAACGACGAGTCGCCGCCCGACGTCGCACGGCTCTACCGCGAGGGCCGATCGCACTTCGTCAGGCGCGAGAGCGACGGCGTCCGTCGCGTTCGGCGCGCCTGGATTTCGGAAGGGGGAAAGAGATGAAGCCTCGAGGAGGGATCCTGGCTCCCGCTCTCCTGGTCTTCGCGCTCGCCTGCTCGACCGCGGCGCCTTCGCCCTCACCCGAAGCGCCGCTCCTGTCCCCCGCCGATCTCGTCGCGTCTCTCGCGGACGTGGCGAACGGACGGAACGCCGACATGGCGGAGACAGGTCTGGTCCTGAAGCAGATCGAGCTCCGGCTCGCGGTGGGTCGAGAGCGACGCCGCGACGGGCGGTTGAGTGTTCTCGTTCTCGACCTCGACGCTTCGCGGAGGACCGAGACTTCCTTCACCGAGACCTTCACGCTCCAGCTCCCGCCTCCGTCCCGGCGCACGGCGGCGGCAACGGTCGCGGCGGTCCCGGGAGTCGTCGACTTCGTGGAGGCCGCGATGTCGTCGGCGCGGGAGCTCGTCGCGGCTGCGGCGCGGGCCGGGCTGCCTCAGAAGCTCCGGGAGGTCGAGCTGGTAGCGAGGATCGTTCGCTCGGATCGCGTGGCGGGCGGCGTGGCGTTCCGGTTCTTCACCGGCGCGTCGCTATCCGCCGGAGCCGCGCGCTCCGCGGACGAAACCAACACGGTGCGCCTCGTGTTCGCGGCGCCGTGACTCCCGCTTCCGTTCCCCGAAAAACGAAAAGCGGTCCCGAAGGACCGCTTTATCCGAGCGCCGCTCTCAATAAGGACGCGGGTGCAGGTTTGAATCAGGTGACGGGTGCAGGCCCCTCGGGACCTGTCCCCGTAACTTGCTTAGGCCTGTCCCCGCGACGTTCTCTTAGCGCTTCGCCCCCAGGATGGCGTCCTTCGCCTTCTTCGACACGCGGAACTTGACGACGCGCTTGGCGGGGATCTTGATCTCTTCACCCGTCGCCGGATTGCGGCCCATGCGCGCCTTCCGATTCACCAGGACGAGTTTTCCAACTCCCGGAATCGTGAAGCTGTTCTTCGCATGCGCGTAAGCGAGAGAGGTGAGATCGTCGAGGAACTGAGTGGCCTGCCGCTTGGTGGTGCCCGCCGACTCCGCCAGTTTCTCCGCGATCTGCGACTTCGAAAGAGCCTTCCCGGATTTTTCTGCCATTTGCACTACCCCTTCTTCATTTGTGGAATCGCCCTTGCGGGCAAATCAAATTTGGCGGCTATTCTAGTCCGCTCGGAACGGCGTCAAGCAGAAAAAGAAGGGACCTCGATGAATTCCCGGGTGGACCACTTCACGGCAGAAAGGCTTCGCTCGCGTGGTTTAAGATCGGGCGGGCGCGCGTGGGCTCTCCTCGTTCTGCTCGCGCTGCCCGCCTGCCGCCAGGACTCGCAGCTCCGGCTCGCGGAGCGCATCCTCGAACGCTACAAGCTCGCCACCGCGTCCAAACCTCTCCCGCTGTCGCACGTCATCCGGATGACTCTCCGCCCGGATCGAGCCGGGGACCCGGCCACGGGCGTCGGCGAGATCGCGTGGGAGCCGAACCGTTACCGGGAAAGAGTTTCCTCCGCGGGCGTCACGACCGAAAGGGGGATCCAGGGGGGTAAAGCGTACGCCATCGACGAAGACGGATACACCCGCGTCGTCTCCGAGCCGGTCCTCCGGGAGCTCCAGACGCGATCGTACTTCTGGCGGAAGGCCTGGCTCTTTGCCGACCGGGAGCGGGCGCGCGTCGCCCTCGGCCCCGCGGATGGCGCGACCGCAACCCTGCGCCTGACGCCGCTCGGCGGGAATCCCCTGGTGCTCTCCTTCTCCCTCCGGGACGGCCGCCTGACCGCGGTGCGCTCGCCGCGGTTCGACCTCGATTTCCACCCCGACGGCTCCTTCCGCCTGGCATCGGAGGTCCGCCCCCCGGTCTCGGCCCAGGTTGCCTGGAGCGGGCTCCCGAGCGAGCGGATCGCGGACGCCGCAGTCGGAGGGGCCTGCGGGAAGTTCGCGGGCCGGGCGGAGGTCCCGTTCGAGCGGACGCCGGAGGGGGGCGTGACCTTCCCCGCCGCCGTCAACGGCGTCGCGCTCCACCTCGCGCTCGACGCCTCGATCGACGGCCCCGTCCGGGTCTCGGCGGAGGCGGCGAAGAGACTGGGCATCCCGTTCACGACCGACGTGTACGGCCGCTCGATCGCCGCCGGCGCGACGCTTACGCTCGGAACGTTCTCCTGTTCCGGAATCCACGTCGAAGCGGTGGCGCAATCGGTAGAAGGGGTGGACGGCGCGATCGGAGGAACGCTCTATCGCGAGGCCGTCGTCGAGATCGACCCGGCCGCCCGCCGACTCGCGCTCCAGGATCCCGGGCGCTGGGTCTCCCCCAGCGGGTTCACCCGCATCGTCGTGGACGACGACGGAGACCGTCCCGTGACGAACCTGCGAAAGGGAAGCCGGGTCGCGAGATTGATCCTCGGCGTCCCCACCGGGTCCATCGAACTTTCGTTTTCGCCGGATGCAGTCGAGAGGCTCGGGATCCCGCCCGGCAAGGTGGGCGGGATGCGCTGGGGAATTATCGCCCTGCCTGAGCTCTCGGTCGTGCGAGACCCGCAGCCCGCCGCGGTCGGCTGGGGGGACGACGGGAAGCTCGGGTTTGCGATGCTCCTGCGCTTCCACAGCCACCTCGACCTCACGCACCGCTGGATCTACGTGCGACCCGTCGGCGGTTAGCCGGGCACGGCTTTCGCACGATCCCCCGCGGGGGAGGAGACCGGGATGCTGAAAATTGCCCTGATTTTTCTGGTCGTCGGGCTGGTCGCCGCGCTCTTCGGGTTCACGTCGGTCGCGGGTGCTTCGTTCGCGATCGCCAAGTTCTTCGCGTTCCTGTTCCTGGTTCTGTTCCTGATCTTCCTGATCCTCGGCTTGACGGCTGCGAGAAAACTCACGAGCTGAGGGTGTCGGACGACGTCAGCCAGCAGCTCGAAGCTGATGGCGGATAGCTGATAGCCTCTTCGAAACGGCGGAGTTCCCTTCGCCGAAATCGAAGTAAGGAGGATCCATGGCCAAGAGTCTCTGCAAGGTCGCGGGCTTTCTCTTCCTGATCGTCGGCCTCGTCGGGTTCGCCATGCCCACTCTCCTCGGGTTTCACCTGACGCCGATCCACAACATCATCCACGTCCTGACCGGAGCGATTGCGCTGTACCTGGGATTCTCCGGGTCGTACGACGCCGCCCGGACCTTCTGCCTGATCTTCGGGTTCGTCTACCTGCTGCTCGGCGTGATCGGCTTTATGGCCCCGAACATTATCGCGACCGTCATCGGGCATCCCGGCCCCGTGACGTCCGGCGACCTGATGTCCGACAACCTCTTTCACCTTCTCGTTGGAATCGTGTTCCTCGGAGTGGGACTCATGCGTCCCGCGGTCGTCGCGACCACGCGCTAGGCGCCCGGCAGACGTCTCCCGGACCCGGCGGTTCCCGCCGGGTCTTTTATTTTTCGGGCGACCGAGGTGTTCCTCTAGCGCGGCAGAGCGAGCGCGACCGTCGCGTCACACCCCGCGCAGAGGACCTCGGGGTTCAGGGAGACAAGCGCGGCGTCGAGGGACAGCACGGCGTCGCACTCCGGACACTCCACCTCGACGGTGTCGTCCGGCTCGGGGGCGACGCTGCCTCGCTTGTCCGGGGAGCCCCGGCGGGCCATGCCGCCGCGGACCGGAATCTCGAAGGGAACCACGTTGGCTTCGTTCACCGTCTTTCCTCCTGTCCGAAGCGCGGCGCGCGCGCCGCGACACCAGACGGATCGAGGGGCTCGGCTAACGAGAGAGTGACGGAAGGCCTCTTGGGTTTCTGAACGATCAGGAGGGCGACTCCCAAGAGAAGGAAGACTCCGCCGGTCGACAGGAGGCTCGCGACGGCGGCCCGGAACGCGCGGGGCGCCTGCCGGGGATCCCGCCCGCCGGCTCCGGCGAGGGTTCCGCCCAGGAAGAGACAGAGCATCGAGAGAAGCAGGACCTGCCGGGCGCGGTCGTGCCGGGGGCGTGAGGGCTGCGACCAGACGAGTCTCATGAATAACGATGCGGGTGCAGGCCCCTTCGGGACCTGTCCCCGCAACTTGCTCGGATCCAAACGGGGCGGCGTCGGAAATGGGAGAGCACCTCGGGTGCTTTCAAAGCGAGGTCGAAATCCATTCGCCCTCCGCCACGTCCGGAAGCGACGCCAGTCCTTCCGATTGACTCTTTCGCCGACATTTTAGAGGAGTGGCGCGGAAGGCGCAATGATTTAGAGCGAGTCGCGGGGACAGGTCTCTGACCTGCACCCGCCTCCTCACTCCAGAGTCGCGGGGACAGGTCTCTGACCTGCACCCGCATCCTTATTCCCTGCACGCGCGTTCCTAAGCGGTCACATTCCCCCGCGCATTCCGGCGAAGAAGTCGTCGGTGCCGTACCGGCCGAGCGCCACCGAGACCGTTCCATCGCAGCGCGCGGTGACCTGGCCGCTTTCGTCGAAGATCTCGGCGGCCGCGAAGGTCAGGTTCGTGCCGCCCCTCAGCAGCCGCGCCTCGACCGTCACCCGGTTTCCGCGGGTCGGCCGCAGGAACGTCATCGCGAGATTGACGGTCGCGGAGCGGGTGTCGGGCCGAGTCAGCCACCCGACCGTGCCGATCGCCAGGTCGAACAGACCCGCGAGCACGACGCCATTGACGGCATCGGTCCCCATCCCGCCCCGGTGAAAGGGCTCGACCGGGTCGAGCACCGCGCGGACGCGATCCACCCGCTCGAAGTCGAGACGGGCTCCCAGCCGCTGCATCGGCGGCGAAGCGTTCCAGGCGGTGGCGAGAGCCCGCAGAGCGTCGAGGGTGCCGTAGGCCTCCGAGAACGGCGGCCCCTCGGGGCTCATCGGCCCGCGCTGGTCGACGGTCGGAACAGGATCCGCCGCACGAGCTCGATCGGCAGGCCGCCCTGCGCGACGAACGCGTCGTGGAACTGTTTCAGGCTCGCGCCCTTCTTCGCGCGGTACTCGTCGGAGAGCTCCTGGATCTGCAGCTTTCCGAGCGTGTAGTAGAGGTACGTCGGGTTGTAAGCTCCGCGGCGAGCTTCCTCGTACGCGTTGGCCGGCTCCTGGAATCCCTTTTCGACGAAAACCTTCGCGCCCTCCTCCACCGTCATTCCCTGCGTGTGGAGCTTGATTCCCACGACGTACCGGCAGTCGCGGAGCAGGGCTTCCTGGAGCTGCGCGAGCCGGTATTTCGGATCGCCGCCGCCGAAACCCTCGTCGACCATCATCTGCTCGCTGTAGTGAGCCCACCCCTCGGCGTTCGTGCCGGAAAAGACGAGCTTCCGGGTCTTCGTCGGAAACCGCGGAGCGTAGAGGAACTGCAGGTAGTGCCCGGGCCAGACCTCGTGGACGTCGATCATTGCCACGACGTAGGGGTTGTAGAGGCGGAGGTGCTCCTCCTTGTGCTTCGCGTCCCAGTCTTTTTCGACCGGCGTCACGTAGTAGAAGGCCTCGGTCGCCTTCGTCTCGAACGCTCCCGGAGTGTCCATGGAGGCGAAGCTCCCGGACCGCGCGAAGGGCGGTGTCTCCTGGACGCGCGGACGGACTTCCGACGGGATCGTGACGAGGTCCTTCTGGACGAGGAAGCGCCGCGCGTCTTCGACCGACCGATCCACCGTCGAGATGAGCGTCTCGGGTGTCGGATGGTCGTTGGACAGCGCGCTCATCACCTGTGCCGGCGTCTTCGAGGGATCGATCCGCTTCGCCGTCTCGACGAACGCGGCATAGTCCTTCGCGAGCTGCGCCTCGCCCCGGGCGAGCAGCTCGGGGAGCGGCATCTCGACCCGCTCGTCGTACTTCATCTTCGCGAGAAAGTTCGCGCCTCCGATCGCGTAGTTTCCCTTCGAGCGCGGCAGCAGGTCTTTCTCCAGCCACGCCGCGAAGTCGCGGGTCGCGGCGACCACCGCGCCGTTGGCGTCGGCGAACTCCTTCGCGAGCGCGGCGTCGCGCCCCGCGGCCTCCTTCGCCCACTCCGCGACCGTGCCGGAGAAGTAGCCGGCCGAGCCTTTCGAGATCCGGATCGCGAGGTCGGTGAACTCGCGCGGCGGATTGACGAGGTTCGCCTTTCCAGCCGCGTAGATCGCGGGCATCCGTCTTTCGCGGGCGATCAGCGCGCGCAGGCGCTCGGCCGCCGGCGCGAAGTCGCGCTTGATCAGGCCGTCCGCCGAGCTGCCCGGCAGCCCCGCGTACCCCATCGGGTTGCGTTCCCAGTTCCGGAGCGTCTCCTGGTCGAGCAGCTGACCGCGGATCTGCCCCTCGATGGCGTCGGCGTCGATCTGGTCGTCGAAGGAGAGCGCTGCGCGATCCATCCCCTGAAGCCTTGCGAGGAACCCCTTGAGCTCCGCGATTCGCGCTTCGATCCGCGCGCGGGAGCGGTCCTCGAGCTTCGAGTCGTATTGGTGAAAGCCGTCCTCGGTCGCCTGCGACGGGAGGTAGGCGAAGCGGGCGTCGAAGAAGTCGTCTACGAATTTCGAAAACGCCTCACCCGAAGGCGCCGGGGAGGACGTCGCGGAGGTGGCCGCCGGAGCCGGCGATGGAGGGCTCGAAGCGGGACCGCAGGAGATCGCGAGAGACGAAATCGCCACGAAAACGAGGGCCTTTTTCATGCGGCGAAGGCTAGCACGCACGATTCTCGTCACGGTGGACCCTGCCGCTGTGCCCGGCGATGGAGCACCTCGAGAGAGCTCTCGATCCGGTCGAATCGCGCGGCCTCCTCCGGCGGTGCGGAGCGACCGGCGAACGTGCGCGCCTGGATCTCCTTCGACTTTCCGAGAACTGCAACCCGCAGGTCCGTGTAGCCCGGAAGGGAGAGGTTCCCGGGCAACTCCCACACCGCGGCCTCGGAGAGCAGCGCCGCCAGCGCGGCGGTGTCCCCCTCCGCGAGGATCAACCCGACGACGTCGCCGTAGCCGCCTTCCGGCCGGAGAACCTGGCTGGTCAGCCGGCGTCCGGAGAGCTGCAGGAGCCAGCCCTCATCTCCGGAACGGGGCTGGTGGTTGACGGCGACGGTGAGAACCTCGCCGGGCAGGACGCCGCGCGCCACCTTCCGAAGCCCGTCTTCCAGGCTCGAGACCGAAACTCCGGCTTCACCAGGACTCCGGCACACATCCAGGATCCGGAGCGCGAGCTCCTCCAACTCTTTCGACTTCTCGCCACGGTCGATCTGCGCGACCCGCCGCCTCTCGTCGTCGATCGACAAAGTCACGCTGCAGGTGATGGTCATGGGTCGCTCCGCCTGCTCGCCGACTCCGTACACCTCGCGGAGGAGGAAGAACCGGTCGAGCCCGCCAAGGAGGCGCTGGAGATCGGCGGGCGCGAGGCGAAACTGGCGCTCCCGCTGCCAGATCCCGACTCCGGTCCCGAAGACGACCGCCGAACGAAAGCCTGCCGCCGTCCGGCACTCGGTTTCCAGCCGGAGGGCGTCCGCGGATCGCGCGCCGCCGATGACCTGGCGCATTTTTGTTTCGAGACCGGCAACGGCGGCCGTCCGACCCGATGTCGTTGCGGGCCGTGCGGGTGGCGCGGCCCGGACGCCAGTGCAGCCGGCGGCCACGAGGATGACGAGGAGGCACAGCCGGAAGCGTGAAAACACGAGCGCGAGAGCCTATACCCGGCTTCCGTTGGCTGGCGTGATATACAAAAAATCGAACCCGCACTCCGAACAGGAGGAAGCCGATGAGAACTCGTCTTGCATTCGTGCTGCTCGTGGCCCTGCCGGCTCTCTTGGTCGCCGACCAGCCCCGGACGAGCGCCTCGCGTGCCCCCCGGGTGAGCCGATCGGTCCGTCACGACACGTCGCCGCCGCTGCGCTCGATTCCGGCGCGGCTGGCGCCGCCCCGGCCCGACCGCCAGGTTCCGAACAAGAAGCCCCTCGATCTGGTCGAAAGGCACAAGCCGTTCGTCAAGCGTCCCGATCCGGTCGTCCGGGCGGCCGCTCCCAGTCCGGGACCGGCCCCTCTGCTGAGCTTCGCGGGCCAAACGGACGATGACAACGCCGCGATCGCCGGCTTCCGCGTCGTGCCCCCGGACACCAACGGCGACGTCGGCCCGAACCACTACGTGCAATTCATCAACTCGGTGATTGGCGTGTACGACAAAAACGGGGGTCTCGCGGCGGGATTCCCCAAGCCCGGCAACGCGTTCTGGGTCGGGTTCGGCGGAATCTGCGAGGAGAACAATGACGGCGATCCCACGGTCGTGTATGACCACCTGGCCGACCGCTGGGTCGTGAGCCAGTTCGCGATCGGGTCCGACGGCCACCAGTGCGTCGCCGTCTCCGCCACGGCCGACCCCGCCGGCGCCTACCACCGCTACGACTTCCTCGTCAGCACCGACGGCTTCAACGACTATCCGAAGATCGGGGTCTGGCCGGATGCTTACTACCTGAGCGCCAACGAGTTCACGAACTCTTTCGAAGGCGCCGTCGCTGTCGCCTTCGAGCGCAGCCAGATGTTGAACGGCGGTCAAGCGCGGATGGTGAAGTTCGGTCCGCTGGGATGCGGCGCCGAGTGCTTCTACGCCATCCTGCCCTCCGACCTCGACGGCCCCGCGCCCGCCGCCGGCACGCCCAACACGTTCGTCATGTCGTTCGACGACGAGACGTGGGGCACCGGGACCGGGAACGACGGGTACCGCCTCTGGAACTTCTCGGTCAACTGGTCGAACCCCGCGGCCTCGACATTCACCGCCCTCCCGCAGGTCGACGCCCCCGAGTTCGACGCGAACATGTGCAACTTCAGCGCGGCGTGCGTTCACCAGCCCAAGGCGGGCGAGCGCGTCGACACGTTCGCGCAGGCCACGATGTACCGGGCGCAGTTCCGTCACTTCGCGGACCACGACGCGATCGTCGTGAGTCACACGGTCGACGCCACCGGCAAGAACGTCGCGGGCGTCCGCTGGAGCGAGCTTCGCCGCGCCGCCGCGGACTGGTCCCTCCAGCAGACCGGCACGATCGCGACCTCGGACGATGTGCACCGCTGGATGGGCAGTGCGGCCATGGACCAGGCCGGCAACGTCGCAATCGGCTACAGCACCGGCGGTAAGACCCTGTATGCGTCGATCCGGTATTCCGTGCACGCGGCGACCGACCCGCCGGGTCAGGTCGGGAGCGAGGTAACGCTTCACGCCGGGGCCGGAGCCCAGAAAAGCTCGTTTCACCGGTGGGGGGACTACTCGAGCATGAGCGTCGATCCGGACGGCTGTACCTTCTGGTACACGAACGAGTACTACGACGAGATCGCCAGCTTCGATTTCAAGACCCGCATCGGATCGTTCCGCGTCTGCACGCCCTGAGAAACTGAGCAGCCGGACCCGGGTCGTGCGACTTCGCGCCGGTCTCGCCGTTGCGCTTCTCGCCGGCGTCGCGTCGAGTGCTTCCGCCGCGGAGCCGGGCTCTCCTCTCCAACGCCGGGTGCGCGAAGAGGTCTCGCGCTTCGAGGGCACGATGGGGGTCGTCGCGCGGAACCTCGACACGGGCGAGCGGATTGCGGTCAACGAGAACCTGCGTTTCCCGACCGCGAGCCTCATCAAGGTCGCGGTGATGGTCGAGACCTTCCACCGCATCGCTGACGGAAGTCTGCGCCGGGACCAGACCCTGACGCTCCACGACGCCGACCACGCCGGCGACGAGACAGTTCCGCTGAACGTGCTGCACGACGGGGTCGTGGTGACGGTCGCCGACCTGCTGCGACTGATGATCGCGTGGAGCGACAACACGGCGACGAACCTTCTCGTCCGGCTGACGGGCGCGGAGCGGATCGATCGCCGGATGGAGTCGTACGGCCTGCCCAACACGAAGATCTTCCGGCCCACGTTCCGGGACGGCAAGGCGGACGTCTTCCCCGAGCTCGAGCACGAGTTCGGGCTCGGGATGACGACACCGTCGGAGACGGCGCGACTCTTCGAGCTCATCGCGAACGGAAAGGTCGTGAACCGGGCGATCTCCGACGAGATGCTCGAGATCCTCGCTCTCCAGCAGGATCGCGCGATGATCCCGCGGCGGCTCCCCTTCGAGCGCGACCACATCTTCGTCGCCAGCAAGACGGGCTGGGACCAGGAGAAGCTGCCGGACCGAGCGGGGTTTCGCGGCGACGTGCGGGCCGACGCGGCGTACGTGAAGGGGCCGCGGGGGCGCTACGTGATCGTGATCCTGACGCGGCGGGGGAAGGACAAGAGCCCCGGCGTGGACAGCGAGGCCCTCGTCACCGGGGGTCGCATCTCGCGGCTCGTGTACGACGCGTTCGCCGGGCCGCGAGCCGCGCCGGTCCGCTGAGGCCGGGGATTCCGCGCCTCTCGTCCCTCAGAAGTTCCCTTTCATCCCTGGGCCTGCACGCCGCTCGCTTGTCCCGACGCCCTGCCAACGGTTAGCCTGTTGCCGGTGCGCACGGCAGCCTCGCTACTCGTTGGGATCCTCGGACTGCTCTCCGCTGCGGTGACTGCGCAGGATCTTCCGACCCTGCCTCGGGGCCGGGACATTCCGAAACCACAGCCCGCTCCGTCCCAAACCCCGCGCGCCGCGGCTCGACCGCCCTCTCCCCGCGACGACGCATTCACCGAAGAAGCCCGCGTCGACCGAGTCGTCATCGACGCGCACGTGACGTACGACGACGGAGAACCCATCCGCGATCTCGTCGCGTCGGACTTCATCGTCCGGGTGGACGGGCGACGCGTCCCTCTCGAGTCGGCGGAGTGGGTGCCGGCGAGCTCGAACGAGTTCGCGGCCTCTCTGAAGCCGGGCGACATCACCTGGGGGGACGTGCCGCCGATGACCGAACCCGTTCTCGCCTATCCGCCCGGCCGGCTGATCGTTCTCTTCTACCAGACCGACTACGAGCCGATCCGGATCCACGGCTTCCTCCGAATGGCGCAGTACACCGGCCGTTTCCTGGAGACTCTGCTTCCGACGGATCGGGTCGCGGTGGTCTCCTTCGACTCGCACCTGAAGCTGCGGCAGGACTTCACCGACGACCCGCAGAAGATCCGTGACGCGATGATCGCCTGCCTCCGCACCGCGGAGCCCGGCCGGATCGAGCCCGGACCCTTCCCCTCGCTCGCTCGGAACTTCGACTACCGGGCCGCGGCGAAGGCGGTGACGCCGGAGCGGGGGCTCGACCTCGTCGCGAGGGCCCTGGAGCCGATCCCGGGGGGCAAGTCGATGCTCTACTTCGGGTGGGGTCTCGGCACGATCGGCGGCCTCGTGGGACCGATCCCGAAGGAAAGGAAAGAGTACATCCGCGCGCTGCAGTCGCTCTCCTCCGCGCGCGTGAACATCTTCACCCTCGACATCACCGACGGCGACTACCACACGCTCGAGCACCGCCTGGAGGCGGTCGCGGAGGCCACCGGCGGCACGTACCAGAAGACCCACATCTTCCCGGCGGCCGCCCTCGACCGCGTGACGCGCGCGATCTCGGGGCGCTACGTGCTCGTGTTCGTCAAACCGAACCTTCCCCGCGGCGCGCACGGCGTGGAGGTGAAGCTTGCAACGCGGAAGGGCCGAGTCTCGGCAAGGACCTTCTACGAGGACTAGCTCCGCTCAGGGGCGATACAGCAGTCCGGCGTAGCCCCGCGTCGAGTCGAAGCGGGGTGAGGAGCTCCGGATCTTCGCCACCCCCGCGTAAATCGCCAGGTCCCCCGGGACCGAGACCGGAAGCATCCGCTCGTCCAGCCGCAGCTCGGCGCCGAAAACGCGTACGGGATCCGGCTTTGCGCCTGCGGGACTCCAGGCCCGCACGCGTTCTCCGTAGAGAACGACCAGTCCCCGGAACGCCGCCTCCGCGCGGACCGACTCGACGCGCTCACCCGTCTGGACGAAGGCGGGCAGGGCGGGGAGCTCCACGCGATTGCGGTCGAGGCCTTCGGCGAGAGCGGCAGACGGCGCGCCGCCGACGGAGAAGACGTCGAAGCGCGTGGGCGATCCGGCCGTGTCGCCGTAACGGCCCATCGCGGACAGCCGGACTGATGGAAAGATCATTGACACCGCCGCCTCCGCGAGGAACTGCCGCCAGGAGCTCCCGTCGCTTTTCCCGCCGGAGCCGGAGCCTTCGACCTCGAATCCGAACCCGCGTTTGCCCCGGACCCAGCGGCGGTCGGCTCGAACGCGCGCCGAGAAGAGCGAGCGGTCGAAGTCGTCGCCACCGGAGAGCGGGTCGACCCGCGTCGTTCCCGCGCCAGCGGCCAGACGCACGCGTCCTCCCGAGAAGGGTCGTGCCCACGACGCTTCGAGGAACCCTCCCAGGCGTTCCTGGTCGAACTCCGGACGGTGCACGACCCGCTGGCGGCCGGGCCGCTCACGGGCCGAAAAGACGTGCGCGGACAGATTCACCGGAAGGCCGCGATACGCCGTGGCGAGCGATGCGCCGCGCGGGCCCGCGGAGCTCCCGACGGACCCGGCGGCGACCCAGTCGAGCCGTCGGACGACGTCGGAGCCTTCGAGCCCGATCTGCCACGCGCTGCCGTCCGGACCGATGGAATACGTGGCGAGCGGCCGCATGACGTGGCTGGGCCAGATCCGGTACGGCCGGTCGGGCGCGACTTCGGTCCTTGCGAAGACCGCGGCGGGGACCGGGTCCGGCGGCAGCAGCGGAAAGATCGCGCGCCTCGGGAGCGGGGCCACCGACGGCGCGGGAAGGGCGAGGCGGCGCACGTCCACCCCCTTCGCCGTGATCTCCAGGAAGAAGAGTGCCTCGCCGTCGGGCGAGGGCGCCGGAGCGAGCGCGCCTCCGGTCACGCGGGTGAGGAGCTCACTCCCCCCGTCGCCCCGCGCGTCCGCCGACTCGACGTTCCAGATTCCCTCCCGGTCCGCCGCGACGTAGAGGCGACTTCCGTCCGGGCTCCACGCCGGCTCTCCGGCGGGAGTGCCGGGAAGAGAGACCTCGCGGATTTCTCCCCCGTCCGAGGGGAGCGAGGCGAGTCTCCAGCGGCCGCCGAAGTGAACGAGCGACGCAATCGTCCGACCGTCCGGCGAAAGGCGCGGATGGCTCCACACTCTCCAGGGATCCGCGGCACCGCCCGTCACGGAAATCGGTTTCGTCTGCCCGGAAGCGAAATCGATCCGGACCAGCTCCGACGCTCCGTAGCGGTTGCGAACGCCGACTCCCCACCCGCCGCCCGGCGCGGGATCGGCCTCGATCACGTCCGCGAAGCGGGTCAGCCGCCGAACCGATCCGTCCTCCGGGGTCCAGAGCGAGAGGTCGGAGCGCAGGACTCCGTCCGAGTCGGGGGCCCGGCGCGCGAAGAGAACCTGCCGCCCGTCCGGCATCCAGCGCGGATTCCACGCCGAGAAGCCGTTGACGCTCGGAAGCCGCCACTTCGGCCGGCGCGGCCGGGGAATCTCGGGACGGTCGGCGACCTCGTTCGGATCGCGCAGGAGCTCGGCTTCGCGCTCGAGGCGCCGCGCTTCCGCCTTCCGCTCTTCTTCGCTTTCCTCGACCGTCCACACCGCGAGGTACGTCTCCCCGCGTTTCGGGTCGCGCCTCGCGAGAAGCCGCGAACCGTCCGGCGACAGCATCAGCCCGAGCGTTCCGCCGTCGAGCCTCTGCCAGGTCTCCCCTCCGGCGAGGCCTGCCGCGACGAGCCTTCGCTCCTCCTCGATCCCGGCGGCCGTGATTTCGGCACGGAACCGGTCGTAGAGGTCCCACGGGGACCGTCCGAACACCGCCCGGAAGGCGGTGGGGAAGTCACCGCCCCGCCGTGAAGCCATCCTCTTCCAGAGCCGCGGAAGACTTCCCTTCCCTTCCTTCGCCTCCAGCCACTCGAGAAACGTGGACCCGACGAGGTAGGCCATCGAGCCGCCGAGCCAGCCGGACGTGGCGCTCAACGCCCCGTAGCCCGGAAGTTTCCCCTCGATCGCGAAGCGACGCAGGACCATGGCGCGGTAGCTCGAAGCGGGCCGGCCCGATCCCGAGAGCGCTCCCTCGAGAACGGTTGCGTATCCCTCCGTCAGCCAGCGCGGCGACTTGAGCGTCAGCGGTCCGAGCGGGATCGGCGAGATCCGCGCCAGGATCCCGCGCGATCGGTTGCGGGGTCGCGTCAGGTGGACGATGTGGGCGACCTCGTGCGTGACGAGCTCCTCCATCCAGTCCGTCCAGACGCCGAGCTCCGACTCGGGCTCCGGCGGCGAGGTCCACAGGACGATGACCGGACGATCCAGGAACGGAAAGGCCATGCCGTTCGAGGTCGCGAGCGGGTCGCCCACGACGACGTCGATGGGACGCTCGACCCGGAAACCGACGGCCTCCGAGACACGGTCGTGGATCGACTCGATTGCCGCTGCGGCGCGGCGCGACCAGGGCTCGAACGGCGCGGGAAAGTGGATCCGGAAGTGCGGTGTCTCGATCGTCCGCCAGGGAGCGGAAGGCGCCTGGGCCGAAACGGTGCGGGCCCCCAGCAGGAGGAGCGCCACGGCAAGGACCCGTCGGGCCATCCCGTCGAGGCTAGCAGAACGCTTTCGGAGGATAGAATCCGCGCGCGATTCGAAAGGAGAAAGTATGAAGCGAGTGATTCTTTTCCTGGCCGGAGGTCTGTTTGCGGTATCGGTTTTCGCTCAGGGGATCAAGGACCTGGATGCCGCCTGGGTGAAGGCCGCCAAGGCGGGGGACGTGGAAGGGCTGGTCAAGCTCTACGCGCCGACCGCCGTCACCTACATGCCCGACGAGATGAAGGCCACGGGCACGGCCGAGATCCGCGCGAGCTTCCAGAAGTTCCTGGGATCGAATACCGTCACGGAAATGTCGTTGACGCCGGACTTCGATACGACCTCGGGAAATCTCGCCGCCTCTTCCGGGACGTTCTCCATGACGATCACACCAAAGGGCGGCGGGGCCGCGATGACGATGCAGGGCCGGTACTCCTCGGTTGCCAGCCGCAAGAGCGGGAAGTGGTTGTACTTGTCGGATCACGCCTCGGTGCCCCTGCCCCCGCCCGCCGAAGCACCGGCGGCTGCGCCCGCGACGGCGACCACACCCACCCCCTGAGACCGGACGGAGATTTCGAGGGCGCCGCGAAAGCGGCGCCCTCGTGTACACTCCGCGGCTTACCAACCTTTTTCGGGGGACCGTTCGTGCAAAGACTTCTCTTTCTCTGCTCAACCGCGCTCCTTTTCGCGGTCACGCAGCTCGCCGGGGCCGCCTCCGCCGGGCCGACCGCCGTGACGGTGCTGGTCGAGCTCACCGAGCCTCCGGTGGCTCGGTATGTCGGCGGAATATCCGGACTGTCCGCTACGTCCCCCTCGGTCACGGGCATCGGCCTTCTCGCCGCGCGCCGCGAGGAGGTGGCCCGGTATCGGGATTACCTCGAGACGCGGCAAGACGACCTCTTCGAGCGCGTCCGGGCCCGGGTCCCGAAGGCGGAGATCGGCGCTCGCTATCGAACCGTCTTCAACGGCTTCGCCGTCCACGTACCCAGCGAGGCGCTTCCGGCGCTCGCGAGCCTTCCCGGCGTCGCATCGGTGCACCCGGTCCGAGAGTACTTCCCGACGCTCGACTCGTCGAACGTCGCGATGGGCGCCCCGGCTTTCTGGTCCGCGTTGGGCGGTGATACCCAGGCCGGCGCGGGGATGAAGATCGGCATCATCGACACGGGCGTCGACTTCTCGAACCCGATGTTCTCCGACGCCTCGCTCTCGACGCCGGCCGGCTTTCCGAAGGGGGATGCCACCCTCGCGAACGGAAAAGTGATCGTCGCCCGCTTCTTCCAGTCGCTCGCCGACTCGCGGGACTCGAATGCGGATCTCGGCCACCGGACCGCGCAGGACCTGGTCGGACACGGCTCCCACTCGGCCGGGGTGGCGGCAGGCTCGCGGGTCGAGCTCTCCGGATCCGGCCGCCGGCCCATCACGGTCGCCGGGGTTGCCCCGAAGGCCTGGATCGGCGACTACCGCGTCTTCTCGCCCCGCGCGTTCGACGACAACATCATCGCGGCGATCGAGGCCGCGGTCGAAGACGGGATGGACGTCATCAACATGAGCTTCGGCAGCTCCCCGGCGGGGAACCCTCTCGACGACCCGATCATCGCGGCTGTCGAGAACGCCGTCGCTGCGGGAGTGGTTGCGACGATCAGCGCCGGGAACAGCGGGCCGGATCCGTCCACGGTCGGCTTCCCGGGCGCGGCGCCCGGGGCGATCACCGTCGGAGCGTCGTCCAACGCGCACTACGGACTGTCCGCGCTCGGGATCTTCGAGGTGATTTCCGGAAGTCCCTTCGTGCCGACGAACCTGGTCTCGGTCGTCGGTGGAGCGTGCGCGGACGAGTGCGTCCTGCCGAGCTCGGCTCTTTCGGGTCCCCTGGGCGACGTGGACGCCATCGACGGCCAGCTCGCCGGGATCGCCTGCACTCCCCTGCCCGGAGGATCCCTGGACGGGCGCATCGCGCTCGTCCAGCGCGGAACCTGCACCTTCGTCGTGAAGGGCCAGACCGTCGCGGCCGCCGGCGCCGTCGGGATGGTGATCTACAACTCGGACGACCCCGCCGTCTCGAACAGCGGCGAACAGCTCTTCAACCCCGGGATGTCGCAGGCATCCGTGCCGGCGCTGATCCTTCGGAGGAGCGACGGCATCGCGCTCAAGAGCTTCATTGGCGCAAACACCGGATCGCCGGTGGTCGGGCAGATGAGGGCCGCGCCAGCCGGGACCCCGCCCTTCGCCGGGACGGCCACGCCCGACCGTTTGACGTCGTTCTCCTCGCGCGGCCCGACGCCGGAGCTCCGCATCAAGCCGGACCTGACGACCGTGGGTCAGGACAGCTACGCGCCCTGCCAGGACGACTCGTCCGCGGGCGAGAACCGCTTCGCCTTTCCGGACCCGCGCCGGGGCGCGAGCACGATCTTTAACGCGAGCGGCTTCGAGTTCGCCGCCGGCACGTCCTTCTCCGCTCCCCGCGCGGCGGGGGCGGCCGCGCTCGTCAAGCAGAAGCACCCGGGGTGGGGCCCGGTGCTCGTGAAGGCGGCGTTGACCGAGACCGCGGTGCGCCCCGCCGATTCCGGAAGGATCGGCCTCGAGCGAGTCATGTCCCGCGGGTCCGGCACGATCGATCTCGCGGCCGCCGCGACGGTCGAGAGCCTCGTGCTTCCCACGAACACCACCTTCGGCAGAGTGACCACCGAGGCCGCTCCCTTCTCGCTCCAGCGAATCTTCACGCTGAAGAACCAGTCGAGCGCCACCGTGACTTACACGGTCGCGGCCACGGCGACCGCGGGCGACGCGGCCGTGCTGCCGAGCGTCCAGCCCTCCTCGATCACGCTCGGGCCGGGCCAGGACGGAATTCTCACGCTTCGCGTCACCGTGAACCCGGGCGTCGCGGCGACCGAGGTCGACTCCGAGGGTTTCCTGTCCGTCTTCGACGGACGGATGACGATCCCCGAAATACTCTATGTGCCCTACTGGATCCGGACCGCGCCGCTCACCCCGGCCGAGCCCTTCCTGCGCGCGATCAACGGTCGGGGGAAGTAGGTCCCCTCAGAGAACTTCCATTTCGGCCGCGTTTTCGGGCCACCCGCACTCGCACCAGGCAAAGACCATCCCATCTTCGCCGCCGAGGTCGAAGACTCGACACTCGCACGAGAAGCAGATGTCTCCGACGATCAGGCCGGAGACCGTGTAGCGGTCGCGCACCGGAAAATTCGACCGCTGCGGTTCCGCGCTTCTCCGAGACCTCACGCGTCGCTCCTCGCGATCAATGGTCGGATCATCGCCTTGACTCCTCCGAGCTCGCTCACGACTGCGTCGAGCCGGACCTCGACCCCATCCAGCCGGACCTCGACCCCATCCAGCCGGACCTCGACCCCATCCAGCCGGACCTCGACCCCATCCAGCCGGACCTCGACCCTGTCAAGCTTCGATTCGACGCGCTCCAGCCGGTCCGTGTTCGCACCGACACCCTCAGCGACGATTTGAATGTGGCTCCGCAACCCCTCGGCAACGACGTCGAAGTGCCTCTTGATCTCTTCGGCTGTTTCGTGGTCCATCAATCCTTCTTGTCGCGAGCCTAGCGCATCAACGAGAGCCGGGGTCAACCTTTCACGCAGATCAATTGCCGGATGAATGCGACCACTTCGACCAGGTCCCGCGACTTCTCTATCACCTCTTCGAGCGGTTTGTACGCTGACGGGATCTCGTCCACGACGTGCGCGTCCTTGCGGCACTCGACTCCCTCGGTCTGGCAGACGAGATCCTCGGCCGTGAAACGGCGCCGCGCCTCGCTTCGGGACATCTTCCGGCCCGCGCCGTGCGGCGCGCTGGAGAACGCCTCGGCGTTGCCGAGCCCCCGGACGACGTAGGAGCCCGTCCCCATCGACCCGGGGATGATGCCGAGCTCCCCGACGCCGGCACGGATGGCGCCCTTCCGCGTGACCAGAAGCCGCTCCCCGAAGTGGACCTCCTCCGCGACGTAGTTGTGGTGGCAGTCGACGGAGAGCGTGATCTGGAGCTTCGAGACGTCGTCGCCGAAGTCGAGCGCGTACGAGAGCTGGCGCAGCAGGCGGGACGTCATGATGGTTCGGTTCTGACGGGCGTAGGCCTGGCACCACTCGCGGTCGGAGTTGTATCTCTCGAAGTCGGAAGTCCCCTCCTCGAGCCACGCCAGGTCCGCGTCGGGCAGCTCCCCCAGGCGCTGTCCCATTCCGCGCTTCGCCCGGGCCATGTGGATCTCGGCCACCGTCTTGCCCACGTTCCGGCTGCCGGAGTGGAGGAGCGTCCAGAGCATCCCGTCGTCGCGATCGACGCAGACCTCGATGAAGTGGTTCCCGCCGCCGAGCGTTCCCAGCTGGTGGAGCGCCCGCCCGGCCACGTCCCTGGAGACGGACTCCGGTGCGCCGTGGGAGCCCATCCAGGCGACCGCGGCCTCGAAGGGTTTCCGCTTCGACTCGCGGCCGACAGGAATCTCGCGCTCGATCGAGTGCCGCAGCTTCTTGAGGTCTTCGGCCGTGAGCCTGTCCGCGGAAATGCTCGTCTTCTGCGCCGACATTCCGCAGCCGATGTCCACCCCCACGGCCGCCGGACACACGGCGCCCCGCGTCGGAACCACCGAGCCGATCGTCGCGCCCTTTCCCAGGTGGACGTCCGGCATCGCCGCGACGTGCGGGTGGACGACCGGCAGCGACGCCACGTTCTTCAGCTGCTCGATGGCCTCCGGCTCGATCCGGTCGGTCCAGACCTTGACGGGGACGCGGGCGTTGATGACGAGCTCGATGGGCATCCGAAAGAATTACTCTTCGGGGGCCATGCATTCTCCGCGCCGGATCGCCCGCGCCGCCGCCGTCCTTTTCCTGCTGGGCGCCTCGGCCGGCCCGGCGAAGGAGCCGGGCCAGATCACCGTCCGGCGCCCGAACGAGATCGAGTTCTCCGCGACCGTGCACGCCCGCCGCTTCGACCGGAGCTGGATGATGCCGGGCTACCACGCGGTCGTCTCGAAGAGCGGCCGTATGGCCCACGCGGCGCTTCTCCAGGCCGACGTCACCGACGTCCAGATCCTGGACGCGCTCGCGGGGCTCGGGGCGGATACCGGCGGCAACCTGCCGATGGACGCGTGGAACGACCGAAACAACCCCCGGAACCCGGCGCCGGACCGGGTCCTCGGAGGGCCTCCCGTCGAAGTCCTTCTGCGGCTTCCGGGCCGAGCCGCGCTCGTCCCCCTGGCGGACGGCCTCGAGGATCCGGGCGGGAGGGGGCTCGACCTCCGGCTGGCGGGCAACCGCGCCAACATCCCGAAGTGGAAGTCGGGATGCGTCGTCTGCCTCTATTCGTGCCCGGGGAGCAAGATCGGGAACGCCCGGTACACCGTCCGCGACTGGTCGCGGAAGGTGACGCGTTTCCGGGCCCGGCCGGGCGTGCTCCCGCCCGACGGGACGAAGGTCGGGGTCGTCCTGCGCCTGAAGAGTCGCGGGGTCTGATCCCGGAGGGGTCAGATCCCGCCACCGAACTTTTCCAGGTGGCCGTACCCTTGCAATCGGGCAGGCCGTGGACACTCCCCCTCTCCCCGCAACCCCGCCCCCGTCGCGGGCGAAGGAGGCCTCCGGCATCCTCGCGGTGCGAACCCGGTTCATGCGGAAGCGGGGCGCGCGGCAGAAGCTGCCGCGTCCGGGGACGCGGGCGCTGCTGTTCCTCTTCATCCTCGTGGCCGCCGTCGGGGTGGTGGCCGCCGTGCACCGCCGCATTCTCGAACGCGACTTCGCGTCCCGGGTGACGCTCTCCCGGGCGGCGCCCTACGAGATCAAGCGACTGCGGCACGAGCTCGCCGAGCTGAAGCTGAACGAGAAGCAGCTGGAGAGCGCGCTCGACGCCCGCCTGAAGTACCTCGCGGCCTCGAAACGCAACGAGTTCTACATCGCCATCGACACCCGAAAGCGCGACTTCTCCTTTCACTTCGCGGACAAGACTCTCCGGGATGCGCCGGTCGAAATCGGGGAGGCGCGGACGATCGAAGCCGGCCAGAAGAAGTGGACGTTCGCCCCGCTCTCCGGCGCCTTCAGCGTGGGAAGAAAGTACGAGGAGGGCGACTGGACCGTACCGGAGTGGGTGTACCGCATGAATGGCGAGAACCCGCCGAAAGCACCCCGGACCGTCGCGAACGGCCTCGGCCGGTACGTCATCGTCCTCGAGAACCAGTACGTGATCCACTCCCCGCCCGCCGCCGACAGTCCTCTGCGGGGCGCGAAGCCCGGCTCGTTCATGGTTCCCGAGGCCGATCTCGCGGCGATCTGGAAGCGAGTCGGCCCGGAGACGCGTGTTTATGTCTTTTGAAGTCGTGGGGACAGGCCCTGCGGGCCTGCACCCACATCCTGACCAGATCCCGTGAACGAGAGCAGGTACCGGCTCGGCTTTCTCGGAGCGTGGGGGCTCTTCATCGTCGGAATGATCCTCGCTGTGGTCACCGCCACGGCCGAGTGGCAGAACCTCCGGGATGGTCAGCGTCTCCGGAAGTTGAAAGTCATCGACCGCCTGATCGCCTCCCGTCTCGGGCCGAAGCTCGACGATCTCAAAGTCACCACCGAAGAACGCGGAGATCGGGTCGAGAAGCTGCACTCGGCGATGCACGAAACCGAAGTGAAGCTGGACGACTCGCAGGACACCAACCAGATCATCGTCGTCTCGACCGCGGAGAACCGGCTCTACGTCCGGCGGGGCGGGAAGAACATCTTCCAGGCGATCTGCTCCACCGGAAAGGGGACGACCCTGACCGACGCCTCCGGGCAGAGCCAGGTCTTCAACACGCCCACGGGCAAGTTCCGGATCGTCAAGAAGGAGGAGAACCCGCTCTGGTCCCCCCCGGACTGGCACTTCATCGAGGAGGCCCGAAAGAAGGGAAAGCGCCTCGTGACGCTCGATCCGGGCGGAAAGATCGACGCGGCCTCCGGAACTCCGACGGGAGTCGAGGAGGGCGTCCACGAGTGGGGCCAGAGGTCATCCGGAAGCGGTCGGTACCTCACGGTCCGGAACAACACGGTCGTCGAGGTCGGTCCCGGCGGCGAGCGCGAGCTCCCGCCCGGAGAAGTCATCGAAGTCGGCGGAGCGATCGTCGTGCCTCCCCACGGAACACCGCAGCGCAAGTTCGACAAGGTCCTCGGCAAGTACCGGCTCAACCTGGGAGGGGGCTACGGAATCCACGGGACCATGTTCCCCGACCAGCTGGGACGGAGCGTGACCCACGGCTGCGTGCGGCTCGGAGACGCCGACATCGAGCAGCTCTTCTCGATGGCGAACGTGGGCGATCAGGTCCTGATCTACTGAGAAGCGCCTGCCGTCAGACGGCCTCCGCGGCCAGCCTCTCGATCTCCTGCCACTCGCGTTCCGACACCGGCATCACCGAGAGCCGGGAGATCCGCACCAGCGGGAAATCCTGGAATTCCGGCTTGGCCTTGATCTCCGCGAGCGTCACGGGCCGGCGCAGCTTCTTCACCGGAACGACGTCCACCGGCGTCGCCTTCCACGTCTTGTCCTTCGGGTCGGCGTAGGCGTCGCTTGCGCGCCCGCGCGATACCGACGATCGGCCTTCTCGTCACCCGTGTGGTAGTAGAAAATCCGGTCGCCCTTCTTCACCGACCGCAGGTGTTTCTGCGCGAGCGGGTTCTTGACGCCGGTCCAGCTGGGTCTTCCCGTCCCGGACGAGGTCGTCGAACGAGTAGTGCGTCGGTTCTTCCTTGAAGAGCCAGTTCATCCGCGGAGAAGTCTAAGTCAGCCGGCGCCGAACCCTCTTCGCTGTGCGGGCTTCGGGCGGTTCCGGTACCGCTCGTACAGCCGCTTGTGGCGGTCCGACAGGTCGAGCGCGCGGCCGTCGATGTACGCGGCCGACGACCGCGAGCGCAGGTCGAGGACGTCGCCGTCGGTCACGAAGAGCGTCGCGTCCTTGCCGGGCTCGAGCGAACCGACGCGGTCCGCGACTCCGAGGATGCGCGCGGGCTCCAGCGTCATCGCCTGCGAGCGGCCTTGTCGCGCGGAAACCCGAATACGCGGTCGCGCGACGGAGGCGTGGTTGCGCGAGGTTGCGGGCGAACTGGGCGTCCCCCTCGTTGAACGCGACGCGCACGCCCGCCTTCGCGAGCTTCGCCGGCGCTGGCGAACGGCGCGTCGTAGGGTTCGTCGGCGCGCATGCGGCAGCCCCATGACCGGACTCGAGCGACCACGGGCACGCCGGCCTGCGGCGAGCTCGCCGCGCCGCCCGCCACGCGTCGCGCTCCGCCCGCGATCACGATGCGGAGGTTCTCCTCTTCGCCCAGGCGAGCGCCGCGCGGATCTGCGCGAGCCGGTCGGCGATCACGAGCGACCGGAATCTTCCCGTCCAGAGCGCGGCGGAGCGCCTCCAGCCGCGGGTCGGCGTCGTGGCGCGGAACGCCGCCCCTCCCCTCCGCCGCGCGCGCCTTGCCGTAGGCGCGGGCGTCGCCGAACAGCGTCCTTCAGCTTCGCCGACCGCCTCGTCCCGGCGCTTTTCCTGCATCCGGACCGAGAGGCGGCCCGCGGCGAGCGGTCGATCGTGAGGTCCGGCCAGACGACGGTCACGGCCGCCGGCGCCCTCAGCGCCGCGTCCTCGCGCGTCCAGCCGTCCAGCTTCATCGCCGCGCCCGAGCCGGACACGATCCCGCCGATCGGCGTCACGCCCGCCACGAGCACCCCGGCCGACCGCGTGACCGGGCAGCAGCTCCGAGTCGAAGTTCATCGCGACGTCGGCGCGCGCCTCCGGGTTGATCGTCGCCGGTCTCGGCTCGGTCGACCGTCGCGCGCGACCGCGGCGATCTCGACGAGGCCGAGGTTCGTCAGCGGCGGCAGGAGGGACGGATAGACGTGCCTGCCGGACACGTCGACGACTGTCGCGCCCGCCGGAACGGGGACGTCCCGCGCCGACCGCCGACGATCTTTCCGTCGCGCGATCACGACCGTGCCCCGCGGATGTCGGGCCCGCTGACCGGATGGACCGTTCCGCCGACGAGCGCGATCGTCTCGGCGGAGGACCGCTGCTCCGCTCCAGGCTTTGCCGCGAGGAGTCGCCGCCTCACGAATGCCTCCGGGGCGCCGGGGTCGGCGTCGGGGCGGGAGGTGCCGGCGGCGTCGCCTTCCTTTCGGGCTCCTCGGGCGCCCGACGCGACCGGCTTGCGGAGGAACTGCGGCGGCCTTCGTCTCCCTCCGGCTTCGCCCCGCGCTCCAGGATCTTCTTCGCGCGCGCGACGAGCTCCGCGCGCTCCCGCTCGAGCGCCGGCCGGCGCGCGAGGTCCGCGGCGCGGTCGAAGTACTTCTTCCCCTCGATCCACGTCTCGAGCGCGATCGGTCGAGCTCGAGAGCGGGTCGCCGCTCCAGACCACGAAGTCGCCGTCCTTGCCGGCCTCGAGCGAGCCGATCCGGTCGAAGATGCCGAGCTGCTTCGCCGGGTTCGACGTCACGAACGCGAGCGCTTCGGCGGGCGCGAGGCCGCCGTACTTCACCGCCTTCGCGGCCTCGATGTTCAGCCGGCGCGCCAGCTCGTCCGAGTCGGAGTTGAACGAGGCACGAGCACGCCCCGCTCGTGGAGCAGCGGGCCGGCGTACGGGATCGCGTCGTAGACCTCGAACTTGTAGGCCCACCAGTCCGAGAAGATCGAGGCCCCCGCGCCGTGGTTCGCGATCTCGTCGGCGACCTTGTAGCCCTCGAGGCATGTGCTGGAACGTCGCGATCTTCACGCCGAACTCCTCGGCCGTGCGGATCATCTCGAGGATCTCGTCCTTCCGGTAGGAGTGGCAGTGGATCTGCCGCTTGCCCTCCAGGATCTCGGCGATCGCCTCGAGCTGGAGGTCCGGGCTGCGGCGGAATCGCCGCCGGGCCGCCCTTCACGGCCGCCGCCTTCCGGAACTCCTCCTGGCGCCGCCGGTAGTCGCGCGCCGCCAGAAACCGCTCGCGGATCTGCTCGGCGACGCCCATGCGGGTCTGCGGGATAACGCGGCAGCGGGTCTGCTGGAGTTCGACCGCTTCGGGTTCTCTCCGAGGGCGAACTTGATTCCTTCCGGCGCGGTCGCGAACAGGAGGTCGTCCGGCCCGCCGCCCCGCCGCCACTTCACGGTCGCGTTCTGCCCGCCGATCGAGTTCGCCGAGCCGTGGAGCACGTTGCGCGGTCGTGGTCCCGCCGGCGAGCTCGCGGTAGATGGCCGACGTCGAAGGGATCGAGCACGTCCCGGATCCGGACCTCCGCGGTCACGCGTTCGCGCACTCGTTGACCTGGCCGTCGATCGCGGTATGCGAGTGCGCGTCGATGATGCCCGGGCGTGACGTGCTTGCCGCGTCCGTCGATCTCGACGGCGCCGGCCGGCGCCGTTCGAGACTCCTTCCCGACCGCCGCGACCTTGCCGCCCGAGACGAGAAGTCCGCGTCCTCCAGGATTCCCTGCGGCGCCCTGCGTCCAGACCGTCGCGCCCCGCACGACGACCGCGCTCGGCGCCGCGACCGGCCCGTCGTCGCGGGCGGGGAGCGGCCGCGGACGTTCGGCCTCGGGCCCGCGTCGTCGGCGACCGGAGGCCGATCGCCGTCCCGTTCTCCGCCTGTTCCGTCTCCTCGAGCTCGTCTCGCGCCGCCCGTCGATCCAGATCTCGGCGACGCGCGTCTTCCCGGCGAACGGCTCGCCGGTCGCCACGACGAGGTTCGCGATCTTGCCCGCCTCGAGCGTCTCCCAGGCGGTCGGCCAGCCCGAGCTGGCGCGCCGGGACGGTCGTCACCGCGGCCAGCGCGTCGTCCCGCGAGAGCCCGCGCGCGATGGCCTCGCGCACGCGGCTTGCCGGAAAGTCCTCCGGGTCTTCCAGCCCGTCGGTCGTGAACGAGAACGCGACTCCGGCGTCCCGCAGCCACTTCGGGTTCGAGGGCGCCCGGTCGATCGCGCGGAGGCGCTCCAGCGGCACGTCCAGCCACTCGGCTCGTCCCGTCCAGCTTTTCGGGCCGCGGGAAATGCGACCCGCAGCACGAGATCCGGGCTTCGCGGCGGCACGCGGCTCGCGGCCAGCCGGTACTCGTCCCCGCGCGCCGACGGAGCGCGCCTTGAGCTTCATTTCGCGCGCGATCTCGAGCGGCGCGCAGCAGCGCGAGCACGTCGGCCGTTTCGAAGACCACGCGTCTCCCTGCCCTCGCCGCGGGCACGAGCGCGCGCGTCGAGGCCGCGAAGCCGCGGGCCGGGCCCGGCCCGCGGGCCGCTGCCGCGTACGCCGCCTCGGCGTCCCGCCACCAGCGGGCGTCCAGGAACGCCTGGCGCACGAGCGCGACCGCGCCCATCGGAAACGGGATAACCGACGCGCCCGACGCTCGCGGAAGTCGACCGGCTCGGGCTCGAGGGAAACGACCTGCGCGCCGCTCTCCGGCATCCACGATCCGGCCCGGAGATCGGCCCGTCCGCCAGGCTCACGACGGCGCCCCGGCCGCGCAGCATGCCGGTCTCGGGGCCGCCGCAACCACCGCGAACCCCAGCCGCCGGTACGAGTCGGCGACGCGGTCCGCCACGGCGAGCAGGTCGATGACCCTCTCCTCCGCGCGGACCGACGCGAGGGGATGACTGGCCGGCCCCGACGGGCGTCGGGAAGCGGGCGGGGTCCTCTCCTCCGACGGCTCCTCCTCGTCGGAGGGGTCCCGGGGCTTGCGTCCCGCCAGCCGGTCCGCGGCGACGTGAGGGTCGATGAATGCGGCGTGGACGACCTTGCCCCTCACGTCGTAGACCCGCGCGTCGGCCGGGATCGAAACCGACCCCTCGGAGCCGACCGCCTCGATCACGCCGCCCCGCACGACGACGACCCCGCGGTCGAAGACGCGCCCGGGCGCCGCGATCACGCGGGCGCCGGTGAGCGCGAAGGCGAGGCGGTCGCCGGTGCGGACTTCGCTCGCTCCGAACGCCGCGAGGGAGAGGAGGACTGCGAGGGACGCCGCCGCGGTCGCGAACACGATGCGTCCGCGGGAAGGTGCGAGACGTTTCCTCATGAAAAAACGCGGCGGATTCTATACTACGCAGCCAAATCATTGCAGAAGGAGAAACCATGAAACCGATTCGAAGTCTGATCGTCACCGTGGCAGCGCTGGGTCTCGCCTCGATCGCGCTCGCCCAGGAACGCCGGCCGATGTCTCCGGCGGGAGCCGCGTCGACGCAGGTCGCCGGCAAGTGGAGTGCGCCCGACAAGGACGGCGAAAGAGCGTACAGCGGAGGGAAGTGGATCGAGATCACGTACAGCCGGCCGATGCTGCGCGGCCGCACCGGCATCTTCGGCAAGGGCGCCGATTACGGCAAGAACGTCAACGGCGGCGCTCCGCTCTGGCGCGTCGGCGCGAACATGACGACGACGCTCAAGACCGAGGTTCCGCTGGAGATCGGCGGGAAGAGGCTCGAGCCCGGCGAGTACTCGCTCTTCGTGGACCTGAAAGAACCGGCGTGGACCCTCGTCGTGTCGAAGCAGCCCCGGCAGGAGAAGTACGACCCGAACGAGAAGGTGAAGACCTGGGGCTCGTACAACTACGACCCCAAGCAGGACGTCGTTCGGGGCCCGATGACGATGGTCAAGCCCGCCTTCACGGTGGACCAGTTCACGATCGCGTTCGTGGACATGACGGACCAGGGCGGCAAGATCGCGATGACCTGGGAGACCACCGGCGCCGTCGTCCCGTTCAAGGTGCTGGCCTCGTAATTCGCTTCGCGTGAAGTCTTCCCTCGCGGCGGCGCTCTTCCTCGTGGCGGGCGCCGCCGCCGCGGAAGATCGCGCGATCCCCTTCTGGCCGGACGCCGTGCCGGCCGCGATCCACGCCGAGGTGGACGGAGCGGAGGCGCTGGAAACGGTCCGCGGGCTCTCCCGGTTCCACCGCGTGCAGGGCTCCCCCGGCTACTTCGCGGCCGCGGAATACCTGAAGGCCAAGCTCGCCGCCGCCGGCCTCGCGGAAACCCGGATCGAGCGCTTTCCGGCGGACGGCCAGACCCGTTACGCGCACTTCCGGAGCTACTACGGCTGGACGCCGGTCCGCGCGCGGCTCAAAGAGGTTTCGCCCCGTCCCCGGACGGTGACTTCCTTTCCGGAGCTCCCGGTGGCGCTCGCCGACTACAGCCAGGATGCCGACGTTTCGGCCGAGCTCGTCGACGTGGGCGCGGGGACCGCTCCTTCCAACTACGCCGGCAAGAAGGTCGCCGGCCGGATCGTTCTCGCCGACGGACCCCTTCCGGCGGTGCACCGGCTCGCCTGCGAAGAGCGGAACGCGGCCGGCTTTCTCTCGGCGTTTCCCAACCAGACGACCGCGTGGTCCGGTGAGGATCGGGACCTCGTCCGCTGGGGACACCTCTCGCCGTACCGCCTCGACAACCGCTTCGCCTTCATGGTTTCGAAACGGCAGGCGGCGGAATTCCGCCGCCGCCTCGCCGCCGGAGAGCGAATCGTCCTTCGCGCGACGGTCGCCGCGAAAATGAACCCCGCGACCTTCGACGTCGTCGGCGCCACGATCCCGGGCTCGGATCGGTCCGCCGGCGAGGTCGTCCTGACGGCGCACCTGTGCCACCAGTCCGCCGGCGCCAACGACAACGCCTCGGGCAGCGCCGCACTGTTCGAGATCGCGAAAGCTCTCCGGAGCGCGATCGCGCGCGGCGCCCTGGGTCAGCCGACGAGGACGATCCGGTTTCTCTGGCTTCCCGAGATTTCGGGCTCGCAGGCCTGGCTCGTCCGTCATCCCGAGATCGCCCGCCGTCTCGTCGCGGGGATCCACCTCGACATGGTGGGCGGGTTGCTCTCGACCACGCGCGGAACCCTTCACGTCTCCCGCTCCGCCAGGTCGCTCCCGCACGCGATCGACGACATCGCTGCCGCTTTCCTGGAGCAGGTCCAGACCTCCTCCGCCCGCTACGCGGAGCGCGGCGGCGACCCGCACCGCGGATTCGTCTGGCCGCCGGGGTCGCGCGAGGCGCTCCTGGCGGACCTGCGCGGCGTGGAGCTCGGGAGCGACCACGAGGTCTTCGAGGACGCGAGATTCGCGGTCCCGATGGTCTACTTCCACGACTGGCCCGACGTCACCATTCACACGAACAAGGACGTCCCCGAGAACCTCGACGCGACGAAGCTCGGGCGTGTCGCGTACATGGCGGCCGGAATCGCATGGACGCTCGCGGCGCTGCCCGACGCGGAGGCGCCGCGCCTGCTCGCCCTCGTGGCGGCGAGCTCGGAAGCCCGCATCGCCCGCGCCGGGTTTGCCCCGGATCGCTCCCGCCGGGACGCGGCGCTCCTGCGGCGCGAAGCCGTCGAGGAGGCGACTGCGACCGTGCGGTCGGTCGCCGAGATGTGGCCCTCTCTGGCTCCCGTTGCGCGGGAGACGGTGCGCGGCATCCGCTGGGTCGCCCCCGAGGTCGCTCCCGAGCCCGACGGGGACCGGCGCGTCCCGTTCCGAAACAACCAGATCGTGGGGCCCCTCGGCATCTACTACTTCGACTACCTGGACGAGCAGCTGGGCGAGGGCGCCGCCGGCCGGATCGCGCTCGCGAAACGCGAGGGCGGCGACGTGCTCAGCTGGGAGGCGTTCAACCTCGCCGACGGCAGCCGCACGATCTCCGCTATCCGCGACGTCCTGACCGGACGCTATTCGCCGGTCCCGCTCTCCGAGGTGGCGGAGTACTTCGACCTGCTCGCCCGCGCAAACGCCGTCACGTTCCGATAGGCGGACCAGTGGCGTTCGACTTCTCCCCCGAAAATCTGGACCGGGAATTCCCGGTGCGGCGGCACCTCGTTTACTGGAACCACGCGGCCGTCGCTCCCCTGCCGCGGCGCGTCGCGGACGCGGTCACCGCGCACGTCGAGAACGCGCGCGACCGGGGCGCCGCAGACTGGCGCGCGTGGTACGGGGCCATCGAACAGACCCGCGGGAAAGCGGCCGGGCTGATCGGCGCCCGGGCGTCGGAGATCGCGTTTCTGCCGTCGACCTCCTGGGCGCTGAACTCTGTCGCTCAGGCCTACCCCTGGAAAAGTGGTGACAACGTCGTGGGCGACGACATGGAGTTTCCCGCGAACGTCTATCCCTGGATGCTTCTGGAACCCCGCGGAGTCGAGTACCGCCTGGCGAAGAGCCGTGACGGGCGGATCGGCGTGGACGAGATCGCGACCCTCGTCGACTCGCGAACGAGGGTCGTCGCCCTTTCCTGGGTCGCGTTCCACAACGGCTGGGTCTACCCGATCGAGGAGGTGGGAGCGTTCTGCCGCGAGAAGGGAATCCTCTTCGTGGTCGACGCGATCCAGGGCCTCGGCGCGCTGCCGCTCGACGTCGAGTCCGCGGGGGTTGATGTCCTCGCGGCGGACGCCCACAAGTGGCTGCTCGCCGCGGAGTCGTGCACCGTGTTCTACGTGTCGGAGAACGCCCGGGAACGCGTGCCTCCGACCAATGGCGGCTGGTGGAACGTTCGTCACGACTCGACGCACGCGGGCGGATTCCTGGACTACCGGCTCGACTTCCACCTGAGCGCGCGACGCTACGAGCCGGGGTCGATCCCGACCGCGCAGATCCGCGGGCTCGGGGCCGCTCTCGACTTGATCGACGAAATGGGCGTCGAAACGATCGCGGCGCGCATCCACAACGCTGTGGAAGCACTGGCAAGCGGCCTGCGCGACCACGGCTGGAAGGTCACTTCGCCGGAGCCGCTCGGCTCCGGGATCCTCGCGGCGGCGCCTCCGGACGGGAACGCCTTCCGCGCCGCGAAGGCCTTCGAAGCGCAGGACGTCATCGTCGCTCCGCGCGAGGGCGCGGTGCGGTTCTCCCCCCACGCCTACAACGACGTGGCCGAGGTCGAGCGGATCGTGGAAGCCGCCGGCCGAATCGGAGGAGGCTGACGAGATGGCGGGAAAAGACACCTGGCGAAAGCTCGAAACCGAGGGCGTTCACCCGAAGAGCCGGAAGCTCGACCGCCTCGGAGTCGAACGCGTCGTGGCGCTCCTCCAATCCGAGGACCGCCGCGTGCTGGCGGCGCTCCGCGAGGCTCGCCCCGCGATCGTCCAGGCGGCCGAAGCCTTTCGCGATACTTACCTGGCGGGAGGGAACTGCCTTCTCTTCGGCGCGGGCACGAGCGGCAGGCTCGCGGTCCTGGAGGCGGCCGAGCTCCCGCCCACCTTCGGAACGGATCCGGGGCGCGTCGTGGCGGTGATCGCTGGCGGCCGCAGCGCGGTCTTCCGCGCCCGGGAGGGGGCGGAGGACCGAAACGACGAGGGCGCGCGCGGTGGCGCGAAGGCGCGACGCGGGGATCTCGCCATCGGCGTTTCGGCCTCCTCTGTGACCCCCTTCGTCCGGGGCGCGCTCGGGGCCGCGAGGAACGGAGGGGCGCGGACGGTGCTCATTACCGCGAGCCGGCCGCGGGACCGCGCGAAAGTCGCCGACATCGTCGTCCTCCTCGACGTGGGACCGGAGGTCGTCGCCGGTTCGACGCGGCTCAAGGCCGGTACCGCGACGAAGCTCGCCCTGAACCAGATCACGACGTCCGCGCTCGCTTCGGCCGGCCGGGTCTTCGGGCCGTGGATGATCGACCTGCGCACCGGCTCGGAGAAACTTCGCGACCGCGCTCTGCGCATCGTGGGAGCGGCCTGCGGGGTGTCTCCGGAAGACGCCCGACGGCTGCTCGCCCGCTCGCGCGGAGAGATTCGGACCGCGATCGTAATGGGTCGGACCGGCGCCCGTTACGCCGCGGCGCGGAAGCGGCTGGACGACGCGAAGGGCGATCTGAGGACGGCGCTCGAAGCCAGCGCGCGGCGATGACGAAGCGCAAGTCGCCGAGCCGCGGACCCGTTCTCGAGTTCCTCCACGAGCACTCGCTGAGTCTCGTCGCGGTGGCGATTCTCGCCACGTGGATCCTCCTCTACGCGCGAGGGAACCCCGAGACCCGGTGGGGCCAGTTCTTCGGCAACGCCGTGGCCGACTGGAGCGGAACGCTGTTCCTGGTAATCGCGACGAAGTACTTCTTCGAGAGCGGCTCGACCGAAAGCCGCCGCGTTCCGGCGCGCAAGCGCAACCACTTTCTCTATCGCCACTCGTTGACCATCTTTCTGCTCGTCAGCGGCACGATCCTCTTTTTCATCTATCGGTCGCGGGACGACTCCGCCCGGTGGACTCCCGTTATCGGAAACGTCCTGTCTGAGTGGGTGCAGATGTTCGGGATCGTCTTCCTCACGAAGCGCCTGGTGGAGCGCCACTCGAAGGAGGGCCACTAAGCGAGCCGGGACGCTGCCCCCCGGTCCAGCATCACCGAGAGGCCCGGGTGCAGCGAGACGAACGACGCGGGACACCGGGGCGTCACGGGTCCTTCGAGCGCGGCCGCCACGGCTGCGGCCTTCTGCGAGCCGCTCGCGACGAGGAGGATTTCCCGCGAGGCGAGGATCGTCTCGAGCCCGACCGTCAACGCTTCGCGGGGCACGGGACGGACGCCGTCCCGCGTGAGCCGGCTCCGGGTCGCCGCGGACAGGAGGACGAGGGCGGTCTGCGGGGGAAGAGCGCGCGCCGGCTCCAGGTAGGCGACGTGCCCGTTGGCGCCGATCCCCAGGAACGCGACGTCCGGAGGGCCCTCGCGCTCGAGCCGGCGCTCGTAGCGGTCGCACTCCCGCCACGGGTCCGGCGCGTCCCCCCGGAGGAAGCGGATCCGGTCTTCGGGAAGGTCCACCTTCGAAAAGAGGTGCCGATCCATGAACGACCGGAAGCTGCGCGGGTCCGCGGCCGGGACGCGCAGCTCGTCCAGGTTGAACGTGGTCGCGAGAGCCGTGGGTGCGCGCCCCGCCGCGTGAAGCCGGGAGAGCTCGCGATAGACCGGGACCGCGGTCTTGCCCGCGGGGAGCAGGAGGACCGTCCGTTTGCGCCGTCTCAGCACCGCCGCCAGCCTCGCCGCCGCGCTCCGGGCGAGCGCGGCTCGCGTCGCGAAGACCTCGACGTTCACAGGCCGCGGAAGTCGACCCTCTCGACCCCCTCGCTCTCCAGAAGTCGAGGCAGCTCCGGATCGCACAGGATCGCGAGCTCCCGCTCCCGTTCCCGCGCGTACGTGCTTCCCGCCAGGAGCTCTTCGTCGGCGTGACCCGGATGGCACATGAGCTCGGTCGTTCCTTCGTCGAGACTCCGCAGAGTGGCGCGGAGGTTCTCCGGAGTCGCGCCCGGTCCGTAGAAGCCGTCCAGGAAGTGATCCGGCGTGCGGACTCCGGCGGAGCGGAAAGCGGCCTGCGCCTCCGGGCTCGAGGCCCGCACGGGAAGTCCCCGGTCCCGGCCGACCACTGCGAAGACCGCCTGGATGGAGGGATGGAGGGCGCTGTGGTGGTGCGAGTCCAGATGGGAGGGGAGGCGGCCGGCGAACTTCTCGAAGAGGGCGATCTGCGCGTCGAGCTCGCGGGAGATCTCCTCTGCCCGGATCTCGCGCGCCAGTTCCTCGAGGTACCGGACGAACCGGCCGCCGGCCAGGAGGGTCGGAAGCCGGGTCGGATCCGAGGCCGGCAGCCCTCCGCCCGTGACGGCGAAGTGGAGACCGAGCGCGAGGCGAGGGGCGTGGCCGATCGCCTCCGAGATCCCCTCTTCCGCCGCCGGTTCCAGCACCATCGCGGTCGCCGACGTCACGATGCCGCTCCGGTGCGCCTCCAGCACCCCCGCGTTGATCCCGCGCGTCCGGCCGAAGTCGTCGGCGTTGACGATGAGGCGCTTCACGGGACGCCGGCGCCCGGCGGATCCGGCTGATCGAGTGCTTCGATCGCGAGCTTCACGGCTCCCATCGCCGGCGCCTGCGCGAGCGTTCGAACCCGCGCGTGCGGGCTCTCCAGGCGTCGCGTGACGTCGGACTCGAGTATCGGCACCGCCGCAAAAGTGCCTCCCGAGAGGACCACGTCGTAGGGGCCCTGCTCGAGCTCCAGCTGGTCCCGGACGCTCGAGGCCGCGCAGGTCAGCTCGGACGCCGCGTCGGCCAGGATTCCACTCGCGACGTCGTCGCCCGCGCGGGCCGCAGCATCCACCCGCGCGGCGAACTTCGCGACCCGGGTGCGCGGAAACTCGCGGTCGTAGATCGCGTAGAGGATCTGCTCCGGCTCCGCGATTTCGAAGTGCTCCGACAGCGCCTGACCGAGCGTCGTCGCGGGGCCCCGGCCGTCCACGGCGCGCAGGACAGCGCGGATCGCGCGCTCGCCGATCCAGAACCCGGAGCCTTCGTCACCCACGTGCCAGCCCCACCCCCCGGAGCGGGCGATTCTCCCGGCGCGGTTGCGCCCCCAGGCGATCGACCCGGTTCCGCACACGAGCGCGAGGCCGACGCGTTCCTCCGACCCCGCGACGAACGCGATGCGCGCGTCGTTCGTCACCACGACGCGGCTCCGGAAGCCGATCCGCCGGAGAATCGCGCGGAGGACCGCCTCGTCCGGAGGACGGTCCGCGCCCGCTATCCCCAGCGCTACCGCGTCGGGATTCGCGACGCCCATGCAGGCGTCCTCGATCACGGCGTGAAGCACCTTCTCGACCTCCAGCTCGCCGTGCGTGCGGAGGTTCGCCCCGCCTCCGAGGGCGTCGCCGACGATCCGACCCGTCTCGTCCGCCACGAGCGCGCGCGTTTTCGTCCCTCCGGCGTCGATTCCCAGGACGTGCCGCATCCGCCAAGGATTATGGGGGATGGTCTTTTGGCGGCGGAGCAGCTACTTCGCGGGCGTCACCGGGGGATCCAGCAACTCGACCCGACCATCGGAAGTCACTTCGGCGATCAACGGACTCTCCCATCCCTTCGAGCCCGGGAAAACCAGCTTGCCGCCCCGATGGAGCAGTCGGATCCCGGGGGAAATGGAACGGCGAGGCACGCCTTTTCTAACGAGACGCTCCCGAAGGGGCAGGTCGGAGAAACGGAAGTCGGATCCGCGCGGAAAGAGACGACCGAGCTCGGCTGGAGTCAGGTCCGGCGTTTGGAAGAGAGCGATGATCGTATTTTTCCCCAGGCGGGCCAACGTCATACGTCAGCGCGCGCGACCGATCTTCCTCGACCTTCTCGCCTTTGTCGTTTTCCCCATGCCAGACGTTGCTGTGGGTTAACCTCGCCGAAAAATCCATCAACCGCATCTGTTCTGGAAGATCCCGACCGAACTGTTCTTTCAGTAGGGTCACCGTGATCGAGCGTTCCAGCTCGCGACGGTCCAGAACAATCGGGGTTCGACCCAGAACCTTCTCCGCGAAAGCACCGGCGCCGCTGTGAACTTCGAGACCGACGGGCACCGAGGAGACCCAGAGCTGACCGGCGGCGAGCTTCGGAATCCCGTAGCGCACCGGCGGGGCCTTCCGGGCGGCGACGACCGGAGTCGGAGTCGGAGCTTTCGCAGGCGCCGCGACCAGAAAGGCGGACAGAAGCCAAAGTGTGGCGCTGGAGTTCACGTTCATGCCACCTATTCTCGCCTAACGCGCGACGACCGCCACACGTCGCTTCACCCACGGCAACAACAGGAAAGCGGGGACCGACAGCAGGACGGTGTAGAGCGCGAAGGTCCCGAAGCCGAGAAGGTCCGCCGCCCACCCGCTCGCGGCACCGGCGACGTGCCGGGCGAGCGAGAAGAGCGCGGAGAGCAAGGCGTACTGGACGCCGGCGTGCTCCTTGTCGCAGAGCCGCATCAGGAGCGACAGGAACGCCGCGGTCCCGAGCCCCTGCGTGAAGGACTCCCAGACGCTCGCGCCGTAGAGCGGGAGCTTTTCCGCTCCGGTCAGCGCGACCACGGCGTAGGCCAGGTTGGACGAGGCCTGAAAGATCCCCATGACGACGAGGCCGCGGATCAGCCCCAGGCGCATCGTCCAGAAGCCGCCGATCAGCGCGCCCACGATGGTGGCGCCGATGCCGAACGTGTTCGAAACCCACGCGATTTCCTGGATGGTCCGCCCGCTGTCGACCCAGAAAGGCCGGATCATCGGGGAGATCGCCTGGTCTCCCAGCTTGTAGAGGAGGACGAAGGCCAGGGTCGGAATCGAGCCGGGCTTCGCGAGCCACCGGCGAAGGGAGCCAGGAAGAGCTTGCGCTCGGACGCGACCAGCGCCGCCGCCGGCGCCCGCAGTACGAGGACCGCGAGGAGCAGCAGGATCCCCGCTCCCGCCAGCCACGCCGGGGCCCATCCCAGGAACCCCGCCGCCGAGAGCAGCAAGCCCCCCGCCACGATCGTGGCGGCCCGGTACGCGGAGACGCGGATGCCGTTGGCGGCGCCCTCCTCCCCGCGCGGAAGAAAAGCGATCGTGTGGGCGTCGATGGCGATGTCCTGCGTTGCGGAGGCCATCGTGAACGCGAAGAGCACCGCCCAGACGTAGATGCCGGGACTCGCGGAGACCGGAAAAGTCGTGTGCAGGGCGAGGCAGACGGCCAGGACGACCAGAGAACCGGCGATCCACTTGCGCCGGTCGCCGTAGCGGTCCACGAGGGGCGCCCAGAGCGGCTTGGCGATCCACGGCACGCCGAGCAGCTCCATCATGCCGATCTCGGTCAGGGATACGCCCCGCGCGCGGAAGAAGACGCCCCACACCTCGCGGAAGATCCCGAAAGGAAATCCCTGGGCGAAGTAAAGGACCGTGACCCAGCGCATCCTCCGCGCGAACCCGGGCGCGCGGACCACGGGCTCGGAGGGACCGGGAGCCGATGCCGCGTCGGTGCTCACGGGAAGAAAGTGTGGACGAGCGCCCTCGGGTTGTCCACGTCGTTCTTGACATCCGCCGACGCGCTTGCTCTCGTTGCCGGAGGAGCGCAAAACAAAATGAAAAGAGCCCGGACTCTCCTCATGGCCGTCCTGCTTCTCTCGTGCGCCGCGGGTGGCGCCGCCGATCCGCCAGTCTCGCCGGTCCTTGCGCCCCTCGACGCGATCTACCCGGATCTCGAGAAGCTGTACCTCGACCTGCACCAGACTCCGGAGCTCTCCTTCCGCGAGGAGAAGACCGCAGCAAAGATGGCGGAGAGGCTCCGCGCGCTCGGCTTCCTGGTGACGACCGGAGTCGCCAGGACGGGGTCGTCGGAATCCTGCGCAACGGGAAGGGACCGACGGTCATGCTCCGCACCGACCTCGACGCGCTCCCCGTCGAGGAGAACACCGGCCTGCCTTACGCGAGCAAGGTCACGACGACGAACGACGCGGGCGAGACCGTGCACGTGATGCACGCCTGCGGGCACGACATCCACATGACGTCCTGGATCGGAGCCGCGACCCTTCTCTCGCGTGCGAAGGACCGCTGGCGCGGGACTCTCATGATGGTCGGCCAGCCCGCCGAGGAGAGGGAAGGAGGCGCGTCGAAGATGCTCGCCGACGGGCTGTTCACGAGGTTCCCGAAGCCCGACTTCGCGTTCGCCATCCACGACAGCGCGGAGGCTCCGGCGGGGACCGTCCGACACGTGTCGGGCTATGCGCTCGCCAACGTCGACTCCGTGGACGTCACGATCTACGGCAAGGGGGGGCACGGGGCGTATCCGCACACGACGATCGATCCGATCGTGATCGCGTCCCGGACCGTTCTCGCGCTCCAGACGATCGTCGGCCGGGAGAACAACCCTCTCGACCCGGCGGTGGTCACCGTGGGCTCCATCCACGGCGGCACGAAGCACAACATCATCCCGGACGAGGTGAAGCTGCAGATCACCGTCCGCTCCTACAAGGACGACGTGCGCAAGCGGCTGCTCGCCTCGATCGAGAGGATCGCAAAGGCCGAGGCGGCGGCCGCGGGCGCGCCGAAACCGCCGGACGTGAAGGTCTTGAACGAAAGCACTCCCGCGCTCTACAACGACCCGGCGCTCACCAAGCGCGTGGCCGCGGCACTTTCACGCGGGCTCGGGGCGGAGAACGTTTCGGAGACGCCGCCCGTCATGGGCGGCGAGGATTTCTCGCAGTACGGGCGCGCCGGAGTGCCCGCGACCCTCGTGTGGGTCGGCGCCGTCGAGCCGAAGAAGTACGAGGCGTGGAAGGCGGGGGGACCGGCGCTTCCCTCCCTCCACAACTCCGGATTCGCGCCGGATCGCGAGCCGACGATCCGGACCGGCGTGAAGACGGTGACGCTCGCGGCGCTGGAGCTGCTCGCGAAGCCCTGAATCGAGGCACCGATCCTGCACCCCCGTCGGGTGTGGGCAACTTCCTCTCCACGCGGCTTTTCCGGGTCGGCGAAACGCAGGTTACGGTGTCGAGTCTCCTCGTCGCCGCCGCCATCATCGTCGGGAGCCTTCTCCTCTCCCGCCTCGTCCGAAACCTCGTCGCGGACCGTCTGCTCGGCCGGACGCGGCTCGCATCCGGCACCCGCTACGCGATCGGCCGGGTGCTCGGCTACGTCATCCTCTTCCTCGGCATCCTGGTCGCTCTGCAGCCGCTCGGGGTCAACGCGACGTCGCTCGCCGTGTTCGGCGGGGCGCTCGGGATCGGCCTCGGGTTCGGACTCCAGGACATCGTGAAGAACTTCGTCGCGGGTCTCGTGATCCTGATCGAGAGGCCCATCCAGATCGGCGACTCGATCGAGATCGGAGACGTCGTCGGGAACGTTACGGAGATCCGGGCGCGGGCGACGGTCGTCCGCACCAACGACGACGTCTCCCTGATCGTGCCCAACTCGAAGTTCATCAGCGACACGGTCGTCAATCGCAGCTTCCGGCAGCCCCGCGTGCGTTACCGGATTCCGGTCACCGTCGCGGCGGGCAGCGACGTCGCGAAAGTGGAGGCAGCCCTTCTCGAGGCCGCCGGGAAGTCGGAAAACGTCCTGACCGACCCGCCGCCCCACGTGTGGTTCGACGAGTTCGGCGAGAGGGGCCTGCGCTTCGAGCTGCTCTGCTGGACCTCGAGTCTCCTGCACAGCGCCGGGGCGTTCCGAAGCGAGATCAACCGGCTCGTTTACGACGCCCTGCGGGCCCGCGGCGTCGCCCTCCCGTCGCCCCAACTCGAGGTGCGGCTCCGGGACTCGGGGTCAACGCTGAATCGCTGAATTCAGCAATTCAGGTCAGACCCCGGCCCGTGTACGATTCGGCCTGATGGCCAGCCCCAAGCCGATCCGCGGACCCCACCGTACCCTGTCGCTCTCGCGCTCGCGTCCCGGCGAGCGATTCGAGGACGCGGCGGGGCTCTACGGCATCCCCCACTGGGGGAAGCGCTTCTTCCACGTTTCGGAGGACGGGAACCTGGTCGTTCGTCCGACGCGCGACCCGGAGCGCGGCGTGGCTCTTAAGGCGATCGTGGACGAGGTCGGGCTGCGCGGGATCACGACCCCGATCATCATCCGGTTCCCGCAGATCCTCGCCTCTGCGGTGGCGGACCTGAACAAGGCCTTCGCCCGCGCGATCTCGGAGTTCGACTACGGCAACGTCTACCGGGGAGTCTTCCCCATCAAGGTCAACCAGAAGCGCGTGGTCGTCGAGCAGATCATCGAGGCGGGACGCCCCTACGGTTACGGCCTGGAGGCCGGATCCAAGCCGGAGCTTCTCGCGGCGATCGGCGCGGACCTCTCCCCGGACTCGCTCATCGTGTGCAACGGCTACAAGGACGACGCTCTGATCGGAATGGCGTTGAATGGGATCCGGATGAACAAGAAGGTCGTGCTGGTCCTGGAGAAGGTCTCCGAGCTCGACCGGATCCTGACCGTCGCCCGTCAGAGGCACGTGCGGCCGCTCGTCGGCATGCGCGTGAAGCTCTACGCGCGCGGCTCCGGAAAGTGGGCGAAGTCCGGCGGCGAGGCGGCGAAGTTCGGACTCACGACCCCCGAGATGCTCGAGACGGTGAAGATCCTGAGGCGGCGCCGCATGCTCGACTCGATGGTCATGCTGCACTTCCACATCGGGTCCCAGATCACGGACATCCGGAAGATCAAGGACGCGATCCGCGAGGCCGGGCGCGTGTACGCGAAGCTGAGGGCTCTCGGCGTTCCGATCCAGTACCTGAACCTGGGCGGCGGGCTCGGCGTCGACTACGACGGGTCGAAGACAGCGTTCGACTCCTCCATGAATTACTCGGTGCAGGAGTACGCGAACGACGTGGTCTACACGATCAAGTCGATCTGCGACGAGGAGAAGGTCCCCCCGCCGACGCTCGTGACCGAGTCGGGCCGGGCGGTGACCGCGTTCCACTCGGTGCTCGTGACCAACGTCCTCGACGTCGCGGACCGCATCGAGCAGGGACGGCGCGTGCGCGTCGCGACGACCGACCCGAACGTCGTCCAGGAGCTGGCCGGCATCCTCAAGGAGGTCAACGCGAAAAACCTCCGCGAGAGTTATCACGACGCGCTCCAGTACAAGGAGGAGCTGTTCACGCTCTTCAACCTCGGCCACCTCTCGCTGGAGGACCGGTCGAAGGGCGAGATGCTGTTCTGGCAGATCTGCGAGCGCATCCACAAGGACCTGAAGACGCTGAAGGAGATCCCGGAAGAGTTCGAAGACATGGAAACCATGCTGGCGGACAAGTACGTCCTGAACTTCTCGGTGTTCCAGTCGCTCCCGGACTCCTGGGCGATCGACCAGCTCTTTCCGATCCTGCCCATCCACCGCCTGAACGAGAAGCCCACGGAGTTCGCGACGCTCGCGGACATCACGTGCGACTCCGACGGCAAGATCGAGCGATTCATCGACCTCCGCGACATCGACGAGACGCTCCCCCTCCACTCGTACCGCGCCGATCGCCCGTACTACATCGGCTTCTGCCTCATGGGGGCGTACCAGGACGTGTTGGGCGACCTCCACAACCTCTTCGGCGAAGCGCACGAGGTCCTCGTTCACGTGGACGAACACGGCCGCTCCGAGATCTCGGACGTGCTTCCGGGCGAGACCTGCGAGCGCGTGCTGGAGTACATGAATTACGACCGGACCCACCTCCTCGACTCCATCAACGAGCAGCTCGTCCGCGCCTCCGGCGACGGCCTGAAAAAGAGCGAGGTGCAGTCGATCTATCGTGAGTTCGAGGCGGTGTTTCCCCGGTACACGTACCTGGAGAGATAGACGCCATGATGCCCATTGGCGACGACAACAGCGACCGTACGATCACCCCGATCGTCAACTACCTCCTGATCGCGATCAACGTCCTCGTCTTCGTGTTCTTCCAGGGCCTCGGTTCGAACGAGCGCTTCACCTACGCCTTCTCGACCGTGCCGGCGGAGATCGTCAGCGGCCGCGACGTCGTCCAGCCCGTCACGATCCGCGACCCGGTGACCGAGGAGGTCGCGGGCACGTTCGAGCTGGGGCTCACGCCGATCCCGGTGTACCTGACGCTCCTGACGTCGATGTTCATGCACGGCGGCCTCGCCCACCTGTTCGGGAACATGCTCTACATGTGGATCTTCGGCGACAACCTCGAGGAGTCGCTCGGCCACCTGCGGTACCTGATCTTCTACCTGCTCTGCGGGGTAATAGCCGGGCTCTCGCACGTCTTCGCGACGGTCGCGTTCGGGGGGAACCCGCTGCTTCCGGCGCTCGGGGCCTCCGGCGCGATCTCCGGCGTGCTGGCGGGCTACCTCGTTCTGCACCCGCGCCGGCGCGTCCGCGTGATCGTCTTCCGGACGATCCAGGAGGTCACGGCGATCTGGGCCATCGGGATCTGGTTCGTGTTCCAGCTCGTCTCGGGTCTCGGGATGCTCGGCAAAGGGTCCCAGGCCGGCGGCGTTGCGTACGCCGCCCACATCGGCGGGTTCATCGCAGGCCTGGTGCTGGTCAAGTTCTTCGCCGCCGGGAAGCCTCGCTACCGCGTCGCGTGACGGAGCGGCGCAACTTCTCCTCCGGAGCGAAGTGGGAGCCGATCGCGGGCTACTCCCGCGCGGTTCGGGTGGGCAACATGATCTGGATCTCCGGGACCACGGCGACCGGCGAGTCCGGGGAGATCGTGGCGGGGGACGCCTACGACCAGGCGGTGCAGACCCTTCGAAACATCCAGGCAGCGCTGGAGCGGGCCGGCGCGTCGCTCTCCGACGTGGTGCGCACGCGCATGTACGTCACGGACGTCGGCGACTGGGAAAAGGTCGCGCGCGCCCACGCCCAGTTCTTCGGCGCCATCCTGCCGGCGACGACGCTCGTGGAAGTGAGCGCCCTCGTGTCGCCCCAGATGCTGGTGGAAATCGAGGCGGAGGCCGTCGTCGAGGGCTAGTCCGGCGGGTTCTTCCGCGGACGGGCGAGCCACTCCTCGCGCAGGATCGCGTAGACGTAACTGTCCGCCCAGCGCCCCTTGAACCACACGTTCTGACGGAGGTGCCCCTCCCGGCGCATTCCGAGCCGCTCGAGAAGTCTCCACGACGAAACGTTTTCGGGGTCGGTGTCGCCGACGATGCGCCGAACGTCGGTCTTCGAGAACAGGTGGTCGAAAAGGCACGAGAGACCCTCCAACGCCAGGCCGCGGCCCTGGTACTCGCGCGAGAGGGTGATCCCGATCGTTGCGTGGCGCGGCTCGGATTCGTCGAGCTTGAGCCCGCAGTCTCCGACGAGAGCGTCCGACTCCCGGAGAGCGAAGGCGATCTGCAGCCACTTCCCCGGCACGAGCGGCTCTCGCGCCTGCGCCACCATCGCGGCCGCCTCTTCGATGCTGCACGATTCCCAGCTCTGAAACCGGAATACCTCCGGATCGCTCCGATATCCCGTGAGAGCCGGGACGTCCCCGGGGACGAAGCGCCGCAGCACGAGCCGCCGCGACTCGAGCGGCAGCACGCCTACCAGCGCGCCTGGAGCGAAAGCCCGAAGCCCCGGCCCGGCGCCGGCGGGGCGTCCACGTCGACCGAGAGCGGGTACCGCTCGTCGGTCAGGTTGGAGCCGAGGACGACGACCTCGAACGGCCGCCCCACTCCGACCCCGGCGGAGAGGTCCACGACCTGGTAGGACGGCGTCTCGATTTCCGTCGGTCCCGGCTCGTCGTCACTCCCGACGATGCGAGCGCGGAGCCGCCACCAGAACCGCTCGAACGGCGAGTGACGTGCGGTGAGAACCGCCGAGGGAGCCGGGACGTCCGCCGCGAACGAGTCGTCGTCCAGGATGCGGCCGCGGGCCCAGGAGAGGCCCGCGGTCAGCTCGAGACTCCCGTGGGGATTCCACCCCGCCTCGAGCTCCACGCCGCGGACCTCCTGCTCCCCGCGGTTGCGGAAATGGAAGTCCGGCCCTTCCCGAAACCGTTCGACCAGATTACGTACCCGATAGAGGTATCCGTACACCGCGACGCTCGCCCGCTCCGAGAGCGCTGCCCGGAGGGCCGCGTCAAACTGATTGCTCTTCTCCGGCTCGAGATCGGGGTTCCCGACGACGAACCCTCGGCCGGAGATCCCCTGGAAGTAGCGATCCGAGAGCGTCGGCTCCCGGAAGCCTCGGACGTACTGCAGCGTCAGGCCCACCGCCGGCGCGAATCGCACGGTCGCGGCGAAAAGGCCCGACAGTGCCTCGTGCGAAGCGTCGCGGTCGCCGAAGAAGCCCCCCTCGTTCCGACTCCCCACGACGTCGCCCCGCAACCCGGCGACCAGGTGCACTCGATCCGAGGCCAGCGACCGCTCAGCCTCGACGAAGACTCCTCCGCCCAGCCGGCGCGCGTCCTCGATCGAGACTTCGGTCTCGCGCGAAAGGGTCTCCCCCGACGCGTCAATGGATCGGCGCAAGGCCGTCGCCTCCAGGCCGAAGCGCGAGTGCCCGTCGAAACCGAATCGCAGGGTGCCGGGCCCGATGCGCGTCGTTCCGACGATCCGCAGAGAGGCATCGTTCGCCTCGACTTCCGCCTCCTCCAGGGAGCTCGTCGCGCCCGACGGAGTTTCGCGCGCGGTAACGAGACGGTAGCGCCCGGCAAACGCGCGGATCTCCACGAGGTCCGTGCCGGCGAGGGTCGGGAGGTCCGCCGAGAACGTCAGGCGGTCGGATTCCTCCTCCGGGTAGAAGGTCCGATCCGGAAGTCCGACGCGAGTCGGCCGCCCCACGTCGAGCGCCCGGTCGACCTGCAGTCCAAGCGACAGTCGGGCATCACCCGCCGGCAGCAGTCCGCGCAGCAGGATCCCCCGATCGCGGGAGGAGGAGTTTTCGACGCGTCCATCCGGCGACTCGTAGTCGTCGAAGCGGCGCCCGTGCACTTGCGCCAGAACAGCGCCCCGCCCCACCGGGACGCTCTGCTCCGCGAGGAATCCGGCGCTCTCGTCCACGCTCCCGATGGTCGTGCGCGCCCTTCCCGCGGCCCGGTCGAGCAACGGCTCCGGAGTTCGGAGGTGGATCACTCCTCCCAGCCCATCGGGCCCGTAGGAGAGCGACCCGGGTCCCCGCACGGCCTCGACCGAGTCGAGCGCCGCCGGGTCCAGGAATCCGGCGGACGGACCGGCGCGCCGCTCGGCCGTCACCCGAGCGTCGTCCAGCAGGACGAGGGTCCTTCCGCGTGCCATGCCCCGCAGCGACGGCACGCCGGTGTGACCTCCGCCCGCGTCGGAGGCGCCGGGCACCTCCGCGATCGCGTCGGCCAGGAGGATCGGCCTCTCGACCTCGAGTGTCTCCCGGGAAACCAGCGTCGAGGCGGCAGCCGGCGACGGATCGGTTGCGGAGAGCGGCGTACCGCGCACCGTGACGGACTCACTGCCGATCACCTGGAGGACGAGGACGGGCGAGCTCGAGTCCGTGACCCGAACGTGCCCGATCAAGGCGCCCTGCGTGCCGAAGACGGCGAGCTCGAAGGGGGGCGCGGGCGCGGGATCCAGCCGGAACTGGCCCCGCTCGTTGGTCCGGCTGAACGTGGAGGCGCCCGCGACGCGAACGGTGGCGTCGCGAACAGGTTCCCCGACCGAATCGACGAGCCGGTACGTCGGGAGAACGGCCATCAGGAGGACCGCGAGGAACATCGAGTCAGTAGAGCAGAAACCGGGCGCGGCGCGTCAGAAAAACGTCCTGGCCCGGTTTCCAGGAACGGATGATCGACTCCGCGGTCTCACCCTTCTGAAGCCGCTCGAACGTTCCGCGGTTCGCGAGCAGGTTCAGGAACTTCTCGATGAGCCAGTCACCGGGATGGAGGTCGCGCAGGGCGACCGCGACCTCGATTCCGAGCGCCACGGGAGCGAGCGCATCGCGGTTCGTCAGGGCGATCCGCACTCCCCCGCACCGCTCTCCGGCGAACGTCGAGGACGCCGGGGTGAAGTGGATCGGCGTGAACGTGACGCCCGCGATCCGGCGAGCCGACAGAACGGCCGCAAGGCGGACCCCGTCCATCCACGGCGCTCCGACGACCTCGAACGGCGAGTCGGTGCCCCGGCCCACCGAGACGTTCGTCGTTTCGAGGAGCCCGATCCCGGGGTAGAGCGTCGCGGCGGTCGGCGAGCGCATGTTCGGCGACGGGTTCACCCACTCGAGCCCGGTCTCGTCGTACCAGAGCTTGCGGGACCAGCCCCGCATCTTCACGACCTCGACCCGCGCGCCGATCTTCCGCTCGTCGTTGAAGAGGAGCGCGAGCTCGCCCGGCGTCATGGCGTAGCGGACCGGAAGCGTGTGCGGAACCGTGAAGGAGAGCCGGTCCGCGTCCGCGAGCGGGCCCTCCGCGGGTGCGGGGCCGATCGGATCCGGGCGGTCGAGCACGATCACCGGGACCCCGGCGCGCGCCGCGTCCTCCAGGACGTAGCGGGCGGTGGTGATGTAGGTGTAGAAGCGCGTCCCCACGTCCTGGAGATCGACGACGAGAGCGTCGAGGCCCGCGAGGTCCTTGGGACGCGCGCGGCGCCGGTCGCCGTACAGAGAGTGGATGGCGAGCCCCGTCGCCGGATCGACCTGGTCGGGCACGGCCGCGTCGGCGTCCGAGAGAATTCCGTGCTCCGGGGAGAACAGCGAGACGAGCTTCACTCCCGCCTTCTTCGCCTCGTCCGAGGAGAGGATCTCGACCGTGGACCGTCCATCGCGCGCTCGGCTCGCCGCATGCGCCACGAGCCCGACCCGCTTTCCGGCAACGGGACGGAAGCCCTCGGCGACGAGGGCGTCGACTCCGGCGAGGACGTTGCGTCGCAGAGGCGCTCGCGCGGACAGCCGCCGCGCGGCGGCGCGGGTGTCCGCCGGCAGCGAGGAGGCGACGACCGTCGACACCACGCCGCGAAGCCGGATGACGTTCCCCTTGCCGTCGGGATGCACGCTGTTGGAGAGGAAGACCACCCAGGTCCCGCTGGACGGGTCCATCCACAGGGATGTTCCGGTGAAGCCGGTGTGGCCGAACGATCCGGGCGGGAAGAGGTCGCCGCGGTTGCGCGACCACGCGGTCGCGACGTCCCAGCCGAGCGCCCGCAGGTCGTCGTCGCCGTAGAAGCGCGGCCGGGTCAAGGCCTCCACTCCGAGCGGCGAGAGAATGCGCGACGGCCCGAGCTTCCCTCCCGCGAGAATCATCCGGCAGTACCGCGACAGGTCGTCGGCGGTCGAGAAGAGACCCGCGTGGCCGGCGACGCCGCCGACGGCATATGCGCGCGGATCGTGAACCTCCCCCCGCATCCACCGGTCCTCCCGGCGCTCCGTCGGCGCGATGCGCGAGAGGGGCGGCCACGCGGGCCCCGTCAGTCCCATCCTCTCGCCCAGAAAGCGGGACGCGGCGACCGGGCGGAAGTGCGAGTCCCTCATCCCGAGCGGCCGGAACACGTTCTCCTCCGCGAATCGATCCAGGGGCTGGCCGGAAACCCGCTCGACGAGCTCTCCGAGGACCTCGTACCCCACGTCGGAGTAGCGGAAGCGCGAGCCCGGAGGCGCCTCGAGCGCCTGGCGGTACTTTCGCTCGAAGATCTCGGCGCGCGTGCCGGTGTAGAGCTCGATCGGGTCGTCCGGCGCCAGGCCCGCGCGGTGGGTCAGGAGCTGCTCGACCGTCACCTTTGCGCGGTCGCCCGCTTCCGGCGCGAACTCCGGGAGGTATCGCGCGACCGGGTCCCGCAGGGCGACTCTTCCGCGCTCGACGAGGATCATCACCGAGGTCGCGGTCGCGACCGGTTTCGTCAGGGACGCCACGTCGAACACCGTGTCGACCGTCATCGGTTCGCGGGTCGGAAGAACCGCCCGGCTTCCGAAAGCCTTCCGGTAGACGACCCGGTCGCGCATGCCGACGAGGACCACGGCGCCGGGCAGCTCGTTCCGCGAGATCGAGTCGCCGACCGCGCCGTCGATCGCGACCATCCGCGGCGCCGGCGGCGGGGACACCGCCGGGCGGGCGAGCACCGCCGCGAGGAGCAGCGCGATCACGTCTTCTCGCGAACGAGACCGGTGAAGAGAATGGCGCCCGAGACGACGAGGACTGCGCCGAACAGAAGCAGACGCGCGGGCTGGCCGAAGATGAGCGCGCCGGTGGCGAACATGATCGAGTAGACGAAGACGATTCCGAGCGCCCAGAAGAGGAGGTTGCGGGGGATCTCGCCGCGGTGGGCCGCGACCGCTTCGGGTCCCGCGATCCGCGTCCAGCCGGGGCCCGCCGGCCGGACTTTTTCGTAGAAGGCGGCGAGCTTCGCCCGCGGCTCGGGGGGCGTGGCGAACGTGGTCGCGAGCCAGACCACGGTCGTGATCGCCGTCGTGGCCACGAGGGTCATCGCGAACCCCCGCGGCGTCGCCGGATCGAACACCGGGTAGTTCGCCCCGAGCGAGCGCAGGGAGACGGACGTCACGAGCGCAGACGTCATCGCCGCGACCTCGGACCAGGCGTTCACCCGCCACCAGTACCAACGGAGGATGTACACGAGCCCGGTCCCCGCGCCCAGCGTCAGAAGCAGTTCCCAGACCTTGCTGATCTGGTTCATGAAGACGGTTGCGACGAGCGAGAGGACTACCGTCAGCGCGGTCGCGAGCCGGGACGCGACGACGTAGTGCTTCTCGGAGGCGCCCTTCTTCAGAAAGCGCCGGTAGAGGTCGTTGATCAGGTAGCTCGAGCCCCAGTTCATCTGGGTCGCCTGCGTGGACATGTACGCCGCCGCGAACGACGCGAGCATCAGGCCGCGCAGACCGGGGGGCAGGTAGTCGACCATCATCTGCACGTAGTTCAGGCCGGGATCCTCCGCGCCCGCAGCGTTGCGCAGCGAGCCGCCGTAGATCGCGAGCGAGCACAGAGCGGTCACGACCCAGGGCCAGCTCCGCATGGCGTAGTGCGCGACGTTGAAGTAGAGAGCGGCGGCGCGGGCGTTGCGCTCGTCCCTGCACGCGAGCATGTTCTGCGCGACGTACCCTCCGCCGCCCGGCTCCGCGCCGGGGTACCAGGACGCCCACCACGTGACTCCGAGCAGCGTCGCGAAGGTGATTACGGGCAGCACCCACATGCCCTCGACCGACGGCGGCCAGATCGCGAGGACGGCGTCGGCGGACCCGAAGGTGACGCCCGGCGCGGAGAACGCGGGGTGCGCGGCGCCGAGCTTCGCCTTCATCGCTTCGATCCCGCCGGCCGCGGAGACCGAGACGAAAGCGACCACGATCGCGCCGCCCATCTCGAAGCAGTACTGGAAGCCGTTGGCCGCCGCGACCCCCCAATAGCCGGCGAGGATGGTGTAGAGCGCGGTCAGGAGGAGGCAGATCACGAGCGCGGCCCACTTCGACACGCCGAGCATCCCGCCGAGGACCTTCGCCATCCCGAGGTTGACCCAGCCCATGATGATGACGTTGACGAGCAGTCCCAGGTACGCCGCGCGGAAGCCGCGCAGAAACGCGGCGGGCCTCCCGGAGTAGCGGAGCTCCGCGAGCTCGACGTCGGTCACCACGGCCGCGCGCCGCCAGAGCTTCGCGAAGAAGAAGACGGTCAGCATCCCGGACGCGAGCATCGACCACCACAGCCAGTTGCCGGCGATCCCGTTCTTCGCGACCATCTCGGTCACGGCGAGCGGCGTGTCCGCGGAGAAGGTGGTCGCCACCATCGCCGTGCCGGCGATGAACCACGGCATCGAGCGCGCGGACAGGAAGTAGTCGAGCACCGAGCGCTTCGCCCGCCGTGCGAAGAAGAGGCCGACGGCGAGCGTCATCACGAAGTAGGCGCCGATCACGGCGACGTCGAGGCCGCCGAACTTCATCGGTTCCGGTCCCGGGAGATCCCGGCTCCCCTCCCGGCGACTCCCGGGATCGTGACGGGCAGCCGGCCGGTGATTGCCGTTTCGCCGAAGATCGCCCGCGCGACCGCCAGCTGCATCACGGGCTGGTCCCCGTAGGCCGCGACGTAGGTCGCGAGCCCCGGCAGATCCGCGGCGACGTAGGGATTTCCGAACGAGACCCCCACGAGGCGCGCGCCGGAGGAGGAGAGTCGTTCGATCGCGAAGCCGGCAGCCTCCGGCAGCACGAGCTTGCCCGACCCGGTGCGCACGCGCACGAAGAGCGAGACGAGAACCGCGTCGGTTCCCGCGGCCGCCTGCAGGAGCGGTTCCACGTCCTCCGCGCGGGAGCGGGGATCGAAGACGAACGTCTGCGGCGCGCGGCCGAATCGCCGCTCCAGCTCCGCCGCGAGCTCCCGGCCGGGCTGGGCGACGGAGGCGATGTCGTTGACCACGAGGTGGACCACGCGCTGAGTGGCCGCGAAGGGCAGAGCTCCGGGCGCCTCGCGCACGAGCGTAACGGCGCGGGCCGCGATCTCGGCGGCGAGCGCGCGGTGCTCCGGGCGGTCCACCACGCGAAACGGGGCCTCCGGGTCGGGATCCGACGGCGGGAAGCGCCGCTTGGCCTCGAGGACGCGGGCCACGGACCGATCCAACCTTGCCGCGGAGATCCTCCCGTTGGTAACGGCTCGCCGGACTCCCGCGACCGCGGCGTCGGTGTCCGGGGACTTCACGACCTGGTCGCCTCCCGCGAGGATCGCCCGCACCGCGGCCTCTCCGGGGTCGAAGTGGTCCACGATTCCTCCCATGTCCACGGCGTCCGTGACCACGAGTCCTGCGAAACCGAGCTCTCGCCGGAGAAGTCCGTCCACGATCGCCGGGGACATGGACGCCGGCACGGTCGCGTCGCGGGCGACCTCGGAAGGGTCGTCCGTCTCCGGATTCTCTCCCGGCGCGAGGACGCGCACCGGAGCGGGAGTGGCGTCGAGCGCGGGAATGGACAGGTGTGCCGTCATGACCGCGCCCACGCCGGCCGCGATCGCCGCGCGAAACGGGACGATCTCGACGTGCTCGAGTCGGGCTCGGTCCGCGCGGAGCACCGGCAGCGCGCGGTGGGAGTCGGTGCGCGTGTCGCCGTGCCCCGGGAAGTGCTTGGCGGTCGCAAGCACCCCCCCGGCCTGGACCCCGCGCACGAACGCCGCCACGAACCGGCCGACGGTCTCGGGATCCTCCCCGTAGCTCCGCACGTTGATAGCGGGGTTGGCCGGATCGACGTTGACGTCGGCGACCGGAGCGTAGACCTGGTTGATCCCCAGGGAGCGGGCTTCCTCCGCGACGACCCTCCCCTCCCGCTCCGCGAGCGACGAGTCTCCCGTCGCCGCGACCGCCATGGGCCAGGGCCAGTTGGTCGTGTCGAGAAAACGCATTCCCACCCCGGCCTCGAGGTCCGCCGCGATCAGGAGCGGAGTCCGGGCGATCGCCTGGAGCCGGCGGTTCAGGAGTACGGTCTCCGAGACGTCCGAGGACAGGTACCAGAGGATTCCGCCGATCTGGTTGTCGCGGACCTGATGGACGAGCGCGCGATACTCGGCCGACTCCTCGTTCATGAACCGGCCGGTGCCGGATACATGAAGAGCTGGCCCATCTTCTCGTCGAGAGTCATCCGTCCGCACGGAGTTCGAGCCCGCGACGTGACGCAGCCGGCCGCCGGCGGCGCCAGGAGCGAGGAGCGCCGCCCGCCTCCGCGTTCCGCTCCTCGCTGGCGGGGCGGCGGACCGCGAGGAGCGACCCGATCGCCGAGCGTGGTCATGCTCCCCACGAGCGCATACCAGGGCCACGCGAGCGGCGTCAGCGCCAGGACCGCCAGCACCACGGCGAGACCGGCGCTCATCCCCAGCGAAAGCCGCCGTGCTCCCCGCGCGGCGGGAGAAGCGTCCCGAGGAGGAAAACGCCGAGGACCGGGCCGTTCAGGAGGGAAGCGACCGAGAGCACCGCGTCCAGCGCCGATCGGGCTGGTGGCAGCGCGGCGAGCGCGACCCCGATCTGCGCCGACCGGCGACCACCGTCAGCCCCGCGAAATTCGCAGATAGTGCTCGTCGTACCGGATCGGCGAGAGGGGACGGTAGAGGTCGGCTACGGTCGTGGCCGAGATCGAGTTCAGCGAGGAGGAAATCGCGGCCGCGAAGATCGCCGCGACGACGAGCCCCGAAATGCCGGACGGCATGTGGCGGGTGATGAAGTCCGGGAAGACCCGGTCGCCGGCAAGCGCGGCCGACCCTGCCTCGAACGGCCGGTAGAACGCGAAGAGGAGCAAGCCGATCTGAGGAGGAACACGAACTGGAGGAAGCCACGACCCGCCCGAGGAGAGGAGCGCGGCGCGGGCGCGGCCGCGGCGAGTCCGTGCAGAGGTACCGCTGCACGAGGTACTGGTCCGTGCCGTGGGTGCTCATCGTGAGGAAGCAGCCGCCGATCAGCCCGGCCCAGAAGGTGAACGGGCTTCGTCAAGTCCCACTCGAAGTGGAAGAGGCGGAGCTTCCCGTACGCCTCGCCGAGGGCGCGCGCCGCGTCCCAGCCGCCCGGGATCTTCTGGATCAGCACGACCGCGGCCGCGATTGCCCCTGTCGACGTAGATGCCGAGTTGGACGACCTCGATCCAGATGACCGCCTCCATCCCTCCGAAGAAGGTGAAGAGGATCATGACGCTGCCGAGCAGCAGGATCGACGCCACGACCGCGGTTTCCACGCCGGCGCTCCCGGAGAAGGCGGCGAACACCGCGGCGAGGACGAAGGCGGTCAGCAGCAGGCGCACGCCGTCGGCGACCGTGCGCATCAGGACGAAGAGCGCCGCCGCCAGCGCCTTCACCGCGCGGCCGAACCTCGACTGCAGGAGCTCGTACACGGTCAGGAGCTCCCGCCGGAAGTACGCCGGGATCAATAGCGCGGAAATGACGACGCGGCCGAGCAGGTACCCGAAGACCAGCTGAAGAAAGCCGAAGTCGCCGCCCTCACGGTAGATGATCCCGGGAACCGAGATGAACGTGATCGTCGACGTCTCCGTCGCGACGATCGAGGCGGAGATCGCCCACCAGGGGACGTGGCGCCCTCCCAGGAAGTACTGCGCGGTCGTCTTCTGCCGCCGCGCGAAGAAGGCGCCCGCAGCGACGACCCCCGCGAGATATCCGAAGACGATGACGAGGTCGAGCGCCCGCACCAGCGGGGAAGCTATCAGCTATCCGGCGTCGGCCTTGCCCTCCGGGCGGCCCAGCGCGGTCAAACCCGCCAGCCCGCCCAGGCCCATCGTCTCCACCGCGCTCGACGGCACGATCACCATCGAGCCCTTTTCCTTGATCGCCTCGTAGAGCATGTTCATCGCCCGCAGGTGCAGCGCGAGGGGCCGGTTCTCGTACTCCGCGCCGGCCGCCACGAACCGCGACGCGATCTCGGTCTCCGCGGTGCCCAGGATGATGCGCGCCTGGCGCTCGCGTTCCGCCTGGGCCTGCCGGCTCATCGCGTCCTCGAGCTCCTGCGGGATGTGGACGTCCCGGATCTCCACGGAGTGCACCGTGATCCCCCACGGGTTCGTCTTGTCGTCCAGGATGGACTGGAGCTGCTTGCCGAGCTGCTCGCGCTCCGTGATCATCTCGGCGAGCATGTGCCGCCCGATCGCCTCGCGCAGAGCGGTCTGCGCCGACAGGCTGATGGCGTCGTAGTAGTCGGCGACCTCCAAAACGGACTTCTGGGCGTCCCACACGGTCCAGAAGACGATGGCATCCACGTTGACCGGGACGGTGTCACGCGTGAGGGCCGACTCCGCGGTCACGTCGGTGACGCGCATCCGCTGGTCGATCAGGTTCGACACGGTTTCCACGATCGGGATCACGACGAACAGGCCGGGGCCGCGAAGGCCCACGAACTTCCCGAGCCGCAGGACCACCGCCCTCTCCCACTGGCGCGCGATCTTGAGCGCGAAAAGCAGCAAGAGTCCGAGAAGCTTGAAACCGAGGAGCGCGGTGAGGGCGGCCGCGGGACGATTGGACAGAGCCACGGCGGACACGATTCCCGCGACCACGCAGAGGACGAACGCCGCCACGCTCACGCCGCTGACGTGGCGCCGGACGTTCGCGTTCTCCTCGCGCTTGCGCTCGCGCTTCTGCGCGGCCTTCTCGGGCTCGGCCTCCTTCGCGGCCGCATCCTCCCCCTTCTTCTTCGGGATAACGATCATGGGAGCCATTCTCTCCATCCTCCTCGACGTCGGTGACGTCGCTTCGAGCGTTACGAACCCTTGCTCGATTTCTCGGTCGATCTCTCCGCGCGCTCCACGAGGGCCTCCGCCAGCTCCTCCAACGAAAACCCGCCGGAGGTCGCCAGCGCGACGAACCGGTCCACCAGCCCCTCCAGGGCCTTTCTCCTTTCAGCGGGGCGGCGGTCGGCCCGGCGGTTGGCGACGAACGTGCCCGTCCCCTGCTGCGTCTCCACGATTCCGCGGATCTCCATCTCCCGGTACGCCTTTGCCACCGTGTTCAAGTTGATCGACAGGTCGACCGCGAGCTGTCGCACCGTCGGAAGCTGCGCGCCCGCCCGGAGCCTCCCGTCGGCCACGGCGAGCAGGACCTGCTCGATGATCTGCCGGTAGAACGGCACTCCGGAGGCGGCGTCGAGGCGAAAGAGCTTTGTCATATTCAGCTAGTACACTATGATGATAGTCCACCGCCTCGGAATCAAGATGGAAACGGACAACGGGCAACGGAAGCGGGTCAAGGCGCCCGGGGAGTCGAGTCCGGGTTTCCCCTCGTTTTCCCTTTTACGTTTCCCGTTTCCCGGCCCCGCCATCCAGTTTTGCGTTCCGGGACCCCCTTCCGATTCAAAAAACTGCATCGGCGGCGTCCGGGAGGGGTTTCTGCACAGCAAGATGTGCAGGAAGTGGAAACTTCTCCTGATCTTTCGATAAATTTCGCAGGACATCCCAACGCCGTGCCCAGAATCCTTCAGTTGGCAAACTGTGAATAAGGAGGAATCGATGTTTCCATCTCTGCTCGCGCGGAGTGCCCGAGCGGTTTTCGTTCTCGTCGCGATACTCGCGTTTGCCTTCGCCGGAACGGCGTTCGCGCAGACCGACGTCACGACGAGCCGGATCTCGGGCACGGCCAAGGATTCGGAAGGAGGAGCGCTCCCGGGCGTCACCGTCGAGGGGAAGAATCAGGATACCGGCCTGACCGCCAACGCGACGACGAACTCCCAGGGCTTCTACCAGCTCCTGAATCTCCCCACCGGGTCGTACACCGTCACCGCGACCCTGTCGGGATTCCGAAACGCGGCCACCGAAAACGTCCGGCTCCTGCTGGGCGTCCCCGTGACCGTCAACTTCAACATGCAGCTGGCCGGAGTGTCCGAGGCCCTGACGGTCCGGGGCGACGTCCCGATCGTCGAGGTCACGAACACGTCCGCGTCCACGACCATCCAGACCGAGGAGATCGCGGCTCTGCCGATCAGCGGCCGCGACTTCAAGAACCTCGTTCTCCTGACCCCGCAGGTCCGGATCGAGTCGGAGCGCGGCACCATCTCCATCTCCGGAGAGCGCGGCATCAACACCTCGATCATGCTGGACGGCGTCGACTACAACAACTCCATGTTCGGCGGGCAGGTGGGCGGCGCCGAGGGGCGCGCGCCGCTCTCGATCTCGCAGGAATCGATCAAGGAGTTCACCGTCATCACGAACGGCGCGTCGGTCGAGTTCGGCCGGTCCGGCGGCGGCGTCGTCAACGTCATCACCAAGAGCGGGACGAACCAGCTCCACGGGTCCGCCTTCTATTACAACCAGCCGCAGGCCTGGATCGCGAACTTCGCGGACGGCCGGGAGCCCGCCGACCAGGAGAAGGAGCAGTACGGCGCGTCGCTCGGCGGCCCGATCATGAGGGACCGGCTCTTCTTCTTCGGCTCCTTCGACAACCAGAAGAAGAGCATCACCGTGCCGATCCAGGCGTCGGTGCTCGACGCGGACATTTTCACCCGCTACCCGGTACTCGACTCACCCGACACGTACGCCCAGACCCAGGACGGCTGGGTCGGCTTCGGCCGGCTGGACTTCCAGGCCGGCTCGTCGCACCGCTTCATGGTGCGCGGCAACGTCGTCGACTACGAGGGGATCAACGGAACGTCCGACTCGCAGACCCGCACCGAGAGCTACAACGGGCTCGAGGGCATGCGGACGTACGCGTACGTGGGCTCGTACTCGGGCCAGTTCACTCCGAACCTAATCAACGACCTGAACCTGAACTACGTCGAGGAAGAGACCCCCCGACAGGACAAGGGTCTGAACCTCCCCGAGATCCAGCTGGGCGTGGCTCGCTACGGCGAGGTGAGCTTCCTTCCCATCCTGACGACGACCCACAAGAAGGCGATCGCCGACACGGTCACGTACCTCGTGCGCGATCACGTGGTGAAGGCGGGCGCGGAGTACAACTTCAACGACCTCTCCCAGGTCTTCAAGGGGAACTGGCGCGGAGTCTTCATCTTCAACAACAAGGCGGATCTCCTCGCCGGCCGCTGGAGCCAGTACCGTCAGTTCGGCGGCTTGGGCGGCCGGACGTCCGACGAGGGCGGCGCGGCGGAGCTCGAGCAGAAGGAGCTCGCCCTGTTTGCCCAGGACCAGTGGTTCATCTCGCCGACGCTGACCGTGACCGCCGGGGTCCGGTGGGAGAGTCTCGACAACCCGGACGACCCGATCCTGAACCCGTTCGACCAGAACCCGAACGGCTCGTTCCAGCAGACCGGCGAGATTCCGGACGATAAGAAGCAGTGGTCTCCCCGCTTCGGCGTTTCCTGGTCGCCTGAGCCGAAGAGCGTCGTGCGGCTCTCCGCCGGACGCTTCTGGAGCCGGACTCCGCTTCTCCTCTGGGTGCAGCCCTTCACGTCCAACGGAATCCAGGCGACCCAGTACACGGTCAACGCGACGACCGGGGCGGGCGGCGTGGTCACGGGACCACCGACCGACCCCCTCTCGCCGGCCTGGGGCTCCGCGTGGGATCCGGTCGGAATCGAGCGGATCAACTTCCAGGCGGTCCCGAACCCGACCCGGCCCGGGGTGTTCTGGGTGGATCCGAACTTCCGCAACCCCCACACGGACCGGGTCACGCTGGGACTCGAGCGCGAGATCTTCGCGCGCACCGCGGCAAGCCTGGAGTTCACCTACGCGCGGGGCTACAACCTGCAGCGCCTGACGGACATCAACCGCCGGCTCGACGGCACGACTTCCACGAACGGGCTGCCGCACTACAACACCACCGCCTCGACCCAGCCCTTCCCGTACTACGGCACCATCATCACGAGTAAGTCCGACGCGGAATCGATCTACTACGGCGCAACGCTCCACTTCCAGCGCCACTTCACGGATCGCCTGGCCGTCAACGCCGGGATCACGTGGTCGAAGGACCGCGACAACGACTCCAACGAGCGGAACTTCTCGGGCATCCAGGCCGAGGATTACAACGACCTCGACCTGAACTGGGGTTACTCGGCCCGCGATCAGCAGTGGAAGGGCGGCGTCAGCGCGGTCTGGGACACGCCCTACTGGGGGATCGGGGTCTCCGGGTCGTACGTCTACAACACCGGGTCCACGCGCAACCCGATCGTCAACTCCGACGTCAACGGCGACGGTGTTAACGGCACGGATCGCCCGACGGCCCCGAACGGCAACCATTTCGACCGGAACAGCTACCGGCAGCTCGACTTCCGCTCGCTCAACATGCGGGTCTCGAAGGGGTTCCGGATCGGACCGGGCGAGCTGACCGGCCTGATCGAGTGCTTCAACTGCGCCAACGACGCGAACCGCTTCTACCCGAGCAACGTGTGGGGTCCGAACGGCGCCACGCCGTTGGCGGCCTTCACGACGGCGAGCGGCGTGGGCACTCCGCGCACGTGGCAGATCGCGGCGAGGTACGACTTCTAAACACGGGACACGGGACACGGGACACGACGGGCGGGGGCGACCCCGCCCGTTTCTTTACACCGGCAGCGTCGCGGCCTCGATCACTCGAACCCGTCGCGCGGTCGCATCGAGCTCCGCCTCGACGCCCAGCGGAATGACCGACTTCTCCTTCGTGTGGCCGAAGACGAGGCCGGCGAGCACCGGCTTTCGGAGCGTCCCCAGCTGTTCCATCAGGACCTCGGAGAGCGACAGGGACAGCTCGAAGCTCGACCTGCCCGGCCCGCAGTCCGTGCACGTACCGAAGACGACGCCCGCGGCCTCCTGGAGCTTTCCGGCCAGCCGCAGCTGGACGAGCATCCGGTCGACCCGATACGGCGCCTCCCCCGTGTCCTCCAGGAAGAGGATGCGGTCCCTCGTCTCGATCTCGTAGGGGGTCCCCATCGTGGCGGTCACGAGCGTCAGGTTTCCGCCCACGATCCTCCCGCGCGCGACGCCCGGCGTCACGGTCCGCAGCGGGAACTCCACGTTCAGCGGGTCCACCTCTTCCGGGTTCGTCAGCTCTCCGATCGGCTCCGGAACGAAGAGAGCCTTCCTGAGGAGCTCGACCGTCCGCGGGGGCAGCGAGCCGATCATGTTCGGGCCGTGGAACGTGACGAGGCCGGACCTGCGGCCGATCGCCAGGTGCAGTCCCGTGATGTCGGAGTAGCCCAGAAGGATCTTGGGGTTGCGGCGGATCAGGTCGTAGTCGAGGCGGTCGAGTAGCCGCGGCGTGCCGTAGCCCCCCTGGAGCGCGAAGACCCCGGAGACGTTCTCGTCCGAGAACATCGCGTGCAGGTCTTCGAGCCTCTCGCCGTCCGTGCCGGAAAGGAATCCGCGGCGGCCGCGAACGTGCTTCCCAAACTTCGGTTTCAACCCGAGAGCCTCGACGCGCGCCGCGGCGTCGTCCAAGGACCAGAGGTCGAAGGCGTAGGAGGCCGGCGCGATCAGGCCGACCGTGTCCCCCGGCTTCAACGCCCGGGGTTTGACGAGAGGTGCCGGGGCGGCCGGCGTCGCCGGGCCCTTCGGCCTCTTCTTCGCGGACGCGGCGCGTGGACCGAGCGCGGCGCCCGCCGCGCCGAGCGCGGCCAGCCGGAGAAACGATCGACGGGATCCCACGCGTCCGAAATCCTAATCCGGTTAGGATCCGGCCCATGCGAAAACTCTTCCTCGCGCCCCTGCTCGCCGCCGCCATCCTCTCCGCGGAACCGGCCCCGGCGCCGGGAGCCGCGAAGGCCGCCATCCGATCGGGGCCGATGCTCGGCTACGCCGAACTCACCGAGGCTTCGGTGTGGGTCCAGACCACCGCGGACGCAGAGGTGCGGCTACGCTACTGGCCGGAGGGGAAGCGCGGGGAGAGTCGCACGACGGGGGCGCTGACCGCCGGCGAGAACACCGATCGCACCGCGCTCTTCGTGATCCCGGGCCTCGAGCCCGGGACTCGGTACGGATACGAGATCCTGATCGGGGGCCGACCCGCGTCGTTTCCGGCGGGCGGCGCGGCGGGACACTTCGACACCCAGAAGTTCTGGCAGTGGCGCACGAACCCTCCGGACTTCACGGTGGCGTTCGGCTCCTGCTACTACGCCAACGAGCCGCCCATGGATCGCCCCGGCACCCCTTACGGGTCGGACCCGAAGATCTTCCGCACGATCGCGGCGATGAAGCCGGACTTGATGCTCTGGACGGGCGACAACGTGTATCTGCGGGAGCCGGACTTCGGCAGCGTGGCGGCGATCGCGCGCCGTTATGCCCTTTCGCGCGACGAACCGGCGCTGCAGCCGTTGCTCGGCACCGCGCGGCACTACGCGACCTGGGACGACCACGACTTCGGACCGAACGACTCCATCTGGGTCAACCGCTTCGCGACCGAGAGCCTCGAGATCTTCAAGCGCTACTGGGCGAACCCGTCCTACGGAGCGCGCGACATTCCCGGCGTTTTCGGGCAGTTCTCATGGGGGGACGTCGACTTCTTCCTGCTCGACGACCGCTTCTACCGCACGCCCGAGCGGCTCCCCGAAGGTCCCGACAAGACGATGCTCGGCAGGGAGCAGCTTCGGTGGCTCCAGCACTCGCTCTACTACAGCCGCGCGCCGTTCAAGGTGGTCGTGAACGGCAGCCAGGTCCTGAACTCGAACTCTGTCAACGACAGCTTCGCTCACTACCCGGACCAGAAGGAGCTCGTCGACTTCGTCGTGAGACACCGCATCCGGGGGGTCGTCTTCCTTTCCGGCGACCGGCACGAGACCGAGCTCTTGCGCGTCACTCCGAGCGGCTTCTACACGCTCTACGACTTCACGTCGTCGCCGCTGACCGCCGGCTTGACGAACCCGATGCCGAAAGAGGAGGAGAACAACCCTCTGCGCGTCCCGGGCACGCTCGTCAACGACATGCACAATTTCGGAGTGCTCAAGTTCTCCGGGACGTGCAACGAGCGCTCGCTCGAGCTGCAGGCCTGGGACCGGGAGGGTAAGCAGCGCTGGTCGCATACGATCAAGGCGAGCGACCTCGTGCCTCCGCCGGCGCCCGGCGCGACGCCCGCGCCGTACCGCGGCCACTCCGCGTGCGCGAGCCTGAAGTGACCGCGAAGCGGTCATCCCGAGTGAAGCGAGGGACCTCTCGATTTTCGAGAGGACAGGGTCCGCGGCGTTCGCTTCGCGAACGGCGGACAGAGATTTTCAAACCGGAGCTTCCTGCCCGGCTAAAAGACCAGCCCGATGGATACGGGCACGAACTTGAATCGATCTCCATCCGTACCGATGCTGTGGTACCGCGCCTCGACGATCAGGTCGATGTTGCGCAGGCTGATCGACACTCCCGCCCCCGCGTTCCAGCCCGTCTCGTTCTGCGAGTCGTCGCTGGACGTGGACGGAAACGAGGAGTCGGAAAAGTCCAGCCGGTAGTAGCCGATCCCCCCGAAGAAGTACGGTTTCAGGAGGATCGCGCGAAATCCGACGACGACGTCCGCGGTCCCCGCCAGGATCTTGGCGCTCCCGGTGTCGCCCGCGTCGTTCAACGCGTCGAGCTTGTGGTACGCGCCGTCGATGCGCAGGCCGACCGGAATGACCGGGGGATTCCAGACGAGGAGCGCGCCGCCGTTCCACCCGTTGTCGAAGAAGTCCTTCGTGTCGCCCTGCGGATAGGAAACTCCCCCCTCGAATCCGAAGTGGAGGCCGCTCGTTCCCTGGGCGCGCGCGCCGGCCGCGAGGAGACCAAACGACAGAGCCAGGAGGGGAAGCCGGAGCCGGTTCACGGCTGACCCGCCCCGACCGCCGCGAGCGCTTTCTGCCGCGCCGCCTCGAACTCGTCGCCCTTGTTCCACTGCGGCATCCGGTCGGCGTTGGCGACCTGTACTCCCAGCCAGAAGTCGAGCCGCACGTCCTCGACCGCGCCGGCGAGGTCCCACTCGTCGCGAAGCTCGTCGGAAGGCTGGTGGTAGTCCTTCGCCTCCCACTCCTCGATCTTCTTCGTGCCCCACCCTTCGGGCTTACCGATGACCTCGGTTCCGCTGTCGAAGTACGCCGCGGGCACTCCCACCTTCGCCAGGTTGAACTGATCGGAGCGGTAGAAGAAGCCGCGGTCCGGGAACTGGTCTGCCTTGACGACGCGGCCCTGCATCTTCGCGAGCGCCACGATCATCGCGTCGAGCGAAGACTTCCCGAGCCCGACCATCGTGATGTCCTTGGTGCGTCCGAAGATCCCAACCCCGTCGATGTTGATGTTGGCGGCGATGCGTCCGGGCTCGATCGGAGGATGCTTCGCGAGGTACTCCGATCCCAGCAGGCCCTGCTCCTCCGCCGTGACCGACGCGAAGTACACCGTGCGCCGGGGCCGTTTCGGAAGCTCCGAAAAGGCCTTCGCGATCGCGAGCATGGCGGCCACGCCCGATGCGTTGTCGAGGGCGCCGTTGTAGATTGCGTCCTCGCCCGGCTTCGGATCGGTCTTCATCCCGAGGTGGTCGTGATGAGCGGTGTAGATCACGGCCTCGCGCCCGAGCCGGGCGTCGCTGCCCGGAAGGCGGCCCACGATGTTCGCGCTGTCCTTGGTCTGGACGGTATTCGCGATCGCCATCGAAAACGTGACGCCGAGCGGCACCGGACGGAAGTCCCTCTTCAGTGCCGCCGCGCGCAGCCGGTCGAGGTCCTGCCCGCCGAGGGTCGCGATCTTCTTCGAGGCGTCCTCGGTGAACCACCCCTTGATTTCGACGCGGGGCTCCCCCTCGTAGGGCAGCTCGAACCGTTCCCGCGACCAGGAGCTCGTGACGACCTGCCACGGGTATCCGGCGGACGGCTGGGTGTGGATGAGGAATGCCCCGATCGCCCCCTTCTGAGCGGCGATCATGTACTTGTAGTCCCAGCGGCCGTACCAGAGCCGGGTCTTCCCTCCGAACAGCTTCGGGTCGTCCTCCGGGTCGTTGTTCATCATCAGGAGGACTTTCCCCTTGACGTCGACGTCCTTGTAGTCGTCCCACTGGAACTCGGGCGCGACGATCCCGTAGCCGACGAAGACGACCTCGGCGCTCGAAATGCTCGACTGCGGCTTCTGCGTGCCCGAGAACGCGACGTAGTCGTCGAGCCTCGTGAAGTCCACCGTCTGGCTGCCCTTGGCGAGCGTCGTTTTCTGCGGCACGTTGCCCACGATCCCGACGAGCGGGACTTTCTGGAGCCACGCGCCGCCGGGTGCGCCGGGCTCGAGGCCGAGAGCCTCCATCTGCGCCTGGATGTACTGCTGGGCGAGGACGTCACCGCGCGAAGCGGGAGCGCGACCCTCCAGCGTGTCCGAGGCGAGAAAGCGGACGTGACCGCGCAGCATGTTTTCCGTGATCGCCTCCGCGGCTTTCTTTTCCGCTGGGGAAACCAGCGAGGACGCGGGGGTGGCGCCTTGCGCCAGAGCGGGGACCAACAAGAGACCGAGAGCTTTGATCATGGATGAGTTCCTTTTTCTCGCTTCCCGTTTTCCGTTTTCCGTCTTACGGGTCGGCCAGTAACCCGAACCTGCGCCGCGCGTCGAAAACTCCCTATTTCGCGGGGGTCGGAGCCGTCTTCGTCTCCGCTTTCGGCATCGGCTTGCGCGGGAGCATCTCGTCGCGCTGCGCGGCCTGCCAGGCAAACGTCGCCAGTACCACGGACGCCTGCATGAGGTCGTCGCGTCGAAGCCGTTCGTAGGAATCCTGGTTCGTGTGGTGGGTCCGCGTGTCGTAGCCGACGTCGTCCTGGATGAACTGGAAGCCGGGCAGGCCCACCGCGTCGAAGGACTCGTGGTCGGTCCCGCGCGTGTTCCTCATGGTGACCGTGGTCGCCCCGAGATCATTCAGCGGCTCCAGCCACTTCTCGAAGATCGGGACCACCGCGGCGTTCTCCTGCGCGTAGACGCCGCGGATTTTCCCGGTGCCGTTGTCTACGTTGAAGTAGGCCGAGAGCTTCGCGTGCTCCGGCTTCACGGTCAGGGGGGCGGTCGAGCGCCGGAGCGAAAAGCTTTCCCGTTCTTTCGGGTCGGTCGGGATCGGACGCGAGGCGAAGTGGTCCATGACGTAGGCCTCCGAGCCGTACAGTCCCTGCTCCTCCCCGCTCCAGAGCGCGATCCGGATGGTGCGCCGGGGCCGCGCCCCGAGAGCCTTCAGGATCCTCACGGCCTCCATGGCGACCGCGCAACCGGCGGCGTTGTCGGTCGCGCCGGTCGAGGCGTGCCAGGAGTCCAGGTGGGCGCCGAGCATGACGATCTGACCGCCCTTTTCGGCGCCGGGAATCTCCGCGACGGTGTTGTAGGCCATCGGGTCGTCGTCGTGGAAGCGCGCGCGGACGTCGATCTCGAGCTCCACTTCCTTTTTCGCTTCGAGGAGCCGCGCGATCCGACCGTAGTGCTCGACCTCCATGACGAGCGAGGGCACGCCGAGCGGCTCTTCCTTTTTCCAGCCCGATCCGTTCTGCGACACGCGGAAGATGCCGGCGTCGAGTGCGCCCGGGTCGATGACGGCCAGCGGCTGCTCTTTTTCCAGGAACTCGTTCAGCGCGCGCCGGAACTCGCGCCGGCGACGGTACTCGTCCGGGTCGCGCGGGGTCGGGACCTCGTACTCCCAGAGCTCCTCGAGCTCCTTCTCGGCGTAGCGCTCGGGGGACGGCTTCTCCGGAGGCCGAACGTCCCGATAGTCCGTGAGCACGATCCGACCTTTCAACTTGCCCTTCTGCTTCTCGAAATCTTCGGGGCTCGTGAGCTTCGCGAGAACGACGGGCCCGCGGACCGGACCGTTGGTACCGCGGCTCCACGCCTTCGGCAGGGCCACCAACGGCACCGCAACCGGTGCGATCATCCGAACCGACACCGCCTCGTAACTCCACCCGCGGCCGAACGGCCAGCTCTCGAGGTAGGCGTTTGCGAGACCCCACCGCGCAAGCTGGTCGCGGGTCCACTCGTTCGCCTTCTTCATGTTGGGAGAGCCGGTCAGGCGCGCGCCGATCCCGTCGGCAAGAGCGCTCGCCGTCTCCATCACGCGAGAGTTTCGGAAACCCTCCTGTCGGATGCGCGTGACCATGTCGTAGTCGATGCGCTCTTGCGCCGACAGCGGCTGACCGGAGAGGACCGGAAGAAGGAGGAGGAGGGCGGCGCGAAATCTGACCGGGTGTTTCCTCACTGGCGCGCGGAAGCTAGCACCGCAGCGCCGGAACGGTCAACGCCGGACCGGGCGCACCTCATTCGACGACGAACAGCGTAAGAGCGAATCGCGCCTCCGGGTCGATCCACTGCGAGTGCTCGACGAAGCCCGCCTCCGACACGAACTCCACGACCTCCTGCGACTCGTACTTGTAGGAGCTCTCGGTCCAGATCGACTCGCCGTCCTCGAACTTCACCTCGACGCCGGACCGGGGGATGGTCACCGTCTGGGGGCGCACCGAGGCGAGGTGCATCTCCACGCGCCGGTCGACCGGATTCCAGATCGCCCGGTGCACGAAGGACGTGAGGTCGAAGTTCGCGCCGAGCTCGCGATTCATCCGGACGAGAACGTTCTTGTTGAACGCGGCGGTGACCCCGAGCGGGTCGTCGTAAGCGAGCATCAGCTCGTTCACGGGCTTGACCAGGTCGGTCCCGAGGAGGAGCGCGTCCCCGGAGCGGAGCGCCCGCCGGATCTCCGCCAGGAACTCGCGCGCCGCGGGCGTGTCGAAATTGCCGATGTTCGACCCGAGGAAGAGGACGAGCAGCCCGCCGGTGGGCGGCCGCTCCCGGGCAGCGCGCCGGAGACCCTCCTCGTACGTCGCCCGGTGCCCGACGACCGAGACGTGCTCGAGAGCGCCGAGGGTGCGCTCGGAGAGCTCCAGCGCGGTCGGCGAGATATCGACGAGGTGGATCGCGACCCGACGGCGCCGGGTCCGCAGCGCCTCCGCGAGCAGGGCGATTTTTTCGCCGCTCCCGGACCCGAGCTCGAGGAGAGTCACCGGGTCTCCGAGCGGCGCGACCATCTCGTTCGCGGACCGGGTGAGGAGCCGCGACTCGGCGCGCGTGATCCGGTACCAGGGAAGGCGGCAGATCGACTCGAAGAGCGAGGACCCCAGGGCGTCGTAGAGGTACTTCGACTGGATCTGCTTGGGCGTGAGCGCGAGGTCCCGCGCCACCTCGCGGGCAAAGTCGCGGATCAATTCGGGAGGCGGCGGAGCAACGATCGTATTCAGGCGGGCTCGAGGCCTCAATCCCTCACGGTGCGGAAGGTAGCGTAGGGATACGGATAGTTGCCGCGAAACCAGTTGCGCAGGCTCCGGCGCAGGAGGGGCTTCGCGGTCGCGAACGAGCCGCCCTTCATCACCCAGTGCTTTCCGTCGAAGAAGTCGGCGGAGTACACCGGATAGGACGCCATCGGCTGGAATCCCGGGAAGGGCGCGAACACCGTGGACGTCCACTCCCAGCCGTTGCCGAGCAGGTCGTGGACCCCCCAGGCGCTCATTCCCGCCGGATGCGATCCGACCGGCACCGGATCCCACCGGGCGAAGTCGAAGTTTCCGCGCGTCCGGTCCGGAGACTCCTCTCCCCAGGGATAGGAGCGCTCGCCGCCGTCGGGCGTCCCGTAAGCGGCGCGGTGGAACTCGGCCTCCGTGGGGAGCCGGGACTCGCGCCAGCGCGCGTAGGCGGACGCCTCCGCGTGGCTCACGAACACGGGCCACGCGGGCGGAAGGGGATACGTCGCGAACATACCGCGCCAGGTCCAGTCGTTGCCTCGCTGTTCCCACGTGAGCGGGTGACGCGCGTTGGTCTCGACCCTCCAGCGCCAGCCCTCGTCCGACCAGAGCTCCTCGCGGTCGTAGCCGCCCTCGCGTACGAACTCCAGGAAGTCGCGGTTGGTGACGTCGTAGACGTCCACCTCGAAGGCGGGGACGTCGACAACGTGCTCGTCGAACTCGTTGTCCCAGCCGAACGGAATCTCCTCCCGCTTCGCGCCGAGCGTGGCGCTACCGGCGGGGACCCGCACCGTCGCGCGAGCCGGGGCCTGGCCGCCCAGAACCGGCCGCGGTATCCCGGCCGGCGCGATCTTCCTCTCGAGCGGCAGCCGGTGCCACATGTAGAGGAGCGTCTCCTGGTGCATCTCCTCGTGCTCCAGGATCGTCTGGACGCCGAGGCCTCGCGCCAGGACCGGCCGATCTTCCCGGGTCACGTCCTTCGTCTCCAGCGCCTCCAGGATCGCCCGATCCGCGCGCCGGCCGTACTCCTGGACGGCTTCCCGCGGCGGCCAGGCCGCCGGAGAACCGGGCACCGCGGACACGTCCTCCGGGTCGATCCCGCGCTCGAAGAGCACCTCGAAACGCGAATCGACGCCGGGCTCGCCGAGGCCCTTCTTCAAGAGTGTGTTCACCGAGAAAGCGGGGAGATGACCCTCGTAGAACACGATCGGATTCCGGAGATCGATCGGGCGGTCCAGGTAGGCCTCCGGTGCGAGTACGTCGAAGATCCCGGCCGTTCTGCGGCGTCCCGCGCGGAAGCGGTCCGCCGCCGCGGCTCGATCGAGATTTCGCCGGGTGTCGGTCTCTGCAGTGGCCATGCTCTTCGTTCGGGGCATGCTAAACCTACGCCATCCCAGAAATGCTAGATTCCCGGAGATGCGCAAATCGAGACTCGCCGCCGTGCTCCTCGCCGCCGGTTTCCTCTCCTTCGGCTGCTCCCGCGAGAAGGGCGTGACCGGGGCCGCGGGGACGGCGGGCTCGTCCGGGCTCGTCCTGGCGCCCGACATCCGCGAGCGGCTATCGCAGCTCCCCCGCACGCCCATCGACTATGACCGGGCGCTCCTCGACGCGAAGGAGACCCAGGTCGTTCAGAAGCTGATCGAGGCGTCGCGCTACATGAACGACATCTTTCTCGTCCAGGTCTCCCAGTCGAACCCGGACATGTTTCAGCGCCTCGCGGATGCTTCGCAGGGCGACCCCGCGGCCCGGTGGGCGCGCGCGCTCTTCGACGTCCACAAGGGTCCCTGGGACCGGCTGAAGGAGAACGAGTCCTTCATCGGCAAGGACCGCAAGCCACCGGGCGCCGGCTTCTATCCGGCGGACATGACGAAGGAGGAGTTCGAGAAGTGGGTCGAGGCGCATCCCGCCGACAAGGACGCGTTCCAGGGCCTGTTCACCATCATCCGGAGGCAGGGGCAGAACCTCGTCGCCGTGCCTTACTCGAAGGCGTACGGCCCGGCGCTGGACGGGGCCGCGAAGAAGCTGCGCGAGGCCGCGGCTCTGACCGCGAACGCGAGCCTGCGCGACTTCCTGAACAAGCGGGCGGACGCGTTCCTGTCCGACGACTACTTCGCCTCGGACGTCGCGTGGATGGACCTCGACTCGGACATCGAGGTCGTGATCGGCCCCTACGAGGTCTATGAGGACGCTCTCTTCAACTACAAGGCGGCGTTCGAGTCGTTCGTGACGGTGAGGGACCGCGCCGAGACTGACAAGCTCACGGTCTACGCCAAGCACCTTCCCGACATGGAGAAGAACCTGCCGCTCCCGAACGAGCACAAGAACCTGAAACGGAAGTTCGAGTCGCCCATCCGGGTCGTGCAGGAGATCTACACCGCCGGGGACGCGCGGCGGGGGGTCCAGACCTCCGCCTTCAACCTTCCGAACGACGAGAAGGTCCGCGAGGCGAAGGGCTCCAAGAAGGTGCTCCTGAAAAACGTGATGGACGCGAAGTTCAAGCAGAGCGGGCGGCCCATCGCGGAGAGAACCCTGGTCCCGGGCGAGGTCGGGAACGTTTCCTTCGACGCGTACTTCAACCACACGCTCTTCCACGAGCTGTCCCACGGCTTGGGACCCGGAATCATCCGCGGGGCGGACGGCAAGCGCGTCGACTCCCGTCTGCTCCTGAAGGAGATCTACTCGACGATCGAGGAGTGCAAGGCGGACGTCACCGGGCTCTGGAACATCCTGTTCGGGATGGACCGCAAGTGGCTGCCGGGATTGACCGAGCCGCAGGTCTACTCGACGTACACCGGACTGATGTTCCGCAGCATGCGGTTCGGCATCGACGAGGCCCACGGCCAGGGAACGGCCATCCAGTGGAACTGGTTCCGCGAGAAGGGCGCGATCGTCCCGGCGGCGGACGGTCGCTTCCAGAGCGACCCCGCGAAATACCGCGAGGCCGTCCGGTCACTCGCGAACGAGCTGCTCATGATCGAGGCGACCGGCGACTACGCCCGGGGCAAGGCACTCCTGGAGAAGTACGGGCGGTCCACTCCCGAAATCCAGTCGGTCATCGCGAAGCTGTCCGACATACCCGTGGACATCTGGCCCGTCTTCGTGGCGGCCGGGGAACGTTAGGTCCCGCCGACTCGGGACTATTTCTTGCTATGCAATTTCAAACGGAGGTCAGCATGACGGAATCCGAAGACACTCAGGGCGGCTCCTCATCTTCCTCGGCGAGCTCGGGCTCGTCGTCGGGCGCCGCGAAGAAGCCGCGCCGGCGCGCGCCGACCGGCACGCGCCGGAAGACCGCCACCGTCTCCGGCGCCAAGAGCACCCGCAAGAAAGCGGGCACGGGCACCCGGCGGAAGAGCACGGGCGGGGCTCGCAAGACCGCGACGCGCCGCCGCCGCACGTCTTCCCGGACGGTCAAACTCCAGGCGATTCTGAACGACCTCGCGAAGAGGGCAAACCGCGCGGGATCGACGATCGCCGACCTCTCGGAGAAGGGCGCCGACGCGGCGCGGGGAACGATCGGCAAAGTGAGCACGAGCTCGCGGCAGACGATCGCCCGGGTCCGCAAGGAGTGGGACAAGCTCGACAACACGCGCAAGGCTCAATTCGTGGCCGGCCTCCTCGGGGCTCTGGCGGCCACCGCCGCCGGCGTCGCGAGGTCGCGCAGCAAGTAAGCGGAATCGCTCGACAGGATCGCCGCGCGTCGGCGCCCGTGAGCCCGGCGGGAACGCGGCCGCCGTTCCGAAAATGACTGGGAACCCGGGAGAGCCCTCGATCCTCTCCTTTCCCGGCCTCGAGGAGCCGATCCGGGCGGAGCTCTACTCGACCGAGAGGCTGGAGGAGTCGGCGCGCGCGCTCGGAAAGGAGCACGGGCTCGCGCACGGGTTCCGAAAGGGGCGCCCTCTCCTCCCCCGCCTCCGCGAGAACGGCCGCGTTCTGCTCGAGTCGTATCGGGCGGTGGCCGACGCGATCCGGGAGGAGCGGACGATCTCTCCCGCCGCCGAGTGGCTCGTCGACAACTTCCACATCGTCGAGGAGCAGCTGCGCGAGATCCGTGACGACATGCCGCCGCATTACTACCATGAGCTCCCAAAGCTCGACACCGGACCGCTCGAGGGCTATCCCCGCGTCTATGCATTGACGACGGCCTTCGTCGCGCACACCGACAGCCGGTTCGACCCCGAAACCCTGAGGCGCTTCGTCATCGCGTATCAGACCGAGCGGCCGCTCACGATGGGAGAGCTGTGGGCCGTCGCGATCACGTTGCGCCTCGTCCTGGTCGAAAACCTGCGCCGGCTGGCCGAGCGCATCGTCCGTCGCCGGATTGCCCGCGAGGAGGCGGAGGCGCTCGCCGACTCGCTCCTGGGCATCCGGGAAAAGACGGATGAGCCGTGGGAAGAAACGGTGCGCACCCTCGATCGCAAGCCCCTCACGGCGCCCTTTGCGGTCCACCTGCTGCAGAGGCTGCGCGAGAGCGATCCCGAGCAGACCCCGGCCCTCGCCTGGCTGACGAAACGGATCGAGGAACAGGGCCTGACTCCCGACGAGATCGTGAGGCTCGAGCACCAGGAGCAGGTGGCGACGCACGTGACCGTGCGCAACGTGATCACGAGCATGCGCCACATCTCCTCGGTCGACTGGGCCGACTTCTTCGAATCCGTCAGCCTCGTCGAACAGACGCTGCGGCGCGGGACGCGGGTCGCCGAAATGGACTTTCCCACCCGGGACCGTTACCGGCACGCGATCGAGGACCTCTCCCGCCGATCCCGACTGAACGAGATCGAGATCGCCGAAAGTGTCGTCCGGCGCGCCCGGGCGGCCGGGTCTCCGGGTCACGAGCGGGAGGCGGACCCCGGCTACTTCCTGATCTCCCGTGGTCGCGCCGAGTTCGAGCGGGAGGTCGGATACCGCGTTCCGCTCAGCCAGTGGTTGCGGCGCGCCTATTTCGCGGCGGCGACCCACGGCTACATCGGCACGATCCTCGTCGCCACGGTCGCGCTGCTCGCGGTGCCGCTCGCCCTCTCGGCGGTGGCAGGCGATGCCCCCTGGAAGCTGGTCGTCCTTGCGCTCCTCGCCCTCGTCCCCGCGTCCGAAGTGGCAATCACCCTGGTCAACCGGGACGTCACGGAGCTCGTGGGGCCCCGCCGGCTTCCCAAGCTCGAGCTGGCGGGAGGCCTGCCTCCGGACCTCCAGACGCTCGTCGTGGTCCCGGCCCTTCTCGAGAGCGAGGACGAGGTCCGGGAGCTCGCCGAGAGAATCGAGGTCCACCACCTCGCGACCGCCGAGGAAAACGTACGATTCGCGCTCCTTTCCGACTTCCTGGACGCGGCGGAGGAGACGACGACCGCCGACGAACCCCTCTTCGTCGCGGCGCGGGGGGCGATCGAAGAGCTGAACCGCCGCCACGGGCCGACGCCCGACGGCGCGCGAAGGTTCCTCTTCCTCCAGCGGCGCCGGGTCTGGAACCCGCGGGAAGCCGTGTGGATGGGGTGGGAGCGCAAGCGCGGAAAGCTCCACGAGCTCAACCTTCTGCTGCGCGGCGCGGGAGCGACGACGTACCTCCCCATCGACGAGCGCGACCGGGTCGCTCTGCAGAGCGTTCGCTACGTCCTCACCCTCGACGCGGACACCCGGCTCCCCCGCAGCGCCGTGCGCGAGCTGGTCGGAGCGCTCGCGCACCCGCTGAACCGCCCGGTTTCTCTCGGAAAGGGGGGCCGGGTTGCGGACGGATACGCGCTCCTGCAGCCCCGCGTGACGCCCACCCTGCCGCTGTCCGGCTTCGGAACGCTCTACCAGAGGATGTCGTCGGGCCCGGCCGGCATCGACCCGTACGCCGCGGCGGTGTCCGACGTCTACCAGGACCTCTTCGGCGAGGGGATCTACACGGGCAAAGGGATCTACGACGTCGACGCGTTCGAGAAGGCGCTCGAGGGAAGGATCCCGGACGACACGCTCCTGTCGCACGATCTGTTCGAGGGCCTCTTCGCGCGGGCCGGCCTCGTCAGCGACGTGGAGCTCTTCGAAAACTTCCCGGCGCACTACGGGTTCGCGGCGTCGCGGCAGCACCGCTGGGTGCGCGGCGACTGGCAGCTCCTCCCCTGGCTGCTCCCGCGCGTCCCGGATGCCTCGCGGCGATCCACGCCGAACCCCATACCGGCGATCGGTCGGTGGAAGATCGTGGACAATCTCCGGCGCTCGCTCTCCGCGCCCGCGGCTTTCCTGACTCTGGCCGCCGGATGGATTCTGAGCGTCACGCCGGCCGTCTGGACGGTCGCGATCCTCACGTCGTTCGCGCTGCCGGGACTCTTTTCGATCCTGGCGGGGCTCCGGCCGCCGCAGCGGGGCATCTCGAAGAGAAGCTTCCTGCGCGGGCTGGGCCAGGACTTCGCGACCACGATCGGCCGGTCGGCATTCTCGGTCGCGGTTCTCGCGCACCAGGCCGTCCTCATGGGCGACGCCATCCTCCGGACTCTCTTCCGGATGCTCCTCACGAGACGCCGCCTCCTGGAGTGGGTGACGGCGGCCCGCACCCAGAGCGGGCTGGACCTCGCGCTCTCCGGCTTCTACCGGCGGATGGGAAGCAGCGTCGCCCTCGGTTTCGCCGCCGGAGCCGCCGGGATCGTGTCGGGCTGCGATCCCGCGCTCGTGGCTCCGTTCGTGGCGGTGTGGGCGGCCGCGCCCTGGATCGCGTGGAGTGCGAGCCTGCCGCCCCGCGACACCGAGGAAGAGGCGCTCTCGGAGAAGGACCGGCGGCTCCTCCTTTCGACCGCCCGCCGGACGTTCCGGTTCTTCGAGGCGTTCGTCAGCGCCGAAGACAACAACCTGCCGCCCGACAACTTCCAGGATGCCCCGCGGCCGGTCGTTGCGCGCCGCACCTCTCCCACCAACATCGGCCTGTCGCTCCTCTCCACGGTCGCGGCCCGCGACTTCGGCTGGATCGGAACCATCGAGATGGTCGAGCGGCTGGAGGCCACGTTCGCCGCGCTGGAGAGATTGGAGAGATACCGCGGCCACCTGTACAACTGGTACTCGACGGCGCGCCTCGAACCCCTGGAGCCGCGGTACATCTCCACCGTGGACAGCGGCAACTTCGTCGGGCACCTGATCGCTCTCCAGCACGCCTGCCGGGAGAGGATCCTGGCGCCCGTGCTGGAGCTGCGGGCGCTGCACGGAATCGCCGATGCCGTCGCCCTCGCGCGGGAGTCGCTCGTCTCCGCGCCAGCGGCCGCGCCCGGCAACGTGGTCACGCGACGGGAGCTGGAGGCCGCGCTTCGGGACGTCGAGGCGCTCCTCTCTCCGCTTCCTCCAACCGTCCCGGAGTGGGGTGTCCGGCTCGCGGCCCTGCGGGAACGGGCCGAAGTCCTCGCGGACCTCACAGACGCCCTGGCTCACGAGATCCCGGACCCCACCCACGCCGAGCTCCACGTGTGGGCGAAAGCCGCCCTCGCCTCGATCGTCAGCCACGAGCGCGACTTCGGAGCAACGCTCGGGTGGATGCGGGGGACCGATGGCGGTCACGCCGGAGATCCCTTCCCTGGCATCCATTCCCGATCGCTGCGAGACGGTGCTCCGGGAGCTCTCGAGCACGGACGATTCGGAGAGCCCCGGAGTCCGCGAGTCGCTCCGCCGCGCCACCGAGTCCGCGGCGTCGCTCGCCCGCCGTCTCTCCACGCTGTCGCCGCACGCGCGGCGGGTCTCGTCGAGGCGACGGACTTCGGCTTCCTCTTCGACCCGGACGCGCAAGCTCTTCTCGATCGGCTACCGGGTCGTCGACGGGCGGCCTCGACCCGAGCTACTACGACCTGCTCGCCTCCGAGGCGCGGCTGGCGAGCTTCATCGCGATCGCCAAGGGCGACGTCCCGGCCGACGCACTGGTTCCGCCTCGGCCGGCCGCTGACGCCGGTCGGGCGGGGCTCCGCGCTCGTCTCGTGGTCGGGCTCGATGTTCGAGTACCTGATGCCGGCCCTCGTGATGCGCGCGCCGGCCGGCAGCCTGCTCGAGCAGACGGACCGCCTCGTCGTCGCGCCGGCAGATCGAGTACGGCGGCGAGCGCGGCGTGCCGTGGGGCGTCTCCGAGTCGGCCTTCAACGCCCGCGACCTCGAGCTGACCTACCAGTACTCGAACTTCGGCGTGCCGGGCCTCGGGCTCGAAGCGCGGCCTCAGCGAGGACGTCGTCATCGCGCCCTACGCGACGGCGCTGGCGGCGATGGTCGATCCGGCGGCCGCGGCGCGCAACTTCGAGCGGCTCGCGCGAGGTCGGCGCGCAGCGGGCCGTACGGCTTCTACGAGGCGCTCGACTACACGGCCACGCCGGCTGCCCGAGGGACGACGGTCGCGCATCGTCCGCGCGCTACATGGCGCACCACCAGGGCATGACGATCGTCGCCCTCGCCAACGTCCTGCACGGCGGCGCGATGCGCGACGCGCTTCCACGCCGAGCCGATCGTCCAGGCGACCGAGCTGCTGCTCCAGGAGCGGACGCCGCGCGACGTCGCCGTCGCGCCGCCCGCGGGCCGAGGAGGTGGACGCGGCCGCACGTCGCGCGACTCGTCGCCGCCGGTCCTGCGGCGCTTCACCTCGCCGCACGACCCGACGCCGCGCACGCACCTGCTCTCGAACGGCCGCTACGCGGTGATGGTCACCGCGGCGGGCTCGGGCTACAGCCGCTGGCGGCGACTCGCGGTCACGCGCTGGCGCGAGGACGCGACCCGCGACGCCTGGGGGACCTACGTCTTCCTGCGCGACGTGCAGAGCGGCGCGGTCTGGTCGGCGGGCTACCAGCCGAGCGGCGTCGAGGCCGGACAGCTACGAGGTCGCCTTCTCGCGAGGACCGCGCCGAGTTCCACCGCCGCGACGGCGCGATCGCGACGACGCTCGAGGTCGTCGTCTCGCCCGAGGACGACGCCGAGATCCGGCGGGTCTCGATCACGAACCTCGGGCTCGCGGCCGCGCGACGATCGAGCTGACCTCGTACGCCGAGATCGTGCTGCGCCCCGGCCGCGGCCGACGCCGCCCACCCGGCCTTCTCGAACCTCTTCGTCCAGACCGAGTTCGTGCCCGAGCTCGACGCGCTGCTCGCGACGCGCCGGCCGCGCTCGCCGAGCGAGCCGCCGGTCTGGGCGGCGCACGTCGTCGCGGTCGAGGGCGAGACGGTCGGCGGCGTCGCAGTACGAGACCGACCGCGCGCGCTTCCTCGGCCGCGGCCGCGAGATCCGCGACGCCGGTGCTCGGTCATCGACGGCCGGCCGCTGTCGAACACGGTCGGGCCCGGTGCTCGACCCGATCTTCAGCCTGCGCCGGCGCGTGCGTCTCGCTGCCCGGGGCGAGCGCGCGCGTCGATCTTCTCGACGCTGGTCGCGCCGACGCGCGAGGAGGCGCTCGACCTCGCCGACAAGTACCGCGACGCCGGCGACCTTCGAGCGCGCCGCGACGCTCGCCTGGACGCAGGCGCAGGTGCAGCTCCACCACCTCGGCATCGAGCGCCGACGAGGCCCACCTCTTCCAGCGCCTGGCCAACCGCATCCTCTACTCGGACCCGATCGCTGCGCGCCGTCGCCCGAGGTCTCGAGCGCAACCGCCGCGGCGCGCCGGCGCTCTGGGCGCACGGCATCTCGGGCGACCTCCCGATCGTGCTCGTCCGCATCGACGAGCCGGAGGACCTGGAGATCGTGCGCCAGCTCCTGCGCGCGCACGAGTACTGGCGGCTGAAGCAGCTCGCCGTCGACCTGGTCATCCTGAACGAGCAGGGCGCCTCGTACGCGCAGGACCTGCAGGGCGCCCTCGAGGCGCTGGTCCGGACGAGCCAGTCGAGCGCCGGCCACGAGCGGCACGAGGCCAACGGGCAGCGTCTTCATCCTGCGCGGCGACCTGCTCTCGGCCGAGGACCGCGACGCTCCTGCAGACGGCCGCGCGCGCCGTGCTGCTGAGCCGCCACGGCACGCTCGCCGAGCAGGTCGTGCGCACGGAGCGGCTGGCGCCGGCGGCCGCCGGCCTGCCGCCGGAGCGCGTCCGCGCCCGCGCCGACGCCGGCGGACGCGCCGCCGCCGGCGACCCGACGCTCGAGTTCTTCAACGGCCTCGGCGGCTTCGCCGACGACGGCCGCGAGTACGTCACCGTCCTGGGCGAGGGGCAGTGGACGCCGGCGCCCTGGATCAACGTCGTCGCCAACCCGACGTTCGGCTTCCAGGTCTCCGAGTCGGGCTCCGGCTTCACGTGGTCGCGAGCAACAGCCGCGAGAACCAGCTCACGCCCGTGGTCGAACGACCCGGTCAGCGACCCGCCCGGCGAGGCGATCTACGTGCGCGACGAGGAGACCGGCGAGCTGTGGGGACCGACGGCGCTGCCGATCCGCGAGGACGGTCGGCCGTACGTCGCCCGGCACGGCCAGGGCTACAGCCGCTTCGAGCACGCGGCCACGGCATCGCGCTCGAGCTCCTGCAGTTCGTCCCGCTCGACGATCCGGTGAAGATCTCGCGGCTCAGGATCGAGAACCGGTCCGGCCGGCCCGCGGCGCCTCTCGGTCACGGCCTACGTCGAGTGGGTGCTCGGCACCTCGCGCAGCGCGCGCGGCGCCGTTCGTCGTGACCGAGCGTCGACCGCGACGACCGGCGCGATCCTCGCGCGCAACCCGTGGAACGAGCGACTTCGCCGGCCGCGGGTCGCCTTCGCCGACCTCGGCGGACGCCAGACGGCGCTGGACCGGCGACCGGACCGAGTTCCTCGGCCGCAACGGCACGCTCGAGCGTCCGGCGGCGCTCGCGCGCGGCGCGAGCGCTGCTCGCGGCGCGTCGGGCGCGGGGCTCGACCCGTGCGCCGCGCTCCAGACGACGCGTCGAGCTCGCCGGCCGGCGGGCGGCGTCGAGGTCGTCTTCCTCCTCGGCCAGGCGCGGACGCGCGACGAGGCGCGCGACGCTCGTCGCGCGCTACCGCGCAGCCGACCTCGACGCCGTGCTCGACGCGGTCACGCGTCGGCTGGGACGACGTCGCTCGGCGCCGTGCAGGTCCAGACGCCCGATCGCGCGATGGACCTCCTGCTCAACCGCTGGCTGCTCTACCAGACGCTCTCGCTGCCGGGTCTGGGCGCGCTCGGCCTTCTACCAGGCGGGCGGCGCGTACGGCTTCCGCGACCAGCTCCAGGACGTCATGGCGCTGACGGTCGCGGCGCCGCGACGTCGCGCGCGAGCACCTCCTGCGCGCGGCGGCGCGCCAGTTCGTCGAGGGCGACGTCCAGCACTGGTGGCACCCGCCGTCCGGGCGCGGCGTGCGCACGCGCATCTCCGACGACCTGCTCTGGCTGCCGTACGCCGTCGCGCCACTACGTCGAGGTCACCGGCGACGCCGGCGTCCTCGACGAGGTCGTCCCGTTCCTGGAGGGGCCGGCGCTCGAGGCCGGTGCAGGAGGAGCGCTACTTCCAGCCGCGGTGTCGACGCGAGCGCGCCACGCTCTTCGAGCACTGCGCCCGCGCGCTCGACCGCAGCCTGGCGGTCGGGCGCCACGGCCTGCCGCTGATGGGCGCCGGCGACTGGAACGACGGCATGAACCGCGTCGGGCACGAGGGCGAGGCGAGAGCGTCTGGCTCGGCTGGTTCCTCCACACGACCCTCCGGGAGCTTCGCCGCGGTCGCCGAGCGCGCGGGGCGAGCCGCGCGCGCGCAGCGGCTGGCGCGACGCACGTGGACCGGCTGAAGGCCGCGGTCGAGCGCGACGGCTGGGACGGCGACTGGTACCGGCGCGCCTACTTCGACGACGGGACGCCGCTCGGCTCGGCCGCCGAACGCCGAGTGCCGCATCGATTCGATCGCGCAGTCCTGGGCGGTCATCTCCGGCGCCGCCGATCCCGCGCGCGCCGCGCGCGCGATGGCGGCGGTCGAGGAGCACCTCGTCCGGCGCGGGCGACGGGCTCGTCCTGCTCTTCACGCCGCCCTTCGACCGCACGCCGCTCGATCCCGGCTACATCAAGGGCTACCTGCCCGGGCGTGCGCGAGAACGGCGGGCAGTACACCCACGCCGCGATCTGGTCGGTCATCGCCTTCGCGGCGCTCGGCGACGGCGACAAGGCCGGCGGAGCTCTTCTCGATCCTGAACCCCATCAACCACGCGAGCACGCGCGCCGGCGTCCACCGCTACAAGGTCGAGCCCTACGTCGTCGCGGCCGACGTGTACGCCGAGCCGCCGCACGTCGGGCGAGGCGGATGGACCTGGTACACGGGCTCGGCCGGCTGGATGTACCGCGCCGGGCGTCGAGTGGATCCTGGGGTTCCGCTTCCGCGGAGCGACTCTGCACGTGGACCCGTGCATTCCCGCGGTCGTGGCCGGGCTACGAGATCGCCTTCCGCTACCACTCCGCGCGATACGAGATGTCCGTCGAGAACCCGCACGGCGCCACGCGCGGCGTCTCCCGCGTCGTGGTGGACGGACAGGAACAGCCCCGCGATGGACGCGGGATCGCTCTGGCCGACGACGGCGCGACGCACTCGATCGAAGTCCAGCTCGGCTGAGCGCCTGACTTACACTCCCCGGTTCGGAATGAAAAAAGTCGCGCTGGCCCTCCTCCTTCTGCTCCTCGTTCTCCCGGTTGCCCGGCCGCAGGGAACCTCCGCGGCCCCGCCGGCCGCGGGCGTCGAGCCGGCGCCGGCGCCCGGATACGCGCTGGAGCCGGCGTCCTCGGGCGGACTGATCGCGCTCGATCGGCTGCTGCAGAAGCTCGGAGTGCACAAACGGCTGCTCGCGGTGGGAGCCCATCCCGACGACGAGGACAACCGGCTTCTGACGGTCGTGTCGCGGGAGGTCGGCGCCGAGGTCGCGTACCTGTCACTGTCGCGGGGCGAGGGGGGACAGAACCTCCTCGGTCCGGACCTGGGCGTCCCTCTCGGTCTCGTTCGGACTCAGGAGCTCTTAGGCGCCCGAAGGATCGACGGCGGCCGCCAGTACTTCACCCGGGCCTACGACTTCGGGTTCACCCGGTCGATCGACGAGACCTGGCGGCTCTGGCCGAAGGACGTTCTCCTCGAGGATGCCCTGCGGGTCGCCCGCCGCTTCCGGCCCCAGATGGTGGTGGCGCAATTCTCCGGAACTCCGAACGACGGCCACGGCCAGCACCAGGCTTCCGGGATCGTCGGAAAGGCGATCTACGACGCGCTGGCCGCGGAGAAGTCGCCATACCGCCCCATGGCGTTCTATCGCTCCTACGTCGACGACGGACCGGCGACGTTCGACATTCCGACCGGCGACGTCGATCCCCTGAGCGGGCGTTCGTATCACCAGATCGCGGCGGCGAGCCGGAGCCTGCACCGCTCGCAGGACATGGGGGCGCTCCAGCCGCCGGGGCCCAACAAGACGGACCTCACGTGGGCCGAGGGGGCCGAGGGGACGCAGGAGAAGAAGCTCTTTGCGGGAGTCGACACCCGGCTGACCGCGATCGCCGCCGGCATCGGCGACGCCGCCCGCCGCTCACGGGTCGAGGGGAGGCTCCAGAAAGTGGCGACGCTCGTCGAGAGCACGCGGGCGAAGCTGGTTCCCACCGGTCTCGCCGCGGCGGTTTCGCCGATCGCGACGATCCTGTCGGAGCTCACGTCCGCCCGGGGAGAGGTCGACGCCTCGGATCCGGATTCCGCCGCGGCCCTGCAGTTTCTGAACGAGAAGGTCACACTCGCGGAAACCGCGCTGGCGACGGCAGCCGAGATCACCGTCGACGCCCTCGCGGACCGCGAGACCTCGGCGCCCGGAGATCCCCTGGAGGTCAAGGTCGCGGTGTGGAACGCGGGGGGGAAGCCGGTCTCCGTCGAGTCGGTGGAGCTCCGAAGCCCGGACCGGTGGGAAATTCCACCGTCCCCGCCGGAGCCGAAGGACGTCGCCCCCGGCACTTTGTCGGAGTGGGCGCGACGGGCCGTTCCCTCCGGTGCGGTTCCAACGCTCCCCTACTTCCTGCGGCGTCCGATGGCCGGAGCTCTCTACGACTGGAGCGACGTCCCGGACGTGATCCGGGGCGAGCCGTTCCAGCCGCCGCCCCTGACGGCCGTCGCGCGGCTCCGGGTGGGAGGTGTCCCGCTGCTTCTCCGCAGAGAGGTCGTGTGGCGCTTCCGCGACCAGGCGCAGGGAGAGGTCCGCCGCCCCATCCGGGCGGTGCCGGCGATCGAGGTCTCGGTCGATCCCGACCGTATCGTGTGGCCCACGGCTCAGAAGGCGGAGCGCCGGCTGGAGGTCGCTCTGACCTCGAACGTCCCCGGCGCGCAGTCGGGCCGGATCGAGGTGACGGCTCCGCCGGGGTGGCCCGCGATCGCTCCGATCCCGTTCTCGACGAGCGGCCGCGGCGACCGGCACTTCTTCGAGGTCTCTCTCAAGCCGCCGAACCCGTTCCCCGCCGGCCGTTCCGCGGTGCGAATCATCGCGATCGGGGCCGACGGGACGCGGTCCTCGTCGAGCGTGCGCGTGCTCGACTATCCCCACATCCCGCCGACGCCGATGGCCGACGAGGCGAGCGTGGACCTCGTCGCCGCGGACATCCGGCTGCCGCCTCCGGAGTGGGTGGGATACGTTCGCGGCGCCTCCGACCGCGTGCCCGAGGCCCTCGCCGCGATCGGCGTGCCGCTCGAGGTGCTCAATGCGAAGACCCTCCAGTCGGGGGACCTTTCGCGGTTTGCGGCAATCGTGGTGGGAAGTCGCGCTTACGAGACCGAGCCCGCGCTCGCTCGGGCCAACGGCCGCCTCCTCGACTACGCGCGCGCCGGCGGTCTCGTGATCGTTCAGTATCAGCAGTACCAGTTCGTCGAGGGCAACTACGCGCCGTACAAGATCGAGATCGTGCGCCCGCACGACCGCGTCACCGACGAAACGGCGCCCGTGAAGATGCTCCAGCCGGAGAACCCCGTTTTTCGGACGCCGAACCGGATCACCGACGCCGACTGGTCGGGCTGGGTCCAGGAGCGCGGCCTTTATTTCGCGCACAGCTGGGATCCCGCCTACACGCCCCTCCTCGCGATGAACGATCCGGGCGGGCCCGAGCAGAGGGGATCGCTCCTCGTCGCGCAGCTCGGTAAGGGAACGTACGTCTACACGGGGCTCGCGTTCTTCCGCCAGCTCCCCAACGGCGTTGCCGGCGGCTACCGCCTCTTCGCGAACCTGCTGGCCATGAGGTCGAATCGGGCCGGGTCACCGGCGCGACGATAGGCCTCAGCTCTTTTCCCACCAGTATTTCGCCCGCGGCCGCGGGTGGTTGCCCGCCTCGTTCATCGTGGCGGCGTCATAGAGGCGGCCGTTGATCACGGTGTAGAGCACTTTCTCGCTCTGGCGGATGTCGGCCAGCGGATTTCCGTCCACGACGATCAGGTCGGCGAGCTTTCCGGGCTCCAGCGACCCGATGTCGGCATCGAGACCCAGGTACTTCGCTCCGTTCCACGTTCCCGCTCGGAGCGCCTCGTGCGGCGACATTCCGCCCTGGACGAACATCCAGAGCTCCCAGTGCGCGGCCAGGCCCTCTCGCTGACCATGGGCGCCGAGCTGCACCGGGACGCCGGCCTCGTGGAGCTGATTCGCGATCCGAGCGATGTTGAAGTGATTGAAGTCCTCTTCGGGCGCCATCACCCGCCGCATCGAGCGGGAGTCGAGCTCTCCCGGCGGGACGAACCGCGAGAGCCGGGGGTTCTCCCAGACGTTGGTGTGCTGATACCAGTAGTTTTCCCCCAGAGACCGCCGTATCCGACGAGGAGCGTGGGCGTGTAGCCGACGCCGTTCGCGGGCCAGAGCTGCAGGACGTCCTTGTAGATCTTCGCCACCGGGATGGTGTGCTCGATTCCGGTGTGGCCGTCCACGACCATCGACATGTTCATTTCGAAGAGCGACCCGCCTTCCGGCACGACGAGCATCTGGAGCTCGCGCGCGGCGGCGAGGATCTGCTGGCGCTGATCGCGCCGCGGCTGGTTGTAGCTCTTGACGCTGAAGGCGCCCGCGGCCTTCATCCGTTTCAGGTGCGACCGCGCGTCGTCCAGCGAGTCGATCTCGACCTTTGCGTCTCCGCCCGCGCCGTACAGAATCGTTCCGGTCGAGAAGAGACGGGGCGCGCGGAGGAGCCCGGCCTGCGCCATCTCGCTCGCCGCGAAGAACTCCCCGGTGTCGTGGGAAGGATCGTGGGCCGTGGTGACCCCGAAGGCGAGGCCCGCGTCCGTGGACCAGTTCTGCTGGGGGATGACGCCGTTCCCGCCGAGATTGCCGTGCCAGTGCGCGTCCACGATCCCGGGGAGAACCGTCTTCCCCGACACGTCCACGGTGCGCGCCCCCGCCGGGATTGAAACGCTCGCGCGCGCGCCGACGCTCCGGATGCGGTTGCCCTCGACGACGACGACTCCGTCTTCGATGACTTCATCGCCCCCCGACCGCATCGTCACGACGCGGCCCCCGACGAACGCGAGCGAACCGGTCGGGACGTCGGTCGTCGCGTCGAATCCGATCGGCCGCCCCTTCTCCGGAAGGTCCGGGAGCTTTTCCGGCGCGCCGGCGACGAAGGCGAACGTCTCCGGGAGCGCGCGGGTGAAGAGCTCGGGTCCGAGAGCCCAGTGGAGCCGCCGGGAGTCCCCCGACCAGTGGAGGTACTCGCCCGCGTCCTTCGAGACCCGCGAGACCGGGAGCGACTTCGCCTTCGGTCCGATCTCGATCCGCTTGCCCGTCCGGACGAAGGGAGTGACCCACGCGTTGTACCGCTCGCGGAAGGCGAGCCACTTCTCGTCGGGGGAGATCGTGAACTCCGTGGCGTTATCGGAGACGTACAGCTCTCGCAGGTCCGCGCCGTCGAGCGCCGTGGAGACGAAGACGCGCTTCTCCTCCTCCCGCTGCTCCCGGCTCCCCTCGGTCTCCTCGAGCTTCGTGAAGTAGACGCGGTCGCTTGCCGCACCGAACTGCGGGGCGAACCCGTCGCGCGAGACGAGCGTCGCGGCGCCGCCGCCTCCCCCGGTCGCGGGCGACCAGAAAAGGCCGGTCTCGGTGGCCCAGTCGGGCGTCCGAAGGTCGCCTCCCGAGCCCTTCCGGTAGACGACCTTCGAGCCGTCCGGCGAGAACGCGGGCTCGCGGTAGAGGCCCGGCCCTTTCGTGATGACGCGTCCGTCGCCGCCGGAGGCGGGCGCGATCCGGACCGTTCCCGCCTTGTCGTCGTCCCAGGTGGCATAAGCGATCTGCCGGCCGTCCCGCGAATAGGAGGGATAGAGCTCGAAGTGGTCCGTCTGTTTCGTGAGGCGCCGCGGAGTGCCGTCGGGCAGGTCGCGCACGTAGATTCGGCCGAGCGCCTGGTAGGCGACCTGGTTTCCCTTCGGGGAGACCGTCACCCAGCGCAGCATCCGGACGGGGAAGCGGTCCGACGCAATCCTGCGCGAAGAACGCACGGCCGGAGCCATCCGGCGCGTCCCGCGAACGTGGAACGGAACGACCGAAGCCCGACCGCCGTCCCGCTCGATCCGTCGGATCTTCCCGCCCGCCCACAGAACGATTGCGCGGCTGTCCGGCGTCCAAGCCATCGAGGGATAGACACCCTGGACCGCCCACGTCTCCTGCATGTCGCGGTCGAGCTCCGGGTAGAGCGGTCTCTCGTGACCCGACTCCAGGTCCTTGGTGAACAGGACGGTCCGGAAGCGCACGCGGCGCACGAACGCGAGCCACTTTCCGTCGGGCGACGGAGTCGGCCGGATCGAACCGCCCGGCCCCTGGACGAAGCGGTCTGTGCGTCCGGTCGAGCGGTCGAGCCGCTGGATCGCATAGATCTGCTCGTGCGGGTTCTTGTTGTACTGAAAGATCCGTCCCGACGTGACGTCCTGGCTGTAGTAGAGGTACCGGCCGTCGGGGGAGAACGCGGGCTCCCCCAGGTCCTTCTGCTCGTTCGAGCGCTTGACCATCTGCGTTCCCTCGCCCCCCGAGCGGTGATACAGCCAGATTTCACCGGCTCCGAGCGAGCGCGTGCCCGTGAAGTGCTTGCGCACCGCGAGAAAGTCGCCGTCCGGCGACCAGACCGCGCTGTTGGGGAGTCGGAAGTCCTCCCTGGTGACCTGTGTCGGCCGCGAACCGTTGCGTTCCATCACCCAGACGTTGTCTCCGCCCGACCGGTCCGACGTGAACGCGATGCGGCTGCCGTCCGGCGAGTACCGCGGCTGCATGTCCCAGGACACGCCCGTGGTGAGCGCCCGCGCTTCCCCGCCGGCGATCGGTACGGAGTAGATGTCGCCCAGGAGGTCGAAGGCAATCTCCCTTCCGTCCGGAGAGACGTCGAGGCTCATCCAGGTTCCCTCGTCCGTGTCGATGGTCGCCTCGAGGTTCATCGGGTACGGGGGCGCTTCGACGTTCCACTTTTTCTCCTCCGGCTTCTCCTTTTCGTCGCCGGTCGCGGCGGGAATCGGCGTGGCCGCGGGAGTGGGGGCCGGCGTCGGCGCGGGAGTCGGCTGAGCGACCGGCTCCGGCGGCCGTTGTGAGGTGGTCGCCGACGCCGGAACGAGAAAGGCAACGAACGCCGGAAGCAGGAGGAAGGGCAGGAGAGTCTTCGTCGTTTTCATCGCGCGGAGCTTAGCAGCGGGCGTCACGCATCCCGCCGTCCGTCAGTGACGGTGCGTCAGCTTCAACGCCAGCACGACGAGGAATCCCGCGAAGAGCATCGCGGTGGAGAGCAGGTTCTCCCGACACGGGGCGTGGCTACCGGGCGAGGAGGATCGACACGCTGTCGTCCTCGGTATTCGAGGTGACGACGTCGGTCTTGCCGTCGGCGTTCAGGTCGCCGACCGCGACGGCATAGGGGCCGCGTCCCACGGCGAAACGCGAGCCCGCGGCCGGGCGGAAATTGCCGGCGCCGTCTCCAAACAGGATCGTGAGGGAGGCGGGCGCGATGCCCATCGCAAGGTCGGAGTGCCCGTCCGCGTCGAAGTCGGCGGAGCGCAGCTTCCACGACTGACCGGGCGCCTCGACCGTTCGGCGCGTTCCGAACCGGCCGCGGCCGTCGTTCAGAAGAATCGTCAGGGTATGAATGTCGTCGTGGCTCACGACGAGATCGTCAGAGCGATCTCCGTTCACTTGCGCCGCGAGCGCGAAGTATGGCCGGGGGGCGACGCGGTAGGGCGAGCCCGGCGACGGGGCCATCGAGCCGCGCCCGTCACCGAAAAGGACCGTGACGGTGTCGCCGTTGACGTCGGGCGTGGCGACGTCGGGCTTGCCGTCCCCGTTGAAGTCGGCGACGGCTAGCGGGTAGGGCGCGCGGCCGACGGGGAAAGGAGATCCGTGCGCGGGTGAAAAGCGGCGGCCGTCCCCCCTCCCCAGGAGCACCGACACGCTGTTTCCACTGTTGTTGGAGGTCGCCAGATCCGGAACTCCGTTGCCGTCGAAGTCGGCGACCGCGAGCCCGTGGTTGTGAGGAGTGACCCCCTCGATCGCCACGATCGGAATGAACAGGAGCTCTATCAAGCCGCCCCCGTTCGTCATGACGACGACGTTGTTACTGTCGTGCCCGGTGACGGCGAAGTCCAGCCGGCCGTTCCGGTCGAAGTCCGCCGGCGCGATCAGGTGCGGCGCGATCCGGATTTCGAGCGGCAGGGCCGGAGCCGCTCGAAACCGGCCACGCCCGTCTCCCACGAAGAGCGAAACGTTCCCGCTGCCCGCGTTGGCGCTGAGGATGTCGGGGTGTCCGTCGCCGTCGAAATCGCCGATTGCCACGCCCCCCGGCTGGCGACCGGCGGGGATCGTCGTGACGCCGAACCGGACCCGCGCCTTCGGCTGGGCGCAGGCCACCGGCGCGAAAGCCAGCGCACCGGCCAGGAAGATTGCTAAGGCGGCGGTCGCCTTCGCGGCTACGCCTCGCCCATCGCCTTCGCCGCGCGCTTGCGGATTTCCTCGGGCGCCAGGTCTTCTTTGTGGGTTGCGACGTACCACTTGTGGCCGAAGGGGTCTTCGACCTGCCCCCCGCGGTCGCCGTAGAACTGATCCGCGACTTCGCGCGTGACCTTCGCGCCCGCGGCGACGGCCCTGGGAACGATCGAGTCCACGTCCTCGACGTAGAGGTGCATCATCACGGGCGTCCCGCCGATCGTCTTGGGGGAGAGAAAACCCATCTCGGGGAATTCGTCGGCCAGCATCACGCGCGAGTCTCCGAACTGGAGCTCCGCGTGACCGACCTTTCCGCTCGGGTCGGCCATCCGCATGACCTCGGTCGCCCCGAACGCCTTCTTGTAGAACTCGATCGCCTCTGCGGCGCCCTTGACACACAGATAGGGCGTCGTCGTGTGGTACCCCTCCGGAATCGGCTTGACGCTCACGATGTCCCTCCTTTTCGGCCGGTTCGACGCGGCAACGTGAAGTAGAACGTGCTTCCCTCCCCCGCCCGGCTGACGAGGCCGATCTTCCCACCGTGGGCCTCGACGATCCTGCGGGCGATGTAGAGGCCGAGGCCCACGCCTCCCTTACCTGCCCCGACCTGGGTGAACCTCCGGAAAACGCGCTCGTGCTGTTCGGCGGGTATACCCGGTCCCGTGTCCGAGACGGACACCCGGATGAGCCCATCGTTGGTCTCCAACGCGAGCTGGACCATGCCGCCCTTCGGCGTGTACTTGACCGCGTTCGAGAGCAGGTTGGTGAAAACCTGGAGCATCCGGTCGCGATCGAAGCTCGCCGACATGGGCTCTGCGGGCAGGGACGCAGCGAGAGTGATCCCCTGAGCCGAAACGACCGGCGACACCAGCTCGAGGGCGTCCCGAGCCACGTCGCGCAGGTCGCCGGGCCGGACCGGCAGCCGGAGCTTTGCGAGGGCCATCCGCTCCGCCTCCAGGAGGTCGTCGACCATACGGCCGACGCGCCCGGCGGCGTCCTCGATCTGAGAGCACATCTTCCGGATCTGGTCGGCGCCCTCCCCGCCCGGGACCATCTTCGCCAGCCGGGAGGCATTGATGGCGATCACGGAGAGCGGCGTGCGAAGGTCGTGGCTGATGATCGCCATGAACTCGTCGCGGAGCAGGACTGCGGCCGCGGCCTTCTCGCTGCGCGGTTGCCGCGAGGCCCAGGCGCTTCTCCGCCGCGAGGAACGCGGCGTCGGTCCGACCCCGCTCGTCGCTAAGATCCTGGTCCGTGCGCGTCCTCTCGCGGTGGAACAGGCGCTCGGTGGTTTTGCGACGCTGACGTCTCTCTTCGGTCAGCGCCGACTCCGAACGGAGGCGCTGACGGCGAAGGACACGGTCCGTGCCCCGTCTTTCGCGGGTCAGAGCGGTCGCGGCCGAACGACGCTCAACGGCAACGTCCCGCGAGCTCGCCTTCGAGGTCGAGCGCCGGGACCGCTCCGCGTCGGCTGATTTTCTCTGGCTCGCGAGTCCCCGGTCGGCCTCGGCGTGAATCACGCGCCGGGCCGCGTCTGTCGTCCGCTCGTCGCCCTGGCTCCGACGCGTTAGCGATCGATCGGTCGTGGTCCGTTCGGACCTCAGGCTTCGGTCGGTCTTCTTCCGCTCGCGGTGAAGACGTCTCGGACTCTTCTTGCGGTTTGGCATGGGGCCGGATTCTACCCACGCTTCCGCGAGTGCCGAGGGGCTACTTCTTCTTCGCCGACCGCGACCGGGTCCGCGCCGCCTTCTTCGCCGCGGCCGAGCGCGACGCCGCGGAACGGCGCCGCGCCGCGGACCGAGCCTGCCGGGCCAACGCGTCCCGCGAGACCGTGTTTCGCGGCTCGCCCTTCAATTTCTTCAACGAGGCCCGGGCCCGTTTCGGCGACGGCTTGCGATTCGACCCGCCGGCGCGGGCCGCGCTCGCCGCGGATTTCCTCGTCCTCTCGCTGGCGCTCTTCGGCGGCGCCGGGAGCTTGACGCCCGCGCGGCGTGCCTTCGATAACCCGATTGCGATCGCCTGCTTCGTCGAGCGCGCGCCGTGCTTGCCCTCGCGCACGTGCTCGATCTCCTCGTGCACGAACTCCCCCGCCTGCGTGCTCGGCGCCTTGCCCTGCCTCTTGTCCCGGCGAGCGCGTTCGATGGTTTCTTTCTCCGGCATGACGGACTCCTTTCACTGGAGATACAGCAAACGGCGCGCCTGCTAGCATTCGCGCCGGAAACGAACGTGACGATTCGACGCGCACCGCGACTCTCGATTCTTCTCGCGCTGGCGCTCGGGACAGCCGCCTGCCGGCGGGATGCCCGCACGCCGCTGGTCCTCTACTCCCCGCACGGCCGGGACCTGCTGACCCTCGTGGAAAAGACGTACGAGGCGAAGCACGCCGAGCTGGACGTGCGGTGGCTCGACATGGGCTCGCAGGACGTCTACGACCGCGTCCGGGCGGAGAAGGCGAACCCCGGCGCGGACGTGTGGTTCGGCGGTCCGAACCTGGTCTTCGCGAGCGGGGCACGCGACGGTCTCCTGGAACCGTTCGAGCCGTCGTGGAGCGGGTCGATCCCGCCGGAGAGCCGCCACCCCGGGAAGCTTTACTTCGGCCTGTATCGAACGCCGGTCGTCATCGTCTACAACAGCGCAGCGGTGACTGCGGCGGAGGCCCCGCGAGACTGGGACGACCTTCTCGACCCGCGGTGGACGAAGAAGATCCTGATCCGAGACCCGCTCGCCTCCGGCACGATGCGCGCGGTCTGGGGCGCGATCCTGGAGCGCTCGATCGAGAGGACCGGCAGCGTCGAGAGCGGGCTCGAGTGGCTGCGGCGGCTCGACGCCCAGACGAAGGAGTACGTCTTCAATCCGTCGGTGCTCCTGGAGAAGCTCGTGCGCCGCGAGGGCCTCGTCACGGTGTGGGACCTCCCCGACACGCTGTTCGAAATGCAGCGCGGGCCCCTCGCGTACTCCTTTCCCGCGAGCGGGACTCCCGTCATCGACGACGCCGTGGGACTCGTCCGGGGCGCGAAGCACGCGGAGGAGGCAAAGGCCTTCATCGAGTGGCTCGGCAGCCCCGAGGCGCAGAAGCTCGCGGCGGACAAGGCGTTCCGTCTCCCCGCGCGCACCGACCTGCCGCCGGCGGAGCTGCCGGAGTGGGCGCGGGGAGTGGAGACCGCGCTCGTTCCGGCGAAGCTCGACTGGGATCGGATCGGCCGCGAGGGTCCGGGCTGGATGTCGCGGTGGGACCGGGAGGTGCGGGGGAAGGGGAGGTGAGCGCGGAGTCGACGTCTCCCTTCCTCCTCCTGGATCACCTCGACAAACGTTTCGGCGGCCTTCACGTCACGCAGGACGTCTCTCTGTCGGTCGCGCGGAGCGAGATCCTCGCCCTGCTCGGTCCCTCCGGAAGCGGGAAGACGACGGTGCTGCGGACCGTCGCCGGCTTCGAAGCGCCCGACTCGGGCCGCGTCGTCGCGGATGGCGAGGACGTGACCCGCCTGCCCCCCGAGCGCCGCCACTTCGGAGTCGTCTTCCAGAACTACGCGCTCTTTCCCCACATGACCGTGGGCGAGAACGTCGCCTTCGGGCTCGAATCGCAGGGGATGAAGCGGGGCGACGTTCGCGCGGCCGTGGCCCGCGCGCTCGCGTCCGTGGACCTGTCGGGCTTCGAGGCCCGTCCGGTGACGAAGATCTCGGGCGGGCAGCAGCAGCGGGTGGCGCTCGCGCGGGCGCTCGCTCCGGAGCCGCGGATCCTGCTTCTCGACGAGCCGCTCTCGAACCTCGACCCCTCGCTGCGGGGCCGCACGCGGCGGGAGTTGAAGAAGATCATCCGCTCCGTCGGGATCACGACCCTGTTCGTCACGCACGAGCAGGAGGAGGCCTTCGAGCTCGGCGACCGGGTCGCGCTCCTGAACGCGGGTCGCCTCGAGCAGGTCGGGAGCCCGCTCGATCTCTACGCATCCCCCGCGACTCCGTTCGTCGCGGCGTTCATCGGGCGTTCGAGCGTCCTCGCGGGCGTGTGGCACAAGGCGACGGGGCGCGCGAGCGTGCCGGGCGGCGGAGCCTGGCCGGCGGTCGCGCCGAACGACCTCCCGGACGGAGCGGCGGTCGACGTGATCGTCCGCCCGGAGGGACTCGGTTTCGCGGGCGGCCGCGACGGCTCCGCGGCGGAGGGGCGCGTCGACGAGGTCCGCTTCGCGGGAAAGGAGACTTATTTCTCTGTCCAGCTCGCGGAGGGCGTCGAGGTCGAAGTTCTCGCGGCGCCCGACGCAGCCCAGCAGGGCTGGAAAGTATGGGTCGCTCCGCTTCCCTCGGGACCCGCGCCGCGCGCCTACCCGAAGGGAGCGGCGGAGTGAGGGCCCGGAACGCGGGAGCCTCACTTCTCGCGCTGCTGCTGCTGTGGCTCGTGGGCTGGCCGCTCCTCGTCACGCTCGGCGAGGCGCTGGACGCGCCCAACTGGACGCTGCGACACTTTGCCGAGTTCGCGCGCCGGCCCGAGGAGTGGGGCGCCCTCTGGGCCAGCCTGTGGATCTCGCTCGCGACGGTCGCCCTCGCCGCGGGCATCGGCGTGCCGCTCGCGTTCCTCTTCGAGCGCACGGAGTTCCCCGGCCGGCGCGTACTCGGCGCCCTCGTCGCGCTGCCGGTCGTCCTGCCGCCTCTCGTGGGCGTCATCGCGTTTCTGTTTCTCTACGGCGAGAGCGGTTTCGTCGCGCGCGGGATCCAGGCTCTCTTTCACCTCGAGCAGTCGCCGTGGCGACTCGCCGGCCCGACTGCCGTTCTCCTCGTCCACGCGTACACGATGTACGTGTACTTCTACCTGTTCACCCGGGCGGGGCTGGCCCGCCTGGACGGATCGCTCCTCGAGGCCGCCGCGGCGCTGGGCGCGAGCCGGCGCCGGACTCTCATCCGCGTCGCGCTGCCGCTCCTCCGCCCGGTTCTGACGGGAGCGGCGCTCCTCACGTTCATGACGTCGCTCGCGTCCTTCTCGGCGCCCTACGTTTTCGGCGGCGGATTCCGGGTGATGACGACCCAGATCGTCGCGTCGAAGCTGAACGGAGACCTGCGGATGGCGATGGTCGAGACGGTCACGCTTGCGGCCGTGGCGCTCGTGGGGCTCGCTCTCCTTCAGAAGAGTGAGGCGGGCCGCGTGGTGACGGGCGGCGGGCGCGGAATCGCGCCGGCGCGGCGGCAGCTCGGTGGGTCGCGGTGGGTGGTGGCCGCGCTCGGGTGGATCCTCGCCGCGATTCTCCTCCTGCCGCACGCGACGCTCATCCTCGTGTCGCTCGTGCCGCGAAGCACCTGGACGATCGAGATCCTCCCGCCCGTATTGAACCTGTCCAACTACGCGGCTCTTCTCTCGGAACCGGAACGCCTGCGTCCTATGGTGAACTCGCTCTGGATGGCGGTCGCGGCGACGGTCGGCGCGCTCGTGCTCGGGTTTCTCGCCGCGCGGCTCGCCGTGCGCGGTCGCACGCGTCTCGGCGGCGTCCTCGAGACGCTCCTCTCGATTCCGTGGGCGCTGCCGGGCACCGTCTTCGCCGTCGCGCTCTCGACGACCTTCAGCGTCCACGCCCCGTGGATCGGCCGGTTCGTTCTCGTCGGAACGGCGGCGATCCTGCCGCTCGGCTACCTCGTCCGGAACCTTCCCCTGACCGGTCGCGCCGCGTTCGCCGGGTTCCGGCAGCTGGATCCCGCGATCGACGAGGCCGCGTCGTCTCTCGGCGCGGGCCGGTGGCGGCGTCTGTGGCGCGTGGACCTGCCGCTCCTGCGGCCGGCGCTCGCCGCGGGAGCGAGCCTCGCCTTCCTGACCGCGCTCGGCGACTTCGTGATCTCGATCGTGCTGTACACGTTCGAGACCCGGCCGATATCGATCGAGATCCTGTCCTCCCTCCGGCTGCAGGAGACCGGCGTCGCCGCCGCGTACGGCGTCGTCCTGGCCGTGCTGTCCGCGGCCGTGTTCTTCCTCTGGGGCCGCCGTCAGGCCTAGGAGGGGGTCAGGTCTCCACTTGCCACTTTGGGCGTAAGTCTCCACAAGCCAGCCTGTTGGACGTGACTCTCCGCGCCAAGTACCCCTGCCGCTGGAAATGGGTTTTCTGGGCAGGTGGCAGGGAGTCCGGGGGTACTTCCTCTGAGAATTGCTCCGAAGTCGAGCGGACTCAGTGCCTTGCAGGCAAAGTGGTAAATGGAGACCTGACCCCCGGTCTTAGTGGCGGACGAGGGAACGCGTCGTTCGGGGCCGCGGCGTCGCTCGCACCAGGGGCTCGAAGACGTACGCGGCGGGCAAGGTAGCGCTTCGGCCATCCGCGTTGGTCACCACCACGTCGACGGGCCCCGCGGCGTGCGCCGGCGTGACGACCCGCAGGCGCGTGGACGTCGAGTCGAGCACGGCGACGTCGGTGCCCGGAACTCCGCCGAACGTCACGACCACGCCAGTGAAGAAGCCGCTCCCGGTCAGGACGACGACGTCTCCGCCCCGCACCGGCCCCGACGTCGCTTCGATGGACACGATGGTGGGAGCGACGGGGTCTGCGTCGACGATGCGTGCGAAAAGACCGCTCTCCGTTCCGAGGTAGATCTCGCCGGCCGCATCCTCTCCGAAGGTCGTCAGGTTCGTTGCCCGCCGGGTGAAGAGCCGCGAGCTCCACGATCCGGCGGCGCTCGTCGCGCCCCAGATCTTTCCGCTGCAGTAGTCGCCGTAGAGATACGTTCCGACCAGGCGCGGGAACTGACGTCCGCGATAGACGTAACCGCCGGTCACCGAGCAGTCGCCTCCGGAGTGGGAGTACTCCAGGATGGGCAGTTCGAGCCCGGGCGAGTTGCACGCGGGAACCCCCGAGGGGCACCCGGACGACTCCCCTCCCCCGCAGATCGATCCCTCCATGATCTTCCAGCCGTAGTTGCGGCCCCCCGGAGTGCCCGCCGCCTGGAAGTCGATCTCCTCCCTCGCCCCCTGGCCGACGTCTGCGATGAAGAGATCTCCAGTCGCGCGATCGAACGAGAACCTCCAGGGGTTCCGAAGCCCCTTCGCCCAGGTCTCGTCGCGCGCTCCGCCCGGCGCGGCGAACGGGTTGTCCGGCGGGATTCCGTAGAAGGGTGGCGACGTCGCGTTGGCGTCGACGTCGATCCGGAGAATCTTCCCCAGCAGCGTCTCGTCGCGCTGCCCGTTGCACATCGGATCGTTCGCCGAGCCGCCGTCGCCCATTCCGACATAGAGGTATCCGTCGGGGCCGAAGGCGAGCTGTCCGCCGTTGTGGTTCGCGAACGGCTGGGGAATCGTCAGCAGCGTGACGCCGCTCGACGGATCCGCGAGAGCCGGATTGCTCGAGACCCGGTACCGCGCGATGACCGTGTCACCCGCGACGTTCGTGTAGTCCACGAAGAAGAGTCCGTTCTCGGAGTACCGGGGGTGGAACGCCAGGCCGAGGAGGCCGCGCTCGCCGCAGCATCCCACCAGGGAACGGATGTCGAGGAAGCGCGTCGTCGAGGCGCCGCCCCCGCCGAAGATGACGATCTCTCCGCGCTGCAGAGCCAGAAAGATGCGCGAGTCCCCCGCGTGGGTGATGACCGTCGGTTGCGCCAGCCCGGTCGCCAGGGTCTCCAGGGCGATCTCTGGCGCAGCCTGGCCGCGGCACGCGAGCGGTGCGAAGGCCAGTAGTCCGATCGTGAGATATCTCGCGAGCCGATGAATTCGGTTCCGGGTGCGCATACGATGGAGAAACGGGACGGCCGCCGCGAACAATTCCTCCGGGCGCGTTTCTCCGTCCGAAAAGCAGCTTCGATCGGGCGTCAGCCGCCGACGATCGCGTACGCGCGTACGGGAAAGCTGCCGATCCCGTGGAACGGAGCGGGTACGCAGTGCAGCCGGAACCCGGAGGACGGCAGGGACTCCAGGTTCGTCAGGTGCTCCGCGATAGGGACGTTCGCCTGGAGCAGAAGCGTGTGGGCGGGCCGGCTTCCGTCGCGCGTGTCGTCGATGTTGAGCGAATCGATCCCCACGAGGGCGGCGCCCGCTTCGACCAGGCGCTCGGCCGCCGCGCGCGTCAGGTAGGGATGGTTCTCGAAATACGCGTCGGTGAGCCAGTGGCGGCTCCACCCCGTGCGGACGAGGACCGCTTTCCCAGCCAGGTCCTCGCGGGCGAAGAGTCCGGCGTCCACGGCGCGACCTGCGGCGCGCGCGTCGACGACGACGGCGTCGAGGTCCGCCAGCTTCTCGAGCGGCAGGTCTGCGACGTCGGCGCCGTCCGCAAAGCGGTGGAACGGGGCGTCCACGTACGTGCCGGTGTTGGCGACCATGTCGACCCGGCCGATCGAAAACGTCGTGCCTTCCGCGTACTTGCCCCGGGACGCCTCGCGGGTCAGGAACTCCGTGACCACCGGAGCCGGCAGCCCCGCGTACGTGATCATGCCGCCGTCGATCGGGTGAGAAAGCTCGACGAACCGGCCGCTCACCGTCCGCCTTTGACCGCGATCGGAAGCTCCGCCCGCAGGAGGTCCTTCGCGCCGGCGGGGCCGGTGACCGTGACCCGGATGGCCCGCGGGGCGTGCTCGAGCGCCAGCCGGATCGTCAAGAACGGGCAGCACTCCCGCTCGAGGCCGATCCACTCCGCGACGCGCAGAAAGAGGTACGGCCGCGACGGGAAGCGGAACGCGAATCCTTGGGCGAGCTCCTCCACGGCCGGCGCCGTCGACGCGAGCTCCGCGAGCAGAGCCGCGTGACGCCGACGGTCGGAGGGACCGAGGACGTCCATCCGGCACGCGAGCGGCGCCTCAGACACGCGACGACCTCCCGGAGCGGTCGCGGAAGAGCCGCTTCAGGAGCTGGATCTGTCCGGCGTGGTAGACGTCGTGATGGGCGATCCCGTATACCAGGGTCGCGGCGCGGTGCGGGCTGCCGGTCACGGGGCGCGACAGTTCGGCGGGTGGGATCGTCTCGACCGCCGCCCGAAGCCGTCGGTGCTCTGCGTCGAGAAGCGCGAGGTCGGCCCGCCAGGCCTTCTCGGTCAAAGTTTCGGGCCGGACGATCCAGTTGCTGCCGGCCAACGCGAACGATCCCCGCTTCTCCCCCGTCAGCCTCCGCCAGTTCGCATACTTCCAGTACGCCGCGTGGACCGCCAGCTCCCAGATGTTGTGGCGGTCGGGTCCCGGGCGCCATGCGGCCTGCTGCACGCCCACGCCCCGCAAAGTTCCGCGCAGGTTGGGCCCGTGCCAGGCCTTCTTCTCGTAGCCCTCGTCTAAGATCTGCAGCAGGAGGAAAAGCTCACCGCCCGGCTTCGAGGCCATCAGGATTTCCAGCCCGCGGCGCTCACCGGGCCTCCGCGCGCCGCACCGGGACCTCCACCGGCTTCACCGGAAGGATGGGCGCGCGGACCGGCGCTGCCGTGGGAGCGGAACCAAACCGGATGATCACCACCACCGCGCTGATGATGACGGCCGCCGCGATCATCGCCCGGAGGGTCATCGGCTCGTTCGCGAACGCCCACCCGAGCAGCACCGCGACGATGGGATTCACGTACGCGTATGTCGAGACTCGCGCGGAAGTGGTCGCGCCCAGCAGGTAGATGTAGGCGGTGAAGCCGATCAGCGATCCGAAGACGATCAGGTATGCGAGCGCGACGAGCGAGCGCGGGGAGATCGCGGCAGCGGACAGCTGGCCGGCCTGCCCGGTCGCGAGACCGAAGAGGAGAAGGAGCGCGCCGCCGCAGACCATTTCCATGGCGGCCGCGAGAAAGCCGGACTTCGGCAGATCGGCGGCCCGGGAGTGCAGCGAGCCGAACGCCCACGAGAGGCACCCGAGGACGAGGACGCCGGCGCCGACCAGGTCGACGCGGCCGGCGAGCTTTCCCGGGGCGACGAGAAGGGCGAGTCCGGCGAGGCCGAGGACGATTCCCGCGACCACGGCCGCGCGCGGCCGGCGGCCGCCCAGGCGGGGATGCATTTCCAGGACGAGCATCCAGATGGGCACCATGGCGACGAGCAGCGCGGTCAGGCCGGAGGGGACCCGGGTCTCCGCCCACACGACCGCGCCGTTGCCGCCGAGAAGGAGGAATCCGCCGACGACCGCGGACGCGCGCCAGTTGCGAAGGGTCGGCGCCGGCGCTCCGCGCCACCGCGCCCAGGCATAGAGGATCGCGCCCGCGACGAGGAACCGCGCGGCCGCCATGAGGTGCGGCGGAATCGTTTCGATGGCGAAGCGGATCCCCAGATAGGTCGAGCCCCAGATCAAGTACACCGCGGCGAAGGCCGCGATCACCTTCCCCTGGGGTGGCTCCACGCCGGTCGAAGCGTCAAGCACTGGCGGCCTCCTCTTCCTCCACCTGCTCGCGCGCGATCGGGAGCTCGATCGTTTCCTTCACGCTCTCGAGCACGATCGTGGTCCGCGTCGAGCTGATCGTCGAGATCTTCCCGAGGCGTTCGCGAAGGAGCCGCCCGAGCGCCTCGGTGTCCGCGGCGCGGACCTTCACGAGGAAGCAGTCTTCCCCCGCGACGTGGTGGACCTCGAGGACCTCGGGGATCTCCGCGAGGCGCTCCGCCGTCTGGATCCCGCCGGGCCGGTCGTTCGACCGCACGAACGTGTACGCGACCAGGGGAAGGCCGACGGCGTGCGGGTCGATCCGCGCGGAGTACCCGCGAATCACTCCCCGCTCCTCGAGCTTGCGGATGCGCTCGAAAACCGCCGAGGGCGCGAGGCCGACCTGCCGCGCAATCTCGGCATTCGAAACCCGGGCGTTGCTCTGCAGAATCGTCAGGATATTGGCGTCAATTGCGTTGATCATTCTGAATAGTAATCGTAGATAAGAAGGATCATCGGTTCAAGAGGCCAATATGTGACGATCTGTCACGACCAGCCGAACCGAAGATCCGGAGAGGTGCACGCCTCTGGAACCCACTTTGGTCGGAGTTGGTTGCAGCGACCCGCGGGATAAAGTCGAAAACCCCATGACCCCCGCGACGACCTCGCTCCCCCGAGCGGGCCGCCAGAAAAACGGCGTACCGAAGCAGGTCGTCGTCGTGGGGGCGGGACCCGCCGGGCTGACGGCGGCCTACGAGGCCGTCCGGCTCGGAATTCCGGCGGTGGTCCTCGAAAAGAGCGGCGACGTCGGCGGTCTGGCCCGCACCGCGGTGTTCCAGGGCTTCCACTTCGACATGGGCGGGCATCGCTTCTTCACGAAGTCCGCGCGGGTCGAGAAGATGTGGCGCGACGTCCTCGGAAGCGAGCTGCTCCGCCGGCCGCGGCTGTCCCGGATCTACTACCGCGGCCGCTTCTTCCAGTATCCGCTGCGCGCCTGGAACGCCCTCGCGGGACTGGGCATCTGGCAGTCGATCGCGATCGCCGCGAGCTACCTGCGCTGGCAGGTCTTTCCCTATCCGAAGGAAGACACGTTCGAGCAGTGGGTGACCAACCGCTTCGGCCGGCGGCTCTTCCGGACGTTTTTCGAGACCTACACCGAGAAAGTGTGGGGAGTTCCGTGCTCGGAGCTGAAGGCGGAGTGGGCCGCGCAGCGGATCAAGGACCTGTCACTCAAGACCGCCGTGATGAACATGTTCCTCCGGCGTGGAACGACCATCAAGACGCTCATCGAGGAGTTCGACTACCCGCGGCTCGGCCCCGGGATGATGTGGCAGGCGGTGCGCGACGAGATCGTCCGGGCCGGCGGCTCCGTCGAATTGAACCGCGACGTCCTCGCCATCGAGCACGGCGGCCGCACCGTCTCCCGGGTGATCGTCTCGCGCGACGGGGAACGCGAGGCGGTCGCGGGCACTGACTTCATTTCCAGCATGCCCATCACGGAGCTGGTCCGGTGCCTCGACCCGCCCGCGCCGACGGAAGTCCTCGAAGCCGCGCGGGCGCTCACCTACCGCGACTTCGTCACCGTCTGCCTGATCGTCAATCGCGCGGGTCTCTTCCCGGACAACTGGCTCTACGTTCACGACCCGCTCGTGAAAGTCGGCCGGATCCAGAACTACGGCAACTGGAGCGAGGCGATGGTGCCGGACCCCGGCAAGACCGGGCTCGGGCTCGAGTACTTCTGCACCGAGGGGGACGCTCTCTGGCAGTCGTCGGACGAGGAGCTCGTCCGGCTGGGAACCCGCGAGGTCGCGGCCATCGGGCTGGCCCGCGCCGAAGAGATCGAGCAGGGACACGTCATCCGGGTTCCGAAGGCGTATCCGATCTACGACAGCGCGTACCGGGAGCACCTGGGCGTCCTGCGCGGGTACCTCGCGGGTTTCGATAACCTTCAGACCATTGGACGCAACGGGCTTCATCGCTACGACAACCAGGATCACGCCATGCTGACGGGCATGCTGGCGATCGGCAACGTCGCCCGGGGCGAGGAAAACGACGTGTGGGGCGTGAACGCCGACCCGGACTACCAGGAGGAGATCCGGCTCGAGGTCGTTCTCCAGCGCGTATTCGCGAAGCTCGACCGCTTTGCGTTCGGCATCGCGGTCGGCACGCTCGCCGCCGTGCTTCTTTCGCTGGCGAGCCTCTTCCTCGTGGCGAAAGGAGGACCGGTCATCGGACGGAACCTGCGGCTACTCGGACAGTACCTCCCCGGGTACGAGGCGTCCGTGCGCGGCGCGCTCCTCGGTCTCCTCTACGGTTTCTTCGGCGGATTCGCGGTTGGCTGGATCTTCGCGGTCACGCGGAACGCCGCGGCTCTGTTCTCCCTGGCTTTCATCCGACGCCGCGTCCAGTCCGGGCTGCTCCGGCGCGTCTTCGACTACGTCTAGATCGAACGGTTCATGGGCGCCCCCTCCCCGGACGAGATCGAGCCCGCGCTAACCGTCCGGATTCTGCGCCTCGAGGCGATCGTGCAGGGCGTGGCGTGGGGACTCGTCGCGGGGCTCGCGCTCTTCCTGGCGACGAACTTTCTCGTCCTGAAGGGCGGCCGCGTCGTCGGTCCCCACCTCTCGCTGCTGAGACAGTTCTTCATCGGGTACGAGGTCACGTTCGTCGGAAGCTTGATCGGATTCGCCTACGCATTCGCGTGCGGTTTTATCGCGGGTTATCTCGTCAGCCTCGTCTACAACCGCGTGGTGCGAAGGCGTTCGAATGGCTGACGGGATCAACCAGAGCCGGGAGGTTCCCCGGGCCGAGGCGCGGCGAAGTCATACGGTGGGGACCCTTCGCCTCGATCGTCTCGCCGTCCCGCTGCTTCTCGCGGCAGGGTTCTTCGCGTATCACAACGCTCTGCACGGCCCATTCGTTCTCGACGACATCCGTGCGATTTCACAAAACGAATCCATCCGGCGTCCCTGGCCTCTGTGGGGGGTCCTCTCCCCGCCCTTGCACTCGCCCGTGACCGGGCGCCCCCTCGTCAACCTCTCGCTGGCGCTCAACCACGCACTCGGCGGAGAGAGGGTGACCTCCTACCACGCCTTCAATCTGGCGATACACCTCCTCGCCGCATTGGCGCTTTTCGGGGTCATCCGGCGAACGCTCAGTCGCAGTAGCCGATATCGTGAGGAGGCAACCGCGCTGGCGACGACGGTAGCGCTCCTCTGGGTCGTTCACCCGCTCACGACCGAAAGCGTCAACTACACGATTCAGCGAACCGAGCTGCTGATGGGTCTTTCCTTCCTGCTGACGCTCTACTGCGCGATTCGCGGCTTCGGGCCGCCGGAGAGACTGAACTGGTACGGCGCCGCTCTCGGCGCGTTCGTCCTCGGACTCGGCAGCAAGGAAGTCATCGTCGTCGCGCCAGGGGTAGTTCTGGTTTACGACTGGCTATTCGATTCGGCATCGTTGCGAAATGCGGTTCGCCGACACTGGCGCCTCTATGCGGGGTACGCGGCAGTGCTCGGCCTCTACATCCTGTTCGTCGGGACGCGCCTGCGCGGAGCGTTCACGGGGTTGAGGGGCCGCGCCGTGGACCCCTGGGACTATGCGCTTACCCAGAGCACCGTGATCGTCCACTACCTCCGGCTTGCTCTCTGGCCGCATCCGCTCGCCGCGGATTACGACGGCTGGCCGATCGCGACGTCGCCGGGCAGCGTTTTGCCCTATCTGGCGGTCGTGGTGGCACTCACTGCCCTGACCCTGTGGGGCCTCGTCCGCAAACGAAAGCTGGCACTCCTCGGAGTCTGGTTTTTCCTGATTCTCGCTCCAACGTCGAGCTTTCGGCCAATTAGCACGGAGATCGCCGCGGAGCGCCGCATGTATCTGCCGCTCGCCTCTGTGGTGGTTCTGGGGGTTCTCGGGGGGCATGCGCTTCTTACTCGAATCGAGGCACGGAAGGGCGTCGGGATCGTCTCGGTCACCGCGCTCGCCATGATCCTCAGCATCGTCACGCTGCGCCGGAATGAGATCTACCAGACGACCCTGTCGTTCTGGACGGACGCGGTGGCCAAGCGCCCGGACAACGCGCGAGCCCGAATCTGGCTGGCCAAAGATCTGCGCGCGCGTGGGAGCAATGTGGAAGCTCTCCAGCATCTGGTTACGGCCGTTCACCTTCAGCCCCGAAATGGCGATGCACAGTACGGCCTCGGCGTCGCCCTCGCGAGCGAGGGCAGGATTGACGAGGCCATCACGCACTATCGCGAGGCGCTTCGCATCAATCCACAGGACGTTTTCGCGCATAACAACCTCGGAGCTGCCCTCGCCGACCGCGGCGAAATCGGGGAGGCGGTCGATCATTACCGGACGGCGATTCGAATCAATCCCTCCCATGCCGGCGCCCACTACAACCTCGCGCTCCAGCTGGCCCGCCGGGGCTCCACGAGCGAGGCGATCGAGTACCTCGAGGCGGCGATCCGTTTGAACCCTCACTTCGCTCCGGCCCGCCTTCTGCTGGACGAGCTCCGCAGGGGCGCCGGCAGATGACGTCGGAGACCGTCCGCGCGCGAGTGAAGACCGCGTCATGGACCGGATTCTTTCTCGGACTCGCCATCGCGGTCGCACTCGTGGCCTGGCAGGGCACGGGCACGGTGGCAGGTCTTCTCGCCTCGACGAGCTGGAAGCTTCTCCTCGTCACGGGACTGGCGGTGCCGCAGCTCCTGATCGCCGCAGCCGCGTGGCGCCTTCTCTTTCCGCCAGGAGACGCGCCCCGCTTCTCCCTCACCTTGCTGGCGATGTGGATCGGTGTGTCCATCAACCTGATGCTGCCGGTCGCCAACCTCGGGGGCGACGTCGTCCGGGCGAGACTGATCGCCCTCTGGACCGGGAGAGCCCGGGACGCGGTGGCGTCGGTCGTGGTCGACAAGACCATCCTGGTCGCGACGCTGCCGGTGCTGGCGTTGATCGGGACGGCCGCGCTCTTCCGGATCGTCCCGGAGTGGGGATCGTTCGGCGCGGCCGCGGCTCTGGTGATCCTGCTCGCGATCGCGATCGCCCTTCTGGTGATCGCCCAGCGCGCCGGCGCCTTCTCGTTCCTCGCGGCCCGAGCGGTCAAGCTCGCCCGCCGGCCGGGATGGGAGGGCCTGGTGGGGAAGGCGAGCGATCTGGACGGCGCGATCCGCGGCCTCTACGGTCGGCCGGGCACGATTCTCTCGGCGAGCTCCCTCCGGATGCTCGGCCGCCTGTCGACGTCCGCGGAGGTGTGGCTCGCTGCGCGCCTGCTCGGACATCCGATCTCGATCGTGGATGCGCTGCTCCTCCGAAGCTTGGCGACGGTCGCGCGGGCGGTCGCGTTTCCAGTGCCCGGAGGCCTGGGAGTTCAGGAAGGCAGCTTCGTGGCGCTCGGCGCGCTCATCGGCATGCCCCCCGACGTGGCGCTCGCGACCTCGTTCGCCGGCCGCGTCCGGGAGATCGTTTCGAGCGTGCCGGGTCTTCTCGCCTGGCAGTATGTCGAGGGTCGCGGCCTGTGGCGCCGCCGCACCGCGTGAAAGACGCAAGGAGGTAGACGATGTCGTCCGAAAACGGCTCCCGGGTCCTCATGATCGGTCTCGACTCCGCGGACCTCGACTACATCGAGCCCCGGCTGGCATCCCTGCCCAATCTCCAGCGGCTCTTCTCCGGCGGGATCGTCCGCCGGCTCGGTACGCCCGCCGACACGATGAGCGCATGCGTGTGGCCGACCTTCTTCACGGGCACTCAGCCCGGACACCACGGGCAGTACTTCCCCATCCAGTGGGATCCGGCGGCCATGGAGCTGAAGCACGTGGACAGCAGCTGGCTGGACTGCGAGCCGTTCTGGCGGCCGCTCGCGCGCGCCGGCCTGCCGGTCACGACCCTGGACGTGCAGATGACTTTTCCCAGTCGGACCCCGGACGGCGTCGAGGTCATCAACTGGGGCTCGAAGACGCTGGGCGGATTCCACTGCAACCGACCGGAAGTGGGAAAGCAGATCGAGCAGCTCTTCGGCACGCACGTCCTTCAACCCGACATCCCGGTCGAGAAGAGCCCGCAGCGATCCGAGGTCATCCGCAAGACGCTCCTGGCAGGAGTGAGGCGGCGCGGGGAGCTCACCCGCTGGCTCCTGAAGAACACGGACTGGAAACTCTTCGTCTCCGTTTTCCAAGAGTGCCACCGGGCCGGACACTACTTCTGGACGGACGGGGTCGCCGGGATCCCGCAGCCCGGAGACTCGGACGCGAGCGGCGCGATGCTCGAGGTCCACCGCGCGCTCGATCACGAGGTCGGGGAGATCCTCCAGGCGATCGACCCTCGCGAGACGACGGTCATCGTCTTCTCGCTGATGGGAATGGGGGCGAACCGGGCGCAGATGCACCTGGTCCCCCAGATCATCGACCGAATCAACGAACAGTTTCTCTACCCCGGAGCAGCACCTCCCCGGCCTCGCCCCCGGCCGAAGCGGAGCGTCATGGGATACCTGCGCGACAAGATCCCGGCGCCGATCCAGGAGCGGGTGGCGATGGCGATGCCGGCAACCGTGCGCGACTGGGTGGTGGGCCGGGCCTACGCCGGCGCGCTCGACTGGAAGCGGACGCCCGGGTTCGCGCTGCCGACCGGCGGCGAGGGATACCTCCGAGCAAGCATCGTTGGACGGGAAAAGGAGGGATACCTCGAGCCGGGGAGCGCGCTCCACCGCCGATATCTCGAGGCGTTGCGCGAGGGCTTTCTCTCCCTTCGCCGGGCGGAGACGGGCGAACCGCTCGCGGACGAGGTCCTGTTTCCGGGCGAGCGCTACCCGGGTCCCCGGAGCGGATACCTGCCGGACATCTCGGTCACGTGGCGTCCCGGCGGACCCGCCACCGCGGTCACCTCCGAGAAGCTCGGAAGTTTCGAAGGCCGCCTGAAGACGGGGCGGGATGGCAACCACCGCCCCGCCGCCTTTGCTGCGATCACCGGCGCGGGCCGGAACTCCGCGCGAGCCGAGTCACTGGAGAACATCGTCGATCTCGCAGGGATCGCCCGGGACCTCGCGCTGGGCGCCACCTGATGCGCGTCTCGATCGTCATCCCCGCCTACGAAAACTCGGCGGGCCTCGAGGAGTGCCTTCGGGCACTCGTGCCCGAAGGCGCGCACGAGATCATCGTCGTGGACGACGGCTCGACCGATGACACCGCCGCGGCCGCGGCGAGCTTCGGGGTCCGGGTGCTGCGCCTCGACCGGAACTCGGGCGCGGGCGCGGCCCGGAACCACGGCTCCCGCGAGGCGACGGGCGACGTCCTCCTCTTCATCGACTCCGACGTCGTGGCCTCTCCCGGCACGGTCACTCGCGTGGCCCGGATCTTCGAGGAGCGCCCGGACGTCGCAGCCGTCTTCGGCTCCTACGACGCCGCGCCCCGCGCGCCGGGCCTCGTGTCGCAGTTCCGCAATCTGCTCCACCATTTCGTGCACCAGCAGGGCGAGACGGACGCCTCCACTTTCTGGGCGGGCTGCGGCGCGATCCGGCGGGCGGTGTTCGAGGAGTCCGGAGGCTTCGACACGGGAAGGTACGTGCGCGCGATCGAGGACATCGAGCTCGGCTACCGGTTGCGGGACGCAGGACACCGCATTCTCCTGGACAAGGGGCTCGCGGTGACGCACCTGAAGCGCTGGACGCTCGCCTCTTTCCTGCGCACCGATGTCCTCTACCGTGCGGTGCCGTGGTCGCGTTTGATCCTCCAGCGGCGTCGTCGCCTCGACCACCTGAACCTGAAGCCTGCCCACCGCGTGAGCGTCGCGCTCGCGCTCGGCGCGGCGGCGGCACTGGCGCTGTCGCCGCTCTCTCCCTGGGTCCTGGCCCTCGCGGGGGCCGCGGTCGCCGGGCTCGTGGCCGTGAACCGGAGCCTCTTCGCGTTCTTCGCGCGCACCCGGGGGTTCGGATTCGCGGCCGGCTCCGTCCCGCTGCTCTTTCTTCACTACCTCGCGAGCGGCCTCGGTTATCTCTGGGTCCGGACCGGATATGCGTTCGCGCGGACGGCCTGAGTTGGCCGACGCTCGCGAGCCGCTCCGGATCGGCGTGGCGGGATTCGGACGCCTGGTTCGGGACATCTACCTGCCGGCGTTCCGGCGTCTTCCCGGGGCGCGACTGGTCGCCGTCGCGGACCCGCTCGCGGAGAGCCGCTCGGCCGTAGCGGACCGCTTGCCGGCAGCCGCCGTATATCCGGACCATCGGGACCTGCTGGACCGCTCGAAGCTCGACGGACTGCTGGTCGCCTCGCCCCCCTCGACCCACCTCGAGATCTGGGACGACGCCTCGGCGCGCGGCATCGCGGTCTTCATGGAGAAGCCGTTCGTGCTCGCCGGGCAGCTCGGTTCCGTCGAACGCCGTCCGCCCGGCGCGCGTCTCATGCTCGACCTCAATCGCCGGTTCTGGCCGCCCTATCGGCGGATCGCGGAGCTCGTCCGCGACGGAGCCCTCGGAAAACCGGTGGAGGCCGAATACCTTCTCTCGACCGACGTCGCCTCCTGGTCAACCGTGACGCGGCACCGTCTTTCGCCGGAGGAGGGCGGGATCCTGCACGACCTGGGCGGCCACGCGATCGACCTCGCCGCGGACATTCTCGGAGAGGAACCCGAAGCGGTCACGGCGGCGGCTTCGGAAAGGGACGCGGAGGGAGATCACCTCCGGCTGGATCTCGCCTTTCGGGACGGGTCCGCCGTCCACTGCCGCCTGGCGTACTCGTCGTCCACCTGCGAGCGCCTCACCGTGCGCGGTCCGCGGGGACGGCTCACCCTTCGCGACCCGAACATGGCCATCCACCTCCAGGAGAGGGAACGCGGGTGCCGCGGGTCGCGGCGCGCCTCCGCGACTTCGCCGCCTTCGGCTACCGCGCCCTCGCGCGCGACCGGACGATGACCCGCTTCACGATCCGGACGGCCCTCGACTCCTTTCTCCGGGCGCTTGCCTCCGGCGCGCCCTTCTCGCCGGGCTTCGACGACGCGGTGGAGAACGTCCGCTGGATCGACGCGGCCGCGCGCTCCGTGACGGACGGCGGCCTCGCGAAGCGGCCCGCGTGAGCTTCCCCGGCCGCCTCGCGATGATCGGCCTGGACGCCGCGGACCTCGGCCTCATCCGGTCCGCCGCGGGCACGCTGCCGAATCTCTCCTCGGTTCTGGCGGGCGGGACGCTGCACACGATCCGCTCGACCGCCGACCTCCTGACCGGCTCCGTGTGGCCTACCTTCTACACGGCGTCGAGCCCGGGCTCGCACGGGATCTACCACCACCTCCAGTGGGACGCGCAGCGGATGAAGCTCCGGCGCCTGGCCGCCGACTGGTTCGACTGCAAGCCTTTCTGGTCGGAACTCGAGCAGCGCGGCCGCCGGGTGATCGCCGTGGACGTGCCGCTGATATTTCCGGATCGCCTGCAGGCCGGCGTGGAGGTCATCAACTGGGGAGCGCACGATCAGCTGGGACCGCTCTCGTGCCGGCCGCGCGAGCTCGAAAGAGAGATCCGTGCGCGATTCGGGCAGCACCCCATGGGTTGGGAGATCCCGGTCGACAAGTCGCGGGAGGAGCTGGGAGAGATCCGGGACAACCTGGTCGCGGGGGCCCGCCGCAAGGGCGCCCTCGTCCGGTGGCTCCTCGAGCGCGCACCGTGGGACTTCTTCATCGCGGTCTTCGGAGAGACCCACCGCGGGGGCCACATCCTCTGGCCGGACGGACCGGGCAGCCGCGCGATTCCGTCCGGCGCTCTTCTCGACGTCTACCGCGCCGTGGACGAGGCGCTGGGCGAGATCCTGGCGGCGCCGTCGCTCGCGGGCGCCGGGCGCATCGTCTTCGCGCTTCACGGGATGGGACCCGATCCCTCGCAGGACCACTTCGTGCCGCGGACGATGGACCTCGTGAACGCCCGCTTTCCAGGGCGCCCCTCGAACGGCAATGGAGATTCCGCGACCCGGTCTTCCCCGGCCATCTTCCGCCGCCTGCGCGAGAACGTGCCGGCCGCGATCCAGAACTGGGTCGCGCAACACGTGCCCGTGAGCGTTCGCGATGCGGTCGTGAACCGGTCCATAGTCGCCGGCCACGACTGGGCACACACGTCCGGGTTCGACCTGCTCGCGGACATGCACGGTTACCTTCGGCTGAACGTCCGCGGCCGGGAACGGGAGGGCAGTCTCGGGCGCGAGGACGAAGGCTTCCCGCGCTACATCGACTGGGTGCGCGAGTGCTTCGAGAGCCTCACGATCCCAGGAACCGGCGAGCCCCTCGTCGAAGCGGTGCGGATGGCGAGCGAGGCGTTCTCGGGGCCGCGGGTCGACCACCTCCCGGACCTCATCGTCACCTGGGCCGGCCACCCGCCGGTTTCGCGGGTCGAGTCGCGGCTCCTGGGGCCGATCGCGGCGGCACATGCGACCGGCCGCAGCGGGAACCACCGGCGCGACGGGTTCTGCGTCGTATCCGTCCCGGGACGGGAGCCTCCGCCGCTCACCGACATCCGCGACCTGACGGCGTTTGCGCGCGGGGTCGTCGAATGACTTCGCCGTGCCTCGTCACGGGCGCCCCCGGCTGGCTCGGAACGCGCTTCGTCCAGGTGCTGCGCTCCGGGCTTCCGGAGCTGCCGGTGGAGGGGCCACCGCGGAAGATTCGCTGCCTGGTCCTGCCCGGAAAGCCTGCGTCGGCGCTCGCGCAGTTCCCGCCGGACGTCGAGATCGTCGAGGGGGACGTTCGGGACCTCCGTGCGGTCCACGAGTTCTTCCGCGGGGCCGGTGGAGCGACCGTCTTCCACCTGTGCGGCGTCGTCACTCCGCCGCGCACGCGCGATTTCTATGACGTCAATCTCGAGGGCACGCGCAACGTGCTGGAGGCGGCGGCCAACGTCGGCGCCGGACGGACGATTGCGGTCTCTTCGAATACGGTCGCGGGACCGAATCCGTACTCCACGCACCTCTTCGACGAGGATTCCCCGCCCAATCCGCAGCTCCCCTACGCGCGTTCGAAGGTCCTGATGGAGGAACTCGTCAACGATGCGTTCGCCTCGGGACGCCTGGAGACCGTGATCATCCGGCCCTGCCGCTTCCACGGACCCGGCCAACCCCGCGCCCGGTCCCGGTTCCTCCGCATGATCCGGGAGGGCCGGCTCCCGATCGCGGGCCGGGGCGAGCAGCGCTGGTCGCTTTCGTACATCGACGACATCTGCCAGGCGCTGCTGCGGGCTGAGCGCAGTCCCGCCGCCGCCGGCCGGACCTACTGGATCGCGGACCGGAAGCCCTCGACCGTCCGCGAGATCGTGGACACCGTGCGCCTGCTGTTCGAGCGCGAGTTCGGCCTGCCGGTCAGCCGGAAGGAGCTGCGGATTCCGACGGTCGTGGCGCGGGCCGCGCACGGCGCCGACGCACTCGTGCAGCGGTTGGGAATGCAGCAGCTGCACCTCCACGCGCTCGGGCACCTGCAGGTGTCGAGCGCGTGCTCGATCGAGCGGGCCGAGCGAGAGCTCGGCTACGACCCGCGGGTCGACCTGGAAGAGGGGACTCGCCGGTCGATCCGATGGTGCCTGGATACCGGCCAAAGAATCTGAGCGGGGTCAGGTCTTCACTGATCACCGGGCGAGCGAACACGGATCGATAGGCTTGCCATCTTTGCGAAGCAAAGTGGCAAGTGGAGACCTGACCCCCGGGGCCCCCTAAGCCGCGAAGTACCGCGCCTGCGGGTGGTGGACGACCAGGGCGGAGACCGACGCCTCCGGGTCCATCATGAACCCCTCCGTCAGCTCGACTCCGATCCTGCGTCCGTCGAGGAGCCGGAAGAACGTCGCCTGATCGGCGAGGTCCGGCCACGCGGGATAACCCGCGCTATACCTTTTACCGGTATAGCGGGCCTGGAAGCGATCCATCATGGTGGTCGCGGGCGGATCGGGCAGGCCCCACCGCTCCCGGATGACCTGGTGGATCCGCTCCGCCGCGCCTTCCGCGGCTTCCACCGCCAGGGCCTGGAGCGCGTGGCACAGGAGGTACTCCCCCTCGTGCTTCAGCGCGTCGGCGCGGGGGCGGATCCCCTCGCCCGCCGTCGTGAGCAGGAGCGCTACGGTGTCGAGCGCCTGGCCGTCCTCGCGCGGCCGGACGAAGTCCGCCAGGCAGAGCCGCTCGCCCGTCGCCTGCCGCGGAAAGACGAACGTCGCAGCCGGACGGCCCTCCTGCACGACGTGGACGGAGTTCCCCTCGGAGTACGCCTCGAAGTAGCGGTACATCGCCTTCGGCTTGATCCACCCCGAGCGCCGGATGCGGTCGATAACCTGCTCGAGCTCGGCGAGCTTGGCGTCGCCCGACTCCTTCAGCTTCCAGTAGCTCCCGCGCAGGCCGAGGTGTTTCGAGTAGAGCATGTGCGGGTTCACGTACGGAAACACTGCCTCCGGATCGAGCGGCGCGTGCAGGTGCTCGTCGAAGTCCGGCGCGGCCATCGGCGGAAGGACGTCGATCGACGGGTTGCGCACCGCCGGCGCCGCGAGCGGGTTGACCTCGCGCTCGACGGCCGCGGGACGCGACCGCCGCCGCTCCTCGGACTCCGCGGCCAGCGCCGTCCGCGCGTCGTCGCCGGAGAGGACCCGGTCCGCCAGCGCGAGGCCGCGCATCGCGTCCTCCGCGTAGACGACGAGGCCGCCGTACGCCGCCGCGATCTTGTGGTCCGTAAACCGCTGCGAGAGCGCCGCCCCGCCCACGAGGAGCGGAGGCGTGACGCCCGCCGCGGTCAGGTCCTGCGCGGTCGTCACCATCTGCTGCGCGCTCTTCACGAGCAGCCCCGAGAGCCCGATCGCGTCCGGCTTGTGCGTGCGGTAGCTCTCGATGAGCTTCTCCGAAGGAACTTTGATGCCGAGGTTGATGACGTCGTACCCGTTGTTCGACAGGATGATCTCGACCAGGTTCTTCCCGATGTCGTGCACGTCCCCCTTGACCGTCGCGAGCACGATCTTTCCCTTCAACGAGTCGGTCGTCTTCTCCATGAACTTCTGGAGGTGCCCGACGGCCGCCTTCATCGCCTCCGCCGACTGGAGGACCTCCGCGACGATGAGCTCGTTCTCGTTGAAGAGCCGGCCGACCTCGCGCATCCCGTCCATGAGTGGGCCGTTGATGATGTCGAGCGGCGCCTTCCCGGCGGTGCGGACGGCCTCCAGGTCGACAAGCAGACCTTCTTTTGTACCGTCGATGATGTACCGCGGCAGCCTCTCGAGCGGCGTGCCGGCGCGCGCGACCTTCTCCTTCGGCGCCGATCCCTTCGCCTTGAAGTGCGCGGCGAAGGCGCCGACCGGGTCGCTCCCCCGGTTGAAGAGCAGGTCCTCGGAGAGCCGCCGCTCCTCCTCCGGGATGGAGGGGTAGCGCATCTGCTTTTCGGAGTTGACGATCGCGAGGTCGAGGCCCGCCTTCACGCAGTGGTACAGGAAGACCGAGTTCAGGACCTCCCGCCCCGACTCGGGCAGCCCGAAGCTGACGTTGGAGATCCCGAGGATCGTCTTGCACTCCGGGAAGGCCGCCTTGATCGCGCGGATCCCCTCGACGGTCTCGGCCGCGCTGCCCACGTACTTCTCGTCGCCCGTGCCGCACGGGAAGACGAGGGGATCGAAGATCAGGTCCTCCGGCGGAACGCCGTACTTTTCGGTCAGGAGCGTGTAGCTCCTCCGCGCGATCTCGAGCTTGCGCTCCCGCGTCACTCCCATCCCGTGAACCGGGTCCTCGTCGATCGTGCCGACGACGAGCGCCGCTCCGTACTTCTGCGCCAGCGGGACGACCGACCGGAACCGCTCCTCGCCGTCCTCCAGGTTGATCGAGTTGATGATCGACTTGCCCTGGCTCCACTCCAGGCCGAGCTCGAGGACCTTTGCGTCCGTCGAGTCGAGCATGAGCGGCACCTTCACCATGCGCGTCGCGCGCTCCAGGAACGAGTTGACGTCGGCGACCTCGTCACGGTCGGGGTCCTGGAGGCAGACGTCGATGACCTGCGCGCCCGTCTTGACCTGCGCGCGCGCGACCTCCGCGGCCGCCTCGAACTCCCCGGAGGCGACGAGTCGCTTGAACTTCCGGCTGCCGAGGACGTTCGTCCGCTCTCCCACGAGAACCGGGCGGTTGTCTTCCGTGATCTCCAGCATCTCGATCCCGGAGACGAGCGTCCGGCGGGCCTCCGGGACCCGGCGCGGCTTCCTTCCGGCGGCAACCGCCGCGAGCGCCCGGACGTGCGCGGGCGTCGTCCCGCAGCAGCCGCCGACGATGTCCACCAGCCCCTGGTCCAGGAACCGCGTGAACGCGGCCGCGATCATCTCCGGCGTCTCGCCGTAGCGCCCCTCCTCGTCGGGAAGGCCGGCGTTCGGATAGCAGGACACCGGAGTCCGCGCGAGCGCCGCGAGGCTGCGGAGGTGGCTCGTCATGAACTCCGGTCCCGTGCCGCAGTTCAGACCCACGGACAGCAGCGGCGCGTGCATGACCGAGGCGTAGAACGCCTCGATCGACTGCCCGGCCAGCATGGTGCCCATGAGCTCGATCGTCGCGGAGACCATGACCGGCACGCGCCAGCCGACCTCGGCGAACGCCTGCTCGACCGCAATCAGCCCGGCCTTCAAGTTCCGCGTGTCCTGGACGGTCTCCAGCACGAGCACGTCCGCGCCGCCCTCCAGCAGGCCGAGGGCCTGCACGCGGTAGTGCCCGATCATTTCGCGGAACGTCACGCCGCCGGTGACCGTGATCGACTTGGTCGTCGGACCCATCGAGCCGGCGACGAAGCGGGGGCGTCCCGGCGTCCGGAAGCGCTCCGCGGTCTCGCGCGCGATCCGCGCGGCCTCCCGGTTGATCTGCTGCGCCTTGTCCGCCAGACCGTACTCCGCGAGGACCAGCGGCGTACCGCCGAAGGTGTTGGTCTCGACCATGTCGGCGCCCGCGTCGAAGTACGCGGCGTGCAGGTCCCGGACGACGTCCGGCCGAGTCAGCACGAGGTTTTCGTTGCAACCCTCGAGCTCCGGCCCGCCGAAATCCTCGGCGGTCAGGTCGCGGGCCTGGATGCCGGTGCCGGTCGCGCCGTCCATGACGAGGACCCGCTCGGCGAGCACTCCGAGGAGCTCCTCCGTGCGCTCGTTCGCGAGAACGCCCGTCTGCCGGGGGATTTCGACCGTCGCCATCGCAGATTTATAGCGGATTGGCGCGTCCTTTGCGAGGGCTGGCCCCGTGAACGACAACGACAACGCGCCGCCCACGGCAGAAGAGAACGAGCGGACGGACCGCCAGCCGGGCGCCAAGGGGCACCCGCATCAGCCCGGCGCGCCGTCGGACTCGGCGGACCGGCAGCGCGAGGCCGAGCCGAAGCCCGAGGATCGCCGATCCCCCTCTGGTCTCCTCGACGAGCAGCACCGCCCGGGCCCGCGAGACCGTCCGAACCGCAAGCCGTAGGTCCCTACGGCGAGGCGCGCGCGATCTGCAGGCTCGGGTCGCCGGTCGTGTTGTCCACGGTCGCGCCGTAGAAGATCGCGGCGCCGTTGGTCACGCTGATCGAGAGGGATCCGCCCACCGGCAGCAAAGAAACTCCGAGGAACGCCGCCGCGCTCTGCTGCTCGTGGTACGTAACAGGGAACGTGCGCGAGACTGTCGCGACGACCAGGCCCGCCGCGTCGCGCAGCGTGACAGTGGCCGCCGCTCCCGCCTCGAGCGTTCGGACCCCCAGGTTGAATCGGAAGGTCGTCAGGTTAGCCGGGAGAAGGAGCACTCCCGATTGTCCCGGCCTCAACGCTTCCTCGCTTCGCATGGCCTCTTCGGTGAAGCCAGTCGTCCCGGCGGCCCCCGCGTCGTTGAAGACGCGCGCCGTCGCGGCGGGCACCGAGCCGGATGTCACCTCGAGGTCCGCGCTTCCCAACCCCGAACGCCCCATCGCCGGAAGGAGATCGACAATCGATTGCGTCTGCCCCGGGTTGAGCGTGTACGCCAGGAGAGCACCCGAGCCGCTTCCCGATGCGCCCGATGGATGAAACACGATCTGCCCGGTCATCGACGCGCCCGTGGAGTTGTGAAGCTGCACCGCCGTCCGGAAGAACGATCCCCCGACGCCCACCGTCGATCCGACGACCGGCAGAATCCGAGTCTCCAGCGTCGGACCACGAACGACGCTCAGCCGTCCTATTCTGCCGCCGCCCGATTCGGTGAACCAGATGTTCCCGTCCGGCCCCGCCGTGATCCTCTCCGGCCCGCTCCCGGGAGTCGGAATCGCGAACTCGGTGATGACTCCCGCGGCCGTGATGCGGCCGATCTTGTTGGCCGATCTCTCCGTGAACCAGACGTTCCCGTCCGGACCCAAGGTGATCCCGGTCGGCCCGCTTGCGGGCGTCGAAATCGAGAACTCGGTGACAACCCCCGAGGGCGTGATGCGCCCGATTTTGTTCGCGTCAGACACGCTGAACCAGACGTTCCCGTCCGGGCCGGCGGTAATTCCGGCAGGACCACCCGAAGGAGTCGAGAACTCGGTGAGGACACCCGAGGGCGTGATCCGGCCGATTCCTCCGAGGACCCTCGTGAACCAGAGGTTGCCATCGCCGCCGGCGGTGATCCAGATCGGGTAGGTGGTGCTGGACGACGTCACTGGAAACTTCGTGAGGACACCCGCTGTGGTCATGCGCCCGATCCCGTTCAGGCCGGGTTCGGCTTGGGTGAACCACAAGTTGCCGTCGGGGCCGAGCGCAATGTCGTACGGGAAATCGGGTCCCCCGAACTGGGTCACGTCGCCGGCGGGAGTGATCCGGCTGACGAAGGAAGGACCGAAATCGGAATCCGCCTGTGTGAACCAGAGGTTCCCGTCGGGAGCCGCGACGATTCCGACGGGAGCCGCTTCGGGCGTTGGGATCGGAAACTGGATGATGGCCCCCGCTGTCGTGATCCGACCGACACCGCCATTCGTGAACCACAGGTTTCCGTCGGGCCCCGCCGTGATGTCCCCGGCGGGCCCGCTCGGCAGCGGGAATTCAGTGATCGTCTGCGCGAAACCGGACGCGCCAATGAGGAGAAAGAACACAAACGACCTCAGTGAATGCGAATGAACTCGCACCTCGTACCTCCTTCAGCGGCTATGTAGCTGGTCGCGCGATCTGCAAGCTCGGGTCGCCGGTCGTGTTGTCCACGGTCGCGCCGTAGAAGATCGCGGCGCCGTTGGTCACGCTGATCGAGAGCGATCCGCCGGCCGGCAGCGACGACACTCCAAGGAACGCCGCCGCGCTCTGCTGCTCGTGGTACGTGGGCAGGAAGGCGCGCGGAACCGTCGCCACGACCGCACCGGAGCTGTCCCGCACGGTCACGGTCGCTGTCGCTCCGCTGTCGAGCGTTCGCACGCCGAAGTTGAAGCGGAAACGGGTCAGGTCAGCGGGAAGAACCAGAACTCCCGATTGCCCGGGCCGCAAAGCCTGTTCACCGCGCATCAGTTCCTCGGTGAATCCCGTCGTCCCCGCGGTGCCCGCGTCGTTGAACACGCGCACAGTCGCAACGGGAAACGTTCCGGACGTCGTCTCGATGTCCGCGCTACCCAGCCCCGAACGTCCCAGGGCGGGAAGGAGGTCGGCGATCGACTGTGTCTGCCCCGGCGAGAGGCTGTACGGCATCGCGGGATCCGAGCTGCTTCCCGAAAGACCCGACGGATGAAACACGATACGGCCGGAGATCGACGCGGTCGTCGCGTTGTGAAGCTGCACCGAAGTCCGGAAGAACGAGCCGCCGGCCCCGGGGGTCGAGCCGACGACCGGCAAGAAGGCGACGTCGGAAGCGACAGGACGCCAGGACGGGTTCCAGCCGTTCGAGACGATGAGGCCCGAAGCGCTTCCATCGGCCTTGGCCCAGGAAACGTTGAGCGCGGTCGGCGTGCCGGAGGTGAATGCGATCACCTGGCCATCAGGCGACCACGAGCTCCTCAACTTGTTGAAGGAGATGACAGCCCCGCAGTCCGAGCACGCCGGGAGGAGCGACCTCCGGCCGGTGCCATCGGCGTTCATCACGGCGAGAGTCGTCCTGTACTGGTCGATGTCCAACCTCGTAATGAGGACGTGCGCGATCGTCGCCCCGTTCGGGGACCAGGACGGCCCGAGATAGTCGAGGTTGTCGAAGCTGTTTTCCGTCAGACCGGTGAAACCCGAGCCATCGGCGTTGATGAGGAAGATGTCCCAGACGAAATCGTAGGCGTACCAATCGCTCACCAAAGCGAGCCTGGTGCCGTCGGGCGACCAGGACGGCTGCGTATCGACGCCGGGCGTCTCGAACAGCCGCGTCGGTGGGGGCCCGCCCGCGTTCGGACTGACCACCCACAGGTCCGTGCCGTCGGAGTACGCGATCTTCGTTCCGTCTGGCGACCAGGACGGGTTCCCGGCGGAGCCCGAGAAGGTACGGCGGACGTTGGAGCCGTCCGCGTTCATCAAGTAGATCTCGGACTTCCTGACGAAGGCGATCCGCCGGCCGTCCGGGGACCACGCCGGCCCTTCGTCGATCGCGGGGTCGTTCGTCAGGCGCGTGAGGTCCGTACCATCCGTATTGATCGTGTAGATCTCCGGGTTGCCGTCGCGTGAGGAGACGAACGCGATCCTCCCCGCCACCGGGGAATCGGTGACGACCCCTCCAGGTGCAGGGTTACCGATCGTTCCGGCAACGACGAACCCCGTGATGGCCTGGCCGGTCACATGCGCGACCGGGCAGCCGAGGAAGGCCAGAACGATCGGCAGCAATGATTTGAGACGAATACGCACAAGGCACCTCCCTCAGCGGCTACGTAGCTGGTCGCGCGATCTGCAGGCTCGGGTCGAGGGTCATGTTGTCGACGGTCGCGTCGTAGAACATGGCGGTCCCGGATGTCATCGCAGCGGCACCGAGCCGCCCCGCGGAGAGGAGGATCGTCAGGGCAAGCGTCGCCAGGCCGATGGTCAAGCGTATCGCGCGCCCGGGAGCCGCCTCTGGCACCTGGAGCTCGTCCACGCCCTGAACCCTATTCACGCGCGCCCCGCCGCGAAATAACGGAAACCCTCAAACCTTGAGGCCAGCAACTCCGGCGAGAAAGAGCCGCGCGAGCTGCGCGCGCGAGTGGACGCCGAGCTTCGCGTAGGCGTGTGAGAGGTGTACTTCGACCGTGTGCACCGATACGAAGAGTGTTCGGGCGATCTCCTTGTTCGAGAGGCCGCTCGCCGCGAGCTCCGATACCCGGCGCTCGGTCGCTGTCAGCGTGCCTGCGGCCTGCGGGCGGCGACCACTGACCCGTTCCAGCTCGCCTCGCGCGCACTCCGCCCACACCTTCGCACCCATCCGCTCGAACTCGACCGCGGCCTCATCGAGCGCGAGCCGCGCGCGGGCGCGCCGGCGGGCACGCCGCTCGAGGGCGCCCAGCGCAAGAAGAGTCCGCGCGCGCTCGAAGGGAAGGTCGATTCGCTCGAGCTCGGCGAGCGCGTCCTCGTACGACGCGAGTGCACCGGCGAGATCGCCTCGCGCCACGCACAGGAGCCCGCGGCAGCGCTTCGCCCTGGCCAGAGCCCAGACCCGATCGAGCCTCCGACCGCTCTCCTCGAACGCGGCGAGGAAGCCTTCGGCGCGACCGAGTTGACCGAGCGCGATGAGCGCCTCGATCGCGTCCGGAAGCCATAAATACGTAATGGGCTCACCAATGCCGTGACCCTCGACGGCGTCGGCGAACGCGCGGCTCGCTTCCCAGGCCGCTTCGTAGTCTTCCAGCGACGATTCGAGCAGGGCGAGACTCGACGTCACCCAGAGGCGGGTATGAGGAAGGTCACCTCCCTCGCCGTCGAGAGCCTCGGCGCATCGCTTGCGGACGTCGGCGACCTCGCCCAAGTGGGCGCCGACCAGGGCGCGCTGGCTCGTCGCCCACCTTTCCATGACCCGGTTCCCGGTCACCGAAGCGCACGCGACCGCGTCGTCCGCGATCCTCGCGGCCGTTCCGAAGCTTCCGCACCGCATCTCCAGCCAGGAGTGCCAGATGAGAGCCTTTGCGAGGTCCTTCTCCTCCCCGCGCTCCGCCAGCCGCGAACAGGTCGCGGTTATCAGCTCACGCGCCGCGGCGTGGTGTCCGACGAACATCCGCAGCGACGCTGCGATGAACCTTGGGCCGAGCCCGGGCAACGCCGTGCGATCCGGATCATCGAGCTCGAGCGCGCGTTCGATCTTCTTCCAGTCGACGCCGCGGCCGACCAGGAAGTCCGCAATCGCCCAGTAAGAAAGGGCTTCCGCCAGGAACGGCCCGTCGTCGCCGTCGGCGAGCAGCTCGACAGCCCGGAGCGCGCACTCGGATGTGCGGACGAAGTCGAACGAGAAGTGCGCGACGTACGTGAGGACGAGATGGATCCGCGCCTGCGCGCGGACGTCGTCCGCGAAGGAGAGCGCTTGCACGAGGAGTTTGCCTGCCTCGGCAGGATTTTCCTCGGCCAGCGAGACCTCCGCCAGGAGGCGAAGCCCCTCGGCTCGCCGAGAGCGAGTAAGAGGCTCGGACAACAGCTCCTCCAGCAGCTCCCTGGCCCGCTCGGGATCGCCTTCATGGAGATGGAGCTCGGCCGCTTCGAGACCCCTCCGGTGACCTCCGTCCGCGTCATCGGCGGGAGTCAGCTTCCGCGCCCGTTCGAGCAGCTCGGCCGCCGAATGCAAGCCTCCCCGGGCGCGCGCCGCCGCCGCGCCCTGGTCGAGCAGCCGCGCCGTGACCTCGTTCGGGACGTCGAACCCACGAGCGCGATGGCGCGCCCGCTCCTCGAGCTCGGGAGCCGTGTCGGCCAGGCGGCGATGCATGTCGCGACGTTCGGCCGCGCTGGCGAGCACAACGACTGCCGCCGCATGCAGCGGGTGCGAGAAAGTGACGGCGTCTCGCCGGTAAGTCGCGATTCCAGCGCGCTCCGCGGGGTTCAGGGCCTTCTCGAAATCAGCCCCGACGGTTGCGCGAATGGTCTCGATGTTTGGTCGGGACAACAGCGCTGCGGCGAGGAGCAGTTTTCGTGTCGCCGGGGGCAGCCTCGATACCCGGTTGCGAACGAGCGTCTGAACGTCGTCCGGCACGGGGAGCGGCTCCGCGACGTCCGACACGCCCCTTTCCGCGAGGAGGCGTCCCATCTCGAGGGCGAAGAGGGGATTTCCGTCGGTTGCCTCGTGGAGCCGCCGCGAGGCCGAGCGAGAGAGGGTCACGTTCAGCCGATCCACGAGGAGACGTCGAACAGCGCCAAAGCTCAAGCCCGTCAGATCCATCCGGTCGGCGCGCTCGCGGTCGAACGTACGAACGAGAGCCGACGTCGTACCCGTGCGCACGCTGATCAGAAAGCGAAGCGGCTCCCGGTCCAACCGACGCAGAGCGAAGCCCAGTACGTCCTGGGATGACGGATCGAGCCATTGCACGTCGTCGATCGCGACGATCACGGGCCCGGCGGTGCCGAGCTCCCGAAGGAGACCGAGAAATGCGGCCGCGACCGCGCGGGGCTCGGGCGGTGTCCCGACCGGTTCCGCCCGGAGAAGCGCGACTTCGAGAGCCCGGGCCTGTGGAGTCGGAAGGGCCGCCAGGACTCCGTCTTCGACGTCCTCGAGCAGATCGGCGAGCCCCGCCAGGGAAAGCCGCGTCTCTGTCTCGCCAGGGCGAGCGGTGAGTACACGCATGCCGCGGTCGCGTGCGGACTCGACGCCCGCCTCCCACAGCGTGCTCTTACCGATGCCCGGACCGCCGCTCAGGAGGAGCGCGCGCGGACGCGCGTCGGCGTCCAGGAAAGTGGCCAGCGCCGCAAGCTCGGCCTCTCGGCCGACGATCGCCGCTCGCGGTTCCGGTGTCTTCAACTTCGCGCCCCTTCCCTGCATCCGACGGCGTCGCCGAACTGACCTCCGCGCGCTCGGATGGACCGCGAACCCCTGTGGCATCGGATTCTATAAGCGCCGCGCGCGTAGACTCTCCCGCAATGCCCCGCTGGCTCGCGGCGCCCGCTTCGCTCTTCTTCTGGGCGAGCTGCGTCATTCTCGTGATTCTCTGGACGCCCCTCATCGCGGCCTACCGGCTCGCTACGTTCCGGTCCGATCCGGACCGCTATCGTGTCGGTCACCTCTTCCACCGAATCGCCGTCGTCGCCGGGCGGGTCAACCCGTTCTGGAAGTTCCGCGTCGTCGACGACGTCCGTCCCGACCCCCGGCGGCCCTACGTCTTCGTCGCGAACCACCAGTCGAACGCGGATCCGTTCCTGGTCGCGAAGGTGCCGTGGGAGATGAAGTGGCTCTCGAAGAAGTCCATCTTCGACATCCCGCTGCTCGGCTGGATGATGCGCGTGGCCGGCGACGTCGAGCTCGAGCGCGGCGACAAGGAGAGCGCCCGGCGCGCGATGGGAGAGATGCGCGAGCGGCTGGACCGCAAACTCTCCGTGGTGATCTTTCCGGAGGGCACCCGCAGCCGGGACGGCTCGGTGGGGGCGTTTCGCGAGGGGGCGTTCCGTCTCGCGATCGAGGCGGGCGTGGACGTCGTGCCGCTCGCGGTCGCGGGTACTGCGAACTCGCTGCCGAAGGGCTCGCTCGTCTTTCGGGAGAAGACGTCGGCGACCGTCACCGTGCTGCCGCCGGTTTCGACGAAGGGTTTGACCGCCGAGGACGCGTCCAGGCTCGCAGAACGGGTCCGCGACGAGATCGCGCGCACGATCGGCGCGCAACAGTGACTGCCGTTCTTTTCGCGCTCTTCTTCGCCGTCTCGGCGACGCCCCCGGCCGTCGGGATGGTGACGCGCGAGTTCGGCGACGAAACAAGACGCAACTGGTCGGGGACCGCGCCCCGGCCGCTTCGAACCGCCGTCTGGTATCCGACCGATGAGAGCACACCGACGGAGACGATCTTCGGCGGCCGGACGGAGGATCAGGTCTTCTTGCCGGTCGAGGTCGCGGCCGGTGCTGGAGTGTCGAAGAAAGAGAAGCGCTATCCGCTGGTCGTGATGTCACACGGAACCGGCGGCTCTTCGATGATGATGATGTGGCTGGGATCGTATCTCGCCCGGTACGGCTACATCGCGGCCGCCGTCAATCATCACGGGAACACGGCGTCGGAGAAGGCGATGGACCCACGCGGGTTTCTCCTCTACTGGGAGCGGGCGCGCGACCTGTCGCGGGTCATCGACCGTCTTCTGGCCGACCCGAAATTTGGTCCGAGGATCGACCCGAATCGAATCGGGGCCGCCGGCTTCTCACTCGGTGGATTTACCGTGATCGAGCTGGCGGGAGGCCGATTCAGTCAGCCGGCGTTCGACGCGTTCTGCCGTTCGCCACATCGCGACTTCACGTGCGGGCCGCAGAACGAGTTTCCCGAGGCTCCGACGCGATTCGCGGAATTGCGAAAGAGCGACCCGGTGACGCAGGAGTCCTTGCGACACTCCGGAGACTCCTATCGCGATCCCCGGGTTCGCGCCGTGTTCGCGATCTCGCCCGCTCTCGGGAGCGGCTTCACGAAGACCGGTCTGGAAGCGATCCGTGTTCCCGTCGAGATCGTGGTGGGAGCCGGCGATCCGATTACGCCCCCGAAGACGAACGCCCGCCGGTACGCCGCACTGATTCCGCGCGCGAAGATCACGGTCCTGCCTGGAGAAGTGGGCCATTACACGTTTCTCCACGAGTGCACGGAGCACGGGAAGGACGTTCTCCCGATCTGCCGGGACGGCGAGGGCGTGGACCGCGCCGCCATCCACGGCGACGTCGCCCGGCGCGCGCTGCAGTTCTTCCGGCGAACCCTCTAGCGGATCTTCCGGATCGCCGCCTCCGCCGCCCACCGAGCCCGCGGCAGCTTCCGGATCTCCTCCAGGGCAGGCAACGCGGACGCCGCCGCGAGCGGAGCTGGCGATCTCAAGGAATCTTCTCGAACGGGACGTCGAGGATCGGGTACGTCTCCCACCCCTTGTAGTTGAAGTGCCACCACTCTCCGGTGTCGACGACGAAGCCCTCCTTCTCCATCTCCGCGCGGAGAAGATCCCGGCGCGACCGCTGATCCGCCGTGCCCCCCGTGTAGCTCGGCGCGGCGCGGCCCGTGAACTCGTCGTAAGCGCTCGGCATGTCGGCTTCCTTCCCGGTCGCGAGGTCGTACATCGAGAGGTCCACGGCCGCGCCCCGGTTGTGCTTGGAGCCTTTCGCCGGGTTGGCGACGAAGCCCCGGTCGCGCTTGTCCTTCGACGTGATCATCCAGAAGTGCTTCGTGACGGACCAGGGCCGGTACCCGTCGAACACCAGGAGGCCCCAGCCCTTGTCCCGGAGCGAGCGACCGACCCGGAAGAGAGCCTCGGCCGCCGGCCGCTGCAGGAACGCGCGCGCCTGGCTGTAGACCGGCTTCCCCGTGAAGTTGTTGGCGGTGGCGTAACGCACGTCGAGGTGGATGGTCGGATCGACCTTGACGAGCTCGACGAGGTCCGCTTTCCGAAAGGAGCCGCGTTCCTTCGGCGGCGACTGCGGGACCGCCGCGCACGCCGCGAAGAGCACGGCGCAGAGGAGGCCGGAGAGGCCGAGTCGCGGGCGGATCTTCGAGAAAGCTGGCATCTTTCCTCCGGATCGGGAGAGACTGTTTCACCACTCGCAACCTGGTTCAAGGAGGACGCGATGACCTGGAAATCGGCTTCCCTTCTGACCCTCAGCGTCACCCTCGGATGCGGGAGCTCCACTTCTCCGCCGGCGGCTCAGTCGGCGCCGCCGCCCATGCCGCCCGGCGTCACGCCGATCTCGGCCGCGACTTCCGAGGCCCACCGGAGCTCGCGGATGGCGAATCCCAACCAGGAAACCAACGACCGGATCGAGAAGCAGATCTCGACGGCGATCGCGGGTCACGAGAACGAGCCCGCGGAGCAGGTCTTCAAGAACATTCAGTCGATGAAGGGAGTGCCGGCCGGTCGACTGCTCCGCGTCATGAACATGGGCTACAGCCGGGCTCTCGGAGTGACCTGCATGCACTGCCACGCCGAGGGGGATTTCTCGATCGACGAGAAGCGGCCAAAACGCGCGGCGCGCGAAATGATGGCGATGACCAAGGCGATCAACGAGCAGCTGCGGGGGCTGAAGAACCTGGAGGGAAAGCCGGAGGAGAAGTTCGTCAACTGTTCGACCTGTCACCGGGGACAGGTCGATCCCAACGCCGGGATCCGCTGACGTGCGCGGCCCCCGTTCCGTTGCGGCGCTGCTCTTCGCGGCGGCTCTTCCGACCCTCGGCCAGCAGTCGACTCCGGCCGCGCCGCTTTCCTCGATCGCGCTTCCGCCCGCGCTCGACCGCGTGCTGCGGGACTACGAGCGCGGGTGGCGGGCCCGGGACGCGGCCGCGCTCGCCGGGCTGTTCACGGAAGACGGCTTCGTCCTATCCAACGGACGTCCGCCGGTGCGCGGTCGCGCCGCGATCCGGGTTGCGTACGCCGACTCGGGCGGTCCGCTCGCGCTTCGTGCCTTCGCGTACTCGACGGATGGGAGCGTGGGATACATCGTCGGCGCTTTCGCGCGCGCGGCAGGAGAGCCGGACATGGGTAAGTTCGTCCTGGCGCTGCGGAGGGAAGGGGGCCGCTGGCTGATCGCGGCCGACATGGACAACGGCAACGCCCCCACCCGGATGGTGGCGCCCACGCCCATTCCGATGCCTGCGCCGGTGACGCCTCCGAGCTCCCCCGAGTAGCGCTCCGATGAACGCTCTCGAAGTCGGAGAGGGCGCGCGGCTTCGCCCGCCCGCGGCTCTTCGCCGGTGGGCTATCTACGGGCTCATGGTCCTCGCTACGGTCGCTGTTTTTCTCCTGATCCGGCAATACGGTGAAACGCTCACGGCTCCCGCCGCGCCCGCGGGCGGCCCCTCCACCCAGATGGTCGGGTCGAGGAACGAGGCGCTCCTCCACCTCCTCCTGGCGCTCGCCGCCGTCATTGCGGTGGGACAGGTTCTCGCGAGAATCTTTGCTCACCTGAGTCAGCCGCCGGTCATCGGGGAAATGCTCGCCGGCATCCTCCTCGGACCCTCGCTCATCGGGGAGAGGGCGTCGGCGCTCATCCTTCCGGGCTCGGTGGCGCCCTACCTCTCGGTCGTCGCCCAGCTCGGCGTCATCCTCTACATGTTCACGGTCGGCCTGGAGCTCGATGCGGGATTCCTCCGAAGTCGCGCCCACACGACCGTGGCGACGTCCCACGCCAGCATCCTGGCGCCGTTTCTTCTGGGTTCCCTCCTCGCGGTCGGCCTCTACCCGCGCCTCTCGAACAGCTCCGTGCCCTTCACGAGCTTCGCCCTCTTCATGGGCCTGGCGATGTCGATCACGGCGTTTCCGGTGCTCGCTCGGATCCTCACCGATCGGAATATGAGCCGAACGCATCTCGGCATCGTGGCGCTCACCTGCGCGGCCGTCGATGACGTGACGGCGTGGTGTCTCCTGGCGCTGGTGGTCGGCGTCACCCGCGCCGAGGTCGGCGGCGCCCTGATGGTCCCGGTGTGGGCGATCGCCTTCATCCTGGTCATGTTCTTCGTCGTCCGCCCGCTGGCGAAGCGCGCGGCTTCCCGGTGGGAAGGAGAGCGGCTCCCGCGCGAGACGGTCGCTATCGTCCTCGTGGGACTTCTCGTTTCGACGATGGCGACGGAGCTGATCGGGATTCACGCCATCTTCGGGGCGTTCCTGCTGGGAGCAGTGATCCCGCACGACAGCGCCATCGCGCGCTCGTTCCTCCGGCAGCTCGAGCACGTGGTCGCGGTACTGTTCCTGCCGGCGTTCTTCGCGTTCACGGGCATGCGGACGAGGATCGACCTCGTGTCGGGGTGGGATCAGTGGTTGATCTGCGGTCTTATCATCCTCGTGGCGACCGTCGGCAAATTCGGGGGCAGTTTTCTCGCGGCGCGGATGACCGGGATGGACTGGCGGACCTCCGCGGCTCTGGGCACGCTCATGAACACCCGGGGATTGATGGAGCTCGTGGTCCTGAACATCGGGCTGGATCTCAAGGTCATCTCGCCCACCCTCTTCTCGATGATGGTCGTCATGGCGCTGGTCACGACCATCGTAACCTCACCGGTCCTGCGCCTCCTGCGCCCACAGACCGATGGATGAGTTCCTTCTCGACGAGCGCGAGTGGCCGGCTTCCCTCGCGGAGCCGCCGAGGACGCAGCTGCGCCGGATCGTCGCGGGTAGCCGGCAGAACCCCGCGCTCCTCGGGCTCGCGGCCGGCGGCTCGTTCCGGTCCGATCGGATGGACGAGTTCTCGGACCTCGACCTCGTGGTCGTCGTCGAGCCCGCCGCTGCGGAAGACGTCCACGAGAAGCGCGCGGCGCTGGCGGCGGCGCTCGGACCCCTGCTCGCCTCCTTCACGGGCGAGCACGTCGGGGAGCCGCGGCTCCTCATTTGCCTCTACGGTCCCCCGCCCGTGCACGTCGACCTGAAGTTCGTGACGCCGGACGAGCTGACGGCCCGAGTCGAGACCCCGATCGTTCTCTGGGACCGGGACGGCCGGGTCCGGATCGCGCTGGCCGCCGGAACATCGTCCTGGCCCGTCCCGGACCCGCAGTGGATCGAGGACCGGTTCTGGGTGTGGGTGCACTACGCCGCCGCGAAGGTCGCGCGGGGCGAGCTCTTCGAGGCCCTCGACTTCACGGCGTTTCTGCGCGGGCAGGTTCTCGGGCCGCTCGCCCTCATGGAAAAGTCTGTTCGGCCGAACGGCGTGCGCCGGCTGGAGAGGGACGCGCCGGCCCGCGCCCGGCAGATGCAGGAAACCGTGGCGCGCTACGACGCCCGCGACCTCGTGAGCTCGCTGCGCGCCGCGGTCGCCCTCTACCGCGAGTTGCGGGACCGCGTCGGCGGCGAGGGCCTGCAACGCCGGACCGAGGCGGAAGAGGCCTCGGTCGACTACCTGGACGCCGTGGCCCGGCGGCTCCAAAACCCGGATGCCCTCCCGCCGCCCGGCTAACCCCCCGCGGTTCCGCGCCCGGAGCCGCGCCGATTGGCGGGCGTGGCTGGAGCGCAATCACGCGACCGCGACGGAGGTCTGGCTGGTCTACGCGAAGAAGAGGTCCGGAAAACCCACCGTGCGTTACGCGGAGGCGGTCGAGGAGGCGCTCTGCTTCGGCTGGATCGACACAACCGTGCACCCGCTCGACGCGAACTATTACCTCCAGCGGTTCACGCCGCGAACCAACTTCCGCAACTGGTCCAGGCTGAACCTCGACCGTTTCGATCGCATGGTCGCGCAGGGTCGGATGACCGATGCGGGCCGCGCGAAGCGTCCGCCGGACGTGGCTCCGCCGACCCCGCGCTTCGACACGCGCGACCCCGTTCCGACGTTCATCCGCCGGGCCGTGGCGGCTCACCCCGCGGCGCAGCGGACGTTTCTCGACCTTCCGCCCACGTACCGGCGCGACTACGTGCGGTGGATCGTCGAGGCGAAGAAGCCGGAGACGCGCGAGCGGCGACTCGCGGAGGCGATCCGGCGGCTCGAAAGCAACCGCAGGCGCGCCCACGACGCCGCAAGTGAGGCGCCGCGAGGCGTTGCCGCGGGGAAACGGCGTATTCGTCCGCGCAAAAGCTGAACCCGTCCCTTCGCCGGCCAAACCTTTCCGCCCCCGGGTCGTAGCATGCACGCGATGCCCTCCGCGCGGAACGTCTCCCTCGGTGTGCTCCTCGCGGCAGCCGCCGCATCTCTCGGGTCGGCCGCCGCGCCGCGGGACCCGCTGGCCGCCGAGATCGGGCGCTGGTCCGCCTTCTTGAGAAGCAACAACTCGAAGGACGAGATGTGGACTCAGGTCAAGGAGGCCGTGACGCCCGTGCTCGCGCGCGCGGACGCCGCACTCAAGAAGGGGCGGCGCCTCCTGGCGCTGCAGCGCCTCGCCTCCGCGCAGGCGAACCTCGCGGCATCGGCATATATGCAGGAGCGTCCCCCCGCGCAGCACTCCGACGCCGGTTTCGAGGCCGAGTGGAAGCGGATGGGAGGAGTTCTCCGCGCCGACCTGCGGACTCCGCCGTCAACGGCTTTCGACGGCGTGGAGCCCGCAGCGGTCCGCGCGATGGGAGAGGCTGCGCTCCCCCAGGTCCGCATCTTTTACGACGCGAGCCTGGAGTACGGCCGGAACACCATGCCCGACGCCGGGCTGTTCTACATCGGCTCCGCGCAGGCCGAGCGTGACTTCGCGGCGTTCTGCCGCGCGATGTCCGCGCCGGCGCCTAGGCCCGCCCCGCCGCTGCGGTCGCTTTCCGGCGAGATCGACCGCCTGGAGGGCGAGGTCCTGGCGGCTTACCGGCCTCCGGCTTCGATCGACCACCACCGGGACTTCATCCTCGCCAACTCCGCGCTGAAGGAGGCGCGGGAGCTCGACGCCGCGGGGCTGCGTTACGGGGCGCTTCTGCGCTACCTTCAGGCCGCGCAGCGCTTCGCTCCCGTGCGGAAGGCGCCGGCGTTCCTCAATGGACCGGCCCTCACGCAGCGGCTCAACGGAATCGACGCGCGGCTGTCCTCCGGCCGGTTCGACGACAGCGTGGGACGGATCTTCCTCGAGGCCGCGCGGGACGAGGCGGAGGGCGGCGAGGGCCGGAATCCGGAGACGGCCGCGGTCATCGTGACCGACGTCCTGCCCCGATACTTCGCGGCGCTCGAGCCCGCCCGTCCGGTAGCCCCGAGGCCCGACGCGCGCGTCACCGTGACGCTCGTGCGCTGGCCGTACACCTGAAACATCTCCGATCCGGCAGGTCTGCTGGCACAGGGGGTCGTTCAGGAGTTCGGGGGCCGGGCGCGTTTCGTCTCCGAGAACTATGGCGACTCGAAGCTCGCGAAGAGGTTCGGGGTCACGCGCTATCCCGCGATCTTCGTGGGCGACGTGCTGGTGGCGACGCCCAACGACTTCGGCTTCTACGGCAAGGGTCAGAAGGAGGAGGGCGGGCGCTACGCCCCGCTGAAGAGCGCTGCGGCTCACGAGCGCTTCCGCGGCGATCTGAAGCGGATGATCGGCCTCCTTCTCGCGGGCCGGACCGACGCCGCGCGTGCTCAGGCCGCGCCCGCGAAGACCGGCGAGATCGCGGCGTTTCCGGCGGTGACTCTGCAAACCCTCGACGGGAAGCGCGTGACGCGCGCGGACCTCGCCGGCAAGGTCGTGCTCGTGGAGTTCTGGGCGACGTGGTGCCCGCCGTGCCGCGGCACGCTCGGCTGGCTGGGCGAAGTCAAGAAGCGCTACGGCGACCGGATCGTCGTGCTGGCGATCGCCGTCGAGTCCGAAGAGCCGGCCGTGCGCAAGCTGACGAAGTCTCTCGACCTGCCACTCGCGTGGGCGATGGGCTCGCCCGAGGTGGCGCGCGCGTTCGGCGACATCAGCGCCGTGCCCACGCTGTTCCTGTTCGACCGGACCGGCCGGACCGCCGGCGCGTTCTACGGCGCGCCGCCCGAGCTGCACCCGCAGGCCGAGGCCCGGGTCGCGGCGCTGCTCGGTCGGCCGACCGCGGCCCGCTGATCGCGCGGGAGCGGGACTAGGATCTCCCTGGCGCCGGGGATGTTCGAATGAACCATGAGGATCTTGAGTAGTTTCACGGCGGTTGTCCTGGCCGCGGGCGTCTTCCTCGGCAGCTTCGCCCTGTTGGTTGTACCGCTCTTCTTCGCCGCCATGCTCGTTGCTGGTCCACACAGCGACTTTTTGCCCGACTTACTCCAGCCGGTTGCGCTGATCGTCGGCTACGCGTTATTGATTGGCCTTCCTTCGCGGCTGGCAGTGGGCGCGTATCGCTGGCAGGTCACCCATGGCTGAACGCCCGGGTCCGTCACCCCGTTTCGTGACGTTTCTCTGGTTCCTGACGACGGCTTTCTCCGTGGTCGCCGTTGTCGTGCGGTACCGTCGGATCGGCGAGGTGGCGTGGCATCTCGTTGCCGCGGCGCTCTTCACTCTCGTGATGGGCCTAGCCACTCTGAGGCGGTCAAGGTCCGGGTGATGTTCTGTCCAATTTGCGGTGACGAGTATCAAGCCGGGTTCGATCGCTGTAGCGATTGCGACGTCGCCCTGGTTCCGGAGAAGCCAGCGGTTCCTGAAGTGCCGGAGCCGGGCGACCTCGTGACGGTCCTGGAAACCGGGAGCCAGAGCCTCGTTGCCGTTGTGGGTTCAATACTCGATGGCGCCGGCATTCCGCATATCGCCCGGAATGATCGTTTGCAGAACCTCTTTGGTTGGGGCTCCATCGGAACAGGGTTCAACCTCGTGACGGGCGTCATCCGGATCCAGGTCCCCCCGGATCGAGAGCAGGAGGCCCGTGCGTTGCTGACGGAGTTGCCCGATCCACTGGCCGATGAAGGTGACTTCTAACGTGCCGTCGCTCTGACTCGCCGTCCCTCGCCGTGCCTGGGTCGCTCGCTCGGCTCGCCGCTGAACGCACCATCGTTCGGGAGCGCTGGCTTGGTGGGGGCGCTGAACCGATGAAGGGACTGATTCGCATCGCGCTGACGTTCATCAGCGCCGTCGCCTCGTTCTACTTCGTCTTCTGGGTGGGCGGAGCGCTGACCCTCCCGCTCCACCTGCCCCTGTGGATCACGTTACTCGCATGTGCACTGGCTGCGGCCGTGGTCGCGCGGTACGTCTGGATGCACACGGCGTCAATCCAGTCGGGTCTTGCCCGGTCCGTCCTGGTCGGGGCGCTTGCGACCGGCGGAATCGGATTCGTGCTGGGCTTCTTCGGACCGATCCTTCTGACGCCGGAGGCCAATCAGGGTCCTTTGCTGGGTATCTTCATCACGGGACCGTTGGGGTTTCTGCTCGGTGGAGTGGGTGGCGCGGTCTACTGGTTCGCGCATCGGCGGCGGGAATGAGAGATCGCCCCAGCTCCACCGCCTGAGGTACAAGTCTCCTCCGTGAGGGTCGCGATCTTCGGCACGGGGGGCGCGGGGGGATACTTCGGCGCCCAGCTCGCACTCGCCGGCGAAGAGATCGTGTTCATCGCCCGCGGGGAGCACCTGCACGCCATCCGCAGCCAGGGACTCCGCCTCGAGACGCCCGGAGGTGAGGTGGTCGTCCGCCCGTCGCTCGCCACCGATGACCCGGCGCAGGCGGGAGCCGTCGACGTGGTCCTCGTCGGTGTGAAGTCCTGGCAGGTGCCGGAGGCGGCCGAAGCGATTCGGCCTCTCATCGGACCGGAGACGTTCGCCGTGCCCCTGCAGAACGGCGTGGAGGCGTCGTCGCAGCTGGCAGCGGTGCTCTCCCCCGAGCACGTCCTGGAGGGACTGTGCGGCACGCTCAGCTGGGTCACCGCGCCCGGCCGGATCCGCAGCATCGGAAAGGTGCACTTCATCAAGTTCGGTGAGATGGACAACCGCGCGAGCGAACGCGCCGAGCGGCTGCGCGGGGCGTTCGAAAGGGCCGGCGTGAACGTGGAAGTCCCCGCCGACGTGCACCAGGCCCTGTGGGCGAAGTTTCTCTTCGTGGTCTCGCTCGGCGGGGTGGGAGCCGTGACGCGGGTTCCGGTCGGCGTCGTCCGGACGGTGCCCGAGACCCGCAGGATGCTCGAGACGTGCATGCGCGAGATCCTGGCGGTCGCGCGCGCCCGGGGTATTTCGATGCGGGACGAAGTCATCCCGAAGACCCTGGCCTTCGTCGATTCGCTCGACCCCGATGGAACCACGTCGCTGCAGCGGGACATCGTCGCCGGCAAGCCGTCGGAGCTCGAGGCCTGGAACGGCGCGGTCGTCCGCTTCGGCCGCGAAGCGGGCGTGCCGACGCCGCTGCACGAGTTCGTGTACCACAGCCTTCTGCCGCAGGAGTTGCAGGCGCGGAAACAACCCGGCGACATCGGCCGAGGAGCTTCGGGATGAGCGCACTCCCCGCCACGCACCGATGTCTTGATCGTCGGGGCCGGGCCTACGGGTCTTTCCCTCGGGTGCGTTCTCGCGGCCGAAGGCGTCTCGTTTGCCCTTCTCGACCGGCTTTCCGAGGGAGCCAACACCTCTCGCGCCGCGGTGGTGCACGCCCGAACTCTCGAGGTGCTGGAGGAGCTGGAGGTCACCGCCCGGCTGCTCGCCGAGGGCATCGTCGTGCCCGCGTTCACCCTCCGGGACCGGGATCGCGTGCTGGCTGTGATTCGCTTCGACGGGCTGCCCACCCGCTACCCCTACACGCTGATGATTCCGCAGAACCGCACCGAAGCGATCGTGCTGGCCCGCCTGCGCGAGCTGGGCAGCGACGTGCATCGGCCATACGCGGTCAACGACCTCCACCAGGACGCCGACGGCGTCTCGGTTTCGGCGGCCGCCGATGGCCGGCAGCCGCAGAAGATCCGCGCCCGATTCGTCGTCGGCGCCGACGGCATGCACAGTACGGTGCGCGAGCGCGCCGGCATCGGTTTCACGGGCGGCAGGTACGAGCAGTCCTTCGTGCTCGCCGACGTGCGAATGAGCTGGCCGTTGAGTGACCGGGAGGTGATGCTGTTCCTTTCTCCCGAGGGGCTTGCCGTGGTGGCGCCGCTGCCGGGCGGGCGACATCGCATCGTGGCCACCATGGACGACGCGCCGGAGCAGCCCGGCGTGGCCGACGTGCAGCGTCTTCTGGACACGCGAGGTCCCCGGAGGGGCGCGACCCGGGTCGACGAGATCGTCTGGAGCTCGCGGTTCCGGGTGCACCACCGGGTCGTCGATCGGTACCGAGCGGGCCGGATCCTGCTCGCCGGAGACGCGGCACACGTGCACAGCCCCGCCGGAGGGCAGGGCATGAACACCGGTATCCAGGACGCCGTCGCCCTCGGCCACGCGCTGTCGGCAGTCCTCGGCGGACGGGCTGACGAGAGTCGGCTCGACGAGTACGAGCAGACACGGCGACCGGTCGCGGAGCGCGTCGTGGCCTTCACCGACCGGATGACGCGGATGGCGACGCTGCGTTCCCCGCGGTCTCGAGCCCTGCGCAACGCCGCGATCCGATTGATCGGCCGGATCCCCACGTTGCGCCGAAGGTTAGCGACGGAGCTGTCCGGGCTGCGCAACCGCCAGGCCTCCGGCGACGTGAACGGTTAGAGAGCTGTGGGATACGTTTCGCATTCGAGCGGTATTAACAAAGCGAGACGCCGGCCGCTGGTTCGGTCGAGCCGGTGAACGTGGAGCTCCGTTATCGTCCGCGGAGGAACTCAACATGAACAGAACGGACGGAGAAGCCGGCGGGACGATTCTCGCGGGCGAGCCCTCGGAGCTCGAGGCTTGGAACGGCGCGGTCGTCCGCTTCGGCCGCGAAGCGGGCGTGCCGACGCCGCTGCACGAGTTCGTGTACCACAGCCTTCTGCCGCAGGAGCTCGAGGCGCGCGAACGGCTTCGCGAAGTCGGGCGGCCCGGAGTCTGACCAGCCGCTTCCATGGCGCGATACTGGTGGCAGTGCACGTCGTGCGGCGACCGACCCGCCTGGCTGACGGTGTGTCGGTCCCGCAGCATCGCGGCTTTCATCTGGGACGAGCTGGCGCCAAGCGGCTGGGATCAGCGCCTCCTGCGCCGCTGGTGCAAGTGCAGGCGCCGCTCCCTGCGCATCACGTACCGGTCGGGGCGCGGCGATCCCGACCGGATCAGCGTCAAGCACATCGTCGGGCTCGGCCCGGAGGGCGATTACATTCCGATGCTCTGGGAGACCTTTCGCCACTCGAGTCCGCGGACGAGCTGGATCGACCTCAAGTATCAGAGAGGCCGCAGTCCTTGGGGCCTCACGAAGCGACTGGTGTTGAAGAAACCACAGCTGGCGCGCCTGCTTCGGGCGTACGAACGCGCGACGTCGGGCGGCCCGGAGTGAAGTGACGACCGCAAGGAGGCGCCATGATCGACGAACCCCGGATCGTGCAGACCGGCGAACCCGGCGGCACGATTCTCGCGGGCGGCATCGCGCTCATCGGAGGCGCCGTGGCGTTTCTGGGCGTGTTCTCCTATCTCGCCGCTCGCTTTCACTACCCCGAGGTCCTGGACGGCCGCGCCGGCGACGTGCTCCCGGCGCTTCTGGCAACCGGTCCGGCGGGTCGAGCGGCCTGGGCGATCTACGGCATCCTTCCGCTGGTCTTCCTGCCCGCGGGCGTCGGCGCGTTCGAGGCGCTGCGGAAGCGCGCCGCGGGACCGATGCGCGTGGGAATGCTCTTCGCCCTTGTCGCGGCCGTGAGCATGATGCTGGGCCTCCTGCGCTGGCCCAGCGTTCACTGGGAGCTGGCGCGCGCATGGTCCTCCGCGGGAGAGGGCGAGCGCTCCGTCCTCGCCGCGGCGTTCGACGGCCTGAACCGCTACCTGGGCAACTTCGTGGGGGAGTTCGTTGGCGAGCTCGCCCTGAGCATCTTCTTCGTCCTCTCGGGCGTGGGACTGCTGCGGCACGAGCGGGCGCCGCGGGGGCTGGGCTTCTGGGGAATCGCCACCGGCGTTCTGGGCCTGATCGGCATGTGGCGCAACGTGACGCCCTCGGTGAACATGGTCGCGGCCGTCAATAACTACCTGCTGCCGGCGTGGATGATCGGTTTCGGCGCGTGGCTCACGGTCGCGGGGCGCCGGTCCCTTCGCGGCGAATCGCCCGGTGCGTGAAGTCGAGGTGCCCCGGATGCTCAAACTCGCGATTCCGCTCCTCCACGTTTCGGACTCGATGCAGGCCGAGGAGTTCTACTGCTCTCACCTCGGCTTCTACCGGCAGTTCGCCTTTCGCCTGGACGACAGCCGGACCGACCCCTGCTACCTGGGACTGTCGCGCGACGGCGTCCCACTTCACCTGTCGTCCTTCGCGGGCGACGGAGTTCCCGGCGGAGTCGCAACCTTCATCGTCGACGACGTGGATGCGCTCCATTCCGAGTTCGCTGGAAAGAACGTGCCGATCGCGCTCGCGCCGACGGACCAGACCTGGGGCACCCGGGAGATGTACGTCCGGGACTCCGACGGAAACATGCTCCGGTTCATCCGCGAGGGACAAGGCTGAGACGCTCACCGGGCAGACGTCTCGCGTTCGCGCTGGCCGCCGGAATCGGCACGGCAGTCGTCTTGTCCATCCTGCTCTCCCTCGCCGACACCTACTCCACCGGACACGGAGGGCCGACGATCACGGGACCGTTGCTGGACTGGCCGGCGGTCGGAGTGCACTTGAGCGCGGCCGACGTCGTGATGCTCGGCGGCTCGGCGATCGCCGCCGGGTTCGCCTGGCGCCGGAGTGGGAAGCCTCGCGTTTGACGTCGAACCGCCGCCGCGGGAAAGGTCACTTCCTCTTGAAGAACTGAACCGCCCTCTCGTGTTTCTTCGCGGCCGCGAGGGTCGGGAAGGTGCCGAGGTTCTTCCGCTTCCCGGTCTTTGGATCCTTCTTGCGGGAGTAGAGGCGGTAGCCGCCGGACGAGAGCTTTCGAATCATGCGGCTAACCGAATCCTAGCGCCAGGGTTCGATAGACACGATCTCGGCGGGCTCTCCGTTCGGCAGAAGCGCCTGCTCCCCCGTCTTCTTGCCGAGAAGCTGCCGGGAGTACTCCGACTCGTAGGAGTAGACGCCGTCCTCGGGCCGGGAGTCCCAGGGACCCAGAATCGTCGCGGCCTGCTCGCGGCCGGACGCGATCTCCCGGAGGAGGACGCGGGTCCCCACCCGAACCTCCGAAACGTCGATGCGCGTCGAGTCGAGCGTGCGGGAGCGGGACAGCTCGTCGGCGAGCGACGCGATCCGCGCCGACAGGTATTCGTGCTTCTGCCGAGCCGAGTGGTACTCGAAGTTTTCCTTCAGGTCGCCGTGCTCCTTCGCCGCGCGCATCGCCTCGGCGTTGGCGGGCAGCTCGACCTGCTTCAGGTGAGCGAGCTCCGCGCGCTTCGCATCGATCGCCTCCGGCGTACCGTAGAGGAAGTTCGCGGCGGGGGCGCGAAGGCCCGGGTACTTCATGAGGAGCGCTTCCCGGACCGTCCCCCGCCGGTGCTCCTCGAGGCCGCCCGCGCGGGACAGCGACGTGAGGAATTCGCGGGCCTCGACCTCCGACGTGGCGCGCCGCACGAGCGCCACCGCGAGCCCGCCCGGGTCGAAGAACGCCTTGATTCGGGAGCGGATCGACGCGAACTCGTCCTGCCGGAGCGCGTCCAGCAGCGCGTGAAAGAGCGGGGACGGCGCAGCGATGGACGACGCTTCGGGGTCGAGCCGCTCGGCGAGCCAGACGAACGCCCGCGGAGCGAGGCGGGGCGACCGCATGACCCGCCGGACGACCTCGTCGCGCCGCTCGGGACGTGCGCCCAGGGTGTCGTAGATGGATGCGAGAACGCGGGAGTCTTCCTCTTCGGAGAAGCGCGCGAGGTAGATCGCCTCCCAGTCCTCCCGACGCTGACGGACCTCCGCCAGCGCCTTCTCGCGGGCCGTGTGGTCGCGTATCCGGGAGAGAACCGCGGGAAGGTCGGGAGTGGCGAGAAGAGTATCCGCCGGGAAAGCCTCGGGAGCCGACGGCGCCAGGCGCGCCGCGGCCTGGGAGAGCTCCCATGCGAGCGCCGGGTCGTCCTGCGCGACGGCCGTGCGCGCCTGCGACGCGAGGGACTCCGCGAAGAAGGCCGCGAGCTCGCGCGAGCGCTTCGCGTGTTTCCGCGCCAACTCCAGCTTGTGCGGCGGATCCGCCGCCGCAAACTCCCGCCGCACCGTTTCGTCGGCCTCGCCCGCGCTCGCGCTCCAGGAGACTTTTGCGCTCTTCGACGCGCCGCCCACGAGGAGCTGCGGGTGGCGCCGCGCGGACGTCCAGAACGACGTCCACCGCTCGTCCGGAACGATTCCTGAGAAGTGGTCGCGGACCTCCGCGACCGTGAGCGGACGTCCGAAGCTCTCGAGGAGATGATGGACCGTCTCGGCCGGCTCCTTCGCAGCGGCCTCGACCAGCGCCGCGGGCTCGTCGACCTTGCGGCGGAGGAAGTGCCCCGGCGGAACCGGCTCCAGGTTCTTCTCCGCGGAGACGAGCGAGAGCGGCACCTTCGCGCCGGCGACCTCCAGCCGGATCACGTCCAGAGCCGGATTCATTTCGACGATCCGCCCGGCCCCCCGTCCCGCGAGGTAGTAGACGTCGCCCGGCACGAACCGGAGCCAGCGTCCGATCCGGCGGGCCGCTTCCGACGGGTCCGGCGCCGTGGCGATCGCGTTCTGGGCCAGGACCGCGGCGAGAGCCGGGTGGCCGCGGAAACGTCCGCGCAGGGCGGTCTCGAAGTCGGCGCGGGCGGCGGCGTCGGTCGGCTTCATACGGATCATCTCGGAGAGGACCTCGAGGCGAGCGTCGACGTCCTGGCGCTCCCCCTGGTAGTCGGCGAGGAACCGGAGCCACGAGGCGGCCTGCGCGGCGCCCTCCGCGCCCCCCTTTTTCTTGACGGCCGCAGCCAGTCCGAAGAAGAACGGAAGCTCCGTCGGAGTCTCCTCCATGCGGCGAGTCCAGAGGTCTTCGAGCTCCGGGTACTTCTTCTGCTCGATCAAGAGCGTGATCTCGGGGGGGAGAGGGGCTGGGGCGGACACGAGGGGCGATGATACCTATTGCGCATGGCAACCTGGCTCGTCACCGGCGCCAACCGCGGAATCGGCCTGGAGTTCGTACGTCAGCTCGCGGCACGCGGCGAGCGCGTCATCGGCACGGCGCGGCAGCCGGATCGTGCGGATGAGCTTCGCGGAACGGGGGCGCGGGTCGAGGCGCTGGACGTCGCTGACGACGCCAGCGTCGCGGCGCTCGCCCGATCACTCGAGGGAGAGACGCTCGACTTCCTCGTCCTCTCCGCGGCGATTGGAGAAGCGGGGCCGGCAGTGACCGACCTCGTCCCGGCGGACGTCGAACGGACGCTGAACGTCAACGCGGTCGGCGCGGTCCGGATGACGCGGGCGCTCTTTCCCAACCTTCGCGCCGGGAAGCGGCGCACGATCGTGGCTTTGTCCTCGGGCCTCGGCTCGATCGGCCGGAACACGGAGGGCGGCTGGGTCGCCTACCGGATGGGAAAGGCCGCGCTGAACATGTTCATGCGCTCGGTCGCGTCGGAGCTCTCGCGCGACCGGTTCACGTGCGTCGTGATCGACCCCGGCTGGGTCCGTACCGACATGGGAGGTCCCGAGGCCCCGCTCACGCCGGAGACGAGCGTTGGCGCAATGCTCGGAGTGATCGAGGGGCTTTCCCCGTCCGACAGCGGCCGATTCCTCGACCGCCGCGGACGGGACATTCCCTGGTAGCGCGCCTACCGGCGAGCTGCGGCCGGGTGGTGCTCCATCATCTTGCGCACGAAGCTCGCCGGAAGAGTCCCGGTGATGCTCACTCCCTCGTCGTCGCTGTCGATGTCGAACCTCCGCAGGATCGGCACGAGCTCGGGAGACTTCTCGTGCACCGCCAGGCGCCACATGGCGACGACGCCCTTCAGCGCGTCCTCCAGGAGTCCGCGCGTCTCCGCATCGGGCGACAGGCCCGTCGCGGACAGCTCGACGGACTCTCCCCGCGCCGTCGCGTGGAAGACGAAGAGGGTGACGGACTTCATCGCGCCGACCAGGGCTTCCGCGGCGTCGCCCTCGCGTCCCTCGCGGGAGCGCCCCGCTGCGAACGGGAGGCGCGTCGGATCCACGATCGCCCAGACCGAAGCGTCGGCGGGCACGCGGTGCACCTGGCGGCCGAGCCCCTCGCCCCGCAGGAAGGTGGAGCCGCCGGCGGCCTGGTCGGCCAGCGCGCGGGTCACGGCCGACGGAGTTCCGGCGACGACCAGTCCCCGGGAGACGAACGCGATCGCCGCCGCGTTCGCGTTGTTTCCCTCGCCGCGCCGGTTCCCGACGAGGACGTAGCTGCCGTTCGGCGTCTCCTTGCGGACGCCGCCGCGGGAGATCATCGCCGCCTCGAGCCGCGCGGGATCGAACCGTCCCTCGAACATAACGAGCCCCTGGGCGTCCCGGCGCGTGGGCGACACGAGGCCCGCCACGACCACCAGGTCGACGTCAGACCGGGGCCGGAGCCCGGCCTCCGCGAGAAACCGGGCCGCGTCGCCGTCGACCGCGAGGTCGTCGGTCTCCGCGAAAAGCCGGGCGGAGAGCGGGTTCGAGCGGAGCGCGTCGAGCCGGATGACGCCCACGGAGGCCGCGTCGGCCGGGACGAGAGCGAGCGCCTCCTCGTGACCCGCGGCGCGCGCCGGAGCGGCGGCCGTCAGCACCAGAAGGGCGGCCGCGAGGGAAACGAGACCGATTCGCCGAGCTCTCATGTCAGAAGTCCTTTCTCGAAAAGCGCCAGGCCGCGAGGCCGAGCGCCACCACTCCGAATATAGCCGTCGAGCCGAAAACCGCAACCGCATTGATCTGGCCGAGCCTCTGAAAGGTCTGCCCTCCCGAAACGAGCTCGACCGTCGCGCGGAGAAGCTCCGCGGTCTTCGGAAATATCCAGTAGAGCGCGTGAATGGTCTTCGCGCTCCACTCCGAAGAGACTGCCGCCGAAATCTTCTCGTGTCCCGACAACACCGCGGCAAAAAGGAAAATGGCGTAGGTCACCATCAGCGAGACCGCGGTCGACGACGTCAGGACGCCGATGAGGAACGCGAACGCCATCAGCGCCGCCACTCCGAACAGGATCACGAGCCCGCCCAGGAAGAAGCGCGGGTGCGCGACTCCCGTCTTCCAGCGGACGATCAGCCAGATGGAGCCGAAAAGATAGATCAGGTTCGCGGCCGCGAGCAGAAGGCCGCCGCAGTAGCGCGAAAGGAGGAGCTTCGTCCGCCCCACCGGCCGGGAGAGGTAGAGGTCGATCGTGCCCTTCTCCTGGAGCCGGGGGACGAGGTGCGCCGTCGCGAACAGGGCCATGAACGTCCCGAGCATGTAGAGGAAGCCGGCGAAGCCGGTCTCGAAGCCGAGGACGAGCTTGTTCAGGTCGATCTTGTCGCCCCCCGTGTCCACGGCTTTCCCGAACAGCTTCGCTCCCGCAAGCGCGCCGTCCACGATGTCGAGGTTCACGGCGAGGGCAAAGGTCAGGATGAAGAGCGAGGAAAGCGCGAAGTAAGCGAGCAGCGTCCAGCGCGCCGACGCCTCCCGGAAGACTTCCTCGACGCTCGCGAGCCAGGCTCTCACTGGACCTTTCCGGGGTTGTCATCCCGAGCGAAGCGAGGGATCTCTCCCTCGTCGAGAGAGAGGTTCCTCGTCGCTGCGCTCCTCGGAATGACAGGGCCGAGGGATTCCTTCTCGTCCTTCGCCTCGCCCGTGCGGACCAGGTCCACGAAGACGTCCTCGAGGCTCGACCGCAGCGGCGAGAGCTCGGAGAGAACCCCCCCCTGCGCGCGCGCCGTGTCCACGAGCGCGTTGACGTGCGCGAGGTCGCGGGTCGTCAGCAGGAGGTGGCCATTGACCCGCTCGACGCCCGCACCGCTCGCGCGGAACGCGGCGAGGAGCGGCTCGTCCACGGGCGATACGGCCATGCGGTAGCGCGAGCCCTGCGCCGTCAGGTCGGCGATGCGCCCCTCGGCCGCCACCTTTCCTCTCCGAAGGACCGCGACGCGGTCGCACGTGAGCTCGATCTCGGAGAGCAGGTGCGAGTTCAGCAGGATGGAGCGGCCGCGCGCCGCCTCCTCGCGCAGGAGGTCGCGGATCTCCCGGCGGCCCACCGGATCGACGCCGTCGGTCGGCTCGTCCAAGAGCAGCACCTCGGGATCGTGGACGAGCGCCGAGGCGAGGCCCAGGCGCTGCGTCATTCCCTTGGAGAACTTCTTCACCTTGACGTCGGCCCAGTCGGAGAGCCGGACGCGTTCCAGGAGCTCGGGGATCCGAGTCTTCAGCGTCGAGCGATCCATCCCCGACATTCGGCCGAAAATCGACAGGGTCTGCCGCGCGCTCAAGTAACCCGGAAAGCGATGCCCCTCCGGCAGGTAACCCACGCGCTGGCGGCTCCTCGGGTCGGCCACCGGGAGTCCGAAGAGGGCCGCGGTGCCCCCGGTCGGCCGGGTCAGACCCAGCAGGATCTTGACGGTCGTGGTCTTACCCGCGCCGTTGGGGCCCAGGAGGCCGAAAACCTCGCCGGCGCCGACCGACAGGTCGATACCGTCCAGCGCCCGGACCTTCCGCGTTCCGAAACGGGCGCTGTAGACCTTGCGGAGTTCCTTCGCCGCGATCACGGGTGCCACACCCGATTAAACGCAGCGGCCGCCCGGAAGTTCAAGCCCCCCGCCGCTAATCGGAGGCGGGATCTGACCCCTTCGGGATCAGACCCCGCGACAGGCCTCATGGCGCGGCCCTTGCGGGGAGCCGCCCCGTGAAGACTCCCCGCACCGGTCGCGCAGCCAAAGTCGCGATCGCGGTCGTGGTCGTGCTCCTCGTTCTGGCCACCGCCGTCCTGGTCGTCCCGAACCGCCTCCTGAAGTCGGACTTCCTGACCTCCCGCATCAACGAGTCCCCGGAGAGCGGGCTCCTCGACTACGAGTCCGCTTCGTCGCGGTTCCCCGGCACCATCCAGGTGAAGAACCTCCGTTTCCGCGACCGCGACCCGAAGGCTGAGTGGTCGGTCGAGCTGGCCGAGGCCAACCTGACCTACTCGCTCGTCGACCTCCTGCGCCGCCGGTTCCACGTCACCCGCGTCACGGGGAATGGGCTCGTCTTCCACGCCCGCAACCGGTTGACCCGCGCCGAGGCTGCCGCGCCGCGAACCCGCTTTCTGCCCCCGATCGCCGGGTTCCCGGACCCGCCTCTCCTCTCGCCGGTCCCCCCTGCCAAGCCCTCGACCGGAAAGCCGTGGACGCTCCAGATCGAAAACCTTTCCGTCGATTCGGTCCGCGAGATCTGGATCGACGACTACCGGTACACCGGTAAAGCGCACTTGACCGGAGGGTTCTTCCTGCGTCCGAAGCAGCTGGCGGAGGTTTATCCGACGGAGCTCGTCTCGGAGACCGGCGTTCTTCGCTCGGGCCGTCAGGTCGTGAGCGATGACGTCCGGGCGAAAATCGCGGCGCGCCTTCCGGCGTGGAGTCCCGCCCGCTTTCGGGGCAGCCAGGTGCTGCGGCTCGTCATCGGCAACGCGGAGGCGCGCCTGAGGCTGCCGACCGCCGAGCTCGTCAACCGACTGATCGGTGAGCCCGCGGGGACGCGGCTCGAGAAGGGGAGCGGGCGGCTGAACGTGAAGGCGGCGGTCGAGCGGGGGGTCGCGAGCGGCGTGATCGAGTACTCCTCGCGGAACCTCGCGCTCTCCATCCTGGACGTCGGGATGCGCGGCCGGTTCGAAGCCCGCATGGCGCTCTCCGGTGTCCACCTCGAGACTCTCGGAGGAGGACGGCTGGACAGCGGCCGCCTGAACTTCTCCGACGGCGTCCTCTTCGATCCGGACGGCACGAGCCACTCGTGGTGGGGTCGGATCGACTTCTCCCGGGGCGCCTTCCGCCCGAAGACCGAAGCGTTGTTCACGACGACCGCGACCGCGCGGTCCCGGGACTCCCGGCCTCTGCTCCGGATCGTGGGCGTGAAGATCCCGGGATGGGCCCGCAAGCTGCTCGACCTGGACGAAGTCCTCACCGCCCGGGGCTCGGTCCGGATCGGCAAGGGCCTGGTCGAAATCCGGCGGATGGCCGCGCGCACCGGAAAGGTCCGGGTCGACGGCGACTACCGGGCAAAAGGGTCCTCGAAGTACGGAACTTTCCTGATCGACGGCGGCCTCCTCTCGGTGGGAGTCGGGATCGACCCTGGAAAAACGGAGCTCGACGTGCTCGGACCGCGGAGGTGGTTCCGGAAACGCGCCGGCTGGGAGCCCGCTAACGACTGATCGCCCCCCGGCCGGCGGCCAGGTCGGCTAACCTTCGAAGCCGTGACCGGGAGGGTCATCTTGTCTCTCGTCGCGACGCTCGCCGTCGTCTGGGCCGCCGTGCTCGCGCTCGCGAGCCTGATGCAGGACCGGCTGATCTACTTTCCGGCTCGCCGTCTGGACTCCTCGCCCGAAGCCTGGGGTCTGCGATCGGAGGAGCTCCGTCTGACGGCGTCGGACGGCGTGCGACTGCACGGCTGGTGGATCCGCGGCCGCGGGAAACGCGTCGTCCTCCTCTTCCACGGCAACGCCGGCAACGTCAGCCATCGCCTGGATCGCGCGAAGCTCTTCACCACGCAACTCGACGTCGACGTCTGGCTGGTCGACTACCGCGGGTACGGCCTGTCGGAGGGAAAGCCTTCCGAGGCCGGCCTGTACCAGGACGGCCGGGCGATCTACGACGCCGCGCGGGAGCGGGGATTTTCGCCGGAGCGGATCGTGCTGCTCGGCGAGTCCCTCGGCTGCGCGGTCGCCGCCGAAGTCGCGCTGTCCCGGCCGTGCTCGGGGCTCGTCCTCGAGACGCCGTTTCTTTCGGTCCCCGAGCTCGCGCGCCGGCACTACCCTTTCGTTCCGCGTCTGCTCATCCGCGCGCGCTACGACACGGGTTCCCGGATCGGCCGCATCGACGTGCCGAAGCTGATCGTCGCGGCCGAGCGGGACGAGATCGCGCCGGTCTCCCACGCGCGGCGGCTCTTCGAACTCGCCCGGCCGCCGAAGGACCTCCTCGTCGTCCCGGGCGCGGGGCACAACGACGCGTACGCGACAGGAGGTGAAAAGTACCTGGAGGTCTGGCGCCGGTTCCTCGACGCGATAGATTCAGAACCGTGACCACGGTCGTCGGGCTCCTCGGATTCGGGCGGATCGGGCGGAACCTCTTCCGCCTTCTCTACGGCCGGGACGACGTGCGAATCGCCGCCATCAGCGACTGGAACGACCCCGCGCCGCTGGAGTACCTTTTGCGCTACGACACCCTGCTCGGCCGGTTCCCGGACGAAGTCTCGATCCGGGAGGGAAACCTCTACGTCGTGGGACGGCAGATCCGGATGATCACCGGAAAGGATCAGGGTCAGGTGCCGTGGGGAGAGCTGGGGGTGCACACCGTGCTCGAGGCGACGTCCCGCGGCCGCACGCGGGCGGAGCTCGAAGCGCACCTCGCCGCGGGCGCGAAGCGCGTCATCGCGTGCGCGCCGCCGCTCGAGCCGCCCGACATCACGGTGGTCATCGGCGTCAACGACGAGAACCTCGAGAGCCGCCACCGGATCGTGTCCAACGCGTCCTCCACCGTGCACTGCCTGGCGCCGATCGCCAAAATCCTGCACGAAGCCTTCGGAATCGAGCGGGCGCTCTACACGACCGTCCACTCGTACACGAACCAGCACCGGCTCGCCGACGCGCCCGCCGAAGACATGCGGCTGGGCCGGGCGGCCGCGGAGAACATCATTCCGCAGGAGTCGCGCTCCCCCGGCATGGTGATGGAGGTCGTGCCGGAGCTGAAGGGCCGCGTCACCGGCACCGCCGTCGCGGTCCCCGTGCGCAACGGCTCGGCCGTGGACCTCGTGTGCTGGCACTCGCGCAAGGTCACGCCCGTCGCGATCAACGAGGTCGTGCGGACGGCCGCCTCGACCGCCCGGTGGAAGCGCGTGATCGCCTTCGAGGACGAGCCGATCGTCTCGAGCGACGTCGCGCGTTCCTCGTGGTCGAGCACCTTCGACTCTCTCGCCACGATGGTGCTCGGGGACAAGGTCTCCAAGACCATCTCCTGGTACGACTCGGGATACGGGTACGCCCACCGCGCGGTGGATCTCATCGAGCGGTTCGTGCGGCTCGACCGCGAGGCAGGAGCGTCCCCATGACGGTTCGCGTGGGAATCAACGGGTTCGGCCGGATCGGGCGCTCCGTGTTCCGCATCCTCTCCGGTCACCCCGAGATGGAGGTCATCGCGGTCAACGACCTCTTCGACAACGCCCACCTGGCGTACCTCCTGAAGTACGACACGGTCATGCGCGTCTTCGAGCACGAGGTCTCCGCAGACGCCGAGGCGATGTGGGTGGACGGCCGGAAGATCCTCATGACCGCCGAGAAGGATCCCGCGCGGATCCCGTGGGGAAAGCTGGGCGTCGAGGTCGTGGTGGAGTCGACGGGCGTCATCCTCACGCGCGAGAAGCTCGAGAAGCACCTCGCCGCCGGCGCGAAGCGGGTCATCCTGACGGTGCCGCCGAACGACGAGATCGACGGGATGATCGTCATGGGAGTCAACGACGCGAGCCTGACGCCCCGCCACCGGATCGTCTCGAACGCCTCGTGCACGACGAACTGTCTCGCCCCGCTCGCGATGGTCCTGGACGACGAGTACGGGATCGAGCAGGGTTTCATGACGACCGTGCACGCCTACACGAACGACCAGCGCCTGGCGGACGTGCCGCACAAGGACCTCCGGCGCAGCCGCGCGGCCGCCGAGAACATCATTCCGACGACCACCGGCGCGGCCCGCGCCGTGGGCAAGGTCCTGCCGAAGCTCGCGGGGAAGCTCGACGGCATGGCGATGCGGGTCCCCGTGCCCGACGGCTCGGTCGTGGACCTTTCCTGCCGGCTGCGGAAGAACCCGGACGGCAAGGAGGTTAACGACGCGATCCGCCGCGCGGCGGAGGGGCCGCTCCGCGGAATCCTGGAGTACAGCGAGGTGCCGCTGGTCTCCAGCGACGTGATCGGCAACCCGCACTCGTCGATCTTCGACGCGCTCTCGACGCGCGCCTCGGGTGACGGCTACTTGAAGGTGGTCTCGTGGTATGACAACGAGTGGGGATACTCCAACCGCGTGGTGGATCTCATCGCCCGGCTCGCCGCGCTCGGAGAATGACGGAGGCGAAGATGGATCACTCGAGCGGCTTTCTGAAGCTGGTCCAGGACGCGAAAAAGCGGGTGCGCGAGACGAGTCCCGAAACCGTGAGGCGGCGGCAGGAGACCGGCGAACGCTTTCACCTCGTGGACGTTCGCGAGGACACGGAGTGGGAGCGCGGCCGCGCGCTCGGGGCGATTCACATCGGCAAGGGCATCATCGAGCGCGACATCGAGCGGGCGATCCCCGACCGGGGCGAGGAGGTCATCCTGTACTGCGGCGGCGGCTTCCGTTCGGCGCTCGCCGCCGACACTCTCGCGAAGATGGGATACACGAACGTCGTCTCGATGGACGGCGGCTGGAAGCGCTGGCGCGAGCTCGGATACCCGGTCGAGAGCGATAGCGGCAGCAGCTAAGGAATCAGCAGCAGTTTCCCGGTCGTCTGCCGGGACTCGAGCAGCTGGTGCGCCTCCGCGGCCCGCGCCAGGGGCAGCTCCCGGAAGACGCGCACCCGGAGCTTCCCCGCGGCGATCCAACTGAAGAGGTCCGCCGCCCGCGAGCGGAGCTCCTCGGAAGTCCGCGTGTGGTGCACGATCGTCGGCCGGGTCAGGTAGAGAGAACCCTTCCGGTTGAGGACCTGGGGATCGACCGGAGGAACCGGGCCGCTCGACTGGCCGAAGAGGGCCATCGTTCCCCGCACGGAGAGCGAGTCCAGGCTGCCCTCGAAGGTGTCCCGGCCGACGCCGTCGTAAACGACCTGGACTCCCGTGCCGTCGGTCCGGCGCCGGACCTCGGCCGCGAAATCCTCCTTCGTGTAGAGGATCGTCTCCGCACCGGCTTCCCGCGCGATCCTTGCCTTCTCGTCGGTCGAAACCGTCCCGAAGACCCGCGCGCCGCGCAGTCGCGCGATCTGGCAGAGCAGCTGTCCGACCCCTCCCGCCGCCGCGTGGACGAGACAGGCGTCACCGGTCTTCAGGGGATAGGTCGAGGTGGCGAGGTAGTGGGCCGTGATCCCCTGCAGCATCACGGCCGCGGCCTGCTTCCTTGCCACACCATCCGGGATCGGAACGAGCTTCGCTGCGGGAATGGCGGCGAGCTCGGCATAGGCCGCGGAACCGCCCGCGAACGCCACGCGATCGCCCGGAGCCACCTCCGTCACTCCCGGGCCGACGGAGACGACGACCCCCGCGCCCTCCGCGCCCGGGATCAGCGGGAACGGCAGCGGATACGCGCCGGTGCGGTGGTAGACGTCGATGAAGTTGACGCCCGCCGCCTCGATCCGGACGAGCGCCTGTCCCTCCCGCGGCTCCGGTGGCGGAACGTCGACGAGGAGCATCGCCTCGGGCCCGCCGGGCGCTTCGATGCGAATGGCCTTCAAGGAAGCGGCATTATCCTTCGGCATGCGAACTCTGCACGGTCTCGGTGTCTCCCTCGCCGTGGGATTGCTTCTCGGGTCCGGCTGTGCGACGAGCCGGTACGGGCCTGATCCCCCGGAGGAATCTGTTCTTATCTCCACGATGAACGACGTCGGGGAGCGCTACGTCAAGCTCGTGCTCGCCGTGGGGCAGCACGACAAGGACTACGTGGACGCGTTCTACGGGCCGCCGGAGTGGAAGAGCGCGGCCGAGGCGGCGAAGAGGCCGCTGCCCGAGATCGCCTCGGAAGCCGCCGGCCTGATCGCCCGGCTGGAGGCGCTTCCGCTGCCCGCGGACGAGATGGTCCGTCTCCGCCGGAGCTATCTCACGAGGCAGCTCCAGGCCCTCTCGGCCCGCGTCGCGATGCTCGGCGGGAAGAAGTTCACGTTCGACGAGGAGTCCCTCGCGCTGTACGACGCCGTCGCGCCGGTGAACACCGAGGAGCATTTCCGCGACGTCCGCAACGAGCTCGACCGCGCGCTGCCCGGCCAGGGCGGCTCCACGACTCTTCTCGAGCGGTACGAGGCCTTCCGCCAGCGCTTCACGATTCCGAAAGAGAAGGTGGACGCCGTCTTCCGCGCGGCCATCGGCGAGTGCCGCGCGCGAACGACCCGCCACATCGCGATGCCGGCCGGAGAGAGCTTCACGGTCGAGTACGTGACCGGCAAGACCTGGAGCGGATACAACTGGTACCAGGGGCAGTACAAGAGCCTCATCCAGGTCAACACGGACCTGCCGATCACCATCGACCGCGCGATCGACCTGGCCTGCCACGAGGGCTACCCCGGCCACCACGTCTACAACATGCTGATGGAGAAGAGTCTCGTCAGGGACCGCGGGTGGGTCGAGTACAGCGTCTATCCCCTCTTCTCGCCGCAGTCCCTGATTGCCGAGGGCAGCGCGAACTTCGGGATCGAGATGGCGTTTCCGGGGAGGGAGCGGCTCGCGTACGAGAAGGCGACGCTTTATCCCCTCGCCGGCATCGAGCCCGCCCAGGCCGACGAGTTCGACCGCGTTCGCCGCATCGTCGACCGGCTCTCCTACGCCGGAAACGAGGCCGCGCGCCGTTACCTGAACGGGGAGATCGACGCCTCCGCGGCTGCGCGCTGGCTCTCCGACTACGCCCTGTCCGAGCCGAAGCGCGCGGAGCAGCGGGTCCGCTTCTTCGACCAGTACCGGAGCTACGTGATCAACTACAACCTGGGGAAGGATCTCGTGCGGAAGTACGTCGAGTCACGGGGCGGCACACCGGATGATCCCGAAAAGCGGTGGGAGGTCTTTCGGGATCTGCTGTCCTCCCCGAGACTTCCCTCTCAGCTGAAATAGCCCCTCTGTCATCCTGAGCGAAGCGAAGGATCTCGCGGCCCCTCTGTCATCCTGAGCGAAGCGAAGGATCTCTTTGGACTGTGGCGGGTGCAGGCCCGCTCCGCGGACCTGTCCCCGCGACTTGCTCAGCCAAGAGATCCCTCGTCGCTTCGCTCCTCGGGATGACCATGTTAGGGACAGAGCGGCCTGCTCGGCCGCTCCCGTCAGCTCGCGCGCTTCTTGTCGGTCTTCTTCGACGCAATCGCCGAGTCTTCCGAAACCTCCTGGACCGACTTCAGCTTCCAGCCGTCTCCGGTCTTCTTCCAGGTCTCGCGGACGGCCACGCCCGGGCCCTCGACGACCGCGACGTAGCTCGCCTCTTCCTGCGTAAGCCGAGTCAGACGCGAAGGCGCCGGAGTCCCGGCTTCCATGTTCTTCTGAAGGAACGCCTCGTAGCCCGCGCGATCCAGCCGGCTTCCGTCGGCGAGGGTCGCTGTCAGGTTCGCGGCGTGAAACTTCGCGAGACCCGCGATGTCCTTGTTCGCGTAGGCCTGGGAACGCGTCTGGCGGACGGCGGTCAGGTCCTTCAACGCAGAGTTCGAGTCGGTACCGAGCGTGGCGACGCTCGAGCACGCGACGAGAGTGGCGCATGCGATAGCGGCGAGAGCGGTCAGAATCCGGTTCTTCATTCGATCCTCCTTTGTAAGTCCGTCGGGAGGTAGGACGGACGAGGATCGAATTGGTTTTGGAAAATCGTCCCGCGCCCGCGAACAATCATCCCGGGCCCGGCGCACAATGGCGCAGTGCGATTGCGCGACTCAGCGCACGGGCAAAAGAGACGCAGAGATGCGCGCCCGATGTTCTAATTATTGAAGGCGTGTCTACCGGAAAAGCGGTCGTTCTCCTTCTCCTCTGCGCCGGGGTCGCCGCCGTGGCGTGGCAAGCCGGGCGCTCGACGGAGCGCCGGGCGCGCGGAGGCGAGAGCGCTCCCCCGTCCGTCACCGCTGCGGTCGCCCCGGAGCAATCGACCGACCCCGCACCCTCGGAGCCTGATCCCCTGCCCGCTCCCGCCGAATCGGAAGCGACGCTCGAGGTCCCGATCCTCGACGTGGACGAGCGCCCGGCGGCGGAGCCCGCTCCCCCGAGGGTGGCGCCCTATGAGCCGCCCGAGGACCGGCCACGCGACACGCCGGGTCGTTGCGTCATGATCCAGGCGAACCCCAGCACGGTGTCGGCGTACGGGAGGTCCGGCGAGATCGTTCAGCTCGTCGTGCGCGGACAGAACGGGTGCGGCACGAACTTCGGCTCCGTGTACTTCCGGGCGATCGCGATCGGCCCGGACGGCCGGGAGGTCGCGTCTGCCGTGGGACGATTTCCCGATGGGATCAGCGCGGGCGGGAGCGCGGAGACGTTGATCGCCATCGCGACGAAGCCGGTCCTGGGGATGTCGTACCGGGCGGAACCGCAGTAGTTCGGACTCAGTCCCGCGGAATGCGGGAAAGGTCCACGTTGCCTCCGGAGACGAGCGCCGCGACCCGCGCGCCGGACGGCACGCGGAGCGTTCCCTCGAGCAGAGCCGCGGTAGCGGCGGCGCCCGCCCCCTCGACGTAGAGCTTCGCCCGCGTCATCAGAAGCTTCATCGCATCGATGATCGCGGCCTCCGAGACTCCGACGACCTGGTCCACCACCTCTCTGGCGATCTCCAGCGGAAGGGCGCCGACGAACGGCGGCGTCATTCCGTCGGCCAGCGTGCCCCACGGACGCGTCACGGTGACCGGCTTTCCCGCCGCGAGCGCGGGGGCCAAACCGGGGCCCTCGGCCAGCTCGACGCCCACGACCTGGACGCGCGGCCGGAGCTGCTTGACCGCGGAGGCGATCCCGGCGATGACCCCTCCCCCGCCGACCGGTACGACGACGACGTCCACATCCGGAAGGTCTTCCACGATCTCGAGACCGACGGTCCCCGCGCCCGCGATGACGTCGAGGTCGTCGAACGGAGGCACGAACGCGAGGCCCTGGGAGTCGCGGACCTCGGCCAGCCGGTCGAAGAGCGTGGCGCGGTCGTCGTGGAGGACGATCTCCGCGCCGTAGCCCTTCGTCGCGTCGATCTTCGACTGCGGAGCGGCGCTCGGCATGACGACGGTGCAGGCGGCGCCGGCGATGCGCGCGGCCCAGGCCAGCGCCTGCGCGTGGTTTCCGGCGGAGACCGTCACGAGCCCCCGCGCGCGCTCCTCCGGCGAAAGCGAAAGGACCTTGTTCAGCGCTCCGCGCGGCTTGAAGGAGCCGGTCTTCTGGAAGCTCTCGCACTTCAGGTGCAGCCGTACGCCGGCCCGGTCGCCGAGCGCGGTCGCCGGGAGGAGCGGCGTCCGGTGGACTTTGCCGGCGAGCCTCCCGGCGGCGGCGCGGATCTGCGAGAGCGGAATCACGCGTTGTCTCCCTCCCGTCGTCTCCAGAGCTCCCGCAAAACCAGGGCGCCCGTGACGAACAGGAAGGGCGCCGTGAACAGCCCCGGCACGTACTGGCGGAACCAGATGGCGCCGGCCACGTGGCCGATCCCGTTTGCGACCTCGATCGCGCCCGCCAGCCCGGCCAGCGCGAGGGCGAACGGCTGGCGCGCGCGCACCGCGGGCACGGTCCCGAGCAGGACCGTGATGAACGTCATGTTCAGGAGAGCGAAGGTCTGAGCGCTCATGCGGACCTGGGTCACGGACGGGACGACCTCGTGCAGCCGTCCGGTCGCCACCCAGAAGAAGTCGTACAGCCGCGTCCGCATCTCCTCGATCGAGTGCGCCGCCTGGACCAGTCCCAGGAGCCACCAGGAGAACGTGAGCCGGTCGGAGCCGAAGACGCTCACCGGAGCTTCTTCTCCATCCGGACGCAGGGCAGCTCGACGTCGTCACCGACCCGATGGCTTGCGGCGCCGAGCTTCCGGTAGCCGTGCCGGGCGTAGAAAGTCTCGGCGTTCAGAGTCGCGTTCAACCGCACGACCGCATGGCCGGCGGTGCGAGCGTCCTCCTCCATTCGCGCGAGCAGATCCGCACCGACCCCGCGGCCCACCACGTCCGGTGAGACGTAGCAGGCCTCGATCTCGCCGCGGGCCGGATCGAACTGCCCGAATCCCACGATCTCGTCCGCGCGCTCCGCAACGAAGAGGTGGCGCGAGGCGAGAGCGGACCGGTAGGCCTCCGGAGGTCGAAACGCGACCCAGGCGGCGATCTCCCGCGTCCCGTACCGCTCCCGGCAGAGCGCGCGGATCGACTCGCTGTGGACGCGCCAGATCCCGTCGGCGTCGGCCGCCGCGGCGGGCCGGATCTGCGCGGTGAACGTCGCGTCGCCGGTCACGGCACCGCGGACCCGACTCTGCGCTCCACGAAATCCGTCACGGCTGGCTGCGCGGATTCTATCCGGTCGGTTCTGATAGCTTCCCCTCTCCGATGAGCCGGATCAACGGAAAACGGGTCGTGCTCGGGGGAATCGTCGCCGCGCTCATCGTGAACGCGGGCGAGTTTCTTCTCGGCCTGCTCCTCAAGAAGGACTACGAGGCCGCGATCCGCGCGCTCGGCATCCGAATGGAGGCCGACGTGGCGACGCTCTTGCCGATCGTCTGGAGCTTCGTCGTGGGAATCCTCGCGATCTGGCTGTACGCAGCGATCCGGCCGCGGTACGGCCCCGGGCCACGCACCGCGGTTCGCGCGGGCCTCGCACTGTGGGCCTTTTCCACCGTCACGTTCTCGGTCGCGATGGCGAGTCTTCGGATCTTTCCGGCGCGCCTGATGGCGATCGCGACGGCGTGGTCGCTCGTCGAAGTCATCGTCGCAGTTCTCGCCGGCGCCTCGCTCTATCGCGAGGACGCCGGCCGCGAAGTATCCTGACTACTTTCAATGGAGGGAATACGATGATTCGGAATTCCAGGACCCCGCTTCTGGCCTGTGCTTTCCTGACGGTCGCGCCACTTCTGATCGCGCAGCAGCCCACGCCCGCTCCGGCGCCGGCCGGTCCGCCGGCCGTGCGGCTTCCTCAGGTGAGCCAGGGAGCCACCGTCAAACAGACGATCGGCCTGAACGACGTCACGATCACCTACAGCCGCCCGGGAGTGAAGGGCCGGAAGATCTGGGGCGGCCTCGTGCCCTGGAACGCGGTGTGGCGCACCGGCGCGAACTCCGCGACCACGATCCAGGTCAGCGAGGACGTGGTCGTCGAAGGCCAGCCGCTTCCCGCCGGGACGTACTCGCTCCACACGATCCCGGGCGAGAAGGAGTGGACCCTCATCTTCAACAAGGAAGCGAACCAGTGGGGGTCCTACAGCTACGACGCGGCGAAGGACGCGGTCCGGGTCAAGGTCACGCCGGTGCCGGGCTCAGCGCAGGAGTGGATGCAGTTCCGCTTCGAGGACCCGACGATCAACTCGGCCCGCGTGGTGCTCGCGTGGGAGAACGTCCAGGTTCCGTTCACGATCAAGAACCAGACCGACACGAACGTAAAGGTCGTGGGGATGCTGCGCGACATGGTCGCGAAGGCGAAGCCGGACGAGTGGCAGCCGTACTACCGGGGCGCGAATTACCTCGTGCAGAACCGCCTCTACCTGGACGAGGCCGCCGGCTGGCTGGACAAGGCGATCGCGATCAGCCCGACTCCCCCGGTCTACTACGCCAAGGCGCGTTACTTCGACGCCGCCGGCAAAACGAAGGAGGCGATCGCAGAGATCGACAAGGCGATCGCCGCGGCAAAGCCCGACACTTCCCCGGCGCTGCTCGACGAGCTGCGAAACGTCCGCAAGACGTTGTCCGAGAAGAAGGGCTAGAGCCTCAAAGCATCACGGTCTTGTCGGAGTAACCGGACACTCCGGAGGGGTGCGGCGGGGCCATTTCCGCAATCTGGGCCTCGCCCGCCCCGTCCACGCAACGCACCGTGAACCGGTGGTTTCCGGGCCGGAACGGCCAGTCGTAGCGCCACACGACCCACGTCAGGTCGGAGAGCGGCGAGCGCAGCCGTGCCTCGGTCCACGGCCCGTCGTCCACCCGGACCTCGACCTTCGAGATGCCGCGGGCGCCGGCGTGTGCGATCCCGCCCACCGGAATGAGCGAGGTCGCGTCGGCCTGCGACAGCATCATGTTGACGGACACCGTGTCGATGACGGACGTCGCCTTCATCCGAGCGTTCCGGTCCCAGCCGCGCTTCACCCAGTAACCCGGCTCCCAGTGGTCGGTCGCCTCGATCGACTGAATCCACTTGGGCTGCTTCATGCCGTAGAGGTCGGGAATGTAGATGCGCAGCGGGAAACCGTGCAACCTCGTCAGGGGAACGCCGTCCCAGTCGTAGGCGAGCATCACCCGCGCGTCGTTTCGGATCGTGTCGAGCGCGACGACCTCGTAGAACCGGTCCGCGGACGTGATCTTCAAGTGCGTCGCGTTCGGCGCGAGGTGCAGGTCGGCCAGGAGCCACTGGAAGCTCACGCCGGTCCACCGGGTCGTGCCGATGAGGCTTCCTCCCAGAGGGTTCGAGACGCAGGCGAGCGTGACGAACTGGTGGAGAGGCTCGTACTGCCGGAGCTGATCCAGGGTCAGCTCCAGCGGCCGGTCCACGAGACCTCCGACCTTCAACCGCCACGTCGCGCCGTCGATGGCGGGAGGGATCGTCGTGATGTCGATACGGTAGTGGTCCTCGAGCCGCGTGTACTCCGGCCGGGTGCCGGCCGCGGGCGAGACGTCCGCTCCGGCGTTCGGCAGCGGATGGTCGGCCGACCAGCGCTTTCCGGCGGCGGCCGCCGATTCGCGCGGGCGCAGGCTGTTCGCCAGCGACCCGACGACCGCGCCGATGACGCTGATCGTCGCGGTCGCTCCGCCGACCCGGACGAGGAACTGCCGCCGGTCCACCCGCAGGACCGACGCGGCGGACTCGTCCCCGGCGGCGACGTCCGAAGCGAGGGCGAGACGCCGGTACACCGAACCGAGCGCGGCGCCCCAGCCGAGGAACCCGGCGATCACCCAGCCGCCGGCGACCGCCGGCGGAACGGTCCTCGCGCCGCCGACGCCCTTGAGCAGAACCAGCGATCCCAGCCCGAGGACGACGCCTGCAATGACGCCCGGAAATCTGGAGCGGCTCCCGACCGCGCGCAGGATCGCGAACAGGACACCCGCGACGAGAATCCCGGTGGCGAGAAACACCGCAATCGCCATTGCCTGCTCCGCGGCCTTGGCCGCGGAAGCCGTGTCCGCAATGTGTAGCGCGCGGATGACCCGGACCATCGAGTCGATGCCGAACGTGATGACACGACCCGGCAGGATCCGCGTGGTCCAGTCGAACAGGTGAAACGGCAGAAACGGCAGGCCCGCGAGCTTCCACGCCGCGTAGAAGATGGCAACGAGCGGCGCGGTCAGGAGAACGCCGACGAGGGCACCCGAGGCGAAGCCGGGTTTCTCGAGTTTCACCCGCGCGAACTTTATCCCTCCGCCGGGCGCGGCTGGAGGAGCCCGGCGGACGTCAGCGTGTCGAGCGTCAGGGGGTTCAACTCCAGGGCCGCCAGCGCGGCCCGATCCGCCCACAGGAACTCGGAGAACTCCTCGTTCAACCGGATGTCCATCGACGCGGGCCGGCACGCGGAGATCAGGAACACCATGTGGAGGGCCTCGCGGCGCCCGTCCTCGTAGGTCTTCTCCAGCACGTCGTCCTTGAAGAGGAGCGGCGCCGAAGAGTGCAGGTCGATGCCGAGCTCCTCCCGGACTTCCCGCCGGAGCGCCGCCTCGATTCTTTCACCGGGCTCGACGCCGCCGCCGGGCAGCGCCCACTGGCCCGGAAAGACGCCCCGGTCCGGCGCCATGCGGCAGAGCAGGACGCGGCCCTCGCCGTCCGTCACGACGGCCACGACGATCAGCCTCGTCCGGGGCTGCACTCGGACGTCAGGCCGATTCGGGGTGGACGGTGACGGCCGTGCCGTAGCAGAGGACCTCGGTCACGCCTTGCAGCAGCTCCGTGGCGTCGTAGCGGACGCCGATGACGGCGTTCGCACCCATGGCCCGGGCATGGCGAAGCATCATCTCGAACGCCTCTTCCCGGGTTTTCTCGCACAGCTCCGAGAAGAGCGTGATGTTTCCGCCGAAGATCGTCTGGAGAGAACCTCCGATGGTTCCGACGATGGACCGGGACCGCACGGTAATGCCGCGAACCACTCCCAGGGAGCGCGTGACCCGGAATCCTTCGAGGTTGAACGTCGTCGTCGTCATTGCAGGATCCATGCGGTCCCCTCTTTCCATCCCTTACAGGTCCTCGATCCGCAGCTTCGCCGTCGCGCCGTTCCACGCCGCGTTGAACTGCTGTTCGACGAGCGCCGCCTCGGCGTCGCGCTTCTGCGCCACGAGTGTCTGCCAGAGGCCATAGAGCAGCCGGCCGTCGCGGGGATGCCTGGCGATCGTTTCCCGGAAGACGGCCTCCGCCTCTTTCGTCTGTCCGTTGCGCAGCAGCGCCGCGGCGAGCGACTGCCGCACCGGGTAGAACCACGCCGGCGGCTCGTCGTACTGGATGGCCTTCTCGACCTCGACCGCCCGGCGCCAGAGCCGGACCGACTCTTTCTTTTCCCCGCGCGCCCCGGCGAGCCGGGCGTCGAGGATGGCCCCTGCCAGCGCGAGCACGTCGGAGCCCTTGTTGTTGATCAGGTAGAGCGATTCCGCGGGCAGCGCTCTTCGCGCCTCCTCGAACCGCGTCCGCGCCGCGACGGCGTCTTTCAGCCGGCCCTTGCCGGCGAGCGCGATCGCCTCCGCGAAGCGCTGGAAAGCGCTCGCGAGCTTGCGTTCCGGGCGGGGCTGGGGCGCGGCCAGGATACTTTCCCACCGCTGGAAGCGGAGGTTCACCATCGTGGGATAGAGGTGAAACGCCTCCAGCATCTGCATGTTGGGCTCCAGGTCCGCTTCGCCCACGTTCTGAACCATGTCCTTCGCCGCCTGCTGCGCGTCCTCGTACCGCCCCTGCTGCGCGCGGGCGAACGCGATGAAGTGCATGTTGTGGGTCCAGTACATCAGCGGATACATCCCCGTGGCGCCGGTGCGTTTTACGAAAGCGCGGTCCGCCTCCGAGGCCTTCACGTTGCTCTCGGCCACCAGGCCGTAGTCGCCCGTCTGCAGAAAGATGTGACCCGGCATGTGGACGAGGTGGCCCGCGGCCGGCACCAGCGTCAGGAGCCGCGTCGCGCTCGGGATCGCGCGCTCGAGGTTGGGCGAGGCTTCGACCGCGTGGATGTAGAAGTGATTCGCGCCGGGGTGGTCCGGGTCCCGTCTCATCACCGACTCGAGCACCGCGACGAGCTCCTCCGTTCCCGGCGCCGGCTTGCCGTCCGCGGTCCAGAGCTGCCAGGGGCGCAGCATCATCAGGCTCTCGCCGAACATCGTGGCGAGGTCGAGGTCGTCCGGGTACTTCTTCACCAGAGCGCGCATCGCGTTGCTGTAGTCGAGGTGAAGCTTTTTCCAGTCCGACTTCGGATCCGCCGACGGGTACCGCTTCGCCAGCGCGCGCACGTAGTCCACCTCGACCGCGCTTCCGTTCGTGACCCGTGCGAGGGCTTTCTGGACGGCGTCGTAGGTCGCGGCGGCCCGCGCCTCCGACACCTCGGCGTCGTTGTAGTTCGGGCCGATGGAGAGCGCGAGCCCCCAGTAAGGCATGGGCGAAGCGGGATCGAGTTCCGAGGCGCGCCGGAAGTACCGGGCCGCCTCGTCGTGGTTGAAGCCGTAGAGAAATGCGAGGCCCTGGTCGAAGTACTTCTGAGCCTCCGGGTTCTTCGTCCGGATGGGGTGGCGATGGTTCCCCATCCCCGCCTGGATTTGGGGGGGCGCCATGGCCGGCGCGGCGCCGTGGTCGTGCTGAGCGGACGCGGGCGCGACCGCGACCGTCGGCCCGAGCGCGATGGCTACTGAAAACGCGAGAGCTCGCATTGCGTCGTCCTCCGACGGCGAACTCTAACGCCGGTCCCGGGAGATGAAGATGGAACGGGCCCCGAGGCCCGAAGCTACTTCTTCTTGGAGGAGGAGGACCGCTTCCTCGTGGAGGAGGACTTCTTGCGCGGAACCTTGCCGCCGGCACGCCGCGCTTCCGAGAGACCGATCGCGATCGCCTGCTTCTTGCTCGTGACCTTCCTGCCGGACTTCCCGCTCTTCAACGTTCCCTTCTTGCGTTCGTGCATCGCCTTCTCGACTTTTTGCGACGCCTTCTTGCCATATCTCGCCATCGTTACCTCCCGACCGACCGTTCTCCGGTCGCGGGTCGAGCGATGCGTCATTCGTGCCAGCTCGGCCGCGCGATACACGAGATCGGCCGAGAGGACGTCCTCAACGGCAACGCCGACCGACTTGAAGAGCGTGATCTCCTCCGCCGACCTCCGGCCGGGCGCGGCGCCGTTCAAGACCTCGCCGATTTCCGCGGCAATCTTCCCGCCCGCGATGACGTCGCCCGACTCGCGCGTACACGCCTCGCGGGAATCCACGAAGATCCGGGATCGATCCAGGACCTCGTCGTCGAGCTCGCGCCAGTCGGGCCGCGTCGCGCCCACGGCGTTGATGTGCGTTCCCTTCGAGAGCCAGTCGCCTTCCAGAACGGGTCTCTGCGACGTGGTGGCGACGACCACGATGTCCGCGCCACGAACCGCCTCCTCGGCGGACCCCGAGGCGCGCAGGCCGTACCTCGCGGCGAACGCGGGAGCCCCCCGCGGGCTCCATACGCGAACCTCGCGCAGCGGGCGGACGAGGCGAATGGCCTCGAGGTGGCTCCCCGCCTGAACGCCGGATCCCAGGATCGCCAGGACCGAGGCGTCCGGCCGGGCGAGTGCCTTCGTCGCGACCGCGGAAGCCGCCGCGGTGCGCATCTCCGTGATGAGGCGTCCGTCCATCGTGACGAGCGGCTCGCCGGTTTCCGGATCGAACAGCACGATCATCGCGTGATGCGTGGGGACGCCTCGGTTGTTCGGATAGAACGTCACGAGCTTCGCGCCCAGGGCCCCGGAGACGTAAGCCGGCATGACGCCCAGGAAGCCGGCGTGATCCGACACCGGAATGACGGTGCGGAGAGGCTGCACCGCGCCACCGCCGGAGAGCTCCGAGAGCGCGCGCTCCATGGCGGGGATCAAGTCCGCCATCTTCAGGAACCGTCGGACCCCTGCTTCGTCGAGGCTAAGCACGTTACGGGGACAGGTCGCGAAGGGACCTGCACCGTCTAGCCGTTCCGGACGTCCGAGACTGCACCGTTACGGGGACAGATCCCGAAGGGGTCTGCAGCCGTCACCTTATTGAAGGTCTGCACCCGCGACAATCCCAGAATGAGACCTGACGACGACCTCGAAGTGCTGGACGGTTGGTTCCGGCTCCAGGAGGCACTCCCGGTCGTAGTCGAAGTACTGCGCCCGATCGACGTCCGGGCCCGTGTATTCGCGGATGGCGGCCTCCGAGTCCCAGAACGAGATCAGGAGAAAGTGGACGCGGTCACCCTCCTGGCGTCGGAGGAGTGAGACACCCCGGTTCCCGCGAATCGCCTGGTACGCCTGCACTCCCCGATCCGAGTCCGCGAGGTATCGGGCGTAGCCGTCGGCTTTTTCGACCGGCACGACTCCGCACCAGACCCGGGCGATCACGCGCCGTTCACCGCGGTTGGTCTTCGCGCCCGTCGATCAACCAGCATCCGTTCACTTTCCGGAACAGCATCGTGGTCGACCCGGCGGCCGCGCGCGCCGTCTCGCCCGCGACGGCGGGGGTCGCGAGCGACGCGCTCAGGTCGCCTCCACCGACGACGAGCTCGTCTAACTTCGTCGGTCCCTGGGAGGAGACCCCTGCCTTCTTCGCGGCCTCCTCGACCTTGAGGAAGAACGATTCCATCTCGCGCGCGAACGCGACGTGATCGACTTTCGCAAACCGCGCCTGGACTGCGGGGTCCTGCATTTTCATCAGCCGGGGTGTGCCGATCTGGGCAATCGTGGGCGCCTTGTGTTTCACGAGAATCGCGTCGAGCTCGGCGAGAAGCTGCCCTTCCGCCTTTTTCGCCTTCTCCGCCGCTCCGGGCTTGCCGGAGAGCTCTCCCGACAGGCCTCCGATCTCGGCGAGCATCGAGGCGCCGACCGCGTACTCCACCGCATTGCGCGTGCGATAGGCCGGCGTGAGAGTGAGCATCACCCGACCCGCGTCCTTGCTCGCCACCGCTTCCCGCGCGAGCTGCCAGGTCTCCTCCGGACTTTTCGCGCACGCCGCGATCTCCGCCGTCGCGGATCCCACAACCCCCGCAATCGCGACCGAAAACAGCACTGCGAGTCGCTTCCGATTCATGGGTAGAGCCTCCTGCGAACAGTTTTTCACGTTCCGCTTCAAACGAGCTTCGCCGTGCCCTTCGGCGTCCGCACGGTCGCTCGCAGGAGAGTGGACGGTCCGGACTTCACGCCCGCATCGATTCCGAGCTTCCGGAGGATGACGTTCACCTCGGCGGGCCGGGGATGCTCGATCTCGAGCGCCGCAAGCTCGCATCCCTCCGTTGAGTCCTGCGACGGGTGGAGCGAGTCGGACGCCCACTCGATGAAGAACGGGATGGGATCGACGCCGTCCGCAGCCAGCCCACCTTTGACGCCGAACGACTTCCACTCGAGGACCTTCCCGTCGGGCCGCTTCCGCGATCCGGGCTGCGGGCCGAACGTCTCGAGGCCAGCTTCCCGAGCCTTCTTCGCAAGCGTATCGATGTCGCGGGTCGCCGCGGCCCACGTGATGAGCCGCGGCTCGGAGAGCTTCCGCACGTCGAGGTGGAAGTTGAATGCCGTCTGTGCCGGGTCCGGAGCGATGATCTCGAGATACCTCCGGCCGCCCAGCGAAATGAGGGCGTTTCGCGTGCCCATGCCGGGATGACTTCCTCCGACCACCGCGCGGACGCCGGTCCTGGCCTCGACCCAGGCGATCCCGCGGTCGAGGTCGGAAACGCCGAGCAGCAGGTGGTCGACCGCGGAGACCGCCGCGGTCGAACCTCCAGCGGCGCGCAACGGACTCTCGAGGATGCTAAATGTTCCCGCTGCCGCGCAGAGGCCGATCCAGTCCCGCCGGGTCGATCCGGTCATGAAGCCTTCCCTCCCGCTCCGTCCGCGCCAATCCGGAGAGTCTAGCTCCCGGTGCCCTCCGGAGCCCGAAAGAGCTGCGCATCGATCGGAGGGCAATGTCGTTGGGGATCTCGGCTGTCGGTTCGCACTCCCGGACGGTCGGGAGCCGGGTCAGCGCCCGGACGAGAGTGACTTGATCAGGCGGTAGTAGAAGTCGACGCCCTCGTGGAACGACGCGACCGGCACGCGCTCGTCCCTGCCGTGCGCCCGGATGTCGTCGATGTCGATGAACACCCCGGACACGCCGAACGTCGGGATTCCCGCGGGGCGCAGGTAGTAGCCGTCGGTCCCGCCCGTCTCCATCGTCGGGACGACCGGCACGCGCGGCCACATCTGCCCGCTCACGCTCTCGACCGCCCGCATGAGGTCCGGCTCGAGCCGGGCGGGCGGCGCAATGAGTTTCTCGGGCCGCTCCCCCTCGTCGAAGATGGGCCCGGTCACCGCGACCTTCTCGTCGTTCACGAGGCGGGTGAGCGTCGAGCGCATCTCCTCGGGATCGCGTCCCGGCATGAGGCGGCAATTGACGAGCGCGCGCGCCTTTTGCGGCAGCGCATTGTCGGCGTGGCCCGCCTCGAAGCGTGTCGCCACGCAGGTCGGGCGGAGTAGGGCGTTTACGTAAGGCGACTCCGAGAGGCGCTTCAGAGCCGCGGGGTCGGATGGCGTTCGCGCGATCGCCTTCATGTCAGCGGCGGTCTGACCGGTCTCCACCGCCGACATGCGCTCGAAGTAGGTGCGCGTGACCTCGCTCAACTCGACCGGGAACTCGTACGCCGCCACGCGGGAGAGGGCGGAGGCGATGCGATAAATCGGGTTCTCCGGCCGCGGCATGGAGCTGTGTCCGCCGGGGTCCGTCGCCTCCAGCCGGTACATGAGGGTGAGCTTCTCGCTCGCCTGGACCGCGACCAGCCGGCGCTTGCCGTTCTTCAGCTGGAAGTCGCCGCCGTCCGTGTTGACGCAGTAGACCGCGTCGATCAGCGGCCGGCGCTCGCGAAGCAGCCAGTCGATCCCGTCGGCGATTCCGGTCTCCTCCCCTGCGGTCAGAGCCACGATCAGGTCGCGGTCCGGCCGGAACTTCTCCCGACGGAGCCGGATCAGGTTCGTGACCAGGATGGTCGCGCCGCCCTTGATGTCGGTCGTGCCGCGGCCGTAGTAGTAGCCGTCCTTCTCCAGGAACTTGAAGGGATCGACGGACCAGTCCTCCCGACGCGCCTCGACGACGTCCAGGTGCGCGATCAGGAGGATCGGCCGGCGGGCGCCCGTGCCGCGCAGCCGCGCGACGAGGTTCCCGTGGCGCTCGTCGGGCCCGAGGACGAGCACGTCCTCGTCCGGGAAGCCGGCCTCCTTCAGGCGCGCGGCCATCGCGCGGGCGGCGGTCGTCGTGTTCCCGGTCGACTCGGTGGTGTCGATCTCGATCAGCTGCTTCAGGATGTCGCGGGCGAGGGCGCGGACGTCCTCCTCCGCGGAAACCGGGAGCGCGAGCGCGCCGGTCACGAGCAGGGCGAGCGCCGCGGCGGTCGTTCTCATCAAGTGATTACTCTAATCGCCAGGAGAGGGGTCAGACCTGAATCGCTGAATTGGGGTCACGGCTGAATTCAGCCCTGGCACGAATTCAGCCATTCAGCGTTGACCCCTGACGGCTCCCTGCCGGCTCTACCCGCAAACTCCGGGCGCGGCTCGGAGGTAGGTGTCGGACTCGAGCTGATTCAGCATGAACTCCGCTACGTCCGCCCGGGAGATGCGCATCGTCCAGAAGAAGCTTCCGATCCGGGGGCCGTGGCGATACTGGCCGCTCTTCGGACCGTTGGTCAGCAGGCCGGGGCGGACGATGACCCACTCGGCGGGACTCGATGCCACGAGCCTTTCCTGCCGAGTCTTGTCCCAGTAGTAGAAGGGCAGGACGACTGGGATCGTGAAGAAGGTGTAGTAGATGCCGAGCCGCCCGGCGCTGTCCCCGATCCCGAGCGAGGTCTGGCAAACCAGGCGCGACACTCCGTGGGCTTCCATCGCCCGCAGCACGTTTCGGGTTCCCTCCGACAGGATCCGGTTCGGCGGGTAGAACCGCTTGTGGCCCAGGGCCGAGAGGACGGCGTCCTGGCCCCCCATCGCCGCCGCCACGGACTCCGGGTCGAGGACGTTACCCCGGACGACCGTGAGTCGGGGGTGGGCGATGGTCAGCCGGGACGGATCCCGCACGAGCGCCGTAACCGTCAAGCCGCGCTCCAGCGCCTGAGCGACCAGTTGACGGCCGGTGCCGCCGGTCGCTCCCAAGATCAGCACACTCGTCGGGGTCCGGCGCGAACCTGCCGCCGGAGGTACGGGAGCGGCCGGCAATGCGCGGTGTCCCGCCCGCGCCAGCGCCACTGTGAGGGCGATCGAGTACAGGACGAAGAGGAGAAGAAGGTCCATCAGTTCAGAGCCACCGAAGTAGGCGGGAGTGCATGAACCCCCAGGCAATCATGCAACCGAGGAACGCGACGACGATTGGGAAGCCGTACTTCCACTCGCTGGGCGGAAAGAGGTGGGCGAAGTTCATCCCGTACACGCTCGCCACGAAAGTCGGCACCATGATGATGATCGTGACTGCCGTCAGGCGCTTCATGACGTTTCCGAGCCGGTTGAACGCGTAGAAAGTCTGCACCTCGAGCGCGGCGGACAGCAGGTCCCGGTACGTGTCCATCTCAGCCATCACGTGCAGGGCGTGGTCCTGCACGTCCGCGAAGTAGGGGCGCAGGCCAGCGGGGATCTCGCGCTCGCGGCGGAGAACCTCCTCGAGAACGTGGCTCGTCGGGGAGAGGAGACGGGGGACCACGAGCAACTCCTTCCGCAGGCGGAAGATGTCGGCGGCCGTACCTTCCGCTCCCGCGAGCACCGACTCTTCGATCCGTTCGATTCGCTCTCGGAGACGGTCCTCGACCATGAAGTACCCGTCGACGAGGCTCTCGAAGAGCGTGTACGCGAGGCAGGCAATGCCGTACGCGTCGCGCCCCTCGTGCTGCTCCCACCGTTTTCGCGCCTCCTCGAGCAGCGCGAGCACGGCGGCATGCCCCCGATGGATCGTCACGAGGTAGTTCGGGCCCCAGTAAAGATTCAACTCCCGCGGCAGGAACTCCTGATCGGTGCACTCGGCGGCATACACCACGATGAAGTAGTAGCCCTCGTGCGCGTCGCAGCGCGGGCGCTCATGCGGCTTGGTCATCTCCTCGAGAGTGAGCTCGTGGAAGCCGAACACCCGGCGCAGCAGCTCCACCTCCCCCGGTCCCGGATCGCTGATGTCGAGCCACAGCCGATTCTCATGATCGGTCAGCAGCTCAGGGAGCTGGTCGACGCTCACCTCGGTCGGAAAGCTCCGCTCACCGCCGTCCACCACGAGTCGCATCGTTCCCATAGTTCCCCCTCTCTCGCCGGCCCGGCCCGGAATTTTGGGGAAATCTATCCGAGAGCGTGCGGGTGGCCGGAGCCACGGAATTGGGGTCAGGCCTGAATCGCTGAATTGGGGTCAGGCCTGAACACAGCCCTGGCACGAATTCAGCGATTCAGCGTTGACCCCAGTCTGCCCTGGCACGAATTCAGCGATTCAGCGTTGACCCCAGTCTGTCGATTTCGCAGGCGCCCGTTCGACTACCCGGTGAGAGCGCATGGAGCGCCTCGGAAAGAAAGGAGTCGCAATGCTTGGAAATGCTCTGAAATGCGTGGTGCTCGTGGGAGTCATCCTGGACCTTGGAGTCGCCGGCGGAACGGCCGAAGCGGCCAGCGCCAGCCAGCCCGCCGCGGTTGCCGCCCCCTTCGAACGCCTCCGGAGCCTGGCCGGTGAGTGGGTCGCGGCCGAGGACGGCGAGATGTTCAAGAAGGGGGACGTCGTCGCCCGCTACGCCGTGACCGCGGCCGGATCGGCGGTCGTCGAAACGGTCTTCCCCGGCAGCCCGCACGAGATGCTCACCGTCTACTCGGCCGACGGCCCGGACCTGGTCCTCACCCACTACTGCATGGAAGGCAACCAGCCCCGCATGCGCGCGAAGCGCCCGACGAGCTCCCGGGTCGACTTCGCGTTCGACGGCGGCACCGGAATCAACCCCAGGAAGGACCGCCACATGAACTCGGCGACGATCGAGTTCGTGGGGCCGGACGAGCTCCGCAGCGTGTGGACCGAGATCGAGGGCGGAAAGCCGGTTTTCGTGGCCAAATCCCACCTGGTCCGGAAACCGCGCTGACCCTCCTCGCGTAAGAACGAAGGCGCAAAACAACCAGAAAGGAAACGACCATGAAATACCTGCTTCTGATCTACGAGAACGAGGGCAGCTTCGCGAACGTGACCGAGGAGGAAGGGAACAAGATCTTCGCGGAGTACATGGACTACACGAAGGGCATCAAGAAGGCCGGGAACTACATCGCCGGCGAGGCGCTGCAGCCCACGCCGACCGCGACCACGGTCCGGCAGCGCAACGGCAAGACCCTGACGACCGACGGGCCGTTCGCCGAGACGAAGGAGCAGCTGGGTGGGTACTACCTGGTGGAGGCGAAGGACCTCGACGAGGCGATCAAGCTCGCCGGCGGGATTCCCGCGGTTCGCAACGGCTCGATCGAGGTGCGCCCGATCATGCCCACGCCCCCGATCGACTGAACTTTACGCGCGAGACGCCGCCCGGCGGTTAGACTGCCGGGCGGCTTCGCCTCTCGACCGTGTCGATCTCGAGGGTCCTCGTTCGTCGAGAAAACAGAGGGGGTCGCGGGGACAGGCCTGAGCACGTTACGGGGACAGGTCCCGAAGGGGGCCTGCACCCGTCACCTGGTGAAGGCCTGCACCCGCAACAGTCCAAAAGGACCGAAAAGGAGACGGCACAACCATGACCGAGCCAACCATCACCGCCCGGTGGAAGTCCTGGGCCCCGCAGCTCAGGGACGTTCTCCGCATCGTGGCGGCGCTCATGTTCATCACGTTCGGCACGCTGAAGCTCTTCGCTTTCCCGGTCGGAATGCCGCCGGACAACGGAACCGCGAAGTTCCTGTCGCTGGCCTGGATCGCCGGCTTTCTCGAAGTCGTCGGCGGCGGCCTCATGCTGCTGGGCCTCTTTACCCGGCCGGTCGCGTTCATTCTGGCCGGCGAAATGGCGGTGGCCTATTTCGTGGGTCACGCTCCCCAGAGCTTCTGGACGGCCGTGAACATGGGCACACCCGCCGTGCTCTACTGCTTCATCTGGCTCTACTTCTCGGCGGCCGGCGCCGGACCGTGGAGCCTGGACGCGAAGCGAGGGAAGTAAACCAGCGCTTCAAGGTTTGTAGACCCGAAGGAGGATTCTGATGGCCCGTTACGTCGATGGTTTTGTGATTCCGATGCCGAAGAAGAAATTGGCGGCCTACCGCCGGATGGCGAAGAAGGCCGGGAAGGTCTGGCGCGAGCACGGCGCGCTCGAGTACGTCGAGACCGTGGGTAATGATCTCAAGTCGAAGTGGGGTTTCCCCAAACTGGCGAAGCCCCGGCCGGGTGAGACGATCGTTTTCTCCTGGATCGTGTACAAGTCGCGCGCTCATCGCGATCAGGTCAACAAGAAGGTGATGAAGGACCCGCGGATCGAGCCGATGATGGACCCGAAGGCGATGCCCTTCGACATGAAGCGGATGGCGTACGGGGGGTTCGAGGTCATCGTCGAAGCCTGAACCCGGGCTTCGGACGCTCGTAGCACCGGGGATGTCCGCCCCTGCCCCGAAACCGGTCCAGCGGTTCGACCGCTCGATCGTCGAGGGACCCATCGGTCCCGCGGTGTGGCGCCTCGCGTGGCCGACGATGCTGCAGAACGTCTTCGCGGGTCTGCAGGGCATCGTCGACCACGTGATGGTGGGCCACTTCGTTGGCTACACCGGCAACGCCGCCATCGGCGTGAGCTGGCAGATCATCATCGTGGTCATCGTTTTCATCATGTCGCTCTTCACCGGGATGGGCGTGCTCGTGGCCCGCTTCGCGGGCGCGAACCAGCCCGAGAAGGTCAACCGCGTCGTCTACCAGTCGTTCCTGACCGCGATCGCGCTCGCCGCGCTGCTGGCTCTCGTCGGCTACTTCGCGGCGCCGGCGCTCCTCGGCGTCGTCAACGCGGCTCCGGAGGTGCAGCGTGAGGCGCTGCCGTTCCTTCGCGCGATGTTCGTCGGGATCGTCGGAATGATGCTGTTCTTCATGCTGAGCGGCGCCTTCCGGGCGGCGGGCGACTCGCGGACCCCGATGCGGCTCGGCGTGACGATGACGATCCTGACCGTGACCTTCAACCTCATCCTGATCCCGCGACTCGGGACGATCGGAGCTGCATTCGGAACCATTGCGAGCAGCACGCTCGTGGGCGCCTGGGGCGTCTGGAAACTCTTCACCCCGGGCTCCGTGATCCACCTGCACCGCGGCATGGACACCAAGCCCGACTTCACGATCATCCGGTCGCTCTTCCGCTTCGGCCTGCCGACCGGGGTGCAGGGCATCGCGATGAACATCGCCGGGGTTCTGCTGCTCCGCTTCATCGGGTCGCTCCCGAACAGCGCCGCGGCCCAGGCGGCCTACGCCGTGGGATACACCGAGCTCTTCTCGCTGATCACCTGGACGTCGGTGGGACTCATGGGCGCGGCCGCGACCATCGCGGGACAGAACCTCGGAGCCGGCAACCCGGAGCGCGCGCAACGCGGGGTGCTCGTGGCTTCGCGGATCGGCCTGGGCGTGGCGGCGGTCGTGGGGCTGCTCTTCCTGACGGTGCCGGGCTATCTGCTGGGGATCTTCGGCATGACCGAGCCGCTCGTCACGTCGATCGGCTCCCAGCTCCTCCGGTACCTGAGCCTTTCGGGCCTCTTCATCACCGTGGCCCTCTGCTACACGGGCGCCCTCCAGGGCACCGGCGACACGCGCAGCCCGCTGTACATCTCGATCGTCTCCCAGATCGTGGTCCCGATCGGCATCTGCTCGGTCCTGCAGGCGATGCGCGGTCTCCAGCCCGCGGACATCTGGCTGGCGATCGTGCTCGGGCACGCGACCCGCGCGGCCCTTTCCGTCATCCGGTTCCGCCAGGGCAAGTGGCGGAACATCGCGGTGGACATCGAGCCCGCGCGGCCGTAGCCCGATCCCAGCAAGCGGTTCGACCAAGGTCGGGGGGAAGTTCCCGGCCGGACGTGATCTCGTTTCCCCACCGATTACGCGCTAAAAGATGAACGACAGGTCCCTTCCGCCGGAGGGAACGATGAAAAAGGCACCCGGGATCTCGGTTTTGATTCTTGGATTGACGTTCGTGGCGACCGCCCGATTCACGCCGGTCGCCGGCGCGGCGCGATCGCCCGCCGCCGTGACCGCGGTGGAGACCTGGACGATCCCGGGCGCCGGCCGCACGGCGGGTCAGAACAATACGCAGTTCGTCTCGGACCTGGCACTGACGAACCTCGGTACCGCGACGGCGAACGTGACGATCTCGTTCGTTGGGCCGGGCGGCCTGCCGTCGAAACCCGTCACCGTCGCGGCCGGCGCCACGACGGCCTACCGGAACGTCCTCGACGCGCTCTGGAGTGCCACCGGTCTCGTGGGAGCGCTTTCGGTCCAGGCCGACCAGCCGCTCGTCCTCCGCGCCCGGACCTACAACACGGCGGCCTCGGGGACGTTCGGCGTCTCGCTGCCGGTCTACGCGTCCGATCACCTGATCGGCGAGGGGCAGACCGCCGATAGCCTCTGGGTGCAGCAGGACCCGTCGGGAAGCTCCGGCTTCCGGACGAACGTTGGCGTCGTCTTTCCGGACGCGACCGGCGGCGACGCGGTCGTGACGTTTTTCGACGCGACCGGCGGCGTGGTCGGCAGTCTGAACTACTCGTCCGCGGCCGCCGGCTTTCAGCAGCAGTCGGTCGCATCCGTCGCGCCGGCGGGTCTTCCCATCGGCCGCGCGCAGATCCTCGTGACCCGCGGCCACGCCGCGGGCTACGCCGTGGGAGTCGACAACGTCACGGGCGACACGTCGCTCTATCCGCTGGAGGCACTTCCCGCGGGCGTGCAGGACGTCGTCGTGAATGGCGTCGCGCGCCTGAACGGCCGCAACAACACGTTCTTCCGTACGGATGCGCGCCTGTACAACCCGACGCCGGAAGACGTGACGGTGACGGCGCGATTTCACCCCGCGGGGCAGTCGAATCCGATCCCGCTATCGGCGACGACGACCGTCCCCGCCGGCCGGATCGTCGAAGTCGTCGACCTCCTCGGAACTGTTCTGAACGCCCCGGTGGGCTCCGGTGGCGCGGTCCGCTTCACCGCGGACCAGCCCGTCGCGATCCTCTGCCGGACGAGCAACATCGACCCGCAGGGCGTTCAGCCCGGCACCTTCGGCGCGCAACAGAAGCCGGTGCCGCTGGCGGCATTTCTTTCGTCAGCGGACGCCGGCGCGGTGGTGACCGCAATCCGGCAGGACGCCTCTTTCCGGACGAACGTGGGCTTCACGGCGGGGCCGGACGGCGCGACCTACGGGATGACGTTGAAGAACGCGGCCGGAACGTCGATTGCCGGCGCGGTCGGGACCCTGGGTGCGTTCGGCTGGACGCAGGCGAGCATCGCCGATCTCTTCCCGGGAACGGCGGTTCCCGCGGACGCGACTCTGCTCGTCAATGTCGCGTCGGGGACGGTGGACGTCTACGACGCTTCGCTCGACAACGCGTCGGGCGACCTCGTCGTCACGCCGATCGCCCCGGTCCCGGCCGCGCCTCCATCGACCGCGTCGATCGGCCCTACGGGCGGCAGCATCCGCTCGGCAGACGGCCGGCTCACGCTGAAGGTCCCGGCGGGCGCCCTCGCCGCGCCGGTGACACTCTCGATAGCCCCGACTGCGAATGGCGCACCGAGCGCCATCGGCTCGGCGTATTCGCTCTCCCCCGCGGACGTCCACTTCGCGGCTCCCGTGCAAATCGTGCTCAATTATTCCCCTGCGGATCTCCCTGGCACGGGTGCCGGAGCGCTGGGCATCGCCACGCAGCGGGGCAGCAACTGGTTCGGAATCATGGGAGGCTCAGTCGACCCGGTCACTCGGACGCTCCGAGTCCCTATCACGTCCACGAGCCCGGGGCCGGCCCGCGCCGCAGGCGGGCGAGTTCCGCAGAGCCCTACCCTGGACACCCACTTCGGGCCCTATGGTTCCCCGACGATCACCCCCACCGAATCCAGCGTAGTAGAGGAGGACACAGTGAACCTCCAACTGAACTTTGTCGGGCCGTCTTCCACGCAGACCGTGACTCCCGGCGTCGTGGAGATCCTAGGAGAGATTGAGGAATACCGGTTTAATTGGTACCCACCCGATGCCGGCACGATCTCTCCTGACCGCGTCTTCGCTACATATACGGCACCGCGTTGCAAGCCCCCCGGGTCCGGCATCGTGAACGTCGCGGTAGGGGTCTGGCGCGTGGCGGTCCCGTCCGAGGACCGCTGGGCGTTCACCATCGCTAGAGCCAAGATTCGGGTAATCCCGAAGCGATGGACCGTCGACCTCTTCTACCGCGTCGCCACGCCATGTAGTACCGGGTTCGTCTTCTCCGTGGATTTTTGCCGGAGCCACAAGCTCAGCACGTTCTTGCTTCGGAACAAGCAAGTCGATTCGTTGAGACTGGGACCGGATCACAGTGACGAGAGAACGGAACGGAGCGCCTGGTGCGTATCGTCTCCTTGCGACCAGCCGATGCTGACCACGATTTCGCAAGCCAGTCTGACCGCACTCACGGGGACGCTCATCGAGACCAATACCTTGAGCCCGACCTTCGACCTGACAGTTTCCGCCGACCTACCGGGACAAGGAGCGACGGTCAACTTTTCGTGCGGAGGCGTGCCCGCCCCGCCTCTACCGATCATCCAGAGCGCTGAAGCGCACGAGACCCGACGGATAAGAGTCACGTATCCTGACCTCAAGAACTATGCGAACTTTTCGCTGAACCCCTTCCTGAGGGAGGATGTCGAGGTGACCCTGCAGCCGATCAGCTGCGACTTGATCGCTGCCCCATCTGTGAGTTCGTGTAACTGAGGCGCGGCTGAAGCGGCGCCGCGCCGGGAAGTGGCTATTTCTTGACGACGTCCCCGGCCTTGAAGCCGCTGCCGGAAACCGAGATTGCCGACGAGAGTCGCGGTCCCCGGACGGCGAGGATCTTGATCCGCCCGACCTTCTCCTCGTTCGCGCCGAGCACTTCGCCGGTGTCCGGGTCCTTGATCTGTTCGGCCACGCGGAAGACGTCGAACTCGTCGCCCTCTTTGATTCCCGCCTCCGAGCCCACGTTGACGTAGATCGCTCCGCCGCCGGCCTTCGCGATCTTGCCGACGATGCCGGAGGCATCCGACGTGCCGCCGAGGCCGCTCGTTTCGAGCTGCTGCCGGCCGAGCGAGTCGGCGAGCTTGACGACCACCGGCCGCAGGATCCGGTCGAGCTTGCCGTGGTCACTGACGCCGCCGCCCGCGCCCGAGACGTACACACTCGAGTCGGACGTGGACTCGCTCGCCGTGTCGGCCCAGACGATCTCGCCGGTGGAGGTGGAGAAGGCCCGCGCGTCCAGGGCCGCGTCCAGGCGCTGGCTGCGCACGTTGACGGAGGGCACCCGGCCGAAGAAGCTGGGCACGTTCGCGTTGCGGTCGGCGACCCCCATCTCGGTCACGGCGCCGGCGATCAGGTATTCGACGCCGATCATCTTTCCCAGCTTCACCGCCGTCTTCGGGTCGATGTCACCGGAGAGCGAGAGATTCTTCTCCTGCAGAATGGCCTCGAGCTGCTCGCGCTCCATGACGCGGTATTTGCCCTTCCTCACGAGCTCCGTCACGAGCATGTCCTGCGCGGCCTGGCCGGCCTTGTAACCCGACCAACCGTATCCCTGGACCTTGTTCTTGAACTCGAGCACCGCGACGCGCGGCTTGGCCGCCGGTTCGGCGGCGACGAGCAAGCCTGCCGCGGCGGGGAGCAGGAGAATGGACAGAAACAGGGGTCGCGAAAAGCGGCTCATCAATCACCTCATCGTTTGGAAAAGCTGCATTTTAGCCCCGATTCCGGCAACGATCCTGCATGAATTGACCCGTAGGATTTGACGAAAGGAGTCCGACATGTTGGGTAATTCAAAAGTGCAGCCGATGCTGCCCGTGAAGGACCTCCCGAGCGCTCGGAAATTCTACGAGGAGACGCTCGGGCTCACGAAGGTCGGCGAGATGAGCGATGAGGCTGTCTCGTTCCGGAGCGGCGGCACGACACTCGTGGTCTATCGCTCCGAGTTCGCGGGGACGAACAAGGGGACGGCCGCGCTGTGGGAAGTGGACGACGTCGACGAGACCGTCCAGGAGCTCAAGGAAAAGGGGGTCAAGTTCGAGCACTACGACCTGCCCGGGATGACCCGTAAGGGCGACGTCCACCTGGGTGGCCCAATGAAGGTCGCGTGGTTCAAGGACCCGGGCGGGAACATCCTCTCCGTCCAGAATCGCGATCACTGATCGCTCCTCGGTTTCGATAATGGGCCGGCGGACTAAACTGCCCGCCGGCCCATGTCACATTCCGTCGAAGTCGACCCCCGGATCTGGGAGCTGCGCCCCGACTTCGTCGTGACGGTGGTCCGCGCTCGCGGCCTCTCCAACGGTCCGACCGACGACTCCTCGGCAGTGCTGCTCCGCCGGGCGGAGCAGACCGCGCGGCGGACGTTGAACGGCAGCGAGCCCGCGGCGCTGCCGCACGTCTCGGCCTGGCGGGACGCGTACCGCGCCTTCGGATCGAAACCGCAGCGCACGCCCTGCTCGGCCGAGGCCCTGCTGAAGCGCGCCGTCGACGGGGAAGGTCTTCCGGCGATCAACCGCCTCGTGGACCTCTACAACGCGGTCAGCGTCGAGTTCGCGCTGCCGGTCGGCGGCGAGGACCTCGCGCGCACCGCCGGAGCGTCGCGGCTCACGCTCGCGATCGGTGGGGAGTCGTTCGAGACCGTCCGGTCTGGCGAACAAGTCGTCGACCATCCCGACGCGGGCGAGGTCGTATGGGTGGACGACGCCGGCGTGACGTGCCGGCGCTGGAACTGGCGCCAGTGCGCCCGCACGCGACTGACGGAGGAGAGCACCGACGGCTTCTTCGTCCTGGAGCGGCTGGAGCCTCTGCCTCTCACGACCCTTGCGAGCGCGACCGAGGCGCTGACCCGCGGCCTCCGCGAGCTGGGCCGGCCCGCCGAGATCGAGAGCTGGACGATCTCTCGCTCCCCCGCCGGCTGATGGGCATCGCCAACCTCCTGGCGGTCCTCTCCTCCCTCGCGTACGGCGCGGCGGACTTCTTCGGCGGCCTCGCGACGAAGCGCGGGTCCACGGTCTTCTCGGCCGTCGTGTGGTCGCAGGCCGTGGGGCTCCTCGTCGTCCTCCTCGCGCTCCCCTTCTTCCCGGCGGCGTCGCCCACCGCGGCCGACCTCGGATGGGGCGCGGCGACCGGGTTCTTCGGCGGAGTCGGGCTCGCCTTCCTCTACCGCGGCCTGGCGGTCGGCGTGATGAGCGTGGTCGCGCCCGTGACCGCGGTCTGCGCGGTGATCATCCCGGTGGGCGTCGGAGTGGCGATGGGCGAGCGACCTGCCCGGATCGCGATCGCGGGCGTCGCGCTCGCGCTCGTGTCCATCGTCCTCATCAGCCAGAGCGGGCGGGTCGAAGAGGGCAAGGACGCGCGGACCGGCGTACCGATCGCGATCGCTTCCGGCGTCGCCATCGGGATCTTTCTCGTGTGCCTGGAGCGGACGGGCCCGACGGCGGGCCTGTGGCCGCTGGTGCCCGCGCGGATCGTGTCCGTGTCGTTCATCGCGCTCGCCGGCCTGGTCGCGCGCGAGAGCCTCCTGCCGCAGAGCGGGTCGTGGCCCCTCATCGCCGGAGGTGGCGCGCTCGACATGCTCGCCAACGTCTTCTACCTGCTGGCGGTCCGGCAGGGACCTCTCAGCATCGTCGCGACGCTGACGTCGCTCTACCCCGCCGGCACGATCCTCCTGGCGCGGGTCGTCCTGCGCGAGCGCCTTCGTCTCATCCAGCAGGCCGGCGTGGCGTGCGCGATCCTCGCGATCGTGCTGATCGTCTCGGGCTGAGAAGCGGCCGGTCATGCAAAGGAACCCGACCCTCACGTTGATCGGACACGTCGAATCGCCGCTGACCGATCCGAAGCTCGCGCCGAAGCAGGGGAACGAAGGGTTCGCCCGATGCGTGGCTCGTTTTCCGCCCTTCCTTTCGTGAGGCGCTCGACGACCTGAAGGAAGGGGACGAGGTGATCGTCCTGACCTGGCTCGATCGGGCGAACCGCCATGCGCTCCGCGTGCGCCCCCGCGATGACCCGTCCCGGGCTCCGATGGGTGTCTTCAGCACGCGCTCCGCCGACCGGCCGAATCCGATCGGTCTGCATCGCGTGCGGATCCTCGCCATCGTCGACGGGTTGAGGTTTCGGGTGCGCAACCTCGAGGCCGTGAACGGTACGCCGATCGTGGACGTCAAGCCGGTGCTCGAGGGAAACGAAGAAGCGTGACGCTCGACCTCATTTTCGCCCTGACCCTCGCCGCGGCCCTGGGCTGCGGACTGATGGCCGGAGCGTTCTACGCCTTCTCGAGCTTCGTGATGAGAGCGCTCGCGCGCCTCCCTCCGGCGCAGGGCATCGCCGCGATGCAGTCGATCAACGTCACGGCGGTCCGTCCGGCCTTCATGGCGGGGTTCCTCGGAACGGCGCTCGCGTGTCTCGCGCTTGCCGTGCTGTCGGTCCTCGACTGGCACGCGCCCGGCGCGGCCTGGCGGCTCACCGGCAGCGTGCTGTACCTCGCGGGCTGTTTTCGTCGAGACGATCGTCTTCCACGTGCCGCGCAACGACGCGCTCGCGCGGGTCGCCCCGGAGAGCGGCGAGGGCGCCAGGTACTGGGCGTGCTACCTCCGGGAGTGGATCCCCGGCAATCACGTCCGCACGCTCGCGTGCGTGGCCGCGGCCGCGCTGCTCACGATCGCGCTTCTGAAGAACGGGTCATGATGTCGGGACGGAGGCGGAAATGGCACTCGTAGATGGACTGCTGCAGGAGCTCGAAGCGGAAGCAGAAACGACGCGGCGCGTGCTCGAGCGCGTCCCGGAAGACCAGCTCGCCTGGCGGCCGCACGAGAAGGCCCGGACGCTCGGTGAGCTTGCGCTGCACGTGGCGATGGTGCCCGGCGGGGTCGCCGAGCTCTTCGGCGGACCGTCCCCGGCTCAAGCGCCGCAGTTCACGGACCCGAACCCGCGGAGCGCTTCGGAGCTGATCCCGGCGCTCGACCAGAGCATCACGAAGGCAAAGAAGGCGCTGGGCGGAATGGACGACGCCATGGTCCTGGAGACGTTTCGCCTGATGGCGGGCGAGCGGGAGATCTTTGCCGTTCCCCGCGTGGCGCTTCTGCGGTCGGTCATGCTCAATCACTGGTACCACCACCGCGGGCAGTTGACGACTTACCTGCGGCAGCTCGGCGCGCGCGTGCCCTCGATTTACGGCCCCAGCGCGGACGAAAACCCGTTCGCCTGAGAAGCCGCGGAGCGTGATCGTCCACCTCGTCGACGGCACGTACGAGCTGTTCCGCCACTTCTATGGCCTCCGCCGGTTCACGGAGGGTCCGGATCCGCCGCTTCGGCGCCGTGATCGGCGTGCTGAACACGGTGCTGCAGATGTTCGAGACGGGAGCCACTCACGTCGGCGTGGCGACCGATCACGTCATCGAGTCGTTCCGCAACGGCATGTGGCCGGGGTACAAGACCTCGGAGGGCATGGAGCCCGCGCTACTGGCGCAGTTCCATCCGCTCGAGGTAGCGCTCGCCGCGATGGGAGTGGCCGTTTGGCCCATGGTCGAGCTGGAGGCGGACGACGGGATGGCCTCCGCCGCGCGGATCGCCTTCGAGCGACGAGCGCGTCGAGAAGGTCTGCATCTGGACTCCCGACAAGGACCTGTCGCAGTGCGTGCGCGGAGACCGGGTCGTGCAGGTGGACCGGCGGTCCCAGTCGGTCCGCAATGCTAAGGGAGTCCACGAGAAGTTCGGCGTCGGGCCCGAGCTGATCCCGGACTTTCTCGCTCTCGTCGGCGACGCCGCCGACGGATATCCCGGCATCCCCGGGATCGGACGGATCACGGCCGCGCGCCTTCTCAACCGGTACGGCCGGATCGAGGATTTTCCGCCGGACGTGCTCCCCGAGAGCCGTACCCTCGCGCTGCTGTTCAAGGACCTGGCGACGCTCCGGACGGATGCGCCCCTTTTCGGGGACGTCGAGGAGCTCCGCTGGCGAGGCCCGACCCCCGCGTTCCCGGAGTGCGCGACTCTCCTGGGAGACCCTCGTCTGCTCGATCGGGCCCTCCACGCTCCGGTGGCCTGACCCACGGAAATCGACGGTCCCGTGTCGATTTCGGCCCTCCTCGTTCGACGAATGAACAGGAGGACATATGGCTCGGATTCAGAAGCAATACGTTTTCGAGGGACCGAACGGCAGCAGGGACCTGCGCGCGCTCTTCGAGGGGCGCCGTCGGCTCATCGTGTACCACTTCCCGTTCGACCCGGCCTGGGACGAAGGCTGCGAGAGCTGCTCGCACCTGGCGGACCGCTTCGCGGGAGGCATCGTCGGCCTCCCCGCTCGCGACACCTCCTTCGCGGCCGTCTCTCCCGCGTCGATCGCGAGAATCGAGTCGTGCCAGGAGCGCCTGGGGTGGACGTTCCCCTGGCTCTCGTCGCTCGGGAACACCTTCAACGAGGATTTCCGCGTCACGCTGGATGACGGTCCGGGCGATGACGAAACGGAGGATGAGCGGCCGGGCGTCTCCGTTTTCCTTCGGGACGGCGAGCGGATCTTCCACGCCTTCTCGACGTTCCGGCGCCGGCTCGACGTGCTTCCCGACGCCGACGACTGTCCTGACGTGATGCCGTTTCGCCGCCATGTCCGCCTGCCGCCCCAACACGCGCGCCGGTAGTCGGGCGTCCGGAGGGAGGCGGCCGCGTCGGATGTCCTCGGGGGGTCTAGACTCGCGGCCGGCTTCATGGAAATCGAGTCCGTCTTCCGGGACGAGCGCCCGCGCGCTCTCGCGACCCTCATCCGGCTGCTGGGAGACTTCGACCTCGCCGAGGACACCCTGCAGGAGGCGTTCGCCGCGGCTATCGTCCAGTGGCCGGAGACCGGCGTGCCGAAGAACCCGCGCGCGTGGCTGGTGTCCGCCGCGCGGCACAAGGCGATCGACCGGCTCCGGCGCGAGAAGAACTTCGCCGCGAAGCAGGCCGCGATCGCCTACGAGAGCCCGTCGGCGGCTCCACCGCCCGACGTCGACGACGAGCCGTTTCCGGACGACCTCATGCGGCTGATCTTCACGTGCTGCCACCCCGCGCTCGCGCTGGAGGCGCAGGTCGCGCTGACGCTGAAGACCCTGTGCGGACTCTCCGTGGAGGAGATCGCGCGCGCGTTCCTGCTTTCATCCACGACGATGGCGCAGCGGCTGGTGCGCGCGAAGGCGAAGATCCGCGCCGCGCGGATCCCGTACGCCGTGCCGACGAACGAAGAGCTCGCCGAGCGGCTGGACGGAGTGCTGAGAGTCGTGTACCTCGTCTTCAACGAGGGCTATACCGCGACGTCGGGGGACGAGCTCGTGCGGCGGGAGCTCTGCACGCGAGGCGATCCGGCTCGGGCGCATGGTGCGCGTGCTCTTTCCCGCGGAGAACGAGGTCGCGGGACTGCTGGGCCTGATGCTGCTGCAGGATTCGCGTCGCGGCGCGCGGGTGGACGGCGCGGGCGACCTGGTAACCCTGGAGGAGCAGGACCGGACCCTCTGGAATCGCGACGAGATCGAGGAGGGACAGACGCTGGCCGAGACCGCGCTCCGCCGCGGCGGCGCCGGGTTCTATGCCCTGCAGTCCGCGATCGCCGCGCTGCACGCGCAGGCCGCGCGGGCCGAGGACACCGACTGGCGGCAGATCGCGGCACTGTATGCTTTATTACTACAGCAGCACCCCTCGCCGGTGGTGGCGCTGAACCACGCCGCCGCCGTGGCGATGGGCACCGGCCTGGAGCAGGGACTGCGGCTGATCGAGGCAGCTCGAGGCGACCGGCGAGCTGGACGCGTATCACCTGCTGCCCGCCGCGAAGGCGGACGTGTTGAGGCGGCTGGGGCGGAATGGCGAGGCGGCAGCAGCGTACGAGCGAGCGCTCAGCCTGGTGAGCCACCCTGCCGAGCGGCGCTACCTGGACCGGCGTCTGCGCGTTCTGCGAGCCTAGGTCAGGGCCCGCCGTTCCAGATGTCGATGACGCACCGCCAGGTGCCGTCGGGCTCGCGGCGCCACACGGTCACGTATCGACCGTCCTCCGTTCGCAGAGCGCCGTTGGCGTCGGGCATCGTCACGTGGTTCCGGCCGGTCGTGTAGCCCATGTCGCCGGAGGGCGACACGACGGCGTCCCCGGGCTCCCAGGAGATCCGAAATCCCGGAATGCTCAGGCTTCCCGTGACGAACTCGCGAATTGCCTGCTTGCCTTCGATGACCGGCAGTCCGACCGGATACACCTTCGCGTCGTCGGTCCAGAACGAGAGAATCCGCTCGACGTCTTTTCCCTGCGACGCCAGATCCGACCACTCGCGGTCCCTCTGGAGAAGAGCGTCCTTCGGGATCATGCCGGGACGGGCCTGGATGCCGGCGACGGAACGGCTCCCGCCGCGGCCCACAGGTGCAGCACGACGAACAGGAAGTGAAAACCGGTCGAGACGTACCCGAGCGGCAGAAGGTTCGCGGCGATGAAGATCTGCCAGAACACGAGGTTGCTCACACCCAGCAGGACGTGCACGGACGCCGCGGTCAGGTGCCACGCCCGTGTGGGCAGGGCGCGCCACAGCACCACGCCGATGATGAAGGCCAGCCCGTGCGCCTCGACGAAACCCACCATGGTGTGAGGCGCGGCGCTGGTCAGGACGGCTTGCGCTCCGGATCCCGTGAAGTGCGCCTTCAGATCGAGGAGAAATGCGCTCCCGCCAAACAGCATGAGAAAGATGGCGTTCGCTCGGAGAATCCGCCGCCGCGTCGTATCCGTCATGTCGATTTCCTCGCTGGGACGCCTTTCCGCGGAGTCTACGTCGAGAAGATCAGGCTCGAGCAGGTCAGCGCCCCCTCCGCCTTCTCGAATTCGGACAGGTCGAGGGCGGTGACCGGGAATCCGGCCTTCTCGACCCGGTCCCTCGTTCGCCGGAATCTGGCCGAGAGATGCACCGATCCATTCACCACCAACGCATTCGCGCCGGACGGCTCCTCGGCAGGCACGGCCAGGTGCCGGACCCGGGGCAACACGTCGAAGTCGAGCCACGACGGATTCACGAGCAAGGTCTCCTCGTCCAGCGCGGTCACTGCGCTCTTCAGATGGAGGCACCCGGTCACCCCGACCGGGATCGCTTCATAGCCGAACCGTTCCACCAGGGAAGAAAACTGGGAGATTCCCACCGCGTTCGTCCGGGACGTGATTCCGACGTAAAACGCCCGGCCGACTCTCAGGACATCGCCGCCCTCCAGTGTCCCCGGCGCGGTGATCCGCTGCAGCTCGCGGTAACGGGACAGCGCCGCCTCGACCGCCGGCACCTCCCGCTGCCGCACCGGGGTCCCGGGCCGCGTGATCACGGCCGCCTCGTCGAACACCACGGCCGAGTCCTCCACGAACACGGAGTCCGGCAGCTCGTCGTCCGCGGGAAGGACCTCCACCTCCGCCCCGGCGCGCCGGAGGGCTTCGTTGTACGCGAGGTGCTGCGCCTTCGCCTTCTCGACGTCGATCGGCTCCCGCTCCAGGAACGTCAGAAGACAGTCGGCCAGGTTGGCGCTGACCGCCCGCGTGATCGCCCGGGTCGTCACGGCTTGAAGTTCGACAGGTTGCCGACTCGAACCCATCGGCCATTTCTCTTCTCGTAGAGCTCGATCCACGCGCTCACGAACTCGAGGGGCTTGACGGTCCCCGTTGACGTCGTCTGTTCGCCCCGCGCCTCGACCTGCACGATCACCCAGCCGAGCGAGCCGTCCGCGGACACCTTGACGATCGGCGGGACCTTGTCGACGTATCGCGAAAACCGGGTCTGCCGGAGATACGGACCGAGCCCCTCCCGTCGCGCCTTTCGATCCGGTTTCGTGATCTCGCCGCGGTTAGCGACGACGTAGTCGTCCTCCTCGGCCGCGAGAAGGAGGTCGACGTTGCTCGCCCGGTGGGCGCGGAGAACCTCCTCGTGGAGGGCGAGGAGCTGTTCCATGTCGGAGGGCGCGCGACCAACGGCCGTCGCGACGACTTCGACTCCCTCGAGAGCGCGCCGCTCCACGTCGGTCTCGGTCGACCCCGGCGCCTCAGCGTACACGACCATGAGCTCCTCGCGGCGGTTGCTCTCGGGTACGTGGGTGAGCCGGATCCGGAGGGCGCCGTCCGGGATTCGATACCCGCGTTTCTCGAGAAGCTCGTACATCGCTTCGCGGTCGGATCCGGGGTCGGGTGGCGCCTCCCACTTCCGCGCGTTGCGGCGAAACGCGACGCCGTTCACGGTGACGGCCGTGTCCGAGGAGTAGTCGTAGCCCTCTCCGATCCCCGGAAGGAGGCTCTCGAACTGGATCCAGTAGAGCCGCCGGACCGTGCCGTCCTTCCCCGCGTCGACGAAAAAGTGCTGCTCCGCATCGGCCGTTCTCTTGAGGATGAACCGCTGGCCGCCGGCATAGCGGAACGGCTCCGCGAAACGCAGCTCCCGGATCGGACCGACGCCAGCCTGGAGGACGCGGTCCGCGACTCGGTGCCGGAGAGACATCGGGCCGGACTCTCCAGGTCCCGCGGCCAGTAAGAGAGCGGCCAGCAGAGAGAGGACCGGCGCGCTCATGTCTCCTTCAGCGGAGCGCCGCTTCGATCTGGTCGAGGTGGTGGCGCCGGTGCTCGCCGCGATCGACCGCCGGCGCGTCGGGACGGGCCAGCGCCGCCCGGATGAACTCGTCGGGCAGTTCCAGGAGCAGCGCATCGATCTCCTCCGCGGCCTGCACCGCCGCCGCCGCGACCCGCGCGGGTGGAATCAACGCCAGCAACGGGTGCACGGCGTCGTTGAAAACTTCCGAGCTGGACCCGACGTTGCGAAAGTCGCCGGCCGCCCACTGCCGGATCAGGCAAAGCCGGTGTCGGTCCCAGAAGGCGAGATGGCCCAGGTGTTCCGCGACGGTCCAACCGTTGGGCAAAGGCGTGCGCAAGGCGTCGTCGTCGAGGCTCGCGACGATGCGGCGCAGGCGCTCTGTCTCCGACCGATTACTTTCGGCAATCTCGGGTGTCACCGGCATCGAACACCTCCGGGCGGGAAGCTTAGTATTGATGCCGCGAGGTGCCCCATGCGAAAGGTCGCGGTTTTCGTCGTCCCCCTGTTCCTTTCGACCCTGCCGTGCGCAGCGGCCGAAACCGCAGCGTCCCGGAAAGCCGTCGCCCGGCGGGTCTTCGAGGAGATCTTCAACCAGGGCAAGTTCGAGGTCGCGGACCAGATCTACGCGAAGGACTTCGTCAACCACGGCATCACGCGCGACATCGGGTTGAAGGTGGACCAGGATGCGGCCAGAGGTTGGAGGGCGGCCTTCCCGAACCTGAAGACGCAGGTCGACAAGATACTCGTCGACGGCGAGTACGTCACGGTCCTGTGGAGCGGCGAAGGCACGAACACCGGCGAGGGAAACGGGCTGCCCGCCACGGGAAGGAAGCTCAAGGGGCGCGGCATCACCATCTGGCGCATCTCCGGCGGAAAGATCCGCGAGGAGTGGAGCGAGTTTGATCAGCTCCGCATCCTCCAGCAGCTGGGCTTGATGCCGTATCCACCGGAGGACTGAGGACAGCTCCATGCCCATCGCCATCGCGCAGGTCGATGCCTTCACGTCCCGGCCGTTCGCCGGGAACCCGGCGGGCGTCTGCGTCCTCCGGGAGGATCGGGACGACGCCTGGATGCGCAACGTCGCGCAGGAGATGAACCTCGCGGAGACCGCGTTTCTCCGGAAGCGCCCGGACGGCTGGAATCTCCGGTGGTTCACGCCGGCCGTCGAGATCGACCTCTGCGGACACGCGACGCTGGCGAGCGCACACGTCCTCTGGGAGACGAATCAGCTTCCGGTCGGAGAGACCGCGCGGTTCCACACGCGCAGCGGCGTGTTGACGGCGGTCAAACGCGGTGACTGGATCGAGCTCGACTTCCCCGCCACTCCCGACGAGCCCGTGGATGCGCCGGCCGGCCTGGCGGAGTCGCTCGGCCTGACGCCGCGGTACGTCGGCCGGAGCCGGTTCGACTACGTCGTCGAGGTGGACGACGAGGACACCGTTCGGGACCTGCGCCCGGACTTCGCGCGGATGAAGGAGTTGGGGGGCCGCGGCGTCATCGTGACCAGCCGCGCGGCGAGCCCCGACTGGGACTTCGTTTCGCGGTTCTTCGCGCCGGCCGCCGGGATCGACGAGGACCCGGTCACGGGCTCGGCCCACTGCTGCCTCGGGCCGTTCTGGAGCCGGCGGTTGAACAAGACCTCGTTCCGCGCGCGCCAGATCTCTCCTCGCGGTGGCGAGCTCAAGGTCGACCTCGAGGGTAACCGGGTCCGCCTCGGAGGCCAGGCGGTGACGGTCCTGCGGGCGGAGCTACTGGCCTGATTCGCCGACCGACGGCGCCGACAGCTCCACGACTTCCTCCTCCGTGAGCCCGTAGAGCGGCGGAACCGAAATCCCGCGCATCCCCGCCATGAGATACAGCTGGCCGCGGTGGTGCGCCTCGTGCTCGACCATCGCGCGCAGCCACTTCCAGACCGTGATCGGCGTGCCGGACGGGGTCCGGCACTTGGACGTCAGGTCTTCGGGCGTTAGGTTGCCGAAGATCTCGAGCGACTCCGCGTGGCAACGCTCGGCGTAGGCGCGAACCGCGTTGACACCGTCCGCGAGCGCGGCCGCGTGACCGGGATACGCGCTCGGACGATGCCGGACGGTCTCGCCGTACATGCGGCGCTCGATCCCCGGGAGGTGCCGAAAGATGTCTCCGAAAGTGTACTTGCCGGGCAGGTGCGTCCACTCGAGATCTTCGGCCGGGATCCGGTCGAGGACCCGCATCGTTCGACCCCGGAACTTGCGCCAGTACTCGACGAAGGAGGGACCGTCCAGAAACATCGGACTCCTTGGGACGCTACCTCGGCGTGCCGCGCATCTGGTCGAGCATCCACCGATCGTTGACCAGCCGACGCTGAAGGAGCGCCGCGAGCTCCCCCTCCACCCGGACGAACTTCTCGAAGGCGGCAACGGCTTTCGGCGACGACATCACCGCCGGATCATGCTTGCCCATGGCGAGATTGCGGTAACCGGCCATTCGGGTCGCGATCGCCCGCAGTTCCTCTCCCACCTTCCGGTTCGTCTGGGCGAGCTCGCGGTAAACCTCGTCTTCCCGGCGGGAATTCGCGTCCCGGGGGGCGAGCGCCTCCCGGTGCGTCTCGAGGACCCCGGACATCGCTGTCATCAACTCCGCGAACTTCGTTGGGAGCTCCGAGTTGTCGGCGAGTCCCTGTCCGCAGGCCTGCTGGTCAGCCATGGGATTCTCCTTCCGTCGGCTCCGCGAACGTTGCCACCACCGGCGCGTGGTCGCTCGTTCCGAACTGCGCCAGCACTTCGCACGCGGTCGCCCGGGCGGCGAGGGACCCGCTCGCGAGCACGTAGTCGAGGCGCCAGCCGATGTTGCGCTGCCTCATGTTCCGCCATGGCGCCCACCACGTGAACAGCCCGTCGTTGTCGGGGTCGAGCGCCCGGCCCACGTCCACGAGGCCGCGGGAAAGGATCCGCTCGAACAGCTCACGCTCCTCGGGCAGCTGGCCGATGATGGTCGGCTTGCGCTCCTTCGGGTGCACGTCGCGTTCAGTCCGCGCGACGTTCAGGTCGCCGCACAGCACGAGCTCCCGTCCCCGCGCGTGGGTCTCCTGGACCCAGCCGTCCATGGCCTCCAGGAAACGCATCTTCGCGGGAAAGTCCTTGCCCCCGTTGGGCACGTAGATCGACGCGACGGTCAGGTTCCCGAGCTCCGCCGCGACGATGCGGTTCTCGTGGTCGAACGAGGGATGCGAGAAAGTCGGCTTATCCGGGGACGCGTCCCTCCGGACGTGCAGCCCCACGCCGGAGTACGCGCGTTCGCCGTGCCAGTAGCACCAGTAGCCCTGCATCTCGCAGAGCGCGGTCGGCACCTGCGCGGTCGAGGCCTTGATCTCCTGCAGGCACACGACGTCCGGGTGGTCCCGATCGAGCCACTCGAGGAACTGGGTCTCGCGAGCGCGGATGCCGTTGACGTTCCAGGTCGCGATTTTCAGGGCTTGGGCGTCCCGGGAGTTCCAATGTCGAGGACGACCTTCCACCGGCCGTCCTTCTGCTTGCGCCAGATCGAGACGTAGTTGCCGGTCACCGTCGATGGATTGCCCGACGCGTCCTTTCCGATCCGCTCGTACTCGCCGATCGTGTACCCGAGGTCGCCGCTCGTTGAAATCTCCGCCTGCGTGGGGTACCACTTCAGGAAGAGCGTCCGGTCCGTGAAGAACGGCAGCCAGGCCTTCGACACCGCGTTCTTGCCGCGAGCCACGTCCTTGCCGAAGAAAACCGCGTCGTCGTCGACGAGCGAGACGAAGGTCTGCAGGCTGCGGTCCGCCACCGCCTTCGCGAGCTCGAGGTCCGCGATCCGCAGCGCCCGCTTCGTGGCCTCGACGTCGATGCCCTGCGCGTGCGCGAGAGAGGAAGCCAGCGCGAGGAGCGCCACCAGCGCCGCGCGCCTCACTTCTTCTCTCCCTTCGGGTCGAGCTTCAGCGACACGGAGTTCATGCAGTACCGGTCGCCCGTGGGCTGCGGCCCGTCGTCGAAGACGTGTCCCAGGTGGGCGTCGCAACGGCTGCACAGGACCTCCGTGCGCTTCATGAACATGCTGCCGTCCTCTTCGGTGCGCACGCTCTCGCCCGTCAAGGGCTGGAAGAAGCTCGGCCAGCCGGTACCCGAATCGAACTTCGTGTCGGAGCTGAAGAGCGGGTTGCCGCAGGCGGCGCACACGTACGTCCCCTTGTCCTTCGACTTGTCGTACTCGCCGGTGAACGGCCGCTCGGTCCCCTTCTGCCGCATGACCCGGTACTGCTCCGGCGTCAATTGCTTCCGCCACTCCTCGTCGGATTTGTCGACTCTTTCCATAGAAGACTCCTTCCCCCGCCCGGCCGTCTGCCGGCGCCGGACGAGGGCGCAAGTCTATCTACTGGAGACGTCGATCTCGACCGAGTGCCAGCCGTTGTGGAGGAAGCCGCCCGGGTTCCAGACGGCCTCGCGTGGCTGCACGCTTCCCCGGCTGTCGGTGGCGCGCGCGCAGAGGAGGGTCCGCCCGGGGCGCCGCGGCGTCCAGCGGAAGGACCAGAGCCGCCACGCATACGGGTCGTGCCTGGGATCCAGATCGGCCGCGGACCAGGTCGCTCCGTCGTCGTCGGAGATCTGGACCTTCGCGACGTCCGGCGCGCCGGAGAACGCGATCCCGGACACGGCAACGGGAGACCCGACGCGCGCGACCGTGGGCGCCTCGGTGATCGTCGACTTCACGAAAAGATCCGTGATCGGGAGCATCTCGGTGACGGGAATCATCTCGCCGGGCCGCCCCGGCCGGACGGGATAGCGGTATTCCTCGTCCATGAAGTAGCCCGTCCGCTCCCCCGCCTGCGGCGCGAGGCGGGCCAGCCACTTCATCCAGTGATCTCCAGCCCAGCCGGGCACGACCAGCCGCGCGGGCGCGCCGTGGACCGCCGGCAGCGGCTCACCGTTCATTTCCCAGGCGACGATCGCGTCCGCAAGCGCCTTCTCGAGCTCGATGCTGCGGAGGTAGGGCGCCTCCCCCGCCGGCGGCTCGTCGGTGCCCGCCGTGTGGAGATGCCTCGCGCCCGCCTTCACACCCGCGCGCTCCAGCAGGTCGGCGACCCGGACTCCCGTCCACCGCGCATTTCCCACGGCTCCGCGTCCCCAGGGAAGCCCCTGTACCGATGGTTGGTATAGCGAACGGCCGTTCCCCGCGCACTCGAGCACGCACGTGACGGTGGTGGGGGGAAACCGCTTCAGCTCGTCGAGCGAGAGCCGGAAGGGCCGCGCAACCTCTCCCTCGACCGCAAGAGACCAGCCATCGGGGTCCGGCGCCTCGGTGGGCGAGTGATGCCGAACGAAGAAGTCTTCATTGGGAGTGATGTAGGTCGTGAGCCGATCGGTGGGGGTCTCGACGCCGACATCGCTCACAGCGTCGCCAGAAATTCACGAACTGCCGAGATCCCCTCGGCCATGTTCTGCGCCTCCGTGCGACCGGAGCTCGCGCGCGGCTTCCAGGAGTGGTCGCCGTCCTCCAGCCACGTGACCCGGATCGCGGGAGACAGCCGGTAGCCCGCGACGTCCTCCTTCGTCCCGAAGGCGTCGCGCGTACCCTGCACGATGAGCGCGGGGGTAGAGAGCGTCTCGAGGTGCGCCGTCCGGAGCTTTTCGGGGCGACCCGGCGGGTGGAAGGGGTAGCCCAGGCACACGAGACCGCGCGCTCCGACCTCGTCGGCGACCATGCTCGCGATCCGCCCGCCCATGGACTTGCCGCCGATCACGAGCTTGCCGCCGCCGCCGAGCTCCGCGACCACGTCTTTCCATGCGTTTCGGAGAATCGGCTCCCGATCCGGAGCGCCCCCTCTTCGCCCGGTCTCTTCCCGCCGCGCGCGCATGTAGGGGAACTCGAAGCGTGCGACGCGGAAGCCGTCCGCCGCGAGGCCGCGGGCGACTTCGTTCAGGAAAGGAGTATTCATCGGGGCGCCCGCGCCATGCGCGAGGACCACGGTCAGCGGGGCGTCGTCCGGTCCGTCGAAGAGGAGGTCCGCGCCGGCCGCCGTCATGGGAGGATCTTAGAATGCCGACGAAGACCGAACCCCCGGAGAGTTCGAGCCCCAATCCCTTCGCGACGCTCGGGTTGATCGACGAGATCCTCGCCGTCCTGACGGAGCTCGGCTACGAGGAACCGACCCCCATCCAGACCGCCGCGATCCCGCCGCTGCTGGGCCTCTCGGACATGCTCGGGCAGGCCGCGACCGGGACCGGAAAGACGGCCGCCTTCGCCCTGCCGATGCTGCAGCGGATCGCAAAGGAGCCGGGCCCGCGCGGCCGCACGGCCGGGCTCGTGCTGGTGCCGACCCGCGAGCTCGCCATGCAGGTCGCCGAGGCCGTGCACAAGTACGGCCGCAAGCTGGGTGTCCACGTGGCCGCGGTGTACGGCGGCGCGGCGATGAGCCAGCAGATCCGGACGCTGAAGCGCGGCGTCGACGTCGTCGTCGCGACGCCGGGCCGGGCGCTCGACCACATCCGGCGCGGCACGCTCCGCCTCGACTCGGTGCGGATCCTCGTCCTGGACGAGGCGGACGAGATGCTCGACATGGGGTTCGCGGAGGACCTGGAGGCGATCCTGGAGGCGACGCCCGGCGAACGTCAGACCGCGCTCTTCTCCGCCACGATGCCGCCCCGGATCGGCTCCATCGCGGAGCGGCACCTGAAGAACCCGGCGCGGGTGACGATCGCGCGCGAGAGGGTCGCGCCCGGGAAGGCCCCGCGGGTGCGGCAGGTCGCGTACATCGTCCCCCGGGCGCAGAAGCCGGCAGCGCTCGCCCGGGTGCTCGACGCGGAGAACCCGACGTCCGCCATCGTCTTCTGCCGGACGCGGATCGAGGTCGACGAGCTCACGGAGACGCTCCAGGCCCACGGCTACCGGACCGAGGCGGTCCACGGCGGTCTGGCGCAGCGAGAGCGCGATCGGGTGATGACCGCGTTCCGCGGGGGGAAGATCGACCTCCTGGTCGCGACGGACGTCGCGGCGCGCGGACTCGACATCGAGAGGGTGTCGCACGTCGTCAACTACGACGTGCCGTCGGCCGCGGAGGGCTACCTGCACCGCATCGGCCGGACGGGTCGGGTCGGGCGGGCGGGCGTGGCGATCACGCTCGCCGAACCGCGGGAGCACCGCCTCCTGCGGAACATCGAAGCCTTCACGAAGCAGAGGATCGAGATCGCGAGGGTTCCCACGGTGGCGGACATGCGCGCGCGCCGGCTGGAGCGCACGAAGGGCGCGCTCCGCGAGCGGGTGGTGGCCGGCGGCTTCGACGACGTGCGGTCGGTGGTCGAGTCCCTCGCCGAGGAGTTCGACGTCATGGACGTCGCGGCCGCAGCCGTGAAGATGGCGCAGGCTGCGGCGGGACCGGAAGAGGACGAGCGGGAAATCCCGAGCTTCGCCGCTCCCCCGCCCCAGAAGCCTTTTCGGCCGCCGAAGAGGGGCGCCCGCCCCGGCAAGAAGTGGGTGAAACGCTGATTCGTGAATCGCTGAATTGGGGTCAACGCTGAATCGCTGCATTCGCGGAACGACCCTTGCAGTAGTCGAGGTCATGGTCACACTCCAGGACTTCACCGCGCTCTCACGGGGAATCGACGTGCCGCTCGAGGGGCGCGTGGACCGCTGTCCAAAGTGCGGCCGCAACGGCATCGAGCACGCCGAGCCCCACACCCTCTTTTTCGTCCACGTGCAGGAATCCGAGGTCTTTGGCGACGGAATGCTGACCGAGCCCCGGGACTGCTGCCGGCTGACTACCGCCCCGGCAGTCGCCTAGCGGGTAACCTAATCCCGGCTCCTCCGTCTATTCCTCCGGAGGAGCTGCCATGTCCAAAGCCTTCGCCGGTCTCGTCCTCGTCTTCGGTCTCGCCTCGATCCCCGCCACGGCCTCCGCGCAGGACTTCCGCGAGATCCGCCGGACGGTCGCGCTCGATTCCCACGGCACGGTCGCGATCCGGACCTTCAAGGGCTCCATCCAGGTGGAGACATGGGACCAGCCCCGGGCCGACCTCTTCGCCCGCATCGAGGCGGACACCACGTGCGGCACCGACGCCCATCAGTCCGAACGCGTCCGGCTGACCCGGGTGGACGTCGAGACGACCCCCGCGCGGCTCGAGGTGCAGTCCAACTACGAGAAACTGGACGCCTTCCCCTCGATTCCGTTCCACGTCGACGGGTTCAACGCGACGTGCAGCGCGCACCCCTTCATCCACTACCGGGTCCGGATCCCGCGAACCGCGCGGCTGGACGTCGAGGACCACAAGTCGAAGATCGCGGTCACCGGCCTGCATTCGGAGATCCGGATCTCCAGCCACAAGGGGCACGTGGACGTGAAGGCGCACGACGGCGGGCTCGAGCTGACGACGCACAAGGGGGACGTGCGCGTCGAGTTCGCGCGGCTCGCGGCCAGCCGGCTGGAGACGTACAAGGGCGACATCGAGATCACGGTGCCGAGAGCGGCCGGGTTCGACCTGGACGCACGCGTGGAGCGGCGCGGGACGCTGAAGGCCGCGTTCCCCCTGGACGAGACGCTCGGGAGCGGGCAGGAGCGCGTTTACGAGCAGAAGGTCCATGGCGGCGGGCCGCGCCTCGAGCTCTCGACGCGCAACGGCTCGATCCAGATCAGCGAGAAATAGCGCGGGTCGTTCGAACAACCGGGAAAAACCTTAGAGACTGCTCAAGACGCGGCCAGACGCCGACCGCGACGGTAAGTTCGCGTACGAGAAAGGGGTGGTCTCGTATGCGAAAAATCTTCGTGGTGGCCCTGTTGGTGGGAGTGGGCGCTCTGGCGGCCTCGGCGGCCCTCGCCGACGAGAAGAAGGGCGGAAAGAGCGAGAGCGTCCGCGTCCTGGACGACTGCGATCCCAACGACCCGGCCTGGGAACCCACCGGTGGGTGCACGCTCAGGGGCGGCGTCGTCTCGTTCGAAGAGTTCGGCGCGTATCTGTTTTCGCCGCTATCCGCGGGGAGCCCCGTCGGACATCCCGGCTGGCGGATGTCCCCCACGTACTTCCGGATCGACCCCGACGAGGACGTTTCCGTCAGGAACGAAGGGGGCCGGGTTCACACGTTCACGGAGGTCGCGAACTTCGGAGGCGGTTTCGTCACGGATCTGAACGGAACATTGCTCTTCGCGCCGGAGTGTGCGACGGCCGCTCCCCTGCCGCCGGGGGCGAAGCTGAACCTCAAAGGCCTGAGCGTTGGCAACCACAGCTTTCAGTGCTGCATCCATCCGTGGATGCGGATGCTCATCAAGGTCGAGCCGGAAGACGAGTCCGGGGAGAGACACCGGCACTGAGGGACGCCGGCGACAGCCTGCGAAACTTTGCCGGAGTCACCCCGGTCACGCGCTTGAAGACGCGCGTGAGGTGGCTCTGGTCCGCGAATCCGGCCGCGGCCGCGACGTCGGCGACCCGCGCGCCGGGCCGGCTGAGCTCTTCGACGGCGTAACGGACCCGCAGCCGGTGGACGTAGTCGCCGATCGGGAGGCCCATGCGGTCCCGAAAGACGCGGGAGAGGTGAGCCGGATGCGTCCCGACCCCCGCGGCGACGTCGGAGATGCGCAGGCTGCACCGAAAGTCGGACTGAATCCGGTCGATCGCCCGGGACAGCCAGCTCGGGCGATGCCGGTCGCTCAAACGGGCGGCGCCTCCGGTCAGATCCAGCATCTCCCAGACGAGCGCTTCCAGCGCCATCGGGGGCCCGGGCAGTCCGTCGCGATACTCCCGAAACAACCGCGCGGCCAGCCAGGTCAACGCACCGCCCCGTCGGTCGGCGAGCGGCCGCATCAGGGCGCCACCCGAGGCGTCGAGCCAGCGCGTCGGAATTTCGACGTTGAAGACCCGCGCCCCCGCGGCGCCGATTTCGGACCGATGCGGTTCCTCGGGCGGGTGGAACGCGACCGAGAACGGCGGATACCAGCGGGAGCGGGAGCCGGAGTCTTCCCGGTAGCCGCCCTCGACCAGCAGGCAGAAGAAGGCGAGCGGATGGGAGTGTCTCGGCAGCTCGCGGCCGGGCTCGATCCGCGCCTCCGTCATCTGGACGCCGGAGGTTGCCCGGGCTCCCAGGATCCGTCCGTGAAAGCGGCCGGGTGGCAGAAACGAAGTCGCCATGTCCCCGCTGGGTCGTACGGAGGTTTCGCTCCCCGGGTTTCGCGCCGTCCCCGTCCCCCGAAGTCAGATCCGTTCAAGACGGCCCGGGCCCGTCCCATCCATCCTCCGCGCCAGGAGACTCCAATGACCAACTCTCTGCGCAACCGTCACCGGGTCGTCGCCGCCGCGCTCGCCGTCATCACCCTCGCGGCGTTCGCTCTTCCGCTGGCCGCGGAGGATCACCCGACGAGCCATGCGTCCGCACACCGTCCACGGAATCTCGCCATCTTCGTGTTCGAGGGGGTGCAGATCATCGACTACACCGGTCCGTGGGAGGTGTTCGGCCACGCGATGGCGGGCGAGCATCAGCCGGCTTTCGAGATCTACACGGTCGCCCCGAAGGCCGGCCCGATCACGACAGCGATGGGGATGAGCGTCAACCCGAAGTACACCTTCGCGAACGCCCCGAAGGCGGACGTTCTCGTTCTGCCGGGCGGCGGGGTGGACGAGCACATGGACAATCCAGCCGTCCAGCAGTGGGTCCGCGAAACCGCGAAGAACGCGGAGATCGTCCTGTCGGTCTGCAACGGAGCGTTCTTCCTCGGGAGGGCCGGCCTGCTCGACGGCCTCGAAGCGACCACGTTCGCCGGCCTGATCGACGAGCTCCAGAAGGCGGCGCCGAAGGCCCGCGTCGTCCGCAACCGGCGTTTCGTGGACAACGGAAAGATCATCACCGCGGCGGGGCTCTCCTCCGGAATCGACGGCTCGCTGCACGTCATCGAGCGGCTCTTCGGCAAGGGCGACGCGCAGGTCGCCGCCACGACCCTCGAGTACGACTGGCGACCCGAGGGCGGATACGTCCGCGCGATGCTGGCGGACCGCCACCTGCGCGGCGCGTACGACGCAGTCCGTCAGTTCGAGCGCACGGTGGTCTCGCACGAGGGCAACCGCGACCGGTGGGAGACGCAGTGGCTCGTGCGGACCGACCTTTCGGCGCAGGAAGTGCTCGCGAAACTCGGGGCCGCCATCCCCGCGGCGAAGGGCTGGTCGCGCGATACCTCGGCTGCGGCTGTCGCCGCGTCCTCGCCCGGCGCCGCGCGCGCCGTGTGGCGCTACCGGGACGAGACGGGCCAGTCGTGGGTCGCGACGGCGGTGGCCGAGCCCGCGCCCCGCGAAAAAGGGCGCACGTTGATGACCGTCCGGATCGTGAAGCGAGGCGCCGCCGTCACTTCGAAATAGGGGTCAGGTCTCCACTTGCCACTCTGCTCCCAACTCGAAGCCGGTCAGTGGTTGCATCGCACCCGGTGACCGAAGTACCCCCCGGAGTCAGAGTCGTGCCGTCGCAAGCCTCGAAGGTGCGCCAGGGGTACTTCCGGCTGCAAGCCGCAGCCAAGTTTTTCCGCGACAGCGGGTTCCGGGCAAAGTGGTAAGTGGAGACCTGACCCCCACTTCACCACACGCGGCAGGGTTTCGCGCGCACCATCGGCTCGCTCGCCTCGCAGGAGAACGCCTTCTGGAACTCGGGCAGGTTCGCCACGATCCCGTTGATCGCGGTACTTGCCGGGTGAGTGGGGGTTGGTGATGGCGTTGACGCGCAGATTCTCGGGACGCTGGTCGTTGCACGCCCACTGCGCGAACCCGATGAAGAAGCGCTGGTCGGGCGTGAAGCCATCCTTCGACTCCAGGGTCGCGCCCGCCGTGGCGTCCTTCCACGCGATATAGGCGAGCAGCGTGCCGCCGAGGTCCGCGACGTCCTCGCCCGACGTCAGCTTCGAGTTGATCTTGATGTCGTCCACGATCGTGTACTGCGCGTACTGATCCCGGATGCAGTTCACCCGCTCCTCGAACTTCTTCGCGTCCTCGGCCGTCCACCAGTCCTTGAGGTTTCCCTGCGCGTCGAACTGCCGCCCCTCGTCGTCGAAGGCGTGCGTCAGCTCGTGCCCGATGGTGCTGCCGGTGTTTCCGTAGTTCGGCGCGTCGTCCATCTTCGGATCGTAGAGAGGCGGCTGCAGGACGCCGGCGGGGAAGTTGATGTCGTTCATCTGCGGGTTGTAGTACGCGTTGACGGTGGGCGGCGTCATCCCCCACTCGCCGCGGTCCACGGGCTTGCCGATCTTCTGCAGCTGCCGCAGCGACTCGAAGGTCGTCGCGCTCGCGACGTTGCCGAAGAAGTCGCCGCGCTTGACCTCGACCGCCGAGTAGTCGCGCCACTTCTCCGGGTAGCCGACCTTGTTCGCGATCGCGTGCAGCTTCTCGAGGGCGCGCCCCTTCGTGGCGTCGGTCATCCAGTCGAGGGCCTGGATCTCCTTCTCCATCGCGTCCTCGATCCGCTTGCGTCATGTCGACCGTCTTCTGCTTCGTATCCGGCGCGAAGGTCCGGCGGACGAACTCCTGCCCCAGCGCCTCACCCAGGTCGCGGTCGACGAGACGCACGCACCGCTTCCAGCGCGGCCGGCTGCTCGGTGACGCCGCGGAGGTAGCGGCGGTAGAAGTTGAAGTCCTCGGTGACGAAGGCGCTCGACAGGTAGTCCGCGCGCGCGTTCACGGCGTGCCAGCGCAGGTAGGCCTTCCAGTCGGGGAGCTTGACCGTCTTGATCTGGGAATCCATGGCCTTGAAGAAGGCGGGCTCGGTGACGTTGATCGTCGCGATCGCTCCGAGGTCTCCCGCCGCGAGGTACCGCGTCCAGTCGAACGAGGGCGCGAGCGCCTTCAGCTGCGCCGGCGTCATCTTGTGAAAGAGCTTGTAGGGGTCGCGCTGCTCCACGCGGGTCAGCGATGCCTTCGCCAGCGCGGTCTCGATCCCCATCACGGCCTTCGCGTGAGCGGCGGCTTCCGCCTTCGACTCGCCGGTCAGCTCCAGCATCCGCGCCGACGTGCGCGACGTACTTCGGCGCGGATCTCCTTCGACTTGGCGTCGGTCTTCGTGTAGTAGTCGCGGTCCGGCAGGCCCGAGCCCGCCGGCCGCCGCGAAGGCGATCACCTGCGTTGCGTCCGCGAAGTCCTGCTGGGACGCCGAAGCCGAAGAGGAGCCGCTGCTCGAGGCGCGCAGGTGCTCTCTGGCGAGCAGGAGCGCGAGGTCGCGCGTGCTCTTCAGCGCGGCGATCTCGTCGAGGACCGGGCGAAGCGGCGCCGCGCCGAGCTTCTCGATTCGCGGTCTCGTCCATGCACGCCGCGAAGTAGTCTCCGATCTTCTGCTGCGTCGCGTTGCGGCCGGCGGCGGGCTCGCGCCGCGTCGTCGAGGATCCCCCAGAGGAACTGCTGGTTGTCCTGGGCGAGCTTGCCGTAGACGCTCCAGCCGCCTGGTCCGCCGGGATGGGGTTCGCTCTGCATCCAGCCGCCGCAGACGTACTGGTAGAAGTCGGTGCACGGGTCGGCGGACCGGTCCATCGCCGAGAGGTCGAGGCTCGGCGTGTACGGCAGCTCCGAGAGCGGCGCCTCCTTCTTCGCGACCGGCTTCGCCGACTCGTCCGAGACCTTCGGAGGCGGGGCGACCTGCGAGCCCGGAACCGCGGGCTTCGCCTTCTCGGCGGGAGGAGCCTGCTGCGGCGCGTTCGGATCGGCCTGCGCCAGGAGCGTTGCGCCCGAGAGGAAAACGACCGCGAAACGACCCAGCTTCATTTCATCCTCCGCTTGCGTTGCGATTCCCCGGCGCGCTCCCGCCGGGCGAGCTCCGCCCATGCGTAGACCAATGCCAGTCCTCTCCAGGGACGCCACTTCTCGGCGTATGTCCGCATTTCCGTCTCGGTCCCTCTACGGCCGTGCTCGAAAAGAGTTTCCGCCAGGTACTTCACGACGCTCAGGTCGCCCGCGGGATACGCGTCCGGCCGTCCGAGCCCGCGCAGAAGCGCGGTCTCCGCGGTCCACGTGCCCACTCCTTTCAGGGACGAGAGCCGCTCGATGGCCGCTTCGTCCGGGAGAAGCGCGACTTCGTCCTCCGTGAGCTCGCCGCTCGCGAACGCCGTCGCGAGTCGCGCGAGAGCCGAGATCTTGTTCTTCGACAGGCGGAAGCCCTCGAGGCCCGCCTCGCCCGCGCGCGCCACCCTCTTCGGGGTCGGAAAGGAGGTGAAGGTCTCTCCGCGCAGGCGCGCCTTCCGGCCGAACGCGAGAGAGAGGTCCGAGCGGAGAGCGAACGCAAAGGCCAGGTTGACCTGCTGCGCGAGCACCGCAGTCACGAGGGCCTCCCACAGCGTGGGATACCCGGCAATGTGGAGTCCTCGGAATCGCCGGATGAGCGGAGCGAGAAGCGGGTCGAGTCGCGCCACGCGGTAGAAGGGGCGGAGGTCGGCGGCCGCGCCGAGGGCTCCCCCGACGAGCTTGCGCGCCGCGGCCTCGGCGCCTTTCGACGACGCGGCCGCTCCCTCGACCGTGACCTGCAGGCTCGGGTCGTCCGCTCCCCCGGCCTGTTCGACCGTGACGAGGACGGCGCCGCGGCCCGCTGGAAGGAGACGGCGATAGGTCTGGCCGTCGAAGCGATCCACCGGATCCGGAAACCGGGCGTATCGCTGTGCGGTCAGGGCGAGTGAGTAGGGCGCGGGCGGCTCGACCCGGAACCGGCTCCTCACGCAGGCGGACTCCGTTCCGACACGATCCGGCGGAGAAGGCGGGGTTTGTCGGTCAGGATTCCGTCGACGCCGTACCTGACCAGCTCCCGAAGGCGTTTCTCGTCGTTGACGGTCCACACGATGACGGACCCGATCCGGCCGGCGTCGCGCGCGGTAAGAATCTTTCCGAGCTCGTCACGGAAATCCGCCCACAGCCGGCGTCGGACGCCGAAGCTGACGCAGTCCGCCCCGAACCGCTTCGCGAAGTCGAGTGCGCCGGGAAACTCGAAGTCCGCGAAGATGCTGGTCCCCCGACCCAGAGGTTCCCGCCGCGCCTCGGTCAGGAGTGCCTGCAGGATTTCCCGCTCCGGGCACAGCACCGCGACGCGGACTCTCTCGGGAATGCGTCCGGATCGCCGCGCCTCCCGGAGGAACTTCGCCAGGTCCCGGGCGCTCGCAGTCTCCTTCTCGCCGAGCTTGACGTCGAGACAGACGAGCCCGAGTCGTTCCTCCGTCCGCATCCACTCGAGGAGATCGTCGAGCAGGATGAACGGGACTCGCCGCCCCGGCCCGCGCTCCCCTTCGCAGAGAACGTACCCGTAGTGGCGCCGCATGTCCTCCAGATCGAGCTCGCAGACCGGCTTGCGCCAGGGGGATCCGACCGCCGGCACGTCCGGCTCGTAGAGATAGCCCTCCCTTCCGGTCTGCCGGAAGAGAGCGACGCCGCCGTCGGGCTGGCAGTCGTGCCACAGGACGAAACGTCCGTCCCGGGTGACGCAGACGTCCGTCTCGATCGCGTCCGCGCCCGCCTCCACCGCCTTCGCGAAGGAGTCGATGGTGTTCTCCGCCGCTTCTTCCGGAACTCCGCGATGCCCGATGACCGCCGTCGGACGCGGGCTCGACCTTCCGCGGGTAGGGCGTACGAGCCCCCGGACGGCGCCCACGATGCGGCGGGCTGGATTTCGGTAGCCGAGCAGGGTCATGGTGCGAGCCGGAAGAATAGTGCAGCCGGCGTGTTGTCATCCTGAGGAGCGCAGCGACGAAGGATCTTCCCCCCACCTTGTCATCCTGAGGAGGGGGCGTCGTTCGTTCGCTTCGCTCAGGATGACAGGGAAATGGCGTAAACGAGTCAGCCACCGGAATCGTCAGATGGTTTGTAAAGGAGACTGAAGCCATGAAGAAAGTTGGAATTCGTCAGCTCGCCGCCGCGACGGCGCTGCTGTTCACTCTGGGTGTCGCGATGGCCTCCGCGCAGGACGGGCGCCATGGTCACGGAAAGATGGGGAAGATGGGAGGAGGCCACGGATTCGGGATGCGGGGTCTCTCCAAGCTCGACCTGACCGAGTCGCAGAAGGCCGACGTCAAGCGGATCATGGAGTCGCGCCAGGCGACGTTCGAGTCGCTGCGTGAGCGGGCTCGCGCCAACTGGCAGGCCCTCCACGAGCTCTCCGAGGGTTCGTCCCCCGACAGCGCCGCGGTCGGCGCCGCGTACTTGAAGGTGCAGGCGGACCGGGAAGCCCTCCGCGCCGAGCGGAAGAGCACGATGGAAGAAATCCGCACCATCCTGACCCCCGAGCAGAAGGAAAAGCTCGACACGATGAAGCAGAAGCGCAAAGAGCGCTTCGGCCGCCGTGGGATGCAGGGCGCTCCCGGGCGCTAAACCCTTTTCCCCGTTCGATTCGACGGCCAGGAGCCTCACGGGTTCCTGGCCTTTTCTTTGATACTCCCTCCGTAGATAGAATCTCCTCCCGGAACTCCCAACTTCGCGCCTCCGCTCGGAGGCAATAGGAGGATCAGCATGAAATCCAGGACCAAGGGAATCCTCGCCGGCCTCGCTCTCCTCGTCGTCGTCGCCGCTCTCGCAATCGGCGCCGACGAGAAGGCCAAATCTGCAAAGCCGGCCGCAGGCACTGCCATGGACGAGAAAGCGATGATGGAGGAGATGGCGAAGTACTCGACGCCGGCCGCGGAGCACAAGGCGCTGGAGCAGTTCGTCGGCACGTGGGACACCAACGCCAAGATGTGGATGGCGCCGGGCGCTGCTCCGCAGGAGAGCACCGGCACGGCGGAGAACAAGATGACTCTCGGCGGCCGTTTCCTGGAGCAGAAGTTCGAGGGCAACATGATGGGCCAGCCCTTCATCGGGATGGGCTACACCGGGTACGACCTCTACAAGAAGGAGTACGTCGGCAACTGGATGGACAGCATGAACACGGGCATCATGAAGTCGACCGGGAAGGCGGACCCCTCCGGCAAGACGATGACTTTCACCGGGACAATGGACGATCCGATGCAGAAGAAGACGATGCCGTTCAAGGAAGTCATCAAGGTCGTGGACAACGACCACCACGTGTTCGAGATGTGGTCACCCGGCCCTGATGGAAAGATGTTCAAGATGATGGAGATTACGTACACCAGGAAGCAGTAAGAGCCGGGAAAGTTCCCCAGAGAGCCGAAAGAATCCGTGGGGTCAGGTTTTAACCTGACACCGGGTGTTCTACTGAATGAGCTCAAGGCCGGGCGTGGAAACGCCCGGCCTCTTGTTTACCGGTAGCGGCTGCAGCGTCTTCCCAGAAAGCACCAAGGCCGGGCTTGCCAGCCCGGCCTTTTCGCCAATAGAGCACCTGGGGTCAGGATAAATCCTGACCCTACATTTTCTTTAGACACTCGAGCTCAGAGGGCTTCCAGTTTTTTTCTCAGTGAGGCGATGAACTTCTCCGATCGCTGCCCCTCCGGTAAAGACTCCGCGAGCTCCACCGCCTGCTGCATCGTCCTACGGGCTTCCGGGATGTTCCCCATCTCCTTGTAGATGTCGGTGCGCGTCTGCAGGACACCGATCTTGCGGGGACCGTAGATCTTCAGAAGGGCGCGGTCCGAAGCCGCGATCGCGTCGTCGTAGCGCTTCAGCGCCTTGTAGGTCAGCGCCAGGCGCGCCGGAGGGTTGTAATCGTCAGGCAGGTCGCGCTCGGACGCCAGGAGCATCGGAAGCGCGCGCGCGGGCTCGCCGAGCTCCAGGTAGGTCCCGAGGCGGTGCGAGTCGAACACCGCGCGAGCGTCCGGAGTTTTTGCCCGGGCGGCGGCGGCCTCGAGAAACGTCGCGCGTTCCTGTAGAACCTTCTTCTTTCCGGCCTCGTCGCCGGCGTCCTCCCGCTCCGAGGCCAGAGTCTCGTAGACCGAAGACAGGTCGTCGGCCGCGATGTCCCGCCGCTTCGCGGCGAGGAGGGCGCGCGCGATCGGAGCGAGGGAGGAGACGAGGCCCGCGCGCGACGGATCTTCCTTCGGAAGCTCGAGCGCGCAGGAGAGCCCGCTCGCCGCGACGTTTGCGGCGGAGGTCGTCCGGGAAAGCCGCGGGTATGCGTCGCGGGCGGTCTTCGCGCAGCCGGCGTAGTCCTTCGTCTGGTACAGCGAGAAGAGGAGCGACTCCACCGAGCGTCCATATCGGGGGGAGCCCGCGGGCGCCTCCGCGATCGCCTCGCGGTAAGCGACCGCCGCCTTGTCGTAGGTGCCCTCGCCGTAGAACCTCTCGGCGCGCGCGAACGAAGTCTCGACCTCGCGTCCGGTTCCCTTCACCGCCGCGGCGCCGTCCGCGAGGATCTTCTGGAGCTGCGGCACCGTGGCGCCGCCGACCCAGCGGAGCACCGCCTTCTCGGTCTTCGGATCCAGCACGAAGAACATGGGGAGGGCGTCGGTCGCGTACTGCTTCCGGTACCGCGCGTTCTCGGCCTTTTCGACGTCCAGGGAGAGCCAGACGAACTGTCCAGCGTACCGCCCGAGGGCCTTATCCGTGAAGACGTAGGCCCTCATCGAGCGGCACGTGTGTCACCAGGGAGCCCAGGCCTCCACGAAGATCGGAACGTTCTTCGCGCGCGCCTGCGCGACCGCTTTCGGAAAGTCCTCCACCCAGGGGAGGACCTCGCGCGGAGCGGCCGGAACGGCCGATGCGAAGGCGAGCCCGCCGAAGAGTGCGAGGGCCGCGGCACGGGACGTCTTCATGGCGAAGATCGTAGCAGACCGGATGCCAGCATCCGGGCTCCGAGCGCGGCGACGAGGAGGTTGCCGATCGCGCTGACGACCCTCTGAGTCCGCGGCGGCAGGAAGCGGTGCGTCACCGCGCCGAATGCGGCGAGGAGCGTCTGCCACGAGAACGACGCGAGCGCGAACCCGGCGACGAACGCGGCGCGCGCATCCCACCGGGAGAGCTCGTCCGCGCCCCGCCCGAGGACGAACGCCGCGAAATACGCAACGGTCATCGGGTTCACGATCGTGAGACCGATGAACTGGATGTACGTGCGGACATCGCCGGCCTCGCGCGGCCGCGCAGCGGGCGCCACGGGCGGCGCCGTCCGCCGGTTGCGAAGAAATCCCCAGAGTCCCATCGCGACCAGCGCGAGCCCACTCGCCACCCGCAGGACTCCCGCGATCGGAGCGAGGGCATCCGCGATGATCCCGCCGGCCACGGCGACCGCGAGCGCGCCCAGCAGGTCCGCGGTGGCGGCGCCGGCGCCCGCGAAGAAGGCTCGCCGGAATCCGAACCGGAGCCCGGTGTCCAGGATGAGGAGAGCGATTCCCCCGACCGGAATCGAGATCCCGTAGCCCGCGAGCAGTCCCTCGACGAAGGGCTTCAAGGGGAGATCCGTTCTTCTACGGAGATCGGGTTCCGGCGGTAGCGGGGACGCTCACCCTCACGACCGCCCACGAACCGAACTCCCCGGGGTAGCGCGCGTCGTGGATCGTGACGACGGCGGCGTCCCCCTCCCGGTCGACGACGAAGTAGGGAAATCGGGCCCAGACCAAAAACTTCCGGCCGTCGGGCGTCCGCGCCGCGGCCTCGGAAAAGGGGTCGCGATCGTTTCGGGCGATAAACGCGGGCGCGAGCGAGACGGTCGGCCGGGAGAGCCAGCCGAGCGTCCCGAAGCGATACCCGGCGGGGACCTCGATCGAGGCGGTGCGGTGGAGGGGATCGAGCGCCAGCGGGGAGACGATCACCCGGCCGGCCGAGAGTCCCGTTGCATCCGCCGCGCGCGTCACGAGACCGCGACCGACGGCGCTCGAGACCAGCATGGCTGCCACGTACACCGCCGTCGCGCCGAGCGCGACGCGCGCCGGTGTCTCGGGATGGGCGTGGCGGCGGCGGCGGCGCAACGCCGTCCAGCCGATGCCCACCGCCAGCGCGATCCAGACCCACGGGTCCACGATGAAGAGGGCGTCGCCGTAGAACCAGCGTTTCGAGAACGGGTACAGAAACCGGACGCCGTACGTGTTCAGGAAGTCGAGCAGGGGGTGCGACAGGATGGCGACGAACGCGACCAGGAGGAGAGCGGTAAAACGCGCCGGGATCTTCTCGGGGTGTCGGCGCCGGCGCACGAATCGGTCCCACGCGACCATAGCCCCTGCGAGCGCAAGCGGAAGGACGGCCATCGCGAGCACACCGTGCGTCCAGCCGCGCCGGAAGGCGAAGGACGTCGGGGAGTCCGAGAAGACGTAGGTCACCGCGTCGACGTCGGGCAGGTTGGCTCCGACGAGAAGGGTCGCCATCGCCAGCGGGGTGACCCGCTTCATCCCGGCCTGGCCGAGCACCGCGCCGGCGAGCGTGTGGCAGACGTTGTCCACGGCAGGTGCGTTATATGCGAGGAATCCAATTCCGTCCGGCTGGAGTATTTCCCCCTGGCAGCATCGTTTCTGCCATCCGAATCGGGAGAACGACCATGAAAAGCCGATCCGTAACCAAAGTCATCCCCGCGGTCGCGACGCTGGAGGGGGCGGGGTTCCTCGTCCACCGTGCGTTCCCCTCCCCCTCGCTCGACCACCTCGATCCCTTTCTCCTCCTGGACGAGATGGGCCCGTCCGACCTCGGGCCGAACGAAGCGAAGGGGGCGCCGGACCATCCCCACCGCGGCTTCGAGACCGTGACGTACCTGCTTTCCGGGGCGATGCAGCACAAGGACTCGCAGGGCAACCGCGGGCAGCTCCGACCCGGCGACGTTCAGTGGATGACAGCGGGATCCGGAGTCGTGCACTCCGAGATGCCCGAGCCGTCGTTCGCGAAGTCGGGCGGCCGGATGCACGGGTTCCAGCTCTGGGTGAACCTGCCGGCGCGCGACAAGATGACGAAACCGCGTTACCAGGAGATCCCGGCGTCCGGAATCCCGGTCGCGAAGAGCGCGGACGGGAAGGTGACCGCGCGGGTGATCGCGGGCGAGGCATTCGGCAAGGGCGCCGTCATCGAGACCCGGACTCCGATCTTCTACTTCGATTACGAGCTCGCCCCGGGCGCATCTCTCGAGCAACCCGCTCCGCCCGAGTACAACACGTTCGCGTACGTGGTCGAGGGAGAGGGCATCTTCGGGTCGGACCTCCGGTCGGCCCGCCGCCACGAGATGGTCCAGTTCGCGCCGGACGGCGACGCGATCCGGATCGAAGCGGCGCCGGGAGCGGCCCTGCGGGTGCTTCTCATCGGCGGCGTGCCGCTGAACGAACCGGTCGCCCGCTACGGTCCGTTCGTGATGAACACGCGCGCGGAGATCGTGCAGGCGTTCGAGGACTACCAGGCCGGACGTCTGGGCGAGATCGCCTGACGACGCGGAGTCCCGCTGTTCCGTAGATCTCCGCAAGGAGGAAACGCGGGCGCGGGGAGCCGCCGATCCTGATCGTCCACGGCACGGCCGACGAGATCACGCCGTTCTCCGTGGCGCAGGCGCTCGCCGCCCGCGCGAGCGAGGTCGGCGTCTCCCACGAGCTCGTGCCGGTCCCCGACGGTCGACACAACCCACCGCTCGCCGGGTACTACGAGCGGATCGCCAGCTTCCTCGCCGCGCAGCTGCGGTAGCGCGCGGCCTCAGCGCGCCGGCGATTTCGTCGCGACGTCCTTCGCGGAAAAGTGCACCGGGAGCCCCATCTCGCGGATCAGGTTGTGCGCGCCGGCGATCGCGTCCATCACCCAGAGGATGTACCGCATGTCGACGTGGATCGTGCGCGTCACGCTGGGATTGACCAGGTAGTCCGAACCCATGGCCTCGTAGTTGCCGTCGAACGCGAGGCCCACGAGCCCGCCCGCGGCGTTCAAAGTCGCCGACCCCGAGCTCCCGTTGGTGATGTCGCCGCTCGAAAGGAAGTCGACGGGAACGTCGCCCAGGTCCGGGTCGACGTACGGACCGAGCTTCCTCCCGGTCGAAGCGGAGAGTAGGAGCGCGGGGCTGTCGAACGGATTGCGCCCCGTCTCCTTCTCCACGATCCCCGAAAGCTTCGTCTGCGCCGCATACTGCACGGAGTCGCGCGGCGAGTAGCCCTCCACCTTGCCGAAGGAAACCCGCAGCGTCCCGTTGGCGTCGGGGTAGACGCGGCCCTTGCGGAGCCTCTGGAGCAGGCTGACGTACTCGGGACGCAGCCGCATCATGGCTCCCGCGACCTCCTCGTCCCGCCTCTCCTTCTCGTCGAGTGTCTGCCGGAGTGATTTCGCGAGCCGGAGCATCGCGTCGTTGCGGGCGTCGAGCTGGGTGCGCGACTCGTCGAACATCGCGAGCCGCTCCTTCACGTCGCCGACCTTCGTGGCGCCGTAGAGGCGGTCGAGCAGCGAATCGACCGCGGCCGCGGGGGAGGGATCTGACCCCCTGCGGGGATCAGACCCCATACCGGCCGCGGCGAGCGCCTCGTCCACGGCCGGAATGCGCTGACCCTTCGGGAGCTTCGCCGCCTCCATGAGAAAGAAGCGCAGCCCGGCGCGGTCGCTGCCCGGCTCGATCGTCCGCTGAGCGCGCTTGATCGCCGCGTTCAGCCGCTTCCAGTCGCGCTCCTGGTAACCGGCCGCCCGGTCCAGGTCGTCCTTCCGCCGCTCGCCCGAGAGACGCCAGAGGGTGTTCGCCTGGGACAGCATCGGCGACGCGCTCACCAGCCACTCGAGGACGGCGTCCCGGTCCCGCGTTTGCATCGCTCGCGCGTTCCACTTCGCGATCTCGGCCAGCGCTTCCTCGTGGCGGCGCCGCGCCGCGGGATCCGCCGCGACGAGCGCGGCGAGCTCCTTCTCCTCGGCGGCGCGTCGGTCGATCAGCTTCCCTTTCTCGAAGGCCTCCAGCGTCCCCTCGTACTTCTTCAGGTAGTTCAGCAGACCGCGAACCCGCGCGGCGTTGCGGATGTCCACGTCCCTGTTCGCCTTCCCGGCGTCCTCGAGGATGCGGATGAGCTCCTTGCGGTAACGGATGGACGTCGGCAGGTCGAAGTCCTGCGCTTCCCGCACCTCGCTCGCGAGCTCGTACCGATAGGTCTTCCCGGGGTACCCGATGGTCATCACCAGGTCGCCCGGGTCGACGTCGGCCGTCGAGACCTTGAGGAAGTGCTTCGGCCGGTAGGGCACGTTCCCGGCCGCGAAGTCGGCCGGCCTGCCGTCCGGCCCGACGTACGCGCGGAGAAAGCCGAAGTCCCCCGTGTGCCGGGGCCACATCCAGTTGTCCACCTCCCCGCCGTAGTTCCCGATCCCCCGGGGCGGCGCGTAGACCAGCCGGACGTCCCGGATCTCGAGCTGCCGGATCCGCCAGTACTTCGACCCCTCGAAGAAGGATGGGACGGTGCAGCGTACGCCCCCGCCCTTCTCGCACTCGCGGACCAGCTCCTTGCGGCGCCGCTCGACCCGGTGGAAGCGTTCGAGGTCCGAGAGCTTCTCCCCGGCGCGGGGAAGAACGCGCGCCGTGACGTCCTCGATCGAGGTCGTCACCCAGACCCGGGAATCCGGGGCCGCCGGGATCTCGTCGGCCGTCGTCTTCGCCAGGAAACCGTTCTCGATCAGGTCCTTTTCCGGGGTCGAGTTGTATTGCAGGTAGTTGTAGACGCAGTGGTGGTTCGTCACGATCAGCGCCTGGCGCGAGACGAACGAGGCGCTGCAGCCGCCGAGCGAAACGATCGCGCCCATCGGGTCGCCGGTCAGGTCGGAAAGCATCCGGGGGTCCAGCTTCAGCCCCATCCGGACGAGCTCCGGGGCGAGCTGGGGGACCTGTTCGGGCATCCACATCCCCTCGCCGGCGAAGAGCCGGGAAGCGAAGGTGGCGGCGGCCAGGGCGAAGATCCGGATTGTTTTCGAGAGCAACGTTTTTTTCCTCCTCCGGCCGAGGCCGGGCCGAAGCGGATCGGGCGGACATTCTATCCATCGGCGATCCCGGGGTCTCGCGCGAGTCGCGAAACCTTTCCGGGGTCCGTCCGTCTCCCGGTTCTGGAGGAATCGACATGATCACGTCCGCGGTCAACGCTCTCCTGCTGGCGCTCTTGACCCTTCTCCCGACGGCTGTCCGGTCCGACCGCGCCGACGACCCGGCGGACGCCGACGAAAACGTCGTCGTGTCCGTGGACGACGGGAACTTCGATTTCGACTTCGACGGCCACGACCCCGTGATCGTCCGCGTGGGCCGGGGGGGATTCATCGGCGTGACGCTCGTCGAGATCACCCCGGAGCTGCGCGCCCACTTCGGCGCGCCCAGGGACGCGGGCGTCCTCGTCTCGGACGTGCGTTCTGACACTCCGGCTGCGAAGGCCGGCGTCGAGGTCGGCGACGTGATCACCGCGGTGGACGGAAAACGGGTGCGGTGGAGCGGCGACGTCTCCCGCGGGATCCGGAACCGGAAGGCGGGCGAAACCGTGGCGCTCGACGTGGTCCGGGGAGGCGCGTCTCGAAAGCTCTCGGTCACGGTCGAAGAGCGCAAGGGCGGCGAGCGTTCGATCGATCTCGGCGAGATGAAAGACACCCTGCGGAAGCACCCTTGGACCTGGCGCGACTTCGGCGGCAACGCCACCGTCATCGACAACCTGGACGAGTTTCCGCGCATGAGCGAGCGGATCGAAGAGCTCGAAAAGCGCGTCAAAGACCTGGAGAAGCGTCTGCCCGCCCGTTAGCGAGGCCTTCCGACCGCCGTCAGTGCGTCCGCCGGAACGGGTGCGCCTCGGTGTTGAATACGACCGACTCGAAGTCGAGGGTCTCCTCCGGCGCGAACAGGAGGTAGAGGTACTTGAGCGTCTCCGCGAGGAAGTAACTCGGCATCAGGTCGCCCTTCTCGCCGGTGACGACGCTCTTCAACGTGGTGTAGCCGGAGTCGGTGCGGCAGCGCGCGACGAGGCTCTCGAAGAACGTGCGCCCCATTTCGAGGTATCGCGGGTCCCTGGTGTACCGGTACAGGAAGTACGCCGACTCGATGATCTCGGGGCGCAGCGGATAGCCGGGATAGGTCGCCTTCATCGTCTGATAGTCGAAAACCTCGGGCTCGATGCCATGGAGCTGCCACATCCGGAAGCACGAGTCCTCCAGCCGGCGCGCGCGGCCGACGTCGCCCGCGAACGCGAGAACCGCCGGAAGAAAGGCGTGGAGCGCGCCGAACTCCGTCGCGGTGCGCTTTCCCGAGGTCATGTCGGCCTGGCCGTACCAGAGTCCTGTCGGCGTCTCGTCGGCGAGGTGATCGTTCACGGCCCGCAGGCTCTCCGCCGCCATGCTGCGGCAATCGGCGTCGTCGAACAGCACCGCGCACTTCACCAGGTACTCGTAGTAGGAGTCGATCCCGCCGCCGACGTGGCTCGCGGGGCTCACCCACTCCCCCGTCTCGACGTCGATCTCCTCGCCCACGAGGCCGATCTTCGAACGCCTCTTGAAGAGCTGGACCAGCGCGTTCTTCGCCTTATCGAAAAAGATCCGCTTGTTCGTCAGCCGCGCCAGGGTCCCGAACTCCAGCACCAGCGTCCCGATCTCGGCGGGGTTGGTGTGGGTTCCGCTCGTCTTGCCCGTCTTCAGGTTGACGAACATGTACGGCATCCCGGTCGGGGAGTCGAAGACCGGGAGGAGCCGGGTTCCCAGCTCGGCCGCGAGGAGGAGCAGTCGGGAGTCGCCGGTGAGCTCGAACCCGGACAGCAGGCCTCCGAGCAGACGGATCGTGATTTCGAAGTTCTTGACCGTTACGTCCCGATCGAACGAGAGCTTCTCGACGATGAGCGAGGTCGCCTTTTCCGCCTCCTCCGTGCGTCCCATCAGGATGAGCGTGTCGAGCGAGTCTACGGGCGTCATCAAGAGCGACTCGCCGTACCAGTCGTGGGGCGTGCGGCTCACCGGCTTGAGCTCGTCGTGGCTCCACGCGTACCGCTCGTAGGCGCGCCAGGAGAAAAGGAGCTCCTCCTTCACGCGCGCCGCGAGGGCCACGCGGTCGGGTGCGGGGCGAGCCGCCGGCTTCGGACCGGTCGTGCAGGCGGCCGCGAGCACCACCGCGGCCAACAGAGCGATGGAGGCCGGTCGCCGCGTCACGCTTCGGCAGTCGCCTCCGACCCGCGGTACGCGGTCAACGCCCACACGACGAGGATGACCGCTCCCATCACGAGGTAGAACCGCTTCGCGGGCGATCCCGGGCCGTAGCCCGCGAACGACGGGAGCAGCAGCAGCGCGATCCCCACGACGAGCTCCACGATCCCGTGGTAGACGAACGGGATCGTCTTCCACACACCCATCGGGAAGCGCGTCAACAGGGTCAGCAGCAGGTGGATCGCCGCGAGCGAGTACGCGATGGCCGCGGGGGATCCGCCGAGTCCGATGAGCGTGGGCGCCAGGAGAAGGACGAGGACCGTCACCAGGTCGATGACGCCGTGGATCCGGGGAGACAGGATGCGCATGGGCTTCCCTCCCGCGGTCAAGTCTAGAACGTCCTGCGATAGCCTCCGGGAATTCGACGAGGAGGCCGACTATGAAGCTCCGGGGACTGATTGTTTGCGCACTGCTCGTCTCGGGAACCGCGGCGGGTCAGGCGGTCCGGTCGCGACCGGCGCCGGCTCCGCCGGACGCCGCGTCGGTCGACGCGATCGTCGCCGCGCTCTACGCGTCGGTCAGCCACGGGCCCGACGCCTCCGCGGACTTCGACCGGCTGCGCCGGATCTACCTCTACGTCGGAATGTTCATTCCGCCCAAGCGCGCGGGGGCGTCGGAGTTCTCGGTCATGGACGTGGACGCGCTCGAGGAGCGTCTCCGCAAGGCGGCCGCCGAGCGCAAGGAAAAGGGCACTCCGGGAACCGGGTTCTACGAGCGCGAGATCGCGCGGCGCACCGACTGCTTCGGCAACGTCTGCCACGTCTTCTCGACATACGAGTCGCGCCACGCACCCGGGGATGCGAAGCCGTTCGAGCGCGGGATCAACTCGATCCAGCTTCTTCGCGACGGGAGCCGGTGGTGGATCGCCTCGGTGACCTGGGACGCCGAACGGCCCGACAACCCGATACCAGCCGAGTACCTGCCCGCCGCGAAACCCTGAGGGGCGAACCGTCCGCCTTACTTCTTCGGTTTGGCGTTCCGGAAGAGGCCGGCGTACTGCGCGTATCCCTCTTCGACGAGCTTCTCCGCCGGGATGAATCGCATCGCCGCGGAGTTCATGCAGTAGCGCAGGTGGGCGGGCGGCGGCCCGTCACTGAAGACGTGACCGAGGTGCGAGTCGGCGTGCACCGAGCGGACCTCGATCCCGAGAAATCCCCCCAGCAGCAGTCCGCTGTTCGGCTTGACGTTCTCCTTCTCGAGTGGCTTCGTGAAGCTCGGCCAGCCCGTTCCGGAGTCGTACTTGTCCAGCGACGAAAAGAGCGGCTCGCCCGAAACGACGTCCACGTAGATGCCGGGGCGTTTGTTGCCGTCGTATTCGTTGGCGAAGGCGCGTTCGGTGCCGGCGCGCTGAGTCACCTCGAACTGGAGCGGGGTCAACCTCTTCTGCAGCTCTGCCGCGGACGGCTTCCGGAAGTTCGCGGCGACCCAGCCCTTCTGCCTCGCGGTTTCCTGCGCGATCGCAGGAACCGCCGCGAGAACTATCGCTGCAACCGTCAGGATCGTCTTCTTCACTTCGAGTGTCCTCCCGCCGCCGCGCCCCACAGCTCCTTCAGCCGGGCGTCGCGGCCGCATCCCAATCGATACGTCTTGTACCGAATCGGGTCCTTCTTGTAGAAATCCTGGTGATACTCCTCGGCGCGGTAGAACTGCGTGGCCGCGACGATTTGCGTCACGATCTTCCCCCTGAACCGGTCTTCCTCTTCGAGCTTTGCCTTCGAAGCCTCGGCCGCCTTCTGCTGGGCAGCGTCCCTGTAGAAGATCGCTGACCGGTACTGGTTCCCGTGATCGCAGAACTGCGCGTTCGCCTGGAGCGGATCGACGTTGTGCCAGAAGATGTCGAGGAGCTTCTCGTAGGTGATCTTGTCCGGGTCATACACGACCTGGACGGACTCCGCGTGACCGGTCACTCCGGCCGAAACCTGCTCGTAGGTCGGGTTGGGGACGTGCCCGCCGATGTAGCCCGAGATCACGGCGACGACGCCGGGCACCCCCTCGAAGGCGGTTTCCTCGCACCAGAAGCAGCCCCCCGCGAAAATGGCGGTGGCGCGCTTCGGCGGTTCCGCGAGAGCGAGAGCGCCCGAGACGAGAAGGAGAACGAGTCCGACCGCAAAGCGGGATCTCAAAGTTGGCCTCCGGGTGACGTCCGTTTCAACAGATTCACCCGGGAAATAGATTCCAAACGGGCCGATGGATTCGGCCTCGTGCCGATTTGTGGAGGCCAGCGGCGATGAATCCGGATCTGCGTTCGGCGCGTACCGGGAAGAAATGTGGATCTGACTCCCTCCGGGGATCAGACCCACCCCAAGTCACGCTTTCCGCGCCGGCTTTGCCGCCGGGCGCGGCGGAGGCGGCGCTCCATCCCTGCCGCCGCGGGCCCAGTTGCGGTGCTTCGCGATGGCCTGGATGAACGCCCGGCCGACTTTCGAGGAGTCCGCGCCGGCAATGAGGGCCGGATCGTCGTTGCCGTCCACCGCTTCCCCCACTCCCGGAGCCGCGCGGAGCAGGTCGACGCCAGCGCCGACCGCCGCAATCGCCTTGCAGTGGCGGTAGGCCTCCGCCACGAACTCGAGAGCGTCCCGCTCGCCGGCGAGCGCGGCCGCGCTGGCGGCGCCGTCCGGAACGAACACCGCGTCGAAGAGAACCGACGAAGCCGTGAGGAGGCTGAAGTCGACGGGGACCCCGCCTCCGCCCGAGCTTCGGATCACTCCGAGGTGGGGCGCCACGACCTTGCCCATCGCTCCGCCCGCCGTCAGCGCCTGCTTCATCTTCGACAGCGAACCGCCGTCGACTCCGTCGGCCGCGAGGATCGCGACCTTCCGCGTTGCGATCGTGTCCTTGACCGTGTTCTCCATGCTGAGAGGCTCGGACCGCTCGATCGAACTCTTCCCTCGCCGCGGCTGAAAGTCCTTCGGGTCGGCGTCCGCCGGAAAGCTGTGGTTGAGAGGAAACTCGACCTTCGGAATTCCGGGCAGCCCCAGGCCCTCGGCAACGCGAGCCGCAAGTGAGCGATCCACGTTGGCGAGCATCCCGACCATCCGCTCCCGGACGGCGAGCGTCTCGACCTTTCCGAGCTCGAAGCGCAGCGCCAGCACGATGTGGTCCTTCTCGACCTCCGTCTGACTGTTGTAGAAGAGGGTTGCCTGGCTGAAGTGGTCGAAGAACTTCTCCGAGCGGGCGCGAACCTTGGCGGCGTCGATCGACGCTCCCGGGAACGTGACGAACCCGCCGGCCGCCGCGCCCGCCTGCATCGGGCAGCCGCCGCCGAGCGTGTTCGGCTCGTAAGCGACCCGCCCGCGGTTGATGGTCTGGCGCATGTGGCCGTCGCGCTGGAGGTTGTGGACCTCGGCGACCGGGCGGTTGATCGGGATCTCGTGGAAGTTCGGCCCGCCCAGGCGGATCAGCTGCGTGTCCGTGTAGGAGAAGAGCCGTCCCTGGAGCAGCGGGTCGTTGGTGAAGTCGATGCCCGGAACCACGTGGCCGACGTGAAAAGCGACCTGCTCCGTCTCGGCGAAGAAGTTGTCCGGGTTGCGGTCGAGCGTTAGCCGTCCGACGCGCTGCACCGGGACGAGCTCCTCCGGAATGATCTTGGTGGGATCGAGGAGGTCGAAGTCGAAGTCGTGTTCCCGCTCCTCCTCGACGATCTGGATTCCCAGCTCGTACTCCGCGGGATTCCCGCTCTCGATCGCCTCCCAGAGGTCGCGGCGGTGAAAGTCCGGGTCTTTCCCGGAAATCTTCTGCGCCTCGTCCCACGCCACCGAGTGCACCCCCAGTAGCGGCTTCCAGTGGAACTTGACGAAGCGCGACTTTCCGCGGGCGTTGACCAGGCGGAACGTGTGGACGCCGAAGCCCTCCATCATGCGGAGGCTGCGCGGAATCGCGCGGTCCGACATGACCCACTGGATCATGTGCATCGACTCGGGCATCAGCGAGATGAAGTCCCAGAACGTGTCGTGCGCGGAGGCGGCTTGAGGTATCTCGTTGTGCGGCTCCGGCTTCACCGCGTGGACCAGGTCGGGGAACTTGACCGCGTCCTGGATGAAGAAGACCGGGATGTTGTTTCCCACGAGGTCGAAGTTGCCCTCCGACGTGTAGAACTTGACCGCGAAACCGCGGACGTCGCGCGCGAGGTCCGTCGAGCCGCGGGAGCCGGCCACAGTCGAGAAGCGGACGAACACCGGCGTGCGCTCCGCCGGGTTCTGGAGAAAGGCCGCCTTCGTCAGGTTGGCGAGGCTCTTGTAGACCCGAAAGTGCCCGTGGGCCGCGGAGCCGCGCGCGTGCACGACGCGCTCCGGAATGCGCTCGTGGTCGAAGTGCGTGATCTTCTCGCGGAAGTGGAAGTCCTCGAGGAGAGAAGGCCCGCGTGCGCCGGCCTTCAGAGTGTTCTGGTCGTCGTTGATCGGAAGACCGTGGTTGGTCGTGAGGAGGGTGCCCGCCGCGTCCTCGCGAAACTGATCGAGGTCGGCGTCCTTGCGATTCGTCTTGCGATCGGCGCGCGGCCGAGCGGGTTTCTTCATCGAGTCGATCTCCTTTTTTTGAATTTCGAAGCCGGAACGCGGACGCGGAACCGGCTGCAAGACCGGTGCCCCGGTCAGTCGATGAAGATGGCGGACTCTTCCGTATCAAACCGAGAATCCGCGGGACCGCGCGATGGACTGTGGCGGGCGCAGGCCCGTTGCGGACCTGTCCCGCGTTTGAATAAGGATGTGGGTGCAGGGCCCGAGGTACCGGACCCGTCCCCGCGACTTGAATAACGACGCGGGTGCAGGGTCGTGCGGCCGCTACACCAGCGTTTGAATAAGGAGGCGGGTGCAGGCCCGGGGTACCGGACCTGTCCCCGCGTCTACTTCTTGTTCGTCCAGCTCTGTTTGGCGACTTTCCACTGACCGTCCTCTTCGACGAGGTCGATGGTTCCGTAGTTCATCTCGCCGCCCTGCTTACCGGTCGCGAGAAGGGTCGCCTTCTGTCCGTCGACCTTGAGCGACGTGAACTTGAGGTCCGAGGGGCTCATGGCTTTCAGGAACGCCATCCCCTGCTTGGGCTCCATGTTCATTTCCTTCATCTGCTGGTCCATCACCTTCGCCGACTCCGACGCCATGTTCCTCTTGTAGGCCTCGTAGTCGCCGGCCGCGACCGTCTTCTCCAGGGCGCGGTACGCCTTGCCCTGGGGCGTCGCCTCGAGGTCCTTGGCTTTCCCGGCTGCGAACGCGGGGGCGCAAACGAGCAGGGCGAGCACAAGGGCAGCGGTCGTCCGGATCAGGATTCGCATGGTTCGATCTCCTTTTTCGTGTCGGTGCGCCTATTCTCGCTCAAGTCCGGGGGGGTCGCCGTCCTCCCGCGTCAACGGCCGCACGACCACCTCGTTCTCCCCCTCGATCCCGACCACGTGCAGCTCGTCGAAGCCTTCGGACCACCCCGGCGGCTGAAATCGCTTCCACATGGCGATCACACCGGGCACCGGGACGACCTGGCCCGGCGGCCGCCGGCGATTCCGGGCGAGAGCCGCCGAGAGCGGCGTCCGGAAGTAATACCCGACGACGCGGAAACCCGCCGCCTTCGCGGCCCCGACGAACTCGGCCCGGGTTGCCTTCGAGGCGTTCGTGTCGTCGACCACGAAAGCCTGTCGGGCGGCGAGGCAGGCGCCCACGAGCAGGAGCTCGCGGTTCCGGGTCTTCAGCATGTCGCGGCTGACGCGCACGTGCGTGTCGAAGAAACGCTCCCGGTACAGGGTGGACTTCCCCGCACCCGGTATGCCGATGAAGAGAACGGCCTCCACTCTCCGGAACTCTAGCCGAGCGGTGGCGGCGCCCGGTCGTTCCTGACATCCTTGCGGAATGGTTGCTCCCAAAAAATCCCGCGGCCCGCAGAAGCCAACCGCGCCCAGCGGCCTTCGCGAGCTTTCGAAATTACTCCGCAAGTTCGCGCTCGCGCTGCCCGGGGCGACGGAGGACTTCCCGTGGGGCGAGCGAGTCGCGAAGGTGAACGGCAAGGTCTTCGTCTTTTTGGGGCTCGATCCCGTGCCCGACGGCGAGATGAGTTTCAGCGTGAAGCTCCCGGCCTCGGCCGAGGAGGCGCTGGAGCTCCCCTTCACGGCGCCGACCGGCTACGGCCTCGGCAAGTCCGGCTGGGTGACCGCGAAGTTCGGCGAAAAGGACGCTCCGCCGATTGGGATGCTGGAGGCCTGGGTCCGGGAGAGCTATTGCGCAATAGCCCCGAAGAAACTCGTCGCCGAGTTCGAATCTCTCGTTTTGAAATCTCTCAGCCGCCGGTCGCGCAGCGACCGCCGCGGCTGAAAGTACAACTGGACGACCAGACCGCCTGAACCTTCTCTTCCGCGGATATAAAAGTGTCGACGTCGAGCGGCGACCTCACCATCTCTCCGAGGTAGCGCCGCCCGACGCCGACCAGATTCAGACCCGGTTCTTTACCTGTCGTCCTTGTCCTTGTCCCTGGTCTTAGCCTTGCCCTTGCCCTTCTCGGGCTGGGCCTTCTGCTGCCCGCGCCCCCTCTGGGATTTATCCAGGTTCCCCGGATTGGGCTGAGCCTGGGGCGGTGCGACCTGGGGCTGAGCCACCGGCGGCGGCGGAGCGGCCTGCTGCCGTGCCTCCGGACGCCCGCGGCCCCGTTCCCGATACTCCGGCGCATTCGAGGGCTGAGCCTCACGCCGGCCGACCGGCTGCCGCTGGACCTGCGGCTGCTGCCGAACCTGCGCGGCAGGCGCCTGTCTCTCGACCGGAGCAGCCTGCTGCCGCCTGTCCTGACCACGATTCACTCGATCGCTTCCGACCGAAGTTCCCCGGGAACGTCTCTGCGGCCGCGAGGAGATCTCCCGCCGGACTTCCTGCGCCGGAGCGACGATGGAGACCTGTCTGCGGCTGTCCCGAGTCCATCCGCTGATCGCACGCGGCGCAGTCCGCGCGGTGCTGATGTTTCGAGTCTGGATCCGGGTGCGCGTCGCGCGCTGGATCCGGTCGAGCGGAAGCGCGGTGTTTCGGACGATCCCGCCCGTCACGCCGAACCGCGTGATCGGGGTAGTCTGCCGGAAGATCGTCGCACTCTGTTGAGGCGCCACCCGATAGGTGCGCACGTTCGAGCCGATGAAACGGTTCGTCGGAACGAAGACGTAACGCGTCGAGGCGAGGACGATCGGCCGCCCCGAGTAGCCGGAGTATCCGAATCGGTAGCTCGGGGGCAGAGGGGCCCAGCCGATGTAGTTGTCGCTGTAGCTCCACGTTACCCACGCCGGTGCCCAGACCGTTCCGGGGACCCAGACCCATCCGTAACGATTCAGGTAGGCCCAGGTTCCGTAGTGGTACGGGTCGTCGCCCCACGGGTCGTAGGACACCCAGGTCCAGCCGTAATCCGTGTAGATCCACTCCCCGTTTGAGTAGGGCTGCCAGCTCGCGTCGATCTGCTCCGGAACCCAGCAGTCGCCGTAGTCACAGTCGACCCAATCGCCGTAGGGCGAGAGCCGGTCGTAAAAGCCGCCGATCGAGATGCTCACCTGCACCTGGGCGGCAGCCGGCTGCGGCTTGAAGGCGGCGAGCACTCCGAGAAATACCGCTGTCGTCAAAATCTTCTTCATGTCGTTTTCCCCTTCGCCCAGGGAGAAGCGCAAGACTCGGGCCAGCGGTGCCAACCCACGATCTACCGCTAAGCCCTGCAAACGCAGTGGATTTGAAGCCTGTCGTGCGCGTCGCTTCCCTCGAAAACCGAGACTAGGAGGGACGTTCGTCCTCTGCGGAGGACACGCGGCGATTGGAGAAGCGCCGGCTAAATCCCGAACTGACGGAAGTGGTGGTCGAGGTGGCGGTAGCCCAGCACGCCCCAGGCGCGGTGAGACATCCGGCCGAACGCGGGATGCTCCCCCCACGCGAAGCCGCGCGACTGCTGGCCGGCCTCTTCCATCAGGTCGAGCAGCGCGCTCACTTCGGCGTTCCAGTCCGCGGGGGTCCTCTCGAGAAGCTCCGGGGCCGTGGGCACGCCCTTCGGCCACGGCATCCAGTAGACGACGAGCTGTTTCAGGGGCGCGCGGCGCAACGGCGTGTTCTTCGTCTTGGTCGGCAGCCGGCCGAGAGCCATCCGGATCGCGTCGGCGCAGTGTACGACCATCTTCGGCGCGTCGAACTTCCCCCACGTCGGTTTCGACTCGGCCGTCAAACGCGCGAGGCGATCGCGTAGCTCGCGGCGGGACCCCTCCCGATAGAGCGTTTTCATCCCACGAGTCTAATCCGGCGATACCGAGAGCCGGGACTCGGCCTCACCATTCAGGCGGTCGCCGAGCTGACCGAGATCCAGAAAGTCATGGGGTCGACGCCGAATCACTATTCAGCGTCGACCCCACGAAGGCCGGTTGAGAATCGGACTGGCTAGTTTCTGTAGCGGCCGTCGCGCCGGCGCTCATCTCTCCAGCGCCGGTAGTCGTCGCCCTCGATCACTCTCTGAGTGGACCAGTGACCCGGAACGTAGCGCCAGGCGCCGTACTCACGGACGTAACGCGCCGGAATCCAGCGCGCGCGGCGCGACTCCGGAACGACCCAACGACCCGGGATCCAGACCCACTGGTCGCCCTGCCAGTCCCAGGACCCTGCGACCCAAACCGCGTTCCGAGCCGTCCGTCTCGACCGGCGCTCCCGGCGAACCCGCGGTGGAGCCGTGCGGCCGATCCGAATTTCGAGACCCGGCAGCGGCGGCAGAGGTATCTGCGCGAATATCGGGGCCGCTGAGACAGCGGCAAGACCTGCAAGGAGAGTCGTTCTCAATATGCGTTTGAACATGGAACCTCCAATCTCGTGGATGATTTCGCAAGCGGCATGCCATTCCGACGCCTCCGGAAAATCCGGGCCGCGCGGAATTTTCAGGAATTCCGCGAAGACGCCACGTTGGCGAGAAGTTTCTCGAGCTCGTCGGGATCCGCCGGTTTCACGACGTGGTGGTGAAAACCGGCTTCCTTCGCTTTTCGCAGATCTTCCTCCTGCCCCCAGCCGGTCATCGCGACGAGAACGGTGGTCGAGGTCTGGGGCGCTTCGCGCAGCCGGCGCGCGAGCTCATATCCGTCCATGAGCGGCATGCCGATGTCGAGGATGGCGATTTCGGGCCGGAAATCCTTCGCCGCCTCGAGCGCGCTCTCGCCGCCGTAGGCGACGCGAGTCTCGTGACCCTGCAGGTCGAGCAACAGGGCTAGCCCGTCCGCGGCGTCCACGTTGTCGTCCACGACCAGGACGCGGAGAGCCGTCGTCGCCGCGGGAACGTCAGCGCTCCTCTCCACCGGCGAGTCCGCGGCCGCGCGACCCCCGGTCGCGATCGGGAGCCGGATGACGAACTCACTTCCCAGCCCGAGGCCCGCGCTGAAGGCCTCGAGGCGACCGCCGTGAAGCTCGACGAGCCGCTTGGCGAGCGTGAGCCCGATCCCTACCCCGCTCGCGGAAACCCCGGTCCGATGATCGCACTGCACGAAAAGGTCGAACACGTGGGGAACCATGACCGGGTCGATACCGATCCCGGAGTCGCGGACCCGGATGAGGGCCTGGCCGTCGGACCTCTCCGACGACAACCAGATCCGGCCCCCCGGGTCGGTGTATTTCGCCGCGTTGTTCAGCAGGTTGGTCAGCGCCTGCGACAGTCGGACGGGGTCCCCATCCACCGACAATTCCTCCGGGGACGGGTCGACCGTCAGCTGATGGCGTCGATCCGCGATCAGGGGCTGCGACGTCTCGACCGCGGCCCGAAGGATGGAGGCGAGGCTGACGATTTCCCGGCGCAGCTCGATCCGTCCCTCTCGGATCCGGGAGACGTCGAGGAGGTCGTCGAGCAGGCGCGTCATGTTCTTCAGCTGGCGTTCTGCGATGTCGCGCGCGCGGCTGTTCGACTCGACGCTGGCGCCCGGCTGCAGCATCGCCTGGAGGGCGCTTCGGATCGGGGCCAGGGGATTGCGGAGCTCGTGCGCGAGGATCGCCAGGAACTGGTCCTTCTGGCGATCGACCTCCAGCAGGGCTTCGAGGTTTCGGCGCTCGGTCATGTCCCGCGTCACCTTGGCGAACCCGCGCAGCTTTCCGTCGGGGTCGCGCAGCGCCGAGATCACGACGTTGGCCCAGAACCTCGTTCCGTTCTTCCGCAGCCGCCAACCCTCGTCCTCGACGCGGCCGTGCTGGGTGGCCATCCGGAGCTCCCACTCCGGCTTGCCCTGAAGGATCGCTTCCTGGGTATAGAAGGTCGAGAAGTGCCGTCCGATGATCTCCACCGCCGAGTAGCCCTTCAGGATCTCGGCGCCGCGGTTCCAGCTCGCGATTCTCCCCTCCGAGTCGAGCAGGAAGATGGCGTAATCCCGGACTCCGTCGACGAGGAGGCGGAAACGCTCCTCGCTCTCCCGCAGCGCCTCGTCCGCCAGGCGGCGCTCGGTCAGGTCCCGGGTGATCTTCAGGAATCCGCGAACCGCTCCGTCCTTGCCGCGGACCGCGGAAATGACGACGCTGGCCCAGAACTGCGTCCCGTCCTTGCGGAGCCGCCAGCCCTCGGTCGAGAACCGTCCGGTCTCCCGCGCCGTTGACAGCTCGTACTGCGGCCAGGCCTGCGCGGTGGCCTCCGGAGTGTAGAAAACGGAGAAGTTCTTGCCGATGATCTCGCCCGGGGCGTAACCCTTGATGCGCTCGGCCCCCAGGTTCCAGCTCGTCACCGTTCCCTCCGAGTCGAGCAGGAAGATGGCGTAGTCCTCGACACCGCCGACCAGCTGCCGGAAACGTCTCTCGCTGTCGGCGAGGGCGCCCCGCGCGCGGGTCGAGCGCGACTGATCGAGGTTTTCGACTTCGTGGTCGGTCATGGTGAGTTGCTTTCGCGGTCCGGCACTGCGCGATTGTAAGGTCGAGCCCCCGGGACGATCACCGGCCCCGGTTCGACCTCCCCGGCTCGTCCTGCAGGAAGCTGGCCACGACCCAGGCGCCGAGCTCCGCTCCCGACGCGAGCCCCGCCTCGTTGGCCGAAAGGAAGTGGATGCCGCCGTAGATGCGGCTGATTCCGGCTTCCTGCGCCGCCGCCGAGAACGAAGAGAAGCTCCGCACCACGCCGGGGAGGTCTTCGGATGCCGTCACGAAGGGGATGTCGGCGCCGAAGAACCCCGCCAGGACCACGGCGGCAGCGCTGCTGAACGTGCTGTGGCCCGACGTGTACTCCGGGAGCGGCTAGGTAGAGCTCGCCTCCTCCCGGGGTGCGGCGAGGATTCCTCCGATGGCGACGACGCGGATGGCGCCGTTCATCGCCGAGCTACCGCCGCAGCTTCGACGGCGGCCAGAAGGCTCGGCAACTCCCACGACCCGTCGTAACGCTCGCCGTTGATGAAGAACGTCGGCGTCCCGTTGACGCCGCTCCGGACGCCGGACCGGAAGTCGCGTCGCACCCGCGGCGTGTGGACACCGGTGGAGAGCTCCGTCGCGAAACGTTCCCGCTCGAGGCCCAGAGCTGTGGCGTAGCGGAGCAGGTCGGCGACCTCCAGCGTGTGCTGGTTCCCGAAGAGGAGGTCGTGCATTCCCCAGAACTCGCCCTGCGCTCCGGCCGCTTCCGCGGCCTCCGCCGCGGGTTGGGCGCGCGGATGGATCTGCGTGAGCGGAAAGTGGCGGAAGACGAATCGCAGGTTGGGGCCCAGGATCCTTCGGACCTCCTGGACGATCGGATGTGCCGCGCCGCAGTGAGGGCACTCGTAGTCGCCGTACTCGACGAGCGTCACCGGCGAGTCTTCGGGTCCGAACCCGTGGTCGTCGGCGGAGACCGGGGGCGTGAGGCTCACGCCTCCCCCTTCCCCGCATCCACCTTCTCGAGCGCCTCGAGGATCCCGTCTGCGCCGGGATTGACGTCGATTGGAGAGACGTAGCTCCAGCGGATCGTGCTCGTGCCATCGACCACGAAAAGCGCACGCTCACTGGTTCCATCCGCCTCGCGGTAGACCCCGCACGCCCGCGCGAACGCGCCCTTCGGCTCGAAATCGGCGAGGAGCGGGAATCGGAGTTTCCGCGCCTCCGCAAACGCGCGGTGACACCAGGGTCCGTCGACCGAAATTCCGATGACCTGAGCGCGATGCTGCTCGAACTCGGGAAGGACCTCGTTGTAGAGGGTCACCTGGTCGCCGCACACCGGGCTCCAGTCGGCCGGGTAAAAGGCGAGGATGACCGTCTGCCCCCGGAAGTCCGAAAGCGAGACCCTCTGCTCGGGGGAAACCGGCAGCGTGAAGTCGGGAAGATTCGCGCCTGCGGGAAGCGGGCCCGCGACCGTCGCAGGAGAAGTCGCGGCGCTCACTCAGTCCGCCCGGACGGTCGGCGTATCGACCAGGTGCTCGGCCAGGAACCAGACCTGCTTCTCACCCAGCCGGATCAGGTCGGAGACGAGGAGGTCGTTGGTTCCGTCGTCGCCCGACTCGGCAGCCAGCCGGGCCATCGCCCGCGCCTCTTTCAGGACGATCTCGTGCGCGTGCAGCAGCCGGGAGATCTGCACCGGCACCTCCTCGCGCCCTTTCGGAGGCCGCGGGATCAAGGTCGTTTCCGCCACGTCGGGCGCCATCGCGAGACTCACTCCACCGAGCGACTGGACCCGTTCGGCGAGGAGGTCGACGAGATCGTTCTGCTCCTCGTAGTGCTTGTCGAACAGCAGGTGCAGCGAATAGAACGTGGGCCCGGACACCTGCCAGTGGTGCTTCTTGTACATGTCTCGAAGAGTCATCGTGTCGGCGAGGACCTGGTTCAGGTTCTCGACGCTCTGGAGCGCCGCCGTCTGCGACAGCGCGTTCGGCAGCCGGGCGAGGCGCCCAAACGCCTGAATTTCGGGTGCTTTCTGCCGGACCAGGGGACGGGCCCGGTCCCCGATGGATCGGACGGACTTCGTTCTTGCCATGTTTTCCTCCTTGTTGTCCCGTATGCCTCCCGGGAGCGTCCCGGTTCAGCCTGAGCAAGCGACGTGCGGGGGCGGGCGGAACTTACGCCAGAGCCTGCACATTCGGGACCAGCCTGCCCCGTGCCATCGGGCCGGGGATCGGCTGAAGAGCGCCGGTCACTACCGGATGCGGAACGATCCCGCGCGCTTCAACGAGCTCCCGGCCGACGCGCTCCGATCTTTCGAGGCGCCGCGCCCGCCGGCGCCTGCTGGTACTTCCAGTGCCGCGGCTTACCCTCGGCCATCCACTCCAGCGCCGTCTCCAGACGCTTCCGGCGTGTCTCTTCCGTTTTTGCTTCCGTGATCCACGCGAGGTACTCCCTCTGGTGGCTCGGGCGGAAGCCGGCGTAGGTCGCGCGCGCCTTCGCGTTCTTTTTCAGCGCCGCCGCCAGATCGGCCGGCATCGGGATCTCTTTCTTTTCGTGTTTCAGCGGCCGCGCGACTTTCACGCCCTCGTCGTTCAGCCGCGCCGCCTTTTTGACGTAGCCGATGAGGACGCTGTCCTTCGGCAGGTCCGAGACCTTCGTAATGCAGCCGAACTGTCCCATCGCTTCCTTGCTGCCCGGGACGATGAGCGACCCTTTCCAGAACCCGAACGCGCAGTGCGCCTTGAACGCGGCCATCCCGGCGAGCGGCCCCTTGTAGTCGAAGTGGGGCATGCTCCACTTCACGGTCTCCTCGACGTCGGGGCATCCCTTGTGAACGACCTCGCGGAGGTGTTTCAGGATCGGTTTCGCGAAGTCGGCGGCTTTCGCAATGTACGCATCGTGTCGCGGATCTTTCTTTCCCATCTTCAGTACCCCTTCGGCTCGGTCAGGCTGAAGCACCTCGACCCTCCCGGACACTTTAGAACATCGGAATTGTCGGGAGGAAGCAAAGGCTTGCGCCGCGGCGGTCGCTGCGGGACCGGCGGCTTACCGAGTCCGACGGGGCTTCGGGACTCGAACCCGCACCCGGCCTTCTGATCGTCCGCGGCTGACGCGAAGTCCGGCTACGGCGCCGGGGCCGCCTTCTCGATCGACTTGATCTGAATTCCGCGGATCCCGGCGCGCTCGACGGGAGTACCGGTCAGGATCGCGGGCACGTCCGCCATGCCGGCCACGGTTTCCTTGACCGAGAACGGTTTCTCGCCGAAGAGCACGTAGAGCTTCCCGTCTTCCGCCAGGAAGCCGGCCGGCACGCCGCGCGCGATGCACGCGTTGGAGCACCCCGTGTGCTTCGCGTCGCGGATGCCGTGCGTCACGTAACAGTGCATGTCGACGACGGTCCCTTTCAGCTTCACCGCGGCGCCGGCCGCTTTCTCTTCGTCTTCCGCGCCGAACAGACGGCTTCCGGCGACGAGAGCCGTCACTATCAGGAGAGCAATCACCACAACCCACGCTTTTCTCATAACGGGTTCCCCTTTCATGACGTGAGGTTATGGACGGCGGACCGGTCGCGCATGTGCCGGAGGTCATGCGCGCGACCCATGACTTCCGGCATACGCCGGGACGCGGCCCGACGCCTATACTCGGTCCCTCCGCCATGACGTTCCGCGACGATTACCGTCGGCTTCTGCGCATCGGCGGCTTTGCAGTGTGGATCGCGGTCGGTCTGCCCGTCGTCTTCTTCCAGTTTTCGCGGGGCCGGGCAACGGCGGGCCCCTTCCTCGCGTGGGCGGCCGCCTGGCTCCTCTTCGCCGTGGCGTTCGGGCTGTCGACCGCGCGCCGCCGCCTCGCGTCGGACCGCGCGGGCGCCCTGTTGCTCCTCTTCGGGCAGGCCGCCGCGGTGCTCGCGCTCGTGGCGCTCCCTCCCTGCTTCGGCCTCGAGGGAGCGGGCCTCGTCCTCGCCGCGCTCCTGCTGGGAGGCCTCGTGAGTCGCCGCGCCGCTTTCGCGTGGATCGCCCTCCAGAGCGCAGCGCTCATGGCGGTGGTGTGGCTCCACTGGGACTGGCACTGGGCCGTCGTGCTCACCTTCGCCTATCTGCCGTTTCAGCTGATCGCGTCGGAGGCGACGCGGCTCCTGGCCGAGGAGACCGACGCCCGCGAAACCCTCGCCGCCACGAACGCCGAGTTGGAGGGGACGCGCGAGCTCCTGGCGCGCACGTCGCGCGACTCCGAACGCGCCCGCATCGCCCGGGAGGTCCACGACCTCCTCGGCCACAACTTGACCGCGCTCTCGCTCAACCTGGAAATCGCGAGCCGGCTCACCGAGGGCGACGCGCGAGCCCGCGTGGAGACGGCGCAGTCCGTGACGAAGCTCCTGCTGGGCGACCTGCGCGCGACGGTGGGGGCGCTGCGGCAGGCGGACTGTCTCGACCTGCCGGCCGCTCTACATCGGCTCGCGGAAGGCATCCCGCGGCCCCGCATCCACGTCGACTTCGAGCCGGGAATGACGGTCGAGGATCCGCAGGTGGGCGAGGCGGTCCTCCGGTGCGCGCAGGAGATCGTGACGAACGCCATGCGGCACGCCCGCGCCGAGAACCTCTGGCTCGACGTGCGGAGAAGCAACGGGGCGATCGAGATTCGCGGGCGCGACGACGGGCGCGGCGCTTCCGGCGTGGAGTCGGGCCACGGCCTCGCGGGGATGCGGGAGCGGTGCGAACAGCGGGGCGGGACACTCTCCGTCGAGACGGCGCCGGGCCGGGGCTTCGCGATCACGGCCGTGCTGCCTCTGCGGGCGTCGGCGTGATCCGCGTCTTCCTCGTCGAGGACCAGGCTCTGGTTCGCGAGGGGATCCAGAGTCTCCTCGGGTTCGACCGCGGGATCGCGGTCGTCGGCACCGCCGCGGACGGGGAGGAGGCGCTGGCTGCCATTCCCGGGGCGGCAGCCGACGTGGTGCTGCTCGACATGCGCCTGCCTCGTCTGTCGGGTCTCGAGGTCCTCCGTCGGCTGGCCGAACGCGGCGAGCTGCCGCCGACGATCATCGTGACGACGTTCGACGACGACGAGATCGTCCTGGAGGGACTGCGCGCCGGCGCGCGCGGCTACCTCCTGAAGGACGTCTCGCTGTCGGAGCTGGTGGACGCCATCCGCACCGTGGCGGGCGGAGGGACCGCGGTCAAGCCGATCGTCTCGGCGCGCCTGCTCGCGGGCCTGGAGGGGGCGGTCACCGGATTCCCCCATCTCGAGCCCCCCGACCGGTTGACCGAGCGCGAGGTGGAGGTCCTGCGTCTCATGACCGGCGGCTACAGCAATCGCGAGATCGGCCGGGCGCTCCAGGTCGCCGAGGGGACCGTGAAGAACCACGTGTCGAGCATCCTGTCGAAGCTGGGTGTGCGGGACCGGACGCGGGCCGTGCTGCAGGCCGTGCGGGCGGGGTATCTCTAATATCTCCAGGGGTCAACGCTGAATCGCTGAATTCGGGTCAGGCCTGAATCGCTGAATGCAGCCATTCAGCGTTGACCCCATCTCCGAAGGATTCGCGCTAGCCTCGCATCTAAGGGGACAGAAGGGTGTTCAGCGATCGAACTCACGAGCGGAAGCCGGACGCCGAGGAACGCGAGCTGGTCATCCGCTTGCGGGCCGGGGACGAAGGGGCCTTCGAGACGTTCGCCGATCACTACATAGCAGGGTTGTATCGCTTCGCTCTCCGGCGGCTCGATCGGGACCGGGAGCTGACGAGGGAAATCGTGCAGTCGACCGTCTGCAAGGTCATCGAGAAGCTCGACACCTACCGCTCCGACGCTCCCCTGTTCACCTGGATGTGCGCCATTTGCCGCAATGAGATCGCGGCGCACTTCCGGCGCGCGGGCCGGCGCCCGAAGGAGGTCGAGCTCCTCGAGGACGTCGCGCAGGAGCCCGCGCGCGGGTCGGATGCCACCGAGCTCGTACACGCCGCGCTCGACCGTCTCCCTCCCACCTACGCGCGCGCGATGGAGTTGAAGTACTTAGACGGACTCGAGGTCGCGGACGTCGCGCAGCGCCTCGCGGTGACCTACAAAGCCGCGGAATCCCTTCTGTCGCGGGCCCGGCGCGCCTTCCGGGAAGCGTACGAGGACCTCGACGCGCCTCCGGCCGCGGGAGGAGCCGCGGCCTTCCGCGGGAGAGAGGTCGCGCGATGAGCGATCGGTGGCGCGGAGCTTCCGAGGACGACGCCGTGCGGAAACTGCTCGAGGACGCCGGCCCGCGGCCGGTTCTTCCGGTCGAGGATCTGCGCGCGATCCGCAGCGCGGCGCGGGAGGAGTGGGTCCGACGCTACGGAGCGGTCCCGGAGCGCCGGCGGCCGCAACGGTCATGGCTGGCGGCCGCGGCAGCACTTCTCGTGGTCGGCATTGGAGTCGCCTGGTGGATCGGCCAGCGATCGCCCGCCGTGTCGCCGACCGTCGGGTCCGTGGAACGGGTCGTGGGCGCCCTGCCGTGGAAGGTCGGTGCTCCGCTCGAGGCGGGATCCGTCCTCGCAACCGACGGTGCAGAACCCGGCCGGCTCACTCTGCGCATGCTCGGAGGAGCCTCCGTTCGCCTGGACTTCGCCACGGAGGTGAAGCTCTCGTCGGCGACGATGGTCGAGCTCCGCCGGGGCGCCGTCTACGTCGACACCGGCGCCGCGCCGAAACGCGGCGGCGAGGTTTCGGTCAGCGCGGCCAGCGCGCTGTTCCGTCCCACCGGGACGCAGTTCCAGGTGCGCGTGGGCGGGAGGAACGCCAAGCTTCAGGTGCGGGAGGGACGGGTCGCCGTCAACCGAGGAACAAGGTCGATCGTCGCGGAGGCCGGCGACGAAGTCGTGGTCGGCAGGAACGGCACCGTCGTCCGGCGCCCCGGAACGCTCTCCGGACCCGACTGGGCATGGGTGGGAGAGACCGCTCCGATCTTCGCCATCGAAGGCGTCAAGGCCCGCGACTTCCTCGACTGGTACGGGCGCGAGTCGGGCTTGCGCGTCGAGCTCGCCGATGGGGAAGCCGCAGCAGTCGCCGACTCCTGCGTCCTGCACGGCTCGATCGAGCAGCTCTCCCTGACCGATGCTCCCGCAGTCGTCCTCTCCAGCTGCGGCCTGGACCATCGCATCTCGAACGGAACGCTCGTCGTTTCCGTGGCGGCGAAGTGAACCCGGACGGGTAGCCTCCGCGGGTCTAGAACTCGAGCGAGACGCCGACCGAGGCGAAGAACCCGGGCCACCGCTCCTTCTTCAGGAAGATCTCCCCGGTCTCGTCATCGATTTCGAGGTCGGAGCCGGCCGTGTTCCTGCGGTTGTAGACGTTCTGCACGTCGCCGAAGACGGTTAGCGCGCCGAACCGGATCGGCCAGCGGCGGCTCACCCGGGCGTCGAGACGGTGGTACGCCGGGAGCCGCCCGCTGTTCCGGTTTCCGAGGGTCGGCAGTGCGCCCCCTTCGCCGCCTTCGTGCGAAAGGGGCGTGGTGGGCCAGCCGGTGTGGAAGCGCCACGCGAGATTCGCATCCCACCCGCGGCCCAGCCGGTAGTTCACGTCGACGTTGACGGTGTGCCGCTGGTCGATCGAGCGCGGAACCTCTCTCCCCGCAATCTTTTCCCGGGTACGTGCGAGCGAATAGTTGATCCACCATCCGACCCGGCTTCCGGCATGGCCCTGGAGAAACAGCTCCAGTCCCTCGGCGCGGCCGTTCTCCGGCTCGACGCGGACCCGCGCCGGCTCCGCTTCGGCGAGGCGCTCGAAGGCCTCGAACAGGCTTTCGAAGCGGGGGCGGGGATTGTCGACGTGCCGGCGGTAGACCTCGAGCCGCATGCCCGTCAACGGTCCCGCCCCGAACACGTGCTCGTACCCCGCCACCCACTGCTCGGACTGCTCCGCGGGATAGAACCGGGCGTCCCCATCTTCGACGGAGAGCTCGTACGCCCGCTGGCTCTGGTTGTAGTGGCCCCACCCCATCCGCAGCACGCTCGCCGGACCGACTCCCCACGCGAGGCTGATCCGCGGGCTCCACAGGCTGTCGCCGGTCAGGGTGTGGTTGTCGTAGCGGGCTCCCAGCTCCACGGTCAGGTTGTCGGCCGGGCGATATCGGTCCGAGACGAAGGCTCCGACGTAGTCGTCCCGAAAGCGGGCGTCGAGAGCGAAGGCGGCCTCGCGCGGCTCGCCGATCACCTGCGCGAGCGCTTCCTCGAAGACGTGGGAGCTCTCGTAGTCGTAGCGCGCGTCGAACCGGCGCAGCTCGACGCCCGCGGTCAGGAAGTTCCGGGACCCTGCCTGCAGGTTCCAGGACTGAAGGACGCCGCTGACGTCCAGGTCGCGGCGATCTCGGACATCGAACTGCTTGTCCTCCTGGTCTTCGAGTCCTCCGCGGTTGCGGTCGATGCGGCTGACGGAAGCGGCGGTATCGACGTAGAGCCGTTCGCTCAGGACCGCCTGGTGGGTGAGCCAGAAGTAGGAGTTGTCGTACTTCGTGTCGAGCCGGGTCAGGTCCGCCGGTTCTCCCTGGACGAAGTCGAGCTCGTCCTCGGAGTGGAGCGCGTTCAGCCGCAACGACTGGCCGCGGCTCAACCGATAGTCCGCCTTGGCGAAGAGATCCCAGTACACCGGGTGCTCCTCGCCGAAGAGCCGCTCCGCGAAGTCGGTGGTGCCGCCCCGGGCCGAAACCATCCAGGAGGCCCGGTCTCCGAGCGTTCCGGCGCCCTCGATCTGGGCGTTCAGCGTGGACAGGGAAATCCGCAGCTGCCGCGGCCTCGAGGGAGTGATGGTCGAAAGATCGAGGATGCCTCCCATGCGATCGCCGTAGCTCGACGGGAACGCGCCGGTCGTGAGATCCGCGTTCGCGAGATTGGACGCCGCGACCAGGCTGAAGGCGTTGTCGAACTCCTTCAGGTGATACGCCTCGTACAGCTCCTGGCCGTCCAAGAGAAGAAGGACCTCGTCTCCCCCGCCCCCGCGCACGTGAAACTGCGCGGAGACGTCGTTCGACGTCGTGCCGGGCAGGAGACTCACCGCGCGAAAGACGTCACCTCCCAGGTGCGGCAGTCGAAGGATCTCCTCGCGGTTCAGCGAGAAAGGCGCGGCCGGCTCCTCCTGCAGCAGGGAGATGCGGCTGGGGTGGACGACGACCTGCTCGCGCGTCAGCGGCGCGGGCTGGAGAACGAACTCGAGCTCCACCGAAGAACCGGGCGAGACGGTGACGCTTTCGTGCTCTCCCACGACGAAGCCGGGACGGCGGGCCTGCAGCGTGTAGGAGCCCGCCGGGAGTCCCTCGATCGCGAAGCGGCCGTCCGCACCCGTCACCGCCTCGATCGCTCGCCCCACGACCGCCACCGTCACGCCCGGGAGCGGGTCGAGCGCGCGGCGCGAACGGACGGAGCCGAGGACGGTCGAGGAAGCCGGCTTCGGGGACGCGGGGCTCGGCGCCGGCCGCTTCGACACCACGATCAGGATCCCGGCCGGCCCCTCCTCGACCGAAAGGCCGTGGGGCGCGAGGACCTCGTCCAGCATCGACCTCGGATCCGCCGAGACCGGCGCGGACCGGACCGTCATCCCCGGGCGCACGACCTGGCTGCTGAAAACGAGCTTGAGACCGCGCTTCTCGAGGAGCAGGAGCGCGTCCGTCAGGGGCATGCCGGCCCGGAAATCTTGAGCGAGAACGGGGGCCGCCGCGAGCAGCAGACAGAGAAGGACCGACAGAGCCGCGAAGGATCGCCCGCCCTTCGGCATCCAAGAACGATAGCAGCCGCCCATGAAGAAAGCGCCCCTCCTCGTCGCCTTCCTTCTGACGACCGGCTGCGCAACGCAGCGTTCCCGCCAATCCCTCCCGACGTTGCCTGCACCGAGGGTAGAGGCCGCCGCTCCTGCCGACGTCTCCGGGACTTCGACGTCCGAAACCCCCGGCCGAACCTTTTCGCTGTTTCCGCAACTCCGGAGCGCCGCCGTCCACATCGCCGCGGCGCCGCTGCGGTGGGAGGGATCGGACTGGGCGAAGGTGGGCCTGGGGGTGGCCGCCGTCGGAGGCGCCCTTCTCCTCGACGAAAACCTGCGGCAGGCGGTGGACAGCAACTCCAGCGGCACCTTGCGGAAGGTCTCCGAGGCCGTCGCGCCATTCGGCTCCGAGTACTCGTTCGGGACGCTCGGCGCGTTCTACCTCGCCGGGAAGCTCCTGAAGAACGAAAAGGCCCTGGCCGTCGCGGAGGACGGTCTCGTCTCCAGCCTCATCGCCGCCGGAGTCATCTCGCCCATCCTGAAGGCGACGGTCGGGCGGCGGCGTCCGTCGCAGACGGACTCGACGTTCAGCCGGGACGAGGGAGCCGTAAGCTTCCCGTCGGGTCACACGACCCAGGCGTTCGCGGTCGCCTCGGTAGTCGCCGCGCACTACCGGTCGCCCTGGGTCCGGATCGGCGCCTACGGACTGGCGGGGCTCGTGGGCTTCTCGCGGATGGAACAGGGCGCCCACTACGCCTCGGACGTCGTGGCCGGCGCGCTCCTCGGCATCGCCGTCGGAAATGCGGTGGTCCGCTTCAACGAGAGCGAGCGCCTCCGCATCTCGGTCGTGCCGTCGACGAGCTCCCGGAACCGGGGAGTCGCCGTGATGTTCTCCATCCGATGAGACGCGCGCTCCCGCGATCCGCGATCGCGCTCCTCGCCGGACTGGGCGGGGCGGCGGGCGCCGCGGCCGAGGAGAGCGACCTCCCCTTCTACCTGCGGGACCGCGGCTCCGGGATCTCGACGTCGCAGTTCGGCACGTACGTCCGGAAAGGCGAGCTGCTCGTCTATCCCTTCTTCGAGTACTACCGGGACGCCGACGCCGAGTACAAGCCGTCCGAACTCGGATTCGGCCTCGACCAGGACTTTCGCGGGAAGTACCGCGCCTCCGAAGGACTGCTCTTCCTCGGCTACGGCGTGACCGACTGGCTGGCGGTCGAGCTGGAGGCGGCGGTCATCGACGCCACGCTGGAAACGTCGCCGGACGACCCGTCCGGAGTACCCGACCGGATCCACGAGTCCGGGCTGGGCGACGTCGAGGGCCAGCTACGCGCGAGGTGGTCGCGCGAGACCGCGCGGCGGCCCGAAGTCTTCAGCTACCTCGAGGCGGTCGCGCCGCTGCAGAGGGACAAGGTGTTGATCGGAACCCCGGAGTGGGAGTTCAAGCTCGGCGCGGGGCTCATCAAGGGGTTTTCGTGGGGCACCGTGACGGTGCGCGCGGCCGCGGAGTATGCCCGCGACGAGGGGGAGCGGAAGCTCGAGTTCGGCGAGTACGCCGTGGAGTACCTGAAACGGCTCTCACCCCGCTGGCGGGTGTACCTGGGCGTCGAGGGGGAGCAGGACGAGGTGAGCCTGATCCCGGAAGTGCAGTGGCACGTGACGGAGTCGATCTTCATCCGTTTCAACAGCGCGTTCGGTCTGAGCTCGAAGGCGACCGACTGGGCGCCGGAGGTCGGAGTGGCTTTTGCGTTCGGAGGTGGCCGGAAAGACTAACGATTCGACTCATAACAAGGAGGGCCCATGACCCGGAAAGCAATCGCGATTTGTTCCCTTGTTGGCGCCTTGACGTCCGCCGGCGTCTTCGCCAAAGACCGTCAGTTCACGGACGAGTTCCCGATCGGAGAGTGCACGTTTCAAACGACCGGCGGAAATCCGTACTTCATCCTGCAGGCCGGCCGGGAGCTGCACTACAGCAACCAGTCCTGCGTCGACGAAGGGGAGTGCACCGAGCTGGAGGAGCTCGTCATCACGGTGACCGGGGAGACCCGCGACATCACGCTCCCGATCAACGGCGTTCCGACGACCGTCACCACCCGCATCGTGGAGGAACGCGAGACAGCCGGCGGCGAGCTGGTCGAGATCTCGAGAAACTTCTTCGCGGAGTGCGCGGGAACCGGGGACGTGTACTACTTCGGCGAGGAGGTCGACATCTATACGGACGGGAAGATCACGAGCCACGAGGGCGCGTGGCTTGCGGGAACGAACGGAGCGCAGCCCGGGCTCATCATGCCGGGCGGGGCTTTCCTCCTGGGCTCCCGATACTTCCAGGAGGTCGCGCCGGGAGTCGCTCTCGACCGGGCCGAGCACGTCGCGATGAGCCTCGAGTTGAGCCTTCCAATCGGCGACCTCGATCGATGCGTGCAGGTCGAGGAGACCACGCCGCTCGAGAAGAAGTCCGTCTCGGTGAAGTTCTACTGCGCCGGGGTGGGCCTCGTCATCGACGGCGACCTGGAGCTCGTGTCGGTCGTGGAGTAGGGCCAGGTCTCCACTTACCACTTTGAGGCCTAAAACATTGTCCGGTTGTCACTTGCGCCAGGTCTGCGAGATGAAGTACCCCCGGCGAGTGAGACTGGGGTCAGGCCGGAGTCGCGGAACGCAGCGATTCGGGTTGACCCTCAGTCTCCGCAGCCCGGTCCCGCGGCCGCGCCCTTCGCCGGGATAGTCAAGTCGAAGTCGACGTCCCACGAGTAAGGCATCTGGTCCACGGTCTTTGCGCCGGTGATCTTGCCAGCGAAGCGGCCACCGGCCTTCAGATCGCCGGACAGCTTCTCGATCTTGAGGTTCGCCTTGTGCGCCGGCAGCTCGAAAACGTCCTGCAGTCCCATCAGCGAGACCCCGTCGTTCCCACTGACCTCGACCGACTTGACCGCGGCCGGGCTCGGGGCGCCCTTGCCGCCGCCGGGACAGAACGCGAACGACAGGATCGCCCGCTTCTTCCCGCTCGCGTCGCGCTCCGGCGGATAGGAGTTCATCTGAAACGTCGACGTTTCGTCGGCCGACAGAGGTGCTTCCGTCAGCAGCAGCGTGACTCCCTTCTCATCGTAGACCGCGACCGTGCAGCTCTTGAAGGCGACCGGTTTCCCGTTGAAGACCGCCTTGACGGTGCACTTGTCGGCAGCGTGAGCGGCCGACGCGGCGAACGTGATCGACAAGGCTGCGAGCAGACGACAGACGAATCTCATCGAACTTCTCCTTTTGGTCTCGATGCGAACCGCTCCAGGAACGCGACCGCGAACGGGGACTTTTCTACGTGTGCCTGGTCGAGGGGATTGTCCCACCAGACTCCTTCGCTGTTGGCCAGGAGGATGAGCGTCAGTCTCTCGTCGGGGACCTTCAAGTACAGCGCGGAGTAGGCCTTCTCCCACCACCCCGAGTGCCAGACGAGCTTGCGCCCCCGGAACTCTTGCACGAACCACCCGAGGCCGTAGGGAAGGGCCGCTCCCGTCGTCGAGCGCGTGGGGGTCATCATCAACTCCCTCGAGCGCGCGGAGACGAGCTTCCCGGAGTCGAGAGCGACGTCGAACTTCGCGAGATCGAGAACGGTCGAGATCACTCCCCCGGCCGCCCCGTCCCCCTGCGGCGAGAGAGGCGGCGACGGAACGATCTTTCCGCCGGCGTCGACGTGATACGGCGGTGCCAGCGCGCGGCCGAGATCCGGCCGCAGCGGGAGATCGCGGTGGATGCGAGCGGACCGCGTCATCCCCGCCGGATGAAAGACGTATTCCTTCACGAGCGCCGAGAAGGGCTTCCCCGCGGCTGCCGCCATCGGGCGGGAGGCCCAGGAGTAGAGAATCGGGTTGTAGGAGAACCGTTCGCCCGGAGCGCCGCTGACCGTGTGCGAGAGCAGGTTTCGCATCGTCAATCCGTCGCAGCGGAGGTCCCTAGCGAAGATCGATTTCTCGAGACGGAACTCGTTGCAGAACCCGGCGAACGCCGCGTCGTTCTTCAACGGCCGGTCGAGGTCGAGCCGCCCCTCTTCGACGAGCTTCATCGCCACCACCACCGAGATCGGCTTCGTGACCGACGCGATGTTGTAGGGCGTGTCGGGCGTGGCCCGGATCCGCTTTTCCGGGTTCGAGAATCCGAAGCCGCGCGCAAGGACGACGCGGCCGTCCCGGACGACCGCCGCGGAAAGACCCGGGATGCGCGCCGCCGAGCGGAGACGTTCGAGAGTGGCGGCGAATTCACTCGCCGCCGATTCCTGGCCTTTCAGCCGCGCCGGAGTGGAGAGGGCGATCGCGCACGCCAGGGCCACCGAAGCGTGACGGCGCCGCGCCCTCATCGTTCCGTGCGTGCCTACTCCGATCCTCCTGCCGGCTTCGTCTCCCCCGTCGTCCTCAACGCCTTCACCGGAAACGCCGGGCGTTTCGGCGACACCGGCGGACTCTTCTTCAACTCCGCCAGGACGATCGAGATCGCGCGCTCGAGCTGCGGGTCTTTGCCGGCGATCACGTCGGCCGGGGTCTGCTCGACCTCCACGTCGGGCGGCACGCCCTCGTTCTCGACGGTCCAGCCCTTGTCCGGATCCCAGAACGCGATGTTCGGCGCGGTAATGGCGCCGCCGTCCATCAGCTCGGGAAATCCGAGAATGCCGACCAGGCCGCCCCACGTCCGCTTGCCGACGATCGGGCCGACCTCGAACTTCCGGAACATCCACGGCAGCAGATCTCCCCCGGAGCCCGCGTTCTCGTCGGCGATCATCACCTTGGGTCCCTGGATGGAGCCCGAGGGCGTCTTCATGTCGGACCCGTAGCGGAACGACCAGTACGAGATCAGCTTCTTCTGGAGGACGTCGATGTAGTAGTCGGCGACCGATCCACCGCCGTTGTAACGCTCGTCCAGGATCACGGCGTCCTTGTACGCCTGGGGATAGAAGTAGCGCGTGAAGTAGGTGTAGCCGAGGTTCGCGGTGTTCGGGACGTAGACGTACGCGACCCGGCCGCCGGTCGCCGCGTCGACCTTGCGGATGTTGCCCTCGACCCAGTCGCGGTTGCGGAGCGCGAGCTCCGTCGCGATCGGCACGACCGACACGGTGCGCGACCCCTTCGCGTCCGGATTCGGCCCGACGGTGATCTCGATCAGCTTGCCCGACGTGTTCTCGAAGAAGCTGTACAGGTTCGCGGGCGGCTTGACGTCTTTGCCGCCCACGGCCAGCAGGTACTCACCCTTTTTGACGTTCACGCCGGGCTCGGTCAGCGGCGAGCGCAGCTCCGGGGTCCAGTTCAGCCCGCCGTACACCTTCGCGAAACGGTAGCGGCCGTTCTCGACCTTGTAGTCCGCGCCCAGCAGGCCGCCCGGGACCGTCTTCGGCTCCGGCAGGTCGCCAAAGTTCGTGATGTAGCTGTGTCCGACCGAGAGCTCCGAGAGCATCCAGCGGATCACGCGGTTCAGGTCCTGCCGGACGGTCAGGTGCGGGAGGAACTGCGCGTAGCGATCGTGGATCGCCTTCCAGTCGAGGCCGTGCATGCCCGGGTCGTAGAAGTAGTCCCGATTGATGCGCCACGCGTCCTCGAACATTTCGGGCCACTCCGCGCGGGGGTCGCTCCGAACCTCGATCGCGTCCATCTTGAGCGTCTTCGCCTCGGTGGTATCGATCTTCTTTCCGGAGGTTCCGGCGATCGCCCAGGTGTCCTTGGCCTTGTAGACGAGCTTCTTCGCGTCCGCCGAAATCGCGAAGTCCTCGACGTCGGGAAGCAGAGTCTCGGTCTTGCGGTCCTTCAGGTCGAAGCGCTGGAGCGCGTTCTTCTCGTCCGCCGTGCGCAGGAAGAAGACCTGGCCGGCGTCGCCGGGCTGCAGGTTGGAGAGCTCGGCCGCCGGAACGGGCACGTCGAGGATCCGCTGATTCAGGCCGTCGAAGTCGATCCGGACCGGCTCGACCTTCGGTGGCGGCTTCGGTTTCTCATCGGACTTGACGTCCGTCTTGCCGGGCTCGTCCTTCTTGTCCTCCTTCTTCTCGGCCTTGTCACCTTCTGAGTCGCCCTTCTCCGAAGCCTCCGCGCCCGGCTTCTCCTCGTCGCTCTCCTTCACGAGCGGCGACGGGAGGTCCTTGCGCAGCACCGCGAGATAGATCGACTGGGTCGCGTGGAGATCCACGTTCTCCAGCGTGAACCAGTTGTTGATCGGGCCCGCATTGGTCGACGCGAAGAAGAACAGGTACTTGCCGCTCCGGTCGAAAACCGGCTGGCTCGCGTCCGAGAGGCCGTCCGTGACGGCGAAGGACTTGTTCTGATCGATCGAGTACGCGAACACCGTCTGGATCAGCGCCTGGTTGTTGACAGCGTAAGCAATCCACTTCGAGTCCGGCGACCACGCCGGGCGGAGCGTCTTGAACGGACCGTAGAAGTAGTCGCCCGCGACTTTCCGCGAGACGCCCGTCGAGACGTCGATCCAGTAGAGGGCGCGCGCATTGTCGACGTAGGCGATCTTCTTGCTGTCCGGCGACCACGCCGGCGACTCGTAGAATCCGGCTCCCGACGGCTTGAACTTCTTCGGCTCCCCCTTGCCATCCTGGCTCTCGATCCAGAGCTGATAGTCGCCGGACTCGTCCGAGAAGTAGGCGATCCGCCGGCCATCCGGCGACCAGATCGGCGAGCGCTCGTGCACGCCGGTCGTGTTGGTGAGGTTGCGCACGTCCCCCTTCTCCGCGGGGACCGTGACGATTTCGCCCCGGAAATTGACGGCGACGCGCACGGCCGACGGCGAGAGAGAGAAGTCCCGGATGTAGTGGCGTGTCTTGGTGTCCTTCACGAAGCGGGGTCGCGTGTCGGGCAGGTCTGCCGCGACTCCGATCGTGAGCTTCTTCGAGCTGCCGCTCGACGGGTCGAGGAGGTGGAGGTACCCCGCCTGCTCGTAGACGATCCTTCCCGATCCCGAAGACGCGTTGAGGACGCCGAACTCGGAGTGGTTCGTGACGCGTCGGATCGCCTTCGACTGCGGGTCGTAGGAGTAGAGGTTGAACTCGCCCTCGCGGTCCGAGCGGAAGTACACGGTGTCGTTCACCCACATGGGGCCGGCGTCGTTCACCCGCGTCTCGGGCTGGGGAACCTTCTCGATCGCGTGGCTGGCGACGTCGTAGAGCCAGACCTGGGAGACGGCGCCGCCGCGGTAGCGCTTCCACTGGAGGAACTGCGGCGAGCCCGGGTTGTAGGCGATCCGGCGGCCGTCGGCGGAGTAGACCGCGCGGTTCGCGTTGGGGATCTCGAGCTGCTGCTCGGAGCCGCCGTCGAGCGGGACCGTGAAGAGCTGCGTGTAGCGGCTCGTGTAGACGGCGCGCGGCGACGTGAAGAGGACCGCGCGACCGTCCGCGGTGAAGCCCTGCACGACGTCGTTTCCGGGATGCCACGTCAGCCGCTTGGGAACTCCCCCGTCCGCCGAGACCAGGTAGACGTCGGTGTTGCCCTCGTACTGAGCGGAAAAGGCGATCCACTTCCCGTCGGGCGAGAAAGCCGGAGAGGACTCGAAGCCGACGTCCGAGGTCAGGCGCCGGACGTTCTGACCGTTCAGGGCGCACGTCCAGAGGTCGCCCGCGTAGATGAAGGCAATCCGATCCGCGCTGATCGCGGGCTCCGTGAGAAGTCGCGTGTCGTGGATGTCCGGGCCGGTCGGGGTGGCGGCATGGAGGGGGAGCGCGAGAAGGAGCGGTAGCAGACGAAACGCGCGGAGGTTCATGGTTCCCCTCGAGTGAATGTTGTGTTTCGAGTGAACGATATCAGGACGAATGAGAGGACCATCGTACTAGTCTGTCTGCTGGAGGCGGTCGTCCTCTCGTGTCTCCAGGAGGTCCCGATGAAACTCGCCCGCGTCACCGCCGCCCTTTTCGGACTTCTCCTTGTCCGGCCCCTGAGCGCCCAGCAGACCGACGTGTACGAGAAAGTCCTGCTGCCGGTAGTTGCCCCTGCCCCGGTGCCCGGGGCGTTCGGCTCTTCCTGGATCACCGACTTCTGGATGCGCAACGGTGGGACTGTGCCGATCCAGGTCATCGGGTACGCGTACCACTGCTTCCTACCGGAATGCATTCCTCTAGGGACGCCCGGGCTCAATCCAGGCGCTACGATCCGCCCCGGAGTCGCGCCGATCCCCGGGTTTCAGGGCCAATTTCTTCTCGTCCCGAAGGGGTTCGGCGACCAGATCGCTTTTGGTCTCCGGTTTCGCGACGTCAGCCGCGAGGCGCAGAGCTGGGGCACCGAGATCCCCGTCGTCCGTGAAGGAGAGTTCCGCAGCGACCGCGTGACTCTCATTGATGTTCCCGTCACGGCAGGTTTTCGCCAGGTCCTGCGGGTCTACGAGCTCGACAGCGCCAACGAACGGGACGCCCGAGTTCGAGTGCGGGCATACAGACTCGACACGAGCCTGACGGAGCCGGAGAGCAGCCCTTCTCCTGTCCTGGGAGAGGCCATTTTTCAACTCGCCTTTGTGCCGAACGAGTTCTGGCCGGCCTACGTGGCCATTCCGGACCTCTCGGCCATAGCCCCGCTCGGCGACGCGCAGAGGATCGCGCTAGAGATCGAGCCAGTCTCCCCCGGTCTGCGTATCTGGGCGTTCGCGACCGTCGTAAACAACGAGACGCAACAGGCCACGGTGATCACGCCGCAGTAGTGTCAGCGCGCGGCCGGGCGAGTCCGGCCGCGTTCTTCGTCTGAAGAGAGCCTAGCCCTTCGCGGCCGGCCCCGCTTTCTCCCCCGCGATCCACGCGTCTACCCGCGCCTCCAGCACGTCGAGCGGCAGAGCGCCGGCGTCGAGCACCGTGTCGTGGAACTTCCGCACGTCGAACTTCGATCCGAGCGCCTTCTTCGCGCGCTCGCGCAGCTCCAGGATCTTCAGCTGCCCGACCTTGTAGGACAGGGCCTGCCCCGGAATCGAGATGTAGCGGTCGGTCTCGCTCTGCACGTCGACCTCGTCGATCGCGGAGTGTGCGTGGAAGTAATCCACGACTTGCTGCCGCGTCCACTTCTTGGAGTGGAACCCGGTGTCCACGACCAGCCGGATCGCGCGCAGCATCTCGTCCTGCAGCCGGCCGAAGTCGCTGTACGGGTCCTCGTAGAACCCGATCTCCTTGCCGAGCCGCTCGGAGTAGAGCGCCCACCCCTCGACGTACGCCGTGTAGAACGCCTGCTGCCGCTGTGGCGGAAGCCCCTCGAGCTCCTGCGCGATCGCGCCCTGCAGGTGATGCCCCGGCACGCCCTCGTGGTACGCGGTCGATTCCGTCGAGATCGTCTTGCGCGTTTCGGGCTCGGACGTGTTGATCAGGACGTGGCCGGGCCGCGAGCCGTCCGGCGTCCCCTGGTTGTACTGCGCGCCGGACGCCTCCTTCTCCCGGAACTCCTCGACCTGCATGACCACGAGGTCGCCCTTGGGCAGCCGGCCGAAGAGCTTCGGCAGCTGCGGCTTCATCCGGTCGATGAACTTCCGGTAGGCGGCGAGGATCTCTTCGCGCGAGTGGAAGTGGCGCTTGGGGTCCTTTCTCGATCGCGGCCGCCAAGCGCCTTCCAGGTCGGAAAGCCTGAGGCGCTTCGCGTCGGCCGTCATGTCCTTCTCGATCAGCCGCGACCTGCTCGATGCCGATGCGGTGGATCTGATCGGGCGTCAGCGACGACGTCGTCTGGCGCCTGACGAGTGTCGCGTAGCGCGCTTCACCGTCGGGAAGCGACCACATACCCGGCTCCGTCCGGCCGCGGGGCGCGTACTCGTCCTTCACGAACTTCGTGAACTTCACGTACGCGGGCGTGACCGAGTCGCGAATCGCCCCGAGCACCGCCTCGCGAACCCGGGTCTTCTCCCCTTCCGAGAACGAGGCCGGGATCTTCGAGAGCGGCATCGCGAACGGCGAATCCTCCGGCTTCTTGCCGGCGATCCCCTCCGCCTGCGTCACGACCTTCTCGAGCAGGAACTTCACCGGCATGACCTTTTCGGCCATCCCCTTGCGCATCTGGACCACCGTCTGGTCCATGAGGCGCGGGAGCGCGTGGAGGCGCGCGACGTAATCGTCGTAGTCCTTGACCGTTTCGAAGGAGAGGACCGCGACGAGCTGCGGCGCGTCGATGTGGATGCCGTAGATCTGGGTGACCGGGACCTGCCAGTTCTTGAACCGGGCATCTTCGAGCTGCTCGCGGAAGGACCGCACCAGGAGCGTCCGTGTCAACGCCTCCTGCTCCGGGAAGCCCGTCGGGTCGATCGCCTCGAAACGGCCCAGGAACTCCTTGGTCTTCGCGAGGTCTCGCTCGATCTCCTCCTGCGAAAAGTCGGAGAGCTTGTCGTTCCAGCGCTTGTCCCCGAGGATGGACGCGAACTCGGGGCTGTGGGAGAGCGTGTACTCCCAATGCTCCGCGAGGAGGTCCTTCATCGCCTTGCGGCGCGACTCGAGGTCGGCGGGCGAGGCCGCCGTCAGGGTCACCGCGGCTGCCAGGAGAAAACCGGACAAAGCGAGAGTTCGGAACATGGGTCCTCCCGAAGCATCTCTACGAAATCGCACTCGGAAGGTTCGACGGCTCCCCCGCTCCGGAGTCTCGCGACTATTTCTTTTTCTTGCTCTTCGTCTCGGCCTTGCTCTTGCGCTTGATGTCCGCGCCCTGAGCCCGTTTGTAGGTCTGGATGTCCTTGAACTGTCCCGAACTGTCACGGACGGCGTAGAGCTTCTTGCCCGACGCGCTCCGGTGAGTGGTCCTCGAGGCGGTTTTCTTCGACGCGGTTTTCTTAGCGGCCATTCGATACCTCCGGTTCCGAGTTTATGTCGGAGATTCGAACGCTGGAGACACCCGCGGTGTTCAGCCTCATCGGAGCGACGCCGCACACGGATTGGCTGCCGTCGGAGATCGGGAGGGACGAGAAGAAGTTCGTCCGGACGGGGCCGACGACGTCGCAGTCGCGTCGGCGGTCGGCGAAACGCATGGCCGTCCAGTTCAGACACGAGTACCTGAAAGAGATGTGAGACCGCATCAAGTGCATCTCCCGGAATGATTTAGAGGAAATCGATCCAGATCGGTACAAAGTCACAACCGAAATTTGGATCTCCCCCTATACTTCGCCCTCAATCCAAAAAATCGGCCGGCAGGCGTTTTCGCTCATCGGCCACAACCGCAGAGGAGGACGCATGTCGAAACGTTGGTCGACGATGTTGGCCGTCGCAAGTCTCTCCACGGTCCCGCTGATTGCGGCGCCGGTCCCCGTTCGCGTCGCAGCGGAAAGCCAGATAGAGGCTTACGACGTCTCCAACAGATCGGAGCAGCAGGCCGAGCTTCACCGCTCGCTCGTCGCCCGCGAGTCCGCAAAGGGACTTTCGCGCGCGATCGAGGTGAGGCTGACGGCGCAGGAGAAGGCGGAGGCCGCGGCGGTGGAAGTCGACGGCCGCCTCCGGGTCGGTATCGAGAAGCCGGTCGGCCTCGCGTTCCGGCTCGGGCACATGGCGAAGTTCGGCGACTTGAGCGCCGCGTCGGAAGGCGCCTTCGTGTGGACTGGACGGGTCTCCGCGCCGGGCGCCTCCGCGATGCGGATCCACTTCGCTCCGTTCGACCTGCCGGAAGGCGCGGAGCTCTACGTGTACGCCGCCGACGGCCAGGCCTTCGGGCCGTACCTGGGTCGCGGCCCGATCGATGACGGCGAGCTGTGGACCAACACGATCTTCGGCGACGACGTTCGCCTGCAGATTCGCGTTGCCGCCGAGGACGTCGCCAACACCCGCGTCGTCATCGCCGGAGTCGGATACCTGGGAGCGGGCCTGCCGATGGCCGGCTCGAATCTCTGCGCCGCCAACGCGGCCTGCGTCTGGAACGCGGCCTGCGCCGGGGTGAACGCGGCCGTCACCAACGCCCGCGACGCCGTGGCGAGCATCCTGTTCGCCTCCGGCGGTTCGTTCTACATCTGCAGCGGGGGCCTGGTCGCGGACAGCGACAACGCCTCCGTGGTTCCTTACTTCCTGACCGCGAACCACTGCATCTCCACGACCGGTGAAGCCTCCAGCCTGGAGACGTACTTCGACTACGAGTCCGGCAGCTGCTCGGCTCCGAACTGCACCGAGCCGTACAACAGCACCGGCGACACGGTGGGCGCCCAGATCGTCGCCAGCAACCGGACCGGCGACTACACGCTCCTTCGCCTCTCCTCGGTTCCGGCGACGAAGGACGGAGTCGCGAGATACCTGGGATGGACGTCGACCGCGGTGGCCAACTCCAACAACACGGCTCTGTATCGCCTCAGCCACCCGCAGGGCTCTCCGCAGGCTTACTCCGAGCACGTCGTGGACACCTCGAAGACCACGTGCCGCAGCTGGCCGCGCGGCAACTGGATCTACAGCCGGGACATCAAGGGAGCGACGGAAGGCGGCAGCAGTGGCTCTCCCGTTCTGAATGGCTCGGGCCAGATCGTCGGCCAGCTGTCCGGCGGTTGCGGCTTCAACCTCGCGGACGAGTGCGACTCCGCGTCGAACGCGACCGTGGACGGCGCGTTTGCGAGCTACTACAGCCAGGTGGCGCCGTTCCTCGCGGGATCCGAGCCGCAGTGCAAGGCCGCGGGCGCGAGCTGCAGCGCGAACTCGGAATGCTGTTCCGCAAGCTGCAAGGGCAAACCCGGAAGCAAGACCTGCAAGTAGATCTCTCGACTCCGTGAACCCAGGAGGAGCCTTCGGGCTCCTCCTTTTTTTTGGCGCACGGCATACATCCTGCAGCCCGATCGGGCGTGCGCGCAGCGACGATCGATCGCCGTGGAGCGACCTCCATCCAGGATGTGCCCGTGCCCGCGGTGGGCCGGGGTGAGATCCGCTTCGCGGTCGAGACCTCGGGAGTCGGAAGCTGGGACGGCGAAATGCGGCCGGAGGGAAAAGAGCGGTTCGTCGTGCCCGGGACCGACGGCGCGGGCCGCGTCACCGAAGTGGGCTCGCGCATCCGCCGATTCCGCGTGGGTGAGCGTGTCTACTCGTACAGCTACCAGAACCGGAAGGGCGGGTTCCACGCGCAGCAGGTCGTGGTCGATGCGAAGAAAGTCGCGCGCGTCCCCCGCGGTCTCGATCTCCGGAAGGCCGGCGCGATCGCGACGACCGGACTCACCGCGCTCCAGGGAGTCGATGACGCGCTCCGGATGAGAAAGGGCGAGAGCGTGATCGTTCACGGCGCGTCGGGCGGCGTCGGCACTCTCGCGCTGCAGTTCGCGAAGTGGCGCGGTGCGCGGGTGCTCGCGACGGCGTCCGGCCGCGAGGGAGTGGCCCTCGCCCTGCGCCTCGGGGCGGACGCCGCTGTGGATGGGAAGCGCGGGGACCTGCGTCAGGCGGTGCGCCGCTTCGCCCCCGACGGCGTCGACGCCGTGCTCGCCTTCGCCGGCGGAAAGTCCCTCGCGCTCTGTCTCGACGCGCTGAAGAAGCGCGGCGGCCGGCTGGCCTACCCGAACGGCGTCGAGCCGACGCCGCGGAAGCGACGGGGCGTCAAGACCACGGCTTACGACGGAATCCCCGGAGTGGCGGAGTTCGAGCGCCTCAATCGCGCCGTCACCGCGTCGAAGGTCCGGGTCCCGATCGCGAAGACCTACCCGCTCTCCCGAGCGAGAGCCGCGTACAACCTCGTGACGAAGGGCCACGTGATCGGGAAGGTCGTGCTCCGCATCCGCTAATCGATTTCCCGGAGGACGCGGAAACCGTAGTCCGAATAGCGGTAGTCCGGCGGCAGGCTCGTCCTCGCCGACGGCCCGGACCAGCGGACCTCGTGACGCCACGACCCACCGCGGCTCGCCCGCCGGCGCGGCTCGCGCGGCGCCTCGTCCCAGTCGAGGCACCACTCGTGGACGATCGTGCCCATGTCGAGGAGCCCGTACCCGTTCGGCGTCCCGCGACCGACTTCCCACGGCCCGCGGAGCGGCCCCTCGGGAATCTCCCCCGCCGGAATCGCATCTCCCCACGCGGTGCTCGGCGCGGTCAGGCCTCCGCACGCGGCAAACTCCCACTCGGCCTCCGCCGGCAGGCGCCAGCTGTTGCCCTCCGACTCTCCGAGCCAGGAGCAGTACGCCATCGCGTCGTCCCACGTCACGCCGACGACCGGCTGCCGCAGCGCGGAGAAGCTCGTGTCCGTCCACCAGCGCGGCGCGGCGACCCGTCGGGTCTCGACGAGAGCCGCGTACTCGCCGTTGGTCACCGGCGTGCGGCCCAGGAGAAACGGAGCGAGGCCTCCGCCGGCGGGAATCGCGACGACCTCGGGAAAGACTCTCGGGATCACGGCGAAACTCCGGACCTCAGGACTCCCGAGCCGTCTCCCGGAAACGGCGTTGCCCCTCGCGCACGAGGCGTCGGGCCCGCGTGGGGCCGAACCGGCCGGTCACGCGGAAGCGCCGGCCGCGCTGCTCGTTGTACGCCACGAAGAAGTGCTCGATCGAGCGGAGCAGGGGCGCCGGGACGTCGTTCAACGCGCGGATCTCCCGATAGGCCCGCGAGTCCTCCGCGACGCCGATGAGCCGGTCGTTCCGCATCGTCCGGCCCTTCTGGGTCTGCTTCGCCTCGAGGACTCCGACCAGCCGCACAGGGACCAGGCACCCCGCGAACGTGGGCGCCTCCAGGAGGATCAAGGCGTCCAGCGGATCGCCGTCGTCGGCGAGCGTCTCCGGAACGGATCCGAAGTCGAAGGGAAAGACCATGCCCGGCGGCAGGACGTGCGCGATCGTGTAGCTGCGGTTCGCGACGTCGTACTTGAACTTGATCGGGCTGCCCTTCGGGGTGTCCACGACCACGTGCAGCGTCTTCGAGGAGGCGTCCCAGGTCTTCATCGAATCGAGGCTCCGCCAGGGCGGAGAGTTGGTGGGATCTGTTGGCGGGTAAAACGACTCTGTAGGAAGTACGGAGCGAACCGCCCATTCGTTTCACCCGATTCCCGGCTTTGCGTCACTGACAGCATTATCTGTGGACTGGTCAACAAGGTGACGGGTGCAGGCCCGCTGCGCGGGACCTGTCCCCGTGACTTGCTCAGGGCCTCCCGGCGAGGGCGACGATGTCCGGGCTCTCGAGCACGCGCGTGGTCGCTCCGTGCCTCGCGACCTCCAGCATCGCGCGGCCCACCTCCTCCGTCGTCGTGACGAAACGGGGGAAAAGCGCTCTCAGGAGGGGGAAGAGCGGGCCGAACACCGAATAGAGAATCCGGTAGGACTTCGTCTTCGAGACGATCCCGGGCCCCGCCTGGATGAACGCCGGCCGGAACATGTAGGCGCCCCGGAAGGGCAGCGCGAGCAGCGCGTTTTCGGTCCTCCCCTTCACTCGCGCCCACATCGTCCGGCCGCGTTCGGTGCCGTCGGTGCCGGCGCCCGACACGTAAACGAAGGTCATGCCGGGGTTGCGCCCGGAGAGCGTCTTCGCGGCCGCGAGCGTGATGTCGAAGGTCACCCGCTCGTAGTCGGCCTCCGACATGCCCGCCGACGACACCCCGAGGCAGAAGAAGCAGGCGTCGTACCCGGAGAGCCGGTTGGCGATCCCGGAGAAGTCGTGAAAATCGGCGTGGACCAGCTCCTCCAGCTTTGCGTCGCGTTGTCCGGTCGGACTCCGCACGATCGCGAGGACGCTCTCCACGTCGCTATCGCGCAGGCACTCCCTCAGGACGCCTTGCCCGACCATCCCCGTCGACCCGAACAGAATCACCTTCATCCGAAGAGCCTAGCGTGACTCGCTCGCGGGGGACGTCGCGGCCCTCGCCGAATCCCAGGATCCAGAAGCGCGGCCGCGGCTCGGCGCTCTCGCGCAGCAGGGCCTCGATCTTCGCCGGCGGCTCGTCCTGTCCGTCGTCGGCGAGGCGGAACGTTCCGAAGTGGATCCCGACGCTCGTCCCCGCGCCCAGGATCCGGTGCGCGCGAAGGGCCTCGTCCGGAGAGGCGTGGACCCGCGACATGAACCACTCCGGCCGGTATGCACCGATGGGCAGGATCGCGAGGCGCGGCGGGCCGAACCGGTCCCGGATCTCCGCAAAGTGGGGGCCGAAGCCGGTGTCCCCCGCGAAGTAGGCCGATCCGGCTTGACCCGAGACCACGAAACCGGCCCAGAGCGACCGGTCGCGGTCGAAGAGACCGCGGCCCGAGAAGTGCTGCGCGGGGACCGCCGCGACCCGGACCCCGTCGCGGACGTCCGCCGACTGCCACCAGGCGAGCTCCTCGGCGCCGCGCACTCCCGCGCGATCGAGAAGCGCGCGGTTCCCGAGCGGCACCAGGATCCGCGGACGGTGCTCGTCGCCGACGCGCCTCAACGTCGGGCGGTCCAGGTGGTCGTAGTGGTTGTGGCTGATCAGCACGACGTCGATCGGCGGCAGCTGGTCGAGTCGGAGGCCCGGCGGGACGTGTCGCTTCGGACCCGCGAACGAGACCGGGCTGCAGCGTTCCGACCAGATCGGGTCGGTCAGTACGTTGACGCCATCCATCTGGATGAGGGTCGTCGCGTGATTGACGAACGTCACCCGCATCTCTCCCGGCCCGACGCGCGGAGGCGGAGACGCTACGGGAGGAACCTCCGTCCACTTCCGCCACGGACCCGGTTTTCGGGTCGCCATCCAGCGGAGCACGTCGCCCACTCCCTCGTGCTCCGTCGGCCTGGCATTCCGGAAGCGTTCCCTCGTCACCGGGCGAGCGTGATCCGGCGCTCCTCGAGAAGCACACCCGTCGCCCGCCCGAACTCGGTCGCTGCCTTTCGGTAGTCCGTGAGCGCCGACGTCTCGGCGACGCGCGCGTTGGTCAGGTCGTTCTGGCGCGTCAGGACGAGGAAGTTTGTCGACAACCCCACCGCGAACCGCTCCTGCTCGGCGTAGAGCTGCGTCTCCGCCGCGGCCCTGGCGGCCCTCGCCGCCTCGATCCGCTGTCGCGCGGACTCCAGGGCGAACGCAGCGTTGCGGACCTCGGCCTGCACCTGCTGCTCTTCGCCCGACACCGTGAGGTTCGCCTGCGTGAGCGCCGACCTTGCGATCGCGAGATTCGCGCGCGCCGTCCGGTTGCCGATGGGAAGCGAGAACGACACTCCCACGGAAGCGTCCGGGAACTCATTGTCGACGATCGTGCCGTACGACCGTCCCCAGGTGCCGTCCAGGGCTGGCGGGACAACGACCGGCTCGCCGGAAAACCCGGTCGCGACCGGATTTCTCCTTCCCGCGAGTCCGCGCCGCTCGTACGCCGCCACGAGGTCGAGTCGGGGCTTCAGGTCGCTCTTCCGCGCTTCGACCTGCACCTGGAATCGTTCGGTACGCGCCTTCGCCTCGGCGATCTCGGCGCGGCGCGCGAAGGCCGTTTGCACGGCCTGCTCGACGTCGGGCGTCGCGGTCGCGATCTCGGGGTCGTCGCCCGGGACGATCTCGGCCGGCCAGGACGGGTCCCGCGGGTCGCCGAGCATCAGCCGCTTGAGGTTGTTCTCGGCCTCCCCCGCCCTCTGCCGCGCGAGGGCGAGATCCCCCTTGCGGCGCTCCCGCTCCGCCGTCGGCTGCGCGATCTCGGTCTCGCCGAGCGCCCCCGCCTCGACGCGGGTCTTCGTTTCGGAGAGCTGCTTGTCCGCGAGCGCCACCGCGCTCCCGATCGAAACGACGTCGCGCCGTGCGGCGACCAGGCTCCAGTAGGAGGCGTCGACTTCGCGGATCGTGTCCGCGACGACCTGAGTCAACCGCGACTCCGACGCCTTCCGATCCGCCGCCGCGACGCGAAGCGCCTCCCGAGCCGGGTCGATCGTCAAATCACGCAGCAACGGCTGCCGGACCTCCACCCCGAGGTCCGTCCCATACGCCGGTGAGAGAGTCGTGAAGATGCTGTCCGTGGTGGTGCGATCCGCTGTGCCAAAAAGCGAGACGGTGCCGCCGGTCGGCAGGAGCCGCGAGAACGAAGTCGAACCGGTGAAGCCCTCGACTTCGGGCGCCAGCCCGCCTCCCGCCGCGCCCGAGAACGCCGAGTTCACCGGGTCGGTGCGCTGCCGCCATCCGACGTCCGCGTTCCAGACGACGTCGTAGGCGCCGCGGGCGCGGAGGACCGCGAACCCCGCCTGCTCGACGTTCTCACGTTCGACTGCCAGCGTCGTGTTGCGTTCCAGCGTTCGGCGCGTGGCCTCCTCGAGGGTCAGCGGAAGCGTGGGGGTCTGCGTGGGGTTCGGCGTCGGGGTCGGCGTGGGGGTCTGCGCGACGGCGATCGTCGCGACCGCCGAGGCCGCTCCCAGAAACAGGAAGATCCGGACGACTCGTGACATCAGAGGCTCCCTTCTTCAGGCTCGGCGACCCACTCCCCGGAAGCGGTCGAGCGCGAGATCCGGGGATCCAGGCTGCGGGCGAGGAACTCGAACGCCCGGCTTCGCAGCGAGGACAGCGCGCTCCGCTCGATGGCGGTCAATTCCAGGCCGTGCGCGGCGGCAAACTCAAAGCTGTGCCGGCCAACGGGAAAGAAGGACTGGCGGAACTCGTCGTCCGTCAGAATCTTTCCCAGCAATTTTTCGACGTCTCTCTGGGACATTTTTCGATTTCTCCGAGGGGGTCTCAATACAGGAGTCGTGCCGCCTCGCGAGAGGTTCCTCGAAATCAGTTAAGTCATTTCCTATCAGAGATTTGATGGAGGACTCCGGACCCGCGGGATCGGGCCGTCCCGCGGCTAACTGTCGGGAAATCGACAACGTGCGGAAAGACCCGCATCGAGGTTCCGGCCTCAGTTCGGGGGAAGGGAGCGGGCACACTCCGCTGCCCGCTCCAGGAGGAGCTCCCGTTCGCGGACGTTGCGGGTGAGCGACGCCGCGCGCTCGAGCTCCGCGCGCGCCTCGTCGAAGCGGCCGAGCTTTGCGAGGAGGTCGCCCCGGACGCTCGACAGGAGGTGGTACGTCCGGAGAGAAGGCTCCGCGGTGAGCGCGTCCACCAGCTCGAGGGCCGCCGCGGGGCCCGACGCCATCCCCACCGCGACCGCGCGGTTCAGCTCCACCACCGGGGACGGCGAGAGGACGGCGAGAGCGTCGTAGAGAGCCACGATGCGCGCCCAGTCCGTCTCAGACCCGGTGCGCGCCCGCGCGTGGCAGGCGGCGATCGCGGCCTGCAACGCGTACGGTCCGAGCGCGTCGCTCAACTTCTCGGCCCGATCGAGCGCCGCGAGACCGCGCCGGATCAGGAGGTGATCCCAGTGCGAGCGGTCCTGGTCGAGCAGGAGAACCGGCTCCCCCGACGGGCCGACGCGCGCCCGCGAGCGCGAGGCCTGGATCTCCATCAGCGCGACGAGACCGTGCACCTCCGGCTCGTTCGGGGCCAGCCCGGCCAGGATCCGGCCGAGGCGTAGCGCGTCCTCGCAGAGCGCCGGCCGCATCCACTCGTCGCCGGCGGTGGCCGAGTAGCCCTCGTTGAAGACGAGGTAGATGACCTCCAGCACCGACGACAGACGCGCGGCGAGCTCCGCGCCCCGGGGAACCTCGAAGGGCACGTGCTCCTCGGCGAGCGTCCGCCTGGCCCGCACGATTCGCTGGGCGACCGTGGAGTCGGACACGAGAAACGCCCGCGCGATCTCCTCGGTCGTCAGGCCTCCGAGCAGTCGGAGGGTGAGCGCCACACGCGCCTCGGTGGACAACACCGGGTGACAGGCCGTGAACACCAGGCGGAGAAGGTCGTCGCCGACGTCGTCGTCGATGTCCGCCTCGAGATCCGTCACCGCGATCTCCTGCCGGGCGTCGATCTCCCGGCCGAGCTCCTCGTGTTTTCGCTCGAGGAGCGCCCTTCGGCGAAGCAGGTCGATCGCGCGGCGCTTCGCGGTGGCCATGAGCCAGGCGCCCGGGTTGTCCGGAACGCCCGACTCCGGCCAGCGCTCCAGCGCGATTACGAGAGCGTCGTGCGCGAGGTCCTCGGCCACCCCGACGTCGCGCACCATGCGCGCCAGACCGGCGATCAGCCGGGCCGACTCGATCCGCCAGACCGCGTCGATCGTGCGATGGACGTCGGGGGCCGCCATGGCCCCCGATTAGAGCATCGCGCTCCGCCGCCCACCCGGTCTCCTCGGGTTCCGGATTGAATACGGGCGCGCGGCTACTTCTTCTTCGCGTTCTCCGCGATCCGCTGGCGCTGCCGCTCCTCCTGCTCGCGCAGCTCGGGGGTGAACTCGTCGCCGAAGTCCTCCGCCTCGAACACCTGCCGGATTTCGACCTCCGTGTCCTCGAACGGGGCGCGCTTGAGCCACTCGATGGCCTCGTCCATCGACTTCACCTGCCAGAGCCAGAAGCCGGCGACGAGCTCCTTCGTCTCGGCGAAGGGGCCGTCGATCACGGTCTTTTTCCCTCCGGAGAACCGGACGCGCGCGCCCTTCGAGCTCGGCCGGATTCCCTCGCCGGCGAGCATCACGCCCGCGCGGGTGAGCTCCTCGTTGAAATTGCCCATGTCCTCGAGAAGCTTTTTGTCCGGGAGGATTCCTGCCTCCGATTTCTTGTCGGCTTTGACGATCACCATGACTCGCATCCTCGTATCTCCTTTCTATTCAGACCCGGAGGGGGTCCCGGGCGAGACCGCCCGGATCCGAACCCTGCCTCCTACTGTGACGACGGATGGGAAGCGCCCGGATCGACAGCCCAGGAAAAAAGATTCTGGTTCCGCGGTGCGGCCGCTCTTCCCGTTAGAAACTCTGGTCGTCCGCGGACGGTCCGTAGATGGCGGGCACCGGCACGCCGTTCAGCCGGAGGTACACGGTCAGCTGGCCGCGGTGGTGCGCCTGGTGCGTGAACGTGTCGGCGATGACGACGTACCGGGGATTTTCCAGGACCACCTGTCCGGCGACGAGGAGCCGCCACGGCGTCGAGAGGTGCCCGTCGGACGTGTTCGCGAGGGCCAGACGCGCTCCGGCGACGGCGTCCTCGAACGCCTGGAGCAGCTTCGGATTCGTGTCCGTCGCGGGCGGCTGGAACGTCGCGCCGCCCGGCGGCTTCAGATCCAGCTCGTTCTGCGTGATCGCCATGGCGATCCACGAGGGCATCGTCGCGACGAGCTGCGAAAGATAGCCCAGAGGCATCGACTTCTCGTGAGGCTTCCAATCCGGCCGTCCCTCGGGCACGCGCTCGAGCGCGCGACGCGTTCCCACGGCTTCCCGCTCCAGCTGCGCCAGGAAGAAATCGGTCATTTTCACGTGCGGCCTCCTCGACAGCGGAGAATAGTCGACGTGACCAGCCAGTTGGCGGCCTGCTGTCGGGTCCTCGAGCTTCGCCGATACGTCCTGGTGCCGGGCCGGCGCGAGGCGCTGATCGACCTCTTCGATCGGTGCTTCGTGGAAAGCCAGGAGGAGCTCGGAATCCGTGTCGTGGGCCAGTTCCGGGTGCGGGGGCAACCCGACGTGTTCGCCTGGATCCGGGGATTCCCAAACATGCTGTCACGGGCGCGCTCGCTGGAGGCCTTCTACGGCCGTTCGCGGGCGTGGCTCGAAAACCGGGAGGCCGCCAACGCGACGATGATCGCATTCGACGACGTTCTGCTCCTCGCGCCGGCCGGCGAGAGCGCGGGATTCGTCGTCGATCCCGCGGCCCGGCCGGGTCCGGAGGCGCCCGAGTCCGACGGAGGCGTCATCCTGGCCGAGATCTACGATTCCGACCGCCCGATCGGGGACGACCTCGTTACGGAGTTCGAGTCGGACGTGATACCGGAGCTCCGCCGGAGCGGAGTCGTCCCGCTCGCGCACTTCGTCACGGAGGCTGCCGCGAACACATTTCCCTCCCTCCCGGTCCGCGAGGGCGAGCACGTCTTCACGTGGTTTGCGTCCTTCCCGGATCGCGCGAGCTTCCCGGGCGCGGCAGGACCTCTCCGGGCTGCGCGAGCGGGTCTCGCGGCAGCCGGGTTGGGCGAGCCGGAAGTGCTCGAGCTCGAGCCGACCCGCCGCTCGCTGCTGCGGGGCCGATGATCGGGAGCCCGCGTTGAGCGTGGCCGCCGCCCGGGGTCCTTCCGACGAGGCAGTCCTCCACTCGACCGTTCCGTCTCCGTGCGGCCCCGCCGCGGCGCGCTGGGTCCTGACGGCCACGATCCTCGGCTCGAGCATGGCGTTCATCGACGGCACCGCCGTCAACGTGGCGCTGCCCGTCCTCCAGCAGGACCTGAAGGCGTCGGTCTCGAACGTCCAGTGGGTCGTCGAGGCCTACGCGCTCTTCCTCGCGTCGCTCGTGCTCGTCGGCGGCTCGCTCGCCGACCGCTTCGGACGCCGGCGGTCTTCGTCCTCGGTGCGCGATCTTCGCCGCGGCCTCTGCTCGCCTGCGGCCTCGCCCCGGGCCCCCGCGCGATCATCTTCGCCCGCGCCGTCCAGGGACGTGGGCGCGGCGCTCCTGGTCCCGTCGAGCCTCGCGATCCTGGGGGCCGCATTTTCCCCGGCGGCGCGCGGCCGAGCGGTCGGGACCTGGGCCGCGATGACCTCGATCACCGCGGCGATCGGTCCGGCTCTCGGCGGGTGGCTCGTCCAGGTCGTTTCGTGGCGGGCCGTGTTCCTCGTCAACCTCCCGCTCGCCGCCGCCGTCGTCTGGATCGCATTTCGCACGTCCCCGAGACGCGCAATACGGCATCCGGCCGGCTCGATCTCGGAGGCGCCGCTCTCGCGACCGTGGGTCTCGGCGCCCTCATCTACGGGTTGATCGAAGCGCCGGCCGTCGGGCTCCTCCACCCTGCCGCATGGGGACCCGCTGCCGCCGGCATGGCCATTCTCGCGGCATTCGTCGGCTTCGAGCGCCGGGTCCGCCAGCCGATGGTCCCGCTCGTTCTGTTCCGCAACCGAACCTTCGCGGCCGCGAATCTGCTCACGCTTTTTCTGTACGCCGCGCTCTCCGCCGTCCTTCTTTCTTCCCTTCGAACTGATCCAGTCGCGCGGTTACTCCCGCCGCCGCCGGCGCCGCGCTCCTGCCCCTGATCCTCCCCATCTCCCTCCTCTCCCGGCCGGCGGGCGCGCTCGCCGACCGTTTCGGGCCCCGTCTCCCGCTGACGGTCGGGCCCGCGATCGCCGCGGCCGGATTTTCTGCTTCTCCTGCCTCCCGACGCGCCTCTACGTCACCGCGCTCCTGCCCGCGCTCAGCGTCCTCGGGCTCGGCATGGGATGACCGTCGCGCCTCTCACCGCCGCCGTCCTGAACGCGGTCGGCGAGAGCGAGACCGGCACGGCCTCCGGAGTCAACAACGCCGTCGCCCGGGTCGCGGGGCTCCTCGCCATCGCAGCGTTCGGTGTGATCGCAGCCGGCGTCTTCGATCGCGCGCTGGACCGCCGCCTGTCCGAGGCCGGCTTAGCCGCTCTCGCGCCGAAAATCCCGGCGGCCGAGCGTCGCAAGCTCGGAGCGGCCCAGGCTCCCCCGGCTCGACCGCGGGGGATTCGCGGGGCGTTCAGCGGGCGATCGCCGCCGCCCTGACCGACTCGTTCCGGGTGTCCATGCGCACCGCCGCCGGGCTCGCGCTCCTCGCCTCGATCTGCGCGATCACCCTCATCCGGCCGAGGCGGCCGACACGGCCCATGCCGCGATGACGTCCGCGAACCGCTCGAGGGCTTCGGGCGCCTGCGCGAAGAAGAGAGTCGGTTCGGTCAGCTCCAGCTCGATGAGCCGGGGATCTCCGTCGGAGCCCGGCACCAGGTCGACCCGAGCGTAGAGCAGCGCCTCGGGCCCACCGGGCGTCGCCGCGAGGGCCCGGGCGGCGACCGACAGCTGCGCGGGCGTCGGACCGCGAGGCTCCAGCCCCGGCGACGTCTCGTGCGGCAGCCGCACTCCGCGGTCGGGGCCCTCGAGCATCGCGCCCTTTCGGATCGCGTGGCTGAATTCGCCCCCGAGGTACACGAGCGACGTCTCGCCGTCCTCCTCGATTCCCCGCAGGTAGGGCTGGACCATGACCACCCGTCCCTGGCGCTGCAGGCGACGCACGTGTTCCCCGGCGAGGCGGCGGTGCTCCGGATCCGCCATGCGATACCGGCCCGTGTCCCGGCTCGAGATGCTCACGGCGGGCTTGATCACCCACTCCCCTTCCGCCGGTTCCCAATGATCTTCGGATTGCACCCAGGTCGTCGTCACCACGGGAACGCCGCCGTCCGCGAGATCCCGCAAGTAGCGCTTGTCCGTGTTCCACGCAATGACCTTCGCCGGGTTCGCCAGGCTCTTCACTCGCGCGGCCCACGCGACGAACTCGCCGCGCCGGGAGACGTAGTCCCAGCAGCTCCGAATCACCGCGAGGTCGAAGGCCGCCCAGTCGACGGCGGGGTCGTCCCAGACGGCCGGAGTGACCGACACGCCGCGCACTTCGAGAGGCGCGATCAGGAGCTTCGTGTCGGCGTCGAGCTCTCGAAACTCCGACGAGGTGATCAGCGCGACGTTCACGGACACCGTCGCGGAAGAGCTAGGCTATGCCGTACTTCTGCAGCCTCGAGTAGAGCTGTGCGCGAGTGATCCCCAGGAGCCGCGCCGCCTGCGCCTTGTTGTTGCGGGCGTCTTTCAGCGCGTTCTCGACCAGCTGGCGCTCGACGTCTCCGAGGCTCTGCCCGGGCACGGAGCCGGAAGACCGCCCGCGGCCGTTTCCGGGTAGCGGCAGGTGCTCCGCGCTGATGAGGCCGCCCTCGCACAGGATGATCGCGCGCTCGATCGCGTTGCGAAGCTCCCGCACGTTGCCCGGCCACCCGTGGGAGAGGAGGGCGTCCCGCGCCTCCTTCGAGATTCCGGCGCAGGGGCGCCCGACTCCCCGCCCGATGTCCTCGACGAACGCTTCCGCGAGCGGAAGGATGTCTTCCCTCCTCTCGCGCAGCGGCGGCAGCGCGATCTCGAAGACCTTCAGCCGGTAGTAGAGGTCCTCTCGGAACTGTCCCGAGGCGAGCGCCGCCGTGATGTCCCGGTTGGTCGCGGCGATCACGCGGACGTCCGTCTTCTGGACGCGCGATCCCCCGAGCCGCTGAAACTCGCGCTCCTGCAGGACCCGGAGGAACTTTGCCTGCACGGACGGGGACATCTCCGCCACCTCGTCCAAGAAGAGCACGCCGCCGGCGGCCTGCTCGATCTTGCCGGCGCGCGACTGGAGCGCGCCGGTGAAGGCGCCGCGCTCGTACCCGAAGAGCTCCGACTCCAGGAGCTGCTCGGGCAGCGCCGCGCAGTTGATCGCGAGGAACGGCTTGCTCGAGCGCGGCGACGCCGCGTGGATCGCGCGCGCCACGACTTCCTTGCCGGTGCCCGACTCCCCCGTCAGGAGCACGGTCGTCTCCGTCCGGGCGACCTTGGAGACGAGGTCGAGCACCTCCCGCCAGCTCTTCGACCGCCCGATGATCTGCCGCGCTCCCCCGATCGAGGCGAGCTGCTCGGTGAGCGCCGCGACCCGGCCCTCCAGCCGGACCGCCTCGTCCCGCGCCTCCGCCGCGATCCTCGCCTCCTCCGCGATCTTCTCGTGCGAGAGGACCAGCGCGACCTGGTCGGCGATGCGGCGTGCGACGTCCGCGTCCTCCTCCTGGAACTGCGCCACGTTGCGTGAGAGGAAATTCAGCCCGCCGACGATCTCCCCTTCGAACCGGACCGGGACGCGCAGCATCGAGCGGATCCCGTCGCGCTTCATCAGCTCGAACTTCTCGGTGCAGCACCCCGGCTCACGGCGGATATCCGACACGAGGAAAAAGCTCCAGTCGGCGCTCTCGCGGGCCTCGTCGTCCAGCGGAATCGTCTGCGGCATTCCGGCAACGGGCTCTCCCGAGTAGGCGTGGATGCGCACCGAGCTCCGGTCCTTGGAAAGGAGCCCCAGCGCCATCCGGTCGTGCGGGAGGATTCCGGCGACCGCGGCGGAGAGCTGGTCGAACACCTCGCGGATGTCGAGCGCCTTCGAGAGCATCGGCACCAGGGCTTCGAGCGCCTCACCCCGTTGGCGCCGCTCCTTCTCCTTCCGGAAGAGCTGTTCGTGTTGGAGCGCCAGGGAAACCAGGTCGGCGATCGCGAGAACCGTCTCCTCGTCCTCCGGGACGTAAACGTCCGGTTGGGTCGAAGAGAACCAGATGCTCCCGAGCGGCCGCGGTCCCGGCAGGAAGGTGGAGATCAGCGACCGGCAGCCGAGCTCGGCCACCCGGCGGTCGAGAGAAAAAGCAAGATCGACGTGCGTCGTGATGTCGGAGTGCCGGGCGACCCGACCCATCGCGGGAAGCCGGAGCTGCGGCGAGACGTCGGAACGGCGGTAGGGCAGGCCGAGCTCCTCCATCCCGCCCTCTCCCGCGATCGAGTACACCGCGAAGCTTTCGTCCTCCGGCATGGCGTCGAGCGGGAGGTCCGGGTTTTCGGTGACGTTGACGCCCATCGTGTCGAATGGCAGCGCCAGGCGCGCCGCCTCCGCAACGCGCGAGAACACGCCTTTCAGGCTCATGGTCTCCCCCACCGCCCGCGCGATCGCGGAGAGAGCCGGGGCGAGGCCCTCTTCGCGGGACGGACGGGAAGGGGTCGCGAGCGAACCCACGAGTCGGATTCTAGGCAAAAGCTCGGGTCTCCGGGGACCCCACGCCGGGGGGATGCCGCTCATACCGCCACTTCGACCAGCTCCGGCTCGGCTTTCTGGCCGTTCTCTTCGACGGACTCGACCTTCTTGTGAGTCCGCGCCACGAGCACGTAGATCGCGGGCACGAAGAACAACGTGAAGACCGAGCCGATGACCATGCCCGAGACGAGCGTGATACCGATCGAGTTCCGCGCTCCGGCGCCCGGGCCGCTCGCGAAGACGAGCGGCAGGTGGCCCATGACGGTCGCCGCCGTGGTCATCAGGATCGGCCGGAGCCGGGTCGAGGACGCCTCGATGACGGCGTGCAGCTTGTCCTTCCCCTGCTCCTGCAGGTTGTTGGCGAACTCCACGATCAGGATCCCGTTCTTGGCCACGAGACCCACGAGCGTGATCAGGCCGATCTGGCTGTATATGTTGAGAGTCGTCGCCCCCAGGAATGGGAAGAGCAGCGCGCCGGAGAGGGCGAGAGGTACCGAGCCCGCCAGGATGATGAACGGATCCCGGAAGCTCTCGAACTGCGCCGCGAGCACCAGGTAGATCAGAATTCCGGACAGAAGGAACGTCCCGAGGAACTTGCTCCCCTCGGTCCGCAGCTGGCGCGACTCGCCGGCGTAGTCGATGGTGTACCCCTGCGGCAGGACCTTCCGGGCTTCGCCCTCCAGCGTCTTCAGCGCCGTGTCCAGCGACACGCCCGGCGGAATGACTCCCTGAATGCGCACCGCGTTCAGCTGCTGGAACCGCTTCAGCTCACGCGGCTCGGTCGTCGTCTTCAGCGTGGCGAACGTCGAGAGCGGCACGAGCTTTTCGTCCCTGCCCTTGATGTAGATGTTTTCGAGCTGCTCGGGGGTCAGGCGCTCGGCGCGCTTGATCTGCGGAATGACCTTGTAGCTGCGCCCCTGGATGCTGAAGCGGTTGACGTAGTTGCCTCCGAGCATCGTCGAGAGATCCTGGCCGGCCTGCGACAGGTCGACGCCCTGAGCCCGCAGCTTGTCGCGGTCGAAGACGACCTCGGTCTGCGGCTGGTCGAACTTGATGTCCTGGTCGGCGTACATGAACATGCCGCTCTGGTACGCCTTGCCGACGAGCTGTCCCGCGAAGTCCGCGAGCTGCTGCGGCTCCGCCGTGGACGCGATGACGAGGTCGACGGGAAAGTCACCGCCTCCCGGCAACGCGGGCGGGACGAGGGAAATGATGCGCACGCCCGGGATCTGCCCGAGCTTCATGGACGCCTCGATCTGGAGCTCCTGCACGCTCCTCTTCCGGTCGCTCCACGGCTTGGTGACCATTCCGCCGAAACCGAACGTCGGGAACGTGATCTGGAAAATGCTTTCGTTCTCGGGGAACGATTTGTAGACGTCGGCGACCTGGTTCGTGAAGAGCTTCGTCTGGTCCAGGGTCGAGTTCGGGGACGCCTGGATGATGCCGAAGACGACGCTCTGGTCCTCGGTCGGCGCGAGCTCACGCCCCGAGAACATGTAGAACGGGACGATGAGAAGCGCCACGATGACCCAGACCGCGAACACGACCGGCCGGTAGTTGAGCGTTGCGGTCAGCATCTTCGTGTAACCGCGGCGGAACGCGTCGAAGCGCCGGTTGATCCAGCCCGCGAAGCCGCGCTCCGGATCGCCTTCGCGCAGCAACTTCGAGGACATCATCGGGGAAAGAGTCAGCGCCACCACACCCGAGATGATGACCGCCCCGGCGAGCGTGAACGCGAACTCGCGGAAGAGCGCGCCGGTCAGTCCGCCCTGGATGCCGATCGGCAGGTAGACCGCGGCGAGCGTGATCGTCATCGCGATGATCGGGCCGACGAGCTCCCGCGCCGCCTTCACCGCCGCCGGGAACGGAGGGTCGCCCAGCTGGATGTGGCGCTCCACGTTCTCGACCATGACGATCGCGTCGTCGACGACGAGACCGACCGAGAGGACGATCGCGAGCAGCGTGAGCAGGTTGATCGTGAACCCGACCATCATCATCAGGAAGACCGCGCCGATGAGCGAGAGCGGGATCGCGACGATCGGGATGAGAACCGAGCGCCACGAGCCCAGGAACAGGAAGATGACCACGATGACGATCAGGAGGGTCTCGGTCAGCGTCGTGAGAACTTCCTTGATGGCGTCGCGGATGTAGTTCGTGGAGTCGTACGGAATACCGACCTTCATACCCACCGGCAGCTGCGCCTGGATCTCGGGAATCGCCTTCCGCACCGCGCTGATGACCTCGAGCGAATTGGCCGTCGGAAGGGGCCAGATGCCCATGAAGGTGGCGGCCTGGCCGTTGAACCGGACGTCCGATTCGTAGTTCTCGGCGCCGAGCACGACGTCGGCGATATCGCCCAGACGCACGACCGTGCCGGCGTCCTCCTTCACGACGAGCTGGCGGAACTCCTCGGCGGTCTTCAAGTCCGTGTTCGCGACCAGGTTGACCGACACCATGGAGCCCTTGGTGCTGCCGAGCGCCGACAGGTAGTTGTTCTTCGACAGCGCCTCCTGGACGTCCGACGGCGAAATTCCGACCGCCGCCATCCGCTCGGGCTTCAGCCAGACGCGCATGGCGAATGAGCGGCCGCCCAGGATGTCGGCGCGCTGGACGCCGCTGATCGCCGAGAGCTTGGGCTGCACCACGCGGGTCAGGTAGTCGGTGATCTGGTTCTGGTCCAGATCCGTCGAGGAGAAGCCGATGTACATCGAGGCGAACTGCGACTCGGCCGTCTCGACCTCGATGATCGGCGCCTCGGCTTCCGGCGGCAGGTCGTTACGGACCTGCGCGACCTTCGCCTGGATCTGGGTCAGCGCCGCGTTGGTGTCGTAGTTCAGCTTCAGGTGGACGGTGATCGTGGACACGCCCTGCGCGCTGGACGACTCCAGGTAGTCGATGCCGTCGGAGCTCGCGATCACGCGCTCGAGAGGCGACGTGATGAACCCGCGCACGAGGTCGGCGTTGGCGCCCACGTACGCGGTGGTCACCTTGACGACCGCGATGTCGGTGCGCGGGTATTGCCGCACCGAGAGCGAGCGAATGGCCTGCAGTCCGGCGATCAGGATGACGAGGTTGACGACGATGGCCAGGACCGGCCGTTTGACGAAAAGATCCGTGAACTTCATTTTTCGGTGTCCTTCCCCTCTATCGGATCGCCTTAGCTGTCCTCCGGCTTCGGGGCCGGGTTGTTGGAAGGCTGGATTTTGTTGTTGACGACGACTGCGGCGCCGCTGCGCAGCTTGAACACGCCGGAGGTCACGACCTCTTCGCCCGGCTTGACGCCGGTCAAGACCGCCACCTGGTCGCCGCGCGCGGGGCCCAGCTTCACGAACTGCTGGCGCACTCCGTTGTACGCCTTCCCGTCCTTGCCCTTCATCTCGCCGACGATGAAGACCGAGTTGCCGTACGGCGCGTAGGAAATCGCGGACGCCGGCAGCGCGACGACCGAGGTGCTCGCGCCCACCACGACTTCCGCCTCGACGAACATGCCGGGCCGGAGCTTGCTATCGGGATTCGCGAGCGTCGCCTGGACCTGAATGTTGCGGGTGGCCTCGTCCACGATGGAGTTGACCGCCGTGATCTTTCCGGTCACGGGGCCGCCCTCGATGCCCTGGGCGGTCACGTGCACCTCCGCGCCCGGGCGGAGGTTCGGGACCTGCTGCTGCGGCACCGAGAAGTTCACGTAGACCGGGTCGAGCGACTGGAGCGAAACGATCGGATCGCCCGGCTTCAGGTACTGGCCCAGGTTGACCTGCCGGAGGCCGAGCACGCCCGTGAAGGGCGCCCGGATCGTCTTGCGCCCGATCGAAGCCTGCATCTCGCCGGTCTGCGCCACCGCCTGCTTATTCTCGGCGGCCGCCTTGTCGAACTCGGCCTGGGAAGTAATTCCCTTCTCCCGCAAGCCGCGCATGCGTTCGAAGTTCACGCTCGAGAGCTCGCGCTGGGCCTGCGCAGCCTGGAGCTGCGCCTGCTCCTGCCGCGTGTCGAGCCGGACCAGCACGTCGCCCTTGCGGACTCTCTTGCCCGAATCGAACTCGATCCGCGACACCAGGCCCGGCAGATCCGCGGCAACCGTCACGCCGTGGACCGCCTCGACCGTCCCGATCGCGGTATCACTCGCCGGCCACTGGTCCTGGCGGGCCTTGACCGTGGTGACGGTCTCCGGCGGCATCTGGAAGGAGGCGTTTTTCGCCATCCCCGCCTTGACCTGCCGGGTCTTCACGAAGCCGATCGCCGCGATGAAGACGGCCAGGCCCGCGAGAACCAGAATCATTCGTTTTTTCATGAAACCTCCCCTTGCGACGGGTCCCTTCATAGCCAGCCGGCTGCCAGAGTGCGCGGGAGGCTACGGGTTCCACCAAGACCCTCTACGTCAAGGGATTGGGGGGAGTTGCTCACCGTCCCCACTCCAACCAGGCTGCCTGAATATGTCGAAAGATCGACAGGTTGCGGATTATTCCGCACTCTTGGTGCCTTCCATACCCTGAAGACGAACGGCCTGCCTCGAAATCGACGGGTCCGAGAGAGTTGCGGGGACAGATGCCGAAGGCGTCTGCACCCGCAGCAGTCCAGACCAGAGTTGCGGGGACAGATGCCGAAGGCGTCTGCACCCGCAGCAGTCCAGACCAGAGTTGCGGGGACAGATGCCGAAGGCGTCTGCACCCGCAGCAGTCCAGACCAGAGTCGCGGGGACAGATGCCGAAGGCGTCTGCACCCGCAGCAGTCCAGACCAGAGTTGCGGGGACAGATGCCGAAGGCGTCTGCACCCGCAGCAGTCCAGACCAGAGTTGCGGGGACAGATGCCGAAGGCCTCTGCACCCGCAGCAGTCCAGACCAGAGTTGCGGGGAAGATGCCGAAGGCGTCTGCACCCGCGGCAGTCCAGACCAGTCGCGGGGAACATTTACCGAGGCCGCCATCGAAAGAGATCGAGAGGAATGCAGAGGCGGACGTCGAACCGAACGTGCTCCCGCTCGAGGCGGAGGCGCTGCACGGTTGCCGCCGGGCTGCCATCGCGGCGAGGACTGATTCGACCCTCCGCGTTGACCACCCGATGCCAGGGAACGCGGCTGCGATCGTCGAGCGCGGCGAGCGCGTACCCGACGAGGCGCGCATGGCCGGGCACGCCCGCGAGCCTTGCAACCTGTCCGTACGTGGCGACCCGGCCGCGCGGAATGCGCGAGACCACCGAATAGATCCCTCGATAACCGGCGGCGACCCCGGGCATCGCGGCCGAGGATATCGCCGCCGTCGCCGCGGGAATCGCCGATTCCGGTCACTGGACTGTTGCGGGTGCAGACCCCTTCGGGATCTGTCCCCGCGACTTGATTAGTCTGTCCCCGCGACCTCTGGACTGTTGCGGGTGCAGACGCCTTCGGCATCTGTCCCCGCGACTTACTCGGGCGGCATCTCCCGGCCGATCGGATGCAGGCGAAAGCGCTCGTCGAAGTAGGGCGTGCGCCGGTAGAACCAGTCGAGCCGCTCGCCCGGGCTCGCCGCGAGCTTCGGGTCGGCCTTCAACGCTCGATCGAACTCCGTGCGCAGCGCGGGATTCTCCGCGAGCATCCGCTGCGCCATCGGCTCCATCACGTAGCCCTCGGCGTACTCGGCGCGCTGGAGCGACCAGTGAAAAAAGCCGGTCTGGAAGAACGAGTCCGGCGAACCGGGCTCGAGGAGCAGCATGGCGAGGACCCCGAGCGGCTGATCGGTCGGAACCCGCACGGAGCCGGGGGCGAAGCGCTCGCGCCGTCTCTCCGGAGTCGCCTTCGCCGTGACCCGCACGCGACCTTCGAACGGCTCCGGCTCGAATTTCACCTCGGAGAAACGATCCATCTCGACGTCGACCTCGCGAGGCTGCGTGAGGCGCTCCATCCGGATTCCGTGGAGCGCGAGCCGCTCGATGACGTCCGCCGCCGCCGTGGGGACCCAGTAGGCGACGGGCCTCCGGACGATCGTCGTCGGCGCTTCGAGCCGCCACAAGGGGACGGTGAGCTCGACCGGCTTCCCCGTCCACTCGACGCGCCGGCCCCCGGAAACGGGCGACTCGGAGGCGCGCGACTCGATACCGTGGAACGTGATCGTCGCCGGCTTTTCCGAGTCCTTCCAGTCGAGCGGCACCTCCGACGGCCGGCTCGACTCGTCCTCGCGGACCGCCCGGCGCAGCGTGGCCGCCTCGGAGCCGAGGAGCGCCAGCGAGCTGTCCAGCAGCACGTAGGTTCCGAGAACCCTCTGCGCGTAGGGCTTCAGAGAGTGCGTCTCGACGATCACGGTCGGAACGTGCCGGGCGTCGCCGTAGCCCTGCGAAAACCGGATGCCCCCGGTCCCCTCCACGACCCCTCGGGAGGGATCGGTTTCCGCCTTCAGCTCCAGGTAGGGCCCGGGGATGTGGCCCATCGCCCCGAGGTCGCGCGCCGCTCGGAGGACCCACCGGTCGCCGAGCCAACGCGCAATGGCCGGAGACCAGGCGTGTGGGCCGTTGTAGGTGTACGTGACGTCGTACTGGTGATCCATGCCGTCGGACACGTGAAGGTCGAGATAGAGGTCGGGCTTCCAGACGTCGAGTGCCCGCACGACCGCGCGAGTTTCGGGCGCATCGAGCTTCCCGTAGTCGCGGTTCAAGTTCAGGTTGCGGGCATTGGTTCGCCAGCCGCTCTCGACCGGTCCGCGCTGGTTGATCCGCGAGTAGCGGGAGAAGCGCTCGTGCGCGTCGACCGAGAGGATCGGCACGAAGAGAAAGCTCGCGCGGTCGAGGAGCGCGCGGCGGGTGCCCCGCACCGTCATGTCCCGCAGCAGCATCAGCCCGGCGTCCTTGCCGTCCATCTCTCCCGCATGAATCCCGGCCTGCGCGAAGAGCACGGGCTTCCCGGTCGCGCGGAGCGCCTCGGGCGTGAAAGCGCGCTCCCGGGACGCGATCACCATCCAGATCTCGCGGTCCTCGGGGCTCCGGCCGAGCGAGACCATTCGCAGCTCCGGCGCGGCCGCGACCAGCCGTTTCAGCCAGGCGACTGTGTCGTCGTAGCGCGGCGTACGTTCGAAGCGGGCCTGCTCGGCCGGCGTGGCCCACCGGTCGCCGGGCGCGAGCGCGAGAGACAGGCTCTTCCCCTTCCACGGAATTTCGGGCGGCAGCACGGCCTGGACGTCCGTGGCTGTCCCCACGGCCGAGACCGCCAGGAAGAGGGCGAGAGCGATAGCCGGGCGCGCGAGAGTGTTCTTCATCGGAAACATGATCTCCCGTACGAAACCCTCCGGCATGCCGAAAGTTGCAACGATCGGGAGTGCGCTCCGACGCCAGCGACTCGCCCGAATCCCCGAGCCGGCCCGCGACCTAATTGAAGAATGAACGAAAAACGACAGCAAACCAGCGACTCGACTGCCACGGCCCTCGCGGAACACTCCGGCCGGATCCCGGTTCGGGGGTATGCGGCCCCCGCGGCCAGGGCGCCGCTCGGACCGTTTTCTTTCGAGCGCCGCGCGCCCGGTCCGCACGACGTCCTCATCGACATTGCCTTCTGCGGTGTCTGCCACAGCGACATCCACCAGGCGCGCGACGAGTGGGGCGGTTCGATTTTCCCGATGGTTCCGGGGCACGAGATCGTCGGGACCGTGGCGGAGGTCGGCAGCGAAGTCCGGAAGTGGAAGGCCGGTGACGCCGTCGGGGTCGGTTGCTTCGTCGACTCCGACCGAGTCTGCGAGGCGTGCAAGGCCGGCGAGGAGCAGTACTGCGAGACGGGCATCGCGCCGACTTACAACGGCTACGAGCGCGACGGGAAGACGCCGACCTACGGCGGCTACTCGACCGCCATCACCGTGGACGAGAACTACGTTCTGCGCATCCCGGACGGGATGCCGCTCGACGGCGCGGCCCCGCTCCTTTGCGCGGGCATCACGACCTACTCGCCGCTGCGCCACTTCGGAGTGAAGGCGGGCGACAGGGTCGCCGTGGTCGGCCTGGGCGGGCTCGGCCACATGGGCGTGAAGCTCGCGAAGGCCATGGGCGCAAAGGTCACCGTGCTGAGCCACTCGCCGGGCAAGCGGGAGGACGCGCTGCGCCTGGGCGCGGACGACTTCCTCGCCACGAAAGACCCCGCGGTGTTCGAGAAGAATGCGGGACGTTTCGACTTCGTCCTCGACACCGTTTCGGCGAAGCACGACCTGAACGCGTACCTCGGGCTCCTCCGCCGGGACGGCACGATGGTGCTCGTGGGAGTGCCGGACGAGCCGGCGTCGCTCGACGCGTTCTCGGTCATTGCGAAGCGCCGGCGCCTGACCGGGTCCAGTATCGGCGGCATCCGGGAGACGCAGGAGATGCTGGACTTCTGCGCCCGGCACGACATCTCCTCGGACGTCGAGGTGATCCCGATCCAGAAGATCAACGAGGCGTGGGAGCGGACCGTGGCGAGCGACGTCCGCTACCGGTTCGTCATCGACATGAAGAGCCTGCGAGGCGCGTGAGCCGCCGGTGATCCCGGCGGAATGGCGGGTCGCTCCCCGAGTGTTTCCCGAGGGCGGAAAGGCCTCCGAGAAATGCCGCTTCCGCCGCTGACTCGACGCACGCTGCTCTCGTCCCTCGCCGCCGCGGGCGCGGCGTCGGCTTTGCGGGCCTGGTCCCCGGCGCCGGGCCGGGGCGCTGTGATCGCGCGACCGATCCCTTCGACCGGCGAGCTCCTGCCGGTCGTGGGACTCGGCAGCTGGATCACGTTCAACGTGGGCGACGACCCGGCCGCCCGCGACTCGTGCGCCGAGGTGATGCGCGCTTTTTTTCAGGACGGCGGGCGCCTGATCGACTCCTCGCCGATGTACGGCTCCTCGCAGGAGGTCATCGGTTACGGGATTCAGAAGCTGCGGCGCCCCGCGCAGCTCTTCTCGGCGGACAAGGTGTGGATTTCTTCGGGCGCGCGCGGGCCGTCGCAGATCGAAGAGTCCCGCCGCCACTGGGGCGTTCCCCGCTTCGACCTGCTCCAGGTGCACAACCTCATGTCCTGGGAGGAGCACCTCCCGACGCTCCTCGCCATGAAGAAGGCGGGCCGCCTGCGCTACGTGGGGATCACCACGTCGGAGGGGCGCCGGCACGAAGAGATCGAGCGGGTCATGCGCAACCAGCCCCTCGACTTCGTGCAGGTCACCTACAACGTCCTCGACCGCGAGGTGGAGCAGCGGATCCTGCCGCTCGCGCGGGAGCGGAAGATCGCGGTCATCGCCAACCGCCCCTTCCAGCAGGGGTCGCTGATCCGGATGGTCGGGCGGCATCCCCTGCCGGCGTGGGCGCGCGAGATCGACTGCGCGAACTGGGCGCAGCTGCTGCTGAAGTTCGTCGTGTCGCACCCCGCGGTCGGCTGCGCGATTCCCGCCACCAGCCGCGTGGACCACGTACGCGAGAACCTGGGCGCGGCCTACGGCCGTCTGCCGGACGAGGCCCTGCGGCGGCGCATCGTCGCGCACGTCGAAGCCCTCTGATGCCGGAGTGGTGGACCTACACCCTCTCGGACCTCCAGTCGTTTTCGCTCCACAGCTACTACCGCCTCTTCGAGCTCTATAACCGCGCGATCTGGCCGGCGCAGATCGTCGCCCTCGCCCTCGGCGTCGCCGTCGTCGCGATCGTCCGGCGCGCGGACCCGCGGCGGGGACGCTTCATCGCCGCGATCCTCGCCGCGTCCTGGCTGTGGATCGCGGTCGCGTTCCACGCCACCCGTTACCGGACGCTCACGTGGACCGCGGGCTACTTCGCGTGGGCCTTCGGACTGCAGGCTGTGCTTGCTCCTCGCGGCGGCGGTTCGCGGGCGACTGGCCTTCGAGCGGCATCCCGCGGGCCTCGCGATCTTCCTCTTCGCCCTGGTCGTTCAACCCCTGCTCGGCCCGCTCTTCGGGCGGAGCTGGTCCCAGATCGAGGTGTTCGGCGTCGCGCCGGATCCGACGGCGGTCGCAACCCTGGGCGTCCTGCTGCTCGCCTCCGGCCGCGTGCGTTGGGAGCTGATGGCGCTGCCGCTCCTGTGGGGCGCGGTGTCCGGCGCGACGCTCCTTTCGATGGACTCCCCGGCCGCCGGGGTCCCGATCGCGGCCGGGGTGCTCGTCGCTTCGCTCGCGGCGTGGCAGACTCTCGCCCGACGACGGACGAAGTCGCGAAAGGACGCTCGATGACCTCCCGGAACCCGACCGCCGCTTCCGAGTTTCACCGCCTCCACCAGAACGGGCTGCTCGTTCTCCCCAACGCGTGGGACGCCGGAAGCGCCCGCCTGATCGAGAGCGTCGGGGCCAGGGCGATCGCCACGAGCAGCGCGGCCGTGGCGTGGGCCCACGGCTACGCAGATGGCGACCTGCTGCCGGTGCCGCTCCTGGCCGCGACGGTCGGAGAGATCGCGCGGCTGGTCAAGGTGCCGATCAGCGTGGACGTCGAAGGCGGCTACTCCGACGACGCCGGCGGGGTCGCCGACACGGTCGCGGCGGTGATCGACGCGGGCGGCGTCGGAATCAACATCGAGGATGGAACGCGCGACCCGGACATTCTCTCTGCGAAGATCGAGCGCTCGAAGGCGACTGGCTTACGCCTCGGCGTCGACCTCTTCGTGAACGCGCGGGTCGACGTTTACCTGCGCAACCTGGCTCCCCCGGAGCGAAGGATCGAGGACACGCTCGCCCGCGCCGAGCGCTACCGCGCCGCCGGCGCCGACGGCATCTTCGTGCCGGGGGTGACGGACCGCGAGGACATCCGCACGATCGCGTCGGGAGTGACACTGCCGCTGAACGTTCTCGCCCGGACCGGCCTGCCGGACGCGGCCGAGCTCGAAGCGCTCGGCGTTCGCCGCCTGAGCGCGGGCTCGAACATCGCGGGCGCGGCCTTCGGAAGGATCGCGTCGCTCGCAGCCGGGTTCCTGAAGACCGGCGCCTCGAATCCCCTGTCGAACGCCGCGATGCCGTACGCGGAGATCAACGCCCTGATGGCCGAGCGCTGAAAGGTGGCCATGAAAATCGCAGTCAGCAGCTTGTTCGTCGACGACCAGGAGAAGGCGCTCCGGTTCTACACCGAGCTCCTGGGGTTCCTGAAGAAAACCGACATTCCGGTGGGAGAGTTCAAGTGGTTGACGGTCGTCTCGCCCGAAGACCCCGAGGGCACGGAGCTCCTCCTGGAGCCGAACGACAACCCGGCCGCGAAGAACTTCCAGAAGGCCATCTACGAGCAGGGTATCCCGGCGACGACGTTCGCGGTCGCGAACGTTCACGAGGAATACGAACGCCTGAAGAAGCTGGGCGTCGTGTTCCACATGGAGCCCACGAGAGCGGGTCCGGTCACCGTCGCCGTCTTCGACGACACGTGCGGCAACCGCATCCAGATCCACGAGACCTGACGTCTCGCGCAAAACCGGCGCAGACGAAACTCCGTACGACCTCTCAACCGCGCCTCGGCGCGAAAGGAGAAGAGATGCCCATGCCGCCCGATTCGGGGTCGAAGTTCTGGATTCGGTGGACGGTCTTCACTGCCGTCGGGCTCGCGGCCGGTTTAGCGGCCGGTTTCGGCCTCGGAGCTCCGACGGAAGCGATCGTCGGAATGATGCTCGTGATCACGGTGGTCGGTGCTCTGGCCGGCGGCGTCTCCGGTGCGTTCCAGAGCTTCGGGCTGCCGGATCGCGTCCCGCGCAGCATTTCCTGGGCGCTGGCGACCGCGGCGGGGATGGCGATCGGCCTGACGGCGGGCACCGTCGGCATCGAGGTCTTCGGCTTCGAGAAGGGAAATCCCCTGCACGAAGCGTTTGCGATCGCGATCATCGGGGCGACGTCCGGCCTCTGCGTCGGCTTCGCGCAGTTCTGGGTTCTCCGCGGCCGCGTGGCGCGGGCCGGGCTGTGGGTGCCGGCGAGCGCGCTCGCGTGGGGCATGGGCTTTCTCCTCGGAGGCCTCGCCGCGGTCGGCTTGACGGGCGGCTTCCGTTCGCTCGCCGGTCTCGCGATCCTGGGAGTCGCCGGCGGACTCTTGAGCGGCGCGTTCGGCGGCGTCGTGCTCGGTCGCCTGGCGTCCGCGCGTCCCGCGACCCCCTGATCCGCTAACCGAAACCCGGGAGTCCGGCGTTACTTCGCGGGGGAGAACGCCGGGGAGTTGAAGAGGTGCAGGGCCAGGATGACGGCGCACGCCCAGAGCGCGTGGCCGCCGAAGGTCTTTACGGCCCTCGCGCGCGACACGTAGTACGCGCAGAGGAGGGTAATCACCGCCAGCTCCACCCACCACCACCCGGTGGGGAGACGATGCCAGAGACCGAGCCCCAGCCGGATTTGAGAGTGCGGCCAGAGCGCCAGGTCGGGCGGGTGCATCGGCAGGTCCAGCAGGAAGTGCGAGAAGACCGCGAAGGCCACGGCCAGGCTGGCCGCGCGGCCCAGCCGCCGGAACGGGATCGCGAACAGCGCGGCCCACACGAGCGACATCACGAGCGAGTGGGACCAGTCGATGAAGTCGAGCGAGAAGCCGGGCGCGACTCTCGGAGTCATGCGAACCTTCTCGACGCCGAGCATTACGAAGATGCCGAAGAGCAGGTCGAGGAATCCGACCCCCACGAGAAGCGCCCACGTCGGCGCCCGCGGCTCCTTCGCCTTGATCGCGAGCGCGGCCGCGAAGTGGCCCGCGTACATCAGCCCTTCCGGCGCGGCGGGCGATCGAGCCAGGCCAGGAGCGGCACCGGCACCGCGAAACCGATGAGGCAGAAGAGACCGAACCCGATGGCGGTCATGGAATTGGGGGGCGATTCTGCTTCAGGACGCCAGGCGTGACAAGCACGCCCTAGAATCGGCGGGTCGGATCAGGAGGTGAACATGAAGAACGCTGTCGTCCCCGGCGCGCTCGCCCTTGCCCTCGTTTGCGTCTTCGCCGGCTGCGCAACGCAGCCTTCCCCCGCGCCGGGCACCACCGCCGCGCCCGCCGCGACTGCCGCCGCGACCGTGCCGGCCGGCGACCCTCTCCCGCCCTCGGAGGAGACGGCGAAGGCGCGGCTCGAGAGCTCTCCACGCCACGGCGAGTACGTGGACGTCCCGCTTCCCTCGGGAGGCGTACCGATCCGGGCGTGGGTCGTCTACCCGGAACGGAAGGACCGGGCCGGCGTCGTCCTCGTGATCCACGAGGTCTACGGCCTCTCCGACTGGCTCCGCGGCGTCGCCGATCAGGTCGCGCGGGAAGGATTCATCGCCGTCGCGCCCGACCTCATCTCGGGTCTCGGGCCGGGCGGGGGCGGGACCGATTCCGTGGCGAGCCGCGACGACGTCGTCAAGCTCGTGCGCTCGGTGTCTCCCGCCGACGCGAACGCCCGCCTCGACGCGGTGCGCGCGTGGGCGGTCGCCCTTCCCGCGTCCAACGGCCGGAGCGCGACGATCGGGTTCTGCTGGGGCGGCGCGAGGAGCTTCGCCTACGCCGCCGCGCAGCCCGCGCTCGACGCCGCCGTCGTCTATTACGGGGTGTCGCCCGACGCCGCCGAGCTGGCGAAGGTCGAAGCGCCGGTGCTCGGCCTCTACGGAGGAGACGACGCCCGCGTCAACGCGACGATCCCGCCGGCGGAGGCGGAGATGAAGCGTCTCGCGAAACCCTACGAGCCGCACATCTACGAGGGCGCGGGGCACGGGTTCCTGCGGGCCCAGACCGAGCGCGAGGGCGCCAACCTGCGCGCGACGCAGCAGGCGTGGCCCCGCACGGTCGAGTTCTTCAAGGAGCTGCTCGAGTAGCGGGCGCGTCCGTCAGAACAAGGAAACGGACGCGGCCTCGAGCTCGAGGAGCCGGCGCTTGATCGCGATGCCGCCGCCGAAACCGGTCAGCGATCCGTTCGCGCCGATGACCCGGTGGCAGGGAACGACGATTGGCAGCGGGTTCCGGCCGTTGGCCGCCCCCACCGCGCGCGTGGCGGACGGCCGGCCGATCCGCCGCGCGAGCTCGGAGTACGACACGGTGTTGCCGTAGGGAATCTCCGAAAGCGCGGACCACACCTCGCGCTGAAAAGGAGTCCCCTCCGGCGCGAGCTCGAGATCGAACGAGCGCCGCCGGCCCCCGAAGTACGCCGCGAGCTGCGCGATCGCGTCCCGGAACGGCGCCTCCGTGCGCCGCCAGCCTTCTCCGACCTCGGCGCGATGGCGCCCGTTCTCGAAGGCGATCCCGCGCAGCCCGCGCTCGTCCCCGGCCAGCAGAAGACGGCCGATCGGCGTGGAAGTCTCGCAGTAGCTCATCATCCGCGCACCTCTCCAGGAGCCCATCCGGAGTGCGGAAAGGAGTCTACCCATCCTCCTCCACGAACTTCTTCTGGAGCCGCTTCCGAAGCGAAATCGTGCCGAAGGAGATCATTCCGGCCATCCGTCGCTGATCCGCGGCCACCAATTGGGGTCAACGCTGAATCGCTGAATTCGTGCCAGGGCTGAATTCAGCTCTCTGGACTGTTGCGTGCAGACCCCTCGGGATCTGTCCCTTCGACTGAGTTAGATTCAGCCTTTCAGCGTTGACCCCTTCCCCTTGATGAAGCACACGACCTCCGCGACGACTCTTCCAATGTCGACGCGCGCCCACCTCGCGCGCACGGGATACCTGGTGCAGCCGACGCAGGTCATCCAGAGCCCCGAGACGCGGCTGCAGTACCGGATCGACCGGCTGATCGGCGAGGGCGGGTTCGGGCAGGCCTATCTCGCGCAGAGGCTGGGACGCTCGCGCACCGTGCCGGCGATCGTCTGCATCAAGGTGAGTAACCGGATCGACGGGTGGCTGCGCGAGGCATACTTCGGGCAGCTCCTCGACGGCCACCCGCGGGCGATCCGGGTTTTCGACGCGTTTCCGCTGATGGAGCCGGACGGTCGCGTTCTCTACTGCCTCGCTCTCGAGTACGCGCGCCAGGGAGATCTCCAGGCGTTCCTGGAAGCCACCGGCAAGGGCTGGTCGGAGTCCACGGCGCGGCGCGAGATCGCCGGCATCCTCCAGGTCCTCGGAAAGCTGCACCGCGGCCAGATGCTCCACCGCGACCTCACGCCGATGAACGTGTTCGTCTGCGACGGCCGCAGCCTGAAGCTCGGGGACTTCGGGATCGTCCGGCACCAGAGCGACCGCCGCGGGATCAAGGCGAGCACGATGAACGTCCTGACGGCGCCGAGCGACATCCTCGCGGGAGCCGCGCCGAAATGGCAGGCGCGCGACGACGTGTACCAGGTGGGCCAGCTCCTCGGAATGCTGGTGAAGGGGGACGCGCGCTCGCGCATCCGCACCGGCGAGATCCGCGGGCTTTCGTGCAGCGATCACCTGAAGGAGATCGTCTACCGCTGCCTGGGCGAGCGCCGGAAGCGATACGAGAGCGCGCAGGAGCTGATCGAGGCCCTGAGCCATCCCCCCGGCCGCCTGAAGGCCGGAGTCCTGCGGTCGCTGAAGGGCGCGCACGTCGCTTTCACCGGGATCCTCACGCGGCGCCGCGACGAAGCCGTCCGCGCGGCGAAGCGCGCCGGTGCGACGGTCCACGGCGGCCCGTCCGGAAAGACGACCGTGGTGGTGCGCGGCCGGCCGAATCCGCTGCAGGCCGCGGGCAAGGAGGGCGGCATCAAGCTGATGGAGATCAAGCGGCTCCGCGAGAAGGGCCACCGCATCACGCTCTTAAACGAGACGCAGTTCTGGAAGCTCACCGGCCGGCCCCGGAAGAAATAGGGCCGCGACAATACTGCTTGACCGGATGCTACGCTCGAGCGAGTCGAGGAGCGATGGACAGCGAAACGGCCGACGCCTTCGAGAAGCTCTCCCGCGAAGTCCGGGAAGGTCTGCAGGACGTGCGGACGGAGCTCCGCGCCGAGATCCGCGAGGTCGGACTGCACGGCGACGAGATCGCGACCGACCTCCGCGCCGAGATCCGCGAGGTCGGACTGCACGGCGACGAGATCGCGACCGGGCTCCGCGCCGAGATCCGCGAGGTTCGGCTCCACGGCGACGAGCTCGCGACCGACCTCCGCGCCGAGATCCAGGACGTCAAGCGGCACTCTGACGTCATCGCGGAGAGCCTGCGCGGCGAGATCCAGGACGTCAAGCGGCACTCCGACGTCATCGCGGAGAGCCTGCGCGGCGAGATCCGGCTGGTGGCCGAAGGCGTCGCGGGGTTGGACGAGAAGTTCACGCTGGAGTTCCGGAACGTGCGGGAGGAAGTCCGCGAGCAGATCGGTGAGGTCAAAACCCTGCTCCGCCTCTCCTACGAGGATCTCGACCGCCGGATCAAGCCCTCGTAGCTACTCAGCGTCGGACGCGGCGAGCCTGAGGCGTCCGAGCACCGGTGATCGCTGGAAGGATTTTCACCAACCACATCCGCCGGCACCTCTGCCCCGCGAACCGGAAAGCTTCCTGTCCAAGAGGCCCGACCGCCGCGCGGAGCTTCTCGCGCAGCAACGCGCGCGCCCGGCGCAGCCGCGTCTTGACGACGTCCTGGGTCAAGCTCAAGACCTCGGCGGTCTCGGCGGTGCTCATTTCTTCCACCACCCGCATCACGAAGACCGGGCGGTGGTGATCGGGCAGATCTTCGATCGCGGCTTCCAACACCGCTCTCAGTTCCCGAACCAGAACTCGACGCTCCGGATCGAGTCCGGTGTCCGGCTTGTGGCTGGGCTTCCCTCGCAGCGGCGGGCTCTCGTTCCGGGAGGGCGCGAGTCCGAAGCTTGCGCCAACGCGCGCGAGCCTCGTAAACACCGATCCGGGTCAGCCAGGTCGAAAACTTCGCTCGTCCCGCGAACTGCCCGAGCTTGCGGTACGCCCGCACCCACGTCTCCTGCACGATGTCGGCGGCTTCTTCGTCGTCCCTCAGGATCGAGCGCGCCGCCCGGTAGAGACGCTGGCTGTGGCGATGAACGAGGACTTCGAAGAGCGGGACCTCACCTGCCAGCACCCGTCGCACAAGCTGTCCGTCGGGCAGCGAGTCCGTGGACTCGACTCGAAACCCCTTCTTCCCCGGCATCGCGGGCCCTATCTTCTCCCGCCGGGATTCCGAGCGGGGCAGCCTCGTGCGGGTCAGAGCGACTTCAGATACTCGACCAGATCCTGCTTCTCCGCCTCCGTCAACGCGAGCGACTTCACGGCGTTGTAGTGGTTGACGACGTCCGCGAGCGTCGCGAAACGCCCGTCATGGTAGAAGCCGCCTTTCGTGTGGGTCCAGAGGCCTTTGAGGGGCGCCGTCCGATACCGGTGGTCCGGCGCGCGATCCGCCTGGAAGCTGTCGATACCGACCTCCGCCGGCGTGTGCATGTTCCATCCGGGCTCGGTGAAGAGCGGGGGCACGTGGCACGTCGCGCACGCCGCTTTCCCGGCGAAGAGAGCCTTCCCCCGGTTCGCCGCCGTCGAGTTGAAGCTGCCGCTGGGCGGCGCGGGGGCCGGAATCGCGAGCTGATAGAAGTGGAGGTCGGCGAGAGTTGGAGTGATCAGGTCCGGCGTGTTGCGAACGTTGCCGAACCCGTTGGCCGCCGCGATCGGAAACTGCGCCGCGTTTGTCGAGGCGCGGATCGAAAAAGTCCCCTTGCCGTGCATCTCGAGGTTCGCGACGAAGGCGTTCCAGTGCGTGACGGATCCCCAGCCCGTCCACGTATGGAGGTTGACGCCCGCCAACCCGAAGGCCGGCGGGATCAGGGTCGCCGCGGACTTCGAGTTCGTCGGCGGATCCTGGAAGGCCTTGCCGTCGAGCACGAGCTCCGCGTCGAACTTTCCGGGACCCCATGAGTTGAGGACCTGCCGGACCGTGTCCTGCGTCGTGCCCAGGAGCGTCGCGAACGCGGAGACGTCGGGAGCGAACGCAATGATGGCGCCGACGTTCAAATCTCGATTGGCCCAGCCGTCGAGCCGGTTGCCGATTCCGGGCGCGAAAGAGTTGTCCACGGTCGAGTGGCAGAGCGCGCACTGAATGCCGACCGACGTGAGTTGGCCCCCCGAGAAGAAGCCCGTGACCCCGAGAACCGAGTTGAGCTGCAGGAGGGCCAGCGTCGTCGCGGGGTCGTTCAGGTTGACTTCTCCGCGCCGGAGCTTGCTCTGAAGTTGCCTGGGCAGGGCGTCGACGTCCACCTTCAGGCCGAGCGCCAGAGCCTGGGCCGGCGTCAGACCCGGCCCGATACCGCCGTTGGCCGCGCCGGCGATGGTCGCGTCCAGGTTGAGCGTGTCTCCCCAGAAGGCCTCGTCGCCGAACGTATCGAATCGGAATGTCTCCCGGCCTTTTGCGATCGACGTCAACGCACTCTTCACGATCGCCGGATCAGACTCCTTCCCGAGCAGACGGGTCGATCCACCCGGATTGGGCTGGCCCTGAGCCTGTGCCTTTTCGGGTCGCTGCAGGACCGTGACGATCACAACGCCGACGATTACGAGGAGGAAGGAAAGGAGCGAACGGAGACGAATGCGGTTGCTCATACTTCTACAGAGTGGCCAGCAGGCCTCTCCGTGACACTTTTTCTCTCGTGCTCCGAAAGAAGTGACCGCGTAGCGGTCATCCTGAGCGAAGCGAAGGATCTCCTGGGTTCCGGGAAAGCCTCGCTACTCCGGTATCCCGATCCTCCGGACGATCCCCTGGAACGCGGGGTCCGCGCGCAGGTCGTCCCACACCGAGTCCACCCGCAGGTAGACCAGAAGCCCGGCCCGGGCCGCGTACGCCTTCTCCAGCCACCGGAGCTCCTCCGCCCGGTTCCACCCCGAGTAGGCGAGCGCGAAGTCGTGCTCGGAGATGAAACGCCGCTTCGAGAGCTCTTCCATCGCCCGCACAACGCTCCGCGCCTCTTCGACGTTGCCCATCACTCCGTAGGCACGCGCGAGCGCCGCGCGCGGCATCATCTCCTTGGGTGACGAGGCGCTGATCCGTTTCGCCGCGGCGATCGCCTCGTCCATCCTCCCCTGCTTCTGAAACGCGAAGATCGCGAACGAGCAGAATCCGGCGACCGTCGGATCCGCCGCGAGCGTCCTCGTGTACTGCGCGATCGCATCGTCGTATCGCCGCGCGTAGTAAAGGATCCGCGACCGCGTGCACCCCGAGCTGCTGCTGACCGGGTCGAGCTCCACCAGGCGGTCCGCCTCCGCCAGCGCCTCGGCGCCTCGCCCCCGGGCCGCGAGGTACAGGCCGTACGCCTGGTGGACCAGCGGCGAGCCCGGGTTGTTCTCGACGGCCCGGCGATACTCCGCGCCCGCGCCCTCGAAGTCGAACTCGTAGAAGAGCTCGACCTGCGCCCGCGACGCGAATGCCTCCGCCAGGTTTGGGTCGAGCTCCAGCGCCCGGCTCACCGCCGCGGCCGCCTTCCGCATGGCTTCCCGCGGCGGGCGGGCCCGGCCAGCGAGCTGGATGTACGCATCGGCCAGGCCCGCGTAGGCGAGCGCGTACCGCGGGTCGCGGGTGATCGCGCGGTTGAAGTACACCTCCGCTTCGGCCAGCGACTCCGGCGTGAACCGCAGGAATGCGATCCTTCCCTGCAGATACGCGGCGTACGCCTCGGGGTCGACCGGTCCCTGGCTCGCCAGGCGCGTGCTCTCCTCCGGGGCGACCTTCACTCGGATCTCCCGGGCGATTGCGCTCGCGACGTCGCTCTGGATCGAGAGCACGTCGCGGAGCTCGCGCTCGTAGCCGTTCACCCACATCTGCCGTTCGGAGGCGTCGATCAGCCGCGCGTTGACCCGGACCCGCTCGCCGGATCTCTGGACCGATCCCTCGACGACCGCATCCACCTGGAGCTCCCGCGCGATCTCGGGCAGGGACTTCTTCGACCCCTTGTAGCGCATGGCCGACGTCCGCGAGATCACGCGCAGCGCCGAGATCTTCGAGAGCCGCGCAATCAGCTCGTCGGTCATCCCGTCGGCGAAGTACCCGTGGGCCGGGTCCTCCGAGAGATTCTCGAGCGGCAGCACCGCGAGCGACTTGATCTCGGGACGGCCGACCGGCGCCGCTTGCCGAGGTCGCACGCCACCGTATCTCCAGAGCGCGAGAAGAGCGAACATCACGCCGATTCCGACGCCGACGATCCAGTGCCACGGATGTTGCGCCTGGACCGGTGCGACTGCCGCGGTGACGCGCGGTTGCGACGGAACGCTCATCGTATCCGTGACCATCCCGCTGTCGATTTCGCGCAGCAGCCGCCGCAGGTCGATCGCCATGTCGCGGGCTGTCTGGTACCGATTCTCGCGATCCTTCTCGAGCGCCTTCAGGACGATGTCCTGGAGCTTCGCAGGGAGGCCCGGACTGACCTCAAGAGGCGGTACCGGGTTGCGCTCGAGGATTCCGGAAAGCTTGACCGCCGGCGTCGACCCGCGGAAGGGCGGCTCGCCGACCGCCATGTCGTAGAGAAGCGCTCCGAAGGAGAAGAGGTCCGAGCGCGCGTCCACCTCTTCTCCGCGGACCTGCTCCGGAGACATGAAGGACACCGTACCCAGCGCGATGCCCGGCGTCGTCAGGTCGGACGTCTGCGTGAGCTCGTTCTCCGAGCTGGTGAGCGACTCGGCTGCCGGCGACTGGAGGATCTTCGCGAGGCCGAAGTCCATGATCTTCACGAACCCGCCCGCTGTCACGAAGACGTTCGCCGGCTTGATGTCCCGGTGGATCACGCCACGGGCGTGCGCGGCCGCGAGGCCCTCGGCGACCTGCGTGGCGAGCTCGAGGAGCCGCCTCGGCGGAACGGGTCCCCGGGTCAGCAGCGCCTCGAGGCTCTCCCCCTCCAGGAGCTCCATGGCGATGAAGTGGTGGCCGCCCTCCTCGCCGACGTCGTGGACCGTGCAGATGTTCGGGTGGTTGAGGACCGAGGCCGCGCGCGCTTCGCGCTCGAAGCGCTCGACGGTCTCCTGCCGGTCGAGCCTCTTATGGACCACGAACTTCAGCGCCACGTGGCGGCCGAGGCGCAGGTCCTCGGCCTCGTAGACGACGCCCATGCCGCCCTCGCCGAGGACGCGGAGGACCCGGTAGTGGGAAATCGTCTGGCCGATCATGGTGCGGCGTCCATCATCCCGCACCCGCACCGCCGTCGGCGTCAGCGTCGGCGATGCGGTCGACCAACGTCGTAGGGGGGAAACCTCTGCGCGCTACGACTTCGGCGGGAAGCCCTCCAGCATCTTCGCGATCGCCCGGGAGAGAGCCTCCTCCTTCTCGGCGGGCGTCGCGTTCGGCTTCAGCGTGTCGGTCGCGATCCCGCGCCAGACCAGCTCCATCGCCGTGGCGTCCACCAGGTCCACGATCAACGTTCCCACCGGAATCTGCTCCACTCTCGCAACCGTTCGCCCGGGTCGGCGCCACCGCCAGCCGTATCCCCAGCCCGTGTTGTACGTGTGGATCTCGGTTTCCTGCCTCAGTCGAACGTGGGGAGTGACCCAGAGGTCCGGCGAGAAGTTGTTTTCCTGGAGGCCTCGCGCCATGAGCGCATCCGTCAACGCCTGGTGCACGCGACGGCCCACGAGCTCGTTGCGCAACTGCTGGACGTCGCGGTAGGAGAAGGTTCGATACTTCGAGAAGTTCACGCTGCGGTCGTAGTCCGCCGACGTCCGCAGGGTGGAGGAAGTACAGGCCGTCGCCGCCGCCAGTGCCGCCGCGAGGATCACGACGGGTGTCTTCATGGGGCTATTCTAGGGGCCAGGTCTCCACTTACCACTTTGGCTCCATCCTGAGTCCCCGCAGTCGGATGCGCCCGAGTTCAAAAGCGAAGTACCCCCCTCACAGATGAAAATGAGGGAGAGAGAAACGGCGAGGGCACCGCCCTCCTTCCCGATCAGTAGCCGCGCAATACTGATCAACCGCGGTGCTAGGCTCCGCCGCGACGAGGAGCATGGACAGCCAGACCACCGACGAAATCAAACGGCATTTCGACGTTGTTGCGGAAAGTCTCCGGTCGGAAATCCGCACGGTCGCCGAGGGATTCGTCTCGACGAACGAGAGACTCGATCGGATGGAAACGGCGCTGTCTGGAAGGTTCGAAGAGCTCGACGCGACGATCCGGCTTTATTTCGGCGACCTCCAGCGGCGAATCCGGTAGCCCATTCTACCGCGCCCGCCTCGCCAAAATCCGGATCTGGTCGGCCTTCCACGTCTTCCCGCCGTCGTCCGAGGCGTCGGCCTTCCAGCGGAAACTGTCCTTCGCGATGTCGAAGTAGGTGATCCGCAGCCAGCCCTGGTCGCTCTTCTGGTCGACGCGTAACGTCGAACCTTCCCGCCACGCCTTCAGCTCGGCCCAGTGCGCGACCCGCCGCTCCCCTTCGCCCGGCCCCGGAATTGTGAGGCTGACGAACCGGATGTCCCACTCCTTCCGCACGTAGTCGAAGACGCGGTAGGTCGTGCACAGGTAGACCGTCTCTCCCTTCGGCCCGAGGAGGCGAAACTCGTCGGAGAAGACGCGGCCGTCAGCTTCTTTCTTCCCAACCCATCTCCCGGGGATGTCCGGCGGAACGTCCGGGATCGCGATGTTGTAGACGACGTCCCACTTCCCTTCCAGGAAGTCGAAGTCGGTCGGACTCGCTGCCTGCGCCGCCGGTGCGACGGACGCGACAGACGCGGCGGACTTCGCCCTTGCCTCCCGGATCTGCGCCATGAGAATGTCCCGCACGTAGTGCCAGTGCGGGACGATCGCGAGCGCGGCGCGCGCGTTCGACTCCGCCGCGTCCAGGTCCGGCGTCGCGCGGTTCAGGTGCGACCACGCGAGGTTCATGAGCATCTCGGGCTCTCCCCAGCTCGGTTCCAGGGGATCGGTGACGCTCCCCTTCTGCTTTCGCGCGAGCTCCAGCCCGCGCCCGTACGTCTCGATCGCCTTCGCCTGTCCACCGCCGCGCTCGACCGGCACGTACCACTCGCCGCCGCCCACGACCCATAAGACGCGCGGGTTGTCGGGCGCCGCCTTCTGCGCCTCGTCCTTCAGGCGGATGCCCTCCTTCAGGTACTTCGAGCGCAGGTCCGCGTCCTCCCGGTTCAGCCACGACAGCGACCACAGGCACGCCGCGGCGGCGCTCTTTGCGTCCGCGAACTCCGGATCCTTCGCGATCGCTTTCGTGAACTCCGCGACCGCTCCCGCGAGGTCGCGCTCGATTTCCTTCGGATCGACGTCCTTCTCGTTGAACCCGTTCAGCGCGCGACGCCACAGCGCGAAGCCGCGCCAGTAGCGGGCCCGCGACGCCAGCGGGCCGTTCACCGTGTACGGCGCGAGCTCCGCCGCGAGGCGCACGAGCCCCTTGCGATCCCCCTCGAAGTCCGCCCTCTGGATCCGGGCGACGATCCCCGCCATCGAGCGGCGCGCCGTCTCCGGAGAAGAAGCCGCCATTCCGAGCGTCCCCATCGCGACCACCACCGTGACCGTCCGCAACGCTCCCATCTCCACCTCCTCCATCGTGAGTCGGATCCTGGAGCCGGAGGTTGCGCGCCTTCCACGGTTCTTCGGCGAACGCGCGAATCCCGTCGGTGAATCGACGTTTTCACGCCGGAGCGCGCGCTATCCTCGATTGACTTCATGCGCGCCCGCCTCGTCGTCAGCCGGATCCTCCTGGTCGTCGGAGCCTGGCTTCCCTTCTACCTGTTCTGGGTGCTCTTCTACCTGACCTACGCGGGCGAGAACCAGACGCTCGCGAAGGGGATGTCGTACGGACTGGTGGCGATCGGCAGCGCCGCCGTCCTCGGCCTCGCGGTCTGGCGCTTCTGCGAGCGAAATCCCTGGCCGCTCTCGATGCGCGGGTCCTTCTACGCGAAACACCTCGCGGCCGCGTCGGCATACGCGATCGCATGGATCCTGGCGATGTACGCGGGCGACGCGGCCGTGGACGGAAGGCCGCTGCTCGACCGGCTGACCCAGGGCGTCACCTCGCGAGTCATCGGCTGGCAGTTCCTGATGGGCGTGTGGCTCTACGGTCTCATCGCCGGCGTGTCGTACGGGATCCAGACCCGCCGGCGCGCGAACGAGAGCGAGAACCGCGCCCTCAAGGCGGAGTCAGCGCTCGTGAGCGCGCGACTGGAGGCGCTGCGAAGCCGGCTGAATCCCCACTTCCTGTTCAACGCGCTCCACACCGTGGGCGCCCTCGTCCGCCAGGACGCAGCGCTCGCCGAGAGCGCGGTCGAGAAGCTCGGGGACATCCTCAGGCAGTCGCTGCGTGACGACGCCGGCGAGACCGTCCCGTTCCGGGAGGAGTGGGAGCTCACGCAGCGGTACCTGGAGTTCGAGCAGCTGCGCTACGGCGACCGGCTCACCGTGTCGAGCGAGATCGACCCGAGCGCGCTCGCGTGCCCGACGCCGCCGTTCGCGCTCCAGACCCTCGTCGAGAACGCGGTCCGGCACTCGATCGCCAACCGCGTCGAAGGCGGCCGCGTCGAGATTACGGCGCGTGTCGAGGATGGGACGGTCGTCATCAAGGTCCGGGACGACGGCCCCGGGGCTTCGGCGCACTCCAACGGCGGCACCGGGTACGGGCTGCGCGCGCTGGAGGAGCGCCTCGCCGCGGTCTACGCCGGCGCTGCGGCGCTGGAGATTCACGCCGGCGGAGCGAAGGGCTACGAGGTCGTCGTGCGGCTACCTGCGCGCGATCGTCATCCCGAGGAGCGCAGCGACGAGGGATCTCTCGATCATGCGTAAGGCCGTCGTCGTCATCGCGGACGACGAGCCGCTGGCGCGCAAGGCGCTGCGCGGACACCTGGCATCTCTCGACTGGATCGGCGAAGTCCACGAGGCCGGCGACGGCTTGTCCGCGATCCGCGCGGTGGACGAGCTGCGGCCCCACATCCTCTTCCTGGACGTCGTGATGCCGGGCGTCTCGGGCGTGGAGGTCGCCGAGCAGATCGCGCACCGCCCCTACATCGTCTTCACGACGGCGTTCGAGCGGTTCGCGGTGACCGCGTTCGAGATCGGCGCGCTCGACTTCCTGCTGAAGCCGTTCGGGCGCGACCGCGTGCGCGCCGCGGCCGAGCGGGGCCGCCAGGCGATCGCGCACGGCATGCCCTCCGTCGTGGCGCGGGCCCGAGAGGCGCTGGCCGAGGCTCGGCCGATCACCCGCGTCTTCGTGCGGGAGCGCGGGCGGATGGTCGCCGTGCCCCTGGAAGAGGTCGAGCGCCTGGAGGCGTGCGACGACTACGTGACGCTGCACGCCGCAAGGCCGGCAGCACCTGGTGCACGCGCGCCTGCAGGACCTGGAGGCGCGCCTGGAGCCGCGGCGCTTCGTGCGGATCCACCGGTCGCACGTCGTGAACCTCGACTTCGTCTCGGCGATCGAACCGCACGAAGGCTCGCGCGTCACCGCAGTGCTGAAGAGCGGCGCGCGCATCGTTGCGAGCCGGCCAGGCACGGCGCGGCTGAAGGGGCGGATTTAGGTCAGACTCTCCGCGTGGCACAGACGACCGTTCTCGAAGCCGCGGGCCGCGAGGTCGCGATCACCAACCCCGACAAGGTCTTCTTCCCGCAGCGCGGGCTACACGAAGCTCGACCTCGTCGAAGTACTACCTCGCCGTCGCCGAGGGCGCGCTGCGCGGCATCGCGCGGCGGCCGATCGTGCTCAAGCGCTACGTCAACGGCGCCGACGAGCGAGCCGTTCTTCCAGAAGCGCGCGCCCGAGCAGCGCCCCGACTGGGTCGAGACGGTCGAGCTCGCAGTTCCCCTCCGGCCGCACCGCGCAGCGAGGTCGTCGTGCGCGACGCCGCGCAGCTCCTCTGGATCGTGAACCTCGGCTGCATCGACCTGAACCCGCACCCGGTGCGCGCCGACGACCTCGACCACCCCGACGAGCTGCGCGTCGACCTCGACCCCGGCCCGGGCGTCGGTGGGACGACGTCCGCGCGCGTCGCGCTCGTCGTGCGCGAGGTGCTCGAGGAGCACGGCCTGCGCGGCTGGCCGAAGACCTCGGGCTCGCGCGGCATCCACGTCAACGTGCGCATCGAGCGGCGCTGGAGCTTCGACCAGGTGCGCCGCGCGGCGCTGGCGGTGGCGCGCGAGGTCGAGCGGCGCGTGCCGGAGCTCGCGACCAGCAAGTGGTGGAAGGAGGAGCGCCACGGCGTCTTCCTCGACTACAACCAGAACGCCAAGGACCGCACCGTCGCCTCGGCCTGGTCGGTGCGGCCGACGCCGGACGCGCGCGTGTCGATGCCGCTCGACTGGGACGAGGTGCCGGACTGCGATCCGGCGGCGTTCACGCTGGTCGACCGCGCCGCGCGCGCTTCGCCGAGCGCGGCGACGCCGTCGGCCGGCATCGACGAGCGCCGCGGGCTCGCTCGACGCGCTGCTCGCGCTGTCGGCCGCGCAGGAGGCGGCAGGGCTCGGGCGACGCGCCCTGGCCGCCGCACTACAAGCAAGCAGGACGGCGAGCCGCCGCGCGTCGCGCCGTCGACGCGCAAGAAGGCGCCGCGGCGAGCCGGCAAGGGCACGCGGACGCCGCCAGTCGACGCAGCCGCTGATCACCGTCGCGAAGGCCGAGCACAAGGACGAGGCGCTCGCCGGCCTCGAGCGCTGGAAGGCGCGCCACCCCGAGGCCGCGGCGCTGCTCGCGGTCGACGACGTGCTGGTCGACGCGATGCGCGGCCGCTCGAGCACCTGGACGCGCATCCGCGCTCAACCTGCGCAACGTGCCCGAGGCGCGAGCGCCCGGCCGAGGAGCCGCCCGACCCCGACTACGATCCCGTGGCGCGGCTTCCGGCCGCCGCCGAGCGCGCGGCCGGCGCTCGCGAGCTCCGAAGACGCGCTCCAGCTCGTAGGCCGGCGTCACCTCGAGCTGGTCGTAGCGGCACTCGCTCGGGCGGCTTGTCGGGGCGCCAGCGCACGAACTGCGCGGCGTGGCGGAAGCGCGTCGCCCTGCATGTGGTCGTAGCGCGACCTCGCACGACGCGCTCGGGCCGCAGCGGCTCCCAGCTCAGGTCCTTGCCGCGGTTCCAGCGGCTCGTCGCGCCCGGGCAGCCGCTGCCCCTTCGTCGCTCGCCTCGGCCTGCGCCTCGGCCCAGTCGCGCCACGGATGGTCCGTCGAGCGCGTTCTCGCGCAGCGGCGCGAGCTCCTCGACGAGCTGCTTGCGCACGGCGGTGGTGAACGCCGCCGTCACGCCGACGTGGTGCAGCGTGCCCGTCGTCGTCGTAGAGGCCGAGCAGCAGCGAGCCGACCATCGTGCCCGGCCCGTTCTTGTGCCAGCGGAAGCCGGCGACGACGCAGTCCGCGGTGCGCGCGTGCTTGACCTTGATCATCGTGCGCTCGCCCGGCGGTACGGCTCGTCGAGCCGCTTCGCCATCACGCCGTCGAGCCCCGCGCCCTCGAAGCGGCGGAACCAGTCCTCGGCGAGCGCGCGATCGCGCGTCGCCGGCGAGAGGTGCACCGGCGCGCGGCGCGTCGCCGAGCGCCTGCTCGAGCCGCGCGCGCCGCTCGCTCGAGCGGCAGCTCGCGCAGGTCCTCGTCGCCGAGCGCCAGCAGGTCCCAGGCGACGAACGACGCCGGCGATCTGCTCGGCGAGCAGCTTCACGCGCGACGCCGCCGGGTGGATGCGCAGCAGCAGCGCCTCGAAGTCGAGCCCGCCGGCGCCGGCGATGACGATCTCGCCGTCGAGCACGCAGCGCTCCGGCAGCGCCGCGCGCGAGCGGCTCGACGAGCTCCGGGAAGTAGCGGTTCATCGGCTTCTCGTCGCGGCTCTGCAGCAGGATCTCGTCGCCGTCGCGGAACACGAGCGTGCGGAACCCGTCCCACTTCGGCTCGAACAGCCAGCCCTCGCCGGCCGGCAGCGCGTCCGCCGGAGTTCGACAGCATGGGGGCGAGCGGCGGAGCGAAGGGCAGCTTCACGGGCCGATCCTAGTCGAGAGACTCCTAGCGGCGGGTCTCGGAGAACCGGAGCGAGAACGCGTCCTCCGCGACTCCGACGAGTTTCGCGAGCTGCGCCGGCGAGAGTCGGTCGAAGTCCCGCCCCAGCGAGCGGCGAATCGCCAGCCAGCGCCGGTACCGGGTCAGGAGCGTGGAGGACTTGAGGCGCTTGGAAGACGCGGTGCGCTCGATCCACTTCGAGAACTTCTCGATCAGCAGTCGGGCCTTCCCTTCGTGGAACTCGATGTCGCCGAAGTTCAGGTCGGAGAGAGCCTTGATCGTTCGCGTCCGACGGGAACTGATCACGAACGTTTCCTTCCCCCACGCGAGCAGGATCCCCAGCTCGAAGGGCATGTTCATCCGCCCCGCGTAGGAGAGGTCCGTGAAGCCGTACTGGCAGGTCAGGATGAGCTCCACGATCTTGCGCATCCGGACTTCGAGCCGGGACTCCTCTTTCGCCATGCAGGGGTGCAGACCGTAGGCCGTCGCCGTGGAAAGAACGGCGGCCTCGAGGTTCGAGTACTTCGAGGAATAGGGGATGTTCAGAAAGATTCGATTGGGCTGGAAGTTCTGGCTGACGCGAAGCGCCGTCGGGTCGGAGACGTAGAAAGGGTGATGGTCCGGAAACCAATTCGGAACGAGCGGACCAGGCAAGACCCGTCAGCGCTTCTTGGCCGGGTGCGCTTTCGAAGAAGTGCGCCGCACCGCCTTCGCGGGGACGCGAGCCGTTCGATGTTTTTCGTCCCTCTCGGCGATGGACGTACCCCAGGAAACGGAGCCGGCCAGCTTGTCGAGCTTCCGCGCGATCCGCATCGCATCCGCGGCCGGCAGTCCAACCTCGCGCTCCAGCCTCCGCGCAACCGATTCCAGATCCGACATGCGCCGAGTCTGCTCCGGGCGGGAACGCCCGTCAAGTCCCTGGCTCCTGGGACATGATTGCCCGCGGATGAGCGGAAAGAAGAGGGCAGGCGTCTACGTCGCTCTCCTGCGGGGCGTCAACGTCGGCGGGAAGAACAAGTTGCCGATGAAGGACCTCGCCGCGATGTTCGCCGACGCGGGGTGCGCCGACGTCCTCACGTACATCCAGAGCGGGAACGTGGTGTTCCAGGCGAGCGAGGCGTGCGCGGCTCGCGTCCCGGCGGCAGTCGCGAAGGCGGTCACTGACCGTCTCGGCTTCCGCGCCCCGGTGGTGATCCGCACCGCGGCCGAGATCCGCGCCGTGGCCCGCGGCAACCCCTTCCTGCGTGGCGGAGCGTCGGCGGAGATCGATTTCCTGCACGTGATGTTCCTCGCGGATCGGCCGACTCCGGCCCGGATCGCGACGCTCGATCCCGATCGCTCTCCCTCCGACGAGTTCCGGGTCGTGGGACGCGAGATCTACCTCCGCTTTCCCAATGGCGCCGCGCGCACCAAGCTCACCAACGCGTACTTCGACGCCAAGCTGGCGACCACGAGCACGATGCGCAACTGGAGGACGGTCCTGAAGCTCGCGGACATGACGGGAGAAGGATCATGAGCAGGATCTTCGGATGAACCGCCCGATCGCCATCGTGGGAGCGGCGTCGAACATCGGCATCCGGCCGTACGACAGCGGGGAACTCCGACACCTCGACCGCGCTCCGGGTGTGTTCCGGGGACTGCACGTGGTCGAACGCCTCGGCGCCGTCGACCTCGGGGACGTCGTTCCGCCGGCGTATCGGGACTACGTTCGCCCGCCCGGACGCGCGCGGAACGAAACCGAGGTCGAGGCCTACTCTCAGTCGCTCGCGGAACGCGTCACGACGGCCGTCGGCGACGGGCGCTTCGTCGTGCTCCTCGGAGGGGACTGCAGCATCGTCCTTGGGGGCCTTCTCGGCGCCCGGCGTGCGGCGGGGGGCAAGATCGGTCTCGTGTACGTGGATGGCCATGGGGACTTTGCCACTCCCGAAGAATCCTTGACGGGCTCCGTGGCCAGCATGTGCCTGGGACTCGCCGTCGGCCGGGGTGACACTCCGCTCGCCCGACTCGGTGGTTCGAGCCCCCTCGTCGAGAGCAAAGCTGTCGCGCTTCTCGGTCGCCGGGACGCCGCCGACCCGTGGTACGGACACGCAGCTCTGCACGCCTCCGAAATTCTGGACCTCCCCGACGAGGCCCTGCGGGCTCGCGGCTTCGCCGCCGCAACCGCGGACGCGCTCACGCGGCTGGCGTCGCCGGACCTCGAGGGATTCTGGGTTCACATGGACGCCGACGTGCTGAACCCGATCGAGATGCCGGCCGTGGACTCGCCCGAGCCGGGCGGTCCGACGCTGAAGGAGGTCGTGGATCTTCTCGAACCTTTGGTCCGTCACCCGCGGGCTCTGGGATTCGAGCTCACGATTTACGACCCCGCGCTCGATCCCGATCTGGTGTGTGCGGGAAGACTGGTCGAGTTGCTCGAAACTCTGCTTCGATGAAGGATGAATACACGAACCGGCGTTCGTCGTTTAGCTCAGCTGGAGGAAAAGTGTGATGAGTGAGATTCTGGTGACCACGTTTCTTTCCTTGGACGGAGTGATGCAGGCGCCGGGTGCCCCCGACGAAGACCGGAGCGGCGGGTTCGATCACGGTGGCTGGCTGATGCCTTTCGCCGACGAAGACATGGGAAAGCTCGTCGTGGACTGGATCGGCCGGGCCGACGGATTTCTTCTCGGGAGAAAAACGTACGAGATCTTCGCCGCCTGGTGGCCGCGCGCGACCGATCCCTCGGACCCGGTCGCTCGGGCGCTGAACACGCTTCCCAAGTACGTCGCCTCGAGGACGCTCGACAAGGTGGAGTGGAACAACTCGACCCTCCTCCGGGGCGACGTCGTGGAAGAAGTCAAGAAGCTGAAGCTTCGGCCGGGACGGGAGATCCAGGTTCATGGCAGCGGCGGCCTCGCCCAGACGCTCATCGAGAACGATCTCGTGGACGAGTATCGTCTGTGGTCGTTTCCGGTCATTCTCGGTCAGGGCAAGCGTCTCTTCGGGGAAGGGACGGTGCCGACGACCGTGAAGCTCGTCGACACGAAGATGACCGGCGCCGGCGTCGCGATCCACACCTACCGGCGTGCCGGAGCGATGCGGTACGGCAGGGTGGAAGCCCCGGAATGGCGGGAGGTGTTCGCGCGGCAGGAGCAGTCCCGGAGCTAGGCGGGGGCGGACGCGCCCGGCAGCTGACCGCGCCTGCGCGGGAAATAGAGGCCCAGGACCGTCGCGACGATCGCCATGCCGATCCCGAACCGGTCGTGTTCCATTTCGCCGCGACAATACTCAGTGAGCGGCACCCGAGCCCGCGCCATCCGCTGATATATACTGGTATCTATCATGCCCACAGCGAAGATCTTCTTGAACGGCCGAAGTCAGGCCGTCCGCCTGCCGAAGGAGTTCCGCTTCAAGGGCGAAGAGGTCAACATCCGCCGTTCGGGTCAGAAAGTGATTCTCGAGCCGATCCAGAGACGACCGTGGCCCCGCGGCTACTGGAAGAGCTGGAGCAAGGTGCCGGCTGACTTTCGTACCCCGGAGACGCTCCCGGCCGGAGCTTCACGAATCGCGCTCGACGAGAGGTGATCTACCTCCTCGACACAACTACCTGCGTCTTCGCAATCAAGCGCGATCCGGGTGTTCTCACGATCCTCCAAGAGCACGCCCCCGACGACTTCGCCATCAGTGCTATCACGGTGGCCGAGCTGTGGTTTGGAGCCTTGAAGAGCAGCCGCCCTCAGCAGACGCGTTCGAGTGTGGACGCCTTTCTCCAACCCTTCGAAATTCTGCCCTTCGCCGGCGAGGCGGCCGAGCAGTACGCCGAGATCCGGCTTCACCTGGAGAAGGTTGGTCGGCCGATCGGAGAACGGGACCTGCTGATCGCCGCGACCGCGAAGTCGCGACGTCTGACCGTCGTGACTCACAACGTGCGGGAGTTCGCACGTGTGCCCGGCCTCGAAATCGAGGACTGGCTGTAGCAGCCGATCACGAAACCTTCGGGCTGTCCAACTTCCGCCTTCGACCCGGTTTCTTGGCATGATAGGCGCCTCTTTCAACCGAGAAGAGGAGCCACCATGGCGTACGAGCCCGAGCCCGAAACCGGATACACCTTCCCCTCGATCTCGCCGACGTCCCACCCGCTCGTCGCGCAATACACGATCACGCTCGTCAAGGGCGTGAAGGTCACGGTCCAGTTCGGCCTGACGACCGCCTACGGCCGGACGACCTCGCCCGTTCCGTCGCCGCCGGGCGGCGGCCAGGTGTCGATCCTGATCGCGGGGATGAAAGCGGCGACGACGTACCACGTGCGCGCGCGGATCCAGTGGCCCGACGGCAAGTGGCTCGACACTCCCGACCAGACGTTCACGACCGGGGCGCTGCCGAACATCGCCCTTCCCAGCCTCTCGGCGACGACGGCCCCCAACGGAACGCCGAACCCCGGCGTCGAGCTGATCAACATCATCGACCCCCGGGGCATCTCCGCCGTGGCGGACCTCGACGGCAACATCCTCTGGTACTACGACAACACCGCCGACTCGAGCTGGCTGGGCTACGCGTTCCCGATCAAGCAACTGAAGAACGGCAACTTTCTCGCCTCGATCACGAACCTCTACTCGGCCGGCGTGCCGCAGACGATCCCCTACAACGGCGTCCTGCGGGAGATCGACCTGGTGGGGAACCCGGTGCGCGAGCTCTCCCTCGCGGACCTGAACACGGCGCTCCAGGCGATGGGCTCCGACGTCCAGGCGCTCTGCTTCAGTCACGACGTGCTGCCCCTGCTGAACGGGCACACGATCCTCCTCGTCCAGCAGCAGAAGACCGTTCAGCTGACGCTGCCGCCGGGGCCCGGGCAGTTCACGATCCTGGGCGACGCGATGATCGACCTGGACGAGAACTTCAAGCCCGTCTGGACGTGGTCCGCGTTCGACTGGCTGGACGTCGACCGGCACCCCATGGGCTTCACCGCGGACCAGGGTTACGACTGGACCCATTGCAACGGCATCCAGCCTGCGCCCGACGGCAACCTCGTGCTGTCATCGCGCCACCAGAACTGGCTGATGAAGATCGACTACCAGGGCGGAACCGGAAGCGGCACGATCGCTCTGGAAGCTCGGCTACCAGGGGGACTTCACGCTCGTCGGCAGCGCGACGCAGCCGACCGACTGGTTTTTCGCCCAGCACTACCCCAACCTGCTGTCCGCCTCCGGCGACCGGATTACGAGCCTGTCCGTGTTCGATAACGGCAACGACCGCTGCTACGCGACGCCCGCGGGCTGCCCCGCGACGGGCCTGTCTTCCCCGCCGCCGTTTTCCCGCGGCGTGATCTTCAAGATCGACGAGACTGCGATGACCGCGCAGCTCGCGTGGCAGTACCCGCTCAACTTCTACTCCTGGTGGGGCGGGGACGTAATGCAGCTCGTGAACGGCGACATCGAGATTTGCGCGTCCGAGCCCGTACCGATCGGCCAGCCGATTCCCCCGCAGGACACTCCGTCGCAAGTCGTGGAGCTGAAGAGCGTCGACGGCAACCCGGTGATCGTCTGGCAGATGACCGTGGAGCAGGGCGGGACGTACCGCTCGTACCGGATCGGGAGTCTGTATCCCGGGGTGATCTGGAAGGGCTAGGCTCCTCGAAATGGGGGGAGACGAAGGAAAGGAAGGCCGACGGACGAAGCGACGCACCGCCCCGGTGATACCGTCGTCCCACTTTCTGCGCGCAACAACCTAGGGAGGACACCATGTTTTCCCCGCAAAAGGCGATTCTCCGGATCGGTGAGGTCACGGCCGCAGGTCTCGTCAAGCGTGTCAAGATCGACTCTCGCGGGCGGATCGTTCCGCCGGATCAGGGCAAGGGGATGCCGGTCTGGAAGTTGTCGCTCGTCGTGCTCGTCTTCCTCGCCCTGCTGGTCGTCGTAGCGGTCCTCGCGAACTGACCCTTCCGCGCCTCTCGACTCTGCCGCCCCACCGTCCGGCCCGGTAGAGTGGGACTCCTTCATTCCGAAAGGAGAACGAATGCAGAAGATCTATCCCATGCTCTGGTTCGACACTCAGGCCGAGGAGGCCGCGCGCTTCTACACCTCGGTCTTCGACGACTCGAAAATCAAGACCATCACCCGCTACGGCGATGCCGGCGCCGAGGCGTCCGGCCGACCGAAGGGTTCCGTGATGACCGTGGACTTCGAGATCGAGGGCCAGCGTTTCGTCGGCCTGAACGGAGGCCCGGAGTTCAAGTTCAGCGAAGCCACCTCGTTCGTCGTGAACTGCCAGAACCAGAAAGAAATCGACACCCTGTGGACGAAGCTCACGGAAGGGGGCGGTCAGCCCAGTGTGTGCGGCTGGTTGAAGGATAAGTTCGGCCTCTCCTGGCAGATCGTCCCGGCGAGAATGGGCGAGCTCATGGAGGGAGACCCGAAGAAGGCGGAGCGAGTCATGGCGGCGCTGATGAAGATGGCCAAGATCGACATCGAGACTCTCGAGAACGCGGCAAAGGGGGATTGACCCTTCCGCGGGTAGCTACTCGCCGGCGGCCCTACCCCATCGCCTCGCGCAGGGCCGCCTTCGCGAGAAGCCGCGTGGAGTCGAGAGTCGGCAGCGGCGCCTCTTCGGGGCGGACGAGCAGCGGGATCTCCGTGCAGGCCAGCGCCACGGCGTCGCAGCCTCGGTCGGCCAGCCGCTCGATGACGCGGTTGTAGATCTCCCGCGACGCGTCGGTAAACACGCCGTCCACGAGCTCGCCGAAGATGATCCGGTCCACGGTTTCGGCATCCGAAGCCTCCGGCACGACCGTTTCGATCCCGAGCTCTTCCAGAACGGGGCGATAGACCGGCGCCCCGTTGCCCATCGTGAAGCGCGTCCCGAGGAGGCCCAGGCGCCGGAATCCGCGGTCCCTCGCCTCCTCCCCCACGACGCGGGCGATGTGCAGCCACGGAATCGGCGTCTCCGCCTGGACGTGGTCCCACGCGAGGTGCGCCGAGTTGTCGGGGCAGATCGCGAAGTCGGCGCCGGCTGAAGCAAGGAGCCGCGCGGAGTCCAGCATCTCGCGGGCGACGCCGGCCCAATCGCCGGCATCGAACGCCGGCATCCAGCGCGCCATCGGGATCGAGTCGAGCGTGATACGCGGGTGATCGTTCTTGCCGACGACATCGAGGGCTTCGCGGCAGATGGTCTGGTAGCAGAGCGCCGCTCCCTCCGCGCTGCAGGCGACGATGCCGATGTGCTTCAAAGGGCCGCTCGACCTTCGACGCGGCTAGACGGCGGCCGGGCAGGGCTCGAAGGCCGACCAGTCCGTCGCGGCAACGATTTCCTCGTCCGGCGGAAAGATCGTCCGGAACGAGAACGCGAACGGCGTGGGACCGTGCTCCTCGAGGTGCGCGAGCCGCTTCTTCGCCTCGTCCATCGAGGGGATGTGCTTAGCGGGTACCCACCAGAGGACGGTGATCGGCGTCTCGAGTTTCTCGAACCACTCGCGGCGCTGCCGCAGGAGCTCGGAGTGGCGGCTTTCGAAGACGAACTTCCGGAAATCCTCCACCGTCTCCCACACCGACATGTTCACGATGACCCGCTCGTCGTCGTACGGCCGGAGGTACGTGGCGTTGCCCTCGTCCGTTTTCAGGCGCCAGACGAAGCCGGGAGTGCCGTCGGCCAGCGCGTTGATCTCGTCGAGCCGCTCGACGAAGCCGCGCATGACCGGACCGTCGAGAGGACCCATCATCCGGCCGATGTTGAACTGGGCGAGGTGCAGCTTTTTCATGTCGGAAAATCTACCTCGATTCCGGTTCTCCGACACGATGCACCCGAGAATCCGGCAGCCGGCGGCGGGGCATCGGCGGGAGAATGATCCGGTCATGGTCCGACCGCGGCCCCGCGCTTCGCTTCTCGCCCTCGGCGCGGTCATTGCCCTCGTGTCCGGGACCGCGTGCGGCCACGCTCTCCGAAAGAGCCCCGGCGCCCCGCCGGGCGACGTCGTCGCTCTGCTCAAGCGCCAGACCCAGGAGCTGATGGACGCCGTCGCCCCGGGCAAGGCCGAGGTCTGGCAACGCTATCTCCTCGACGACGTCGTGTATCTCGACGAGAACGGAGTCGTTTCCGACAAGGCGACGCTGCTCAAAGAGCTCACGCCTCTGCCGGCGGGACTGGTCGGACGCATCGAGGTCGATCGCTTCCAGGTGAAGTTCCACGGCGACACCGCCGTGGTCGCGGCGGAGATTCAGGAGTATCTCGACTACCACGGGCAGGATCTGCGGACCCGCTTCCGGTTCGTCGACACCTGGGTGAGGACCCCCGACGGCTGGCGTCTCGCCGCGCGCCACACCGCCGCGGTGCTGAAGGACCCGCCGGCGATTTCTTTCTCCGCGGAAGAGCTCTGCGCGTATGCCGGAGAGTACCGGCTCACGCCGGCGATCACCACGACCATGCGCTGCACGAAGGATGGACTCGTCGCCGAGCGCACCGGTCGTCCGCCGGCGACCTATCTTCCGGAGGTGCGCGACGTGTTCTTCGTCGCCGGCCAGCCCCGCAGTCGCCGGATCTTCCACCGCGACGCGGCCGGCGCGGTCGTCGGCTTCTTCGACCGCCGCGAGGGCGAGGACGTGCGCTGGGTGAAGAGCCGCTGATCTCCGGCGCACGGATAGGCGCCGGCTCCGCGCGGACTCTCTACTCCCCGTCCGTCCGACGCGGGCGCTCGACCCCGGGCACGTTCTCCCCGACCATCAGGTTGAAGAGCTGATCGACGTACGCAATGGTCACGCGCGAGCCGTCGTGCGAGATCGCAAGGGACTCCGCCGCGTACTCGGGATCCACGGGAAGGAGCCAGCGCCGGCTGGCGCTCGTATCGACTCCGGGAACGAAGCTCTGCACGATGACGCCCGAGCCGCCCTGCGGCCCTTTCGCGATGATGGCGAGCGACCGGCCGTCCGGGAACCAGCGGCATCGCCCCATGTCCATCGTCCCCGCCGGAACCGCCGGCGGCAGCGGGATCGCGAACCCCGTGGGCACTCCGTCGGCGAGGCGGACGACGCGCACGATCGGCCGGTCCGCCCCGAGGTGCTCGTCCACGAACGCGACGTGCCGGCCGTCCGGAGAGACCTCGGGAAGGATCATGTTCCCGGGGACGAGCACGGCGGCCCCCGAGCCGTCCGCGCGCATCTTGACGATTCCGGGCGATGCCGGATTGGTCGACGCGTAGACGATCCACTGCCCGTCGGGGGTTGCCGTCGGATTCTCGGCGTCGACTCCGTCGTTCGACACCTGTGCCGCGCCCGTCCCGTCCGCCTCGCTGCGCCACACCTCGAAGTGCCCCGAGCGGTTCGAGCTCCAGAGCAGCTTGCCGTCGCGCGTGAAACCGGGATCCCAGTCCTCGGCCGCGTCGTCGGTCAGCCGCCGAACCGCGCCGGTCCGCGTCGACGACGCCCACAGGTCCAGCTTGCCCGCGCGGTTGGACGAGAAAACCAGCCACTCTCCGTCGGGGCTGTACACCGGCTGCCGGTCCGAGCTGTTGCCGCGGGTGAGCCACTGCCCGGTCGCGGGCGCGCCGGGCCGCAGCGGTAGCTCCCGCAGGTTCTGCCGGAAGGATCGCGCTTCGAACACGAGGCGGCCCGGCCCGAGCACGTCGATCATCAGCATCGTCGCCGGGTTCCACAGGACCTCGCGCGCCTTGCCCGAGCGGATGTCCTGGAGCACGATGCGCGAGCTCGACGCGCTCTGGAAGCCCACGACGGATTCGGGCTGCGAGTACAGGAACCGGCGGCGGCTCGTCCAGACGAGGTTCCCGGGCCGCCAGACGCCCGTCTCCGTCGGCGAAGCGAGCCGGCGGAACTTGCCGGTATCGGAGTCGATGAGGAGAGTTGCCGTGCGCCGGCCGACCTCGAGGGGCGTTTCCGTCACCGCCACGGTCTTCCCGTCCGGCGACCAGCGCGGGTGCACGAGGAATCCCGGGAAGCGCGCGAGCTCCCGGATCCGGCTGCCGTCGGGCGAGGTCGTGCCGACGACGCTCGTCGTTCCGGAAGCGGCCCCGACCTGCCGCACGAAGCAGATCCGCCGGCCGTCCGGAGCGAAGTCTCCGTAGAGAGCGTCGTCGACGAGCTTTCGCGCGTCGCCGCCGACCGTGGGCACCCTATAGAGAGAGGTGCGGCCCTCTTCGAGTCGGGCGAAGAGGAGCAGGGAGCCCTCCGGCGAGAAGCGCGGGTACTCGTCCTCCCCTCCCGTCAAAGGCACCTCGTTGCCGGATGCGAGCTGCTTGATCCAGATGCGGCGGCGCCCCTCGCGCGACGAGCTGAACGCCACCATCCGTCCGTCGGGCGACGCGGCCGGCGACGTGTCCTGGCCGGAGTAAGTCAGGAATCGCACGACCGGGACGGCGGGAGGGTGCGGGCGGAACCACCAGGCGGCAGCGGCAAGCACGAGCGCGACGAGCCCCGTCGCCAGTACCAGCCGGGCGAAGGATCGGGGGCGCGGGCGGGCGCGGGTGTCGCGCGTCACGCGGTCGCCGCTTCCCTCCGACAGCCGGCGCGCCGAGAGCTCCAGGTCGCGCGCGAGATCGCGCGTGGCCGCGTAGCGCTCCGCGGGATCCTTGGCGAGGCACCGCTCGACGACCCACGCGACCGGCTCCGGGACGCGCGGGTTCCGCTGCCGGATGGAGTCGGGCTCGTCCTCGATCACCGCGGCCATCGTCTGGGCGCCGGTCGGGCGCTGGAACGGTGCCTCTCCGGCGAGGAGCTCGTAGAGGACGCAGCCCAGCGAGAACTGGTCGGAGCGGAAGTTCGCCTCGTCGCCGCGGACCTGTTCCGGCGACATGTAGCCCACGGTCCCCATCGCGAGACCCGGCGTCGTCTGCGGCAGCGCGCCGCCGACCGTCGCCCCGCTCGCCGGATCCACGGGCTTCGCGAGCCCGAAGTCGAGGATCTTGACCTGCCCGTCCGCGGTCACGAAGAGGTTCGCGGGCTTGACGTCGCGGTGAACGATCCCCCGCTCGTGCGCCGCGGCGAGGCCGCGCGCGACCTGCACGACGTAGTCGAGCGCCTTGCGCACGGGGACCGGCCCCTGCGCGATGCGCTCCGCGAGAGTCTGGCCCTCGAGGAGCTCCGTGACGATGTAGGCGAGGCCGCGCTCCCGCCCGACGTCGTAGAGCGCGACGATGTGCGGATGGTTCAGCGCGGAGGCGGCGCGCGCCTCCTGCTCGAAGCGGGAGAGCCGGTCGGGGTGGAGAGCGAGCGCCGCCGGCAGCACCTTGATCGCCACGTCGCGGGCGAGCCGTGTGTCGCGGGCGCGGTAGATCTCCCCCATTCCGCCGACGCCGAGAAGGCTCGTGATCTCGTAGGGCCCGAGGCGCGTCCCCGGGGCGAGCACGGCGGCGCCGGTCTCGGCGTCGACGATCGGCGACTCCAGGAAACTGCCCGCGCGGTCGTGCGAGGCGAGCAGCGACTCGACCTCGGAGCGGAGGTCCGCGTCGTCCGCGCAGGCCGAGTCGAGAAACCCCGCCCTCTCGTCCCCGGCGGGGCGTTCGAGCGCGTCGTGGAAGAGGCGCTGAATGCTCTTCCAGCGCTCCGCGGACGAGTCAGGCACCGTTCTCGAGCCGCCGGTGGAGCCAGGCGCGCGCGAGAGCCCAGTCGCGCTTGACCGTGGCCGTCGAGACCTTGAGCACGGAGGCCGTCTCCGGGACCGAGAGGCCTCCGAAGAACCGGAGCTCCACGATTCGGGCATGGCGCGGGTCGAGCGCGGCGAGGCGGTCGAGTGCGTCATCCAAGGCAAGCAGGTCGAGCTCGTTCTTTCCCGCGATCGCGACGTCGGCGGGAAGCTCCACCCGGGTCCAGTCTCCCGCGCGTTTCGCGGCGGCGCGCTTGCGCGCGTGGTCGACGAGGATGCGGCGCATCGCCTGCGCGGCGGCCGCGAAGAATTCGGCGCGGCTCTCCCACGGTATGCGCCTCGGCTGTGCGAGACGCAGGTAGACCTCGTGGACGAGGGCCGTAGGCTGGAGCGTGTGCCCGGCGCGCTCGCCGCGGAGCTGCCGGGCCGCCTGCTTTCGGAGCTCCCCGTAGACGATCGGGAGCAGCCGGTCGCGGGCCTCGAGGTCCCCCTTCGCCCAGGCCTGCAGCATGCCGGTCAACGACTCGTCCGAATCGCTTGCTTTGGCTGGCATGCCGTTCCGTGGAATTAGATCATTTCGGATCCGGGACCAATGAGGTCAGAATCGCGGCAGTCGTGGCGATTGCGGAGACTGTCGGGAAATCGTGGGCGGGCGACGAGATTCCGCCCGGCAGCGAAGTCATTCAGGTTCGGGTCGCCGAGCTCTCCCAGCTCTTCAACTCGATGGACCCGTCTCCCTTCCACGACAAGGACCTCGACGACGACGCCGAGGAGTTCATCCTGAGCTGGGCGAAGGAGACCGGCGGCGACAAGCCGTTCGCTCTCCTGATCTATTTGGACAAGCCGGCTGTCCTCCCGGACGCCGGCTCGGTCGCGCGCGACGCGGTCCACGCGTATTTCGCCCGCCGCTCGGGCTTCACTCGCCGGCGACTGCGGGACCTCTTCCGCACCGGAAGGAAGAGCCTCGCGATCGGCCTCCTGTTCCTGGCTTCGAGCGTGGTCGCCGGGAACTGGGTCGTGAGCGCCTTTCCGAACAGCACGCTTGCCCAGGTCCTCCGCGAGAGCCTTCTCGTCGGAGGGTGGGTCGCGATGTGGCGTCCGCTCGAGATCTTCCTCTACGACTGGTGGCCGATCCGGAACGAGCGCCGGGTCTCCGATCAACTCGCGAGCATGCCCGTCCGGATCGAGTGCACGCGGGAGCCCTGAAACTCTTGAAGAACGTCCGTCGTGTCGTGACCGGCCTGGATGAACAGGGTCGAAGCGCCGTCATCAGCGACTCCGCCATTTCCCCTCTGACCGCGCGGGCAGTGCCGGGCTACGCCTGGCACCGGGTCTGGAGCTTCGACGCGCCGCTGGAAGTTCCCAACGACGGCCGCCCGATGGACGCGCCCGCGCACTTTCCCCCTCCGGATGGAGTCCGGTTCATCGTCTTCACCGTGCCGCCCCGCGGGACCCCGTCCGCCGGAAGCGCGGACCCGGAGGCGGCGCGGGAGCTCGAAGAGAAGTTTCCCGGACGCGCCGCGCACATGGAGAGCGATCAGACCGGTCTGCACACGACGGTGACGATCGATCTCATCTACATCCTGTCGGGCGAGGTCTCCCTCGAGCTCGACGACGGCAAAAGTGTGCACCTCCGGGCCGGCGACACCGTCGTTCAGAACGGCGTCCGCCACGCGTGGCGGAACCACTCGGATCAGCCGTGCTCGCTCGTCGCCTGCATCCTCGGCGCGCGAACGAGAGAGGCCTGAAAAAGAGGGGACAGGCCCCTTTTACCGAATCGTCAGGCGGTCGGACTCGCCGCAGTCGCCTCCCGCTCCTTTGCCGCCGCCTCGCGCGCCGCCCGCCGGTTTCGCGTGAGATGAGGCACGATGCCGAGTAGCCGCTCGATCACCGTGAGCTGCCCCCGGTGGTGCATCTCGTGCTCTTTCGTTCCGAGCAGCATCTCGAACCGCGACCTCGAGCCGCCCTGCTGGCTCACCTGCTCGGCCAGCTGGCTCTCGGGAAGCCCCTCCAGCCACTGCGCCGTGCGCTCCCCTTCCGAGCGCAGCAGCTCGATGATCTCGCTCCTGGAGCGGGGCCGTTTCTCCTCCGTCTGCGACCGGCTCATGAGTGTCCCGAAGTCGAAGCCCTCCAGAGACGGGCGACGGTCCTCCTCGTGGAGAAAGTGAGCGGCGCGCCCCAGCATCGCGATGTGCACCAGCGTCTCCGCCACGGAGCGGCTGTCGGGCGTCGCCCGGTAGCCGTACTCGCTCTCCGGAATGTCTTCGGCGATCAGGATCGTGTTCTTTCGCACCGTGCGCATCGAATCGGCCAGGTCTTTGGGTCCGTAGAGACTCATGGGGCCTCCTCGTTCCTCGGGTTGTGAACTTCCGTCAGAAGATGTAGAGGCGCCGGAGACCAAAGGTTTCACGGCTTACAGGAGTCGGGCGGCGCGCACGGCACGTGGCGTGCGCGGTCTAACGGCGCGGAAACGAGGGGGGCCTCGTCGTCGGCAGGGGTGCCGGCGACTCCGGCTCGGCCGGACCGTGCAAGAGCTGATCGACGGATCTCGTCCGCACCCACGCGACCGTCCGGAGGAGAAACTGGATCGCCTCGGGGTCTGCCCGGCTTTCCAGCTCTCGCGCGCGCTGGAGGCCGGCCGGGGTCGGGCGATACCCGCGCCCGCCGGGTTCGATGACGTCGATCGAGGCGAGCCCGAGTACCGCGAGCAGGTTCGCGTCCCGGGAGACCTCCCCCGAAAACGGTCCCGAGCTGGTCTCCCGGAACACGTAAAACGCCCCGGAAGTCAGCCGAGGAAATCTCTGTCCGAGCAGGTGGAGCGATTTTTGGAGTTGGATCGGGAGCAACGTCCTCTTTGCGGTCGTCAGGACCAGGAGCGTCCAGTCTTCCCGGCCGAGAAGAACAGGCTTGCGCGGATTGACCCGAAACAACATTGACCTCCCACCTCCCAACCGCCCTCCTCTGCACACCGCGTGCACGCAGGCCTCGGGCCATTCGACTTCCGTCGTACGGTGAAGCGAAACGGGGACACCTCCTTTTTTTTCCGTTAAGAATTCTTTCGGAAATAAACCGGCACGGCGAAGTACCGTCTAATCCTTTCCGGTGGCGAGCTCCGCAATCCCGATCGTCGTGGTCGTCCTGATCGGGCTGACGCCGTCCGCCCAGACGCCGCCGGCTGCGACCGCGCCGACCGGAGCAGACCCGCTCGTCGGTCTCTGGTTCGCCCGGACGTCGCCCCCCCGTCCCCGCGGGGGGAGCTCACGCTGACGCGCGGCGCGTCGACCTGGCGAGCGACCCTCGGCGACGCCCGCGCGACCTTCCCACGCGACGGCAACCAGGTCCGCTTCGCCTTTGCCGGCGACGGCGGCGGCTTCCGCGGGACGCTTCAGGACGGCGCGGTCACCGGGGTCTGGATCCAGCCGCCCGGCGGATTCGGCTACTCCTTCGCCTCGCCTATCGTTCTGAAACCGGCGGGAGGCGCGAAAGGGAACGCCTGGCGCGGGACCGTCGTGCCCCTCGAGGAGGCGTTCACGCTGTACCTCAAGATCTTCCGCGAGCCCTCGGGAAGGATTCTCGCCGCCTTCCGGAACCCGGAGCGGGGCGACATCGGCGGGACGACGCTGTACCGCGTCGTTCGCGCAGCCGACTCCGAGACGGTCGAGTTCAACGCCGGCCCCGATCCGGCGAACCCGGTGCTCCGCCACGTCGGGACCGTCCTCCGGTCGCCGGATCGCATCCGAATTCCCTGGCGAAACTCCCAGCGCACCGTGGAGCTCTCGCGCGCAACGCCCGCGCAGGCCGCCGCCTTCTTCCCGCGCCCTCCCGGCGCTCGGCCGTACGTCTACGGGAAGCCCCCGCCGCTCGCCGACGGGTGGTCGACGGCGCGCGCCCGCGACGCCGGCATGGACGAGGCCACGCTCGCCAAGCTCGTGCAGCGCCTCGCCACCGCCGACCCCTCAATCCAGCTGCCGCAGCTCATCCACTCGATCCTCGTCGCGCGGCGGGGCAAGCTCGTCCTCGAGGAATACTTCTTCGGCTTCGACCGCGAGCGTCTCCACGACACCCGGTCGGTGGCCAAGACGTTCGGGTCGGTCCTCCTGGGCGCGGCGATGAGGCGGGGGGCGAAGGTCGGGCCCGAGACGCCGGTGTACGACGCGCTCGCCGGCATGGGACCCTTCGCAAACCCCGACCCGCGCAAGGCGCGCCTGACCGTGGCGCACCTCATGACGCACACCTCGGGGCTGGCCTGCGACGACAACGACGAGGCGTCGCCCGGAAACGAGGAGACGATGAGCTCGCAGACTGCCCAGCCCGACTGGTGGAAGTACACGCTCGATCTGCCGCAGGCGCACGAGCCGGGCGTCCGCTACGCGTACTGCTCGGCGAACTCGAACCTCGTGGGCGCCGTGCTGAAGACGGCGACGAAGACCTCTCTGCCGGAGCTCTTCGACCAGTGGGTGGCGCGCCCGCTCGACTTCGGCCGCTACTACTGGTACCTGATGCCGACCGGCGAGGGATACCTGGGCGGCGGCGCGTTCCTCAAGTCGAGAGACCTGCTCAAGGTCGGCCAGGCGTATCTGGACGGCGGCACCTGGCGGGGCCGGAGGATCGTGGACGCCTCGTGGGTCGAGCGGTCGACCCGGCCGCACGTGAAGATCTCGCCCGAGACGACCGGCTTGAGCGAGGAGGCGTTCGGGGAGCAGCACGGCGAAGGCGAGGACTCCTGGGCCTGGCACCCGAACCAGTTGAAGTCCGGGGAAAGGACGTATCGCGAGTACGAGGCGAACGGAAACGGCGGCCAGATCCTGATGGTGATCCCGGAGCTCGAGCTCGTGGTCGTCTTCACCGCCGGGAACTACAGGCTGGGCAACATCTGGGGCCGCTTCCGCGACGAGATCGTGGCGCAGGAGATCATTCCGGCGATAAAGCGGTAGCCATGCCATCCGGTTAGAGTGTCCCCATGTGCCGCAATATCCGTACGCTCGCCAATTTCGCACCGCCGGCGACCGAGGCCGAGATCCGGGCCTCCTCCCTTCAGTTCGTGCGCAAGCTCTCCGGCGCCAACAAGCCTTCCAAAGCGAACGAGGAGCTGTTTCAGCGCGCCGTGGAGGAGGTGACCGCGGCCGCGGAGCGGCTGATTCGGGGATGGGTCACCGGCGCGCCGCCGAAGGATCGCGACGTGGAGATTCGGAAGATGATCGAGAAATCGCGGGTGCGATTCGGCAAGGAGCCCAGGCGCACGCCGATCGATCCGATTCCGTAGGTCTCAACTCCGGAAAAAAGGGGGGAAGGGGACAGATTTATTTTTCGAAGATTCGTTGAATCACCCAAGCTTCCGAAAAAACAAATCTGTCCCCAGTCCTGTCGGGTCCCTAGTTCCCCGCGGCCCGCGGCTGGGCCTTCATGACCGCGAGCACCGCCCCGGTCGGATCCTCGAAGATGCCGAACCGTCCGACTCCCGGGATGTCCTCCGGCTGCATCGGGATCTTCGCGCCGAGCTTCTTCGCGCGCGCGATCGTCGCGTCGGGGTCGCTAACCTCGACGTAGGGAAGCCAGTGCGGCGGCGTTCCGGCCGGCAGATGCCCCGTCACTCCGGCGCGGCTGACGCCGTCCCTCGCCAGGATGTAGTAGTTGCCGGCGGGACCCATGTCCATCGTCTGGCGCGTGAACCCGAACACCTTCTCGTAGAACGCCACGGCTTTCTCGGGGTCGGTGGTGTGGAGCTCGTTCCAGAAGAAGCGGCGCTCCGGCGGCGCCTCGGTCGCGGGCGGGTCCGCGGGATCTCCCGCGTCGTTCTTGAAAACGAAGAGCTCCGCCCCCTGCGGGTCCGCGATGCGGGCGGCGCGGCCGACGCCCGGAAGGTCGTGCGGCGCCTGGATCACCTTCCCGCCGTTGGCGGCGGCGGCCTTCGCGGCCCGGTCGACATCCTCGACCGACACGTACGAGATCCAGTGCGGCTCCTGCCGGCCGGTCGGCTCGGTGTAGCCGCCGATCATCGTGTCGGGCGTGTCGCCGGCGAGGATCATGTCGTAGTCCGAGTCGCCGAACGGCTCGACTTTCCACCCGAGCACCTCGTCGTAGAACTTCTGAGCCTTCTTCGCGTCGCGGGACACGTGCTCGAACCACACGAACTTCCCGGGAAGCGGCTTTCGATCCACTTTTCTCGTCTCTTCCGTAGCCATACTTGGACTCCTTTCGGGTTGGAAACCTGGGATTCCTATCGTCCGGCGTACGCCCTTTCCAGGCCCGCAATGTCGAGCTTCTTCATCTGGAGCATCGCCTCCATGACGCGCTTGGCGCGCGCGCGGTCCTTGTCCTTCATCATTTCGCCGAGCACGGTCGGCACGATCTGCCAGGAGACGCCGAAGCGGTCCTTCAACCAGCCGCACTGCTCGATCGTGCCTCCCTCTCCCAGCGCGTCCCACAGCCGGTCCACCTCGGCCTGGTCGTCGCAGTTCACGATGAACGAGATCGCGTGGTTGAACGGGTCGAGCGGACCCGCGTTCATCGCCATGAACGGCTGGCCGGCGAGGGTGAACTCGACGATCTGGACCGAGCCGGCGGCGCCACCCGGCGAATCGGCCGGGGAGCCGGTCACGTCCTCGACGCGCGAGTCGGGAAAGAGCGCCGTATAGAAGTTGGCGGCCTCGATGGCCTTGTCGGTGAACCAGAGGTGGGGAACGATCTTCGCGGTCTGGGTCCGAGTTTCGGTGATTGTGGTCATTCTCGATCCTCCTTTAGTTTCGGTTTCGGTCGAACTGGGTTTCCAGATAGCGGCGCAGGTGACGCAGGCACTCGGCGGCGACCTCGGGCCCGTGCTTCGCCTTGGCGAGCACGAAGGCGCCCTGGATCACGGCCTGGGTGAAGAGAGCGAGGCTCTCCGGGGACCATCGCCTCCTCGGGGCGTATCGCTTCTTGGCTTGCGCGACGTCGCGCGCGACCGCCGCGGCGTGCGCGCTGATGTGCCTCTCGCACGCGGCGCGGATCGCCGGGTGCGTTTCGTAGACCTCCTGGACCATCGTCCCGAGGAGGCACGTGTAATCCGGCAGAGCGCCCTGGAGGATGGAGCCACGGAAATCCACGTAGGCGAGGAGCCGATCGAGCGGGTCCACGATCCTCTGGTAGGGCGCCGCCGCGAACGCGCGATCGGCCATCGCCGCGAAGTGATCGGCCGCCGCGAGCGCGAGAGCTTCCTTGCTGTCGAAGTGGTGGAAGAAGCTGCCCTTGGTCAGGCCCGCGGCCTCGCAGACGTCGTCGATGGTGGTCCGGGAGTACCCCTGCGCGCGAATGACGTGCATCGCCGCGTCCAAGAATCGGACCTTGGATCCGTGATGGGGCGCGGTCGGCACCACCGGGACTGGCTGGCTTTTCTGAATCACCCCGGGACCATACCAACTGGTTGGTATGGGAGTCAAGCCCCGGAAAACCGCCCGCGGCGACAGCATTCTCCGCGTGTCACGTTGCGGTCGAGCTCGCCCGTCGAGCGTGGAGACCTCGCTCCACGCTTCACCAGAATTGGCCATTCACGACTCGATTCCGGCTGCCCGCCGACGCTCTCTCCTACGCTAGACTCCGCTCACCGACTCCCAGGGGCCTTTCAAAAAAAATGGGTGCAGATGCGCCGCCGCCCACCCGGCAGATCGCCGAGGCGATCCTTCTGGACGGAGTCCGTCGAAATAAGCTCTTCGCCTTCGCGCGCTCCCGATTCGGCATCGGATCGGACGACGCCCAGGATCTCCTGCAGGAGACCGCGTTGGAGCTTCTCCGCCACCGCGGCTACGTCCGGAGTCCGGACGGCTTCGTGTTTGCGGTCTTTCGGGCGCGTTGCGCGCGATTCGTCCAGCGCGCCCGGCTCCGCCGTCAGGTGTTCCCGGGTGGGTCGGAGGACGCGGAGGCGTGCGACCCGTGCCTGCCCGAGGGTGTCGATCGCCAGTTCGCACTCCGTGAGGCGCTGGACGAGATTTCCGCCTCGTGCCGACGACTCCTGGCCGCTTATTACATCGAGGGGCACAGTTTGCGCGAGGCCGCCCGGGTCGTCTCCCTGCAATACTCGAGTGTGGCCAAGACGATCAGCCGCTGCCTGAAGAAGCTCCGGAAATGCTTCGCATGACACGCCACCTCGACGACTTCGTTCTCCTGCGGTGCGTCGTGGAAGACCTCGCGGAGGACGAGCGGGCGTCCGTCGTCTCCCACCTGGGCGAGTGCCCTGAGTGCAGCGCGACCGTGACGACCCTCGAGAAGCTCGACGGGGAGCTGCGCGCGGTCGCCTCGGCCGGCGCCTTCGGCGAGGGGTGGACGGATCTCCCGCCGGACGACCCTTTCCGCCGGCGGTCGCGTCTCCGGATCCCCGACCGGACTGGCGTCGGGATTCCGCCGGTGTCGACCGCCATCGCGGCGTCGGAGCGAGGCATGGTCCTGCGGGATCGGATTCTCGAGGCGGTCCGACGCGACGACGGTTTGCCCGACCTCCCCCTGCGCGAAGCAGAAGACCGGTACGCGCTCCTCTACGCGCTGCAGCAGGCCGGACGAGAGATCGCGGAGGACCCGGTGCGGGCCTCGGGCTTTGCCGAAGCCGTTCTGCGGAGAGTTCGCTCGGAAGCCGCCGCCCGGCGTCCGCGGGAACCGGCGGACCAGTTCGTGCCCCTGCCGGTCATCCGCGGTCAGGCGCACCTTCTGACTGCGATGGCGTGCATGTGGACCCGGGACTTCTCCCGCGCCCGATCGAGCCTCGTGCTCGCGTATCGAGCCTTCGCCCGAGGGGGCGGCGGAGAGTTGGACCTGGCGCACGTAGAGCTCGTCGAGGCGCAGCGGCGCGCATTCGCGAACGAAGGCGCGGCTGCCCTGGTTCTCGCGCGCCGCGCCCAGACGACGTTCGAAGAGCTCGGCCTCGATGACTTCGCCGCCCGAGCGATCGGAGCTCGCGGTCTGGCGTACTCGACCCTCGGCCGCGAGGAGGACGCCGTCCGGTGCTTCCGCGAAGCCCTGCCGGTCTACGAGCGGCACGAGCTCTGGAGTAACTACGTCGGCTGTCTCAACAGCATTGCGACGTCGCTGACCAGCCTGGGCCGCGTTGACGAGGCGCGCCGCGAGTACGCCCGGGCGCTCCGGCGGTTCTCCCAGGAACGGCATCGGTACTGGCTGGGCTACCTGAGGACGGGCCTCGCGGAAACCCTGTTCGCCGCCGGCCGGTTCTCCGAGGCCTCGGTCTCCGCCGCGCGGGCCGCCCAGGTGTTCCGGGATGCCGGTATGCGGGCGAACGCCTACATCGCGACTTTGCTCGAAATCGAGAGCCGGGCCCGCCAGGGCGGCCTCGACCGCGCGCGGCATCGGCTGGATCTCCTCCAGCGAGAGATCTCCCGCGACCGGACGCTCGACCCGAAGGTGATCCGTGACATCGCCGAGTCGCTCTCCGGCGCCGACCCGGACCTCGAAAGGTTGAGCACGCTTCGACTGCAGGTCGAAGAGCTGCTGGCGCAGACCGCGAGGGAGAAAACCGGCTAGACCCGAAACCCGCGTCGTTCTCCGGCTGTCCTAATCCCGTCCCTCCTCGAGCACTTCAACTCCAAAACTAGGCGGAACGGAGCGCTCCACAGCCCGCCTCTAACCCTGCCCGCAGGTCGGGCCGGCAAGGAGGTTCCTGTGAACGGTCTACACGGTCCGATTCCGAGTCTACACGGTCCGATTCCGAGTCTGCACGGTCCCATTCCGAGTCTGCACGGTCCCATTCCAGCTAGATCCTCCGGGGTGGACGATCTTGATTCGATGGAGTCTCAGCTGATGATCCCGTGATGCCGGCATGTGTAACGGAGGTATGCGTTTTCTCTTAGTTTCGCGCGATCGTTCGCCGGGAGGTCGAGATGCGTTCCCTGAAGCTCGCTTTTTGCGCACTGCTCGTTTGGGTCGCCTGGTACGCCGGAGCCGGACGCGCGTTCGGACATAGCGACATCGGCAGCGACAAAGGGGGCGACCTCGCGGCACTCGCCGAGCGCTCCAACCTGGTCTTCATCGGTCGGGTTGCGAACGTCGAGTATCGCCGTTCGGAGAAGCGGGCCGGAGAAGGGGGCGGGCTGCCGCACACGATCGTCACGTACGAGATTGGCAGCGTCCTTCGAGGCCAGCCGTACGGAAAGACGTTCATGATGCGATTTATCGGCGGTTCCGACGGCGCCGGGCGGTTCATGGAGGTCAGCGGAGTTCCCATGTTCCAGCTTGGCGAAGAAGACTTGCTGTTCGTCTCCGGCAACGGGGAAAGGGTCTGCCCGCTCGTCCTGTGCGAATGGGGCCGATTCCGAATACTTCGCGGCGGCGTCTACAACCACCACGGCTTTCCCGTGCGCGCAGTCCGCAAGACGAACGCGATCGCCCGTGGGATGCCCCCCAAGGAGTTCCTCACGTTCCGCTACCCCGCGCCCAGGTTCGATGACCTCGTCAAGAACGCGGAGGTTCGCGCGCTCATGGAGCGGCAGAAGATGTCACTCGACGAAATACGCCGGCGATACGAGGCGGAGGCGCCCAAGCAGATCGAGCTCGGGCGCGACATTCCGGCGGCAATTGATAAGGACTCACTGGGCGAGGTCCAGCAGGCCGAGAGGTCGGCGATCGCAACGACACCCGACGCAATCCCGGAAGGTCCGATGGCGGTCGAGGAGTTCACGACCGTCCTGAAGTCGATCCTGGGACACACGAAGCGCGCCCCGTCGCCGATCCGGAGCATCGCCCGCGACGCTCCGATCATCGTCGCGCCCGCGAAGGCGAGCGCTCCGCACCGACCGGTGCCGGCTCGAGCGGAGGCAGCGCCCAGGAGCAAGGAAGAAGCTGCCGAGCTCGCGGCCGCAAAGAAGCAGGACTTCGATCCGGTACTGAAGCCCCGATAGGTCGCGCGATCCGCGCGGAGGAGGTTCACCATGCGAAAGAAGTTCGTCCTGATCGCCGCGGCAGCCGCTCTCGTTCAGGTGAGCCCCGCTATCGCCTACAGCTACAGTACGTGCCTCGGCGAGAAACTGAAGTGGAGCTCCAACTCCAAAACCTTGGGTGCGAGCGGGGTCAGCTTCCCCACCGGCTACTGGCGCAACGGCCTCCAGGACGGGATCAACCGATTCAATCTGAACCCGAGCAAGTTCCGGTATTCACTCGGGACCGACAGCGGCGGTGTCGGCCGGGACAACGGCCAAAGCGAAGCCTGGGGCGATACCGGATCGATTCTGGACGGCGCTCCGGCGATCGCCTACTCCTACTGGACATGCTACTGGTTCTTCGGAGACCACGTTCACATGAACGAGGTGGACGTGATCTTCGACTACTCGATGAGTCCCTGGCAGTGGACAGCTGACACTGTCAAGTCGTCGCTCATCCGGTACACCGGCAGTCTTCGTCCTCTTCAGACCACTGCCTCCCATGAGTTCGGACATGGCCTGAAGCTGAATCATGTCAACACCGAATACAACGTAATGGGCACGGACTTCGAGCACATCCACGTCAACGGTTCCACGGCACGGGCCTACATGGGCGAGGATGCCGCGGACGGCGCGGTCTTCTTATACGGCGCTCGACCCGACGCGTGGGAAGACCTGGGCGTCGTGCACTGGAAGTACTCCGGCGCCTCGGGCGAGTACTCCGACCACACCAAGACCAAGCTCTACACCGCAGCCGGCGGAGACCTGCCGACCTTCACTGTGAACGGAGAGACCGGCTACAGGGTAACCCCGGGCGTGAGAGTACAGGCGGAGTTCACCTACGAAAACATGGGGAAGACGACCCAGAGCGGGGTGCCGGCGGGGTACTACATTTCCACGAACGATCTCATCACGACGCTGGATCGCCGAATCGGCGGGGCCACGTTCACGCTGAGCCGCGGCGACGTGTACACGACGAGAGTCACCCTCACCATTCCGAGAGATCTCTCTACGGACACGAGCTACTGGCTCGGCGTCGTCATCGACGAAAGGGGTGCGCTCCGTGAGGTGGTTGAGGGAAACAACGCGACCTACATCCCGATCCGGGTCGTCAAGTAGAGAGCGGGGGCCATGGGTCACGCTGAGGAAGTCAGGCGGAGGCAGATCGAGCAGGCACAAGAAGCCGGACAACGCTGGCAGGCGGCGCTTCCGCGTCGCGCCGAAGCCGTCCGGCGGCTGAAGCGCGGCGGGCCGGAGCACGCGGACACGCCCGAGCGCGTCCGTGCGTACCGCGCTCGCGAGGCGGCGAAGAAGACCGTCTACGCGAAGGCCGGCATCGGTGACCTCCGTCCCCTGGAGCGCAGAATCGGGCCGACGCTGGATCTCGATGAGACGCCTCCGAACGAAGCCGCCAGCCGGGCGGGTCTGCCGGTCGGACGGATTGTCGAGCTCGGCGATGACGGCACCGTTCGCGACGGCTTCGCGACCGGGTTTCTCATAGCGGGCGACGTCATGTTGACCAACCACCACGTTTTCGCCAAAGCGAGCGAGTGTCGAGGATGCGGCATCCAGTTCGGTTACGAGCTGCGGAACGGCAGCTTGTCGGCAGGCACGATCTTCCGCCTCGATCCGACGGTTCTCTTCCATGCATCGAAAGATCTCGACTTCGCCATCGTCGGGATTCAACCTTTCGCGACCGACGGCGTCGCGGATGTCAGTCAGTTCAAGACCCTGACACTCAGTCCGACGACCGGAAAAGTCCTCGTCGGTCAATCGATCAGCATCATTCAGTATCCCGAGGGAGGACCCAAGAAATACGGCGTTCGCGACAACGAGTTGCTTCTCGCGCCGACCGATCGAGACTCCTATCTCCAATACACGACGGACACTCTCCCCGGTTCTTCCGGCTCGCCGGCGTTCAACAAGGACTGGGAGGTGGTCGCGCTGCATCACAGCGGCGTTCCCGAGATGCAGAACGGAACGATCATGACGATAGCGGGCACGCCCTGGCAACGCGGCATGCCGGACGACGATATTCATTGGGTGGCGAACGAGGGGGTACGGATCAGCCGGATCTGTGATTACTTGAGGACGGCGAGCGTCTCGCCAACGCAGCGCGCCGCTCTCGACAAGCTCCTTCGAACGTTCGGCGACGACTTCGAGAACCTGCCGGCTGTTCAGAGTCAGGTCGAGGGAGGAGATGTGGTCGCGCCGGCACCGAAACCCGGCCGCGGCGTTGCGATCACCGTGAACGGAACCGCCAATTTCTACTTCGGCGTCGAGCGCGCGGTCGGTTCTCAGCCCGCTCTCCCCGCGCCGCCGGTGGATGCGCTGGCCGTCGAGAAGAAGCTCCGTTTCGACCCGGATTATCCGAATCGCTCCGGATACGACGCGGCATTCCTCGGGATCGACGTCCCTCTTCCGGGAGTCTCACCCGGCCGTGCCTCCGAGATCCTCAAGAAAGCCGGGAAGATGCTCGTCCTCGCCTATCACCACTATTCGCTCGTGATGAACAAGAAGCGGCGTCTCATGATGTGGTCCGCGGTCAATGTGGATTACACGAAGTCGAAGAGACGTAAGAAGCGAGAGCAATTCGGGACGGACACGTGGGTTCCCGATCCTCGGATTCCGGCAGAGGATCAGATTCAGGACCCCGAGCTGTACGAGCCCGCCGCGAAGTTCGACCGGGGACACATCGTCCGCCGCGAGGACACGGCGTGGGGCGACACCGCAAAGGATGAAGTATTCGCGAATTCCGACAGCTTCCACTGGACCAACTGCACGCCGCAGCACGAGCAATTCAACCGGGCAGCGTTCGGCTTTCGGGGGCTCTGGGGCGAGCTCGAGAATCACATTCAGTCTCAGGTAAAGAACGTGGGGCCAAAGATGTCGCTCTATGCCGGGCCGGTCCTCGATGACCAGGCCGACATAGACCATGACTTCGGTGCAGGACCGGTCAAGATCCCGCGCCGCTTCTGGAAGGTGCTGCTCGTCGCGCAGGACGCCGACTCGAATCCGACGCTTCGTGCGTATGCGTTCGTTCTCGATCAGAGCGACGCGATCGACGAATTCGGAATCGAAGACTTTTCTGCCGGCAAATTCGACGTTGATCAGGTCACTCTGGAGGATCTATCCACGGACACCGGTGTCACCTTCGACCAAAGCGTTCTCAACGCAGATGCGATGCTAGGCCTGCCAGAGGAGGCGAGAAAGAAACGGATCGAGTCCCTGGAAGACGTCCGGATCTGACTCTGTCCTCTGCGACGGCACCGGATTGCGGATGAGCTCGGAAGCCGGCGCCATGACCCCCGAGGAGCGGCGCCTCGCCGGTCTCCTGCGCGTTCTCGCATTCCTCTTCACGCTCGCGATCTTCGGGTATCTGCTCCCCGCGCTCGTGGGTCCCTGGAAGCCCCATTTCATCCAGCTTCCGTTCGTCACGAACTCGGTGGTGAAGATCGGCGTGCTGGCGGCGCTGGCGTTCATCGCATCCGGGAACACACGGCGATACCGCGCCCTCGTCCTGATCGTGATCTTCGGCCACCTCATCTCGGAGCTCGCGACGATCGCCGTGCTGCTCTGGGGAGAGACGTCGGGAACGGTCGGGCAACTGCCGGTGCGAGCTCTCCTCTGGGGAGCGGTCGCGATGGATGGCCTGATCCTCGTTTTTCTGATCTGGTTCTACCGTGCGGCCGAGCGGGCGCGGTTCGCGCTGCGATACCTCTCGGCCGGCCAGTTCCGGACGCTCGCCTCGATGCTCGAAGTCGTCATCACGGACCGACCCGTCGCGGATCCGGCGACCGTCGCGCACACGGTCGATCGCTACCTGGCGGACTTCCGGGCGCGCAGCCGTTGGGTCATGAAGGCCGTGCTCATCGGCCTCGAGTGGTATCCCCTGCTCACGTTCCACCCGCCTCTCTCGGTTCTCGATCGGTCCGCCCGCCACGCGTTCCTCCACAAACGGTTTTACGAAGAGGTCACCCGCCGCCTCGTGCCGCCGGTCTGGCGAACGATCGTCCAGGGCATGATCCGGATGGGCAAGCAGCTCTGCTACCTCGGTTACTACAGCGACCGCCGCACGCACGCCGTGACCGGCTACGTGCCGTTCTCGGAGCGCCCGGCGACCCCCGCGAAATTGGCGCAGAGTCCTTCTCCGGTGCGGCTCCCGCTCGAAGTCGACACGGAGTCCAAGATCACTGCGGAGGTCGTGTCGGCCGACGTCGTGATCGTCGGCTCCGGCGCGGGCGCCGCCATTCTCGCGAGGGGTCTCGTCGCGCAGGGGCGCGACGTCCTCATGATCGAGCGCGGCGACCACCACGATCCGTCGACGTTCACCGAAGACGAGGTCGAGATGCTCGCCCGGCTGTACGACCAGGGAGCCCTCCAGCTCACCCGCGACTTTCGGTTCCAAGTCCTTCAGGGCAGCTGCGTCGGGGGCACGACGGTCGTCAACAACGCGGTCTGTTTCGACATCCCGAAGGACGTCCTTGCCCGGTGGAACGATCCGGCGGAGGGAGACGCGGGTATCCACTCCCCGGGACTCTGGGAGTCCTTCGCGAGGGTCCGGGAGCTCCTGACCATCCAGCCTCAGAACCATTCGAATCTGAACCCGGGCGCTCGTTTCTTCGTCGAAGGCGTTCACGCTCTCGGACTCGATCTGCCGCCCAACGACTCCGGCGTCGTCGACGCGAACATCTCCCGATGTCTCGGATGCGGCTACTGCAACATCGGCTGCGCGTACGGCCGCAAGCTGTCCATGCTCGACACCGTGCTCCCGTGGATCCAGCGCGACCACAACGTCGACGGCCGTCGGGGACTGCGCATCATCGCAGGGTGCGAAGCCGAAAGGATTCGAGCTCGAGGCGAGGAGGTCACGAGTCTGACTTGCCGATTCCGCAGCGGCCGCCGGCTCGACGTACGCGGCAACACGTTCGTCGTCAGCGCGGGCGCCGTTTCCTCGAGCCTTCTGCTCAAGAACTCCGGGGTCGCGGCGGACCGCGCCGGCAATCGCCTGGCATTCAACATGGGATCTCCGATCACCGCGGTTTTCCCAGAGGTCATCAATTCGTACGACGGGTTGCAGATCTCCCACTACCTTCGGCTGTCCCCGGACCGCGGCTTCGTCGTCGAGACGTGGTTCAACCCTCCCGTCGCGCAGGCGCTGACCATGCCGGGGTGGTTCCACGAGCACGAGCGCAACATGCATCGCTACAATCGGATGACCTGCGCCGGAATCCTCGTCGGCACCGAGGGCAACGCGCGGGCGCGACGCGGTGGTCTGACCGGGCGCGAGGTCGCATACGAGCCGACCCGCGCGGACCTCGAAAAGCTTTTCGACGGACTGATGCTCGTCGGCAACGCGTTTCTCGCCGCCGGCGCGGAGTGCGTCATCCCGACGACGTTCGAATACCACGAGTTCCGTACGCCGACCGAGCTCCGGCGCCTGCCGGAGCTGGTGAAGGACGCGAGCGACATCACCCTCGGCACCGGACACCCGCAGGGAGGGAACCCGATGAGCGCCGATCCGAAGAAGGGCGTCGTCGATCCCGAGTTCCGCGTTCACGGCTATCGGAACCTGTACGTGGTGGACGCGAGCGTCTTTCCCACGTCGATCGGAGTGAACCCCCAGCTGACGGTGATGGCTCTCGCCGATTACGCCGTGCCTCTGGTGAAGTGATGGCCGATCGGTGGCTCGGTACGGGGAACGACCTGGGCGACTACGCGCTCGTGCTGTTCGTCTATGCCGCGCTCTTCGTGATCCTGCGGTACGCGCAGGACCACGTCGAGCTGAACTTCCGCCGGACGTTCTGGGTGCTGTTCTGGGGTTGGGGCGTCGGCACGTTCCTCGCGAACTACGGACTGTACCGTCTCGGTTTGATGAGCTTTCTCCCCTGGCTGAACAACTTCTTCCACACTTTCATCTGGATCGGACTGTGCCTCGGTTTCCTCTATGGCGGCGCGCACCGCCGGCCGTGGATCGAGCAGTTCCTGCTCTTCGCGATCTTCAGCTTCATCGTGAAGGCCGCCGAGCACGTGATCCTGGGGACGTGGGAGCACGATCACTTCTTCTGGGTGTTTCGAGGAAACCTCGCCTACATCGTCGGCTGGAGCCTCATGGACGGGCTGTATCCGACGGTGTCGAAGGTCGCACTTCGACCCCTGACCCGAATTATTCCGGGACTGGTGACGCAGTGAAGACTTTTCCGAATGGAGGAATACGCCGATGAAAGCGAGAAGACTTGCCCCTTGTGCATTGCTGGCTTTGCTCGTCGTTCCCGGGTTCGCGTTCGCGGATGCGCAGAAGGGAGAGTGGTTCGGCCAATGGTCGATGAACCATGACGGACACGTCGGCACGTTGATGATCACGGACATCAAAGCCGACTGCGGGGGCCCGGTGTGGTGTGACATGGCAGTCCGCTACACCGACTCTCAGGGGAAAACGCATTCGGGAAAGATCGACCGCATCGACGATCGCCTTCAACACATGGCGTTTTCCATCAACTTTCCGGGTAACACCCAGAAGTTCGATGCGCGCATCTTCAGCTGGGACAAGAAGAAGCTCGCCGGAACGACTTATTGGGGAGGCCGGACCTTCGGGTTCTACGCTCTGAAGAGGTAAATTCATCTGATCCGCCAGGCCGGGACTCGAAAACGCCCTTCCCGCGCGAATGTGACGGCGGGAGCATGGTTACTGGCCCTCGCTCAGTTGGGTTGCTCCTCGATCTCGGGTCGGTTGACCGCGCCTGCCCTCCTGCCGCCGAGCGGGTCGTTCCAGGGCGGCGCCGCGAGCGTCGACATCACGCCGATTCCCGGGTTCTCGATGGGCGGTCACGGGTCCGTTGGCCAGATCGGCCGGGGCGTCTGGACGCGGCTCTATGCCCGAGCCGTCTACGTCGAGGATCGCAACGGAAAGGCGGTGGTCCTGGTGGCCACCGATCTCTGGTCGATGCCGGCCGGGCTGGGTGACCGAGTCGCGCAGCTCCTCTCCGAGAGAGCGGCGACGCGGCACCTGGCTCGAGGTCAGCTCCTGCTCGCCGCGACCCACACGCATCAGAGTCCCGCGAACTACTCGACGAGCCCCGCGTACAACGTCTTCGCGTCCAAGGTGCCCGGCTTCGATCCGCATCTGTTCCGGTTCCTCGCCAAACGGATCGCCGACGCGATTGAAAAGGCCGCGGCGGGGAAACGGCCCGCGACCCTCGACTTCTCGACGGCCCGCGCGCCCGGCTTGTGGCGCAACCGCAGCCTCGTTGCCTTCCGTCTCGATCACGAGAGCGGGGAGATCCTCGCAGCGAACGCCGACTGCCCTCTCGTCACACCGACTCCCGAGTACCCGGACGAGATGTGCGGCCGCGCGGTCGATCCGGTGGTGCGCGTTCTCACCCTGCGCAGCGCCGATAACGATCGCGTCATCGCTGTCGCTGCGTTCGCGGGCGCGCACGCGACCGCGATGGGGCACGAGCTCGAGGTCTACAGCGCCGACTTTTTCGGGGTAGCGGCCCGGACGGCCGAACGACAGCTCGCTTCCGGCGACGTGACGCCCGTCGTCGCCGTCTTCGCGGGTCCGGAGGGCGACGTCTCACCCGCGTGGCTCTTCCAGGACCGCCGGGACGCGATCGGCCTGGGAGGACGGCTCGCCGACGCGATCGCCGCAGCGACCTCTCATCGAGACCGGGTCGACGGCGACGTCTCCTCTGCCCTGGCGATCGTTCCCATCAAGAAGCAGTGTTTTCACGACGCTCAGGGGAAACGGCGGTGCACGGCGGAGTCCGCCATGCCCGGCGCGCCCGTCCTCGGCGGCGCGGAGGACGGCCGCACCCCGCTCGCCGGGCTCTGGCGAGAAGGGACGAAGACGCTATTCCCGAGCGAGGATCACGGAAGCAAGCTCGGAGCGCTCGACCTCGACGGCGTTCCGTTCCCGCTGACGAAAGCGATCGTGGCGCTCCTCCGGATCCCGGACCGCGTCCCGGTCGCAGTCCACCGGATCGGCCGGATCCTCCTTGCCACCTTGCCGGGCGAGTTCACCGTGGTCGCGGGGCGGCGCGTTGCCGCGGCGGTCGCCGCCGGCGCGGCCTCCGTGCCGGAGAACGTCGTGACGGTCGGCCTCGCGAACGAGTACCTCTCCTACTTCGCGACCCCGGAGGAGTACGAGTCGCAGCAGTACGAAGGAGCGTTCACCGGCTGGGGCCTCCATGCGGAGCCCTGGATCGAGACGCAAATGAAGGAGCTCGCGCGAGGCGCGCTCCCCCCACCGCCGGACGCCCGCAAGTACCGCTACCGGACCGGTTCACGCGACGCGTTCGGGCTGAAGAACGTCGCGCCGCTCTCCGCCGCCGCCGACGAAAACCTTGTCGAGCGCGATGTCCATGTAAGCCCTCTGTCGAGAAATCTCTGACAGGGAAACCCGGAAGAGGGGATTCGGTTCGGCAGATGTCGTTCACTGGGCCGTTCCTTGGCTTTCGGCACCGGCTGCGCGTAAAGTAAGTCGAGGGTGGGGTATTCATGCGCCGGTTGATCGCTTTCTGTCTGGTTGGGCTCTCGCTCGCCTTGAGCCCGCTTCACGACGCCCATGCGCAGGCGGCACGCCGGGCCGACCCGGTCCGGCTGGCGCCGCAGCGTCCGGGCGGTAGTCGATGTCTACATCCTGTCCTTCGGGCTCTGGGGACCGCAGAGCGTGTTCGAGAGCGAGGCCAAGGGCGCGGCGCGGGTTCTCGAGGCGCAGCTCGACGCGAAAGGACGCACCATCGTCCGCTTCAACACCAAGCGCCGCGTCCGGCGCGACGCCCGCCTCCCTGCTGGCCGCCGCCGCAGGCCGCGGGACAGGTTCTCGATCCGGCGGAGGACGTCGTGGTGCTCGTCCTCACCTCGCACGGGGCGCCCGAGGGCATCGGGCTCGTGGCCGGACGCGACGCAGCGCCTCGTGACGCCGCGGCGACGTCGCGGACGCTCCTCGACGAGACCCGGGCGCAGCACCGGGTCGTGATCGTCTCGGCCTGCTATTCCGGCATCTTCGCCAGGGCGCTCGCCGACGAGCGCACCCTCGTCATCACGGCGGCGGCGGCCGACAAGCCGTCCTTCGGCTGCCGCGACGGCGCGACCTGGACCTATTTCGGCGACGCCTTCTTCAACAAGGCCCTGCGCGGCGAGCGCCGCCTCGACACCGCCTTCGAGCGCGCCCGCGGCCTCGTGACGCAGCGGGAGCGGCGGGAGGGCTTCGACCCGTCCAACCCGCAGATCGCGGGCGGCGCGCAGGTGCTGGAGCGCCTCAGCGCGCTAGCGCTGCCCGCCGAGTTCAAGCGCTATCGCGAGGACGCACCGGTGCACTGGCGCCAGATCGCGCTGTCCCACGAGCTGTCGATCGCTCGCAGGTCGGCGTCGCCACTTCGCCGATCGACGCTTGACGTCCACGGGCCGGAAAGCGAAGCGGGACTCGGAATAGCGGTCCTGTGCCCGGTCCGATGAGGCTCGTACGGCTGCTCCGCCGCTTGATCCTCGGCGACGGGAGCGAAAGTCTGCGCACCCGATCGGCTGCTCAGCGGCCACGGCATAGCCGAGATCGAGGCGCCCATGATGGCGGCTTCTTCGCTCATCTGCGTCGCCCTCCGGCAGCTTGACACCGCCTCGGGAGAATAGGGCAGGGCGCTCCTCACCACCTCTCCTCCGGTCTTCCGACATGAACCCCCACATCGCGCCCGTCCTGATGCTGATCGCATCGAACGTCTTCATGACCTTCGCCTGGTACGGGCATCTCAAGTTCAAGACATCGCCGCTCTGGATCGCGGTGCTGGCCAGCTGGGGCATCGCCTTCGTCGAATACTGGTTCGCCGTGCCGGCCAACCGCATCGGCTCCGCGGTCTATTCGGCGGCCGAGCTGAAGACCATGCAGGAGGTCATCACGCTCGTGGTCTTCGCCGGCTTCTCGGTGCTCTACCTGAAGGAGCCGCTGGGCTGGAACCATCTCGATCGGCTTCGCCTGATCGCGGCCGGCGCGGCCTTCATCTTCCAGGGGCGCTGAGCGATTCTGGTACGGACCGCTGCCCGGAGCGAATCTCACGTGCGCCGAGCTCGGTCTCATCCGCAGGATGCGTCCTTGCGGCGAATCGGTCAGGAGATAGACGAAGCCGTCCGGGCCCTGGCGCACGTCGCGGATGCGCTCGCCGAGGTTCTGCAGCATGCGCTCCTCGCCCGTCACCCTGTTGCCGTTGGTCTCCAGCCGCGAGACGAGCTTGCCGGCGAGCGCGCCGACGAGAATGCTGCCGCGCCAGGCCGGGAACTTGTCGCCGGTGTAGAAGGCCATGCCGGAGGGGCGATGGACGGGTCCCAGTAATAGACCGGCTGCTCCAGACCCGGCTTCTTCGGTGCCTTCGCCGATCTTCGCGCCGGAATAATCGACGCCGTAGGAGATGACCGGCCAGCCGTAGTTCTTGCCCTTCTGCGGGATGTTGACCTCGTCGCCGCCGCGCGCGCCGTGCTCGACGGTCCAGAGCTCGCCGGTGGTCGGGTGAAGCGCCGCCGATTGCAGGTTGCGGTGGCCGAGGGACCAGATCTCGGGCCTGGCGTCCTCGCGGTTCGAGGAACGGATTGTCCGGCGCCGCCCCGCCGTCCGGCTTGATGCGGACGATCTTGCCGAGGTGGTTGGCCGGGTTCTGCGCCTGGTCGCGCAGGTCGAACCGGTCGCCCAGGGTGACGAAGAGGTTGCCGTCGCGGTCGAAGACGAGGCGCGAGCCCCAATGGTTGCCGCCGGTATAGGCCGGCTCCTGGCGGAAGATGACCTGAACGGCTTCGAGCGCCGTGCCGTCCTCGCTCGAGGCGGCCCCGCGCCACGCTGGTGCCGGCGCGGCCTTCGCCGCGATCCTCGGCAAAGCTCAGATAGACGAGGCGGTTCTGCGCGAAGTTCGGATCGAGCGCCACGTCGAGAAGCCCGCCCTGCCCGCGGGCCGCGATGCGCGGGACGCCCTTGATCGGCTCGGAGAGCGTGCCGTCGGCATCGACGATGCGCAGGCGGCCCGGCCGTTCCGGTCACCAGCATGCGGCCGTCGGGCAGGAAGGCGAGGCCCCAGGGGTTCTGGAGATTGCGGGCGACCGTCTCGACGATCACCTCCACCTTGTCGGTGCGAAGACGCTGCGTGTCCTGGGCCAGGGCGGCGGGGATGCGCGCCGAAGGCCAGGGCGCAGGCCAGGGCAAGGCGAAGTCTCAACATCGGATCTCTCCGTCGTTCCGATGCCGGAGAGCTAACCTCCTGCGGCAGGGCGTCAACCGCGCCGCCGTTCACTCACGCGTTACCGCTGGAAATGGACGTGGGCAGCCTTCGTGTCCTGAGCCGAAAGGGCCTGGGTGGTCGCCATCACGGAGAGCGTCGCGAGGCCCATCAGCATGATCAGAGCCAGCGAGCAGCGGCTTTCCTGGCGCGGATCGAGGCGCTGGGCGCGGGATGAGACGTGGCAGGCGTTTCTTGGCTGGAATGTTTTCATCGGACCTTACCCTAGCAACCGAACGGTGACTGCGGGAGAAAAACTTGTCGATTCAAGAAAGTTCCCGCATCATCCGAAAGTGCTGCTTCCGGAATCTCTGGCTAAGTATCGGCGTTAACTAATCATTAACCAATGTGGCAGCGTGGCATTAGGCCTTTGCGCGTACCACGACGGATTCGGCGGAGCGTTCCGCCGGTCCGTGGAAGACCGCCTCGATGTTGTGGCCGTCCGGATCGAAGGCGAAGGCGGCATAATAGCCCGGGTGATAGGAGCGTTCTCCCGGCCCGCCATTGTCGCGTCCGCCATTGGCGAGCGCCGCCGCATGGAAGGCGTGAACGGCCTCCCGGTCCCGGGCCTGGAAGGCGAGGTGGACCCGCGACACCGGGCCGTCCGCCGATCGACCCACAGTTCGTCGCAGGCGAAATGCTTCGGGCTTTCCGAGGTGAAGCTCACGCCCGACCGCCTTCAGGACGGCCCGATAGAAGCGCCGGCTCGCCTCGAGGTCCGAGACGCGCAGGTGGACGTGATCGATCAGGCGGCCTTGATGAAATTCCATGCAGTCGCTCCTTCGCGTCATCCCGGGGCTGCGCAGCGGAGCCCGGGATCGGTCGACGAGTATGGCGCCTTATCCGGAGCGCGATCCCGGATCGGCTGACGCCGTCCGGGATGACCGTGGCGAGAGCCGTCACTCGGCCTTGATGTTCGCCGCCTTGATGATCTCGGCCCAGGTCTGGATCTCCTTGGCGAGATAGGGCCTGAACGCCTCCGGATCGCGGACGTTCAGGGTGAAGCCGAGCTTGGTGATGCGCTCCTTCACGTCGGGCTTGTTCAGGATCGCGATGATCGTGCCGGACAGCTTGTCGAGGATGGGCTTGGGCGTGTTCACCGGCGCGAAGAAGGCGGCCCAGGATTCCGCGTCCGCATTGGTGATGCCCTGCTCGCGCAGGGTCGGCACGTCCGGGAGCCTGCGGGTTGCGCTGCGGGCTCGCGATGCCGATGGCGCGCATCTGGCCGGCCTGGATCTGGCCGAGCACGCTGGGCAGGGTCGAGTTCGACACGTCGATGCGGCCGGCCATGAGCTCCGTGCACCAGGGGCGCCGCGCCGCGGAAGGGCACGTGGGTCATCTTGGTGCCGGTGCGCACCATGAACAGCTCGGTCGCCAGATGCGAGCCCGAGCCGACGCCGGTCGAGCCGTAATTCAGCTTGCCCGGGTCCTTCTTGGCGAGCGCGACGAGCTCCGGGATCGATCTTCGCGGGCAGGTCGTTCCTGACCACGAAGACGTGCTCGAAGGCGCCGGCGCCGGCGAGCGGCGCGAAATCCTTCACCGCGTCGTAGCCCGGCTCCTTGAGCAGGAACATGTTGTTCCCGTGGGTCTGGTTGTTGCCGAACATGATGGTGTAGCCGTCGGGCTCGGCCTTCGCGACCGTGCGGGTGCCGACCGCGCCGGAGGCGCCGGCGAGGTTCTCGACGATCACGTTCTGGCCGAGAGCCTTGCCCATCTCCTCCGCCACGATGCGGGCGATCACGTCGGTCGGGCCGCCGGCCGGATAGGGCACCACCATCTTGATGACGCGGTTCGGGAAGGTCCTGGGCGGCGGCGGCGGTGGCGAGGAGGGTCGCGCCGGCGAAGAGGCCGAGCGCGAGGCGGCGGGTGACGGACGTGGTCATCGGACAAGGCGTCTCCTCGAAAACCCGTTCGAGCGCGGGCTGTTTTGCTTGCTTGGACGGCTTGGCCGCGACTAGGGTCCGCCGCCGTCACGGTCCCTTCTAACGCCCCGATCGGAGGATTCCCATGGGCTTTTTGTCTGACGCCCTTTCCCGCATCAAGCCGTCTGCGACCATCGTCATCACGCAGAAAGCGCGGGATCTGAAAGCCCAGGGGCGGGACGTGATCAGCCTTTCCGTCGGCGAGCCGGATTTCGACACGCCCGACAACATCAAGGAAGCCGCCATCGCGGCGATCCGCCGCGGCGAGACGAAGTACACGCCGGTCTCCGGCATCGTGCCCCTGCGCGAGGCGATCGCCCGCAAGTTCAAGCGCGAGAACGGCCTCGACTACAAGCCCTCGCAGACCATCGTCGGCACCGGCGGCAAGCAGGTGATCTACAACGCGCTGCTCGCCACCCTGAACCCGGGCGACGAGGTGATCGTCCCGACGCCCTACTGGGTGTCCTACCCGGAGATGGTCGGCCTGTGCGGCGGCACGCCGGTCTTCGTCGAGACGCACCATGGAGCACAACTTCAAGCTCCAGCCGGAGCCGCTCGAGCGCGCCATCACGCCGAAGACCAAGTGGATCATCCTCAACTCGCCGTCGAACCCGACGGGCGCCGCCTATACCCGCGCCGAGATGAAGGCGATCACCGACGTGCTGATGCGCCATCCGCATGTGTGGGTGCTCACCGACGACATGTACGAGCACCTGACCTACGGCGATTTCGAGTTCGTCACGCCGGCCCAGGTCGAGCCCGGCCTCTACGAGCGCACGCTCACCATGAACGGCGTCTCGAAGGCCTATGCCATGACCGGCTGGCGCATCGGCTACGCGGCCGGCCCCGAGCACCTCATCAAGGCCATGGACTTCGTGCAGGGCCAGCAGACCTCCGGCGCCAGCTCGATCGCCCAATGGGCGGCGGTGGAGGCGCTCGACGGCCCGCAGGATCACCTGCCGGTGTTCAGGAAGGCCTTCGAGGAGCGCCGCGACCTCGTGGTCTCGATGCTGAACCAGTCGAAGTACCTGAAGTGCCCGATGCCGGAAGGCGCGTTCTACGTCTATCCGTCCTGCGCCGAGGCCATGGGCAAGACCGCGCCGTCGGGCAAGGTGCTCGAGACGGACGAGGACTTCGTCTCCGAGCTCCTGGAAACGCGAGGGCGTCGCGGCGGTCCACGGCTCGGCCTTCGGCCTCGGCCCGAACTTCCGCATCTCCTACGCCACCTCCAACGCGGCGCTGGAGGATGCCTGCCACCGCATCCAGCGCTTCTGCGGATCGCTTGCGCTGATCGAGCCTGCCGCGGACCTTCCATCCGGATCCCGAGGCAGCGCCCTATCGGGCCGATCCAGCCTCCACGCACCGGGTGAAGTTCGACGCCCGCGTCGACTTCACCAATGGCGGCCATGTGGAGGCGAAGGATTTTCTGCTCGACATCGAGGGCGACAGCGTCGCGCCCGAGCGCCTCGCCGAGATGATCGTCTCGGCCATGAACCTGCTCCGCGCCGGCCGGTGACGATCACCGCCATGCGGGTGGTGCGCCGCGGCGAGCATCAGGATTCCGCTCCCTCGTCTTAAGGTTGACGTCCTCCGCATGGAACGGCGCCCCTTCAGCGCCGTTGATCGCTAAGCTTCAGCCGAGCTTAGGAGATCACCATGCTCCGCGCCGCTTTCCCCCTTGCCGCTCTCGCGCTCCTGGCATCCCTCGGGGTCGACCGAGGCTCAAGCCCAGAACCGCACCCGCGCGGGCGTCCTGACCTGCAACGTGTCCGGCGGCATCGGCCTCATCGTCGACTCGCAGAAGAGCACGTCTGCACCTTCAATCCGCGCCGTGGCCGCAACGAGCGCTATGTCGGCGTGATCCGCCGGTTCGGCCTCGACATCGGCGCGACCCGCCGCGGGCGTGCTGGCCTGGGCGGTCTTCTCCGGCGGCAGCGTGGCGCCGCGGCTCGCTCGCCGGCAGCTATGTGGGCGCGTGCCGCCGAGGCGACGGTCGGCGCGGGGCTCGGCGCCAACGTCCTCGTCGGCGGCTCCAACCGCTCCATCGCCCTCCAGCCCGTCTCCGTCAGCGGCCAGACCGGCCTCAACTTCGCCCTCGGCGTCGGCGATCTCGAGCTGCGCCCGGCGCGGTAATCGTCTCACGGAGATTGCCTCACATGGAACGGCCGGGCGCGAGCTCGGCCGTTTCTCTGTGATCCCGCTTGACTTAAAGACCTCTTGCCAACGCTGCGCCGAGAGGCAGAGCATCGACCTCAACGCGCCCGGACAAGAGCGCGCCAAAGCGGGGGCAGGGAAGGATGACGTCCTCATGGCACCCAACGGCAGACGAGCGGCGGGCCCGCGATGCATCGCCATCGTCGGCCCGTTTCAGAGCGGCAAGACCACCCTCCTCGAGGCGATCCTGGAGCGCACCGGCGCGATCTCCCGCGCCGGCCGCGTCGCGAACGGGGACAGCGTGGGCGATGCGAGCGCCGAGGCCCGCGCCCACGGCATGAGCATCGAGCCGAACGTGGCGACGGTCGAATTTCTCGGCGAGACGCATGACCTTCGTCGATTGCCCCGGCTCGACGGAATTCCTGCACGAGATGCGCAACGTCACGCCGGTCTGCGACGCGGCGATCGTCGTCTGCGAGGCGGACGAGCGCAAGATCCCGGCGCTCGAGATCATCCTGCGCGAGCTGGAGGAAGCCGACATCCCGCGCTTCCTCTTCATCAACAAGATCGACACGGCCGACGCAGCGCGTCCGCGAGACGCTGGCGCTGCTGCAGCGGGCCTCGCGCACGCCGCTGCTCCTGCGCCAGATCCCGCTCTGGAAGGACGGCATCGCGGTCGGCTTCATCGATCTCGCGCTCGAGCGCGCCTTCATCTATCGCGAGCATGCGCCGAGCGAGGTCGTCGAGCTGCCGGACGGCGAGCTGCCGCGCGAGAACGCGAAGCGCGCTTCGCCATGCTCGAGCGCCTCGCCGACTACGACGACGACCTGATGGAGGAGCTGATCTCCGAGATCGAGCCGCCGCGCGACCGGGTCTTCGACGATCTCGTCGAAGGAGCTGAAGGAGCGGCACGTGGTGCCGGCCCTCATCGGCTCGGCCGAGCGCGGCAACGGCGTCACGCGGCTTCTCAAGGCGCTGCGCCACGAGGCGCCGACGCTTGCCGAGACCCGCGCGCGCCTCGGCATTCCCGAGGAGGGCCCGCCGCTCGCCCAGGTCATGAAGACCCTGCATATGGGGCAGGGCGGCAAGCTCTCGATCGCCCGCGTCCTGCGCGGCGCGTTCCACGAGGGCGATACGGTGATCGGCTCGCGCGGCGCGGAGGCGCGGATCGGCAGCCTGCTGACGCTCGTGGGCAGCACGACGACCCGCATCGCCGAGGCCAAGGCGGGCGACACGGTCGGCTTCGGCCGGCTGGAGGGCATCGCCACCGGCGACAGCTTCGCGGCCGGCAAGGCGCGGCCGGACGCCATCGTGTCCGTCGCGCCGCCGGAGCCGGTCTACGCGCTCGCGCTCAAGGTCAAGGACCGCAAGGACGACGTGCGCCTCTCGAGCGCGCTTGCCAAGATCACCGAGGAGGATCCGTCCCTCGTGGTCGAGACCCGGCCCGAGATGGGCGAGATCCGCCTGCTCGGGCAGGGCGAGATGCACCTGCGCGTCGCGGTCGAAAGGCTCGCCTCCCGCTTCCAGGTCGGCGTCGAGACCGGCAAGCCGAAGGTCGCCTATTGCGAGACGATCAAGCTGCCCGTCATCGGCCCGGGGCCGGCACCGGAAGCAGACCGGCGGCCACGGCCAGTTCGGCGACGTGATGATCGAGATCAAGCCGCTGCCGCGCGGCGAGGGCTTCGCCTTCCAGGACAAGATCACCGGCGGCGTGGTGCCGCGCCAGTACATCCCGTCCGTCGAGACCGGCGTGCGGGATGCGCTCAAATGCGGGCCCGCTCGGCTTCCCGGTGGTCGATCTCGCCGTGACGCTGACGGACGGCTCCTACCACACGGTCGATTCCTCCGATGCCGCCTTCCAGGCGGCGGCGAAGCTCGCCCTGGCGGAGGCCCTGCCGAAGGCGAAGCCGGTGCTGCTGGAGCCGGTGCTGTCGGTCGAGATCACGATCCCGTCCGAGGCGCTGTCCAAGGCGACCGGCCTCGTCACCGGCACGGCGCGGGCAGATCCTCGGCTATGACGAGCGGCCCGGCTGGAACGGCTGGGACGTGCTCAGCGCCACGATCCCGGAATCGGAGATCGGCGATCTCATCGTCGAGCTGCGCTCGGCCACGGCCGGCGTCGGCACCTTCTCGACCCGCTTCGACCACATGGCGGAACTCAGCGGCCGCCCGGCCGAGCATGGTGCTGCAGAAGGCGCATTGAGACTGACCGCGGCTCTGAGCGATCCGCATCACGATCGTTCAGGCCTAAACTATTCCCATCGACAAACGCGGTCTTCCGCGCCAAGTTGTGCTTTACGGAGACGCCATCTCCCATGAAGCAAACCTCGCCGCGAAGCGGAGGACAACGATGAACGCCACGACCCAGGCGGCCTGCCACCGCAGGCGCGCCGGACCCTTCTGCGGCCCGCCCCTGGCTGAGCTCCTATCCCGCCCAGGTTCCGCCGACGATCGACGAGGCGAGGATCGGCACTCTCGTCGATATCTTCCGCAAGGCCGTCGCGGATTATCCGAACCGCGCCGCCGTCGAGAGCTTCGGCAAGCGCATGACCTATGCCGAGCTGGGCCGCGAGGCCGATGCGGTGGCCTCCTGGCTGCAGGGCGCAGGGGCTGAAGAAGGGCGACCGGGTCGCGATCATGCTGCCGAACGTGATGGCCTATCCGGCGATCCTGTTCGGCGTCCTGCTGGCCGGCGGCACCGTGGTCAACGTCAACCCGCTCTACACGCCGCGCGAGCTCACCCATCAGCTCAAGGATTCCGGCGCACGCTTCCTGTTCGTGCTCGAGAACTTCGCGGCACACCGTGCAGGAGGCGCTGCCCGAGCTGAAGCTCGACCGCGTGGTCGCTGGTCGACGCCCGGCGATCTGCTCGGCCTCAAGGGCGCGATCGTCAATCTGGTTTCGCGGCACGTGAAGAAGGCGGTGAAGCCGTTCGAGCTGCCGCAGGCGATCGCCTTCAAGGCCGTCATCGCGGAGGGTGCGAAGCGCAAGCCGCAAGCCGGTGGCCGTCTCGCCCGACGACATCGCGTTCCTGCAATATACCGGCGGCACGACCGGCGTCGCCAAGGGCGCCATCGCTGCTCCACCGCAACGTGGCCGCCAACGTGCTCCAGTGCGAGGCCTGGATGCGCCCGTTCTTCGGCGAGCGCGACGGACCATGTGATGGTGACGGCGCTGCCGCTCTATCACATCTTCGCGCTCACGGTCTGCGCGCTGCTGATGACGCGGATCGGCGGATGCCAGCTGCTGATCGCCAATCCGCGCGACATCCCGGGCTTCGTCAAGACCCTGCAGAACGAGCCCGTTCACGCTGATGTCCGGGCGTCAACACGCTCTACAATGCCCTCGCCAACGCGCCCGGCATCGAGGAGGTGGATTTCTCCCAGCTGGTCTTCGCCGTGTCCGGCGGCATGGCGACCCAGGAGGCCGTGGCGAAGAAATGGAAGGAGGTGACCGGGCAGCCGATCGTCGAAGGCTACGGCCTGTCGGAGACCTCGCCGGTGGTCTGCGCCAACCGCCTCGACATCGAGGAGTTCACCGGCACCATCGGCTATCCGCTGCCGTCGACGGACGTGTCGATCCGCGCCGCCGACGGCGCGGTCGCTGCCGCTCGGCGAGCGGGGCGAGCTCTGCGTGAAGGGCCCGCAGGTGATGGCGGGCTACTGGCAGCGGCCGGACGAGACCGCGAAGGTCGATGACGCCGGACGGCTACTTCCGCACCGGCGACGTCGCGGTCATCCTGCCGGACGGGCAGGTGAAGATCGTCGACCGGATGAAGGACATGGTCCTCGTCTCCGGCTTCAACGTCTATCCGAACGAGGTCGAGGACGTGCTCGCCCAGCATCCCGGCGTGCTGGAGGCGGCGGTCATCGGCCTGCCGGACGAGCATTCGGGCGAGGCCGTCGTGGCCTATGTGGTGCGCAAGGACCCGACCCTCACCGCCGAGGAGCTGCGCGAGTTCTGCCGCGAGAACCTGACCGGCTACAAGGTGCCGCGCCGGATCGAGTTCCGCGAGGCGCTGCCGAAGACCAATGTCGGCAAGGTGCTGCGCCGGGCGCTGAAGGAAGAGGTGGACGCAGTCCGCGATCGTCAGCGCTGGAGCCGTACTGCCGTCGCAGGGCCGAAAGAAAAAAGCCGGGCTCGAAGGCCCGGCTAAAGTAGAGGTCCGACAAAAGTCAAAACCTTCCAGAGGGAACGGCCGACACGGCATCGCCGGGAGGAAGAAAGCGGTGCCGCGTTGAAATCAGCCAAGGCTGATATCGGCCGCATCTGCGCTTATTTGCAATGCAACATGCCTCATGAAAGGGCTGCGCTGAGCTGCATGGCTTCGCGTCATGGTCGGTGAGCAAAATTGGAATTCGCCGAGCTGATCAGATCCGGCTTCAACTGAGCGCAGTCAAAGCGAGCCTGATGGCAGGTTAGAACGTCCAGCGCTGGGCCTTGGAGATCAGGAAGTCGCGGAAGGCCTGGACGCGGGCGACGGAGCGCATCTCCTCGGCATAGACGAGATAGCTGTCGAGGGAGGGCATCTCCACGTCGCGCAGGATCTGGATCGAGGTCCGGATTGCCGACCGACCGCGTAATCCGGCAGCACGGCGATGCCGGCTCCGGTCTCGACGGCGAGCTTCAGGGCCGTGATGTTGTTGACCACGTAATGGTACTGGCGCGGCTCGCTGCCCCTCGCGCCCGGCGGTCGAGAGCCAGTGCACGGCCATCAGGTAGGAGGGCTGGTCGCCGCCGAAGGAGACGATGCGGTGCTCGTCGAGATCCTCCAGGGTCTTCGGCTCGCCGAAGCGCTTGATGTAGTCGGTCGAGGCATAGACGTGGAAATGCACCGTGAAGAGCCGGCGCTGGATCAGGTCCGGCTGGGCCGGGCGGCGCAGGCGGATCGCCACGTCGGCCTCGCGCATGGCGAGATCGAGCTCCTCGTTGGTGAGGATCAGCTCGACGCGCACGTCCGGGTAGAGGTCGAGGAACTCGGCGATGCGCTGGGCGAGCCAGATCGAGCCGAGGCCGACGGTGGTCGTCACCTTCAGCTCGCCCGAGGGGCGCTCGCTGGTCTCGACGAGGCGGGCCCTGGTGGTCTCCAGCCGCATGCGCATGTCGCGGGCGGCGCGGAACAGCAGGTCGCCCTGCTCGGTCAGGATCAGGCCGCGGGCATGGCGGTGGAAGAGCGGCGCCTTCAGCTCGCGCTCGAGGGCGCTGATCTGGCGGCTCACGGCGGACTGGCTCAAGCCCAGATCGTCACCGGCCCGCGTGAAGCTGCCCGCTTCCGCGACCGTGTAGAAAATCCGGATCTTGTCCCAGTCCACGGCGGATTCCCCTCGATGCCCCGCATGCTACCTTATGCGGAGGCATCTCTTATCTCTTATGAGCCGAGGGTTCGACGCAACAGGAAATCGGCCTGAGAGCTAACCAGTTGTTAATAAATTCTATTCGGCGGCTTCCTGGGTGGCCTCCAGGGCCGCGAGGTAGCGCTCGGCGTCGAGAGCCGCCATGCAGCCCATGCCTGCCGACGTCACGGCCTGACGATAGATGTCGTCGGTGACGTCGCCGGCCGCGAAGACGCCCGGAATGTTGGTCGCGGTCGAGCCCGGCGTGGTCAGCAGGTAGCCGCCCGGCTTCATGTCGAGCTGGCCGGCGAAGAGCTCGGTCGAGGGCTTGTGGCCGATGGCGATGAAGACGCCGTCGGTCTTGAGCTCCGAGGTCTGCGCCGGTACCGAAGTTCTTCAGCCGCAGATGGGTGACGGAGGAGGGGTTCTCGCTGCCGCAGATCTCCTCGACGGCGCGAGTTCCAGACCACCTCGATCTTCGGGTGCTTGAACAGGCGGTCCTGCAGGATGCGTTCGGCACGCAGGGAATCGCGGCGGTGGACCAGGGTGACCTTGGAGGCGAGGTTGGCGAGATAGAGCGCCTCCTCGACGGCGGTGTTGCCGCCGCCGACCACCACGACCTCCTTGCCGCGGAAGAAGAAGCCGTCGCAGGTGGCGCAGGCCGAGACGCCGAAGCCCTGGAACTGGCCCTCCGAGGGCAGGCCGAGCCATTTGGCCTGGGCGCCGGTCGCGACGACGAGGGCATCGCAGGTATAGGTGTCGCCGGAATCGCCCTCGAGGCGGAAGGGGCGCTGCTTCAGGTCGACCTTGGTGATGTGGTCGGAGACCATCTTGGTGCCCACATGCTCGGCCTGCAGGCGCATCTGCTCCATGAGCCAGGGACCCTGGATCACGTCGGCGAAGCCCGGATAGTTCTCCACATCCGTGGTGATCATGAGCTGGCCGCCGGGCTGGAAGCCGGAGATCATCACCGGTTCGAGCAGGGCGCGCGCCGCGTAGATCGCCGCCGTATAGCCGGCCGGCCCCGAGCCGATGATGATGAGCTTGGCGTGAGAATGGGCCATCAGGGGGTCTCCAGTGAAAAGGCGAGGTCCGGCAAGCCGAGAGCGCGGCGGTGGCGGCTCAAGCCCTCGGCGATGGCCTCCGCGACCTTGGGTGTTGAATTTAGGGGTTCATAGGGCTGTCCTTCAAGACGCCCCTCGAACGGATGCACAACTCCATGAGCTTTCAGGGCCGCCATGTAAACATCCAGTTTCGGGTGTCCGCCGGACGGCTCGAACACCAGGATCGGCCGTCCCGTCGCGGCGGCCTCGCCGATCATGTTGAAGGAATCGCGCCGTCGCCACGACGACATCGGCGAGGGCGAGGAGGGCGACGTAGGGGTTCTCGCCCGTGCCGTCCCAGAAGAAGCCGCCATGCCGGTCGGCGAGGGCGACGAGGGCGTCCCGCAGGGCCGGCGGCGTGCGGCGCGAGGCCGTCACCATCAGTCCGGCTCCGGCCTCGGCGACGGCCTGTCAGGTGCTCGACGAAGCGGGCGATGTCGGCTTCGCGTGAAGCGGTGATGGCGGCTGTCGCCGCCGGCCAGCACCGCGACGCGGGGGCGGGGCAGGTGGGCGAGGCGGGGATCGGGCCGGCTGCGCGCCGCTGCGATCCGCCCCGCCGAGACCCGGTGCGGCGGGGTGAGGGTGTTGAGCACGTTCGGGCCGCGCAGGCGGTCGTAGTCCGGCGACCAGATGAGGTCGGCCGTCTTCGGGCCGGTGCGGGGGTCCTTGAGGAACACCGTATAGGTGCGCCCGCCGGAGGCCCTCTTGACGAAGCGCAGATAGGCCACCGCCCGGCGGCCCGAGGCGACGAGGAGGTCGGGAAAGGGCGGGGCGAGGGGGCTGTTCGGCGCGCCCGGGCGCTCCCGCGGATCGATGGGCCCCCAGGGCATGAACCAGTCGAAGGGCGGCTTCGGATCGACCCGGCGGATCTCGGGATCGAGGCCGAGCGCCTCGGTGACGCTCAGCGCCTGCAGCTCGTCTCCGGCCTTGCCGTCGGTCAGAACCCAGGTGATAAGGCCGGTATCATTGCGCAACATTCGATCAACGAGCCTGTGGAGTTCATGAAGTTCGTTGCGACTTAATCGCCTGTCCTTCTTGTGCAGACCCTCTACACGGTCTACTCAGCCAAGACGAGATTTTTTGACCTGATCCCGCACGATCCGGGCCGCCGGCCGGTTCCCGCCCTCCCGATCGTGCTCTAGCGGAGTTACCGTGCGCGGACGCCTCGATTCCATCGACTGGGCCATCCTGAAAGAACTGCAGGCCGACGGCAGCATCACCAATGTGGAGCTGGCGCGCCGCGTCGGCCTGTCGGCGCCGCCCTGCCTGCGCCGGGTGCGGGCGCTCGAGAGCGCCGGCATCATCAAGGCCTACCGGGCGATCCTCGACCCGAAGAATCTCGGCTTCGAGATCGTCTGCTTCGCCATGGTGCAGCTCGACGTGCAGGGCAAGAAGGAGCTCAAGGAATTCGAGCAGAAGGTGAAGGACTGGTCCATGGTCCGCGAGTGCTGGACCCTGTCGGGCGACATCGACTTCATCATGAAATGCGTGGCGCCGAACCTCGCCTCCTTCCAGGGCCTCGTCTCCGAGCTCACCTCCCTGCCGAACGTGCGCAACGTCCGCACGGCGCTGACCCTCGACCTCGTCAAGGACGAGCCTCTGGTGCCGATCGAGGAAGTCGAGCCGGAGAAGGCCTGATCCGGCGGGGCCGGATCCACCTCCCGCGGCAGGCTCAGATCACGAAGAAGTCGGCGTAGGTGAGCTTGGGCTTGTTGGTGAAGACCGCGATCTCGACAGCTTTTCCTGCCTTGTTGCCATCGGCGTCGTAGGACAGCACGCCGGTCTTGCGGTTGTAGATCAGGTAATCGTTGGCGTCGTTCGGTGCGTCGAACTCGAGATAGGTCTTGGACAGCTTGGCCGGCTTCTCGAGCGAGCCCTTCTTTCCCAGCTTGGTGAAGAAGGCATTGTCGAGATAGAGCGAGTCCTTCTTCGGGTCGAAATCGGTGATCGTGTCGCGGTTGCTGCTCGACGGGCGCTGGTCGAAGACCACCACATCCTTGCCGCTGCCGGTGGAGATCCGGTCGCGCCCGAGATCGCCATGCAGGCGGTCGTTGCCGCCCGCACCCGACAGCGTGTCGTTGCCGAGTTCGCCGAACAGGATGTCGGCGCCCGCGGTGCCGTTCTTCCGCAGCGGCGTTTTTTCGCGCACGTTGGTGACGCTCACCGCCACGTCCTGGACATAGCTGCCGCCGAAGGCGTCCGTGACCTTGACGCGCAGATTGTGGGATGTCGCCGCCTCGTAATTGAGCTTGGCGCCCGACTTGAGCTTGATCGTGCTGCCCGAGATCTCGAAAAGCGGATTCGTCGTCGGCGCATTGCCCGCGTCGACGAGGGTGAAGGTGTGTCTGTCGGACTGGTCGAGATCGACGGTCGAGAGTGTGCCCGCCGTTGTGCCCGCGGCTGCCGTTTCCTGGATCGATCCGCTGACGGCGATGCTCTCCGGCGCCGAATTGATCTTGAAGCGCTGGAAGAACATGCCGCCGTCCCGTCTTGCTGGTCAGGCTGATCGCCGACACCCTCCCAGCCGACCAAGCGTGCCATCCGCCGTGAATTCCAGGAACGTGCCCATCTGAGCGCCGGTCTTCGAGGTGTTGACCAGGATCTCGCCGCCGACGCGTTGGCCGTTGGCATCGAAGACCTGCATGAAGAGGCCGGTTTCGCTGCCGTCGGATCCGTTCCAGGCCACCACGAAGCTGCCGTTCGGCAATACGCGGATCATGGCGCCGCTCTGGACCCCTTCCGTGCTGCTGTTGACGCGCACCTCCGCGCCGATCCTCGTGCCGTTGACGTCGAAGAGCTGCATGAAGACGCCGGCATCGTCCTCGTGTCCCTGTCGCGTACTCTTGCCCGACCAGGTGAGAACGGAACGCCCGGTGGTAGGGAGATACGCAAAGTTCGTATCGAGAAAGTCGCCGACTGCCTGGAAGCGGATTTCAGGGCCGATCTTGCCCCCGGACGGATCGAGCACCTGGACGAATAGATCATCGGGATCCTGCGCCTCGGGGTCACCGATTGTCCAAGCTGTGACGTAGTGCTTGACGACGTATCGGCTGGTGCTCTCATTGAACTGGTAGCTGGTGAAGATCCGGAGGTTGGACTGTTCCCCGTCGACGGTCGTGTTGAGACGCGTTTCGGAGCCGATCTTCCTCCCATGGGCATCGAAGCGCTGGTAGAAGAGCCCATGATCGTCCTCCTGGCCCTCCTGCGTGCCATTCCCCTGCCAGAATATCAGCGGGCCGCCGCTCTCCATCGTCAGGGTGGCTGCTCTGATCTGATCTCCGTCGACGGTTGTATTGACGGTTTTTGCCTCGCCGTCGGCTGTGCCATCGGCGTTGAAGACCTGATAGTAGATGTCCCTGATTTGGGCGGTGACGGGAAGATTCCAGAAGGTCGCCCATTTGCCGTCCGCCAGGCTGCGGGCGGATGGCGTGATGCTCGCGTTGGAGATGAGGGTGAATTCTTCCCCGACCTTCGCACCATTGCGGTCGAAGGCCTGTTGAAACGCCTCGGATCCGGCACGATAGGTGACGACAAATCCGCCGTTCGAGAGAGCCGTGACGCCGGTCAGCGTTTCTTCACGCCCCTCCACGGCAACGTTCACGCGCGTCTCCCCTCCGATGAAGTCGCCATCCTCGTCCATGAGGCGGAAGAAGATGCCTGCGTCGTCCGTCTGATCTTCCTGAGTGCCTTTTCCGTTCCAGAGGACGATCGAATTGGCGTTGCGCAGGAACACGTTCCGCCAGTCTTCCGATATGCCGTTCTCTGTCTCGTTGATCCTGAGCTGCTGCCCGGGAGTACCGTTCATGTCAAAGGTGCGGAAATAGGCGTTGCCGCCGACAGCAGGATCGTCCGAGACTGACTTCCAGATGGAGCCCCATCCGACGCCAGGGAGGGCGACCGAAACGAAATCCGGTTTGACCTCGCCGTCCGTCATGGCGTTGACGCGAATCTCGCTGCCGATCTTCACCCCGTTGGCGTCGAAAAGCTGCTGAAAATAGCCGTTTGTATCCTCCTGTCCGTGAACGGTTCCGTTGCCGACCCATTGCAGGATGAACCGCCCGTCCGGCAGCCTGATGAACTGGGGTGCGGCCTGCACTCCGCCCGTAGACGTGTGGATGCGGGTTTCCCCGCCGAGGCTGACAACATTGTAAGGCATGGCTGGAGACCTTAAGAACGCGGTGCGGCGTAGCTTAAGGTAAGGTTATATATTTGCAATATTTTTAGTTCGAGCCGTCTTAGATCTGCCGCCGCAGCCAGCGGACGTAATGCTGCGCCACGGCGACGGCGCGAGCCTGTTCGTCGGGCGTTAGAGGACTGGTGTTCACGTCGCGCACGGCCAGCATCGGATGGCTCGCCAGAACCTCGCCCCTGCGGCCGACGGCCAGGGCTTCGCCTTCCATCGCATCGTGCCCGCTGTTGCCGCCGCCGCGGCTGCCTCCGTGGCCCAGGCGGCCGGAGCTATTGTCGGGAAACGGCGTGAAAAACACGCTCGTCACGCGCAGGACGAGACGGGGGCCGCGCGGGTCGACGCGGTCGGCGAAGGAGCGCTGCAATTCATCGAGGGCGGCCGCGCCGATGAGATCGGCGAAAGGGCCGAGACCCTTGGCCTTCAGGGCGCTGACATCCACCGAGAACCCGGAGAAAGCCTGCGGGAAGGGCGAGCCGTCGGATGAAAGACCCGCCGGGACGCAGCCCGCCCCTGTAACAGCGATGCCGACCGACAAAGCCGCCAGAATCGAACGGCGGGAAAAGAGGGTCATGGGCTTCTCTTGCATCGTGAACGGTCCTCGACCCTCTCAGGAGCCGATCCCGCTTGCGCGAAACCGATCCTCACTTGAACGTGCTGCATGCTCTGAACGGCGAAGCGATTTCGCTCCGCCACGGATTGTTCTAGTGCAGCGCGCGAAAATGTGGACTCGGCCGCCCGCTCTCACGGCATCGCAGCATCCGAAGACCGGGCGCCGTTACGGACCCTCGCGCCGCGGCAGCATCAGACGATCAGGAAGTCGGCGGAGGTCAGCTTGAGGTTCTTCGGTGAGGGTAGCGATCTCGACCGCCTTCTTCGACCCGGAACCGTCCGCGTCGTAGGAGAGGACGCCGGTCTTCTTGTTGTAGATCAGGTAATCGTCGCTCTCCCTCGCCTTGGTGTCGATGACGAAGAACTCCTTGTCGAGCTTGCCTTTCTTCGTCAGGCTGCCCTTGCCCAGTTTCTTGAAGACGGCATTGTCGAGCCAGATCGTGTCGTCCTTCACGCTGAAGTCGGCGATCCGGTCGAGATTGGTCTTCTTGTTGAGGGGCTTGTCGAAGACGAAGATGTCCCGGCCCGCGCCGCCCTTCAGGAGGTCCTTGCCGGCGCCGCCGTAGAGGACATCGTTCCCAGCATCGCCGTCGAGGGTGTCGTTCCCGCTGCCGCCCTGCAGCGTGTCGTTGCCCAGCTCGCCGAAGAGCGCATCGTCGCCGGGCGTGCCGGTCCTGACGAAGGGGTCGTCTCGAGAGTGTTCGTGACGGTGACGGTCAGATCGCGAACATGGCTTTCCCCATAACCGTCATCGGCCTCGATGCGCAGGGTGAGAGACGGCGCCGTCTCATGGTCGAGCGTCGCGCCGGGCTTGAGGCGCAAGGTGGTGCCGGCGATCTCGAACAGGTTCTGATGCGAGAGCAAGGTGAAGGCGAGGCTGTCGCCGTCCGGGTCGGTGCCCGACAGAACTCCCACCGCATCGCCGCCTTTCGCGTCCTCCCGAATGGAGGCCCCGGCCAGAGCGATGCTCGTCGGCGCTGCGTTGAACCCGAAGCGCTGGAAGAAGAGGCCCCAGCTGTCCTCCTGATCCTTCTGCGTGCCTCGGCCGGACCAGATGACCGCCCACGAGCCGTCGGGAAGGACGTTGATCTGGGGCACGCCCTGGTAGCCGTCGACCGACGTCGCCACGCGGGTCTCGCCGCCGACGCGCCGGAAATCGGCGTCGAAGACCTGCTGAAAGACGCCCGCGTCATCCTGCTGCCCCGGCTGAGTGCCTGCGCCGTTCCAAGTGAGGACGAAGTGGCCGCTGGGAAGGGCCGCGGCCTGCAGGTTGAAGATCTCGCCATTCGTCGAGGTGTTGATCCGCGTCTCACCGCCGACCTTCTGGCCCTGCGCGTCAAAGCGCTGGAAGAACAGGCCGTCAGGATCCTCCTGGCCCTCCTGCGTGCCATGCCTCCCCAAAAGAGCACGAGGCCGCCGTCCCGCAGCCGCACGGTTTGCGCGGTCAGGGACTGAGAGTTTGAAGTGGATGCGGAAACGCGGACAGGTTCGCCGTCCGAAGTGCCATCGGCGTTGTAGACCTGGTAATAGGCGTCGGTGACGTTGCCCGGGGTTATTCCGCTCCAGGCCACCATCCATTTGCCGTCCTCCAGGGCATAGACGAGGGGAGGGTAATATTCCCCACCCTGGCTCGGACCCTCGGGGACGGTGATTTCGCGAATCTTCGTGCCGTCTGCGTCGAAGAGCTGCTGGAAATACCCTCCGGGATTGCCATAGACGATCACGAACCTGCCATCCGACAGCTGTGCATGGCCGCCGCTAGAAAAACTCTCGGCGCGACCCTCCACGGCCTCGTTGACGCGGGTCGCCGCCTCGCCCAGCGGTTCGAAGTTCTTGTCGAAGCGGCGCAGCAAAACGTCCGGATCCTCGCCGGTGTCGTTGATCTTCGTGTTCCAGATGGCAGTGAATCCATCGTCCGTCTCGACCACGGAAAGGTCGTACAATCCGGCGGTGCCGGACCCGCCGACTGCCTGCGGGTCGCCGACCGTGGCGCCCGTCCGATCGAAACGCTGCATGTAAACGTCTTCGCGGCCCTCGCTGCTTTCGCCGCCCCAGATTGCGACGAAGCCACCGTCCGCCTGCGGAAAGGTCCACACCTGCCAGTTCAGGATCTCCCCTTGCTCGGCGTCGAGCTGGATCTCGCTCCCGACTTTTCCCTGAGCGTCGAAAATCTGGACATAGGCACCGAGCGGTTTGGAGACCCCGTCGTGCGTCACCCATGAGGTTGCCCAGCGCCCGCCGGGAAGGGCGATCGTCCTGACGGTGCCGTCAAACGAGGCCGCGGCCGTCGTGTTGACCTGCACTTCAGCGCCGATGCGGTTTCCCAGACGGTCGAAACGCTGCTGAAAGACGCCCGGCGCCACCCCCTCGTCCCCGTTGTCCACGACCATCCAGGTGGCGACCATGGTCCCGTCGGAGAGGGTGGTGAGAAGCCTTTCGGCATTTCTCTCCTCTCCCGCGGTGGTCGTGTGGGTACGAGTTTCAGAACCGCGGCGAACGTAAGGCATGATCGGCCCCTTAGGGAAAGCGACAGCCTAGTTAAATGGAATTATATAAAATAACAAACGAATGCGCTGATTCTGCCTTGATTGGCCGCTTCGTGAGGAACGGGCCCTGCTCCAGGCCCGCTCCTCTTTCGCCGATCAGGCGGCGCCGAACCGGACGCCCACGACCTCGTAGGACTTGCCGCCGCCGGGGGTGGAGACCTCCACCGTGTCGCCGATGGTCTTGCCCATGAGGGCGCGGGCGATGGGGGAGGCGACGGAGACCCGGCCCGAGCGCACGTCGGCTTCGGGCTCGCCCACGATCTGGTAGGTCTTCTCTTCCTCGGTGTCCTCGTCGACGAGCTTCACCGTCGCGCCGAACTTGATCCGGTCGCCGGAGAGCTTCGCGATATCGATGACCTCGGCGCGGGAAATCAGGCTTTCGAGCTCGAGAACCCGGCCCTCGTTGAGGGACTGGGCTTCCTTGGCGGCATGGTATTCGGCGTTTTCCGACAGGTCGCCAAGCGCGCGGGCTTCCGCGATCGCCTGGATGATCCGGGGGCGTTCAACCTGCTGCCGGTGCTTGAGCTCCTCCTCGAGCGCCGCATAACCCTTGATCGTCAGAGGGACCTTGTCCATCGTTTGTCTCGTCCAAAAAGAGGTACGAGGCCGCTGTCGCCAGCGCCCTCGCATGTCAACGAAAACTTACCAGAAGCTTCGCAGTTCCAATGTGAGGCCGGATGCCTCAGGCAAAATATTCCTGAAGCGCCCGGACTTCGAGATCGCCGCTGAGGTAGGCTTTGATGCCCTCGGCCGCGGCGATCGCTCCTGCAAGAGTGGTGTAGTAAGGTATCTTATGCAAGAGGGCAGCCTGTCTCAAAGACCGGGAATCCGACAGGGCGCCGGCCCCTTCGGTGGTATTGAAGACGAGCTGGATATCGCCGTTCTTGATGGCGTCGACCACGTGGGGCCGGCCTTCCAGAACCTTGTTGATCCGCGTGGCCTTGACGCCGTTCTCCTCGAGATATCTCTGGGTGCCGGCCGGTCGCCAGGATCTGGAACCCGATCTCCTCCAGCATCTTCACCGCCGGCAGGATGCGGGACTTGTCGGAATCGCGCACGGAGACGAAGAGCGTTCCGGTCTTGGGCAGCTGGCTGCCGGCGCCGAGCTGGCTCTTGGCGAAGGCGACGCCGAAGCTGCGGTCGAGGCCGATGACCTCGCCGGTCGAGCGCATCTCCGGCCCGAGCAGCACGTCGACGCCCGGGAAGCGGGCGAAGGGGAACACGGCCTCCTTCACGCCGATATGCGGCAGGTCCTTCGGCGTCAGGCCGAACGTGGCCAGGCTCTCGCCGGCCATGATCCGGGCCGCGATCTTGGCGATCGGCTCGCCGATCACCTTGGCCACGAAGGGCACCGTGCGCGAGGCGCGGGGATTGACCTCCAGCACGTAGATCGTCGCCGTCCTTGATGGCGTATTGCACGTTCATCAGGCCGCCCACGTCGAGGGCGAGCGCCAGCGCCTTCGTCTGGCGCTCCAGCTCGGCGATGATCTCCGGCGACAGCGAGCGCGGCGGCAGCGAGCAGGCGGAATCGCCCGAATGGATGCCCGCCTCCTCGATATGCTCCATGATGCCGGCGATGAAGCTGTCCTTGCCGTCGCAGAGGCAGTCCACGTCGACCTCGATCGCATCCGAGAGGTAGCGGTCGAAGAGCAGCGGGTTCTTGCCGAGCACCGTGTTGATCTGGCCGGTCTTGTCGTTGGGGTAGCGGGCCTTGACGTCGGACGGGATCAGGCTCGGCAGGGTGCCGAGCAGGTAATCCTCGAACTGCGTCTCGTCGCGGATGATCGCCATGGCCCGGCCGCCGAGCACGTAGGACGGGCGCACCACGAAGGGCAGGCCGAGATCGGCGGCGATCAGGCGGGCCTGCTCGACCGAATAGGCGATGCCGTTCTTGGGCTGCTTCAGGTGCAGCTTGTCGAGGAGGCGCTTGAACCGGTCCCGGTCCTCGGCGAGGTCGATGGCGTCCGGCGAGGTGCCGAGGATCGGCACGTCCGCCTCTTCCAGGGCGCGGGCGAGCTTGAGCGGCGTCTGGCCGCCGAACTGGACGATGACGCCGTGCAGCGTGCCCCTGGAGCGCTCGGTCTCGATGATCTCCAGCACGTCCTCCTGCGTCAGCGGCTCGAAATAGAGCCGGTCGGAGGTGTCGTAGTCGGTCGAGACCGTCTCCGGGTTGCAGTTGATCATGATGGTCTCGAAGCCGGCGTCCTTCAGGGCGAAGCAGGCATGGCAGCAGCAATAGTCGAACTCGATGCCCTGGCCGATGCGGTTCGGGCCGCCGCCGAGGATGATGACCTTCCTGGCATCCGACGGATTGGCCTCGTCGGCGGGCTTGCCGGCGAAGGGCGCGGCATAGGTCGAGTACATGTAGGCGGTCGGCGAGGCGAACTCGGCCGCGCAGGTGTCGATGCGCTTGAAGACCGGGCGCACGTCGAGCGAGCGGCGCAGCTCGCGCACCTCGGCCTCGGTCTTGTGCGTGAGCACGGCGAGGCGGGCATCGGAGAAGCCCATGCGCCTTGAGCTGGCGGAAGGCGCCGGGCGTCTGCGGCAGGCCGTGGGCCTTCACCTTGGCTTCCATGTCGACGATGTCCTGGAGCTGCTCCAGGAACCAGCGGTCGATCTTGCAGGAGGCATAGACCTCGTCGTGGCTGATGCCGAGGCGCAGGGCCTGCGCCACCTTCAGGAGCCGGTCCGGCGTCGGCGTGCCGATGGCCGCCTTGATGGCGTTCCGGTCGTCGCCCTTGCCGAGGCCCTCGATCTCGATCTCGTCGAGGCCGGTGAGGCCGGTCTCCAGCGAGCGCAGCGCCTTCTGCAGGGATTCCGGGAAGGTGCGGCCGATGGCCATGGCCTCGCCCACCGACTTCATCGCCGTGGTCAGCGTCGGCTCGGCGCCGGGGAATTTCTCGAAGGCGAAGCGCGGGATCTTGGTGACCACGTAGTCGATGGTCGGCTCGAAGGAGGCCGGCGTCGCGCCGCCGGTGATGTCGTTGGCGATCTCGTCGAGGGTGTAGCCGACGGCGAGCTTCGCCGCGACCTTGGCGATCGGGAAGCCGGTCGCCTTCGAGGCGAGCGCGGAGGAGCGCGACACGCGCGGGTTCATCTCGATCACGATCATGCGCCCGTTCTCCGGGTCGATCGCGAACTGCACGTTCGAGCCGCCGGTCTCGACGCCGATCTCGCGCAGCACCGCCAGCGAGGCGTCGCGCATGATCTGGTATTCCTTGTCGGTCAGCGTCAGCGCCGGCGCGACGGTGATGGAATCGCCGGTATGCACGCCCATCGGGTCGATGTTCTCGATGGAGCAGATGATGATGCAGTTGTCCGCCTTGTCGCGGACGACCTCCATCTCGTACTCCTTCCAGCCGAGCACGCTCTCCTCGATCAGCACCTCGTTGGTGGGCGAGGCGTCGAGGCCGCGCTCGACGATGTCGAGGAACTCCTCGCGGTTGTAGGCGATGCCGCCGCCGGTGCCGCCCATGGTGAAGGAGGGGCGGATGATCGCGGGCAGGCCCACCTCGGAGAGCGCCATCAGGGCCTCGCCCATGGCGTGCTCCTGGTAGCGCTTGCGGCGGTCGTTCTCGCCCGCGTCCCATTTCAGCTCGTAGCCGGCGATCATCCGCTTCTTGTCGCCGGGATGCATGTCGAGGGCCTCGAGCCGGGCGAGCTCGGCGAGATAGGCGTCCCGGTCGGCCTTCTTCAGGGCCGAGGCGTTGGCGAGGCGCGATTTCGGCGTGTCGAGGCCGATCTTGGTCATGGCCTCGCGGAAGAGCTGGCGGTCCTCGGCCTTGTCGATGGCCTCCGCCGTCGCGCCGATCATCTCGACGTTGAACTTCTCGAGCACGCCCATCTTCTTGAGCGACAGGGCGCAGTTCAGCGCCGTCTGGCCGCCCATGGTCGGCAGGAGCGCGTCGGGGCGCTCCTTCTCGATGATCTTGGCGACGATCTCGGGGGTGATCGGCTCCACGTAGGTGGCGTCCGCGAGATCGGGATCGGTCATGATCGTCGCAGGGTTCGAATTCACCAGGACGATGCGGTAGCCTTCCTCCTTCAGGGCCTTGCACGGCCTGGGTGCCCGAATAATCGAACTCGCAGGCCTGGCCGATGATGATCGGTCCGGCGCCGATGATGAGAATGGAGGAGATGTCTGTCCGCTTCGGCATTGGGCCACCCAGGCGTGTCCAGCCGCGCGGCCGTAAAGCTACGGCGCTTCGAGCGCAGCTGGGATGTGATCGGATTGTAGGTTGAGAGAGGCTCTTACACGGACCTTGAGCAAATTCAAAGGCCTGAGCCATGATTTAGACAGGCAATGCCCATGCGGTCAGATCCGCTAAGGGCGAGGCAGGAACGGAGCTGGGAAAACATGGCCATGATCGAAGAACCGCGCTGGGCGGTGATCACGGGGGCATCGAGCGGCATCGGCGCGGAGCTGGCCCGCGCTTTCGCCGCCCGGGGATATGCGCTCGCCCTGACCGCCCGGCGGCACGAGACGGCTCGAGGCTCTCGGCGACAGAGATTCGCGCAGGCCCATGGCGTCCCGGTCGAGCCCATCGCCCTCGACCTCGGGGACCGCGGAGGCGCCCCTGGACCTTCACGACATGCTCCGGGAGCGGGGCATCGCGGTCCACACCCTCGTCAACAATGCCGGGTTCGGGCTGCGGGGGTACTTCGAAGGCCTTCCGCACGAGAAGCAGCTCGCCATGATCGACCTCAACGTGACGGCGCTGACCTCCCTCTGCCGCCTCATGCTGCCCGGCATGATCGAGCGCCGGCAGGGCGGCATCCTCAACGTCGCCTCCCTCGCGGCCTTCCAGGCCGGGCCCTACATGGCGGTCTATTACGCGACCAAGGCCTTCGTGCTGTCCCTGTCCGAGGCTCTGCACGACGAGGCCAAGCCGCATGGGGTCACCGTGACGGCGCTCTGTCCCGGACCGACCGAGAGCGAGTTCTCGGACACGGCGGGCCTGAAGGATTCGCGGCTCTTCGAGGCGGGCGTCATGTCGCTCGGCGGAAGTCGCCCGCGCCGGAGTCGAGGGCTACGAGGCGGGCCGGGCCATCGTCATCCCGGGAGCCAGGAACCGGGCCGGAGCCCTCGGCTCGAAGTTCGCGCCACGCTCCGTCTCCCGCAGGATCGCGGGGCTCCTCCAGGGAATGAGGTGACGGGCCGGCCTGAAGCGGCTATCGAAGCGCCGTGACCGTCTCTCGTCCTCTTCACGGCCTCGCCCGGCAGTTCTCCGCCTTCTTCGGCGTCGGCCTTGCCGCGGCCGTGGTCCATTACGGGCTTCTCATCGCGCTCGTGGAGGGAGCCGGCGCGCACCCGGTTCCGGCGACGCTTGCCGGCTATGTGGCCGGCGGTGCCGTCTCCTATGTCCTCAACCGCAGGCACACCTATGCCAGCGACCGGCCGCACCGGGAGGCCACCTGGCGCTTCGCCCTCGTCGCCTTCGTCGGCTTCCTGGTGACCTGGTTCCTGATGCATGCCTTCACGGTGTGGCTCGACGCGCCCTACCTGCCGGCGCAGATCGTCACCACGGGCGTCGTGATGCTCTGGAGCTTCATGGCGCACAAGATTTGGACATTTGCCTAGGCCTCGCCTGCCTTTTGACGGGCACCGGCGAAGTTTCAGACGTCTCAGTGCAGGGCAGGGCTGCATTCCGGCGGGTCCCCCGAATCTTTTTGCGGTGCAATATAAAGCTCTCGGTTGCCTTGTTCCGATATTTCCCATGAGAAGCCTGGGGCCTTCATGTCCGACATGACCATTGCCGAGGAAGTCTGTCTGGCCGCGAAGGACAGGGCCCCGCCGTTCGCGCATCGCGACCTCGCCGTCGCCCTGATCGAGCTGGCGCTCGCGGTCGGCAGCTTCGGCATCGGCACGGGCGAGTTCGCGATCATGGGCCTGCTGCCGAACCTCGCCCAGGAATTCAACGTCACGACGCCCCAGGCCGGACACGCCATCAGCGCCTATGCGCTCGGCGTCGTGGTCGGCGCTCCGATCATCGCGGTGCTGGCGGCGAAGCTCGCGCGCCAGACGCTTCTCCTCTTGCTGATGGCGGTCTTCGCCGTCGGCAATGTGGTCAGCGCCGTTGCGCCGACCTTCGAATCCTTCGTGCTCCTGCGCTTCCTCACCGGCCTGCCGCACGGGGCCTATTTCGGCGTCGCCGCGCTCGTGGCCGCCTCCCTGGTCCCGCCCAACAAGCGCACCCAGGCGGTCGCCCGCGTCATGATGGGCCTGACCGTCGCGACCCTCATCGGCACGCCGGTGGCGACCTGGTTCGGGCAGGCCCTGAGCTGGCGCATCGCCTTCGGCGCCGTCGGCTTCATGGGAGCGCTGACGGTCGTCCTGATCTGGCTCTTCCTGCCGAAGGACAAGGTGCAGGAGGGCGCAAGCCCGATGCGCGAGCTCGGGGCCTTCAGGCGCAAGCAGGTCTGGTTCACGCTCGGCATCGGCGCGGTCGGCTTCGGCGGCCTGTTCTCCGTCTTCTCCTACATCGCCTCGACCGCGACGGAGGTCGCCGGGATGCCGGAAAGCGCCGTTCCGATGATGATGGCGCTGTTCGGCTCCGGCATGATCGTCGGCAACCTCGTCGGCGCCTGGTTCGCCGACAGGAACCTGATGGCGACCATCGGCGGGACGCTGGCCGGCAGCGTCGTGGTGATGACGGTGCTCTGGCTCACCGCCGAGAACCCGTTCATGCTCTCGGCCTGCGTCTTCCTCGTCGGCTGCAGCGTCGCCATCGGGCCGGCGCTCCAGACCCGGCTCATGGACGTGGCGGCCGACGCGCAGACCCTTGCCGCGGCCCTCAACCACTCGGCCTTCAACATCGCCAATGCGCTCGGCGCCTGGCTCGGCGGCCTTGCGATCGCGGCAGGCTACGGCTTTGCCTCGACCGGATGGGTCGGCGCGGTTCTGGCCGTTGCCGGCCTCGTGGTGTTCGGCCTGTCGCTCGTAAGCGATCAGCGCTCCGTGGCGGCAATCTGCTCGGCTGGCGCATCGTTGAAGGCGGAAAACCGGAACCACTCTTCCGCACGATGCGCTAGACGAGGTCCTCGCTGTCGCGGGCCTGAGCGGGCCGCGCCACGAAGGTCATGCGGGCCTGATTGTGGCCGAGATTGCGCGCGGCACGCTCGGGCTCGAAGCCGGCATCCTTCAGAATGTCGACGATCTCCTCCTCGCTGTATTGAGCCAGGCCGATCTCCTCGCGGATCTTGCGGTATTCCGAGAAGGCGGTGCGGGCGAGGCCGGTGACGGCCGATCGCAGGAAGCCGCCCTGCCAGGCGAAGGACAGCAGCGCCTTCGCGTCGGTGACGGGGCTGATGTCGGGCGGGATGATGTCGCCCAGCACCAGCCGGCCGTCGGCTTTCAGCTTGCCGCGCACGAGCTTCAGCAGGGCGCGGAACTCGTCGAGGGAGAGATACTGGACGAGCGAGTTCACGACGATGAGGTCGAGCGAAGCCTCGGGCAGGTGGGCCACATCGTCCGTCGAGAGAACGGTGATCCGCCCGTTGCCCCTGAACCTGTCGTTCAGGCGCTCACGCACCAGCGGCGCGGCATCGCTGAGATAGAGACGGGCGCATTTGGTCGCGATCGTATCGGCGAACAGCGCTTCGCCGCAGCCATAATCGAGCACGATCGCCTCGGGCGAGGGGATGAGGCCCGACGATGTCGTTCGCGATCAGGCGATAATGCAGAAGCTTGTGCCGCTCGCTCGTATAGATCGGCGTGTCCTGGTTCCAGTAATCGCGCCAGTTCATTGGAAGAAGTGCCCCGCTTAAGTCCCTGGCCATGAGTCATGGAGCGTCAGGCACCGTTTCGCAACACCGGCTTTCGACGGTTGGACGGTCTTCGCGCTCTCAGGTCCAGAGCTTGACGAGCGGACCGTCGGCGCCGTCCACCGGATCGGCGTCGGGCAGGGGACCTGCGCGATGCGCTGCTGCGAGGCCGCGAGCGCGCCGGGATCGTCGCGGATCGTGTCGTAGTCGGCGCCGTTCGGATAGGCGCCGACCACCGCGAAGTCGTCGCTCGCTTCGATGCAGGCATGGGCGACGCCGGCCGGGATCACGACCACGTCGCCGGCGGTCACGCCGACGAGATCGCCATCCTCGCCGCCGAAGCGCACCTGGGCCGAGCCGGAGACGATGCCGAGCACCTCATGGGCGTTGGGATGGTAGTGGTGGAAGTCGTGGATGCCGTCGAGCCAGGCATTCGTCCAGCCGTTCCTGGCGAAGGTCGCCTTGAAGGTCCTGACCGGTCATGTTCGGAGGGCGAGACCGCCCCGCGGCGCACGATCAGCGGCAGGGACGAGTTCGGCACGATGCCGTTGCTGCGGAAGACGTAAGTCTCCGTCCCGAGCGGGGCATTGTAGCCATGCGGGTCGCCATATCCTTTTGCCTGAGCCATGAAACTCTCCCGTGAGGTCGGGAGAAAACGTCCGGCGCAGGCGAAAGATCGAGCGGGGCCTTGCGAAGCCCCTCCCGTCCTACATGCCGATCAGCATCGCCGCGACGGCGCGGTCGATGGACAGGTAGAACATCGCGAAGGCGACGAGGGCGGCGATGGCGAACTCGGCCGCCTGGCTCTTCATGATCCGGAACCGGGCGAACAGGTTCTGGCCGAAGACCGAGATCAGCCAGGCCGCCGTGAGCACCACCGGGAAGATGAAGAGATAGGACCAGGTGCTCTCGACCGTGCCCACATGGTCGGGGTCGATCAGGGGACGGATGTTGCGCACCCAGGGAGCGTAGAGGGCGGCATAGAGCGAGGTCAGCCAGGAGAGCGTGACCGCGATGCCGAGATGAAACGTGAACAGGTTGTGCAGGCGGCTGAATTCGCCGGAATCGTCATCGAAATCCATTGGAGAAACCCCCAAACCAAGGACCGGAATCATTTGCTTTTTATGGTTAATGATCGGTTACCGTGATTTGGGCGGCCGGCGCAATCGACCCGTTTGTCGCGGCGCCGGCTCTCCCAACACATTTTCGTCAGGCTGAGGTCCGTCAGGCCCAGTCTTGTCAGGCGCTTCGGCCTTCTTCTCGTCCATCAGCTGCACGAAGCGGTCGAAGAGGTAATGGCTGTCCTGCGGGCCGGGCGAGGCCTCCGGGTGGTACTGCACCGAGAAGGCCGGGCGGTCGGTGAGCGAGATGCCGCAATTCGAGCCGTCGAACAGGGAGACGTGGGTCTCGACCGCGTTCGTCGGCAGGGTCTGCGGGATCCACCGCGAAGCCGTGGTTCATGGAGGTGATCTCGACCTTGCCGGTGGTCCTGTCCTTCACCGGATGGTTCGCCCCATGGTGGCCCTGGTGCATCTTCTTGGTCTTGGCGCCGACGGCGAGGCTCAGCATCTGGTGGCCGAGGCAGATGCCGAAGGTCGGGATCTTCTCGTCGAGCACCTTGCGGATCACCGGCACCGCATATTCGCCGGTCGCGGCCGGATCGCCGGGGCCGTTCGACAGGAACACGCCGTCGGGCTTGAGCGCCAGCACGTCCTCGGCCGTGGCGGTGGCGGGCACCACCGTGACCTTGCAGCCGGCGCGGGCCAGAAGCCGCAGGATGTTGCGCTTCACGCCGTAATCGATGGCGACCACGTGATGCTTGGTCGCGCCGTCCTGATGGCCGTAGCCTTCGCCCCGCGTCCAGGTGGTCTCGTCCCAGTCGAAGCGCTGGGCGCTGGTGACCAGCGGCACGAGGTCCAGGCCGTCCATGGAGGGCAGGGCGGCGGCCTTGGCCTTCAGGGCCTCGAGGTCGAAGTCGCCCTCGGGGTTGTGGGCGATGACCGCGTTCGGCATGCCCTTGTCGCGGATGAGCGCGGTCAGCGCCCGGGTGTCGATGCCGGTGAGGCCGACGATGCTGCGGGCTTTCAGCCAGGCATCGAGATCGCGGGAGGCGCGCCAGTTGGACGGGCTCGGTGATCGAGGCCGCCAGCACGACGCCGCGCACCCCGGAGGACGAGGCGGCGTTGACGCTCTCGATGTCCTCCTCGTTGGTGCCCACATTGCCGATATGCGGGAAGGTGAAGGTGATGATCTGGCCGGCATAGGACGGGTCGGTCAGGATCTCCTGGTAGCCCGTCATCGCGGTGTTGAAGCAGACCTCGCCGGTCGCCTCGCCGACGGCGCCGATGCCGAAGCCTTCGAGCACCGTGCCGTCCTGGAGCACGAGAACGGCCGTCGCGCGCGGCTCGGTCCAGCCACCCGAGAGGGACCCGGCGGTGTCTTTGTCTTGCAGCATCGTCATGATCTCTTGTAAGTCCGGGGCCAAGAGGCCGTGCTTGAGCAGGCCAGAACCGAGCCGCCCGTGAACTATCCCCGTGACTTAAGGGGCCGATGCGCGTCCCGTCAACGCTCGAGCGACCTGAAAAACCAAGGAGAACCCCATGCTGCGCGAACGTTTCACCGCCGAGATGAAGGAGGCCATGAAGGCCGGCGAGAAGGGCCGCCTCGGCGCCATCCGCCTGATCCAGGCCGCCCTGAAGGACAAGGACATCGAGGCGCGCGGCGACGGCAAGGAGCCGCTCTCCGACGAGGAGATCCTGGCCCTGCTGCAGAAGATGGTGAAGCAGCGCCAGGAATCGATCGCGATGTACGAGCAGGGCGGGCGCACCGAGCTTGCCCAGCAGGAGAAGGACGAGGTCGCGGTGATCACCTCCTACCTGCCGCAGCAGATGGACGAGGCCGAGACCAAGGCCGCCATCGAGGCCGCCATCGCCGAGACCGGCGCCGCCTCCATGAAGGACATGGGCAAGGTCGTCGGCGTCGCTGCGCGCCAAATACGCCGGCCGCATGGATTTCGCCAAGGCGAGCGGCCTCGTGAAGGATCATGCTGCCGAAGGGGTGAGCGGGCTGTCACCGCGGACGGTGCGCGAGCGACGATCCGGGATCGGGTGCGCATCTGGCGCCATTCCTTCTCGGCTTGCCCGGGGGGAGGGTCGCAAGGAGGCGGGATGCTGGCGTGTCATCCAGCGGCCTCAGCGCCGACACCCCCCTCTCCAGAGTCTCGCGCACAAGGGTGAGGGAGTAAGGTCGATCCGAGCGCGTGTAACCCCTCGCCCGCATCCGGCGCGACCTCTCCCGCAAGGCGAGGTGGGCTGCGCCCTCTCGTCCAGCTCTCTCAAGCCGCACCTGTCCCGGGGATCCACGTCTTGACAGCGCAGAGGGTCGCAAGACGTGGGTGGCCGGACCGAGTCCGGCCATGACGGCGAGGGGAGTGGCGATCTTCGATGTCAAAGAGCGATGGCAAACAGCCAGCACCTGTGGGCCCGGAGCCGTTGGGCTCCGAGCCTGTGGTGCGATCGAGGGTGGCGCGAACGGCGGCCCGGCTCGATGATGCATGCGTGTGATGGAAGAGCCGGGAGGCCGCTTCGCGCACGGCTTTTTTAGGCGGACAGGCGGTGCCGGTTCGGTGACTGCCCGAGGCGGTGACCGCAAGGTCAGCGGCGGCCTCGGACCCAATCCCTATTCAGCGGCACACAGCCTGGGCCTCCCGTCACACGCACCTGCGTATCGGCACCTGCACGGGACCGTGCCTGCTCCCACACTGCGACGCCTCGCGAGCGCGCCCCTCGTCAGGAGCAGATCTTGCGCAAGGGTATAGCCGAGGTTGGGACTATTGTCAAGAACAAAGTGAGAACATAACGTTGCCGCGCTCTCCGCTCACCTCCGTCACCCTCCCACGTCATGGCCGGCCTCGTGCCGGCCATCCCGATGCGGACAAGCGCGGCGCCTCAGACAATCGGGATCACCGGCACGAGGCCGGTGATGACGTGAGGGATGAGGAAGTCGTGTCATTCCCGGCCGGAGATGGCGCAGCCATCGGAGGGAACGGGAATCCATAGCGAGTCGGACCCCTTCCCGGCTGCGGAGATGACATCCCCTCTCCCAGGCCTCCGCACTGACCTGCCGCGCGCGTCACGCCTCATCCGGCACCGGCCTCTCCCCCACCCTCTCCCGACCGGGAGAGGGAGTGTCGCTGCCTGTCGGCTGCGGATCGCGGCGGCGGTCGGGCAGGCGATTTCCTGCTCGGGGTTTTCGCGCGCATCGTGTTAAGAGGAGCGACGGTTCTCCCTATCGATGAGGAATCCGCAGGAGCGGGCGGCGGTGACACATGGGCCTTGAACTCTGGCTGATCTATCTCGTGGCCGCCATCGGCCTCTCGCTCACGCCCGGACCCAACGGGTTGCTGTCGTTGACGCATGGGGTCTGCTACGGCTTCCGGCCGACGATCTACACGGTGCTCGGCGGGGCGCTCGGGTTCTTCATCCTCATCGCGGCGTCGCTCGCCGGCATGGGAGCCCTGCTCGCCGCCTCGGAGCAGGCCTTCACCATCGCCAAGTGGATCGGTGCGGCCTACCTCGTCTATCTCGGCATCCGCATCTGGCGGGCGCCGGCCTCCGTCCTGGAGGTTGCCGCACAGGAGGGGGACCGCGCAGGGCGCGGCCGCTCTGGATGTTCAACCAGGGCTTCCTGGTGGCGGTGTCGAACCCGAAGGCGCTGATCTTCTTCGCGGCCTTCCTGCCGCAATTCATGGTGCCGGGCGTCTCCTTCACGGTTCAGCTTGCCATCTTCGGCGGCACCTTCGTGATCGTGGAGGTCCTCTACGAGCTGCTCCTCGCCGTCATGGCCGAGCGCATCGCGCCCTGGCTGACCCGCCACGGCCGATGGTTCAACCGCGCCGCCGGCGCGACTTTCGTCGGCATCGGCGCGGCGCTGACCACGGCGAGCCGCTAGAGGCCGCAGCACCTCGAATTGAACGGAAAAGCCAGCTCGACCGTTATGATTCCACAAGCGCTGCGGAGTCGCGATGGACAAATTCTTCGCCAAGTTCGCCAATGCCACGGCCCATGTGGCGGGAACGCCGGCGGTGTTCCTGGCCTGCGTCGTCGTCGTGCTGGTCTGGGCCGTGTCGGGCCCCTTCTTCGGTTTCTCGGAGACGTGGCAGCTGGTGATCAATACCGGAACGACCATCGTGACCTTCCTGATGGTCTTCCTGATCCAGAACACGCAGAACCGCGACGGCGCCGCCGTGCAGACCAAGCTCGACGAACTCATCCGGTCATCGAGCGCAGACGACGTGTTCATGGGAATCGAGAAGCTGACCGACAAGGAGCTGGAAGTTCTCCACGAGCGCTGCGAGCAGATGGCCAAGGAAACCCAGGTCACCTTGCAGAAGACCAAGGCCGAACGCGCCAAGCGGGCAAGCAAGTCGGCCGAGCGACGGCGCAGTGCCTAAGGTCGGAACCATCGATCCCCGATATCATCCGACCCCGGGATCGTCACGGGCGGCCGTCCGTGAATTGAACGAGATCCCATAGATTGCCGTACAGATCCTCGAAGACCGCAACGATGCCGTAGGAAGCCTGTTTCGGCTCGCGGACGAAGGTGATGCCTGCCTCGATCATGGCGGCATGATCGCGCCGGAAGTCGTCGGTCCGGAGAAACAGGAAGACCCGGCCGCCGGCCTGGTTGCCGATGAACGTTTCCTGATGAGCCGTGGAGGCACGCGCCAGCAGCAGCGAGGTGCCTGCGCTTCCCGGCGGCCTGACGATCACCCAGCGCTTGTCCTGCTCCGGCTGGTAGATGTCCTCGACCAGCTCGAATCGAAGCTTGTTGACGTAAAAGTCGATGGCGTCGTCGTAGTCGCGAACGACGATGGCGATATGAGCAATGCTCTGGTTCATGGTGCCCCACCGCTTTTTCCGATGCAGTGTGGCACGTCGACGTTCCTGTGTCCTTAAGGCCTCAACACGCGAGCGTGGCGATCGACGCAGTCGTCGTCCAGAAGGTCGTGAAAGCTGATCCGGATCCGGCTGGCGTGCCGGGTCGTATCGGCCGCGGCACCCAGACCGATCAGCACGTTCATCTCGCCCACGAGACAATCGGCACTGTCTGCCAGTCTCAGCCGGACCTGGCGATGGCGCACATGCGCCTCGAAATCGTTGAGGAGGAACAGCGTCTCGGGATCGATGTCGATGTCGACGCGGCCGAAGCGCTTTCCGTCCCCGCCGGTCGCCACTTCGAAGCCTGCCAGAAGGTGGTGGAACTCCGTCGGCCATTCGACGATGGGATTTTGAGTGTGCGGCATGGGTCGGCCCTGGCTTGGACATACCTTTCACAGGAAAGGCTTCTATCCTATTCAATCGACGGCCACGCTTCGTGGTTCCGTCGGAGGCGGTCTTGAGAAGCAAGACTCCTGGATCCAGCCCTGTGGATTGCGGGCACAGAAAAGCGTGGCCTTGGGTTTTTAACCTCGCCGGCAGCCGCTCTAGTTTATGGAGCAGGTTTGGAGATTCACGCCTCGTGCGCTACCCGCCCCAGATCCTCGAAGAGATCCGCGCCCGGCTGCCGACCTCGGCGGTCGTCGGCAAGCGCGTGCGGCTGAAGAAGGCGGGGCGGGAGTGGAAGGGGCTGTCGCCGTTCAACGCGGAGAAGACGCCGTCCTTCTACGTGAACGACCAGAAGCAGTTCTACCATTGCTTCTCCTCCGGCAAGCACGGGGACATCTTCACCTTCCTCATGGAGACCGAGGGGCTGTCCTTTCCCGAGGCCGTCGAGCGGCTCGCCGGCGAGGCGGGGGTGCCCCTGCCGAAGCTCTCCCGCGAGGACCGGGAAGAGGAGGTCAAGCGCAAGAGCCTCCACGACGTCATGGAGATGGCGGCGGAGTTCTTCGAGGCCTCGCTGCAGGGCCGCTTCGGGGCGAAGGCGCGGGACTACCTCGCCGGGCGCTCCTTGAGCCGCGACACGCAGGTGCGCTTCCGCATCGGCTATGCGCCGCCCGAGCGCTTCGCCCTGCGCGATCATCTCGCCGGCAAGGGCGTGACCGTCGAGATGATGGAGGAGGCCGGGCTCGCTGATCACGGGCGAGGACGTGAAGATCCCCTACGACCGCTTCCGCGACCGGGTCATGTTCCCGATCTGCGACGTGCGCGGCCGGGTCATCGCCTTCGGCGGGCGGGCCATGAGCGCCGACGTGCCGGCCAAGTACCTCAACTCCCCCGATACGCCGCTCTTCAACAAGGGGCGGCTGCTCTACAACTATCACGCCGCCCGCCAGCCGGCCCATGACCGGGGCACGGTGATCGCGGTCGAGGGCTATGTGGACGTGATTTCGCTTGACCGTCGCGGGCTTTCCCCACGCGGTCGCGCCGCTCGGCACCGCGCTGACCGAGGACCAGCTCGACCCTGCTCTGGCGCCTCGCGGAGGAGCCGATCCTCTGCTTCGACGGCGACAAGGCCGGGCAGCGGGCGGCCTACCGGGCGCTCGACGTGGCCCTGCCCAACCTGACGCCGGGCAAGTCCCTGCGCTTCGCCATGCTGCCGGAGGGGCAGGACCCCGACGATCTCGCCCGCGCCGGCGGCAGCGCCGCCGTCGAGCGGGTGCTGGCCTCGGCGCGGCCCCTCGTGGACGTGCTCTGGGCGCGGGAGCTCGAGGCGGGACCGCTCGATACGCCGGAGCGGCGGGCGGCCCTGGAGCGGCGCCTGCGCGAATCACTTGCGCTGATTCGCGACGAAACCCTCAAGCGCTACTACCGGGAGGAGGTCGAAAGCCGGCTTTCGGGCTTAAGTCCCGACACCCGGTCGGGCCGTTTCAACCGCCAGGGCGGCGGCTCCCGGCGGGACTTCCAGCGGCCTCAGCCGATGACGCCGAGCGCCCGCCTGAGCGTCGTCGCCGCTGCTCGCGCGCAGCGCGCTTTTTGCCGGCGACACGGCGGAGAGCCCCCGGGAGGCGATGATCCTCTGCACGTTCCTGATCCATCCGGAACTCGTTCAAAATCATGCGGAAACCCTTGCAGATCTTGAACTTGAGGGCCGGGCCACCCAAATGGTGCGCAGTCTCCTGCTCGATGGAGCGGCGAGCGGCGAACCTGCCGATCCGGCGGTCATGAAGGCTCGCCTGGAACGGGCCGGCCTGACGCCGGCGGCGGACAGGCTGACGGCTCTGGTCCGTCCCGGCGACCGGTGGATGCTCGATCCGCATGCGGATCCCTTGCGGCTTGAGGACGCATTGAGGCAAGCCATCACCTTGCATCGCCGCGCACGCACGTTACATAGCGAACTTCGGGCTGCCGAGCGCGCGCTCGCCGAAGAGGACAATGAGGCCAATCTCGCCTGGCTGCGGGAGGTCCAAAACCAGCTGTCCTCCGTCGAAGGTGCCGAGGCCGACATGGACGATGCAGGGATCTCTCGGGGGTCACTGATGTCTCACACGTCAGGGTGCGGCAGGCAGGGCGGCTGCCGCAGTCCGAGCAGGGGATGGTTAACGGTTAGTCAAGCGACTCGCTGTTTATAGTCGGGAATGAATTTCGGGTGGTGGAGCCTTCCAGGCTTGCCGCCCATTCGCGCATCGCAGGTCCTGTAGGGGGGACGGGCGGGGCGCTGGAGTTGAGCAAAGCATGGCAACGAAGACAACCGAGCGGCGACGAAGGCGATACGACGACGCCGAGCAGCAGAGCGACGGGCCGCTGCTCGACCTGAGCGATGCCGCCGTCAAGCGGATGATCAAGCTCGCGAAGAAGCGCGGCTATGTCACCTATGACGAGCTGAACGAGGTTCTGCCTCCCGAGGAGTTCACCTCGGAGCAGATCGAGGACGTGCTCGGCCAGCTCTCCGAGATGGGCATCAACGTCGTCGAGTCCGAGGAGACGGACGAGAAGCGCTCAGCCGCCGAGGCCGAGGAGGAGGAGGCCGAGGGCGGCGACCTCGTCGAGACCGCGCAGACCCGCGCCGTCGCCGTCCGCGAGACCACGGCCAAGGAGCCGACCGACCGCACCGACGATCCGGTGCGCATGTACCTGCGCGAGATGGGCTCGGTGGAGCTTCTCTCCCGCGAGGGCGAGATCGCGATCGCCAAGCGCATCGAGGCCGGCCGCGAGGCGATGATCGCGGGCCTGTGCGAGAGCCCGCTGACCTTCCAGGCCATCATCATCTGGCGCGACGAGCTCGTCGAAGGCCGGGTGCTCCTGCGCGACATCATCGACCTCGAGGCCACCTATGCCGGGCCCGGACGGCAAGGGCGCGCCGAAGGTGGACGGCCTCGCCGAGGGCGAGGCCGAGGAAGAGCCGGCCGAGACCGAGGAGGGCATGACCCCGCCCGAGGGCGAGCTCGACGACGACGACATGGAGAACAACGTGTCGCTCTCGGCCATGGAGGCCGAGCTGAAGCCGCGCGTGCTCGAAACCTTCGACTCCATCGCCGACAACTACAAGAAGCTGCGCCGCCTGCAGGTCGAGCATGTGGAACAGCGCATGCAGAACAAGCAGCTGACCCCGGCCCAGGAGCGCAAGTACAAGAAGCTCAAGGCGGACATCGTCGCGGCGGTGAAGTCGCTGTCGCTGAACAACAACCGCATCGAGGCCCTGGTCGAGCAGCTCTACGACATCAACAAGCGCCTCATCTCCCATGAGGGCCGCCTGATGCGCCTGGCCGAGAGCCACGGCGTCGCCCGCGAGGAGTTCCTCAAGCACTACCAGGGCTGGGAGCTCGATCCCGAAATGGGTGCTGCGCGTCTCCAAGCTCGGCGGCAGGGGCTGGAAGGACTTCGTCGCCAAGGCGCAAGGACGGCATCCACGACCTGCGCGAGCAACATCCACAACCTCGCGTCGCGAGACCGGCCTGGAGATCCAGGAGTTCCGCCGCATCGTCATGATGGTGCAGAAGGGCGAGCGCGAGGCGCGCCAGGCGAAGAAGGAGATGATCGAGGCGAACCTGCGCCTCGTGATCTCCATCGCCAAGAAGTACACGAACCGCGGCCTGCAGTTCCTGGACCTGATCCAGGAGGGCAATATCGGCCTGATGAAGGCGGTCGACAAGTTCGAGTACCGGCGCGGCTACAAGTTCTCGACCTACGCCACCTGGTGGATCCGGCAGGCGATCACCCGCTCGATCGCCGACCAGGCCCGCACGATCCGCATCCCGGTGCACATGATCGAGACGATCAACAAGATCGTCCGCACCTCGCGCCAGATGCTGCACGAGATCGGCCGCGAGCCGACCCCGGAGGAGCTGGCCGAAAAGCTCGCCATGCCGCTGGAGAAGGTGCGCAAGGTCCTCAAGATCGCCAAGGAGCCGATCTCCCTCGAGACGCCGATCGGCGACGAGGAGGATTCGCATCTCGGCGACTTCATCGAGGACAAGAACGCGATCCTGCCCATCGACGCGGCGATCCAGTCGAACCTGCGCGAGACGACGACGCGGGTGCTCGCCTCGCTCACGCCCGCGCGAGGAGCGCGTGCTGCGCATGCGCTTCGGCATCGGCATGAACACCGACCACACCCTCGAGGAGGTCGGCCAGCAGTTCTCGGTGACCCGCGAGCGCATCCGCCAGATCGAGGCGAAGGCCCTGCGCAAGCTCAAGCACCCGTCGCGGAGCCGGAAGCTCCGGAGCTTCCTGGACAACTGAAGCAGAGTTCAAAGGCGGGTCTCACGACCCGCCTTTTTCATTCCGTTCCTGTCAGCCGAAGAACGCGAAGGCCGCGCCGCCCGCCGCGATGGCGGCGGCGCTCGCCGCCGACACGATCCAGCCGGCCTTCATTCCCCCTAAGCTCACCGTCATCCCGGCCTTCACGACCGTGTTCACCGCCGCGGCGATGGCGATGCCGAGCGCTGCGGTCGCAAGGCCGATGCCGTTATTCGCCAGTCGCGCCAGCGAGAGCGTGATGGCATCCACATCGGCGATGCCGGAGAGGATCGCCAGAACGGTGATGCCGGCATCGCCCACGGATGTGCTGATCACCTTCGCCAGCAGGCTGATCACGGCGATCAAACCTGCGAGCTTCAACGCGGTGCCGAGCTCGAAGGGGCTCTTCATGGAAAGCTGCGGATGCTCGCTGCGTCCTCTGCCGTGGGTGAAGAACAGCAGGCCTGCGGTCGCGATCATCACGAGGCCTGCCGCGCCGAGGGGCCATGCGAGCGGGAGGAGAAGTTCCCGGTTCAGGGCGCTCGCCACGACCAGCACGCGGGCGACCATCACCGAACCCGACAGAAGGATGCCGCCGGCGAGCAGCGGGCTCGCATCCGGATGCTCGCGCGCCATGCGGCGCGAGGGTGACCGTGGTGGCGGTGGAGGAGGCGAGGCCGCCTGCGAGCGCCGCAAGCGCCACGCCGGCCTGGCTCCCCATGATCTTGACCGCGATGTAGCCGGCGAAGGACACCGCCGCGATGATGATGGCGAGCAGCCAGATCTCCGATGGGTTGACGGAATCCCATGGATCGACCGTCCGGTCCGGCAGCAGCGGCAGCGCCAGGAACGTCATGGCGAGCAGGATCAGCGCGGAGCGGATCTCCAGCCAGGTCAGCTGCCGCAGCCATTGGTGGAGCGGCCGCTTCAGCGCCAGGATGAGGGTGACGACCACGCCGGCCGCGATCGCAACCTGAAGCTCGCCGAGCACCGCATAGGCGCCGAGGGCGAAGGTGATGAGCCCGGCCACGACGCCGGTGACGCTGAAATTGCCCTCCGCCTTCGCCTCCAGCCAGGAGAAGGCGGTGAAGGCCAGGGAAAAGCCGAGAAACGAGAGGGCGAGGAAGGCGGCATCGGTATGGCTCGTCAGGACCGCCGACAGGGCGCCGAGCAGGGCGACCAGCGTGTAGGTGCGCAGGCCCGCGGTGCGCTCTCCCTCCGCCTCGCTCCCGCTGCTGCCAGCCGCGCTCCAGGCCGACGAGCAGGCCGATGGCGAGGGCGACCGCCAGGCGAAAGAAGAGAGAGGTATCGTCCATCCGGCTTTTCGCCCTCCGTGCCCTTTGACCGTGCTCCTCCGGTTCGTATCATGGTCAAGCTTGGCGCAACAATGCCGGCCCGATCTGTCGGAGGCGGGCGCTTTGCATCGGACCGCGGCCATTATACCAGGGGCTCCGCACCCGTGTTATCGCGCGGCCGGATAGAGAGGCTTTTCCATGATCATCGGCCTGACCGTCATCCTCCTCTGCCAGCTCCTCGGCGAGGTCGTCGCCCGCGGGCTCGGCTGGCCGCTGCCCGGTCCGGTGCTCGGGATGCTTTTTCTCCTCGTCTTCCTGAGCCTGCGCGACAGCGTCGCGAAAAAGGTGCCCGAACTCGGCAAGACCCTCGACTCGACGGGCAAGGGGCTTCTGGCGCATCTCTCGCTGCTCTTCATTCCCGCGAGCGTCGGCGTGGTTCAGCGGCTCGACGTGCTGGCGGATTACGGCACCGGCCTTGCCGTCGCGCTCGTCGTATCGACCTTCGTGACCCTGGTCGTGACGGTGGTGACCTTCGTCGTGGTGTCGCGTCTCAGCGGCTCGTCGATGGAATCCGCGGAGGAGGGCAAAGCCCGTGACTGACCAGGCCTTCTCGCTCTGGGTCTATCTCTCGCAGACCCCGCTGCTCTGGCTCGTCGTGACGCTCTGCGCCTATATCGTCGCGGACCGCATCTCGCAGGCCTTCAAGCGGCATCCGCTCTTCAATCCGGTGCTGATCTCGGTCGTCGCCGTCGCGCTCGTGCTGTGGGCGACGCGCACATCCTATCCGGTCTATTTCGAGGGCGCGAAATTCGTGCATTTCCTGCTCGGTCCCGCGACCGTGGCGCTGGCCATTCCGCTCTACGAGAACCGGCACATCGTGCTGCGCTCCATCGTGCCGATGACGGTGGCGCTCGTGGTCGGCTCGGTGACCGCCATCGTCTCGGCGGTGGGCATCGCGCAGCTCTTCGGCATGCCGAAATCCATTCTCATCTCGCTCGCGCCGAAATCCGTCACCGCGCCGGTGGGCATGGGCATCACGGAAGCGCTCGGCGGCGATCCGGCTCTCACCGCCATTCTCGTCATGCTCACCGGCGTCACCGGTTCGATCATGGTCACGCCGCTCATGAACGCCTTGCGCATGAAGGACTGGCGCGCCCGCGGCTTCGCGGTGGGGCTCGCCTCGCACGGCATCGGGACGGCGCGCGCGTTTCAGGTCAATTCGCTCGCCGGCACCTTCGCCGGCATCGCCATGGGCCTCAACGCGCTCGTCACCGCGCTGCTTCTGCCGCTGGTGCTGAAGCTGCTGCTGGATTAGGGCTCGTTTACACAATAGGAGCAGTATGAAGCGCATCAGCACATCGCCAATCATGAAGGCACCCATCATGACCGATCCTGCGGTTAAAAGACGCCCAAGAAGCCGGCGAAGGCCGCAAAGGCGGCCACACCTCAGAAGTCGTCGATCCGCAAGCCGGCCAACGCCGCGCAGCCGACTCTCCTCTCGGGTGGCAATCCCCAGATCGCGAAAGGCTATGGCGATGCTCCCGTGCAGGCCTATATCGCCGCCATGCCGGGCTGGAAAAGCGATGTCGGACGCCGCCTCGACGCGCTCATCGCGCGCACGTTCCCCGACGTGCGCAAGGCCGTCAAATGGAACTCGCCGTTCTATGGCGTCGAGGGCGAGGGCTGGTTCCTCAGCCTTCATTGCTTCACAAAATACATCAAGGTGGCTTTCTTCCGCGGCACGTCGCTGAACCCTGTCCCTCCCGGCGAGTCCAAGCAAAAGGAAGTGCGCTACCTCGACATCCATGAGGATGACCGACTCGACGAAGCTCAGTTCGTCGACTGGGTGAAGCAAGCCAGCCAATTGCCCGGCGAACGAATGTGAGCGGCAACGACCATGAAGAAAGCGACGACAATCATGAAGAAGAACGATGCGGTGGAGGCCAATGGAGGAGACAATCCCTCTCGGCTGATCGATGCGAAGATCGAGGAGTTGAGCGACTGGCGCGGTGAGACGCTCGCCCGGGTCCGATCTCTCATCAAGCAGGCCGATCCCGACGTGATCGAGGAGTGGAAATGGCGAGGCGTTCCGGTGTGGTCGCATGCCGGCATCATCTGCACCGGCGAGACCTACAAGAACGTCGTGAAGCTGACCTTCGCCAAGGGGGCTTCGCTGGAGGATCCTTCAGGCCTCTTCAATTCCAGCCTCGAAGGCAATACCAGGCGCGCCATCGATATCCGTGAGGGCGAGACGATCGATGAAGAGGCGTTGAAGGCGCTCATTCGTGCGGCGGTCGCGCTGAACACGTCGAAGAAAGCCGCCGGGAAGGTGAAATCTTAAAACCAGATTGGCATTTCTCCCTCTCCCGGGTGGGAGAGGGTCGGGGTGAGGGAAGGCCGGTGCCGAATGAAGTGCTGAGAGCGACTTGTTGCAGCGGAGACGATGGCGCTTGACTGGTGAAGCGTCCCAACCCTCACCCCTGCCCCTCTCCCGCTCGGGAGAGGGGATGTGCTGTATAGACTTTGTGCATGCTGGATGAGGTGTCGAGTTCCGACCTTCACCCGTCATCCCTTCTCGCAAGGAAGAGGAAACATGCATCACACCTAAAGCGGTTTCTCGGACGGCTGCGGATCGTTCGTTCCCAAGCTGCCGGTCGTCTCGTTCTGCTTCGGCAGCAACGCCGGAACGATGCCGTCCGCGACGAGCGCGTGAAGCTGTCCGACATAATTGTCCTCACGCGAGGGTTCCGTGGAATTGGAGGTCATCGTCACCGTCAGCCCGAGGCTCGGGATCACGTAGAGCATCTGCCCGCCGAAGCCCCAGGCGTAATAGGCCATGTGTCCGTGCATCTCGCGCAGGAACCAGCCATAGCCGTATCGGTCGCCGGTGAAGGGCGAGGACGTGCGCGGCGTCCAGGATTCCCGAATCCAGTTCTCCGGCACCACGCGCTTGCCGTCGATGAGTGCCGCCGAGCCGGTACATCTCGCCGAAGCGATGAAGCGCGCGGGGCGAGAGCGCCATCTCGTTGCCGCCGAGAAAGATGCCCTGCGGATCGCGTGTCCACGGCGCGATCGTGATCTCGAGCGGCTCGCCGAGCCAGTCGCGGGCAAGCTCCAGGGTGCTGCGCTTCGCGGCGCGCGTCAGTGCCGCCGAGAGGAGATGCGTGCTGCCGGTGGAATAGAGCATGCGCCCGCCGGGCTCGTCGACGAAGGGACGCGAGAGCGCGTAGCGGACCCAGTTGCCGCTGCCGATCCAGGCGCCGTAATTGCGGCCCGAGGTGCGCTCCAATCCTGCCTGCATGGACAGGAGATGGCCGATGGTGACCTGCCGGATCCGCGCATCGGCATCGGACGGAATGCTCGGCCCCAGGATCGATGCGATGGGCTGCCCGGTGCCCTGCAGGACGCCGCGCTCGATGGCGATGCCGACGAGCGCCGACATGATCGTCTTGGAGGCCGACTTGATGTTCGTCGGCCGGTCGAGCCGCGCGCCCTGGAGCGCCCGTTCCGCCAGCACCGTTGCCGTCATGGGACACGATGAGCGAGCGGAGATTGGGCAGAGCCGCGGCGCGCTCGACCGTCTCCTCGATCAGCGTCCTGTCCGGCGTGAGAGGAGGGGCGGCAGGCTGGGCGGACGCGCCGCTCGCGAAGGTCAGCGCCAGGAGGAACGCCAATCCGGCTTTAGGGTCGGGCGAAGCTTGAGAGGAGATGCATGAAGAGCTCGGGACATCCATGGTCGCTGTCGGACAAGAACCGAAGATGGACGGGCGTTCCGGAGGGGCAACGTCCTCACACGCCATTGTGAGCCCACTCCTACCCATGCGGCGCTCCAGACCCTGCCCTGCGCCGGCCGCAATTGAGCTTTTGCGCCGAAAGCTCTTATTTGCACGTAAATTCGTGAATATAAGGCAATCAACATGTTGAAATCGTGGTTTACCCGCCCGCTCTGGCAGCGGGTCGCGGTGGGCTTCGCCCTCGGCATCCTGGCCGGCGTGCTGGCGGGCGAGCAGGCGGCGATCTGGTTCAAGCCGCTCGGCGACATCTACCTGAACCTCGTGCGGATGATCGTCATCCCGCTCGTGTTCTTCACCATCACGTCGAGCGTGGCCAAGCTGGCGGAAGCCGGCAACGTGGCAAGCTTAGGGTTGCGCACCCTGTTCTGGTTCATCGCCACCTCGGCCATCGCCGTGCTCGTGGGCATCGCCTTCGGCCATCTGATCGATCCCGGCCTCGGCCTGTCGAACCTGCCGCTCGGCGAGGTGAAGCCGCGCACGATCCCGAGCCCGCTCGAGGTGCTGATCGGCATCGTGCCGACGAACCCGATCAAGGCCATGGCCGACACCAACGTGCTGCAGGTGCTGTTCTTCGCCGGCATCGTCGGTGCGGCGCTCGTCTCGCTCGGCGAGAAGACCGCCGGCATCCGCGACCTGGTCGATCAGGGCGCGACGCTCGTCTTCCGCATCACGCGCTGGGTGCTGCAGCTCACGCCCATCGGCACCTTCGGCCTGATCGCCTGGGTCGTCGGGCGCTACGGCCTTGCCTCGCTGCTGCCGCTCGGCAAGTTCATCGCGGCCATGTATCTCGCCTGCCTGTTCCACATCGTCGTGGTCTATGGCGGCCTGCTTGAAGCTGCACGGCCTGAAGGTCGGCCGCTTCTTCCGCGGCGCGGCGCCTGCGATGCAGATGGCCTTCGCCACCTCGTCGAGCCTCGCCACGCTGCCGATGTCCCTGCGCGTCGCCGTCGAGAAGCTCGGCGTGCCGCAGAGCTATGCGAGCTTCGCGGTGCCGCTCGGCGCCAATGTGAAGATGGACGGCTGCGGCGCGATCTATCCCGCCATCGCCTCGATCTTCATCGCGCAGTATTTCGGCCTCGACCTCTCGCTGACGCAGTATGTGCTGATCGGCCTCACCGCCGTTCTGGGCTCGCTCGGCACCGCCGGCGTGCCGGGCACCTCCATCGTCATGCTGACGCTGACCTTGAGCACCGCGGGCCTGCCGCTGGAGGGCATCGGCTACATCGTCGCCATCGACCGCGTCGTCGACATGATGCGCACCATGACCAACGTGACGGGCCAGATCCTCGTGCCGGTGATCGTGGCGCAGGAGGAGCGCGTTCTCGACCGGGCCGTCTATGACGGCGCCGTCGAGACGCACACGCCGGCGGGAGAAGCCGTTCTCGTCGCCGCCGAGTGATCGTCGTGCAAGCGAGCCAATGAGAAAGGCGGGCCGTCGGGCCCGCCTTTTTTGAATTCGTCTTGTCTCAGAACAAAAAGTCGGAAGCGCCGATCAGCGCGAGCTTCACGTTGAGCAGCGTGATCGACTGGCTGCCGGCCTTGATCAGCACGTCGTCCGCCTTGCCGTCGCTGTCCGCGTTGTACTGCGCCGATGCTCAGCTTGTCGAAGCTCAGACCATTGCCGCGCAGATCGATGTGGTCGCTGGCATTCTTGAAGTCGACGATCTTGTCCTTCCCCCACTTGCCCGAGAAGCGGAACGTATCTGCGTTCGTGCCGCCGGTGAGGATGTCGTTGCCGCTGCCGCCGTTGAGAATGTCCTTGCCGGAATCCCCATAGAGCCGGTCATTGCCGGCATCGCCGTAGAGCTTGTCGTTGCCCGTTCCGCCATAGAGACGGTCGCTTCCGGCCTTGCCGTAGATCCTGTCGTTGCCGGCGAGGCCGTTGATCGTGTTGGCGCCGCCCGTGCCGTTGAGGGTGTTGCCGGCGGCGGTGCCGTCGATCGGCTGCCGTCGGAGTGGCCACGGGTGCTCCGGCGGGATCGACGAGATCGAGCTTCACGTTCTTGGAGCCGACGGTCACCGTCTTGGTCACGGAGGAATAGCCGCCGCCGGAGAAGGTGATCGTATAGGTGCCGGGATCCAGCGCGAGGCTGTAGCCGCCGGCGCTCTGGGAGGTGGTGCTGGTGCTCGCGCCCGTCGTGCTGACGGCGGTGATCGTGAGGCCGCCCAATCCTTCTCCGACATCGTAGAAATGGTCGCCGTCCTTGTCGTCCATGGTCACGCCGGTGAGGAAAACCTTTGTGCCGGACAGGGCGAAATTCTGGGTGACGAAGGCGCCGTCCCAGGTCTGGTAGGCGCCGGTCTGGAAGCCGATGCCGATCTCGCGATAAGTGCCGTTGAGGATATTGGCCTTGTGGCCGGGGCTGTTCATCAGGTTCGTGTGCAGCAGCTGCACCTCGTCCTGATAGCCCGCCGGGTCGCGCGTGCTCGCCCAGGCGATGTTCTCGGCCGAGGCCCAGGTTCCGGAGAAGGCGTAGCCGGCATTCCTCATCCGGTCGGTCGGCGACGAGCCACTCAGCCCGATGTGGGAGAAGGTATCGGTTCCGATCATCCAGCTGCTGTGCGCATCCGCAGAATCGTTGAGGTTGCCGTTGAAGACGAGCGGCTGGGCGCCCGTCTTGGCACGCTCGCGGTTCACCAGTTCGAGCATGAACTGCTCGTAGGCCGTGGCTTGCGACATGAAATACCCCTTGGTCTTATGTTTTTGCCCATGTCGCGGGCCAATTGGCGAGATCCTCGGCAGCTTAAGGCCAAATAGGGTAAAGGTGTGGCCGATGCGTTCTAGTGTTTCATTGCCGCAGGGGCCGAAGCGAGGGCAGGCCCTACCTGGGCCGTAACCCAGCCCTGCAGGAGCGGGTGGAGATCGGTCCTCCATTCTGGTCTATAGGAAGATCTGGAAACGCCTCAGGCCCGGCTCGAACGCAAGCTTGGCTGCATCAAGAAGACTGTCGATGACCACCGAATCCTCCGCCATCTCCGTCGCGCCTGCCCGTCCATCAGCGGAGCGCGTCGCGGTTCCGATCCTGGCGGCCATCAGCGTCTCCCACCTGCTGAACGACCTGATGCAGTCCCTGCTGCCGGCGATCTACCCGATCCTCAAGAGCAGCTTCCATCTGGATTTCGGCCAGATCGGGCTTCTGACGCTGACCTTCCAGTGCACCGCCTCGCTGCTCCAGCCCCTGGTCGGGACCTTCACCGACCGCCGGCCGCAGCCGTTCTCGCTGGTCGTCGGCATGGGCTTTACCCTCGTCGGCCTGCTGACGCTGTCGCGGGCCGGGTCCTATCCGATGCTGCTGCTCGCCGCGGCCCTGATCGGCATGGGCTCCTCGGTCTTCCACCCGGAATCCTCCCGCGTCGCGCGCCTCGCCTCGGGCGGGCGGCATGGCCTGGCGCAATCGGTGTTCCAGGTCGGCGGCAATATGGGAAGCGCGCTCGGGCCGCTGCTCGCGGCCTTCATCGTCGTACCGTTCGGGCAGCCGAGCATCGCCTGGTTCTCCGTCGTCGCCCTGCTCGCGATGGTGATCCTCTCCGCCGTGGGCCGCTGGTATCGGGCGAAGCTCGCCGATCTGCGCGCGAGGCCGCGCGTCGCGGAGAAGGGATCCTCCGTTCCAAGGAAGCGCGTCGTGGTTTCGATCGCGATCCTGATGCTCCTGATCTTCTCGAAGGATTTCTACGTCGCGAGCTTCACCAATTATTTCACCTTCTACATGATCTCGAAGTTCCAGGTGTCGGTGCAGGACGCGCAGATCTATCTCTTCGTCTTCCTCGGCGCTCTCGCGGTCGGTACGGTTCTCGGCGGGCCCGTGGGCGACAGGATCGGGCGCCGCTACGTGATCTGGATCTCGATCCTCGGCGTCCTGCCCTTCACCCTCGCGCTGCCGTTCGCAAACCTGTTCTGGACCTTGGTGCTGAGCGTGATCATCGGCGTCGTCATCGCGTCGGCGTTCTCCGCGATCCTCGTCTATGCGACGGAGCTCGTTCCCGGCCGCGTCGGCATGATCGCAGGATTATTCTTCGGCCTGTCCTTCGGCATGGCGGGCCTCGGCGCAGCGGCGCTCGGGCAGCTCGCCGACATGACGAGCATCGCGACCGTCTACAAGGTCTGCTCGTTCCTGCCGGCCATCGGGCTTCTCGCCTACTTCCTGCCCAAGATCGAGCAGAAGCATTTTTGAGAAGGCGGCGGCGTGCCCCGCTCAGAGCAGCGCCGCCCTCGCAGCCTCTTCCAGCGCCTTCATCATCGCCCGGTAAGGCCCCGGTCCGTGGCTGATGCGCGCGACGCCGAGGTCCGCAAGCCGCTTGGCCGGGGGCGCTGACGGGGTCACCATGATGTTCACCGGCAGAGGCGATTGCTCGACGACGCGGGCGATCAGCGTCTCGTTCACGAGGCCCGGCACGAAGAACCCGTCCGCTCCGGCATCGGCATAGGCGCGGCCGCGCGCGAGAGCCTGCGCGACGAGGCCTTCATGCTCCGCTGCCGGCGCGATCAGGAACACGTCGGTGCGCGCATTCAGGAAGGCGGGAATCCCCAGCCGTTCGGCTGCGTTGCGCGCACCCTTGAGTCGCGCCACCTGGTCCGCCACATCGCGCAGCGGGCCGGCCTCGCGGGAACCGTCCTCGAGGTTGCAGCCGATGGCGCCGGCCTCCACCGCGCGGGCGACGGTCGCGCCGACATCGTCCGGCGTCGCGCCGTAGCCGCTTTCGAGATCGATCGTCACCGGAAGATCGGTGGCGGCGACGATGCGTTCGAGATTGGCGAGGGCGAGATCGAACGGCATGTATTCGCCGTCCGCGAAACCGTGCGCCGCCGCGACGGACCAGCTGCCGGTCGCGAGCGCCTTCGCGCCGCTCGCCGCAACGGCCTTGGCCGTGCCGGCATCCCATACATTGAAGAGAATGAGCGGGTTTCCGGAAACGTGGAGCGCCTTGAACGCGCGGGCCTTGGTTGCTTGATCGGACATGGTGACCTCAGGGCTGAGAATGATCGGTTGCGATGCGCCGCTCGTGTTCCAGCAGCCATTGCTTGCGCCAGATCTTGCCGCCGTATCCGGTCAGCGATCCGTCGGCGCCGATGACGCGATGGCAGGGAACGATGATGGCGACCTGGTTGGCGCCGTTGGCCCGTGCCGCCGCGCGCGCCGCATCGGGGCGGCCGATATGGCGCGCGATCTCGCCGTAGCTGCGCGTCTGCCCTGCCGGGATCTGCCGTAGCGCGTCCCACACAATCGCTTCGAAGGGCGTGCCTTTCTGAACGATGGGAATATCGAAAGCGGCAGCGTGGCCGGCAAAATAGTCATCCACCTGGCGGGCAAGCGCGTCGAGCATCGGGTGCTGGCCGAAGCAGATCGGTCCGACGCGCTTGCGCAGGCGCTCGATCTCGGTCGGCAGCGCCTTGCGCTCGGCGAATTCGAGCAGATGCACGCCTGCATCGTCCGCCACCGCGAGCATCGCGCCGATGGGCGTATCGAGCCATTGCGCCGTCAGGATCTGATGCGCCGTGGTGCGGATCGGCGCATCGCCGATGAGCCTGCTGACGGCATCGCGAAAGCCGCTGCCGGATTCGTAGCCGGCATCGAGCTGCGCATCCATCACGGAGCCTCCCTGCTGCAATCGGGTGACGGCCAGTCCCAGACGCTGGGAGCGCGCATATTGCGCGAAGGTCACGCCGTATTCGCGCTGGAAGGCGCGGCGCACGGTGGAAGGATCGTAGCCTAAGGCCTTCACGTCGCCGGCGCTCCAGCGCCGGTCGGGCTCGGCCTTGATCCTGTCCCTGAGCGTCTCGAGGGCGCCGCTCGCGGGCCGCTTGAGATCGAGCGGCTTGCAGCGCAGGCAGGCGCGAAAGCCGGCATCCTGCGCCGCATCCCGGCAGGAGAAGAACACGACATTCGTGCGCTTCGGCTTCCGGGCCGGGCAGGTGAGGCGGCAGAAGATGCCGGTCGTCGTCACGCCCACATAGGCGAAGCCCTCGTAGGAAGGATCGCGGGCGATCAGGGCGGCAAAGAGAGTGTCGTCGTCGCGGGGAAGTTCCATGGCTCAAATCTAGACCAACGGCGGGGACCCTGTCGCCGGAAACGAGGCGTCTATTTTTTGTTTTGCGCAGGCTCGTGTCGAGGGGGCCAGCATGGTCACGCTCAGGCGCATCTCCGGATGGATGCCGCAGATCACGTCGTACCGGCCGGCCCGATCGAAGCCGATGGTGACGGTGTCGCCGGGATTCTGGGCATCGGAGTTGAAGCTTTTGTCCGGTCCGTCGAGGCGCACGTTATGGACGCGGATGTCGTCGTTGAGGATGCGCAGGGCCTCGCCCACCTTCAGCAGCACGGAGGTGGGCGTGAAGCGCCGGTCCTTCTGGCTGACGGTGGAGGTCGCGACCGCCTCCGCGTCCGTGCCGAAGGCCATCGCCTTCGGCGGCAGGCCGGCGGGGCGCGGCGGATCGTTGCTGGACAAGGTGTTCAGGAACGCGACGAGCTGCGCGCGCTCCGTGGCGCTGAGATCGAGGCGCTGCGGCAGGTCGGCCGAGAGGGTGGGGCGCCTGATGACGCGGTCGGCATAATGGTCGACCACGTCCTCGAAACCGGCGAGCGAGCCGTCATGCATGTAGGGCGCGGACCAGACCCGCTCGCGCAGGCTCGGCGTCTTGAAGGCATGATCGGCCGCCGCGATGCCGAGGATCGGGCCGCGGCCCCTGTCCTCCCCCGGCAGGCCGATGTCGTGGAAGGCGTCGTCGGTGAAGCGCCAGCCCTTGTGGCAGGCGACGCAAGCTGCCTTGCCGACGAAGAGCGACAGTCCCGCAAGCTCGTCCGGCTCCAGCGCCGCATCCTCGCCCTTCACCCAAAGATCGAACCGGGTCTCGGGCGAGACGAGGGTGCGCTGGAATGCGGCGAGCGCCTTCGCCATGTTGGCGCGGGTGACGGTGGGATCCTCCGGGAAGGCGGAGGCGAAGGCCTTGCGCATCTGCGGGTCGGCGGAGAGCGCCTGCAGCGAGCGGTCGAGATCGCCCGCCATCTCGCGGGTGTTCTCGATCGGCACGATGGCCTGGGTTTCCAGGCTGTCGGCCCTTCCGTCCCAGAACAGGGACAGGGCCCAGGCGAGGTTCCAGAGCGGCGGGGTGCGGCGGTCGAGGGGCTGGCCGTCGAGGCCGGGATGCCGGTCGATCCCGTCGGAGAACGACAGATCCGCCTGATGGCAGGTCGAGCAGGCCACGTCGCCGGAGCCGGACAGGCGGGGGTCCTCGAAGAGCTTCGCCCCGAGCGCCACCTTGTCCGGTGTGGCCGGGTTGTCCGGCGGCATCGGCGACGTGGTCGGGACGCGCGAAGGCCTTGCGCCAGTGCTCGGCATCGAGCGGAGCGGGCTTGTCGGCCGCTCCGCCGAGGATGGCCGCGAGCGCAAGGCCCGCGAGCACCCGGCCGGCTCTGGCGAGGCCTTCGCGCCCCATGACGATCAGCGCAGGTTGCCGAGTTGCAGCTCGATCTTCGAGACGTCGCTCAGGAACGGGCCGATATCCTTGACGGGCTGCTTGGGCGGCATCACGGACGGGAAGATCGACTTCAGGTCGTTGAGGCTCGCCTGCACGGCCTTGGCCGCATCGGCGTTCTTGGCGGAGATCGCCGGCATGATCGGTCGAGAGGAGGCGGTCGACCTCCAGCACGAAGCCGCGGGCATCCTGGTATTCGACCACGTTGACGATGCGGCCCTTCTCGATCGCTTCCTCGTATTCGTCGGCTGCCTGCTGCAGCACCTCGAGGGCCGTTTCGAACACGAAATAGGTGCCGTTCTCCTCCTTGGCCTTCACGGCCGTCTCGGCGGCGGCGAGGCGCTCGTCGAGGGCCGCGCGGGCGCGGGTGTAGGCGTCCTTGTTCTTGGCCTTCACCGTCTGCGAGAGAGCCTTCAGCGCCACCTGGAAGGGGGCGACGTTGTAGGTCTTGAGCTGGTCGCGAATGCTCGCATAGATCTCCTCTTCCGGGTGCAGGAAGTGGGGCATGGCATCCGCCCAGCGGCCGGCCTCGATCAGCTCGGCGCCGACGAGGAGATGGCCGCGGATCATCTCGATGCCGCGATAGAGATGCAGCGACGGCTGCAGCTGCGCGGTGCCGCCTTCTCCTTCGCCCTCGCCGCCGGCCGTGGCCGCAGGGGCCGCATGGCCCTGGTGCTGGGCGAGATGGAGCAGGCTTTGATCGGCCTTGGCTTCGATTCCGGGTTGGGCCTGGGCCGGCAGGGGGGCGCCCTGGGAAGCCACGGGCGCTGCGACCAGCACGGCGGTGCTCAAGCCCGCCCAAATCTTACGTTTCTTCATGGTATCTCCCTAGGCCGGACAAGACTGCCGCAGGCAGTTTAGAATGGCTAAAAACTGCCTTTCTTTACAATGATTTAGCTACATCCTATGGGATCTCCTGACAAGCCTGAGGGTGTCTTTCGATGCTGATCACGATTGCCGATGTCCTGTCGCAAGCCGACCTCGAGGAGGTCCGCGCCATGCTGGGCTCCATGCGATTCGAGGATGGTCGCGCAACGGCAGGCTGGAGCGCCAGGCTCGTCAAGGACAACGAGCAGGCGCGCGAGGGCGCGGCGCTCGACCCTGTTGCGGGACAAGGTGTCGGGCGCCATCCTCGGCAACGAGGTCTTCAGCCTCGCCGCCCGCCCGAAGGCGCTCACCCCCCTGACCTTCGCCCGCTACGGCGCCGGCAAGGCCTATGGCTCCCACGTGGACAACCCGCTTGATGCACGGGCTGCGGACGGATGTCTCCTTCACGCTGTTCCTGGCCGATCCGGAGACCTACGACGGCGGCGAGCTCGTGATCGAATCGGTGTCCGGAGAAGATGAGATCAAGCTGCCCGCAGGCCATCTCGTCGCCTACGATTCGACGAGCCTGCACCGGGTCGCGCCGGTCACGCGCGGAGAGCGCATGGTGGCGGTCGGCTGGGCGCAGAGCCATGTGCGCGACAGCGCCAAGCGCGAGCTTCTCTTCGATCTGGAAACGGCCAAGCGCAGCCTGTTCGCCCAATCCGGCAAGACGCCGGAATTCGACCTGCTGGCGAAGACCAGCGCCAATCTCTTCCGGATGTGGGCGGAGGTCTGAGCTCCGTTAAACCCTCCTCCCCCTTGTGGGGAGGAGTTGGAGGTGGGGGTGCGAGCACCGATCCTGATAGGTATCGCCGCACCCCCACCCTGGCCCTCCCCACAAGGGGGAGGGGACATGCGCCTTTGTCTCGGGCCGGATTGCAGGGCCAGCCTCTGAGGATGAGGTGGAGACTGAAGGTGGGCTTGCCTGGACCCGCCGGGTCCTACTGCCAGGAATAGTTGAAGCTCACGCTGATGCGCTCGCTCTCGGCCTCGTTGAGGGGCACCTCGTGGCGCAGCCAGCTTTCCCACAGCAGCACGGTGCCGGGGGCGGGCTTCATATAGGCGAACTGCCGGTTCTCCGGCTTGGCCTTGGCCTTGCGCGGCGGGGCCGCCATCATGAAGCCGAGGCGCGGGTCCTCGAGCTTGAGCGCGCTCGCGCCTTCCGGGATCGTCACGTAATAGGTGCCGCTCACCACCGAATGCGGATGGATATGCGAGGTGTGGATGCCGCCGGGCGGAAGGATATTGATCCACAGGCTGTCGAGAACGAGCTTGCGGCCCTGGAGGTCGAATTCCAGCTCCTTGGCGAAGGCCGCCACATGCTTGTCGAGCTCCTTCAGGAGGTCGCCGAACACCGGCACCCGCCAGGGCAGGTCGTTGAGGGAGGCGTAGGAGGTGTAGCCCGGATAGCCATGCTTGGCGCACCAGCGCTGGCCCGCCTCGTCGTCCTCGGCGATGGACAGGCAGGCGGCTTCGAGCTCCGCATTGCGGCTCTCGGCCTTGGCGCCCGTCATCTCGGCGCGGTAGACTTTGGTGACGAAAAGCGTATCGATGCTGGCCATGGCTTGGCTCTATTCCGGCCGCCGGCTTCTGTCAAAGCCATTGCCCTTTCAGTCTGGGCATCCCAGCTTTCCTGGGGAACGACACCTCGCGGCTTGCAGGATCCGCGGGGGCAACACACCTTGGCCTTATGATGTCCTCCACCCTCTCGCCTCTCGCGTCGGACGATCTCTTGACCATGGCTCGAAGCCTCGATGCCGAAAGCCTCGCGCGCGTCATCGGCCTGCGGGACTGGCTGATCACGGCCGCGGGCCAGATGGAGGATTCGAACGAGGTTCTCTCCGGGTTCCTCGAACGGCTGATCGAGCTTGGCCTTCCCGTCGACCGCGCCGTGTCCGCCATCGAGGCGCTGCATTCGGAATATGCCGGGATCGGCCGGTTCTGGACCCGGGAGGAGGGCACCGTCGTGCGCTACCTGCCCCATGGCGACCGCCGCGAGGCCATCTACCAGACGAGCCCCTTCGCCTATGTCAACCGCACCGGCGAGTGGCTGATTCTCGATCTCGCCGAGACCTCCGACGATCTCTTCCCGATCATTCCGGAGCTGAAGGAAGCAGGATACCGCCACTACGTCACGATCCCGATCCGCTTCACCAACGGGGCCGAGAACGCGATCTCGTTCGCGACCCGATCGCCGGAAGGGTTCGGCACGCGCGAGCTGACGATCCTGCGCATGGTCATCCCGTCCTTCGCCCTCGTGACCGAGCTGCGCGCCACGAGCAACCGGCTCGACGAGGTGCTGCGCATCTATGTGGGCGACGATCCGCACAAGGCCATTCTCTCGCGGCGCGATCCAGCGCGGGCAGGTGACGCGCATCCGCTCGGCCATCCTGTTCGCCGACATGCGCGACTACACGCACATTTCCTCGACCCTGAGCCCCGAGAGCGCGGTCGAACTGCTGAACAATTATTTCGACTGTCTCGTGCCGCCCATCGAGGACGAGGGCGGCGAGGTGCTGAAATATCTCGGCGACGGGCTGCTCGCCATCGTGCGCGACAAGGGCGACGATACGGGCGGCGCGGCGCAATCGGCGCTCACCGCGGCCACCAAGGCCTTGCGGCGCATCGAGACCGCCAACAACGAAGGCCGCTTTCCCGTGCCGATCAATGTCGGCATCGCGCTGCATCACGGCGATGCCGCCTACGGCAATGTCGGCTCCGGCCAGCGCCTGGATTTCACGGTGATCGGGCGCGACGTGAATCTGGCGAGCCGCATCGCGGACTTGAACAAGAGCCTCGGCGAGCCGCTGCTCATGTCGAAGCCCTTCGTGGAGCACCTGTGGGGCAATCCCTTGCCGCTCGGCGCGCACGCAGTCCAAGGTTTCGCAGAGGCGATCGAGGTCTACAAGCCGTAGATGCTCCGCGTCGAAGCCGCCGTCTCCGGCTGGTTGGGGCGGTGTTGCGGTGAAGGTGGTGGGCCCGGCAGGACTCGAACCTGCAACCAGACCGTTATGAGCGGCCGGCTCTAACCATTGAGCTACAGGCCCTTCCAGGGAGAGCAGGGGATTGTCTGGCCGAAGCGAGACCGTCCCCCTTGTCCGGAGAGGCGGTCGCCGAAGTGCCCGGCGACCTCCCTGTTCCTGTAATACATCTCCGAGGCCGTCAAGCGGGTTGTGATCGGGTTTGAGCCTGGACGAACGGCGAGGCTGTCCTAATCTGGACAGGGCCGGGCAACCGGAAGCCCGTCGACGAGGGGAGCCCGGATGACCGGTCGAGCGGAACGCCATCAGAAGACCGTGCGCGGCCTCACGGGTCCCCATGC
>CAVXYF010000015.1:0-26174 GCA_963765835.1 uncultured Acidobacteriota bacterium | reverse complement strand
CCGATCTTCTTCAGCCGCGCGAGGGTTTCCACGGAGTGCGCCTTTCTCCGGTCGATCGCCTCGAAGGAGAGGTCGGCCAGCTTGTCGTTGTAGCGCGGGTCCCCGACGCTCGTGGCCCGCTCCGGGTACTCGCGCAGCTCCACTGCCACTGGTCGTCGAAGAGCTTCGCGAGGTCCTTCGCCGCCGCGGCGTTCTTCGCGGCGGTCGCCGCCGCGGACGCCTTCGGGTGGGCCGTCTTCACCGGACCGGCCGCCAGAAGAATCGTCGGGAAAAGGAGGAGTAGAACGGCTCGAGAAGGCATCGGGTCCCCTTTCGTGTCCCGTGTTCCGTGTCCCTGGTCCCGTCCGGATCACGCGTCGCCGGCAACCGCCTTCGCGGTCGAGGCCGGAAATCGAAGCTCGCGCTCGGATCGGGCTACGAACGTGGCGCAGACGAGGTCGCCGACCACGTTCAGCACCGTTCGGCACATGTCGAGGAATCGGTCCACGCCGAGGATGATTCCGATGCCCTCGGCGGAATGCCCACGGTCTGCAGCACGATGACGATGAGCGGCAGGGATCCGCCCGGTACGCCGGCGGTCCCGACTCCCGCCAGGATCGACATGATGACGACCGTCACCTGCTGCCCCAGCGTCAGGTCGATTCCGAAGACCTGGGCGAGAAAGAGGACCGTGACGCCCTCGAAGAGCGCGGTTCCGTTCTGGTTGCCGGTCGCCCCGATCGTGAGCACGAAGTTCCCGATCCGCGGCGGCACTCCCAGCTTCTCCTCGGACGTGCGGAGAGTCGTCGGCAGGGTCGCATTCGACGACGCGGTCGAGAAGGCGGTCAGGATGACCTCCCGGCAGCGGAAGAACCACTCGACCGGCGGCACACGGGCGAGGAACTTCAGGATCCCGGAGTACACCACGAACATCTGGATCGCGAGACCCGCCACCACCACTCCCACGTAGCCGCCCAGCCGCGGGATCACGGCGAAGCCGGACTTCGCGGTCAGCGCGAACAGCAGGGCTGCCACCCCGTAGGGAGCGAGCGCCATCGCCCAGTCCACGATCTTCATGGAAACCCGCTGGACTCCGGAGAAGAAGGCCACGAGCGGCTCAGCCTTCTCGTCGCGGATCCGTGCCAGCGCCACCCCGAAGAAGACCGCAAACACCATGAGCGCCAGCATTTCCCCGGTGAGCGCGTCCACGGCGGAGGCGATCGGATTCCTCGGGATCAGGGAAAGCAACGTGTCCGCCCAGGACTGGGCCTTGCTCGCGTTCTCGATCGCGGCCTTCGAGCCCGCGGCGAAGGTGGACGAGAGCTCCGCGCGCACGGAGGGATCCACACCGGCTCCGGGACGGAAGACGTTGACCATCGTGATCCCGATGGCCACCGAGATGCCGCTCGCGACAAGCGAATAGGCGAGCGTCTTTCCGCCGATGCGGCCGAGCTTGCGGACGTCGCCCAGCTCGAGCACCCCGAGGACCAGCGAGGAGAAGACGAGCGGGACCACGATCATGAAGATGAGCCGGAGGAAGATCTGTCCCACCGGGTAGGCGACGTTGTCCACGACCCAGCCGACCCAGGGAGCGTCGCCCGCGGTCTCGTGCACCAGCAGGCCGACGACCAGGCCGAAGATCAGCCCGAAGAAGATCTTGGTGTGTCGCGCCATTCGGCGGCGCGCGCGCGGCGCAGGCTCGGTTCGTTCCGCCATCCGGCGCGAACTCTATCCGCTTGGGGTCAACGCTGAATCGCTGAATTGGGGTCAGGCCTGAATCGCTGAATCTCCGACGCCGTCGATCTCTCGGAGGATCGCAGCGATTTCGTCACGCAGTTCCGGCTTTCTCGCCAGTTCGCTTTCGAGTCGTCGGACATCGCGGACCAGCGTCGTGCCGTCCCTATGAAAAAACTCCGCGGTTTTCGTGAGCGGAATGCGACAGTGCCTCGAGGCAACAAAGCCGGCTAACGCTCGAACTCGCGATCGCTCACCGGGCAGAGCCCGGCCCCGCAGTTCTTCGAGACCCACCCCGGCTCGTCTAGCGGCGATGCGTGCGATCTGCTCAATACTCCAACGGGGATGGATCTCGGGGTCGATCGAGCTTTCGAGGACGGTGCGAGCGTAATCCTCATCCCCTTTCACGACCCGCGCGACGGCCTTCAGACCTTCATATCGCTCGGCCGTCAGGCTCCTCATGAACGATCGATAGCGCCGCGCCGCGCGTGCGGGGTCGGCGCCGAGCAACTCGAGGAGGCCGCTGGGATCCAGCCAGTCGGGCGCCGACATCCCCCGGTAGAAGCGGTCGCTCGACCAACGGTATGTGGCGGCATGTCGCACCAGTCCGGCCTTCACCGGGTTTTCGTGGATATACCGGACGAGTGCCAGAAGATAGGAGGTTTTCTGAACGAGAAGCGCCTTGTAGCGACCCTGGAATAGGTGGCCAACTCTCCCGTGCCGCTGATTGAACGCCTGAGCGTACGAGCCGTGCAACGCCAGCACGATCCGCGAGAGGGGAACTGGCCCCGTCTCGAGGGCCAGATGAATGTGGTTCGTCATCAGGCAGTAGGCGTACAGACGAAACCGGAATTGGGTTTGATATCGCGCTAGCCTCCCCAGGTAGAGCTCCCGATCCGTGTCGTCCCTGAAGACGTCGCGCTGTTCGTTTCCGCGAGCGATGACGTGATAGACGCCGCCGGAAAACTCCAGCCGGGGTGGCCGGGACATCACGGGATCCAAAGGGCCAGTGTCAACTCAGTAATCTCATTGTCGTGAGACCGCCGAATTCAGCGATTCAGCGTTGACCCCAATTCAGCGATTCAGCGTTGACCCCAACGAAAAAAAGCCCCGCCGCAGGCGGGGCTTTTCGGAGAGCGGAATCTGCGAAACTACGGCACGGGGACGGTCACCACGATGACCGCCTGGCTGCGGTGGGAGTCGTCGTCGAGGTTGGTCTCGGTCGTGATGCGCGAGGAGTCGATCGCGTGCCGGTCGACCAGGTATGCCTTGGCATTCTCGGCGCGCTGGCGGGCCAGTGACTCGCGACGCGACGCCGCGGTTCCGTCGTCCGGGTATCCGGTGATGACGACGGTCGCCCGCGGATTCTCCCGGAGCCGCAGCGCGACGGCGTCCAGCCGGGCCTTTGCGATGTTCGTGATGCGCGCGCTGCCCCGGTCGAAGTCGATGGTGTCGGTGGTCGGAGCCGGCGGAGGCGGCGGCGCCACGACCGGTGGAGCCTCCGGCGGCATCGGAGCGGGCGCCTCCTCGGGCGGAGCCGGCGGAGGCGGCGGAGGCGGCGGCGGGGCGGGAGGCGGCACGATCACGGCCGGACCCGCGCAACCGCCGAAGTGGAAGAGAAGGCCAATGTTCGGCTGAAAGTCGACCCGGCTGTCCTGCGTGAACGTGCCGAACCGGTCTTCGAGGTCGGTCTCGAAGTTGTAGACGCCCTTGAGCTCGAGCCGCAACCCGACGGCCTTGTTGAACCGGTACTCGGACCCGAACGCCAGGTAGGCGATTGGAACCGAGTCGCTGAACGGATCCTCGCCCGAGACGCCGCCGCCGAACCCGAGGTACGTGTTCCAGCCGCGCGTCCGGGGCGTGAAGTTGAAGAGGCCGCCGATGGTGAGCTCCCAGTACTCGGGGGCGAGGGTGAAGTACTGGACCGTCCCCTCCAGCGCGAACCGGCTGCTGACGTAGTACCCGAGCCGGCCGCCGTAGAAGATGTAGTCCTCCTGCTCGCCGCAGGTCTCGCACCGGAAGTCGTCGTCACCGATGAAGGTGTACCCGACGTGAGGCCCGAGGTAGAACTCGCAGCGAAGGTCTTCCGGGGTGAAGACCCGGTCGTCCACGTCGGAGGTTTGCGCCGACGCCACCCCCGCCGCGAAGAGGAGCGCGATCGCCGTTGTCAGGATCCCGAATTTAAATTTCCTCATCTTCAAGCCTCCGCGCGAATGCGCTCTCAACATTTGTTCAGGAACAGGAATCCGGTCGTTGTCTGTCCCGTGGTCAGAGTGATCGTGTAAGTCCCGGGAGCTCCCGTCGTGCCGGGGAACGTCTGGAAGAAGTTCGGCGGCAGGATCTCGGAAAGAACGTACGTACCCGCCGGAAGGTTCGAGAACGTGAAGTTGCCCTGCGCATCGGAAGTCGCAGTACGCACGGTACCGGCGGCGTCGCGCAGCTCGAACACGATGCCCTCGAACCCGCGATCGTTTCCGTCGAAGATGCCGTTGCCGTCCAGGTCGAGGATCTTCCGGCCGGAGATGGAACCCGTATCGCTTCCGGCGACCGTCGCCTGGTTCCCGAAGAGGAGGTTGGCCACCGTCTGGCCCGTGGTCAAATTCGCCGTGAACGTCCCAGGGGCCGCCGGGGCCGTCTGCGTGAACCCGTTCGGCACGACCTCCGACACGGTGTAGCTGCCGGCCGAGAGGTTCGTGAACGAGAAGGCTCCCGACGCGTCGCTCGTCGTCGTGGTGACGGTGCCGCCGGCGTCCGTGATGCGGATCGTGACGCCCGGCAGCCCCGCCTCGCCGAAGTCGCGAATCCCGTTGCCGTTCAAGTCGTTGAATTTCACGCCGCTGATCGTCCCGGTCAGCGTGCGATTCCCGAAGAGGTGGCCCGACGAGGTCCGGTTCGCGAAGTTGATCGCGGCCGGGATCGTGCCCGGCGCCGGCGGCGCGGTCTGCGCGAAGCCGGCCGGAACCGTTTCGTTCAGGGTGAAGCTACCGAACGGAACGTTGGAGAACGTGAAGTTGCCAGACGCATCCGTCACCACGGAGAGCTGCACGCCCGAGGGATCGTTGATCGAGGGCGTGCGCGTGATCGTCACGCCCGCCTGTCCGGGCTCGCCGGCGTCCCGCACTCCGTTCGCGTTCAGGTCCAGGAACTTCGTCCCGGTGATCGTCCCAGTCAGGATGCCGCGGAAATTGCCGAACTCGTTGGCGATGGAGCTGCCGCCGGCCGTGAGCGTCACGGGAATCGAGTTCAGCGCCGGAACGGTCAAAGAGAAGCCGGGGCGCTGGGTTTCGGAGAGGATGAAAGTGCCCGGAGTCACGTTGCTGAACAGGAAGTTCCCGTTTGCGTCGGTGACCACGCTCTGCAGGGGCGGTTGCCCCGGCGCGTTCGGCGAAAGGCTGATCGTGAATCCCGACAGGCCCGGCTCACCCGGATCGCGGACTCCGTTCGCGTTCAGGTCCTCGAACTTGATTCCGCCGATGGCGTTGGGGACCAGCTGGTTGCCGAAGTCGAGGCCGCTGAAGTCTTCGTCGCAGTGGATCACGAAGTAGCCGAGGTCCTCCGCGATGAGCCGCCGCTTGAAACGCCGATCGAGAGGTCCGGTCTGCTGGTACCCGAACGGAACGCCCTCGGTGACGCGAAACTCTCCCCCGTGGTGGAGGCCGCACACCTCGAAGGCCCCGTCAGCCCCGGTCAGGCCGCCCAACCGGACTCCTGATTCCCCATCGGCGCGGATCTCGATGCCGGCCAGACCCGGCTCGCCCGAGTCGCGGACTCCGTTTCCGTTGCGGTCCTCGAACTTCACGCCCGAGACGCAGAACGAGTCCTCGCAGAACCGCTTGTCTTCCACGCGGAACGCGGCAGTCAGCGAAAACTCGGGGCGGAAGCCGTGGAAGCAGCCTTCGCCGCAGACCGGGTCGATCTGGCTCGGGTCGCCGCTGAAGCGCGCGAGCGGCGTCAGCCACAGCAGGTAGGACGCCTCGCGGGTGCCGGCGTCGCGGAACGGGGCGAGGCCGACGGACAGCGCGCCGCAGGGTCCGTGGACCGGGGCGGCCTCCGCTTCCTCGCCGCTTGAGGACTCCTCCGAGAGCCCGCCGCTGTCGGTCTCGTGCGTGTGGCCGTCGTAGGTCGCGAGCACGCCGTGCGTCACGGTCACGAGCCTTTCGGACGCCGGGTCCGACGACAGCAGCTCCGTGCCCGAGAGGTCGGTGACCTGGAAGTAGTACTGGCCGTCGTTGACGAACCGCGTGGCCGCGCAGGGCGTGGCCGTGGGACCCGCCGTGAAGAACACGTCACTCTTGTCGTCGAAGAGTGTTTGAGCGGCGCCGCTCTCGGTTGTCGTGGTTACGGCACCCGGGACCTGCGCCAGCGCGGGGAGTGAACAGAACAGGAGACCCAAACCGATCGCGGCGACTGGGAATCGCACCCGATTCATTCCGTTCCTCACTTCCTTCGTTTTCGTTTTCGGGATTCCGAAGAAGGTCCTTTGACCCCCCCACACTTCTGGCCGGATTCTAGCAAGGAATGTGCCCCGTAAACCGGGCGAGGTCCGGCGAGCTGGACCATAAACTGCAGGGCAAAGTCGCGGCGGTTTCACAGAGAGTCGAGGAGAAGGAGGGGTCGATGCAATCGCGCCGTTTGCTTCTGGCGGTCGCCATCGCCGTGATCGGTGGAATCTACTACTACTGCAACCAGCAGGTGAACCCCGTCACGGGAGAAAAGCAGCACGTCTCCATGACTCCGGATCAGGAGGTGGCGCTCGGCCTGCAGACCGCTCCCGAGATGGCCGCCCAGTTCGGAGGTCTCCACCCGGATCCGACGGTGCAGAGCACGGTCGAGCAGCTGGGCGAGTCGATCGTGTCGCGGAGCGCAGCGCGCGGCTCCGGCTACCAGTACGACTTTCACGTCCTGCGTGACAACGAAACGGTCAACGCCTTCGCTCTCCCGGGGGGACAGGTCTTCATCACCGCGGCGCTCCTGCGCCGGCTGCAGAACGAGGGGCAGCTCGTGGGAGTCCTCGGGCACGAGGTGGGACACGTCGTGGGACGTCACTCCGCCGAGCAGCTCGCCAAGGCGCAGTTGACCGGCGCCCTCGTCGGCGCGGCCGGCGTCGCGGCCTCCTCCGAAAACTCGGACGGACGACAGGGGGCCGCGATCGCCGCGGCCGTCGGGCAGCTCGTCAACATGCGGTTCGGGCGAAAGGACGAGCTCGAGTCCGACCACTTCGGGGTCCGGTTCATGAGCGAGGCGGGCTACGACCCGCGGTCGCTCAAAGAGGTCATGCGGATCCTGGCGGAGGCGAGCGGCGGATCCTCGCAACCCGAGTTCCTGAGCACGCACCCGGATCCGGGCAACCGGCTCGCGCAGATCGACGCCGAGATCCAGCAGATGTTCCCGCAGGGCGTCCCGCCGAACCTGACCCGCGGGGACGACGCGCGGTTCGCCGCGCTGAAGGCGAGACTCTAAGAAAACAGTCCGGGGTCTGATCCCGCAGGGGTCAGATCCCGACCGTCACAGTCAGCGGGGCGAGTACCGGACGATCCGCCCCGCCTTCATCACGAAGAAGACCCTCTCCGTCGCGCGGATGTCGGCGAGCGGGTCCCCGGGGACCGCGATGATGTCGGCCTCCTTGCCCTTCTCGAGAGTGCCGATCAGCTTTTCCAGACCGAGCAGGTCCGCGGCCGCAGGGCCGGCGGATCTCAGCGCAGCCGCCGGAGACATTCCGAGGTCGACCATCAACTTGAACTCCTGCGCATTGATGCCGTGGGGCGAAACGCCGGAGTCCGTCCCGAAAGCGATCCGGACGCCGCTCTTCAACGCCCTCTTGAACATGTCGGACCTCGCGGCCAGAGCGGCGCGCGCCTTGGTCGCGATCGCGGGCGGAAATTTCTCGGCCTTGTTTCCGGTCCACTCCCCCGCGAGCAGCGTCGGGACGAGGTAGGTCCCCTTCGACTTCATGACGGCGAAGGTCTCGTCGGTCAGGAAGGAGCCGTGCTCGATCGAGTCGATGCCGGCGCGCGCCGCCGCGCGGGCCGCCCGATCGCCGTGCGAGTGCGCAGCCGTCTTCTTCCCCAGCCGGTGGGTCTCCTCGACGATGGCCGCGAGCTCTTCGTCCGAGAGCTGCTGCGACGAAACGTCGGCGTTCAACGAGAGCACGCCCCCCGACGCGCAGGTCTTGATCAGGTCCGCTCCGTACTTCACGTTCAGCCGGACGGCCTGACGCGCCTCCTCCGCTCCGTTGACGATTCCCTTCTCCGTTCCGGGCTCCGCCCCGAAGGTGCCCGCCGGGAAGCCGTTGCGGTCGCAGTGGCCGCCCGTCGCCCCGATGGCCTCGCGCGCGACGAGCATCCGGGGGCCGGGGACGAGCCCGCGGTTGATGGCATTTCGGAGGCCGACGTCGAGCGCCTCGCCTGCGCCGACGTCTCTCACCGTCGTGAAGCCGGCATCGAGGACTTTCCGGGCGTACGCGGTCGCGACGATCGCCTTCTCCGGGACCGGACGGCGCAGGCCTTCGTAGAAATCGGCGAGCCAGCTGTCGGATGCCTCGTCCGTCAGGTGGGTGTGCGAGTCGATGAAACCGGGGAGCAGCGTCGCGTCTCCGAGGTCGAGGGCGGTCGCGTCCGGCGGAATGGCGAGCCCGGGTCCGGCCTCGCGGATCCGGGTTCCCTCGATGATGACGACCGCGTTCGCGACCGTGCGGTCCGAGCGCCCGTCGAACATCCGCGCGGCCTTGAGGGCCACGACGCGCGGAGCTTCCGGCGCGCCGGCCGCGGGACCGGGAGCCGGCGCCGCGGGTGGAGTCGCCCGCGGCGGGTTCTGGAGGGCCAGACCGGCGAACGCCTCGGCCGCGATCAAGACCGAGGCGAGAACGAGCTTTTTCACGCGGTTCCCTCTCCGGCCATCCGTCGCGCCAGGGCGAGGAAGGCCTCCTCGACGCCCTCGCCGGTCTTGGCGCTCGTGCGGAACGCGGGCCAGCCGCGCTTGCCGAGCTCCTCGATCGCGGAGTCGTCGATTTCCCACTTGTCGGTCAGGTCCGACTTGTTGACGACGAGCACGAAGGGGACCCTTCCGAGGGTTTCCTCGGTGCGGTTCTGAAGGACGACCGCCTTCTCGAGGGTCTCGCGACGGGTTCCATCCACCACGAGCACGTACCCGGAGGAGCCCCGCAGGTACGACGCCCGGATCTTCTGGAACTCGTCCTCTCCGTAGAGGTCCCAGAGGAGCAGGTCCATCTGCTCCTGCCCGAGCGCGACGACCTTCTTGTCCACCTTGACGCCGACGGTCGTGTGGTACTTGTCCGAGAAGAGGCTCCGGACGAACCGGCTGACGAGGCTGGTCTTCCCCACCGCGGACGCCCCCAGCATGCAGATCTTCTTCTGGATCATGGGCGCGGAGATCCTGCCCGATCCGCGGGCCCGGCGACAAGGTGAAAAGAGACGCTGCGGTTCCACTCGCGGTCGTTCTCGGTCACCTCCGGCTTGAGCGGCTTCGCGGAGCCCACCCCGGCGGCCGAGAACGTCACCACCCCGCGCCCGGCCGGGCGGAGTGCGTCGGCGATCCGCTCCGCGCGGCGGCGGCTCAGGTCGAGGTTCGCCTCCTCCGTCCCGATGCTGTCTCCGCGGCCGATCACCTCGAGCCGGAGGGTCCGCCCGAGCGCGGCGGCGAGGCGCGCCGCTTCACCCAGGTCGGTCGCGGTGTCGCGCAGCTTCGCGCTCTCGGCCGGCGCGAGCTCGGAGGAACCCCGCGGGAAGAGCAGAACCCTCGCCTCGATCCGGCTTCGGAGCGCATCGAGCCGGCCCGCGTCCACGTCGGTGACGGCGGAGTCGTCGTACCGAGTGATCCCCGCGATCCCGCGGGACCGGGCTCTCGCCTCCGGGATCCAGTGACCCGGCGCCGAACCCGCCGCGACGAGGGCGCCGTCGCGGACGGCGAGCGTCACCGAGGCCGGCGCCTCGAGGACGTACCGCGCGCGCTTCGCGATGACCTCCGGCGCGAGCGCCTGGTAGGGCTTCCACTCGCTGACGACGTCTCGGGAGGAGAAGCTCGATGCCGCGAGCATTGCGACGGGATCCGCCGCCAGCGGGTCGCGCAGGCCGTTCACGAAGTATTTCCCGCCGCGGCGCCCCGCGGTGGTCACCACGAGGCCCGGCTGGGAGGCGAGTCTCCCGAGGTAGGTGTCCCAGCGCCGGTTCCGGCGCGTGGCGAGGAACGCCCACAGCGCGAGGCCGACGGCGAGGACCGCCACCGTCGCGCGCAGGAACCGGACGGCCCGGCGGTTTCGAGCTCCCGGGGCGGGTTCCGCCTTCTTCTGCCGCCGCTCCCCCTTCAGGCAGGCCTCGAGGTGAGGGCGGCTGCGCGCGAACGGCGCCGCGTCGCCCTCGAACGCCTGGAGCGCGCCCGCGCTCTCGAGGTGAATTTTCTCGATCGCGTCGGTGAAGGTCCCGCGCAGGTCCTTCGGAGCGTTTCCGCGGATGACCGCGGCGAGCGCCGCGAGCGGACCCTGCTCCACCCAGACGGACAGCTCTCCGACCTGGAAGGTGTCGAGCGACTGGCCCTCCTTGCCGCCGAACGAGTCGTGGACGAAGTCCCGGATCGCCGTCAGCATGCCAGCGATCATGTCGGCGTCGCCGCCCGGCGCGGCGGTCGCGGAGACGTGCTGGAGAAGAAGGCCGCTCTTCCGGTGGATCAAGAACACCTGCTCGACGCGATAGACCAGCGTCCGCAGGAGAATCACTTCGGCGATCGGCTTCCCGGTCCGCCACGCTTCCAGGCGCCAGCGGATCCCCTGGGCCGACAAGCTCCTCTCGAGCGTCTCGTTGAACGACTCGAGCATCGTCTCGAGCGCGCTCGCGATCGCTTTGCGGATCGCCGGACCCATGACCGGGAAAAGTGCGTCCACGAGGACCTGGGGGTCGCGGCGGACCGAGGTCAGGATGGCCTCCTCCACCGTCGGCTGGAGTGCGCGCGAGAGCTTCTCGTCCCTCGCGGTGCGGAGGAGGATCGCCTCGGGCAGCACGCGGCTGACGTCCTCCGCGTGGATCTCGGGGTCGTCCAGGCGCTCCTGGAGCTTCGAGACCTGCTCCTCCTCGGCCACGAAGAGGAGGCGGCGGAGCTCCTTCAGCGCATCCGCGGGCGGCTGAGAGGAGGAGTCGGCGGAGTCGTTCCCGTTACCCCGCCCGGTGGGGTCATCCACGGGTCCGCCTCCCGTCAGCGGAGCCGTTCTTCAGCCCCGCCGGAAGTCGCCGTCGGCGAGGTCACGACTTCCCGGGCGACTTGGTCTCATTGGTGAGCCGCATCGCAGCCTCGGTGAAGAGGCCCGCGAGCGCCGTCCGGTCGGTCTTTTCGGCGCGCAGCTCCTTCAGCTCCTTGGAGAGTGCCGTCGCGCTCTCCCGGATCCGCGTGCGGATCTCCTCGGTCAGGGCCTTCGACTGGTCCAGGATCTGCTGCCGCAGCTCCCGCTGGCTTCTCGTCGTCTGCTCGTCCAAGCCGGCGAGCTTCTTCTCGAGACCCTTGGCCGTCTCCCGCAGCTCGCGAGACAGGTCCTTGCCCGCGTCCATCCGCTCTTCCTGTTCGCCGCGCAGCCGTTCGGCAAGCGACTCGACCTCCTTGCGGATGAAGCTCTCCAGGGAATCGAACCGCTTCTTCGTCTCGGCGCGGGATTCCGCCGTCTCTTTCAGGAGCCGATCCTCCAGGCGTGCGAACTTCTTCTCGAAGTCGTCGACCTGGGCGCCGAAGAGAATGTCGCGAATCTTTTCGAGATTCTGTCCGCCCGCCTTGTCGCCTCCCGCCGGCGCGGCTTCCTTCTTCGCCGGCGCGCCGTTGCCCTTCTTCTGGTCTTCTGATGGCATCATGGTCCCGCGCCTCCCTGTCTTTTTCCTCGAGCGCCTGTCGTTCGCCGTCCTCGTTCCAGGCTTCACCGGGGTCTCCGCTCCTCCGTCCGCTTCCGTTCCCGCCTCTTCAAGGTGCTGGTCCTCGCTTTCTGGAGCATGGCCTGTTTCTCGTCGTGAAAGAGCGTCTGGTTCTCGATCAGCACGATTTTCCGCGGACCCAGGCAGACCGCCGTGGCTTCCAGCTGGACCTCCTCGCCCAGAGGCCCGGTTTCCGACCAGAGGCCCGACCGGAGCCGGCCCGCCCCCGTGTCCGTCCAGAAGGCCTCGGCGTCTAAGAGAAAGTTCTCGAGGAAGGGGAAGGCGATCGCGCGGTTCAACTCCTCGGGACCCGCGTCCGCGCCCGGGCGGAGGCTTGTGAACCAGGCGGGTGCCGGACCGATCCTCCGGAGCCGGCCCCCGGCCTCCCGTTCGAGGACGAGGATCCCCAGGACGGCAAAGACGTCGGAACCGATGGACTGTTCGGTCATTTCACGCCAATGGGGGAAGAGGAGGCGTTTCTTAACATACGGCGGGGGACAGGGCAACCCGCGACCGGTCGAACCTAGGCCGGGGCCTCTTTTTCCCGCCTGCGGGCCGTGGCGTAGATCACGGCCCCGACCGCCAGCGCCACCCCGCCCGCGATCCAGTTTTTTCGCTCGGCGGCCGAGAGGAACAGGAGGCAGATCGCGAGAGCGGCGATCGGGATCAAGGGGCCGCCGGGCAGGCGGATCGTCCGGGCCGTGGCCGGCAGCTTGCGCCGCAGGACCGGGACGGCGGCGGCCGTACCGATGTAGGTCGCCAGGCGGGCGATCGCCGAAAGCACGGCGAGCTCCTCGGCCGTCCCGGTCAGCATGAGGAGGAGCGCCACCGCGGTCTGCGTGACGATGGCGACGTACGGCGTCCGGTAGCGCGGGTGGATTTTTCCGAAGACCGCCGGGAGCTTGCCCATCTCCGCCAGCGCGTAGAGGTACCGCGGGCCGGCGAGCACCGTGTTGTTGTTGGTTCCCAGGACCGAGAGCACCGCGCCGAGCGTCAGGATCAGCCCCCCGACCGGCCCGATCATCATCGCGGCGGCGTCGGCGAGCGGCGTGGGCGAGGCGCCGAGGTTGGGCACGGTCCCGAGGGCGACGAGCTGCACGGTCGTGTAAATCGCGGTGACGATGACGATCTGCATGATCAGCGCGAACGGCACGTCCCGCTTCGGGTCCAGGAACTCGCCCGCGGGCGCCGGAGTGTTCTCGAAGCCCGCGTACGCGAAGAGGACGAGAAGCGCGGCCTTCATGAAGTTCGCGCGCTCGGGCATCGGGACCGGAAAGATGCGGTCCCAGTCCACCCAGAACAGGCCGACCGCGACGAAGAGGACGAGCGGCACGACCTTTCCCCACGCGAGGACGACCGCGGTCCGCGCGCCCGACTTCACGCCGCGGACGTTGATCCACGTGAGCACCAGCAGCGGAAGCACGATCGTCACCCACTGGCCGACGCCGCTCTTCGCGGCCGGCCAGAGGTATCCCACCGCCCGCGCGAAGAACACGGAGAGTCCCGCAATCGAGGAAATCCGCGCGATCCACGTCATCCAGCCGACCTCGAAGCCGACGAAGTCGCCGAAGGCCGCCTGCGTGTAGACGATGGCCCCGCCGGGCCGGTCGAACAGGCTGGAGGCCTCCGCGAAACAGAGCACCAGGAGGAGGACCGCGAATCCTGCGGCGAGGATGGCCCAGACGCTCGCCGGACCCAGCAGCAGCGCCGCGGAGACCGGGAGGATCAGGTAGACGCCGCTCCCGATGACGTCGTTGACGGAGAGCGCGACGATCTGCCAGCGGGAGACCGCGCGGAGGAGGCCCGTCTTCGGGTCGATCCGCTCGATTACGGGCGTCAAGGTGCCCGCATTCTCTGACGGGTTCGCCCGGAGACCAACGAAAAAGCCCGGGTCGCCCCGAGCTTTCCGGACACCGGATACCGGGTACCCGAAACCTGCTTATCCGTTCCACCTCGCCCGGGTCCCGCGCGCGTCGATGTGGACGAACGGTCCGTGCGCGGACGTGGCCGGATAGATGCCGATGCCGCCGACGAGCTCAGGGTTCGCAACCTCGACCGCCTCGGCCGCGGAGGCCAGAATCTTCGCGTCCTTCAGGTCCACTCGGCCGTCCCGGTTCAGGTCGTCCAGCCGGCCGTCGCGATCGTCGTCGGGGTACACGTCGGCGGCGTCGCCGTACTGGTGGCGGGAGACCCCGGAGCGGCCGCCGGCGCCGACTCCTTTCTCGTTGTATTGGGGCGTCCGGAAGCCGCTCATCACCGAGAAGTCACCGACCTTGTAGCCCATCTGGTTCAGCTGCGCGATCGTCAACTCGAGCTTGTCCAAGAGGCGCCGGTCGAGGACGAGGTACTTCGGCCACACGTCTTTCTGGTCCTTGGTGAGGAACTCGCCCACCTTGAAGTGCTCCGAAACGCTGACTCCGAAGGTCTGCTGGGTCACCTCGATGAAACCCTTCGGGGGTGCGTAGCTCGCGGTGCGAGGAGTCTTCCCCTCGTACGGCCAGTTGCCCATCCGGTAGGTCCCGATACGGCCGTTGACCTTCGCCGAAAACGGCTTGAGGACGATCAGCGAAAGCTGCTGGAGCGCCGCTTCGGCGGCTGCGCCGGTTCCGGCGAGAGGGTACACCCCGGGTTCGGTGCTTCCGGCCAGAGACCCGAGCGACGGATCGCCCGGCAGCGAGAAGATCGCTTTCAGCTTCCCGGACGAGCCGATCAGCGCCGAAAGGCTGCCCAGGGCGGTCGCGGACGTGCCCCGAACGTGCGGGAGCGAGAGGGCGGCGAGGAGGGACGCCGCGGCGAAGAAACGGATGAGCCTGCCGTTCGAATTCACGGGTTGGGCGGTCCTTTCTTTCGACAAAATGGCCGGAGGATTCCGGACCCATCTTAGCGGGATGTCGTTGCCGGGGGCAACTGGGCAACGCCCGGGTCGGGGGGGCTATTCCGGCGGCCGGCGGGAAAAGAAGTGAGTCGCGGGGACAGGTCCCGAGGGGGCCTGCACCCGCAGCGGTCCCGGCCCGATTTCCTAGCCAGGGAGGAAAAAGAAGGCGACCGCGGCGATCAGGTAGAGCGCCAGGAGCTGGACTCCCTCCAGCCAGTTCGTCTCACCGTCTAACGAAATGTAGGCAAATATGGCGGACGAGGCGAACAGGGTCACGAGCTCGATGGGCTGAAAAATCAGGTCCATGGGCCGGAAGAACAGGCTCACCAGGACGAGGAACGGCGCGACGAACACGGCGATCTGGGTCGAGGAGTTCGCGGCAACCGAAAGCGCGAGGTCCATCTTGTTCCGGGACGCGAAGACGATCGCGCTGTAGTGCTCCGCGGCGTTGCCCACGACGGGGATGAGGATCAGGCCCAGGAAGAGCTGCGAAATGCCCGCCCTCTGCGAGACCGGCTCGACCGCGTGGACGAGGATCTCGCTTGCGACCGCGGTTCCGGCCACGGCCGCGGCCAGCACCAGGAGCGACCGGCGGAGGGTCCAGGGCTCGTGCTGCCCCACCTCGACCTCGGGCGCCCCCGCGGGGGCTTCCCGGTGCTTCGAGAAGTACGAGAAGTAGACGTACGCCGCGTAGGTCAGGAGCAGGAGGATGGAAACCCCGATCGAGACTTCCTCGCGCACGAAGGCGTCCTTCTCGATCGTCGCGAAGACCGCGGGGAGCGCCATGGCGGAAACCGCCAGGATCATCATCGCGGCGTGCCTGCCGGTCGGTCCGACCGCGAACTTCTGGGTTCCGTGGCGAAGCCCGCCCACGAGACAGGACAGGCCCAGGATCAGGAGCGTGTTGCCGATGATGGAGCCGGTCAGCGACGCCTTCACGAGCGAGATCAATCCCCGGCGCAGGGCGAAGATCGCGATGATCAACTCGGCCGCGTTTCCGAAGGTCGCGTTCAGCAGTCCGCCGAGCCCCGGACCCATCCGCGCCGCGGCGTGCTCGGTCGCCCGGCCGATCCACGCCGCGAGCGGCAGAAGCGAGATCGCGGAAGCGGTGAGCGTGACCCAGTCCGGCGCGTCGAGAAGCCGGGCGGCGACTGCGGCCGGCAGTCCGAGGAGCAGGAAGTTCATGACGCGGCGCATCGCGGGCAAATCATAGGGCAACCCATAGACTGTCGAAATGCTTCGAGCCGGAATCGTCGGTCTTCCGAACGTGGGCAAGTCCACGCTCTTCAACGCCCTCACCCGGACGCGGAAGGCGGAGGCCGCGAACTACCCCTTCTGCACGATCGAGCCGAACGTCGGCGTCGTCACGGTCCCGGACGAACGCCTCGACACGCTGGCCGCCATCTCGCGGACCTCGAAAATCGTGCCCACGACGATCGAGTTCGTGGACATCGCCGGCCTGGTGAAGGGGGCGTCTCAGGGCGAGGGTTTGGGAAACAAGTTCCTCCAGCACATCCGGGAAGTCGACGCGATCGTCGAGGTCGTCCGGTGCTTCGAGAGCCGGGACGTCGTCCACGTCGCGGGGGGCATCGATCCGTTGGGCGACATCGAGACGGTCAAGACGGAGCTGGTGCTCGCGGACCTGGAAACGGTCGCGCGCTCCCGGGACAAGGCGGAAAAGACGGCGCGGGGCGGCGACAAGGAGTCGAAGGCGCTCCTCGCGGTGGCCGAGAAGCTCGAGAAGCACCTGGACTCCGGCAAGCGTGCCCTCACCCTGGAGCTCGATTCCGCCGAGAAGGAGATCGCCCGGCGGCTCTTCCTCCTGACGTCGCGGCCCATGATCTTCGCGGCCAACGTCGGCGAGGACGAGGTGGCGAAGTCGGCGGAGCTCCCCCGCGTCCAGGCGGTCCGCCACTATGCCGAGACCCACGTGGGCACGGAGGCCGTCGTCGTGTCCGCCGAGATCGAGTCCCAGCTGGCCGAGCTCCCGCCGGCGGAGGCCGCCGAATACCTGGCGGGGCTGGGCGTTGCCGAATCCGGCGTGGGAACGCTCATCCGCGCCGTGTATCACTTACTCGGGCTCCGCACCTTCTTCACCGCGAGCGAGAAGGAGGCGCGCGCCTGGACGTTCCACGAGGGCTACACGGCTCCGGAGGCGGCCGGAGTCATCCACTCCGACTTCGAGCGGGGATTCATCAAGGCGGAGACCGTTTCCTACGCGGACCTCGTCGCTTCGGGCTCGCTCGCGGGATCGAGAGAGCGCGGGCTCCTGCGGCAGGAGGGCCGGGACTACGTCGTCGCCGACGGAGACGTCATCCTGTTCAAGTTCAACGTGTAGCCGGGACACGGGACACGGGACACGAGACACGAGACACGAGACACGAGACACGAGACACGAGACACGAGACACGAGACACGAAAAAAACGGAGCCCGAAGGCTCCGTGTTCCGTGTTCCCTGTTCCGTGTTCCGTTTTACGAAATCGTGAACGTCGTCGAACCCGCCGGGGCGCCGTTCAGCAGGATGTCCACCCGGTATTGGCCGGCCGCCCAGCCCTTGGTGTTCGCGGCGTGGAAGCTCGTGTAGCCGTCCCCCGCCTTGTCCGTGACGATCTTGTCTTCCGTGATCTGCTCGCCGTTCGGACCGTACCAGCGGGCCGCGATCTCGGTTCCCACGGGAGCGCTCGCGGTCCACATCGAAACGTAGACCGTGTCCCTGGGTCCGAAGGTCGTCATGGCCTCGCCCGGGCTGTCGTCGGAGTTGACCGCCTTGACGACCGTGATCCTCTCGACACGCGCTCCGGCCGGGACCGCGGTCGCCATGGCCACAGGGGCGTCCGAGCTCGGCGCCGGGTAGGCCGTGGTTTCGACCTTCTTCTTGCAGGCCACGGTCGCGGCCGCGAGCGCGACCGCCGCGGCGATCAGGAAAAATCCGTGCTTCTTCATTTCGTTTCCTCCGGTCAGAGCGCGGGCAGGCGAAGAACCTGACCCGGGTAAATCAAGTCGGGGTCCTTGATGTTGTCTTTGTTGGCTTCGTAGATCTGCCTCCAGAGACTCGCCTTGCCGTAGACCTTCTTCGCGATCTTCGACAGCGAATCGCCCTTTTCGACGGTGTAGCTCTGCAGCGTGTGCTCGTCCTTCGAGGTCAGCTGGCTGGAACCCCCGGAGACGATGCCGCTGTCGTGGGGCTCGGTCGACTTCGCACCCTCTCCCACGGATGAGTGCCCTCCCGAGACGATTCCATCTTTGTCGCCGGGCAAACGCATAACTCCTCCTTCAGTCCAGAAAGATGCACGGTCTGTGCCGCGGACCAAGGCTATCAGCAGCGTTTTATCCGCGCCCGGCAGCACCCTGCTCGCGGATAAAGCTCTCGTACAACTCGATTTCGACGGGACCTCCAATGGCGATCGGAATCCGGTCGTGGAGTCTCTTCGGCGCGAGGTCGAGCACGCGCGCGGTGCCCGTCGACGCACGACCGCCGGCCTGCTCGACCACGAACGCGAGAGGGTGACTCTCGTAAAGGAGCCGGATCTTCCCGGAGGTCTTCCCGGACGAGGCGTCCGCCGGGTAAAGGTAGATCCCACCGTCGATCAAGATCCGGTGGACGTCGCCGACCATGGACCCGGAGTACCGCGTGGAGTAGGGCCGCCCGGTCGCCTCGTCTCTCTCCTTGAGGTAGTCAACGAACGCGCGGTCGGCGTTCGACCAGCCGCCGCGCCGCCCCTCGTTGACGGCGTAGCCGCGACCCTGCCTCGGCATCCGGACACCCCGGCGGACCAGCACGAACTCCCCGATGGACGGGTCGAGCGCAAAGAGGTGGACGCCGTCGCCGCTGGTGTAAACGAGCAGCACCGCCGGGCCGAGGAGGACGTAGCCCGCGGCCACCTGCTCCGTCCCGGGGCGAAGGAGGTCCGCCTCCGTTCCGTCCCGCCGCGGCCGGATCGAGAAGATGGTCCCGAGCGTGCCGTTCACGTCGATGTTCGAGGAGCCGTCCATCGGGTCGAAGAGAACGGCGTACCGAGCCCCGGCCGCCGAGTCCCCCCGGTACACGTGCGGCTCCTCCAACTCCTCGGAAGCCACGAAGCTCACCAGCCCGCCGTAGTCGAAGGTCTCGACGAGGATGTCGTTGGCGCGAAGGTCGAGCTTCTTCTGCTCCTCTCCCTGGACGTTTTCGGTGCCGGCCGAGCCGTGAGTGCGCTGGATGTCGGCGAGCGCGAGCTCGCGCGCGATGCGCTTGCCCGCGACCGCGATCCGCATGAGGAGGAGCGACAGCTCCCCGGTCGCGGCGGGATGCGCCCGCTGCCCCTCCAGGATGAAGCGGTCGAGCGTGACGGGCGGGCGCGACATCGGGGTCCCGGAGATTAGATCAAGGTTCTCGCTTCGCAGCTCGAGCTTCCGGGCGGCGCGTGAACTCGATCCATGCCGGTTTCGGCCGGCCGTCGGACTTCTGCAACCCCCGGTGGGCGAAAAACGCGGCGCGCCGGAGGATGGCCGCCTCGGGCGAAGTCCCCGCCGGGACCGGCGGCGGTACCGGATCCCGCCACGGGACGTACCGCGCGAAGAGGAGCCGCTCCCGACCGGTCCGGTCGAGGACTTTCCTCATCCGCCGGACGAAATCCGCCTGGCGTTCCGGGCTCGAGCCGTTCTCCCGGGCGGAGGAGTAGCTCACCTCCGTGAACGCGACCGGGCGGCCCGCCGCTCCCGCGAGGATGGTCGCCCAGTCCCGGTCGATCGCGGCGGAGGGCCGGTGACGGAACGGAGCGTCCGGGAGGAAGGGCGCGTACAGGTAGAAGAGCACCGGATTCTTCTGCTGGATTGCGGCGGCGACCAGCGGAAACCGGGAGTCCACCGGCGACGCGGTAGCGACTCCCACCCGGAGTCGGGGCGCCTTCTTTTTCAGGAACTCGACGGCGCCGCGGAAGAGGCTCAAGAACGCGCGGAGCTCTTCGGGCTTGTCCGAGAAGTAGGAGTCCGCCTCGTTTCCCAGGGAGAGCGTCGAAAAGTCCGCGAGCGCCGGACCGAGGGCGTCGAGGAGGCGGCCCAGGCGGATCGAGAGCCGGGGATCGTCGAAGGCGACGGCCGCGAGATCGACCGGGACCTGGCGGGCGCGCCCGTTGACGAGCGGCAGGTCGAGGTGGAGGACCGCGCCCGACTGGCGCATCAGGCGAGCGGTCCGGGTGACCGACCCGACATCGTAGCGGCGCGGCTTCGGTTCCGCCGTCGGCCACGACAGCTCCAGGGCAAACAGCGAGACGCCCGCGGCGCGAACGTCGGCGAGGGCCTTCTGCCGCTCGGCGGCCGGGGCGGAGTCGGGCAGGTTGACCGCGAGCCCGAGCGCGGGCGGCTCGCGCGACGGTTCCGTCGCGGCGAGCGTCGCGGCGAGGACTGAGGCGAGAAGAGCGGACATCTCTTTATTGTGCACGGGCGAACGTAGAATCGCGGTCGGAGGTGCCGATGTTCGTGAAACGCCCGTTGCTCCCGATCGCCGTGGCCGTCCTCGTCCTTCCCTGGATCGCCTGCAAGAGCCCGTCGACGACTCCGGAGCCGGCAGCGCCGTCGGCGCAAGCCGCGGCCGAGCCGGCCCCCGCTCCGCCCGCGCCGGCCGCAGCCGCCGCGCCCGCTCCTTCGGCCGGCGACCACATCAAGGTCCAGCACATCCTGATTTCCTTCGCCGGCAAGGTGCCCGGAAAGAACATCACGCGCAGCCAGGAAGAAGCTCGGACCCTCGCCATGGAGATCCTCGACCGCGCGAAGAAGGGGGAGGACTTCGACACTCTCGTCAAGACCTACACGGACGACCGCGCTCCCGGTATCTACGGCCTCGCCAACTCGGGCGTGACCCCCTCCGCCGACGAATTCTCGCGGGACCGGATGGTGCCGGCCTTCGGCGAGGTGGGCTTCTCGCTCGCGCCGGGTGGGATCGGCCTGGCGGAGTACGACCCGGCCCGGAGCCCGTTCGGCTGGCACATCATCAAGCGCCTGGAGTAGCTCCGGGGTCTGATTCCGGAGGAGTCGGATTCCGAAGGCATCCGGCTCCGAAGGGGTCAGATCTCGGCGCAGCTCCGTAGCGCCGGGAGGCGGTCCTGCGGCGATACCCCGAATCCGGCACGGGGTTTGCTTCGGAGAACAGCCGTCGGCACCGCGCCTTTCGCACAAACTGGCTGGACCGACCTGAACACGCCGCTCCGAGAAATCGGGCGGCGTTCTTTTTTCCGTAGGGGGCGGCTTTCAGCTCGCCGAAGGCGAGCCCAGCAGCACGATGGGCCCGGAGGGCTGCGGCAGGCCGCCGCGGGGCTCGACCGTCACCGCGAAGTTCTCGGCGGTTCGGACGGCGGGGAGATCCTTCGACTCGAACAGGGTCTTCCCGGAGGGGTCGACGTCGAACACTCCGGCATCGACCGGCTTGCCGTCCACGAAGACCCAGAGCTGGTACTGGCGATCCGCCGGCAGAGGCTCGAGGTTGGCCGCGACGAGGACCCCGCGCTTCGCCGCCGGACTCCAGAACACCTTCGCCCGCGCGCCGGGCTGCGGACCGTGGCCGCCCAGGAACAGCATCCGGACGTCGTCGCTCTCCATCACCCGCGCGCGAAGATCTCGCCGCGCGAGGTCGGAGCGGGCCGACTCGACGCGCTCGGCGAGGTCCGAGTTTCGGGCGCGCAGCTCCTCCCGCTGCCGCCGGAGGCGGGCGTCGTCCAGGCCGACGATTACGAAGAGGAGCGCGGCAGCCGCGGCAAAGGCCCAGCCCGCGAGGCCCGAGGGTGCGCTGCGCTGCTGCGGCTCGGTCCGGGCCGGTCCGAGCGACGCGAGCACCTCGGCGCGCAGCCCGGGTCGCGGCCGGCGCGAGGGCGGGAGCGCGCCGAGAGCCGCCGCCGCCGCCTTGAGATCCGGGAGCAGGGCCTCGCAGACGGAGCAGCGCTCTTCGAGGAGGCGCTCGTAGTCCGCGGAGTCGCCCGCCAGCGGGGCCCCGAGAGCCGCCAGGGAAAGAAGCTCCTCGTGCCGGTCGCTATGCATTCTTCTGGTCTCTTCCGGAGTACGGGCGGACGCGCTCCCGGAGTTTCATCAAGCCCAGGCGGATCCGTGTCTTGACGGTGCCGAGAGGGGTCGCGGTCTTCTCCGCGATCTCCTGGTGGGTCAGGCCGTCGAAGAACGCCAGCTCCAGGGCGCGGCGCTGCTCCTCCGGTAGCTCGCCGACCGCCCCTCGGCAGACCGTCTCCCACTCGCGCGACGCCGCGTCCCCTTCGACGTCGTCTCCCGCCGGCAGGTCGGCGAGCGGATCGCGGCCCCTTTCGTCCGGCGAGACGGAGGACTTTCGCGTCCGGATTCGGTCGATTGCCCGGCTGCGGGTCGCGACCATCAGCCAGGCGAGGACGCTGCCCCGGAAGGGGTCGAACGAGGAAGCCGCCCGCCAGGCGTAGAGAAAGACCTCCTGGACGACCTCCTCGGCTTCGCCGGTCTCGCCGAGAATCCGGTACGCCACTCCGAGCAGCCGGGCCGCGTGCCGGTCGTACAGCCGCGCAACGGCGTCGGCGTCCCGGGCGACCATCGCCGCGACGAGAGCGCGGTCGCCTGTTCCCGGGTCTCTCGGTTCAGAACGGACGTCCATTCGGCGTTTGGCTGAGAGGTCCGGAAGGTTATCCCACGGTTTCCGTCCGGCGGAAATCCAACTCGTTTGGCCGGCCGTATCCCTTCCGCTTAACTAAAGGAGGAGAGAGCGATGACTGCGAAACCCCGAGGGTCGAAGAAAAACGCCGCGATCTGGCTGGCCGCGGCCGCCCTGGCCACGGTGGCCCTGCTTCTGCCGTCCGCCTCGATGGCGTCGAGCCACCGGGAAGCCCCCCTGATCAGCTCGGATCCCGAGGCGGACAACACCGACACCTACTTCTTCATGGATCCGAACGACGGCGGGAGGGTGATCCTGCTCGGCAACTGGATCCCGCTGGAGGAGCCGGCCGGCGGACCGAACTTCTCGCACTTCGGCGAGAAGATCCGTTACGAGTTCAACATCGACTCGGACGGGGACGCCGTCGAGGACATCGTCTACCGCATCCAGTTCACCCGGAACGTCCGCAACGGGGACACCTGGCTCCAGAACACGGGTCCGGTGCTCTCCCCCAACGACCCGAACCTGAACGTCTACTACACCTACAAGGTCGAAAAGATCGTGGGCCCGTCGCCGAACCAGGGAGCGGGGGCGAAAATCCTGCTCGGAGACGAGCTGCTCGAGGCGCCGAACAACGTCGGCCCCAAATCCTTCCCGGGAGATCCCGCCGGCTCCGGCTATGGCAAAGGCTCCCGCATCGCGGAGACCGTCTACACGATCGACCAGGACACAAAGGTCTTCGCGGGTCCGCGCGCCGACGGCTTCTACGCGGACCTCGGAATGATCTTCGACCTGATCAACTTCCGGCCCGGCACGCTTCCCGGCAACGTCGGCGGCGGCAAGAACGACCTCGCGGGCTTCAACACCCACACGATCGCGCTGTCGGTGCCGGCCTATCAGCTCACGAAGAACCACACGTTCCCGACCGACCCCTCCGACCCCAACGCGATCATCAGCATGTGGTCCTCGACGTGGCGCCTGAAGAACCGCGTCCTCTCCTCGACCGGTGACAAGCCTTCCGAATCCGGCGAGTGGGTCCAGGTCTCACGCCTCGCGGTTCCTCTCGTCAACGAGGTCGTCATCCCGCTCGCCGGGAAAGACGTCTTCAACGCCTCTTTCCCCAAGGACGACGCGCAGTTCGCGGCGTCCGTGCTGGATCCGGAGGTTCCCAAGCTCCTGAAGGGCCTGTTCAACATCGACTCCCCCGCCGCGCCGCGCAACGACCTCCTCGCGGTCGTTCTCGGAGTCGACGGCCTGACCCGGCGCCCGGGCGAGGTCGTCTCCGATCAGCTCCGTCTGAACGTCGCGGTGTTCCCGACCCCCCCCTCGCTCGCCAACCGCATGGGCGTCCTGGGAGGGGACCTGGCCGGCTTCCCGAACGGACGACGGCCCTACGACGACGTCGTCGACATCGAGCTCCAGATCCTGGCGGGGGTTCTCGTCCAGGGATTCAACGTCTCGCCGAACAACGCCCTCGGCGACGGGGTCGACGGACCGGACAAGGCGTACAACCCGGCATTCCCATACCTCGCCACTCCGCACTCCGGTTACACCCACCGTCACGACAACGCGCCGTGATCCTCACCTTCGGCTCGGAGTCCGACCAGTAAGGCGATCTTCGGGAGGGATTCCTGCCCCGGTCCGGCAACCCGCCGGACCGGGGTTTTTTTCGCGAGTTGGAGTAGTCTTCGAGCCCGAAAAGTTTCCAATCGAACGTCGCCAAACGGAGGTGAAATCGTGACCATCCCCCGACCCCGCCGCGACTTCTTCCGGACGGCCGCCCGGACCGGGCTCGCGCTCGGCCTCGCCGCCGCCGGCCAACCGCTCATCGCGATATCCCGGGCGACGCCGCCCGAGCCCGGCGAGGACGTGACGCTGTTGAACACCGCGCTCGCGCTGGAGCACGAGGCGATCTGGGCCTACGGCCTGGCCGGAAAGAGCGGACTTCTCTCGGAGAAGACGAAGGAGGTCGGTCTCCTCTTCCAGGGCAGCCACGAGATCCACCGCGACCTGGTCGTCGACGCGGTCCGTCGCAAGGGCGGAAGCCCCGTGGAGCCGAAGAAGGAGTACGTCTTCGGAGTTCCCCTCGCCAACGAGAAGGACGTCCTGGAGCTTGCCTTCAAGCTCGAGGTCGGGGCGGCCCGGGCGTACCTGACGGTCGTCGACAAGTTCAAAGACCGTGCGCTCGCCGCGTCGGCAGGAAGGATCCTTTCGGACGAGGTGCTGCACGCGACGGTCCTGCGGAGCGTGCTGGGACGGGACGTCGTCCCGACGTTCCGGCTCATCGAGACCTTAAGCGTCGCCAGGAACTCCTTCGCGACGTCCTCGGGACGTCGCTTGTCCTTGTCCACGGCGGCGTTCAACCGCCGCATCGTCTTCACGTCGATTTTCCCGCCGAGCGATTCCAAAAATCCGCGGACCGCGGGGCGGTTCCAGATTTCGCCGCGGACCACGAAGGCCGCCTCGTAGGGCGGGAAGTAGCGCCGGTCGTCCTCGAGCATGCGACTCCGCCGATGGCGTCGATCAGTCCGTCGGTCGAGTTGCCGGCGACGAGGTCGACCTGCGCGCTCTGCGAGCGCGCTGGTAGAGCAGGCCGAGGTCCATCTCGCGCGGGCGGCTCCGCGAAGCGCAGCCCGTACGTCCGCGCGAGCCCGGGGAATCCGTCCTCCCGCTCGAGGAACTCGTAGCCGAAGCCGCGGCCGGATCCGGTCCGGGTGCGCGCGCGAGGTCGGAGATCCTGCGCAGATCCCCAGCGCGCCGGGCGTCGTCGCCCCGCATCGACGAGCGCGAACGTGTTCTCGAAGCCGAGCGGCGGCGACCAGGCGAGTCGCCAGCGTCGCGCGGTACTCCCGCGCGACACGTCCGGCGAACACGCGCGCCGGGTCGGAGAGCGGCTTGCTGCGCGAGGATCGCCGTGTAGCGCCGTGCCGGTGTACTCGGGGTAGAGGTCGAGCTCGCCGGCCGTCGAGCGCCCGGTGGCAGACGAAGGTGCCGCCGAGATTCAACCGGCGGTCGACGCGCATCCCGCGCGCTTCGAGCGCCCTGCGCCGCGATCTCGCCCAGGATCACCTGCTCCGAGAAGTTCTTCGACCCGATCCGGACCGAGCGCTCCGCCGACGGCACGGCACGCAGCCGACGAGTCAGGAGGATCGCGATCCACCGCGGCGCTTCACGGCGCGAGCCGCCGCTTCGACTACCGCCGCCGAGCAGCCCGTCGGCGCCCAGCGGCGAGGGCCAGCGCGCGGCCGGCACCGCGCCGGCGAGGATCAGCCGGTGGTCCACGATCGCGACGCCGCGGTAGATGAGAACGCCCAGCCCTCCCGCGCCGATCGCCGCCGCGATCGTGGCCAGCCCGATCGAGACGACCGGCGGCGATGCGCACGCCCGCGAGGACGACCGGCAGCGCGAGCGGCAGCTCGACCGAGCGCGCAGGCGCTGGCGCGGAGTCATGCCCGAGCCCCGATCGCCGCCTCGACGACCGCGGGGTCGACCGAGCGCAATCCCGGCGTAGCGTGTTGCGCAGGATCGGAAGGAGAGCGTACACGACGAGCGCGGCGATGGCGGTCCGGGCGCCGATCCCCCCGATGAACGGCAGCGGGATCAGGAACCCGAAGAGCGCCAGGCTCGGGATCGTCTGGACGACGTTCGCGAAGCCGAGCACTGGCCGGGCCAGCCGCGGGCCGCCGGGTGAGCGCCACGCCGAGCGGAACGCCGATTGCCACGGCGAGCGCCGTCGACAGCAAGACGAGGACGACGTGCTCGCCGGTGAGCGCGGCGATCTCCGCCCGTCGCTCCCAGAAGTAGGAGCCGAACGAGCTCATTGCGGGACCCACGCCGGCAGCTCGTCGGAGACGAACTCGCGGACGAAGTCGTCCGCCGGCGCATTCGAGGATCTCCCGAGACGTCCCGACCTGCCGTACGCGGCCCGCGGTCGAGGATCGCGACGCGGTCGCCCAGCCGGAACGCCTCCCGCAGGTCGTGCGTCACCAGCAGCACGGCCTTGCGCGAGTCGGCGCTTCCAGTCCAGGAACTCCCGCTGCAGTCGCGCGGCGCGCGATCGGGTCGAGCGCCCCAAAGGGCTCGTCC
>CAVXYF010000014.1:0-107168 GCA_963765835.1 uncultured Acidobacteriota bacterium | reverse complement strand
TGAGCAGAGCGGATCGACGAGAAGCTCCAGCAGGACGACGTGCATCGGATACAGCATCGGCGGCAGGCCGAGCAGGATCGGCAGCAAGGCGAGGCCGGCGATCGGCACGTGGATGGCGGGATGTAGATCATCGCCCGCCGCAGGTTCGCGAAGATCCGCCGCCCGAGCCGGATGCCGCGCGATGATCGAGGCGAAGCGGTCGTCGAGCAGGATGAGGTCGGCGGCCTCGCGCGCGACGTCGGTGCCCCGCCGCCCCATGGCAATGCCGATGTGCGGCGGCGGCCAGCGCGGGCGCGTCGTTGATGCCGTCTCCGGTCATCGCGACGACATGGCCGGCCGCCTTGAGCGCTCGACCAGCGCCAGCTTCTGCTCGGGCATGACGCGGGCGAACACGCCGGGCGCTCGGCCGCGAACGCGGCGCCGCGCTCGATCTCGGCGCCGGTCACCACGCCCGCCTTCGCGTCCGATCCCGGCCTGGCGCGCGATCGCCAGCGCGGTCGCGGGATAGTCGCCCGTGACCATCGCCACCGCGACGCCCGGCGCGCCGGGCCTCGGCCAGGGCGCCGGGCACGTCGGCCCGCACCGGATCCTCGAAGCCGAGCAGCCCCGGAACCGAAACGCAGCTCCTCCGGGTCGCGCGCCACCGTCGCGGGCAAGCGCGCCTCGGCGACGCCGAGCACGCGCATGCCCGGCTGCCAGCTGCGCCACCGCTGCCTCGGCGGCGCGGACGTCCGCGCCATCGAGCCCGCGACATGGCGAATATCGCCTCCGGCGCGCCTTTGGCGGCATAGACGATCGCCGCGTCCTCCTCCCAGACCTGGACGAAGGCGAGCAACGAGGGCCGCAGAGGATAGGAGCGGATCGCCCGCGCGCCCGGCGGGGGCCCGCGCACGCGCATGCACAGCCGCGTCCATCGGATCGTGGGACTGGACCGCCGAGGCCAGCATGGCCGCTGGCGAGCAGGGCCGCGACTCGTCGCGGATGCTCGCAGCGCCGAGCTCGTGCACCCGTCCGTCGCGCCAGACGGACGACCAGGTCATCCGGTTCTCGGTCAGCGTGCCGGTCTTGTCGACGCACAGCAACGTGGTCGCGCCGAGCGTCTCGATCACGGCGGAGCGGCGGACCAGCACATTGTGCCGGGCCAGGCGCCAGGCGCCGAGCGCCATGAAGACGGCCAGCACCATCGGGAATTCTTCGGGCAGCAGCGGCGATGGCCAGCGTGATCCCGGCCAGCGCGCCAGCGAACCAGTCGTCCCGGATCCAGCCGTAAGCGGCGGTCACGATCGCGCAGAAGACGAGCGCGATCACGCCGAGCCGCGCGATCAGCCGGCCGACTTGCGCTGGAGCAGCGTCGGCTCCTCGCGAAATGGCGGCAAGCGCGGCGCCGATCTGGCCGAAGCGCGTCGCGGCGCCCGGTCCGGGTCACCGTCGCGAAGCCCTGGCCGCAGACGATCAGGGTGCCCGGCCGACAAGCGACGCGGCTTCGCCTCCTTCCTCGCCCGGCGCACTTGGTGCACCTGGCGCCGCCTCGCCGGTCAGCGCGAATTCGTCGACGCTGAGCGCGTCGCCGCCGACCAGCAGCGCATCGGCCGGCAGGCGGCTTCCCTCGCGCGACGACGAACAAGTCGCCCGGAACCAGCTCGGTCGCCGGCATCGAGCTTCTGCTCGCCGCCGCGGATCACGCGCACGATCGGCTCGGCGAGCGCGTTGAGCGCGGCGAGCGCCCGCTCGCTGCGCGCCTCCTGGAAGATGACGAGGCCGATCGAGACCAGGGCGCCGGCGAGCAGGAACAGCCCCTCGCCCAGACCGCCGAACATGAGATAGAGCGCCGCCGCGCCCAGCAGCAGCAGGAACATCGGCTCCCTCAGCGTGCCGCGCGCGACGTCGATCAGGCCCTCCGGCGCACCTCGCGGATCCGGTTCGGGCCGAATTGGCCCAGCCGCCGGGCGGCCTCGGCCTCGCTGAGTCCCTGATTCCGGTCCGGTGCAGAGCTGTCCATTGCCGGCTCTTATGCGCCCGGCCGGCGAGCGGCGTTAGGTGGATTCCCGGATGGATGAGGGTGCGGCCCAGACCCAAGACCGAAGCGGCAAGAGCGGGAGCTCCCCGATGCAGCTTGGTACCCAGATCGTCGTCGCCTATCGCGCTCGTCATCCTGATGACCCTTGTTCACGCCCTCGGCGTGATCCTGATCACCAGGCTGCTCAAGCTCGAGGACGAAAGCCTTTGCAGGCGCACCGCCTCGACTTCGGCGCTTTCGGCCTGCTCATCTCGATGGCGCTCGGCCTGTTCGCCCTCCACACGCTCGAGATCGGCCTGTTCGCGCCATTCTATCTCGCGGTCGGCGCGATCCAGGACCTGGAGCAGGCGCTCTATTTCTCGACCTCGGCTTATGCGACGCTCGGCCATCCCGACATCGCCTTCCCCGCCCAGTGGCGCCTCGTCGGCGCGGTCGAAGGCCTGGCGGGCTTCCTGTTGATCGGCTGGTCGACCGCGGTCTTCGTCACCGACATGAACAAGCTGCTGCGCAAATAGACGCGCGTCCTTGAGGAGACGATAAGGTCGGATGATGAGAAGCAGGCCCCGCCCCAAGAGCAAGCCCCCGAGCGCCATCGGGACAGTTCACGCCGAAGCTGATCACGGCGCTGCGCGAGGGCTATGGCCTCAAGCAGTTCAGGGCCGACGCCGTCGCCGGCCTCACCGTGGCGGTCATCGCGCTTCCCCTCGCAATGGCGCTCGGCATCGCCAGCGGCGCCTCGCCCGACAAGGGGCTGCTCACCGCGATAATCGCCGGCTTCTTCATCTCCTTCCTCGGCGGCTCGCGCACCCAGATCGGCGGCCCGACCGGCGCCTTCGTCGTCGTCGTGTTCAACGTCATCGCCGTCCATGGCTATGACGGGCTGGTCCTGCGACCTTGATGGCGGGGATCATCCTGATCGTCGCGGGATATGCCGGCGCCGGTCGGGTCATCCGATACGTCCCACATCCGGTGATCACCGGCTTTACCGCCGGCATCGCCGTCATCATCGCGTCCAGCCAGGTCAATGATTTCCTGGGGCTCGGTATCGAACGGCTTCCCGCCGACTTTCTGCCCAGATGGTCGACTTATCTAGGCGTCCTCGACAGGATCGATCCCGACGACGACGGCCGTGGCCGCGGGCTCGCTCGCCCTGATCATCATGCTGCGCCGCTGGGCGCCGCGCCTCTCCCCGCCTTCCTGATCGCGATCGCCGCCGGCTCCATCCTGGTCTGGCTGCTGGCCCTCCCCGTGGACACGATCGGCTCGCGATTCCGGATGGCCGGCGGGCTGCCCATTGCCGGCCCTGCCGGCTTTCTCGCTGGCGAAGATCGAGGCGCTGGCCAGCCGGCCGCGTTCACCATCGCCTTCCTCGCCGGGATCGAGTCGCTGCTGTCGGCGGTGGTGGCCGACGGCATGACGGGATTCCGGCACCGCTCCAATCAGGAGCTCGTCGGCCAGGGCGTCGGCCAACCTCGCCTCCGCCTTGTTCGGCGGGCTGCCCGCGACGGGCGCGATCGCGCGCACCGCCGCCAACATCAAGAGCCGGCGGCCCGCAAGCCCGGTGGCCGGGCATTCTGCCATGCCGCCCTTCCTGCTCCCTCTTCGTCATCTTCGCAGACCGATCTCATGGCGCCTGTGTGCCGATGGCGGTGCTCGCCGACAATCCTGTTCCTCGTCGCCTGGGGCATGAGCGAGGCGCGACCGGTTCGTCGTCCCTGCTCACGCCATTGTCCGCCTCGGCGAGCGGACTCGTGCTGCTCCTGACTTTCGGGCTCACGATCCTCGTCGACCTCACGGTGGCGATCGGCGTCGGGGTGACGCTGGCTAGCCTATTGTTCATGGCCCGAATGAGCGAGGGCGCGACAATCACCTCGAGCGAGGATCTGGAGGAGGCCGACGACGCCTCGCAGCGCGACCGGCTGCCCGCAGGCGTCGAGGTGTTCGCGATCAACGGCCCGTTCTTCTTCGGCGTCGCCCAGACCCTGCTCGAAGCCTTCAAGCGTGTCGGCGCCTCGCCCGAGACGATCATCCTGCGCCTGGAGCGGGTGCCCTTCCTCGACGCGAGCGGGGCGATCGCGGTTCACGAGCTGCTTGTCGAGGCCGAGCGCGCGGGCATCCGGATCATATTGTGCGGCGTCCGGCGGAACTTGCTTCGCACGTTGCGGCCGCTTGTTCGAGGAGCATGGGGTCAAGCCGCGCTACGCGCGAGACTATGAGGTCGGCGATCAAACTGGCCGCCAGGCAGAACCCCGACGGCGCCGTCATGGCGTGATCGCGACCTTGAGCACGCCGTCGCGCTGATGCGCGAACAGGTCGTAGGCCTCCTCGATCTGGTCGAGCTTGAAGCGGTGCGTCACCAGCGGGCGCGTGTCGACGCGCCCTGAGGCGATCGACCTCCATCAGCCGCCGCATGCGCTCCTTGCCGCCGGGGCAGAGCGTCGTCACGATCGTGTGGTCGCCGAGCCCGGCCATGAAGGCGTCGAGCGGAATCCTGAGATCGCCCGAATAGACGCCGAGCGACGACAGCGTGCCGCCGGGCCGCAGCACGCGCAGCGCAGCCTCGAACGTCTCCTGCGTGCCCGAGCGCCTCGATCGCCACGTCGACGCCGCGGCCGTCGGTGAGCCGCATGATCTCCTCCACCGGGTCGGCCCGGCTGAAGTCGACGACATGGTCCGCGCCCATCCGCGCGCGCCATCTCCATGCGCGTCGGGCACGCTCTCGACGCCGATGATCGTCGTCGCGCCCATCAGCCGCGCGCCGGCCGTCGGCGCACAGGCCGATCGGACCCTGCGCGAACACGGCCACCGTGTCGCCGATGCGGATGCCGCCGCTCTCCGCGCCGGAGAAGCCGGTCGACATGATGTCGGGGCACATCAGCACCTGCTCGTCGGTGAGCCCGTCGGGCACCGGGGCGAGGTTCGCCATGGCGTCGGGCACCAGCACGTACTCGGCCTGGGAGCCGTCGATCGTGTTGCCGAAGCGCCAGCCGCCGAGCGGCTTCCAGCCATGCTTGGTGCCGGCCCGTCCTGCGCATGGCAGCCGCACAGGCAGGCGTCGCTGTGCCCGCTGGGCGTGATCGCGCCGGCGATGACGCGCTGGCCCTCCTCGATAGCCCTGCACCGCCGAGCCGAGCTTCTCGATCACGCCGACCGGCTCGTGGCCGATGGTCAGCCCTCGCGCGACCGGATACTCGCCCTTGAGGATGTGGACGTCGGTGCCGCAGATCGTGGTCGTGGTGATCCGGATCAGCGCGTCGAGCGGCCCGACGTCCGGGATCGGCTTCTCGTCGAGAACGATCCGGCCGGGCTCGACGAAGATCGCGGCTTTCATCTTGGTCTGCATGAACCCTCCAACAGGCCGCGTAGCGAGCGGGCCGTACGGGGCGTATATAGGCAATTCTCCCTAGTGCGGGCACTCGTCCTAAGTAAAATTGCGCATTTTGCGGCCCCCAGGCGCTTCCTTAGGCTCGCGGCAAGATGGGAGGGCCAGATGGCTGTCGCGCTGCTCATTCTCGCCGCACTGCTGATCGCGCTGTCCTGGCGCCGCATCGGACCGGCCCCTTTTGCGAGCCTGGCCGCGATGACCTCGAGAGATATGCTCGACCAGGCCTCGATCGAACTCCTTCCCCTGCAGCGACCCTCCCAGCCTGGACGCTCGGGGTCGAGCGCCACGACCGCATTTGAGATCAACCGACAAGGAGACCCATCGTGAAGAACATTCTCGTCATGATTCACGACGACGACGGCCAGGAAGCGCGACTGCAGGCGGCGCTCGACGTCACCCGCGCCGTCAATGGCCACCTCACCTGCCTCGATGTCAGCCTGGTCACGCCGTTCGTCGGGGATGCCACCGGCATTTCCGGCGGCGCTATGCTGATCGAGATGGAGCGCTCGAGCGAGGCCGCGAACCGCGCCCGCCTTGAGCCGCGGCTCGCCAGGGAAGGCGTGTCCTGGGACTGGATCGACACCACCGACTATGCCGAGCCGGCGATCGAGAATGCGGCGACGCTTGCCGATCTCATCGTCGTCAACCGTGCGGTTGATTCCCTGCCGATGCCCGACATGCGAAATGTGGCGGCCTCGCTGATCGTCAATTCCGGCAAGCCGATCCTCGCCGTCCCAAATGATGCGAAGGGCCTGAACGTCGCCGGCACCGCCTCGCACCGGAATCTCGGCCGCCTCCAGCCGCTCCCGCCGGAGCGCCTCGGCGCGGCAGGAGCAGGGGCGCGCCTGCTTGCGGCCGTCGATCGACTCCAGGACCCAGCCTGTGCCGCCGCAGAGCTCGCAGGTCGCGCCGGACGTTTCCATGGAGGGATTCTAGAGCTTCAGTTCTCGGGCAGTCCCGCCTCGATGAGCACCCGCCGGCTGCGGGGACCTTCGAGGTACCGCTTCAGGTCGGCGAAACGCTCCTCCCAGCCCGCGCCGGCCTCGGCGCGGTAAGCCTCGTAGGCCGGCCCCGCGTCCGGAATCGCCTGTTCGACGGTGACCAGGCACTTGCCGTCGCTCTCCCGGAAGGTCAGGAGAAAGCTCAGCCCTTCGAGCGGCTCGCCGGACCGGCGCTCGTACGAGATGTCGCGGACCGCGAGCCGGCGGCCCGGCTCGTACGTCTCGATCTTGCCCATGAGCGTGGACTGAGTTGCGCCCCGCTCGTCCGTGAAGCCGACCGCCCAGTTGCCTCCGGGACGGCGGCCGACGAGAGCACCCTCGCACCACCAGGAGAGGAGCTCTCCGACGCGGGTGAACGCGTCGAATGCGTCGGACGCGCTCGTCTCGATCGCGACGGAACGGACGACGGTTTCCATGGGGAAGATGGTAACCCGCTCGCTGGGTTCCATCCGGGTCTGATCCCGCAGGGGTCAGATCCTCCGCAGCTCGGGCGCCCATCGAGTCGGCGGACGTTGGACTAACATGCCCGCCCCATGACCGCCGCCGACTCGCTCGACTCGATCCGTGCCGACCTCTCCGCCGCCGTCGCGGCCGCCGCGGAGCGGCTCTGGGGAGCGCGGCTCGAGCGCGTCGTGCTGGAGCGTCCCCCCTCGCTCGCGCTGGGAGACTTCGCCTCCCCGGCGGCCTTCGACCTCGCCAAGACGCTGCGAAAGGCGCCGCGTGCGATCGCGACCGAGCTCGCTGCGGGCGTCGAGCTTCCCGCCGCGGTCCGCGAAGCGCGCGTGGAAGGGGGCGGATACCTGAACTTCTTTCTCGACCGCGGCCGGCTCGTTGCGGCGATGCAGGTCGATCCGCCTCCTGCGCCGCGGCGTCCCGGAAAGACCATCGTCGAGCACACGAACATCAACCCGAACAAGGCGGCCCACATCGGCCACCTCCGCAACGCGGTCCTCGGCGACGTCCTCGCGCGCACGCTCACCTTCCTCGGGCGCCGCGTCGAGATCCAGAACTACTTAGACGACACGGGCGTGCAGGTCGCGGACGTCGTCGCCGGGTTGACGCGTCTCAAGGGGGTCCAGACTGCGGAAGACATCCGCCGGGCGATCCGCGGAGGGGCGCTTCCCGACGGCTCCCGGCATCCCAAGGGGCTCGCGTACCTGTGCTGGGACGTGTACGCCGAAGTCGCCCGGGTCTACGAGGGGGACGCCGAGGCTCTCGAGTGGCGCATCCAGGCGCTCCACGCGATCGAGCACGCGGACAACGAGACCGCCCGGATCGCCGAAGTCCTCTCGGAGGCGATCACGGACGCACACCTGGCCACCATGGGACGCCTCGGCATCGCCTACGACCTCCTGCCGCGCGAGAGCGACATCCTGCGCCGTCACTTCTGGAGCCGGGCCTTCGAGCTGCTCAAGGAATCCGGCGCCGTGGTGCTCGAGGAGGAGGGCCGACACAAGGGCTGCTGGGTCCTCCGGCTCACCGACTCTCCCGAGTTCGCCGGGATGGACGAGCCGGACAAGATCCTCGTGCGGTCGAACGGCACCGTCACGTACACCGCCAAGGACATCGCGTATCAGCTGTGGAAGTTCGGGCTCCTCGGCATCGACTTCGCCTACGAGATCCACCGCCCGGTATGGAGCTCCGGCGCGGTCGAGGAGGAGGAGATCCCGACGGCCGTCCGCGACCGGCCGCTGTGGCGCACGTCCCACGGCGACGCATCGCCCGACGCCCCGGAGTTCGGGCACGCCGGCGCGGTCGTGAACGTCATCGACGTCCGCCAGTCCTACCTGCAGAAGGTGGTGCGTGAAGGTCTGAGGGTGCTCGGCCACCCGGAGGAGGCGGAGAAGAGCGTCCACTTCTCCTACGAGATGGTGGCGCTGACGCCGCGGGCCGCGCGCGATCTCGCGGAGCGCTTCCAGGAGGAGTACCGGCTCTCCGAGGAGGACGAGAAGAAGCCGTTCGTCGAGATGTCGGGCCGCAAGGGGCTCGGGGTGAAGATCGACGACCTGGTCGAGCTCCTCCTCGAGCGCTCCCGCCGGGAGATCGCCGCGCGGCGCCCGGAAGCCGACGACGCTGCGGAGGAAGACGCGCGGTCGATCGCGGTCGGCGCGCTGCGCTACTTTCTGCTGAAGTTCGGCAAGAACAAGCTGATCGCGTTCGACTTCGACGACGCGCTCAATTTCGAGGGGGACTCCGGCCCGTATCTCCAGTACTCGCTGGTCCGGGCCGACAACATCTTCCGCAAGCTCGCGGATCGCGGGATCGCGGAGAGCGCGGACCTCTCCGCCGCGGACGCCGCCGGAGCGTGGGAGGACGACCTCTGGGCGCTCGTCCTCGACGCGGCCGCGATCCCGGAAGTCGCGGAGCGCGCGGTGGAAACCCTCGAGCTCTCGGCGCTCGCCCGCCACGCCTACGGTCTCGCCCAGGCCTTCAACCACTTCTACCACCGCCAGCCGATCGTGAGCGAGAGCGACCCTGCCGTTCGGGCGCGCCGGATCGCGGTCGCGCGGATTTTCCGCCGCGCCATGTCGCGGCTGCTCGGGCTCCTCGGGATCCCCGAGCCCGGAAGGATGTGATCCGTGAGCGTTCCCAAGGTGAACCTGGAGGAGAAGTTCGGACAGTTCGACGAGCAGTGGAGCCCGAAGATCGCGGGCGAGATCAACGACTCCTACGTGAAGCTCGTCAAGTTCCAGGGGGACTTCGTGTGGCACAAGCACGACGCCGAGGACGAAATGTTCCTCGTGGTCCGGGGGCGCTTCACCATGCGCTTCCGCGACCGGGACGTCCAGCTGGAAGAGGGCGAGTTCCTCATTGTTCCGAAGGGCATGGAACACTGCCCCGTCGCCGAGGAGGAGGCCCACGTGCTGCTGTTCGAGCCGAAGACGACCCGGAACACCGGGAACGTTGTGAACGAGCGGACGCTCGAAAAGCTGGACCGGATCTAGGAACGATGGCGTCCGTCGACCACCGCCTCGCGGAGAACGTCACCGGCGACTTCTACGTCGACGACACCTGTATCGACTGCGACACGTGCCGCCGGATCGAGCCGGGGGTGTTCTCGGAGGGGTCTTCCTACTCCTACGTGGGGCGCCAACCCGCGAACGAGGCGGAGAAGACGCGGTCCCTGATGGCGCTCGTCGCCTGTCCCACCGGCTCGATCGGGACGGTCTCCCGCACGGACGCGCGGCCCGGCGTCGCCGCCTTTCCGGAGCCGGTCGCCGAGAACGTCTCGTTCTGCGGCTTCACGTCACGGGACTCGTTCGGCGCCTGGAGCTGGTTCGTGGAGAGGCCGGAGGGAAACCTCCTCGTCGACTCGCCGCGGGCGGCGAACCCCCTCCTCGCCGCGTTCGAGCGCCGGGGCGGCGTGCGCCGGCTCTTTCTCACGCACCGGGATGACGTGGCCGACCACGCGGCGCTGGCGAAGCGGTTCGGGTGTGAACGGATCCTCCACGAGCGGGACGTCACCGCCGACACCCAGGGCGTCGAGCGGCGGCTCACGGGCGACGACCCCGTCCCCCTCTCCGAAGATCTCGTCGCCATCCCGACCCCCGGGCACACCCGCGGCCACGCGGTTCTCCTCTACCGGGAAAAGTTCCTCTTCACGGGCGACCACCTCGCCTGGTCCCCCCGGCGCCGGGGGCTCACCGCGTTTCGCGACGCGTGCTGGTACTCGTGGAGCGAGCAGATCCGGTCGATGGAGCGCCTGCTCGACTTCCGCTTCGAGTGGGTCCTGCCGGGCCACGGGTGGCGGTACCATGCGCCGTCTCCCGACGCGATGCGGACAGAGCTCGCGAAGTGCGTGAAGTGGATGAAAGTACAGAGGTGAGCGTGGTCCGTGTCCCGTGTCCCGTGTCCCGCGTCCCGTCTCCATGAGCTGGATCTTCTGGCTGGGTCTCGCCGTCGCGATCGGGGTGATCGCCGCGGTGACCGGCGCGAAGCCGAAGGGAAGCCGACCGGTCGCGCGGACGAAGCTCATGGGCGCCGCCCGCTTCGTCCTGATCGTGATGGTGCTGCTCTTCCTGTATCTCGCGTACCGCGGCTACGGCGCGCGCTAGAGAACCTAGGAGACCTCGAGCCCCCGCTTCTCCGCCCGGACGGGCAGGACCCGACCCTCTCCCAGACGCCCGAGCGCCTCGCGGACTCCGGGAGTTCTTTCCGGCGGCGCCAGGAAGACCACGCAACCGCCGCCCCCCGCCCCGCAGGCCTTCCCTCCCCAGGCGCCGGCGTCGCAGGCGGCTGCGATCGCGCGTTCGATCGCGGGAGAGGAGACGACCGGCGCGAGCTCGCGGCGCGCGGCCCACTCCTCCCCGAGCGCGCAGCCCATCGCCGGGAAGTCGTTCCGTGCGCGGCCTCCGCCATCTTCCGCGCAGCCGCTGCGATCCGGTCGAGCGAGGCCGCCACGGCCTTGTCGCCCTCCAGCCGCCGGCGGAAGACCTCCCAGTTGTTCATTCCGGAGGAGTGCGCGGCTTCCGTGTCGAAGAGGATGAGGTGCTCCTCCCAGTCGGAGGGTTCGACGTCCAGACGCTCGGCCACGGTGCGCCCCGTCTCGAACCACAGGCAGTGGAGCGCCCCGGCGAAGGCGGGGTAATAGTCCTGGACGCCCGCCGGCTTTCCGAGGACGCGCGTCTCCACGTCCCGAACGAGCTCGACCCCCTCCAGCGACTTGCCGGAGAGCCGGGACAGGGCTCCGGCCACCGCCACTGCCAGCGCGGAGGAACCGCCCAGGCCCGAGCCGAACGGGACCCCGGAGACGTACTCGACCTCGACCGGGGAGTCGGGAAGAATTTCTTCCACGAGCGCCGCGACGAGCGCCATCCGGGGATCCTGCCGGAAGTCGGAGGCCGAGTCGGAGACGGCGTCGATCCCGTGGTCCGGGGCGACGAGCCGGACGCCCTTCTTCGCCGGCCGGACGTGACAGCGCGCGCGCCGGTCGATCGCGAGGTTGACTGTCACCGAGCCCGGGTGAAGGACGTGGAGCGGCCAGAGGTCGAGAGTCCCTCCAGCGAGATCGACCCGCGCCGGGGCGGACGCTTCGACGACGTCGGCGTTCACGGGCGCTGATTGTAGGGGGAAGAAGCCTCAGCCGACTGTTCAGCTGAGCACGGAGAACTGAAAGCTGAGACTACTTTTTCAGTAGCCGACGCGATTCGCGCGAAGGAACCCCGACTGGGGAAAGGCGGTTCCTTCGAGCGTGGCGGAGCGACCGAAGTCCGCATCGCTGAAGTGGGGATCCCGCGTCATGAGCCGCCAGATCTCGCCGTTGTCGGCGCAGAAGCCGGGCACGTGGACGCGCTCGACGACCGCAGTCAACCCCACTTCCGCGCGACTCTCGCACTGCACGCAGACGAAGGTTCCCGTCATGCGCTTCGAAACGAAGGCGAGCGGCGCAGCGGGCGGCGCGGAAAGGTTCGCGGTTTCGGCTTCGTGGCGTGGCGCCGGTCCGTCCGCGACGAGCGGAACGATCAGGAGTGTCATGGCGGCCGCGAGGAAGTACGAGGTGGTGCGGGGACGCGCCGGCTCGAACGGCAGCATCTGCAGTCTCGAACGGAGGCGGTTCGGGGCGAGCGCCCGGCCAGTCCGCGATCTCAGGACCCGGGCGAGACCGCGCGCCGACTCCGCCCGCGCCCGGCAGGGTTCGCACAGGGCGAGGTGGCGCGCCAGAGCGTCTGCGTCGCTCTTGGTGAGCTCACGGTCGAAGTGGGCGTACAGGAGGAATCGCGCTTGCGGGCAGTTCATGGGACCGTTATCGACCAACGGTCCCCGGTGGCCGGAAATTCCGGCTTCCGGGAGGCGCGCGGCGGGGCCCGCCCCGGTCTCTCTGGCTGCCGGTCGCGCAGCGACCGCCGGAGCCCTACGCCGCGGGGGGCTTGGGCCGCGTCCGCATCTTGGCCGGCTCGGCTCCCCGGATGTACCCGTGGCGCCGGGCGAACCGCAGGAGGGCCTTCTCGAGGAGCTTCCGGCCGCGGTAGAGCCGGGACATGACGGTCCCGACCGGGCACTCCAGGATCTCCGCGATTTCCTTGTACGAGAAGTCCTCGAGGTCGGCCAGGATTACGACCATCCGATAGTCGTAGGGCAGGGACTCCAGGGCCTTCCGGACGTCGTCGTCCAGGACGCCCGTGAAGAACTCGGCTTCCGGGTCCGAGGGCTGGTCGGAGTTGTCTCTCCGGACGATCCGCTCGAACGAGTCCTCGATCTCGGCGAAGTCGACGCTGCGCGGCTCGAGCTTCTTCTTCCGGTAGTTGTTGATAAACGTGTTTTTGAGGATCTTGAAGAGCCACGCCTTCAGGTTGGTGCCCTCTTCGAACTTGTCGTAGTACTTGTACGCCTTGAAGAACGTCTCCTGGACCAGGTCCTCGGCGTCCTCCGCGCTGCGGGTCATCCGGTAGGCCGTGTTGTAGAGCGAATCTACGTACGGCATGACCTGGGAGTCGAAATCCCAGGACGTCACCGGGGGCGGATTACTTTCGGGTGTCGGTCGCACGCTTAGCTTCTCCATGCCGTCTCGAGGTCGCAAGTTCCTTGCCGGACGGGCGAAAAATTCCCTCCGCCAGTCGGCCCGCTCTAAGTTCCGCCATTCCTACGGAATAGACGCCGGACCCGTTTAGGCGGTTGACACGAATAAGTACGAGAAAGGGGACGAAGCGGTTTCCGGAGAGGGCACTTTGTCCCCTCCCGGGGACAGCCGGAGCACGGAACCCGGAAGCGGCCTCTGCCGGGCCCTTCTCGGGTCCCGTGTCCCGAGCTTCGAGTTCCCGGCTAGTTGTCCTTGATCAGGAAGGCGATGAGCAGCGCGTAGAGGACGAGCGACTCGATCAAGGCGAGGCCGATGATCGTCATGGTCCGGATCGGTCCGGCCGCGCCCGGGTTCCGGGACATTCCTTCGGCGGCCGCCGAGGTGGCCTTCCCCTGGGCGACTGCGCCCGCGGCGGCGGCGACCCCCAGCAGAAAAGCCGCTCCCAGGGCTCCCGCCCCCCACGCCCGAACGGGAGCCGCGCCGGGGGCGCCCGCCTCCTGGGCCAGGACCGGCAGAGCCAGGAACACGAGCACCAGGACGAGCAGGATGGATTTCTTGTTACGCATCTCGAATCTCTCCTTGTTTCTGGGCCGCCGGAAGCTCAGTGCTCCTCGTGGGCCGTTGCGAGGCTGATGTAGACGGACGACAGGGTCGCGAAGATGAACGCCTGGAGTAGAGCCGTGAAGAGGCCGAGCGCCATGAGCGGCCAGGGAACCACGATGGGAACGAGTCCCGCGAAAATGCCCGTGGCGGTGTGCTCGCCGTAGATGTTCATGAAGAGCCGCAGGGAGAGCGACAGGATTCGGGCGAAGTTGCCGATGATCTCGATCACGAAAAAGAGCGGCGCGAGCCAGAGGACCGGCCCCATGAAGTGCTTCAGGTAGCCAAAGAGGCCATGCTCCTTGATCCCCTGGAAGTTGAAGTAGAGGAACGACAGGACGGCCAGCGCGACCGTGGTCGACAGCGAGCCCGTGGGGGGCTGCAAAAAGAAGAAGAGGCCGAACAGGTTGGCCACGAAGATGAACACCGCGAAGCCGCCGATCACGTTCAGGTATCGCTTCTCCGCGCCGTGTCCGATGATGTCCGAGACGAGCGACCGCACCCCCGCAACGACCATCTCCAGAAAGTTCTGGACGCGCCCGGGCCGCTCCTTGTCGTACCGGCGGGCGGCGAGCGGCAGGAACACGGCGAAGATCGCGAGGACGAGGAGCGCCATGAGGGCGGCATCCGGGATCCAGGCGGCCCGGCCGTCCGGGAACCAGAAGGCCGCGGCGCCGGGCGACATCCTCTCCACGGGCGGAGGGCCGAGGAGGGCGATCAGCAGCCGGTTGACCGGCCCGTACAGAATCGAATGATGCTCGCTCACACGCCCCGCCCCTTCTGTGGACTCAGAATCTCCGCTCCAATCGCCAGGACCACGACCGACAGTCCGGCCATGCCGGCTACCGGCTCGAAACCCCTCCAGCGAAGGAGGGCGATCCCGAGAGTGGCCGCTCCGGCGGCCGTGACCAGCAGGAGGGGGAGCACAGCTCGAAACCCTTTCTTTTCCTGCGGGGGAACGAGACGCTCGGTCAGCTTCTCGAGAACAAGAAAGCTGAAAATAACGACGGTCGCCGCGATTGTCAAGGAGACCGCGGCGCGCCAGCCGAAGAACAGCGCCGCGACCGCGCCGGCCACCGCTATGCCCACGGAGCGGCGCCGGATCCGCTGAAGGACGCGGTCTTCCGCCCGGGTCACGGACTCCCTCCCCTGCCCTCGAGTCCCGTGAGGAGTCGGTAGAGGTTCCAGAACCCCGCCACGGCGCCGAGCGCCGCCCCGACGAACGCGAGCCACGTGCCGGCGCCGAGCGCTCCGCCCAACCACTTGCCGAGGAGGTAGCCCGCGACGATGGAGGCCGGAAAGAGGATGCCCGCGGCCGAAGCCCGGGCGACGCTGTTCAGGGTCAACGCTGAATCACTGAATTCAGCCTTTCAGGCCTGACCTGAATTCAGCCTTTCAGCGTTGACCCTAGGGCGCTTTGATCACACACGCGCGCAACATCTCGACGAAAGGTTGCGGCGCCACGCCGACCACGATGGTCGCGCCGGCGCAGATGAGGACCGCCGCGGACAGAGCGTAGGAGCTCTTGAGCGGCACGCCCTCCCCCTCCGAGAAGAACATGGCGGCCGCGATCCGGAAGTAATAGAAGAGCGAAAGCGCCGACATCAGGACCGCGATCACCGCCAGCCACGCGTAACCCGCCTTCATCGCGGACGTGAAGAGGTAGTACTTCCCGATGAATCCGGCGGTCGGCGGGATCCCCGCCAGCGACAGCAGGAAAACGAGCATGACGACGGCCGCGGTCATGTTGCGGCTGCGCGAGCCCGTTGAAGTCCGCCACCGACTCGGCGGCGTAGCCCCTCGTCTCCAGGAAGACGACCAGCGCGAAGACCCCGAAGTTCATGAACGTGTAGGCGAGCAGGTAGACGAGGATTCCCGCAGAGGCCGATCTCCGTGCGGAAGCGAGGACGCCCATCAGCGCGTAGCCGGCGTGCGCGATGGACGAGTACGCGAGCATCCGCTTGACGTTCGCCTGGGGGATCGCGGCGACGTTGCCGACCACCATCGACGCCGCCGAAACGAGCGCCACGTTCAGCCCCAGTCGGCGTGAAACTTCGGGAAGGCGACATAGAAGATACGGGCCAAGATCGCGAAGGCCGCGACCTTCGGGCCCGACCGAGAAGAACGCGGTGATCGGCGTCGGCGCGCCTTCGTAGACGTCCGGCGTCCAGACGTGGAACGGAACCGCGGCGATCTTGAAGCAGAGGCCCGAGAGGAGGAGCATGATCCCGAACATCAGCGCGGTTCGTGACCGCTCCGCCGTCTCGAAGCGTCGCGAGTCGGGCAGGCCCATCTTGCCCGCGACGCCGTAGATCAGGGAGATGCCGTACAGCAGGATCGCCGAGCTGAACGCCCCGAGGACGAAGTACTTCATCGCCGCCTCGGTGCTCTTCAGCTCGTTCTTGAAGTAGCCGGCGAGGATGTAGCTCGACAGCGACATGAGCTCGAGGCCGATGTAGATCGACGACGAGGTTGTCGCCCGAGACCATGAACAGCATGCCCACGCCGGCGAAGAGAAGCAGCGCGTAGTACTCCCAGGCGGGATAGGAGTGCGGCCCACGAACTGCGATCGGAGAGCAGCACGATCAGGACGATCGTGACCAGCGATCAGGAGCTTGAAGAAGATGGAGAACGCGTCGAGCGCGAACATCGCGCCGAGGATCGGCGTGCTCCGGCCGTGAGCGCCGGACAGAAAGGCGAGCGAGGCCGATCGTGATCACGACCGAGATCAGCGTCAGGAAGGCGAGGAACTCCTCCTTCGCCTTCTGCGACGAACACCCCGATCGGAGAGAATCAGGAGACCCGCGCCGTGAGAAAGATCTCCGGCGAAGCAGGAACCAGTCCGCGGCGGAGACCTTCAGCGGAGCTTCCCGGGACGGCTGCGTTCCGCCCCGACCGGGGAAGCCGTCCGCGGGAGCGCCGGGTTCGGCAGCGTCGCTTCCCGCCGACCTCCGCGACGATGTTCTCGACCGGCCTCGCATGACGTCGAAGATCGGCTTCGGATAGACGCCGATCCAGATCATCAGCGCGACGAGCGGGCATGAGGGTCAGCGCTCGCGCTTGCGGTCACGTCGGCCAGGTTCGCGTTGGCCGGGATTGTCGAGCTCGCCGAAGAACACGCGCTGGTAGAGCCACAGCAGATACGCGGCGCCGAGCACGATGCCGATGGCGGCGAAGACCGCCCACCAGAAGCTGACGCGCGAACGCCGCCCTGGAGAATCGTGAACTCGCCGATGAAGCCGTTCAGCGCGGGCAGTCCCATCGAGGACAGCGCGATGATGAGGAACAACGTCGCGTACATCGGCATCTGCTTCGCCAGCCCGCCGTAGTCCGCGATCATCCGCGTGTGCCGTCGCTCGTAGATGATGCCGACGAGAAGGAACAGCGCGCCGGTCGAGATGCCGTGGTTGATCATCTGGAGGATGCCGCCCTGGATCCCGCATGTTGAGCGCGAACATGCCCAGCATGACGAACCCGAGGTGCGAGACCGACGAATAGGCGACGAGCTTCTTCATGTCCTTCTGCACCAGCGACACCAGCGCGCCGTAGATGATGCCGATGATTGCGAGCGTGACGACGACGGCACGGAGCAGGCGTGTTCGATGGCGTCCGGCAACATCGGCAGCGAGAACCGCACGAAGCCGTACGTTCCCATCTTCAGGAGCACCGCCGCCAGGATGACCGAGCCGGCGGTCGGCGCCTCGACGTGCGCGTCCGGCAGCCACGTGTGGAACGGGAACATCGGCACCTTGATCGCGAAGCCGAAGAAGAAGGCGAAGAAGATCCAGATCTGCAGCTTCGGCGGAATGCAGGCGGCCGACCGCGGTCAGCTTCTCGATCGAGAACGTGGCGGCTTGCCGAGGCCCTTGTGTCGAGGAATGCCGCCGGCGTTGAAGAAGTAGAGCGCGAGGATGCCGAGCAGCATCAGCACCGATCCGGCCAGCGTGTAGAGGAAGAACTTGATCGCGGCGTAGAGCTTGCGCGTGCCGCCCCAGATGCCGATGATGAAGTACATCGGCACGAGCATGATCTCCCAGAAGACGTAGAAGAGGAAGAAGTCGAGCGCGCAGAAGGTCCCGATCATGCCGTCTGCAGCAGGAGGAGCAGGATGTAGTACTCCTTCTGCCGATCCGGATCGCGCGTGTAGGACCAGACGACCGCGATGATGCCCATGAGCGTCGTCAGGAGGATCAGCAGCAGCGCGATGCCGTCGATGCCGAAGTTGTACTTGACGCCGAGGGACGGGATCCACGACACTTTCTCGACGAACTGGTACCGCCTGTCTCTCCGCTCGAAGGCGAACCAGAGCGGCACGCGAGACGACGAAGTCGAGAACGGCGACCGAGCGTCGCGACGGTCCTGATGGCCCCGGTCTTGCTCCTTCGGAATCAGGAAGAGGATCGCGAGCGCCCCGAGCAGGGGGATGTACGTGACGATCGAGAGTATCGGGATCCAGACGCCCATCAATGTCCATGTCAGCCCACTTCGTTCTCGCCCTACCGCCTACCGCCTGCCGTCTATCGGAAAATCAGTACACCACCGCGATCAGAACGATCCCGCCGCCCATCACCAGCGCGTAGTTCTGAACGAGGCCGCTCTGCACGCGGCGGAACACGGAGCCGCCCTGCAGCGAGCCGGCCACGCCGTTGACCGCGCCGTCGACGACGTGTTTGTCGAAGAGGTTCGACGAGCCAGGAGGACCCCGTCGTCGACGGCGGCGCGCTGCCGTTCAGGATGCAGATCGACGACGGTCGCGTCGACCTCCCAGAGGAACAGCCGCGCCGCCCATGAGCGCAGCCCCTCGACGAAGACGGCCGTCGTAGGCCTCGTCCACGAAGTACTTGTTCGCGAGCGTCCGGTACAGGCCCGGGTAGCGTCGCCGCAAGTCGCGCCGGGACCCGGCCCTCCCCCTTCGGTAGCAGAGGCAGGCGACGAAGAGCCCGAGGCCGCGACCGCGACGGACGCCGCCATGAGGGCCAGCTCCAGAGAGATCGAGGGCGACGTGCTCGCCGCGGCGAGGGCCCCAGCGACGCGGCGAGATCACGGGCGCCAGGAAGTCCCGATGCGGTCTCCGCCCGCGCAGGATCGGGATGCCCGATCCAGCCGCCGACGACCGAGAGCACGGCGAGAACGACGAGCGGCACCGTCATGGACGGCGGCGACTCGTGGACGTGGGCCTCCTGCTCGGGAGTGCCGCGGAACTTCCCGTGAACGTCGAGTGAAAGAGCCGGAACATGTAGAACGCGGTCAGGCCGGCCGTGATGAGCGCCGAGATCCAGAGACCTTCGGCAGCCACGGCGCGCGGGTGAAGTGCGACTCGAACGCCGCCGCGAGGATCTCGTCCTTCGAGAAGAAGCCGGCGAGCAGCGGCATGCCCGCGATGGCGATCGTCGCGACGAGCATCGTGGCAGTGCGTGATCGGCATCTTCCGCGCAGCCCGCCCATCTTGCGCATGTCCTGCTCGCCGCCGCAGCGCGTGGATGACCGAGCCGGCGCCGAGGAAGAGGCAGGCCTTGAAGAAGGCGTGCGTCATGACGTGGAAGATCGCCGCGGTGAACGCGCCGACGCCCGCGGCCAGGAACATGTAGCCGAGCTGCGAGACCGTCGAGTACGCGAGGACTTTCTTGATGTCGTTCTGCGCGAGGCCGATCGTGGCGGCGAAGATCGCCGTGATGCCCCCGACGATCGCCACGACCAGCATCGCGTCGGGCGACAGCCGGAACAGCACGTTCGAGCGCACGACCATGTACACGCCGGCCGTGACCATCGTGGCAGCGTGGATGAGCGCGGAGACGGGCGTCGGTCCGGCCATCGCGTCCGGCAGCCAGACGTACAGCGGCACCTGCGCCGACTTGCCGCACGCGCCGACGAAGAGCAGCAGGCAGATCGCCGTCAGCGTACGGCATCGTATGCGGCGGGTGCTGGCCGGCGGCCGCCGCGAAGACCTGTCGCGTAGTCGAGCGTGCCGAACGTGTTGAAGATCAGGAAGATCGCCGAGGATGAAGCCGAAGTCGCCGATGCGGTTGATGATGAACGCCTTCTTGCCGGCGTCGGCGGCGAAGTTCTTGTCGTAGTAGAAGCCGATCAGCAGGTACGAGCAGAGGCCGACGCCTTCCCACCCGACGAACATGACGAGGTAGTTCGCGCCGAGCACGAGCAGCAGCATCATGAACATGAAGAGGTTGAGGTACGTGAAGAAGCGCGTGTAGCCCGTCGTCGTGCGACATGTACCCGGCGGAGTAGACGTGGATCAGGAAGCCGACCCACGTGACGATCATCGAGCATCAGCGCGGAGAGCGGAGTCGAGCCGGAAGGCCAAGTCGACGACAAACTCGGCGATCGGCCCCGGAACCTGCCCGGTCGCCTGATTCATGCCGAGCGGGATCCAGCGGTACGAGTTGAGCGACGTGATGCGCACCGTGAGCAGCGGACCGATTCCGATGTCGAAGATCGCCACGAAGGCGATGAGGCCGGAGAGCCCACGAGCCGACGCCCACCGCGGTGTGGAGGGTCTTGATCTTCGGCTCGGCCTCGAGGTGCACGTGGGCGTGCGGGTGCCCCTGCTCGGGACTCGACTCCGCCTCCGGCTGATCGGCGGGAGGATGCCCCGCGGAGCCCGGCCGTCCGGTTGGAGAAGAGAGAGACGAGCCCGTTGACGAGGAACCCGCCAGCGGGAAGAGCGGGACGACCAGCAGGAGGTCCTTCACAGCGCCTCGTCATCCCTGCAGCGTTCTCGCCTCTTCGACGTTGAGCGTCTTGCTGCTGCCGGTACAGCGAATGATGATCGCCAGGCCGACCGCGGCTTCGCCCGCGGCGATGGTGATGACGAATATAGTGAACACCTGGCCCGTCAGGTCCGAGAGCCGATGCGAGAAGGCGACGAGGTTGATGTTGACGGCGTTGAGCATCAGCTCGATGCACATCAGCACCGTGATCATGTTCCGGCGGACGATCACGCCGACAGGCCGACCGCGAAGAGAGAGCAGGAGAGCTGACGAGGCACCACGGTCGTGCACTCTGATCCGGTCGACTCGCTCGATCAGTCCTCTCTTCTCTCGCCGAGCGCGCTTGCCGATGACGATCGCGCCGATCATGGCCACGAGCAGGAACAGCGACGCGACCTCGAACGGCACCAGGTAGTCGCGGTAGAGAGCCATGCGACCGCCTCGGAGTTGCCCGCGATGCGGCCCGCGGACGGTCCGGATGGCGTCCGGATTCTGCGGCAGGTCCGGGAAGCGCTCCGTCCAGTGGACGTAGAGGAACGGGCAGCGAGAAAGACGAGGAGCGAAGAGCAGCGCGACGTCCCACCGGTGAGGAACGTCAAGGCCTCGCTCCTCGGCAGCGCCGGTGTTCATGAGCATGACCACGAAGAGGAACAGCACCATGATGCCGCCGCGTAGACGAGCACCTGCACGGCGCCGACGAACTCCGCCGCCTTGAGGATGAAGAGCACGCGACGCAGAGGAACGTGAGCAGGAGGAAGAGCGCGGAGTGGATCGGGTTGCGCATGCCACGACCACTGCGACCGCCGATCACCAGCGCGAGCAGCGCGAAGACGGCGAACGGCCCAGCCGGCGTCCGCCGCTCAAGAGCGGCGCCGGGCGACGCTTTCCGCCCCGGTCACTTCATCCCTGTTCGACGACCGTGTACGGCTTGACGTTCGTCCGCCGCTCTCCAGTCGTCAGCTTGCGATGTTGAAGTAGAGCGAGTCGTTCCGGTCGTACGCCGCCAGCTCGTACGTCTTGGTGGTCAGCCAGATCGACTTGGGCTTCGTGGGACAGGCCTCCTCGCAGAGCGGGCAGAACATGCAGCGCTTGACATCGATGTCGAAGCGGTCCAGGACCTTCGCCGACTTGCCCGCCTGGGTCTTCTCGTTGTGCAAGTCGATGTAGATGATGTCGATCGGGCACGCGATCGCGCAGAGCTTGCACTCGATGCAGCGGTCCTCGTCCAGGCGGAACATCCCCCGGAAGCGGTCGGAGGGCAGCTTCTTCTGCTCGGGGTACTGAATCGTCACCTTCTTCTGGAAAAAGTGTCGCCCCGTGACGGAAAGGCCGTCGAAGAGGTCGAGCAGCGTGAGCTTGTCCAGCCACTTCTTCAGCGCCATCTGTCCCCTACTCCGAAGCCGACGCGGGTATGGCCGCGAGTCTTTCGCGGCGGGTGAGCTTCTGGCGAAGCTTCGCCAGAAGGTACATCAGCACGAACAGCCCCCCGAAGATATACGAGAGGAGGAAGAGGCCGTTGCTCCGGCCAGGAGTAGCGAGTATCGCCACGGCAATCACGACGATGTTGGCCAGGGCGATGGGGATCATCCACTTCCAGCCGAGCGCCATGAGCTGGTCGAACCGGTACCGCGGGAACGTGGACCGGAACCAGATGTAGCAGAAGAGGAAAAACCCGGTCTTGATGAGGAACCACGCGAACGGCGGCACGACCGTGCAGAAACTCGAGCGCCGCGACGTGCGGGAACGGCGGCAGCCAGCCCCCGAAGAAAACCGTGACCGCGATGCACGAGATCACGATCATCGAGGCGTACTCGCCCAGGAAGAAGAAGGCGAACTTCACGCCGGAGTACTCGGTGTTGAAGCCCGACACCAGTTCGGACTCCGCCTCCGGCAGGTCGAAGGGGTTTCGGTTGGTCTCGGCCACTCCCGCCACGAAGTAGAGAAAGAACGCGACCAGCCCGGGGAAGACGAACCAGAGTTGCAGCTGCTCCTGGCGCCGGACGATCTCGACCATCGAGAGCGATCGCGACATCAGGAGGATCGATACGAGCGCGAGGCCCATCGGGACCTCGTACGAGACCAGCTGGGCGGCGGACCGCAGCCCGCCGAGCAGGGAGTACTTGTTGTTCGACGCCCAGCCGCCGAGGATGATCCCGTAAACGCCGATCGACGTGATCGCGAGCAGGAAGAGCAACCCGATGTTCACGTCCGTCACCCAGAGAGGCGTCCGAACCTTGCCGATCCGGATCTCCGGACCGAACGGGATGACGGCCAGCGCGGTGAGCGCGGGAATGACGGCCAGCACCGGGGCCAGGAAGTGCACCGCCTTCTCCGCGCGAGAGGGCGTGATGTCCTCCTTGGTCACGAGCTTGAGGAGGTCCGCGACCCCCTGGAGCAGGCCCTTGGGACCGACGCGGTTGGGCCCCAGCCGCGCCTGCATGAACCCCATGATGCGGCGCTCCGCGAGCACGATCACGAAACCCACGATCGCCGGCACGACCGCGACCAGGAGGACGACCTTCACATACGTCAGCACGGTGGGGGTGAGGACCTTCACCGATCCACCTCCCCGAGCACGATGTCGATCGTGCCGATGAGCGCCACGAGGTCCGAGACCAGGTGCCCCTTGGCGAGCCGCGGCAGCGCCTGGAGGTTGATGAAGGACGGCGGCCGGACGTGCATCCGGTACGGCCGGTTCGAGCCGTTCGACACGCAGTAGAAGCCGAGCTCCCCCTTCGGCGACTCGATGGAGGCATAGACCTCTTCGGCGACCGGCTTGATCACCCGCGGGACCTTCCCCCGGACCTCGCCCGGCTCCAGCCGGTCGATGCACTGATTCAGGATCCGCACGCTCTGGCGCATCTCCTGGACCCGCACGATGTAGCGGTCGTACGTGTCGCCGTTGACCCGCGTCGGGATCGCGAAGTCGAGCTCGTCGTAGCACTCGTAGGGCTGGGCCCGGCGCAGGTCCCACTCCACGCCGGACGCGCGCAGGACCGGCCCCGTGACGCCCCACTCGATGCACTCCTCGCCGGAGATGACGCCGATGCCCACCGTGCGCTTCTTCCAGATGCGGTTCTCGGTCAGCATTTGCTCGTAGTCGTCGATCCGCGACGGCAGATCGTCCAAGAACTCCATGAGGCGCTCGACCCAGCCGGCGGTCAGGTCGAACGGCAGCCCGCCGATCCGCATGCAGTTCAGGGTGAGCCGCGCGCCGCAGTACTCCTCGAAGAAGTCGAGGATCTGCTCGCGCTCCCGGAACGCGTACCAGAAAGGCGTCACGGCGCCGAGGTCGATCCCGGACGTCCCCAGCCACACGAGGTGGGACGACAGCCGCTGGAGCTCGTCCAGCATCACGCGGACGAGCTGCGCGCGCCGCGGGATCTCGACGCCCAGGAGCTTTTCGATGGTCAGGCAGAAGGCGTGGTTGTTCGTCGCGGCCGCAACGTAATCCAGCCGGTCGGTGTGCGGGATCCCCATCGGGTACGTCTCGGTCTCGAACAGCTTCTCGGTCCCGCGGTGGAGATACCCGACGTCCGGCTTCGTCTCCAGGATCTTCTCGCCGTCCACGCGGACCACGAGGCGCAGGACCCCATGGGTCGAGGGATGCTGCGGCCCGAAGTTGAGCTCCATCTCCTGGACTTCGAAGAGCGTGGGCGGATGGCCCGAGATCGGGATCGACTCCGCGGCCGCCAGCGCCGCCGCGGCGAGGTCCGACTCCGGGAGCTGTCGCTCGTCGTTCACGACACCACCTTCCGGTTCGGGTCGTCCGGCGACGGGCCGCCCCCCTCGGGCCACTCCTCCGGGTAGATCGCGGCCCCGGTGTCGATTCCCTCCACCGGGAAGTCCTTGCGGAGCGGATAACCGTGGAAACCGTCCCAGGTCAGGATGCGGCGCAGGTCGGGGTGCCCGGCGAACCGGATCCCGAACATGTCGAAGGTCTCCCGCTCCGGCCAGTTCGCGGTGAGGAACACCTCCGAGATCGAGGGGACTTCCTCGTCCTCGCCCACGCCGCACTTGACCCGGATCCGGTCGTTCTTCGAGAACGAGTAGAAGTGGTAGACGACGTCGAAGCGGGGCTGGCGGTCCCGCCAGTCGACCGCCGTGACATCCACGCAGTACCGGAAATCCTCCGCGTCCTTGAGGTGTCGCGCGACCTGTGCGACTTTCTCGCGGTCGACGACGACCGTGACCTGCCGGGCGAACTCCTTCGCGGAGAGGACCGAGTCCGGTACGGCCCGGCGGACCGACTCCACCCAGGGGTGGGAACCGGCGTCGGTCGCCTCGACCTTCTTCGGGGGGGCTGCCTTCGGCGGCGGCGCCGCTGCGGCGGCCTCGGCCGGCTGCGGGGTTGGCGCGGCCTCGGGTGGGGGCGTGGTGTCGTCGGCCACCGGCGGCTCCTACGAGGCCTTCCGGATCACTTTCATCCGGTCGATCTTCTTCTGGAGCGCCATGATCCCGTAGATGAGCGCCTCGGGCCGGGGCGGGCAGCCCGGCACGTAGACGTCCACCGGAACGATCCGGTCCACGCCCTGGGTGACGGCGTACGTCCGGTACGGGCCGCCGCACGTGGCGCAGGAGCCCATCGCGATGACCCACTTGGGCTCGGGCATCTGGTCGTAGAGCCGCTTGACGATCGGGGCCATCTTCTCGACCACGGTCCCGGCGACGATCATGAGGTCCGACTGGCGGGGGGTACCGCGGAAGACCTCCGCCCCGAAGCGGGAAATGTCGTGGCGCGAGTCCATCACCGCCATCATCTCGATGGCGCAGCACGCGAGGCCGAACTGCATGGGCCAAATGGAGGAGCGGCGGGCCCAGTTGATCACGGAGTCCACCGACGTCGTCACGATGTTGTCCTCGAAGCGATCGACGATTCCGCCCATCAGGCCCAGTCCAGCGCCTTGCGCTTCCAGACGTAGAAGTAGCCGACCACGAGGATGACCAGGAAAATGAGCATCTCGATGAGCCCGAAGAGACCGAGGCGGTTGAACATCACGGCCCAGGGGAAGAGGAAGATCGTCTCGACGTCGAAGACGACGAACAGGACCGCGATCAGGAAGTAACGGACGGAGAAACGGGTGTCGTGCGCGAACGTCGTCGCCTCGATTCCGCACTCGTACGGCTCGAGTTTCGCCGCGTTGGGCTTCCGCTTCTGGAGGACCCGCGCGAGAACGATCGTCGCCAGCGGGAGGGCCGCGGCGAGCAGCGCGAAAACCAGGATCGGGAGGTATTCCGACACCGGGCCGGCATTGTATCGGACGGTTCGATCGAATCAAACCGCGGAACCAGGCCCACCCTGTCATCCTGAGGAGCGAAGCGACGAAGGATCTCTTGGTATCCGAAGCAGTGTCCCGAAAAGCCAGAGATCCTTCGCTTCGCTCAGGATGACAGTGCGAAGGTCAATCGTGCACACGTGTACTCCGATTACATTTCGCGCGACTGGACGAGAACCGAAATCTCGTCGCCCATCCCCGCGGGATCGACGAGACGATACGCGCGCCACTTCTCGGCTTCGTCCCGAACGAAGTCGAAGATTCCGGCTTCCGACAGAAACCGGCCCTGCCGAATCGGACCATCGCTCTCGAGTCCCTCCGCCTCGCCCGCCGAAACGAGCTCGTCCCAGTCGACGTGCGCGGTCAGGTCCTGCTCGCCGGGACGATCGAGAGGATCTCCTCCGCGGCGCCCGCCCCGGTGCGCGGCGAGCGTCCCCGCTGCGCGGGCGAGTGGATGAAAGAGACTGCGCGCGCGGTGACCATAGTCGAAGACGACGAGGCGGCCGCGCGCGAGACTCCGCGCCAGACGGCGGTGGAGCTCCGCCGCGTGAAGCCGGACCTCCGCGATCTGCCCGGGCTCGAGCGCCGTGCCGGAGCGCGACAGGCGATCCCGCCACTCCGCGGGCGCCGGCGCGGCGGCCCAGACGAACCGGTTACCCTCCGCGGCGACGCGCAGCTCCTCCAATCCGGAAGCCGTTCCGCGCACGCGCGCCACGGGGAGCGCGTCGTAGAGCTCGTTCGCGAAGATCCAGCCGTTGACGGACCGCTCCGGCAGCTCCTCCGCGCCGGCCCGAACCTGCAACCCCAGCGCCAAGAGCTTCTTCCGCGCCGCGGGGGCGCGCTCGACCGCCGTCAGGCTCGTTCGCGCAGCGACCGCCGGATGGTCGCCCTGGAGCGCCTCCCGAAAGTCCCCGAGGAACGTTCCCTCCCCCGCGCCCACCTCGACGAGGTCGAGCGGGCCGTCGAGGATCGCGGCGTCCTCCGCGAACCGCCGGGCGAGCGTGGCGGAAAACGCGCGCGACACCGACGGCGAAGTCACGAAGTCGCCGCCCTCCCCGATCGGCGCGCCGCGGGAGTAGTAGCCGGCGTCCGGATCGTAGAGCGCTGCCTCCATGAAGTCGGCGAACGAGATGGGCCCTTCACGCCGGATGCGGTCGCGCAATCGCTCCGCGAGATCTGGCGGCACGGCGCTCGCATTATATTTTCGCCGTGAGGACTGTCCGGCGCCTCGCCTTCGCGGTCGTGACCCTCGCGGTCCTCTCCTCGATCCGGTGCGCGTCGCGCCGGCTCCCGCTCCCGACGCTCGAGGATTACTCCGACGGCGTCTCCACGTGGGCGGAGCGTTTCCTCGACGACTGGAAGAACGGCGCCGCGGATCGAGCGCTCGACCCGCCCGGTTTCCGATGGAGCGGCCCGCTGCCGGGCGACGCCCTTCGGCACGTGCCGGCGCGGCCGCCGCTCACCATCCGGATCTACCGCGCCGGAACGGCCGGGCCGCCTGCCGGAAACGGGCAGGGCTTCCACCGCCGCCTGGGGGAGATCCGGTCGCAGTTCGCGACGCTCGGCCGCTGCGAGAACGTCCTCTTCGACTTCCGGCGTCGCGGCGCGAAGCGCGAGGTCGTCCTGGGTCTCCTCCTGACGGGACGCGACCGCGCGGGCGCCCTTCGGCAGGAGGGCGGCAAGGTCCGCGCGGTCCTCTCCCCGGGACCCGAGGGCTCGTGGCGGATGGAGTCGGCCACGCTTCTCGAGTGGGTCTCCGCCACCGCCGCAAAACGGCTGTACGAGGACACGACGGACGCCGCGGGCTTCGCGCGGGTCCACCGCGCCTTTCTTCCGAACGCCGCCCGGAACGTCCCGATCCCGGGCGAGCACATGCCCCCCGGCGCGGCGGTCCTCGACTTCGACGCCGACGGCCGCGAGGACCTCTTCGTGCCGGGCGGAGACGGAAACCGGCTCTACCGTAACCTGGGGTCTGATCCCCGAAGGGGGTCAGATCCCTCCTTCGAAGACGTCTCGCAGACAGCGGGCGTCGCCGGCCAGAAGGGTGAGGGCATCGGGGCGCTCGCGTTCGACTTCGACAACGACGGGGACCAGGACCTCTTCGTGACGTACCTGCTGGCGCCGAACCTCCTCTACCGGAACCGCGGGGACGGAACCTTCGAGGAGGTCGGCGGCCCGGCCGGCGTGGCCCTGAACGATTACTCGACGTCCGCGGCCGCGCTCGACTACGACCGGGACGGCGACGCCGACCTCTACGTGCTGGTCTACGGGCGCCCGGACCACGGGCCGAACGTCCCGGCGAACAACGCGCCGCCGAACCACCTGTACCGCAACGAGGGGAACGGGAAGTTCACGGACGTCTCGAAGGAGTCGGGTACGGCGGATACCCGCTGGGCTCTGGCGCTGCAGGCGGCGGACCTCGACGGGGACGACTGGGCCGACCTCTACCTTGCCAACGACTTCGGGGTGAACACGTACTACCGCAACAACCGGGACGGCACGTTCACGAACGTCGCGGGCCGCGCGCGCGTGAAGGACGCCGGCTTCGGCATGGGCGTCACCGTGGACGACTACGACGGCGACGGGCGGCTCGACTTCTACGTCTCGAACTACTCGTTCCCGTTGAACTGGTTCCTCCGCGACCGCCGCTACCCCATGCCCGGGTTTCCGTACTCCCTCTTCCGCCCGCTCGTGTGGCGGCGCCTGAAGGCGATGTCGCGCGGTTCCTCGCTCTTCCGCCCCACGGCGGCGGGCCGGTTCGAGCGAACTTCCGACGAGGCAGACGTGTGGGACACGTCGTGGTCGTGGGGATCCGTGTTCGTCGACGGCGACCTGGACGGAAGGGCGGACCTCTTCGTCGTCAACGGGATGGTGACCGGCAAGAACCCGCGGGAGCGGGAGATCGAGTTCTGGAACCTGATGAGCTCCGAGTACAAGAAGTTCGAGAAGGGCATCGCGACCGCGGACTTCGGCGAGGACTCGCTCTGGGGGAGGCCGCCCAAGCGCTTCTACCGCAACCTGGACGGCCGCCGGTTCGCGGAGGTCGCCGCGGTCACGGGCCTGGAGTCGGACGCCAACCAGCGCGGGCTGGTCGTCCTCGACGTGGACTCCGACGGGGCCCCGGACCTGTTCGCGACCGGGTTTCTGTCGAAGCCGCAGCTGTGGATGAACCGCAATCCCTCGCGCGCGCAGGTTCTTGCGGTGACCCTGCAGGGCCTCCCGGTCGGGAACACGCGATACCGCACGACCCGCGATGCCCTCGGCGCCGTCGTCACAGTCGAGGCCGGCGGGCTCTCGCGGTCCCAGGTCGTCTCGGCCGGCTACTCGTTTCTCTCCTCCGGCTCCAAGACGCTCTTCTTCGGGCTCGCCGACCGGCCGCGCGCCGACCGCGTGACGATCCGCTGGCCCTCCGGGAAGATCTCGCAGCTCCGCGACGTGGCCGCCGGGAAACTCTCGCTCTGCGAGCCGCTCGACGAAGCGTCCCTCCCCTCGCCTCGGTGATACCCTTTTCTCTCACGAAAAGCGGAGGTCCTCGAATGATCCGTTCCGGACGTCTTGCGCTCGCGCTCGCGGCCATCCTCGTCGTCGCCTCGCCGATCTGCGCCGAAGATCTGACGGTCGTCTCGAAAGTCACGGTCAGCGGGCGAACCGGCACGGGAACGCAGTACCTGACCTCGTCCAAGTCGAAGTCCTCTGACGGAGAGACCGACACGATCATCGACTTCCCCACCGGCCAGATGACTTTCATCGAGCACAAGAGCAAGAGCTACTGGGAGACGTCCCTCGAGGAGATGTCCGCGTACATGGATCGACTGTACCGGGACGTGAAGGACAATCCCATGCTCGCGAGCATGTTCGGAGGCGCGGATTCGGTCAGCGTCGAAAAGGGAAAGGGCTCGCGCAAGATCGCGGGTTATGCGTGCGACGACTACACGATGCAGATGGGCGAGGGCTTCGTTTTCGAGATCTGCGCCGCGCCGTCCCTCCAGCCGCCGCCGCAGTATTACGAGGGAAGGAAGCTCTCCTACGCGGCGATGGGACCGATGGGAAAGCGCTTCGCCGCGATGTTCGACGAGATGAAGAAGATCAAGGGATTCCCGCTGGTCTCGGACATGGATGCGGACATGGGCATGGTGAAGATGCAGGTCATGTCGGAGGCCACGGAGGTGCGTAAGGGAGCGATCCCCGCCTCGGCGTTCGAAATTCCGGCCGGTTACAAGAAGAAGCCGTCGCCGTTCAAGCGGTAGATCAGCTCCGGAGGCGGAGAACGAGGACGGCGGAGGCCGCGAGCAGAAGCGCAAGCGCGGCGCGCCCGACCTCGCCGAGCGTGGGGATATCCGGCGCAGCTCCGACGATCTGAACGACCTCCGTCGACGAGATGTTCGAGAAGTAATTTGCGTCGCCGGAGAACTGGGCTCGGATCGTGTGCGTTCCCAGGCTCAAGGTCGAGATCTCGAGCCGAGCGACCCCGTCTACGATCGGCGCCGTCCCGATCGCCGCCCCCGCGTGGAATTCGACGGTGCCGGTGGGCTTGATCGGACCGCTCGGCGAAACGACCGCCGTCAGGACGACCGTCTGCCCGAGGACCGACGGATTCGGGGAGGACGTCACGAGCACGATCGTGGGCGTCGGGCTGACGGCGATCGAGTAGGCGCGGGTGCTCGAACAACCCGCGGCGTCCGTCACGGTGACCGAGAACGCCGAGGTACCGGTCTCCGCCAACACGCCGGAGAGCGTCCCCGTCGCCCCGTTGAAGGTCAGCCCCGTCGGAGGATTGCCGGAGAGGGCGAACGTGAACGGCGCGACGCCGCCGGACGCCGTGAACTGCGTGGTCGGAAACGTCATCGCCACGACGCCTCCAGGAAGCGCAGCCGGCAGAACGGTAGGCGCCGCGTTCCGGAGAATCGACACCGTATTCGAGACGAAGTTCGCGACCGCGAGGTCGGGCAGCCCGTCCCGATCGAAGTCACCCGCGACGATTCCGATGGGAGAGCTTCCGACGGGGAAGGTCTTCGCGGGGCTCATCCCGCCGTGGCCGTCTCCGAGAAAGACCGAGACGTTGGCGCTACCGGAGTTCGCGACGGCGACGTCGAGTTTCCCATCGAGATCGAAGTCGGCGAGCACGACTCCTCGGGGGGAAGATCCCGCCGCGAATGAAGTGCCCGTCCCGAACCCTCCCAAACCGTTCCCGAGCAGGATCGTGAGGGATCCTCCGCTGACCGCAAGGTCGTCGTCCCCGTCCCCGTTCACGTCGCCCACGTTCACCCCGACCGGGAGAGCTCCTGCCTGGAACAACGTCGGGGTGCCGAGCGTTCCGGTGCCGGTCCCGAGCAGAACCGCCACGCTCCCCAGGAAGTCGAGCGTCGCCACCACGTCCGGGTTCGAATCCCGATTGAAATCTCCGACCGCGATCGAGAGCAGGTTCTGAAAGATCAGCTCGAACGTTCCCGCCACCGAAAACGACCCCGCGCCGTCACCGAGAAATACCGACACGGCTCTCAAAGAGTAGTTTCCCAGCGCGATATCGATCCGACCATCCCGATTGAAGTCGGCAACCGCGATCGAAGACGGATGCGATGCGGGATCGCCGAGTCCGATGTGCTGCGCCGGGGCGAAGCTTCCCCCACCCATCCCGAAAAGGAGCGAGATATCGGACGTACCGGTCGTCGGGATTCCGAGCGACCCGAAGTTGGCGACCGCGAGGTCCGTCCGAGAGTCCCCGTTGAAATCCGCTGCCGTAATGGCAAGGGGATGGCTTCCGACGGGATAGTTGCTGCCGGCTCCGAATCCGCCGCCACCGTTTCCCAGGAAGACCGAGACGCTGTCCGCGCTCTCGTTCGCCGAAGCGAGGTCCAGAAAGCCGTCCCCGTTGAAATCGGCGGTCGTGACCGCGAACGGACCCGGCTGAGTCGAAAGGGTTGGTCCGGCAGCGAAACAACTCGCTCCGCGGATCGAGATGTGTTCGGCGGAGGCTGCTGCAGCGACAGCGAAAGCGACGAGAAGAAGCGAGCCACACTGCCGCGGGAGCGGTCCGTTCACGGGACGACCCATTCTAGTCCCGACGAGCGCTCGCCTTCTCCTGCGCGTCCACGACCGCGATCGCCGCCATGTTCACGATGTCCGCGACCTCGACGCCCTTCTGGAGGACGTGCACGGGCTTGCGCATGCCCATCAAGATCGGACCGATCGCCTCCGCGCCGGCCAGGCGCCACACGAGCTTGTATGCCGCGTTGGCCGACTGGAGGTCCGGGAAGATGAAAATGTTCGGCCGCCGCACGGTCGACCAGGGGTACTCCGCCTCCAACATCTCCGGCACGGCGGCGTAGTCCGCCTGCATCTCTCCATCGATGGGGAGGTCCGGCCGCGCAGCCTTGACGATCTCGACCGCGCGCTTGACCTTCTGCGCATTGGGGTGCGTGTTCGAGCCGAAGTTCGAGAACGAGATCATCGCGATGCGGGGCTCCATGTCGAATCGCCGCACCGCGTCGGCGGTCAGCAGGGCGATCTCGGCGAGGTCCTCGGCGCTCGGCTCGATGTTGACGGTTGTGTCGGCGAAGAAGAACGTGCGGTCCTTGAACACGAGCACGTAGAGCCCCGAGACCCGCCGCACTCCCGGAGCGGTGCCCACGATCTGCAGCGCCGGCCGGATCGTGTCGGGGTACTCCTGGGTGAGACCCGAGATCACCCCGTCCGCGTCGCCGGCCTCCAGCATCAGCGGCCCGAAGACGTTCCGGGCCCGCGCCGCCTTCGCGGCGTCGGCCGCGCTCATCCCCCGCCGGCGGCGTCTCTGCTCCAGCAGGCGACCGTACTCCGCGAGCCGCGGGGAGGCGTGCGAGTGCACGAACTCGATCTTGTCCATCGGGAGCTGAAGCTCTCTCGCGAGGGGGCCGACCTCTTCCTCCCGCGCGAGGAGAATGGGGTGGCAGATCCCCTCCTCCGCCAGGATCTTCGCGGCGCGGAGGATCTTCGGATGCTCCCCTTCCGGGAACACGATCCGCTTCGGATCGTGGCGCGCCTTGCGGAGCACGACGCCCATGACCTCCCGGGCGCGCGAGAGCATCGCCTCCAGCCTGCGGAGGTAGGCCGCCATGTCCGTGATCGGCTGGCGCGCGACGCCGGACCTCATCGCGGCCTCGGCGACCGCGGGCGCGACCCAGAGCAGGACCCGGAAGTCGAAGGGCTTCGGGATCAGGTAGTCGCGGCCGAAGCGAAACTCCTGGCCGCCGTACGCCTTCGAGACCGAGTCCGGTACGTCCATCTTCGCGAGCGCGGCGAGCGCCTGGGAGGCGGCCTTCTTCATCTCCTCGTTGATCTCGGTCGCGCGGACGTCGAGCGCGCCCCGGAAGATGAACGGAAACCCGAGAACGTTGTTGACCTGGTTGGGATAGTCGCTCCGGCCGGTCGCCATGATGACGTCGGGCCGAGCGGCCTTCGCCTCCTCCGGGGTGATCTCGGGCTCCGGGTTCGCGAGCGCGAACACGATCGGGTTCCGCGCCATCTTCTTCAGCATCTCGCCCTGGACGAGCCCCTTTCCGGATAGTCCGACCAGCACGTCGGCGCCGTCGAGCGCGTCGGTGAGCGTCCGCTCCTCGGTCTCGACCGCGAACTGCGCCTTGTAGGCGTTCATGTCCTCGGTACGCGCCGCCCGGATGACGCCGGACTTGTCCACCATGCGGAGGTTCTCGCGCTTCACGCCGTACGCGAGGTAGAGCTTCGCGCACGCGATCGCCGACGCCCCCGCTCCGAGAAAGACGACCTTGGCGCTCTCGATCGACTTGCCCGCGATCTGGAGCGCGTTCAGGAGGGCCGCGGCGGAGATGATCGCGGTGCCGTGCTGGTCGTCGTGGAACACCGGGATCTTCAGGCGCTTCTTGAGCTCCTCCTCGATGACGAAGCACTCGGGCGCCTTCACGTCCTCCAGGTTGATGCCGCCGAAGGTCGGGGCGATACGCGCCACCGTGTCGATGAAGTCCGCGGGGTCCTTCGTGTCCACCTCGATGTCGAAGACGTCGATGTCCGCAAAGCGCTTGAAGAGGACGCCCTTGCCCTCCATGACGGGCTTCGCGGCGAGGGGACCGATGTCGCCCAGGCCGAGCACGGCCGTCCCGTTGGAGATGACGGCGACGAGGTTGCCCTTCGCCGTGTAGTCGTAGACGGTCTCGGGGTCTCGCGCGATCTCGAGGCAAGGCTCCGCAACCCCGGGGCTGTACGCGAGAGAGAGGTCCTCCTGGGTCCGGCACGGCTTCGAGGGGACGACCTCGATCTTTCCCTTGCGGCCGCGCGAGTGGTACTCGAGCGCCTCCTCGCGCGTGATCCTCCTCAACGGCCGCCCGCCAGCTCTTCCCGGAGAGCGCGGACCGCACTCGCTGCTTCGGCTACCGGCACGGCCCGGGACTTCTTGTCGCGCCGGGTCACGACCTCGACGTTGCCGTCCTTCAACGCGCGCCCGCCGACGTTGACCCGGATCGGGAACCCGAGGAGATCCGCGTCCTTGAACTTCACGCCGGGACGCTCGTCGCGGTCGTCGTAGAAGACGTCCCCGCCCTGCCCCACGAGCTTCTCGTAGAGCGCGTCGGCGTGCTTCCGCGCGGCCTCGTCGGTCGGGTTCAACGAAACGATCTCGATCTCGAAGGGCGCGAGAGCCAGCGGCCACACGATGCCGTCGGCGTCGTGGTGCTGCTCCACCGCCGCCGCCATCGTCCGGCCGACGCCGATTCCGTACGTCCCCATGACCGCCGGGCGCGACTCCCCCTTCTCGTCGGTAAACTCGCACTTCATCGCAGTCGAGTACTTGGTACCGAGCTTGAAGATGTGGCCGACCTCGATCCCGCGGGCGATCGAGAGCGGCTTTCCGCACCGGGGGCAGGGGTCGCCGGCGCGCGCCGCCGCGAAGGAGAGCCACTCGCCCAACTCCGCGTCCCTCTCGAGCGCCAGCCCGCGGACGTGCCAGTCCCTCTTGCCCGCTCCTGTCACGGCGTTCACGGCTCCCCGCACCGACTCATCCGCCACCACGCGGAGTCCCCTACCCGCCAGGTGGTGCGGCCCGACGTACCCGACCGGCGCGCCCGTCGCGCCCTCGACTTTCTCCTCCGCGGCGAGGGCGAGGTGCTCGACTCCCAGGGCGTTCTTCAACGCCACCTCGTTGGCGTCGAGGTCGCCCCGCACGAGCGCGACCACGAACCCCTTTTCGGTGTCGTACACGAGGCACTTGACCATCCGGGAAGCCGTGATGCCGAGGAACTCGACAACGTCGTCGATCCCGCCCTTCCCGGGGGTCTCGACGTCCTCGAGGGGGCCCGCAGTTTCGTCGTCCCAGGGCGCCGGCCTGCGCCCGGTCACCGCCTTCTCCACGTTGGCGCCGTAGCCGCACGCCGCGCAGCGGGCCACGGCGTCCTCGCCCGTGTCCGCGAGGACCATGAACTCCTGGGAGGCGCTGCCGCCGATGGCGCCGGAGTCCGCCTCGACCACGGTGTAGTCGAGCCCGCATCGCTCGAAGATCCGGCGGTAGGCCGCGTCCTGGGCGGCATAGGAACGGTCGAGCCCGGCGGCATCGGCATCGAAGGAGTAGCCGTCGTACATGAGGAACTCGCGCCCGCGCATCAACCCGAAGCGCGGGCGGATCTCGTCGCGGAACTTGGTTCGGATCTGGTACAGCGTGATCGGGAGCTGCCGGTACGACGTGACCCCCGCCCGAACGAGGGAAGTCACCGCCTCCTCCGCGGTGGGCGCGAGGCAGTACTCCCCCTCGCGGCGGTCCTTCAGGTGAAAGAGGATCGACTCGGCGGTATACCGAGCCCAGCGGCCGCTCTCCTCCCAGAGCTCCCGCGGCTGCAGGATCGGGAGCTCGAGCTCCAGCGCGCCGGAGTGGTCCATTTCCTCCCGGACGATCGTCTCGGTCTTGCGGTGGGAGCGAAGGCCGAGCGGGGTGAGCGCGTAGATGCCCGCGGCGATGCGGCGCATCATCCCCGCTCGCGCGAGAAGGACGTGGGAGACCGCCTCCGCGTCGCCCGGCACTTCCCGGACGGTCTGGAGGAAATACTTCGACCAGCGCATATCCGGCGGGAAAGCTATCAGCTCTCAGCTGTCAGCCATCAGCCCGGGACTTCTACTTCGCGTGGACCTTGGCTTTCGGGCTCGCCGCGGGCTTCTTCTTCGAGCCCACCTTCTCCAGCAGGCGCAGGTTGCTCCGGACCTGCTGCACAACGCGGTCCTCGAGCTTCCCGCCGCGACCGGCGGTCTTTGCCTTGTGAAAGGCGGTCTTCGCTTCCTCCAGCCGGTCGGTGGCGAGGTACGCCATGCCGAGGTGGTGGAAGGTGCTCGGAGCAGCGGCCCGCTCGCTCGACTTGCGCAGGCAGTCGATCGCCCTCTCGAACTCCTGTCGCTTGTAGTGCACCCATCCGAGCGCCGCGAGCGGATACGGCTTCAGTTCCTCCGGTGCCGTTGCGAGAGCTCTTCCGGCGTAGTCGAGCGCGGCGTCTAAATCCTTGCCGGACTCGGCAAGGTTGATCGCGAGCTCGTAGTAGCCGACGGCCCGGGCGGTGGCCGAGTCGTGCCCGTCCAGGAACTCCCGGACGACCTGCTCGGCCTCGTCGGGCCGCCCCTCCGCGCGCAGCGCCTCCGCGAGGATCGAGCACGCCGCGGCTGCAACGACCTCTTCGGGGCTCCCGGCGAGGACCTCTCGGCAGGCCCCGATCGCCTCCTTCCAGAGGCCGAGCGACGCGGAAAGCAACGCATAGGAGATGCGGATGGTCGAGTTACCGGGCTCCGCGATCAACGCCTGGCGGTACAGGTCGTGCGCTCGCCGCAGCATCCCGCGGGCGAGCGCCTCCTCTCCGCGCCGGAAGGCTTCGCCGCCGGGCCCCGCGACGTCCGGCAGCGGATAGAGGTTCCTCCGCTCCAGGATCCGGACGGCTTCCTGGTACTCCAGCCGGCGCGGATTTTTCTCCAGCGCCTCGTGAAAACACTCGAGCGCCCGCTTCAGCCGGTTCTTTTCGAGGTGGCAGAGGCCCAGCTGGAACACGGCCTCCTCCGAGTCGGGCTGGAGCTTCAGCGCCTCCTCGAAGTGGCCGATGGCGCGCGCGACCTCCCCCTTTTCCCGAAGGACGGTTCCGAGGAGGACGTGGGCGGACGGCTGCGGCGCGACGTCGAGGGCCTTCAGTAGCTCCCCCTCGGCGTCGCTCCACCGCGAAGCGTGCGCGTACAAAGCCCCGAGCGCGAAGTGCGGCAGGAAGGCGTCGGAGCGGCGGCGGATGGCCTGCTTGTGAAACGACTCTGCGGCCTCGATCTCCCCGGCTTCTCCGGCGATGATCCCGGAGTAGACGAGCGACTCGAAGTGCGTGGGTTGGACGGCGAGAACCTTTCTCAGGTAGCCCGACGCCCGCTCCATGTCGCCCGCCGAGAAGAAGGTCTCCGCGAGGTAGAAGCCGAGCTCCGCGTTGCTGCGGTCGGACTTGTAGAGGTCCTCGATCAGGCGGATGCCGCGATCGGAGTCGAGCGCCAGGAGCGCGAACTCCGCTTCCCGCAGCCGCTTGGCGAACTGGTCGCGGTGGGCCTCGCTGGAGCGGGCGACGATGCGGTCCCGGCGCTCGAGGAAGCGATCCTTCTTCTCGACCGCCTGCATGCGCTCGTCGAGCTTCGTCTCCCAGAGGTCGCGGACCTCCTCGGTGCGGACGATCCCCCGCCTCTCCAGCGTCTCCTGGAGCGCGATCACGCCGGTGTGCGCGACGAAGAGATTTTTCTCCAGGTTCCCGAGCGATTCGAAGAGCGACTTCAGGGCGTCGCCCGTCCGCTTGACCACCTCCTCGAGCGTGGAGATGCGCTCCAGCAGGTGCTCATCGAAGGGGATCTCGTCCTGGGACTCCCTCCCCTCCTCGACGACTCCGACGCCCGACAGCACGAGGAGCTTCGACTGACAGCGGACGCAGAGCTCCTCATCGTCCGGATTTCGCGTGCCGCAGACCTGGCAGAACATCAGGATGCCGCCGGGTAGTCGTAGAAGCCCTTGCCGCTCTTGCGGCCGAGCCAGCCGGCGTCGACCATGCGCACCAGCAGCGGGCTGGGTCGATAACGCGGGTCGCCGAATCCCTGCTGGAGGACCCGCAGGATCGAGAGGCACGTGTCGAGGCCGATGAAGTCGGCCAGGGTCAACGGACCCATCGGGTGGTTCATGCCGAGCTTCATGATCGCGTCGATCGCCTCGCGGGTGCCCACGCCCTCGCGCAGCGCCTCGATCGCCTCGTTCAGCATCGGCATCAGGATGCGGTTCGAAACGAAGCCCGGCGAGTCGTTGCAGACGATGGGTGTCTTGCCCATCTTCCGGGCGACCCCGTCCACGGCCGCGGCGGTCCCGTCCGAGGTCGCGATGCCCCGGATGACCTCGACGAGCGGCATCACCGGCACGGGGTTCATGAAGTGCATCCCGATGAACCGATCCGGCCGGCCCGTGGCGGCGGCCAGCCGCGTGATGGAGATCGAGGACGTGTTCGACGCCAGGATCGCGGCCTCCGGACAGATCCCGTCCAGTCTCTCGAACAGGTCCCTCTTCGCGGCCTCGTCCTCGACGATCGCCTCGATGACCAGGTCCGCGGCGGAAAGACGCTCGAGCCCGGTTGCCGTCGAGACCCTCGCGAGCGCGGCGTCCTTCTCGGCGGCCGAGCGCTTTCCCTTCGCCACCTCGCGGTCCAGGTTTTTTCCGATCGTGGCGCGGGCGCTGTCCAGAAACCGCGTCTCGAGGTCGGTCAAGACGACGTCGAACCCCGCGGCCGCCGCGGCATGGGCGATCCCATTGCCCATCTGGCCCGCGCCGACGACGCCGATCGTTCGGGGGAGCATCGCCCCGACTCTATGGCCGCGGCGCTCGAGGAATCAACCGGAGGTCAGGCGGGGAGAGCGACCCGGAACCTCGGCGACCCGAACCGGGACAGGAATGCGATCCCGACGGCCGCGATCGACGCCGCGCTCCACACGATCGCGCCGGCGACCGGCAGGAGCGAAATTCCGCCGAGCACCGCGAAACCGAGCGCGAGCGCAAGAGGGCGGCGCGACGGAGAGAACGTCGAGAGGATCTTCTGGCCGAGCAGCAGAAACAGCGCTCCCATCCCGAAGACCTTCGCGGCGACCGCGGCGGCGCCGAGCGCGAGCGCGATCGGCACGCCCAGCGACGACGGCAGCATCGTGAGCGTCGCGGCCGCGGCGAGGAAAAGCGTCAGCACGCCGAGCGCGCCGGCCGTAAGCGCTCCGGCCCAGTCGGACTCGGCGCGATCCGCGGCGCGCGAGAGCGGAGATCCGAAGAAGTAGAGCAGCCCGACCGCGATGGCGAGCCACGCCGCGAGAGCGAGGAGCCGCAGACCCCAGAACACGGGCGAGAGCGCGCCCGGAGAAGTCACGTCCCAGGGAGCCCGCCTCATCTCCGCGAGGTAGAGCTGGAGGAGAGTGCCGGGCGTCGAGACGGTTCCGGCGACGGGAAGCGGCCGGCCCGGGATCCCATGGATGTCTCCGCCGAAGACGACGAGGTTGCCCGCGACCGACCCGCCCGGCGCGAAGGTCACGTTACCTCCCCACAGCACGACGTCGCCCGCGACCGGCGCTTCGATGCGCACGTTGGAAGCGACCGCGACCACGCGGCCCGGGACGGTGTCCGAAAGTACGAGGTCGCGCCCGACCGAGGCGACGGCGGGAGGGGAAGCGAAGGAGACCGAGGACTGCGCGAGAAAAAGCAGAGCGGAAACGAGCGCCGGCTTCAACGGCGGCTCCGCTCCCGCGCCAGGACCCGGCGAAGTCCGGCCGCCGCCGGCAGCAGGAGAAGGAGCGCCGCGAGTCCGAGTCCCCTCTCCGCGCGGAAAGCCTGCGAGAGCGCCTCCAGCCCGTTCGGGGCGACGCGGAGGAGCTCCGGGATCCACCGCGTCAGGGACCGGAAGAACGCCAGAGTGGGGACGAGCAGGGCCGCGCCCAGTCCCGCCTGGTCGGAGCCGGACACCGAGGGCGCCAGAACGAGAGCCAAACCGCCGGCGGCGAGCGCGCCGGTCAGGAGGACCGGGGCTCTCCAGAGGGCGTAAGTCCGGCGCTCGAGCCCCGAAAACGGCCGCAGCCGGATGACCCGGGGAGCCAGGTCGGGAAAGGGGAAGTCGTTCTGCGAGAGTCCCTCGAGCTCCCGGGTCAGCCGGGCGGCACGCTCGACCGCTGCCCCGCAGGCGGGGCAGGCCGCCGCGTGACCCGCCGCATCCGCCGCAAACACGGGTTCGGCGCCCGCTGCGAGCGCCTCGGCGTCGATCGGGTCTAAGGGGCGCAGACAATCACTCACGACAATTCACCAGCCAACCGTTCCTTCAATACGACTCGGGCCCGAAAGAGTTTGTTCTTGACGGTCCCCAGGGGCATGTTCTTGAGCTGGGCGATCTCTTCGTAGGACAGGCCGCCAAAATGGCGCAGGGTAATGAGCTCCCGGAACTCGAAGGGAAGGTCTGCGATGGCCCGGGAGATGGCCTTCCCCCGCTCCACGTTCCGGAGTTCCGCGTAGGGGTCCAGGCCCGGACTCTCGTGCTCGATGGCCGAGACTCCCGACCGGCTCTCGGGGTCCGGGATTTCCAGGGGAACCGTGCGGGGCCGTCGCTTGCGGAGGTGGTCGATGGCGGCGTTGCCCGCGATCCGGAAGAGCCACGTCGAGAACTTGAACTCGGCGTTGTACCGGTCGAGCGCCCCGAAGACCTTCAGAAAGATCTCCTGTGTCAGGTCGAGCGCATCCTCCCGGCTCCCGACCATCCGCGCGACGTGGGCGACCACCCGGGCCTGGTAGCGGCGCACGAGAGCCTCGAAGAGCGCCTCCTCTCCGGCGAGAACCCGCCGGACGAGCTCGGGATCCGTTCCGAGGCCGTCGGCCTCCCGCTGGAGCTTCGCCGAAATGGCCCCCGGGCTTTCCTCGGTCACGGGCGCCGGCGCCGCCTACGCTTCGCCGGACGGAGCCCACAGCCGGGCGGGTCGAAGCGCGGTCGGGCGCGCGAGAGGCTCGGATACAATCCGCGGACCATTCTAGCGAAGGCGGGCGGAAAGCCGGCCGAGGAGCGCCATGGACCAGGTCGTCGAAACCGATTCCGATCTTCCCCGTCTCACGACCACGACCCAACCGCTGGGCATCGATTCCGCCAGCCCCTTCGACGAGATGATGTCGCGGTTCGACGTCGCCGCGCAGAAGCTCGGCCTCGACCCCGGCCTCTACAAGGTCCTCCGCGAGCCGGTTCGGGAGACCAAGGTCTCGATTCCCATCGTCATGGACGATGGCCACATCGAGGTCTTCGTGGGCTACCGCGTGCTCCACAACATCGCGCGCGGGCCCGGCAAGGGCGGGATCCGTTTCGACAAGAACGTCTCGCTCGACGAGGTGCGCGCGCTCGCGGCCTGGATGACGTGGAAGTGCGCGGTCGTGAACATCCCCTTCGGCGGAGCCAAGGGAGGCGTGATCTGCGACCCCTCGACGCTCACCCGGGGTGAGCTCGAGAGAATCACGCGCCGATACACGGCCGAGATCATGGACTTGATCGGCCCCGAGAAGGACGTGCCCGCGCCGGACATGGGCACCAACCCGCAGACGATGGCGTGGATCATGGACACCTACTCGATGCACGCCCGCCACACGGTCACGTCGGTCGTGACGGGCAAGCCCCTGACGCTCGGCGGGTCGCGCGGCCGTGTGGAGGCGACGGGCCGCGGTCTCATGCTGATCGCGCGGGAGGCCGCCCCGCTCCGCGGACTCACCCTCGCGGGAAGCCGCGTCGTCGTGCAGGGCTTCGGAAACGTCGGATCGATCGCGGCGCGCATGTGCCACGAGGCCGGGGCCCACGTGATCGCGGTCTCGGACATCAACGGCGGGATTCACCGGCCCGGCGGGCTCGACATGCCGGCGGTCGTCGCGCACTACGAGAAGAAGCGGACGTTCGAGGGGATCGAGGACGTGAATCGGGTCGGCAACGACCAGCTCCTCGAGCTCGACTGCGACATCCTCATCCCGGCCGCCAACGAGAACCAGCTTCGCGGACGGAACGCCGGAAACGTCCGGGCGAAAATCATCGTCGAGGGCGCCAACGGGCCAACGACCCAGCGCGCCGACGAGATCTTGAACGAGAAGGGCGTCCTCGTCGTCCCGGACATCCTCGCCAACGCGGGCGGAGTGACCGTGTCCTACTTCGAGTGGGTCCAGGACCGCGCCGGCTTCTTCTGGCGCGAGTCCGAGGTCAACGAGAGGCTCGAAGACATCATGGTCCAGTCGTTCCGGGACGTCGCGAACATGGCCGAAAAATACGGCGTGAGCTTCCGGATCGCCGCCTACATGCTCGGGATCTCCCGGGTCGCGCACGACACGATGGTGCGCGGCCTGTACGCCTAGCCGGCGAGATCAGAGCGGAGGGATCTCCGGCCGTCCGGGCACCCGCACGATTTTTTCGGCGCTCGAGTGGCCCGCGACGATTTCGACGTCCCGGACCCCGAGCCACTCCCGGAGCAATGCGACGACCGCCCGGTTCGCCTTCCCGCCTTCCGCCGGCGCGACGACCCGGAGTTTCAGACGATCGCCGAGACCTCCCGCGATCCCGGAACGCGACGCGCCCGGAACGACCTTGATCCGGAGCTCGAGGAAGCCGTCTCTCTGAGTGGCGAACTTCGGCAGCGAGGTCAGTGATCTTCCGGCGGGCGCAGCAGGACGCGGGGCCGCAGCCGGGGCAGCTCGAACGCGAGCTTCCGCTCGAGCTCCGGAAGCGCGGCTTCGACCGGCTTTCTCCATCCCGCGTCGAGAAGAGAGAGGGTGAGACGCCGTCCGGCGAGCGACGCGGGCGCAATCTTCCGCGAGAGCGGCTCACCCACGAGGCGCGGCCAGCGGGCCTGGATCCAGAGGAGTGCGCTATCGCCGGCGGACATTCTCCGCAGGACTCCGTCGGTGGTGGTCTCCAGCGCGCTGAATCCCTCGGGAGGCCGACGCCTCATCGCTTCGCCGACTCCGGCGAGACGGCGCGAAGCGGCTTCTCTCCCGACAGCACCCGGCGCACGTCCTCGACGACCATGCGCGCCATTTCACGGCGCGTCTCGACCGTCGCGCTTCCGGCGTGGGGCATGAGGACCACGCGGTCATTGTCGAGAAGCGCCGGCAGCACCGCCGGTTCGTTCTCGTAGACGTCGAGCGCCGCTCCGGAGAGGTGCCCCAACTCGAGAGCCATCACGAGAGCCGACTCGTCGATCAGTCCGCCCCGCGCCGTGTTGATGAGAAGGCTGCCCGGTTTCATCCGGAGCAGCGCGTCGCGATCGAAGAGGTGGCGGGTCTCGTCGGTCAGCGGGACGTGAAGCGAGACGACGTCGGAACGCCGGAGCAGGTCGTCGAACGAGACGCGCGCCGGATCGTCCGGGTCGTCATCCCCACGGGCGGAGCGGCCGGACGCGATCACGGTCATCCCGAAGGCGCGGGCACGGCGGGCGACCGCCTTGCCGATGCGGCCGGGCCCGACGATGCCAAGTATCTTTCCCTTCAGTTCTTTACCGAGCAGCAGGTCCGGCGACCACCCGCCGAAACCTCCCGCGCGGACGAGCCGGTCGCCCTCGACGACGCGTCGCGCGAGCGAGAGGAGCAGCGCCATCGTCAGGTCCGCCGTGGCGTCGGTCAGAACTCCCGGCGTGTTGGTGACGATGATGCCTCGCGCCGCCGCCGCCGCGCGGTCGATGTTGTTCACTCCCACCGCGTAGTTGGCCACGATGCGGAGCTTGGGTGCGGCCGCGATCACCGCCGACGTCACCGGGTCCGAGACGAGCGTGATCAGCGCGTCCACGTCGGCAACCTCCGCGGCGAGCTCGTGCTCGTTCGGATTGAAGCCGAGAACGCGGACGTCGAAGTCGGGAACGAGGGTCGAGAGCGATGGTTCCGGGAGAGCGCGCGTCGCGAGCACGATGCCGGAGGTCACGCGACCCTCGGACTTCGGCTCCTCGGAATTGCGGGTCGCCAGGTCTTCGCCGAAGCGGGTCGCCACAGGTTTCCCCCTGTTGGAATTTTCGTTGGGAAGAGCGGGCGAGTCTAGCACCGGGAAGAGGGACGGTCACGAACGGGTCTGCAGCCACCTCCCGGTGAGGAAGATCAGTCCGCCGACGACCAGCAGGACGAGCTCGCGGCGGACGTTGCCGCCGAGCACCCCGTCGAAGAAAGCGGCCCCCGTGACGAGCAGAGCCAGGAACTGGAGCGCGCGCGCCAGCGCGTACACGGTTCGCTACGGGCCTTCGGCGACAGTCACCCGCGTGATCCGGTCTCCCTGCTCGATCCGCTCGACGACGTCCTGGCCCGAGGTCACCTGCCCGAAGACGGTGTAGATGCCGTCCAGGTGAGGCTGGGGCGCATGCGTCACGAACCACTGGCTTCCGCCGGTGTCCGGCCCGGAGAGCGCCATCCCGACCGTTCCCTCGACGTAGTCCATCGGGTTCAGCTCGTCGCGGATCTCGTAGCCCGGCCCGCCGTTGCCGGTCCCCGTCGGATCGCCGTCCTGGTCGACGAAGTTGGGAACCACCCGGTGAAAGGTGGAACCGTCGAAATACGGGCGCCGCGCGAGCGTAATGAAGTTCAGAACCGTCATCGGCGCGGCGGCGCCGGCCAACCGGATCCGGAACGGTCCCCGCGCGGTCTCCACCGTGGCCGTCCAGGGCTTCCGGGCCTCCGCGAGGAGAGCGAGGTAGTCCGCGGGGGTCCGCGTGGGCTTGTATTCCGGCGCGGGGAAGGCCGCGGGTTCGGCGCGGAAGCTCTGGAGGAGAGAGCGCCGCGCCATCCGGGCCACGAGGGGGCTCGGACTCCGGTATGCCGCCTCGACGACGGCCCGGGCCCGCGGATCGGTCCGGAGCTTCTCGGCCGCGGCGATCGCGGCAATGGGGATGTCGGGTTCCCGCCTCGTCAGCGACTTCGAAACGACGTCCAGGAGCTGCGGGAGGTCCGACGGGTCGGCCGTGCGGGTCAGCGCATCGATCGCTCCGGCGACCACGCCGGAATCCGGGTCGTTCAGGGCCGCGAGCACCAGGGCCCGGTTCTGAGACACGGCCTCGCCCGTGCGCAGGCTCCCCAGAACGGCTCCCCGGACGAGGGGATCGCGGTCGGCGGCGAGCGTCGTCCGCAGCGGCGCGGCTTTCGCGAAGGAGAGATATCCCAGGGCCTCCGCGGCGGTCGCCCGCAGCGCCGGCTCGGGGGATTTGGCCGCTTTCTCGAGCGCCGGGTACGCGTTGTCGCGGAGGACCGCGGTCGCGGAGAGGAGCGCGACCTGGCGGCGGCGGCCGGTCCCGGTCGTCGCGATCGACCAGAGGCGCCGGAAGACTTCCCGATCCGCGCCCGCGAACTGGCGCAGCAGGGTGAGGGCCGGGATGGCGAAATTCGGGTTCGCGTCGCCGGCGAGCGCAACGACCCGGGCAATGCGATCCTTTCCGGCGGACGAGCCCGGGTTCTTCTCCAGGACGCCCTCCAGCGAGACGAGCGCGTTCGTCACGAGCGGCGGTTTCCCGCTGTCGAGAGCGGCGAACAGAGGGTCCACGGACTCCTTTTTCGCGAGGATCCCGAGGGCGCGGGCGGCGTAGGCCGCGGTGTCGGGGTTCCGGTCGCCCAGGGCCGCCGTCAGGGCCGGAAGGGACGTCTCCAGCGGCTTGCGGGCGATTGCGTACACCGCCCCGAAGCGGACCCGGTCGTCGGGGTCGTTGACGTATCGGAGCGCGGCGGCCTCGGTCGCCGGCGCCGCGAAGCGCCAGAGGGAGCGGAGCATCGTGGCCCGGGGCTCGGGGGCGGGGGCCTTGTCCACCGCCGCGACGAGCGCGTCCTGACCGTCTCCGCGGGCGAGGAAGCTCACGGCCTTCGCGGCCGCGGCCCCGACGCTCGGGTCCCGGCCGGACAGGAGCGGGATGAGCTCGTCCGTCAAAGTCGGGTCCGCCAGCACCTGGGCTCCGAAGGCAGCGGACGCCTGGACCTGCGGTGCCGGGTCGTTCAAGAGCTCGGCCAGGAGCGCACGGCCGCGCGGGTCGCCGATCCGCCCGGCTGCCAGCGCGGCCCGCGCGCGGATCGCGGGATCGGTCGATCGGGCCGCCGAGTACAGCACCGACGCGTCGTAGGCGCGGCGGTCCTCGAGCTCGAGGAGCGCGGCCTCGGCCTCGGCCGCGCCGGCGAAGGACCGGATCGCCACGGGGGGCGCGGGCGGAGCGCCCGGAGTAGCCGGGGGCGCTTCCGCACCGGACGAGTGTCAGTCCGGCCACGGCCGCGAGGGCCGAACAGAGAGCCCGACTGCGTCGAGACGTCATAGTGAGTCCTTTCTCTCCACCCGGAAAATTTCGCGGATTATACGGAAAAGAGGGGTGCCCGGGGTCTGATCCCCGAAGGGGGTCAGATCCCGCGTCGAATTTACGCGCCGATGACGAGCCGGTCGCCCAGCATGGCGGGCAACCCGGCCCGGTGGATCTTCTCCCGCGTCTTTTCGACGTCGTAACCGACTCTTTCGAACGTCACCACGCGGGCCTCACTGTCGTACAGGGCGAACGAGGCGGCGGGGTTCCGGTCGCGAGGCTGGCCGATCGATCCCGGGTTGACCAGGTACCGGCAGTTCTTCTTCAGCCGCATCCGGATCCGGTCCCCCCGAACGACGTCGACACGGATGCCGTGCGGTTCGAGGGAGAAGACCGAGGGAATGTGGCTGTGTCCGAAGAAGCAGATGCTGGCGTCGGAGAAGGTGAAGTTCAGGTAGGCGTCGTAGTCCGAAAAGATGTAGGCGTCCTCGTCCCGCGGCGAGCCGTGGCAGATGACGAACGCGCCGTCCACGTCGATCGGGCCGATCGGGAGCTCCTCCAGGAAGACCCGGCTCATCGCGGAGAGCTGCTCGGTCGTCCAACGAGCCGCCCGGAGGGCCACGGGATTGAACAGCTCGCCCGAGTCGAGCCCGCACACCACCTTGTCGTGGTTGCCGCGGATCATGGACTTGCGCTTGCGGATCTTCCGGATCCGCTCGATGACTTCGTTGGGATCCGCTCCGTATCCGACGAAGTCGCCGAGGATCGCGACGCGGTCGTACTTCCGCCGCGCGACGCGAGCCATCACCGCCGCGAGCGCTTCCTCGTTCGAGTGAATGTCCGAGAGGATCAGATAACGCATTTGAAAAAGGTTCCCGGCGGCCGCCAGCGTCAGGTCGCCAGATTCGCTCCCGCTCCCGCGGGTCGTAAACCGCGGAGAGCACCCGGTCGGTAGTCTGTTCGATGGACTCGCTGCCCTCGAGCGCGACCCGCACCGGCGCCATTCTGTAGAAGCGCTCGCGCTCCGCGTAGAGCGCCGCGGCGTGGTCGAGGCTCGAAAAGAGCGGGCGGTCCGTCTTCCCCGCCAGCCGGGCGCGAACGACCTCGAAGGAAACGTCGAGGTACACGGGCGTTCCGAGGCGCGCGATCGACCGGCGGTTCCGGTCCGAGACGAACGACCCGCCGCCCGTCGAAATTACCGCGTCTGGGATCGCCCCGGTGCCTTCCAGGAAGACAGACTCGCGCTCTCGGAACGCGGCCTCACCGGACTCGTCGAACAGAGCGCGCGACGGTCAGTCCGGACGTGCGCTCGATCTCGGTGTCCAGGTCGACGAACGGAATCCCCAGGCGCTCGGCCATGCGGCGTCCGACCGCGGTCTTTCCGCTTCCCATGAAACCCACCAGGTAGATGCGGCCGGAGCGGTTCCGGCGCCTCGCCCGGTCGAGGAGGCGGCGCGCGTTTTCCTCGAACCGGCCGTTCGCCGCGAGCGCGCCGACCACCGCGGCCGAGTCGGCCCCGGCGTCGAGGACCGCTTCGAGATTTTCCGCCGTGATGCCCCCGACGGCCACGAGAGGCTTCGTCTTTTCGCGCGCGACCGCGGCGAGCTCCCCGATTCCCCGCGGGCGGGCGGCCCGCCTTCGTCGCGCTCGCGAACACCGGCCCGAAGGCCACGTAGTCGGAGGAGGTATCCGCGAACGCGGCCCGCGCGGCCTCGCGGTCGTGGGTGGAGACCCCCACGGCAGCGCCGGCGGGCAGGAGGTCGCGCGCGGCGGACGCCGGGAGGTCGTCCTCGCCCACGTGAACGCCCACGCCGGCCAGCCGCGCGACGTCCACCCGGTCGTTGACGACGACGACCGCTCCGGAGTCCCGGCCCCGACGGTCGGAGCCCTCGACCGCGTCGAGCAGGTCCCGGTCGGACAGACCCTTTTCGCGGACCTGCAGAAGGCGGATTCCCGCGTCGAACAGGCGCCCGGCGACTCCCGCCACGTCGCCGGGGCGCGTCGCGGCGCCCGGGGTGATGGCGTAGATCGGGGGAAGTTTCAGGAGAACGCTAGGACGCGGCGGCGAACCGCTCCATGAACCGGGTCGAAAGCCGCCCCCCGACGAAATCCGGGTCATCCAGGATCCGGCGGTGCATCGGGATCGTGGTCTTGATTCCCTCGACGACGAAGAAGTCGAGCGCCCGGCGCGCGCGGGAGATCGCCTCGGCCCGGGTGCGCCCGTTGACCACCAGCTTCGCGATCAGGGAGTCGTAGTGCGGAGGAATGACGTAGCCCTGGTACGCCGCGGTGTCGACCCGGACCCCGATTCCGCCCGGCGGATGAAAGGCGGTCGAGCCGCCCGGGAGAGGGAGCGAAGGTCACCGGGTCTTCGGCGTTGACCCGGAACTCGATGGCGTGCCCACGCGGCGCGAGCTCCCGGCCGGCGAACGAGAGCGGCGCCCCGGCCGCCACCGCGATCTGCTCCTTGACGATGTCGAGGCCCGTCACCTCTTCGGTGACCGGGTGCTCCACCTGCAGCCGGGTGTTCATCTCCATGAAGTAGAACCTGTCCTGCGGGTCGAGGAGGAACTCGATCGTGCCGGCGTTGGTGTAGTTGACGGCCTTCGCCGCCGTGATCGCGGCGGCCCCCATCTGGCGGCGGAGCTCCGGCGTGAGCGCCGGCGAGGGCGCTTCCTCGATCAACTTCTGGTGGCGGCGCTGGATCGAGCACTCCCGCTCGCCCAGGTGCTGGACGTTGCCGTGGGAGTCGCCGAAGATCTGGAATTCGATGTGCCGCGGCGCGTCGAGGTACTTCTCCAGGTACACGTCGGGGCTGCCGAACGCCTTGTCGGCCTCGTTGCGCGCGGTCTCGTAAGCCCCGGAGAGCTCCCGCTCGTCCCGCGCAACGCGCATCCCCCGTCCCCCTCCGCCGTTCGCGGCCTTCAGGATGACCGGGTAGCCCGCCTTACGGGCGAAGGCGAGCGCTTCGTCCACCGTCTCCACGGGCCCCGGCGAGCCGGGCACCGTCGGAACCCCCGCTGCCGTCACGGTGCGGCGGGCGAGCGACTTGTCGCCCATCCGCCGCATGGCGTCGGGCGACGGTCCAATGAACGCGATGTGGCAGTCCTGGAGGATCTCCGCGAAGTACGCGTTCTCGGACAGGAAACCGTAGCCGGGGTGGATCGCGTCGGCCTCCGTGATCTCGGCGGCCGAGACGATGGCGGAGATGTTCAGGTAGGAGGCGGCCGAGGGATAGGGCCCGACGCAGACGTCCTCGTCCGCGTAACGGACATGGAGAGCGTCGCGGTCCGCTTCGCTGTAGATCGCGACCGTCTTGATGTCGAGCTCGCGGCAGGCCGAGATGATCCGGAGCGCGATCTCGCCCCGGTTGGCGATCAGGATCTTCTTAAACATGCGCGGCCCGGCGAGCGGGGCGGGCGACGTTCACGCCGCGAGCCGGATTCCGAAGAGCTTCTCCCCGTACTCGACCGGCTGGCCGTTGCGGGCGTAGACCTCGACGATCTCCCCCTCGACGTCGGACTCGATCTCGTTCATGAGCTTCATGGATTCGATGATGCAGAGAACCTTGCCCTTCGACACTCGCGAGCCCACATCGGCGAAGGCTTCCGCCTCCGGGGACGGCGCCCGGTAGAACGTCCCGACGATCGGGGACGTGATGACGTGGACTCCCTCCGCCTCCGCTTTCGTGGCCGCAGCCTGCAGAACGGCCCCCGGCGCGGTCGGGGCCTCGGTCGTGGCCTCGGCAACGCCGTTGGAGCCGGCCGGACGACCGCCCTCGATCCGCAGGCGGAACCCCGCGCGCTCGATCTCCAGGCCGGAGAGTCCCCGCTCGGTGACGAGGTCGATCAGTTCCTTGATTTCCTTGAAGGAGAGCATTGTCTAGAGAAGCTCCTTTTCGAGGGCCGCTGCGGCCTTGCGCAGCTCGAAGCGGCCGCGCCCGAAATTGCCCTCCCGGGCCAGCAGTAGCAGCAGATAATACTCCCCGGTCACCCGCGAGAGGACCGTGATCCCCGTGTCGGTCACCGTCGCGATTTCCCGGATCTCCCCGGAGCCCGACGCCGTGCCGGCGGTTCGTGCGGCCCGCACCAGGCCCCCCATTTCTGCCGCAACCGACTCGATCGAAAGGCCTTCTGTCGATCCTCGGGTCGCGACCGGAATCCCGTCCGCGCCGACCAACGACACCGCCCGGGTTCCGCTCACGCGCGTCGCGATGCGGTCGAGCGCCTCTTCGAAAACGTTCATTCCGGGAGCTTATCGGGAGCCGGACCCGAGTTGGACCGGATCGCGCCGATCCACTCGTTCAGGAGTCGGACGCGCTCGAGCCGCCGCTCCCGGGACGGGTCGCCCTCCGGCACGTCGACCGGCTCGTCCGCCGCCCGGCGCGCGGCCTCGTCTCGCAGCCGGAGCAGCTCCCCGTCGGCCGGCGCGGCCGCCAGGAGCTCCTCATAGATCGACCGCGCCTCGAGGAAGTGGCTCTGTGCGAAGTAGAGGTCGGCGAGGGCACGGCCTCCCGCGGCGGGAGGGGGCTCGGGTGCGAGCGGCTCCGGGACCGGCGTCGGCACGAAGGGCCAGGTCGCTTCGGGGAGGCGGATCTTGCGAGTCACGATCTCCGCGTCGTCGGAGCGCGCGACAGCGTGAAGCGCGTCGAGCGAGAGATCCCGGGACGGCACTCCCGGCTCTTCGACGGCTTCCTCGAAGTGCATGACGGGGCGCTCGTAGGTGATCCCGGAGATGTCGCCGGGCTCCGTCTCTCGCGCCGGCGGAGCGTCCCCGGAAGCGCTCGCACCGTAGGGCCTCGCGAGCGACGCGGGAAGCGCCGGGGGCGCCGTGCCGGCGAGCGGCGTGGTCCGGAACGAGGGGGGCGGCGGCAGTGAGGCCGCAGTGGGGCTCGGCGGGCTGTAGGGGGGAGCCGGGGCGACTTCTCCCTGGAGTCGGGCGATGACGTCGTCCAGCCGGTGGTCCCCCGAGATGCCCCGGTAACGCAGGTACCGCTTCAGGGCGTCGACCGGCTCGCCGCGGGACAGGTGCAGGTCTCCGAGGGCCTTTGCCGCGACGAGGTTCGAGGGGTCGTCTGCGAGCGCCTTCGAGAACGCCGCCATGGACTCCTCGGTCCGACCGGCTTCGAGGTACGTGCGCGCGAGGGCGACCCGCGCCGAGACGTACGAAGGATGCACGACGAGCCCCTCTTCGAGCGTGGACAGCGCATCCGAGATCCGGCCGGCGCGGCGGTACTCCTCCGCCAGCGGAACGAAGTACCGCGAGCCCGGTTCCTTCTCAACGCGCTTCTTCAGGTCCCGGATCCGGGCATCCGGCTCGCGTTCAGACATCCCCCCTCCCGAAGAGAGCGGGCCCCAAACGAAGCCGCCCCCCGAGGGGGGCGGCGGGAGTCGCACACGAGAAACGAATCACGGCCCGACGGTGGTCGATGCCGTTCCGCCATTGTTTCCGGGATTGGGGTCCGTCGTGGCGGACGTCGCTGTCGCGGTGTTCGAGAGGACCGTACCGGATCCGGCGGTGACGTTGGCCACGATCGTGATGGTCGCCGAACCGAGCGGCCCGAGATCGCCGATTGTCGCGGTGACGAGCCCGTTCGTACCCACATTGGGTCCGCTGCAGGAGCCGAGACTCGTCGAGCACGAAACGAACGTCGTCCCGTTGGGAAGCGGGTCGTTCACCTGAACGCTCAACGCCGCTCCGGGTCCATTGTTCGTCGCCACGATGGTGTAGGTCACGTTTCCACCGCTCGCGACCGGGTCGGGGTTGTCGGCATTCGTTACGTCCAGGTCGGCGCCGGGCAGCGGAGTCGCGGTCGGAGTGGGCGTCAAGGTCGGTGTCGCGGTCGGCGTGGCGGCAACACATGCGAGTTGGTACTGGAAAGGACTTGTCGTGAAACAGCCTGTGAGTACGTTTGTCACTCTGACCTGGAAAGGCGAGCCCACCGGCTGAAGGGTTCCAACCGGATTACCCACGAGACACTGCGGGCTGACCAGCGACGACTGACTCGGTGCTGCAACGACCAGCTCGGTTCCGGTGGCCGATGCGGAGCTGACCGTAGCCTCCGCGTCTCCGAACCGAACGAGCGCATTCGCAATTTGGCTCGGAAGATTCGTACCCGTGATCGTCACGCTCGTTCCGGGAATCCCGGCATTGGGCGTGAGGAGAGTGATCGCCGGCTGAACACCGAGATAGGCGAAGTTCAGACCGCTCGCGGTATCGCCCGTGTTGATGTTGGTGACGCTGACGGCCCCACTGAAACCGCCGCAGCCAGCCGGACGGCTGGGCACCACGACGAGCTCGCTTTCCGAAACCGAAACGATGATGGCAGGTCGTCCCGCCAGGGTCACGGCGACGGGGGCCTGGAACCCGTGTCCGAATATGGTTACCGGCGGGAAGGGTTGGTCGAGGCGCACCTCGCCGGGAGCGATCGCGATCAGCTGCAGCGGCTGTACGTACCGGTACCCGTTGGTCAGTGTGGCATCCAGCCCCGACGTGACGTCGCGGACGCGGACGTCGACCTGCTGGTTCAGGTTGTCGCGACCCGAGCCGAAAGCCGGCGGAGTCAGGACGACGATCTGGTTGAAGGACACGGAGACGATCGTTGCCTCGACCTCTCCGAAGAAGACCTGGACTGGCGCACGGAATCCGGAACCGATGATCGTGACCCGCGTCTCGCCCTCGTTGACTCCGGAGGCCGGAAGAACTGCCGTGATCGTCGGGGTCGTCGAGAGCGTGGTCCCGAACGCGAAGCAGTTCGGCAGGGTGAGCACCGTCGGCGTGGCCGTGTTGTTGTTCAGGGTCACGCGGATCTCGACAGGCGTGGTCGGTGACGTCACCTCCGGGAACCCGGGTGTCAGAAGCGAAATGGCGTCGGCGGTCACGCTGGTCACCGTGGCCTCGCGCTGGACTCCGTTGACGATGAAGCTCACCCGCGTCGTGGATGCCTCGTTGCCCGTGCAGCCGGTGTTGGGGCAGAAGCGGCCTCCGCGCAGAGTGAGCTCAGTCCCTCCGGTCGAGGGACCGAAGCTCGGGTCGCAGAAGGACACGAAGGGGCCGGCGCCCGCGGTGGCCGGTTGGAACGCGATCGAGATCGTGGCCGACCCGGTCTGCCCGCCGGAGCTCGCGGTGGCGCGAACGACGGCGGTGCCCGGGAACTCGGAGCACAGAGCCGTCACTGCCGTGCCGTTCTGGGTGACGACGGAAATGAGAGGCAGCCCGTTCTGGGCGAAGACTCCGAAGTCCGTCGAGAAGGAGACTCCGGTGCCGTCCGGCACGTTGTTGCCGTTCAGCGTGACGATGGCCTGGATCAGCGTGCACGTGCCCGCCGGCGGGTTGGGATTGCTCGTAAAGAGCCGGATCTGCAGGGCGCTCGAGCCGTTCGGGTTCTGGCCTCCTCCCGGGGGTCCCGCCTTGGGAGGCGTCGGCCCATCGGACGAGCAGGCGAAGGTACCCGCGACGAGCGCGAGAACGGCCAAAGTCATTGCGATCCGGCGCATTGAAGCCTCCGTTAAATCCGGTCCCCGATCCCTAGAAGCATCCGGCGCACGAGAAGACGAGGAGTCCCGAGGCCGTTTCGCTCTGTACCCGGTGCCCCGAGGCGGTTGTGCCGAAGAACGTGATGTCGAAAGTCATCTGGATCTCGTTGCGCCCGGTCTCTCGGTCCACGCCGCCGTTGAAGGGCAGGAGCTGGTCGAACGGGCTCTGCTGAAGTGCGGACCCCTCCAGTATCGGGAAGTTGTTGAGGACCGAGCTCCCGCCGGACGGGACGACGATTCCGACCCCGAAAGTCTTGACCGCGGGCACCTGGGTGCCGCCGTCGGTCCGCCGGAAGCGCACGGTGTAGCTGTTGATCTGGGTGTCCGCGAATCCCTGGGGATCCGTCTGGCTCGCATTCTTGAGGTGGCTCTCGAGCGTTATCGTCGGGATCTGCACGGGAGCAGGGGCCCCGACGTCGACGAAGCCGGGCTGGAGATCGAGAGAAACCGTGATGAAGACGGGCGCCTCGGTCTCGCCCTCGTCGTTGGTGCAGGCGGGCGACAGCGCGATCAGGACGAGCGCCGCCGCAATCGAAGCTTTTTTCTTCATGGATCTGTCCTTTTCCTTCATCGGAGAATCCGTGGGGTTAGAAAGATCAGCAGTTCGTCGTGTTTCTCGGTCCGGGTCTTGTTCCGAAAGAGGTTTCCCAGAATCGGGATTTTCCAGAGGCCCGGGATCATGTTGTTCTGATCCTGGTCGTTGATCTGGAAGATGCCGCCGATCACGGTCGTGCCGCCGTCGCGGACCAGGACCTGACCTCGATACTCACGGATCGTCAGCGGCACGTTGTTGCCGAGCGTGAGGTTCAAGGCGACCGCGGGCTCGCGCTTCTGGACCGTGACGTTCAGAAGGATCGTGCCCTCGGCCGTGACCTGCGGAGTGACCTCGAGCCGCAGCGTCGCGTCGACGTAGATGACCGTCGTCGTGTTGTTGACCGTGGTCTGCACCGGGATTTGCACGCCCGACTGGATCAGGGCGACCGTGTTCGTCAGAGCGGCGAGCTTCGGCGACGACACGATTTTCAGGAGGCCCTGGTTCTCGGACGCGGTCAGGGAGAGATCCAGGTTGAACGTGTCGAGGATGTTCCCCAGCCGGATGTTTCCGATGACCGGGCCCTGCTCGAGGCCGACCCGGAAGCCGCCGTCGATGTTGTTGGGGAACGTGAGGTTCGTCGTGTTGCCGTGAGCCACGTCAGCGACGCCGCTGAAGCCCCAGTTGATTCCGAGGCTCCGGCCGAGTGACTTCGTCGTCTCCACGATCCGCGCCTCGATCATCACCTGCGGCGTGGCGGTGTCCAGGTTGTCGATGAGCTGGAGAACCGCCGGCAGAAACGTGGGGATCTCCCGGATGATCAGCGTGTTGGTCCGCTGGTCGATGACGATGTCACCCCGCCGCGACATGATGCTCTTCAGGGTCGGAGTGATTTCGACCGCCCTCGCGTAGGAGAGCTTCTTGATGACCGTTCGCGTGGGCTCGGAGGCCTGGCGCGCATCGGCGAGCCGCGCGCGGTCGAGCTCCTCCGACTGGAGCTTGCTCGTGGTCGCGATGCGCATGATGTTGTTCTCGAGCACGTAGCCGAGACCGTTCTGCTTCAGGATGAGGTCGAGGGCCTGGTCCCAGGGAACGTTCTCGAGCTGCACCGTGACGGTGCCGCGGACGTCCGGGTCGATCACGATGTTCAGACCCGTGAACTGCGAGATCGTCCGGAAGACGTCCTTGATGTCGGCGTCCTTCAGGTCGAGCGAGATCGGCTCGCCCGTGAACTGGGTCGCTCCTTCCGCGAGGGTCCGGGACTGGAACGCGGTCAGCTCGCTCGCGCGCTGGGTCTGCTCCGTCTGGGCGAGCACCGCGGCGGCGGCTTCGAACAGTGCGTCTTCGCGGGCCGCCGGTTTCTTCGCTTCCGCGGGACGCGACCGCCGCGCCTCCCGGATTCCGGGGGGCAGGACTGCGGGGGGATTGCGTTCCGGCTGAACCCGGGGCTTTGCCGCGGACGGGGGCATCTCGTTGGAAGCGACCGCAGCGGGCGCGGCTTCGACCGGCACGGGCGGAGGCGGCACGAACGTCTCCGTCCGGGAGGGCGCGTTCGTCTTCTCCGCGGGCGGCTCGATCGGTTTCGCCGCGGCGACTTCGGCCGCCGCCGGCGGCGCGGCCGGTTGCACTTCCGGAGCGGACGGGGGCGTGACGACCTCGGCGACCACGGGAGCCGGGGCGGGAGCCGGCGCGGCGGCGGAGGCCGCCTCGCCGCCCACGACGACCGACAGCCGCTCGCCGTCGGCGTGCAGCGTGTAGGGCGCCGGCCGCGTCAGGTCGAGCACGATCCGGGTGACCGGGTCGGGCGCGGATTGGAACTGTGAAATCCGAACGCGGGAGACCAGGCCGCCGGAGACCGGGAAAACGCGGCGGCGAACCGTGTTCCGCACGCCGGGCAGATCGATGACGAGTCGGGGAGGGTTGGCGAGGACGAAATCCCTCGCGGCGATCGTCCCGTCGGCGAGAAGACGGACCGCGACGCCCTCCCCGGAGGGCTCGGCCGTGACTTCCTCGAGAAGGTGGGCGAGCTCCGCGCGGGAAAGCACCGGCTCGGCGGGAAGGGTCTCTGCCTTCACCTCCGGCGGCGCCGGCACGACAGCCTCCGCCGTCGTCGCCGCGGGGCCGGGAACGGCGTCCGCCGTCCGGGTCATCACCGGCGCGCCGGGCGGATTCTCGAAGGCGACCGCCAGTCCGCGGCCCACCGAGCGAAGCTCGTACTTCAAGCCCGGCTGGTGTTCGACCGACAGGCGGGTGATCCGCTTGCCGAGCTCGTCCAACTCTTCCGCGCGAACCGACTGAACGAGGCTGCCGGCCACCGTGGGGGCCGTGAACCCGTCGGCGAGCCGGACGCCCGGCATTTCGACGATCAGGAGGTTCGGTCGCGGCTCGTAGGAGGTGTACAGGAGGGGAGCGTCGGACGTCACGACGATCCGGGCGCCGTCACCGTCCTCGTTGAAAGCCGCCTGGGTGATCTGGCCCCTCCCGGGCGTCTGTGCCGGGGCCGAGGTCGGCGGCGGCGGGGAGGAGGCCACGGAGCTGGCGGCCACCCGCTTGCTCTTCTTCACGGCGGAGCATCCGGACGTTCCCGCCAGGACGGCGGCCATCGCGATCACCGTCGCGGCTGCTCTCAAAGTCCTTGTCATCGTCCCTCCCGTCCCGGCGGCACCCAATGCGCGGATCTTCACGGACTGCTGATTACGTGCAGTTGCTTGGTCACTTCCCGGAAAGGCTTCACGCTCTGCGGATCGTTGATGTTCTGGCGGAACACGACTTCGTTCGCTCCGACGCGCGTCACCTCTCCGTCGTAGAGAAGGTCTCCCTGGCGCACGAGGTAGCTCTTGTTGTCGGTGGCGCGCACCTGCGCGACGTAACCGTTGCGGGTCTTCCAGATCCCGTGAATCACGATCTCGTCGATCGACATGCCGGCGATTCCGGGCGGTCGCGCGCCGAGCGCTCGATCCTCGGGGCGGACGAGCAGCGACCGGAACGGGTCGCGCCGGCCAGCCGGGTCGTACGTGTAGCCACGGCCCGAAAGAGCTGCTTCTTCCTGGTCGATCATGGCCTGCCCCGGCGACTGGATCGCGCCGGGGACCGGAGCCGGCGTCGGAACGGGCGTCGGAGGCGCTGCCCCCGGAGCCGTGCCCGCAAGGGCAACCGCGAGGATCAGGACCAGCACCGCCGGGACCTTTCTCATTCGACGCCCTTCCCTTCCGCCCGCTCCTTCAACTTGCGCGCGCTGTTGGCCGCCGGGGCAGCGGGAGTCCCGGGCTGTCCCTCCGCCCCCGGCGTGGTGGACGTCGTGTCGTCGCCCGTGTAGATGAAGGTCTTCGCGACGAAAGTCGCGGCGATCGACTTCTGCGGTGTGTCCTTCAGTTCGGAGATCTTGAGGGCCTCGACGTTGATGATGCGCGAAAACCGGCTCATCCGGTCGAAAAAGAGCGCGAGATTGTGGTACGTGCCGTCCAGGGCTATGTCGATGGGCCACTCCGCGTAGAACTCCTTCGGGATGAAGTCCTGCGGCGTGAACTTTCGGAGAGTGAAATCTCCCTGCCGGGTAAGGGTTTCGATCCTCTTGATCAGCTCCTCGGTATTGCGTTTCGACGGCAGCACCTGGAGGAGCTTGGCGAGCTCGACTTCGAGCCTCCGCACCTCTTCCCGGAACTGGGCGAGCTTCCTCTCGGCCGCGCGGCCCTTCTGAATCTCCTGCTGCAGACCCTCGAGCTGGGCCCGCTTCCCCTTGATCTCGGCGTTCAGGGGCCGGAACCACGCGTAGTGGACGGCGCCCGCGATGACACCGCCGATGATCAGGCCGTACGCGAGGGCGTAGTACCACTTCTTGTCTTCGAGCTTCAGGTCGATGGCCACGCAGCGCCCCTACGTCCCCGGCGCCGGCGTGCCCGCCGGCCCCGCTGGCGTCTCGCCCACGGCTCCCGCGGGGGCCGCCGTCGAAAGCGCCTGTGCGTTGGTGAACGTCAGGCTCATTTCCCACGTGTAGATGCCCTGCGAGCCCTGCTCGCGCCCGAGGTTCCGGAACACGGGCTCCGCGAAGAAGGGACTCTTCTTGAGGTTCTCGAGGTAGGTCGCGACGGCGTTGGGCGACAGCGTCCGGCCCTTGAGTGAAACCTGGTCGCCCGAGACGGTGAGGTCGGAGAGCCACACGAGGTCGGGCAGCGCCTTCGAAATCTCGTCCATGAGGCGGACCGGCCCCTTCTGGTTGGTCTTCAAGTTGTTGATGAGCTGAATCTTCGCCTCGAGGCTCGCCTTCTTGTCCTCGTAGCCCTTGACCTCGTCGATGATCGACTTCAACCGCGCGACCTCTTCCTGAGCCCGGGCGATCTCCTCGTCGAGGTTCTTGCTCCTCGACGTGAGGACGAGCGCCATGATTCCGATGTAGAGGAGTCCGGCGACGACGCCGCCGATCAGGATCAGGTTATTGAGTCGCGCGCCGGAGGGGAGGAAGGGCGACTTCTTGCGCGCCGCGGCCCCCCGGGCCTCCGTCAGAAGGTTGATCCGGATCAAGCCGCTTCGTCTCCCACGTGCCGGACGGCGAGCCCGACCGCGACCGCCAGGCTGGGGGCGTTCTCGGAGAGCCACTCCGCCGAAACCGAAGTGCCCGTCACGTCGATCTGCCGGAAGGGGTTCATGACCTCGACCGGCATGCCGAACCGCTCCTTCAGCTGGGTGTCGAAGTTGACGACCCGGGACGACCCTCCGGACAGCAGGAGCCGGTCGATCCGCTGCGTGGAGGTGGTTGCCAGGAAGAAGTCGAACGTTTTCTGGAGCTCCTGGGCGAGGTCGTCGGTCACCGAACGGAGGATCGGGAAGATCTCCGAGACGGAGTGATCACCGGCCGGCTCCCCCTTCTTCAGGGACTCGGCATTGTCGAAGGAGAGGGACAGCTGCTTCTGGATGGCATCGGTGTACTGGTTTCCGCCGAAGGAGATGTCCCGCCAGAAGATCGTGTTCGATCCCGACAGGATGTTCACATTCGTGACGGAGGCCCCGACGTTGACAAGCGCCACGATGTGGCCCGCCTCCACCGGATAGTTCGCCTCGAACGCGTTCTGGAGGGCGAAGGCGTCCACGTCGACCAGCACGGGATTGCGCCCAGCCTGGGAGATGACACTCGTGTAGTCGCCGATCTTGTCCTTTTTGACGGCCACGAGGAGCACGTCCATGCTGTCGCCGGCCCCCGACTCCAGGACGACGTAGTCGAGGTTCACGTCGTTGATGTCGAAGGGGACGTACTGCTCGGCCTCCCAGCGGATCGACTCGCCCAGCTCCTCGGGAGACATGGCCGGGAGACTGATCTTCTTGACGATGACGGAGTGGCCCGAGAGCGAGGTCCCGAAGTCCGGGTTGCGGACGTTAGCCGTCGAAATGAGCCGGTTGACGGTATCGACGACGAGCGAGGAGTCCATGATCGCCCCGTCGACGATCGCTTCCGGGGAAAGCGTCTCCAGGCCCGATTTGACGAGCCGGTACCCCCCGCCCTTGGCGTCCTTCAGCTCGACCAGCTTGATCGCTGACGAGCCGATGTCGAGCCCTACGAGGTTCTTCGACTTTCGGAACAACAAAATTTCGCCCCACCGAAAAAATTCATACGGTTGTGGGCTTTGACCTTGGGTTATTTCGGCTGCAGAGAAAAATAGCAGAAAGTTTTTGTCCCGTCAACATTTAGAGGCACTTTCGCCCGGGTGAGGACGCCGCTCCCGCGTCCCGGAGAACTGTTCGGGGTCTGGAGGGTGTTCGCGGCTTGGAACGCGAAACCGTCTGTTGTAGGATGCCCCGTTTTTCGGCCGCGAAATCCGGTTCGTGCGAAGGAGTGAGGTCCCATGGCTCAACAGTGCCACTTCTGCGGAAAGATCCCGATGACGGGAAAGAACGTCAGCCACGCGCACAACGTCACCAGTCGCAAATGGCACCTGAACCTCCAGTCGGTGCGCGCGGTAGTGGCCCCCGGCACGACCCGGAGAGTGCGGGCCTGTTCGCGCTGCCTCCGGTCCGGCAAGGTGGTCAAGCCGGTCGCGCGGCCGGTCGCCCGCAAGCCCGCCGCGGTCTGACGCTTTACTCTCTCTCCCCCGCCTTCGGCACGTTGTACCTCCGGATCACCTCGCGGACCCCGGAGACCGCCTTCAACCGGCTCACGATCTTCTCCAGGTGCTTCAGGTCCGACGTCTCCAGGGACACGGAGACGTAGCCCTTGAGATCCTCGGCGGATCGCGCCTCGATCCGGCGGATGTTCGAGCCCTCGCCCGCGATTGCCTGGGTCAGGTCCGCCAGCAGACCCGGCCGATCGTCCGTGACCACGTCGAGCTCGATCGCGTAGGACACGCCCTTCTCTCCGGCCCAGGCCACGTCGATCTGGCGCTCCGGGTCGTAGAGAAGGTTCCGGACGTTCGGACAGCTGTCGGAGTGCACCGAGACTCCGCGACCGCGGGTGATGTACCCGATGATCTTCTCGCCCGGCACGGGACTGCAGCACTTGGCGAGCGAGGCGAGCAGGTCGTTGTGTCCGACGACGGTGATGTCGGGGGCACCGAAAGGCAGGATCTTCCGGACGACGCGGGAGACCGCGGTCTCCGCGCGGGGAGGCTCCGGCCGGTCGAGCTCCTCCGGAAGGATGAGCTTCTCGAGGACGCTTCGGGGCGCGAGCTTCCCGTAACCGAGCGCGGCGTAGAGATCTTCGAGCCGTGAGAACCCCCACGTGGGCAGCTCCGCCGCGAACTTTCCCTCCGACTCCAGCTTCTTCACGGTCTTCCGGTACTTCTTGAGCTCCCGCTCCAACAGGCGGCGCCCGAGCTCCACCGCCTGGTCCTTCTCCTGGCTGTGGATGTAGTGCCGGATCTTGTGGCGCGCCCGGCTGGTCGCCACGAAGGAGAGCCAGTCCCGCGAGGGCGTCTGGTTGGGAGCCGTCAGGATCTCGACGATGTCGCCGCTCGAAAGCGTCGTGCGGAGCGGGACGAGCTTGCCGTTGACGCGGGCGCCCACGCAGCGCTGGCCCACGTCGGTGTGCACCCGGAACGCGAAGTCGACCGGCGTCGCGCCCCTCGGGAAGGCGAACACCTCGCCCTTCGGGGTGAAGGTGTAGACCTCGTCCGGGTAGAGGTCGACCTTCAGCGAGGAGAGGAACTGCCTCGGGTCGGAAACCTCGCTCTGCCAGTCGACGAGGGACCGCAGCCACTGGAAACGCTCGTCGTCGGCGTGCGGACCGAACTTGCCCTCCTTGTACTTCCAGTGGGCCGCGATCCCGCGCTCCGAGATCAGGTCCATCTCCCGCGTCCGGATCTGGATCTCGAACGGCTGTGCCGCCTCGCCCATGACGGTCGTGTGGAGGGACTGGTAGAAGTTCGGCTTGGGCATCGCGATGTAGTCCTTGATCCGGCCGGGCACGGGCCGCCACAGCTGGTGAACGAGGCCGAGCGCGGCGTAGCAGTCGTGCGTCTCGGGCGTGACGATCCGGAACGCGAGGATGTCGTACAGCTCGGCGGCGTCCACCTCGCGGCGGCGCATCTTCTCGGCGATCGAGTAGTAGCGCTTGACCCGCCCCGTGACCTCGCCCGCGATTCCGGCCTCGGCCATCTTCGACGCCAGGCGCGCGCGGATCTTCTCGATCGTCGTCTGGGACCCCTTGATCCGCCGGTCCACGTCCAGGGCCACGCGCGCGTACTCCTCCGGCTGGAGGTGCATGAAGGCGAGGTCTTCCAGCTCCCCCTTCACGAGCCCCATGCCGAGGCGATTCGCGATCGGCGCATAGATGTCGAGCGTTTCGCGGGAGATCTCGCGGCGTTTCTCCTCCCCGAGGTACTGGAGCGTCCGCATGTTGTGGAGGCGGTCGGCGAGCTTGACGAGAACCACCCGCAGGTCCGAGACCATCGCCAGGATCATTTTTCGAAACGTCTCCGCCTGCTCCTGCTCCCGGGAGACGTATGAGAACTTGCCGATCTTCGTCAGGCCGTCGACGAGCTCGGAGACTTCCGGACCGAACTGCTGGGCGATCGACGCCTTCGTCGTCAGGGTGTCCTCCAGCACGTCGTGCAGGAGACCGACGACGATCGAGACGTCGTCCGCTTTCATCTCGGCGAGGATCGCCGCAACGTTCAGCGGGTGGATGAGATAGGGCTCGCCGGAGCGGCGGACCTGCCCCTTGTGCTCGAGGGCTGAAAAGACGTACGCCCGCCGCAGCAGGTCCTGGTTCGACTGCGGGTTGTAGGCCTCGACGCGGTCGAGGATGTCCTCGAAGCGGATCATGGCGACTGCAGAGAGATTACGCCTTCAGGGAACAATCGGGACAGGGGACACGGGACAGGGGACACGAAAGAGACGGGGCACCCCCGTGTCCCGTATTCCGTGTTCCGTGTTCTGGCTCAGCGTCTTCCGGACCTCTTCTTCCGGCTCGTCGCCGCGGGCGTGACGGGCGCCGCGGGCTTCGGCGCCGGAACCACCTGGAGCTTGCGCCGGCTGCGGAGGTCCTTCCAGATGACGACGATCGCGGCGGCCACGTAGATCGAGGAATAGGTGCCGATGATGATCCCGATGATGAGCGTGAGCGCAAAGGTATTCAGGACCTCCCCGCCGAGGAAGAAGAGCGCGAGGCAGACCAGCATCGTCGCGCCGGAGGTCAGCACCGTCCGGGACAGCGTCTGGTTGATCGACCGGTTGATCACGGCCTCCAGCGACTCCTTCTTCGGCGTGCGCTGGTTCTCGCGCACGCGGTCGTAGACGACGACCGTGTCGTTCACCGAATAACCGACGAGGGTGAGGAGCGCGGCCACCACGACGAGGTTGAACTCGCGGCCCAGCAGCGCGAGCAGGCCGATGGTGATGAGCGTGTCGTGGATGAGGGCGACGACGGCTCCCACGCCGAAGGGCAGCGACCGGAAGCGGATGGCGATGTAAGCCAGCATTCCCACGATCGACCAGACGACCGCGAGCACCGCCTTCTTTCGCAGGTCGGCGCCAACCTGGGGACCCACGTTCTCGGCGGAAAGGAGAACGAACGGACCGGGGTAGGCGTTCGCCTTCAACCACTCGCGGACCGCGGGCGAGATCTCCGGGATCCGGTCGAAGTCCGCCGCCGAACGGAAGATGCCGTTTTCCGACCGGTAGGCAATGGTGCGCTCTGCGATCCGACCGTAGTGCTCCGCGGGCGTGATATCCGGCCGCCCCGTGACCCGGTCCGGGTCCGCGGCCACCAGGCGCGCCGCGAGGTTGTCCCTCCCCTCGCGGTTCAGGTCGAGCTTGGAGGGATCTTCGGGCGCGCCCAGTCCGGCCCGGAGCGCGTTCTGGACGTCGTGGGACACGTCCCGCCCCTCCTGCCTCTGCTGCTGGACGCGAATCAGGACCTCGTTCTTCTCGGGCTCCTCGTAGCGCTGGATCCCGGTGTCGCCGAGGGTGGCGGCGTCGAGGATCTTCCGGATGCGGTCGAGGTCGGGCTTCTGGACGAAGCGCACCGCGATCTGCGTACCACCGGCGAAGTCGATTCCGAACTTCAACCCCTTCTGTACGAAGATCGCGAAGAGGCCGATAGCGATCAGCAGCCAGGAGGCGCCGATGGCCCACCACTTGTATTTCAGGAAATTGATGTGGGTCTCGCGGAACAGTTCCATGCCGGGTCCCCTTATATCGACAGGGCGTCGATGTGCTGCCGCCGCCCGTACATCAGCTCGAAGATCGTGTGCGACACGAAGACCGCGGTGAAGACCGAGATCAGGAGACCCAGGATCAGCGTCACGGCGAAACCCTTGACCGGCCCGGTGCCGAACTGGAAGAGGAAGATCGCCGAGATGATGACCGTCAAGTGCGTGTCGATGATCGTCGCGAACGCCTTGGAAAAGCCGTTGTCGATCGCGGTCTTGGGCGCCCGGCCGGCCCGCAGCTCCTCGCGGATGCGCTCGAAGATGAGCACGTTCGAGTCGACCGCCATGCCGATGGTGAGGATGAAACCGGCGATCCCGGGCAGCGTGAGCGTCGCGCCGAACAGCGCCATCGCTCCCAGGAGCATGATCGCGTTCAGGATCAGCGCGAGGACGGCGTTCAACCCGGAGAGCCGGTAGTAGAAGACGACCGCCGCGAACACGAAGAGAGCGCCGGCGACGGAAGCCGTGATCCCCTTCCGGATCGAGTCGAGACCGAGCGATGGCCCGACCGTCCGCTCCTCCAGGTACGTCAGTCCGGCGGGCAGCGCGCCCGCGCGGAGAACGAGGGCGAGGTCGTTCGCTTCCTCCGGCGTGAAGCTGCCGCTGATTTCCCCCTGGTCGTGGATCCGTTCGTTGATCGTGGGAGCGGACTTCACGCGCTGGTCGAGGATGATCGCCAGCTGCTTGCCGACGTTCTCCCCCGTCGCCTTCGCGAACTTCTCGGCTCCCGCGGCGTTCAGGAAGAACGAGACCGCGTTGCCTCCCAGCTGCTGCTGCGACGGCCGGGCGTTCTTCAGGTCTCTTCCGGTGATGACGGCCGTCTTACCGACGAGGTACCAGACCTGCTCGCGCTGGCCGGCCGTGACGGCGCCCTCGACGAGCTCGAGGTTCGGCGGGACTTGACCGGCCGTCGGCGCGAGGAGTCCCGCGCGATCCGCGGAAGGACCGCTGACCACGAGCTTCAGCTCCAGGAACGCGGTGCTCTTGATGAGGTCCTTCACCCGCTTGGGATCGTCGATCCCCGGCAGCTGCACGAGGATGCGGTCGGTTCCCTGGCGGGCGATCAGGGGCTCCGCGACGCCGAACTCGTCGATACGGTTGCGGATGGTCTCCACGGCCTGCGCGACCGCGTTCTCCTCGATCCGCCGCAGGGCGAGGTCTTTCAGCGTGAAGATCCACTTTCCGCCGGCGGTCGCCACCGTCCAGTCCGGCAGGAATCGCTTGACGGTCTCGTCGAGCTTGCGCTCGTCGGTCGCCGGGGTCACCGCGATCGCGAACGACCGATCGGTCGGGAGCTCGACCGCACCCAGAGTCAGACCCTGCTCGCGCGCCTGGCCCTGAAGCTGTTCGGCCGCGTCATCCCGCTCCGCCTTCACGGCGTCGATGGTGTTGACCTGGAGGACGAGGTGAATCCCGCCGCGGAGGTCGAGGCCCAGCCGGACGCCCTTCTTCAGGGCGTCGACCAGCGTGGGCTGACCGGGGCCGATCCACTCCCGCCGCGCGTTGGCGTAACCCATCGCCACGTAACCCGCGATCATTCCGGCCACGACGAGGACGATGACCAGCATCCGCCAGCGAACCCTTTTGGACAAGGCTTCCTCCTGAAAAAAGAACCGTGGAGTCTACCGGAACTGGGGCTCGGCCGTCAGCGGTCGCGTCAGGAGCTCGGAGCCGGCGCGGCGGCCGCTTCGGGCTCGTTCGCCGGACCGGCGACGGCGCTCCGAAGGACCTTGATCTTCACGGTGTCGGTGACCTGAAGAATGACGGCGCCGTGCGACTCGTCGAAAGCCGCGATCCGGCCGAAGATTCCGCCGCTCGTGACGACCTCGTCGCCCTTCTTGAGCTGCGCGAGCATCTCCTGCTGCCTCTTCTGTTTCTTGCGCATCGGGGCGATCAGCAGGAAATAGAAGATGACGAAAATGAAGATCATCGGGAGGAACTGGATCAGCCCTCCTCCCGGACCCGGGGCCGGAGCCGTCTGGAGCAGGTCGAGCGTCGAAATGTTCATGGCCGCCGGATCATATCGGAGGCTCAGGGCTTCGAGAGCGGCATCGGCCCCTTCCGGGCGGGCACCCCGGCCCGCGCGGCGTTTGCCCGGTCCCAGAACCGGAGGAAGTTCTCGCCGAGAACTCCCCGGACCTCCGCCTCGGAATGGCCCCGCCGAAGCAGCTCCTCCGTGAGCACCGGCAGCTTCGAGACGTCCTCGAGGCCTTCGGGCGGGTCCTCGATGCCGTCGAAGTCGGTCCCCAGGCCGGCCGAGCCGGGACCTCCGACGCGGAGAACGCGTTCGATGTGGTCGACGACCGTCTTCCACGAGGCCCGCGGCAGCTTGATTGCCTGGAGCAGCTTGACCACCTCGGCGTCGCGCTTTTTCGGGTCGTTCCTGTTTTTCTCGGCGGCCTCCGCGAACTTCGGCATGAGAGCGGCTCTCTTCGCGACGAAGTCGTCCACGACCTTCTGGTCCAGGAATATCGAGCCGATGTTCACCATGACGACCCCGCCCTTCGCCGCGATCGCCCGGATCTGATCGTCGGTCAGGTTGCGCGGAATGTTCGAGAGGGCCCGGCAGGAGGAGTGCGAGGCAAAGACCGGCGCGCGCGATGTCTCGAGGACGTCGGCGATGGTCTCCTCGGAGACGTGGGAGACGTCCACGAGCATCCCCAGCCGGTTCATCTCCAGGACGACCTCGCGGCCGAAGTCCGTCAGGCCGCCGTGCACGGAGTACTTCTTCGGGTCGAAGGTCGGGCTCCAGAACGAGCCGGAGGAGTCCGCCCACCCGTTCGTGTTCGTGTGGGTGAGCGTCATGTAGCGGACCCCCAGCCGGTAGAACGCGTCGAGCGCTCCCAGGGAGTCCTCGATGGCGTGCCCCCCCTCGATTCCGACGAGGACCGCGATCTTCCCCTTACGCTTCGCGTCCCGGATGGCCGCCGGGGAGTCGGCGAACGTGAACTCCGCGTGTCGGGAGGCGAGCTGCCGCGTGAGCTCGATCGACTCGAGAGCCTTCCTCGCCGAACCGCCGGACTCGGCGTAAGACGCCGGCACGTACGCCGCGAAGAACGGCGCGGTGACGCCTCCCTCCTTCAGCCGCGGGATGTCCACGTGGCCGGTGGCGTTCCGGACTCCGAGGTCGATCCAGCCCTTGTCCTCCAGCCGGTAGGGCACGTCTTCGTGCGTGTCGACGACGATGGCGCTCCGGTGGAGCCGCATCGCGCGGGCGTGGAGATTTTCGGCCTTCGGAGCCGGACTGGCCGCGCCGATCGTCGCGCAAAGCATCAGGAGCAGGAGGACTCTTCTCATGGCGCGAGAGGCTACTCGATCTTCCCCTCCGGAGGTGCGGCGATCGCGCCGAGCCCTACCCCACCGATCGCCTCCCGGATCCTTCTCATCCAGTCGAGGTAGAAGAAGACGTTGTGGATCGACAGCAGCATCGGCGCCGAGAAGTCTCCGGCCACGAAGAGGTGCCGGAGGTACGCCCGGCTGTGGCGCCGGCAGACCGGGCACCCGCACTCCGCATCGAGCGGCGCGAGGTCTTCCCGGAAACGCTGGTGCTTGATCGTGACCTCTCCGGACCTCGTGTACGCGTGGCCCATGCGCCCGTGCCGCGTCGGCAGAACGCAGTCGAAGAGGTCCACGCCCGCTCGCACCGACTCGAGCAGGTCCGCCGGCGTTCCCACCCCCATCAGGTAGCGCGGCTTCGACTTCGGGAAGGAGCGGCGCCGTGAAGGCCGTGACCGCGCGGATCGACTCCTTCGGCTCCCCCACCGCGACGCCGCCGATCGCGTGGCCGTCGAAGCCCTGGTCGAGCAGCCGGGCTGCCGACTCCCGGCGCAGGTCCTCGTGCGTACCTCCCTGCACGATCCCGAAGAGGAGCCCGGGGCCGCGCCAGCTCTCGCGCGACCGGGCGGCCCAGGCCGTGGAGAGGCGGCACGCCTCCTCGATTTCGGCGCGCTCCGCGGGATAGGGCGGGCACACGTCGAGCGTCATCGCGATGTCCACGCCGAACTCGGACTGCAGCTCCATCGCGAGCTCCGGCGTCAGGAAGTTGCGCGAGCCGTCCTCGGGCGTGCGGAACTCGACGCCCTCCTCCGTGACCCGGCGGTGGGACGACAGGCTCATCACCTGAAAGCCGCCGGAGTCCGTCAAGATCGCGCGGCTCCACCCGAGGAAAGCGTGGAGCCCGCCGGCGCGCCGGATGATCTCGCGGCCCGGTCGCGCCATGAGGTGATACGTGTTGGAGAGAATCGCGCGACAGTCCCACGAGTCCAGCCGATCGAACTCGATCCCCTTGACGGCGCCGCGCGTGCCGACCGGGAGGAAGCACGGCGTCTCGATCGCGCCGTGAGCGGTCGCGAGAATCCCGGTCCGCGCGGAGGAGGAGGAACGGTCGCGCGCGAGAATCCGAAAGGCCGGCTCAGGCACCGCGGCACGAGCTTCCGGAAAGGATCGTTCGCCGCAAGAGCGCGGGATGTTAGCAGACGCGCAACCTGCGTTTTTCCGGTAGTTTGCGAAGGTTGCCCTTTCGCAATTCGCGTGCTAGGTTTGGCCGCCGTCAGCGGAGAACGATGCCCGATCTCGGAAAAAAATTCGAGTGTTACAACTGCGGAACGAAGTTCTACAACCTCGGTCGCCCGGAGGCAGTGTGCCCGAAGTGCGGCGCGAATCAGAAGAACGCCAAGTCCGAGGACCAGCCGGTCGCCGCGCCTCGGCCGCCGCGCCGCGTCGCGGTGATCATGGAGCCGCCTCCCGAGGGAAACCCGGACGAATTCGGTGAGGCGCCCGAGCCGGTCGAGGAAGTCGAGGAGCGCGGAGAGGACGACGAGCTCGACGAAGACCAGATCGTCGAAGCCGACCACCCGCCGGAGGAAGAAGACTTCTGACGCGCGGGCGGCGCCGCCGCTCGCGTACCTCGGCCTCGGCTCCAACCTCGGTAATCGCCGCGCTCACCTGGAAGCCGCGCTCCGCGAGATCGCGGCGCTCGCTCCCGTCCGGAAGGTCTCCTCTTTCTATCGGACGGAGCCGGTGGGATTCCGCGAGCAGCCCGACTTCTGGAACGCGGTGGTCGAGATCGAGTGGCGCGGCTCGCCGGGACAACTCCTCCGCGCGGTGCGCCGCGTCGAGGAACGCGTGGGGCGGACCCCCACTTTCCGGAACGGTCCCCGGGAGATCGACGTGGACATCCTGGATCTCGGCGGACGGCTGCGCGTCGGGACCGACCCGCTGCTGCCGCATCCCCGGGTCGGCGAGCGGCGGTTCGCGCTCGCGCCGCTGGCCGAGGTCAACCCCCGGTGGATCCACCCGCGCTCGGGACGCACGGTCGCCGAGCTTCTCGCGGCGCTTCCACGAGACCCGCGGGTCCGCCGAATTCCCACCACTGCGCGGTCACGAGCCCGCCTTCCACGCGGCTAGGTTCCTCTTCGCCTCGTCCTGGATCGCGAGGTCTTCGACGAGGTGGTCCGGAGAGGGCGTGTCCGCCACGAGCTCCGTTTCGATCCGGATCGCCTCGGCTTTCCCGGCGGGGCCGTCATTGGCCAGCGCTTCCGCGAGGAAGTGCCGGTTCACGAAGTTCTTCGGAGCCGTTTTCACCGCGAGCTTCAGCTTGCTCAGACCCTCGGCCCGCGAGACCCATCCCGTGACGTACGGAATCCGGGGTGCTCTCTGGTGGAGACGGCCGAGCACGCGATACCCGCCGGCATCCTCGAAGGCCGGATCGAGCGCCACGACCGTCGCGGCCGCGTCGCGGATCTTCGTCGCCGCCCCGGTCTTCATCCCCTGCACCTTCCCGGCGAGAAGTCCCCACTCGCCCCACGCCACCGCCGTCCAGAAGTAGGCGGGCGCGGCGTCGGGGTCGCGCGAGATCGCCGCCGCCACGCGCGCGGGTGAAGCGCCTTCCGGAAGATTCCCCGCCCGTCGCCGCACGATCGCGATTGCCTCGTCGCCGGCTTTCCTCGCCCGCTCGTAGAGCTCCAGCTGGGCGGCGTTCTCGAGCCCCGTCAGTTTCGCTTCGAAGAAGAGGGCGCGCGACAGCTTCCAACGCGCCTCCGCGTTCTCCGACGCCGCCGACGCCTTCTCGTAGCCCGCGATGGCTTCGGCAATACGGTTACGCCGCGCCAAGCCGCCGGCGTGTCCCTCGTCCCGGCGTTGCCAGGCCCGGTCGGCCGACACCATCACGGGATCCGGCCCGACGAGCAGCGTGTCGCGCACGTCCGGCGTCACCGCGTTCTGCGCCCCCGCGGACACGGCGGCCGCGAGAAGGATCGCGGTCAGGGACGCCCGGTCAGTAGTGCGCGGTCTCGAGGGACACCCCGGGCTTCCGCGTTCTCGAGATCACGCCCCCGCCGAGGACGACGTCGCCCCGGTAGAAGACGCAGGACTGGCCGGGCGCCACAGCTCGCACGGGACGGTCGAAAACGACGCGCGCGCTTCCGTCCGCGCGCGGGTAAACCGTGGCTTCGACCTCCGGCGCGCGGTGCCGCACGCGCACTTCGGCGCGGAACGCGGAGCGCGGACTCTCTGCCGGAGCTGAACACTAACGAAGCCACGTCCGTCTCCGACTTCTCGAGCTCGACCGCATCTCCCACGACGACCCGGTTGCCCACCGGATCGATCGAGATCACGTAGCGCCGTTCGGCTCCCGACACTCCGAGACCCCGGCGCTGTCCCACCGTGAAGCGAAAGTGGCCGGGGTGAGCGCCCAGGACGTCGCCCCGCGCGTTCTCGACCACGCCCGGAAGCGCGGGCAGCGGAAGGCCGAGGCCCGGCGCCGCCGCCTCGACGAACTCTCCGGCTCGCGTTCCGACCGGCACGAAGCAGATCTCCTGGCTCTCTTCCTTGTCGGCGGTCGGAAGGTTCGCGCGCCGGGCATGCGCCCGGACCTCCGCCTTCGTAAGGTCACCAACCGGGAAGCGCGCCGCGGCGAGCTGGTCCGGCGCGAGATCGTAGAGGAAGTAGGACTGGTCCTTCGCGGGGTCGAGCCCCTTGCGGAGGAGCGGCCGGCCGGTGGCGGCGTCTGTCCCGGTGCGCGCGTAGTGGCCGGTCGCCACGGCGGCGCAGCCCATCGCCCGCGCACGGTCCCACAGGGTCGCGAACTTGACCTTCGAGTTGCAGGCCGAGCAGGGAATCGGAGTGTCTCCCTCCAGGTACGACGCCACGAAGGGACGGACGACGTCCCGCCGGAACTCCTCCTCGAGGTTCAGGACGTAGTGCGGGATGTCGAGGGCCCAGGCGACGCGGCGCGCGTCGGACAGGTCGTCGAGCGTGCAGCAGCGGCCGGTGCGCCCGGCTTCGGAGGAGTGATCCCACAGCTGCATCGAGAGACCGACGACCTCGAGTCCCTGCTCCTTGAGGAGAAGAGCGGCGACCGAGGAATCGACCCCTCCGGACATGGCGACGGCGACGCGCATCGAAGGATTCTAGGGGAAAGGCGTCGCGTTCAGGACCGCGCGGCCGCGACCGCGCCGGGCAGCAATGCGAGAACGCGGTCGATCTCGTCGGGAATGTTCCATCGCGACAGGGAGAACCGCACCGTACCGCGCGCCTCTTCCCGGGAGTAGCCCAGGGCGAGGATCGCCGGAGAGGGGGCGAGCGTGCCGCTCGAGCAGGCGCTGCCGACCGAGACCGCGACCCCTTCCAGGTCGAGGCGGATCAGGAGCGCCTCGCCGGAGAGTCCGCCGAAGAGGATCGCCGTGGTATTGGGCAGGCGTAGCGCCGCCCCGCCGGCCACGCGCGTGTCCGGGATCGTGGCGAGGATCCCGCTCTCCAGCCGGTCGCGCAGCTGCGTAATCCGGCCGGCTTCCGGCAGGCGCTCCCGAGCCAGCCGCGCGGCGACGCCGAAACCCACGATTCCGGCGGTGTTCTCGGTCCCGCCCCGGATCTTCTTCTCCTGTCCCCCGCCGGGAGTGTGCGCGCGGAGGGGAAATCCCTTCCGAACGTAGAGCGCGCCGACCCCCTTGGGGCCGTGCAGCTTGTGCGCCGAGATCGAGAGGAGGTCCACCTCCCAGCCCGGCGCGTCCACGGGAATCCGTCCCGCGGCCTGAACCGCGTCGCAGTGGACCGGCACGTCCCGCCCGCGAAGCGCCCGGGCAACGTCAGCAACCGCAAAGACCCCTCCGAACTCGTTGTTCGCGGCCATGACCGACAAGAGCCGCGTTCCGGTAGGCGCGGCCTCCAGGATCCGGCCGGGATCGAGCGCGCCAGACGGGTCCGGGTCGATGAACACCGTCTCGACCCCCGACTCGACAGCGAGCCGGGCGATCGGCTCGCGCACGGAGGGGTGCTCCACTGCCGACGTCACGACGCGTCCGGCCGGCCGCGAGCCGCCGAAAACCGCGAGGGCATTCGCCTCGGTCCCACCGGACGTGAAGAAGATCTCCTCCGGCCGGGCTCCGATCAGTCGGGCGACCTCGTCGCGCGCCTCCTCGATGGCTCGCCGGGCCCGGCGTCCATCGGAATGGACGGACGACGGATTTCCGTACAAATCCAGCGCCGCCGCGATCGCCGTACGGACGTCGGGGTCCAGCGGAGTGGACGCGTTGTTGTCGAGGTAGATCACGATGGAGGTCCGCTCAATCGTAAAGCTTCGGTTAAGGAATTGGTCGGCGCAACAGAGGGTTAGAATCCCCACGCGGATGAAGAGATCGGTTTTCTTCCTCTTCCTCGCGGCCTCGCTCGTTCTTCCCGGGGCCGGTTCGGGCCGGAGCGCGTCGGACGCGTCCCCCAAGGAACGGATCGCTGCACTCCCGGAAGACGACCGCAAGTGGCTGACCGAGTTCGTCGCGCCCATCATCCAACCCGAAGAAGAGGCACTCTTCCTCAAGCTGACCGAGACGCACCAGCGCGAGATGTTCAAGGAGGCGTTCTGGGCGCGACGGGAAAAGTCGAGTTTCCAGCCCCCGCTCGGTCCCGGCTACCGCCAGCGTTACGAAGGCCTGCGACGCCTCGCCGATGAAAAGTATGACGGCTGGCGCAACGACGCGGGACGGATGGTCCTCGCACACGGAGAACCGATCGACGTCGCCCGCCTCTCCGAGTGCGTCGCCATAACCCGGGACCTCGAGCTCTGGACGTACACGAACCTCGGCGGCAGCCGGGGAAAATCGGAGTACCTCTTCTACCGGCCGTCGCCCGCAGCGCCTCGCAAGCTCTGGTATCCCGGAATCTCCGAGGAACAGCTCTACACGCCGGCCTCGCGACCGCTGACTCCCGAGCAGCAGATCATCGAATGTACCGACGCTCCGAAGCCCCTCGACGCGGGCCTGCCGAATCCGAACCACGAGTGCATCTGCCGGCTCTTCGCGTTCTTCCAGCAGGCGAAGGCGCTCCAGAGCGCGACGAGCGGAGCGACGGAGGCGGGTCGTGTCCTCGCGCCGGACAAGGTTCCGTCCGAGGATCTCGCGGAGCTGGCGGGACGATTCCCGGGCCTCGCGACCGCAAACGCGAAGCCGTTGACCGTCGCAGGTCCCGCTTCCACGACACCGGCGGTTGCCGCTAAGGAACCGTCGAAGAAGGAACGGATCGCGGCTCTCCCGGAAGACGAGCGCAAGTGGCTGACCGAGTTCGTCGCTCCCATCATCCGGCCGGAAGAGGAGGCTCTTTTCCTGAAGCTGACCGAGCCGCACCAGCGCGTCACCTTCAAGGAAGCGTTCTGGGCGCGCCGGGAGAAATCCAACCTGCCGGCGCCGATGGGCCCCCGCTATCGGGAGCGCTACGAGGAGCATCGGAAACTCGCCGACGAGAAGTACGACGGCTGGCGGCAGGACGCCGGACGAATGGTCCTGCGCTGGGGCGAGCCCGCCTCGCTCGAGGAAGCGAAGGACTGCCCCCCGACGACGCTGCGCGATCTCGAGATCTGGACGTACAACAACCTCGGAGGCAGCGGACGGCTCACGCAGCGCTACCTCTTCTATCGCCCCTCCCCCGGCTCTCCCCGCAAGCTCTGGACGATCGGGACGCGCGACGGAGACATCTTCGAGCCGGGCTCCTGCCGGAAATCCTTCGAGAGTCTCATCGCGGACTGCAACCCCGGGCTCGTCGATGCGTGCTCGCCCTGCGAGCAGCTCTGTGACCTCTTCAAGGTCTGGCAGGAAGTCCGTGCTCGGCAGGGCAGCGAGGCCGGCGCCCAGATGGAAATGGCGAAGCTGCTCGCGCCCGCGGGAGTCACGACCGAAGACCTGGCGGATATGTCCGGCAAGTTCGCCGGCCTTCCCAACCCGAAGGCGAAAACCCTCGGCGTGCAGGGCGGCTCCACCCCGGAAGCCAACGCCGCTGCGAAAGCCGCGGTGGCCGCTGCTTCAACGACCCCGGCCCCCACGCACCGGAAGCTCTCCAAGAAGGAGGTCAAGGACCTCAGCGCGCAGCTGCCCCCGAAGTACCGGGAGTTCCTGGAGCTCGTCGACCTCATCATCACGGACCAGGAGAAGGAGGTCTTCCTCCAGATCGCCGACGTCTACCAGAAGGATCGCTTCATCGAGAGCTTCTGGCGCCGCCGCTCGATCGACTCCCAGGGTCTCCGCACGGACTACCAGGCGGTTCACACGCGCCGCGTCGAGATGGCGAAGGAGCAGTTCCGGAACCACCTGAACAGCGACCGGGCGAAGATGCTCATCATCAACGGGCCTCCGGACGCGGTCGTCCCCATCGACTGCCCGGAGGTCTACGTGCCGATCCAGATCTGGTACTACGATCGCCTGGAGGTTCTGAAGAGCAAGGTCTACCTGATCTTCTACGAACCGTACGGCGTCGGCGAACACAAGCTGTGGCTGCCGCTCGACGGCGAAGGGGTGCTGCAGCTCGGCGGCGGAATTGGAGCCGGCGCGTCGTCGCGGTCGCCCGGCGGCCGGCGGATCGACACGGACCGTTGCATGGAGACCCGCACGCTCCGCCAGGCCATGGCGTACTCCACGGCGGCCCTCGGCTCGGGGGCCTTGGCCCTGGCCGGCGCGGGAAAGCTGTTCCAGCCGCCGATCGTCGAGAACGAGGGTATCGACCAGATCCTGACGATGACGACGGAGCTCGCGCCAAGTTCGGTGCCGCTCGGCATCGCGAAGCTCGTCCGGTTCCCGGAGATGCGCGCGAACAAGATCGGAGTCGACCTCTCGCTGCTCGTCCCGAAGAGCGACCTCAAGGCCCGCGACCTCGGCGAGGAAAAGTTCTACAACGTCGACGTCATCGGTGAGGTCGTCAAGGGCGAACGCCTGATCGACAACTTCAAGTACCGTTTCGACATCCCCACCCAGGAAGTCGGCGGCGAGAAGATCCCGCTGACCGTTCGCCGTTACCTCTACCCCGGCGACTACAACCTGGTGCTCAAAATCTCGGACGGAAACCAGAGCGCCGAGGGTCGGATCACCGACAAGCTCACGGTCCCCGAGCAGCCCGACGCTCCGCCCCCGCAGGTCGCGGCGGCGCGCGCCGAGGGGCGGGCGACCGTCGAGAAGGCGCGCGACCTCGGGTTGCTGCCTTCGGCGATCGCGCTTCTTCCGGTCGCCAAGGAGATCGCCACGGGGCTGCAGCGCTTCGAGACGCGCGCCGCGGAAACCGTGAGGGCCGTGGACTTCTACCTGAACGGGTCGAAGATCATGACGAAGACCCGGCCGCCGTTCGAGGCGGACCTGAACCTGGGGCCCCTTCCGCGCAAGCACACCATCCGGGTCGTCGCTTTCGGAACCGCGGGGCGCGCGATCGGCGAGGACGAGTACATCGTCAACGAGGGCCGGGAGATCTTCCGAGTGCGGATCATGTCTCCCGAAAAGGGCGCCCGGGTTTCGGGTCCCACGCGGGTCGTCGCCGCGGTCGCCGTGCCGGAGGGGAAGGCGCTCCAGAAGCTCGAGATCTACTCGAACGAGCGGCGCATCGCGACGCTCTACCAGGCGCCCTTCGAACAGACCGTCACCATCTCGGAGGGCAAGTCCCTCGGTTACGTGCGCATCGTCGGAACGCTCGAGGACGGGACGGTCGCCGAGGACCTCCGCTACGTCAACGCCCCCTCCTACATTTCGGAGGTCAGCGTCGACGCGGTGGAGCTCTACACGACCGTGACGGACAAGGGCCGTCCGGTGCCTGGACTCCAGGCGTCGAACTTCAAGGTTTTCGAGGACGGCGTCATCCAGAAAGTCGAGTCCTTCGAGTACGTCAAGAACCTGCCCCTGACGCTGGGCGTGATCGTCGACACCTCCGCCTCCATGCTCGAGTCGCTGCCGGAGGCGCAACAGGCCGCGCTCACCTTCCTCGACTTCTCCATCGGACCGAAGGACCGCGCCTTCACGGTGTCATTCGACAACGAGCCCTACCTCCTGACGAAGCTCACGAACCGGAAGGACCGGCTGTTCCGCTCCCTCGCGGGGCTTCGCGCCGAGGGTTCGACCGCGCTCTACGACGCGATCATCTACGGCCTGTACCAGTTCACGGGTGTGAAGGGGAAGAAGGCTCTCGTGATCCTTTCGGACGGGAAGGACACGGCCTCCAAGTTCGACTACGAGACGCTCGTCGAGTACGTCCGGAAGGCCGGCATTTCGATCTACGGCGTGGGTCTCAAGATCTCGGGGGCCGACCTCGAGGTCAAGTACAAGCTCAACAAGCTCGCCCAGTCGACGGGCGGCCAGACGTTCTACATCGACTCCGCGAAAAACCTGGAGGCGGTCTACCGGCAGATCAACGATGACCTCCGCAGCCAGTACCTGCTGACCTACTACTCGACGAACGTGGCCGCGAAGGACAAGTGGCGCAAGGTCGAGATCAAGGTCGAGCCGTCGAGCCTGCAGGCGAGGACGATCTCGGGGTACTACCCGTAGCGTCTCTCGTCCTCGCTTCCGCCTCTCCCCGCCGCGCCGAGATCCTCGCGAACCTCGGCATCCCCTTCACGGTCAGTCCACCCGACGTCGACGAAACGATCGCGGCCGGCGAGTCGGGTCCCGAGGCGGCCGCGCGGTTCGCGCGAGAGAAGGCCGCGGCCGGCGCCCGTCGTCATTCCGACGACTGGATCCTCGCCGCGGACACCCTCGTCCTGGTCGATGACGACGTCCTCGGCAAGCCCCCCGACGATGCGGCGGCCCGGGACATGCTGCGGCGGTTGTCCGGGCGCGAGCACCGCGTCGTGACCGCCGTCCACCTGAGAAAGGGTTCGGCCGCGGGCCGCGAAGAGGTCGTGGAGAGCCGCGTGCGGATCGCGCGCCTGGCCGACGAGGAGATCCTCTGGTACGTCGCGACCGGAGAGCCCCGCGACAAGGCCGGCGCTTACGCGGTGCAGGGCCTCGGCGCGCGGTTCGTCGAGTCCGTCGAGGGCTCCTTCTCGAACGTCATGGGCCTGCCGGCTCGAACCGTTTACCGGCTTCTCCGAGACTCCCGCGATCCCGATCTCGGTCGGCTCGCTCTCGCTTCCTCTCCATCTTCATGGCGTACATCCGGGAGTCCGCCTCGGCGAGCGTGATCGGGAAACTCCACCTCGGAGCTGTGCACGGCCCAGCCCACGGAGAGCGTGGGTTGCAGGCTGTCGGTTCCCGGAATGTTCGGGAGCCGCCGGACGAGCTCCTCCGCCTTGGCGGCCGCGGAGGGCCCGTCCGTCTTCGGCAGCACGATCAGGAACTCGTCGCCACCCCAGCGGAAGACGTAGTCGCTCTCGCGGATGCACGCCGTCAGGTAGTTCGCGACGAACTTCAGTACGTCGTCCCCGACCGCGTGGCCCTTCATGTCGTTGATCTCCTTGAAGCGGTCCACGTCCGCGAGAAGCACCGAGAGCGCGGCGCCGAAGCGTCGCGACGTGGCCAGCTCCCGGCGGATCACGTCGTTGAAGTAGTGCCGGTTGTACAGCCCGGTCAGCGGGTCCCGGATCCCCATCTCCTTGAGCTGTTCCTCGGACGAGACGAGCTGGTGCATTTCCGCGGCGAGCTGGACCTGGCCCGCTTCGAAGAGAAGGATGATGATTCCGACCGCGATCGTCATCTCGAGGAACATGGCGAGGAAACTGGTGTACTGGAAGAGCGACGGCATCTGCTCCGGCAGTCCGTACCGGCCGTGGGCATACGCGAAGAGAAGGCTCACCGCCGCCCAGACGAGAAAGGATCCGGAGAGCAGGAGACGGCCGACTACGGAACCGGGGGTGATCGCGAAGACGACCGCGGTCGCGGCGTACGCCACCGCGGTCGCCAGCAGGATCGGGAAGGTTCCGGCCGCGACTCCGCCCGGCATCGCGGAGCTCCACCAGGCGAGCCCCACGATCGGAATGATCCAGAGGAGCTCGCGCCGTCGCGCGGGGATCCGGTCGTCGCGGAACCGGCGGAGACCCCGGAGGAGCAGAAGGGCGTGAGCGAGGAGGGACGCGTGGAGGACGAAGAAGAAGATCCGCCCCGAACCGAGAACCGGGCGGAGGAAGAGCGCGATCAGCGCCGCGAGAAGGAACGCCCAGGACGCGATCCAGTCCAGGAAGGCCCGCCGCCGGATCTTCTGATAGAGCATCAGAAAGACGACGAACAGAAGCGCCGTCCCGGCGGACTGGACCAGCAGCGAAAACTGGTAAACGGACATTCGATTTATGCGGCTTGAGTCGAAGAATCTTAACCCCTCTTGCCCTCCCTGGCCGTGACCGCCGACCTACGCCCTCCCGTGGGCCTCGTCGGCCCCACCCCCGCGGCCTCGCGCCGGTTCGCCGCGGGGCTGGCGAGCCGCCTGCCGGGCGTCACTTTCGTCCCGCTCTCGCTCGCCCGATTCCGCTCCGACCGAGAGGCTCCCGCGCGGGTCGTCCTCTGTCCCGCGGGCGCCAGCCTCCCCGGCGACCTCGCCTTCCTGGAGGCGACGTTCCGGCGCGTTCTGTGGCCCCCTCCGGGAGTCGACCTCTGGGCCGCGATTGCCGGTCTCCGCGGGTCGCACGACGAGCCGCCCCGCGGCGCCCGAACCCCCGGACCCCGAAGCGCGCGACGGACCTCCGCTCTGCTCCTCGAGGGGGACGTGACGCCCGAGGGCGCCCGCCGCGCGGCGGCGTCCGGAGCTCCGCGCCGCTGGGTCGTCGAGCGGGTCCAGCGCGTGCGGATCTCGGACACCGGACTGGAGGAGCTTCGCCTGCGCGGAATCCGGTGGTCGGTCCTGGAACCCGTCGAGGTGATCGGGGTCGCCGCGTCGCCCGCGCTCGCCGGCGCCCGCAACCGGTGGAGACGGTTCCTTCCGGCCGAAGTGCCGGTGTGGGTCTTTCCGGAGTAGGATTTCCCTCCGGCGGTCATCCGGAAACAGCAACCGTGAACGGCAAGGAGGTGACCCCATGTATCCCCTCTCGCGGCGGTGCATCGCGGAGTTCGTCGGTACGCTCGCCCTCATTTTCGTGGGAGCCGGTTCGATCCTCTCCGACCGGGTCACCGGGGGCGGAGTCTCGCTCGTCGGTATCGCGCTCGCGCACGGCCTGACGATCGCAGTCATGGCCTCGGCTTTCGGGCACATCTCGGGCGGCCACCTGAACCCGGCGGTGACGGTCGGAGCATGGGTGGCTCGCAAGATTTCCACGGGCGACGCGCTCGCCTACTGGATCTCGCAGCTCGCGGGAGGTGCGGCCGGCGCCGCGCTCCTCGCGCTCGTCTTCGATCCGGCCACCCGCCAGGCCGCGGGCCTCGGCACTCCCGCGCTCGGCGCGGGCTTCACCGCAACGCAGGGCCTGTCGTTCGAAATCGTGGCGACGTTCTTCCTCGTTCTCGTGGTCTGCGCGACGGCGATCGACCCGCGCGGTGCCTTCACCGTGGTCTCGGGTCTCCCGATCGGCTTCGTCGTCGCGTTCGACATCCTGGCCGGCGGTCCCGTCAGCGGCGCCGCGATGAACCCTGCGCGCGCGTTCGGCCCCGCGCTCGTCGGCGGATTCTGGGCGAACCACTGGATCTACTGGGTGGGACCTCTCGTGGGAGGCGCCGTCGCCGGACTGCTGTATTCCGGGCTTTACCTGAAACGGGCAGAGGTTTCCTAGAGAGAGTTCTCGGTTCCCGGTCACGGTAAAATCCTCCGCCTTGGAGAGCACAACCGACGCGCCAATGCTCGCCGGGAGGGACTTTCCTCTCGGCGTTCCCGGCTTCACGTACCAGGACCTCCACCGCGAAGAGCGGCTCGCCGACCTCGACCAGGTCTTCCGGGCCGAGCTCGAAGAAGACGATCCCTCGCTCGCGGCCCGGCTGACGCTGTGGCGGTCGGGCGCGGAGTCGCTCGACCCGATCGCGACGTCCCGGTTCCTGGTCGAGGCGGCCCGGCCGGTTGCGCGGTTCGTCGCCCGCCTCTTCGGGATCGAGAGGGAGTGGCGCGCGCAGGCCGACACGGCGGCGCCGGAGGCCGTTCTCTTCCGCTTCCGCCGCGACTTCCTGCTGCGCCGCGCAGTGCGGGCGAAAGTCGCCGGCGGGGAGGTCGCCCGGATCGCCCGGGAGAGCGCGGCGATCGAATCCGGTCTCTTCGGAGATCTCCCGTGGGATTCGGACCCCGAGCTCGCCACGGCGCGCCTGGGAACCGAGCTCCTCGACCTGGAGGCCGAGCACATCGAGGCCGTGCGCCAGAAGAAGCGGCCGTCCGTTTCGGAGGAATCCCGCGCTCGCGTCGCGGAATTGGCGCGACGGGCGGCGGCCGCGGCCCCGGAAGTTGGGCTCCCCGTTCCCCGCGACCTCTCGGACGATTCGGCCCTCGAGTTCCTCGAGACGCTGCTGGCCCGGTACGCGTTCTGGTGCAAGGCGCGGCTGGATGACCCGGAGCTTCGCCGCAGGGTCGCGGGCTGGGTGTCGTTCCGGCTCCCCGGACCGGTGGACTTCCACCACCTGGTCGAGACCGAGCGCCCGGAGCCCTCCCTGTCGGAGGTCCGCGTCGGGCCGGCGCACCGGAGGCGGCGCCGCGAGGGCTTCGGGCTGACCGATCCGCGGATGACCCGGCGGGAGGTCCTCGGCGAAACCCACTACTGCATCCTCTGCCACGAGCGCGAGAAGGACTCCTGCTCGAAAGGATTCTTCGACGAGAAGACCGGCACGTTGCAGAAGAACCCGCTCGGCATCGCGCTGCCGGGCTGCCCTCTCGACGAAAAGATCTCGGAGATGCACCAGCTGCGGCGCGAGGGGGACTCGATCGGCGCGCTCGCCCTGGTCGTGCATCGACAACCCGATGTGCCCGGGCACGGGCCACCGCATCTGCAACGACTGCATGAAGGGATGCATCTTCCAGAAGCAGGACCCCGTGAACATCCCGCAGATCGAGACCGGCGTCCTGACCGACGTGCTCGCGCTGCCCTGGGGGGTCGAGATCTACGGCCTCCTCACCCGCTGGAATCCGCTGTCGCCGGTCCGGCCGCTACGCGCTCCCCTACAACGGCAGGAACGTCCTCGTCGTCGGACTCGGGCCCGCGGGCTACACGCTCGCGCACTACCTCTTGAACGAGGGCTTCGGGGTCGTCGGCATCGACGGCCTGAAGATCGAGCCTCTTCCGGCGGACTGGACCGGCGCGGACGGCCACGGGATTCGAGCCGATCCGGGACTACGCAGACGATCTCGCAGCCGCCTCGACCAGCGGCCGCTGGCGGGATTCGGGGGTGTCTCCGAGTACGGGATCACCGTCCGCTGGGACAAGAACTTCCTGACCCTCATCCACCTGACCCTCGCGCGCCGGCGGCCGTTCTCGATCCTCGGAGGCGTCCGCTTCGGCGGGACGCTCACCGCCGAGCAGGCATTCGACCTGGGCTTCGACCACGTCGCGATCGCGGCCGGCGCCGGCCGCCCGACGATCATCGGGATGAGGAACAACATCCTCCGGGGCATCCGGAAGGCTTCCGACTTCCTGATGGCGCTTCAGCTGACCGGCGCCTTCAAGGAGGAGGCGCTCGCGAACCTGCAGGCGGAGCTGCCGGCGGTCGTCATCGGAGGAGGCCTGACAGCGATCGACACCGCGACGGAGCTGCTCGCCTACTACCCGATCCAGGCGAAAAGACGCTCGCCCGCTACGAGACGCTGATCGCGGAGAACGGGGAGGAAGCCGACCCGGGCGGATCTTCGACGAGGAGGAGCGCGAGATCCTGGACCGCCTTCTCTCCCACGGCAGCGAGGTGCGCCGGGAGCGCGAGCGGGCGCCGCGCCGCCGGCGAGAAACCCGACCTCGCGCGGCTCTGCCGGGAGTGGGGCGGCGTCTCGATCGTGTACCGCCGCGCGATGGAAGAGTCCCCGGCCTACCGGCTCAACCACGAGGAGGTCGATCAAGGCGCTCGAGGAGGGGATTTCCTTCATCGAAGGGCTCGAGCCGGCCGAGGCCGTCCCCGACGAGGACGGCAAGCTCGCGGCCGTGCGCTTCCGCCGCTCCGGCAGCGGGGAGATCGTCGAGCTGCCCGCCCGGACCTGCCTCGTCGCGGCGGGAACGACCCCGAACATCACGTACGAGAAGGAGTTCCCGGAGACCTTCCCGCTGGACGAGCGGCGCCGGTTCTTCGCGCCGCACCGCGCGGTGCGCGGAGAGGACGGCGGCTGGCGCCTCGAGCCGGCTCCCGCCACGGACGAGGACGCGTTCTTCACCGGCTACGAACGCGGGGGCAAGTTCGTCACCTTCTTCGGCGACAACCACCCCGCGTACAACGGCAACGTCGTCAAGGCGATGGCCTCCGCCCGAAGGCGGCTACCGCGCGATCGCCGCGCTCTTCGAGGGCGACGGATTCCCGGCGACGCTCGCGCCGGACGCGGGGCGCGGCGACTGGGAGACCTTCCGTGCGAGGATGCGCGACCTCCTCACGGCCCGCGTCGTGGAAGTCTACCGGCTGACCCCGACGATCGTCGAGGTCGTCGTCCGGGCGCCGGCCGCTGCGGCGAACTTCCAGCCCGGCCAGTTCTTCCGGCTCCAGAACCTGGAGCGCGTACGCCCCCGTCGCTCGCCGGCTCCCCTCTCCTGATCGAGCCGCTCGCCCTGACGGGCGCCTGGGTCGACGCGGAACGCGGCCTCCTCTCGATGATCGCTCTCGAGCTCGGCGGCTCGTCCCGGATCTGCGCCGTCCTGAAGCCGGGCGAGCCGGTCGTCGCCATGGGACCGACGGGCAGCGCGACCGAGCTCCCGCAGAACGGCACGGTCCTCCTCTGCGGCGGCGGCCTCGGCAACGCGGTCCTCTTCTCGATCGGCAAGAAGGCGCGCGAGCTCGGCAACCGGGTCATCTACTTCGCCGGCTACAAGAAGGCCGAGGACTTCTACAAGCGGGAGGAGCTCGAGGCCGCCGCCGACGTCCTCGTCCTGTCCGTGGACCGGGGCGAGCCGATTCCCGCGCGGCGGCCGCAGGACCGCGAGTTCGTGGGCAACATCGTCGAGGCCATGACTCGCCTAGGCCGACGGGCCGGATGGGCGACACCCCGATCCCGCTCTCGGAGGTGGACCGCGCGATCGTCATCGGCTCGGACCGCATGATGGCGGCGGTCGCGCGGGCGCGCCACGGCGTTCTCGCTCCCCATCTCGGCCCGGACCACGTCGGCATCGGGTCGATCAACTCACCCATGCAGTGCATGATGAAAGAGGTCTGCGCCCAGTGCCTCCAGCGCCACGTCGACCCCGTGACCGGCGAGGAAAGCGAGATCGTCTTCTCCTGCTTCAACCAGGACCAGAAGCTAGACGAAATGGACTGGGACAACCTCGCCGCGCGGCTTCGGCAGAACACCGTCAGCGAAAAGCTGACGAACCTGTGGATCGAGAGGCTGTTTTCGAGGGAGGACCCGAGGGTGGTCTGACGCGCCTACCGCCTACCGCCCTACGGCACCCCGGCGAGGAACATCAGGTAGGGGTTGATGGCCAAACCTTCCCGCAGGTTGTTGTCGTCCTCGGGCAGGCGGGTGATCGAGAAGTGAAGGTGGGGACCGGTCGTGCGACCGGTCGACCCGACGTAGCCGATGACGTCCCCCTTTTCGACCGGTCGCCCGGGGCGCAGGCCCCGCGCGTAGCGGGAGAGGTGACAGTAGAAGAAGAGGTATCGGCCGGTCGCATCTTTCTGGTAGATCGTGATGCCGCCCCGCGCCTCGCGGGTCAGTTTCACGATCTCGCCGTCGGCCGTGGCCAGGATGGGCGTGCCCCGCGGCGCGGCGATGTCGATGGCGAGGTGGCGCGCGTACTGGCCCCGGGACTCCAGGAACGAATCCCGGAGTCTCTGGCGGTCCACGCCCTCGACCGGGATGAGGAAGTTCTCCGCGAGGAGCTCGGAAAGGTCGACGTCGTGGGGGCGCACGCGGGCGGTCGCCGACTTGGGGCGGAAGAGCGAACTCAACCGCCGCGCGATGCGCGAGATTCGCGGGGACTCCTTCCGGGGAAGGATCTCGCTCTCCGGCTTCTCCGGGGCGTCCGCGTCGGCCACGTGCACGTGGGCCTCGATGACCGGATCCTCCGCCGGGCACGGCGGCTCCGGGTAGTTGTGCGCCTCGGGGACCGGCGTGCCGGCCTCGGAGGAGATCTCGGCTGCCACGACCTCGATGTCGTCCAGGATGACCTCGGCGGAAGGCCCGGTGACCGTGTGGATTTCGGGGGTCTTCACGACGTGCGGAAGAGCCCGCCTCGCAGCCCTTCGATGGTGTTTCGAACGGGCTTCGGAAGTGGCGGGGAGGAGGAGGACACACAAAGCAGCGGCCGCTGCCGTGAGAACCGGCGCCTTTCGCACGAAGGGATTATTCAAGCCGTTGAAGGGCCGGTCAAGCAAAAAAGACTCGTCGAATCAAATACTTATGTCGTATCCGCATATCGTGGGAGGTCCAATCGGCCCGCGTTACGCACGCTCGAGGTACGAATTGTCACGCGTGTCCACTTTGATGCGAGTGCCCGCCTCGATGAACTGCGGCACCATCACCTGGAGGCCCGTTTCGAGCGTCGCCGGCTTGTAGGACGCGGAGGCGGTGGCCCCCTTCATTCCGGGCTGCGTTTCCACGACTTTCAGGGTGACCGTGTTGGGCAGCTCGATACCGACCGGGTTGCCCTCGTAGAGGTCCACCCGGATCGACGTGTTCGGGAGGAGGTAGGCCATCTGCTCGCCGATCACCTCGTCGGAGAGCATCACCTGGTCGAAGCTCTCACTGTCCATGAAGTGGTGACCCGCGGAGTCGGAGTAGAGGTACTCCATCTCCCGCTCGTCGAGGGAGGCCTTTTCCACGCGGTCGGTGGAGCCGAACCGGTGCTCGATCATCGCGCCGTTGCGGAGGTTCCGCATCTTGACCTGTACGAACCCGCGCAGGTTGCCGGGCGTCTTGTGGGTGACCTCGTGGGCGCGGTGCAGCTCCTTGTTGTACATGAGGAGCGTTCCGCTTCGAATCTGCGTCGCGGGAATCATCATGCCGTTGCCGATCAGCGCTGGATGAGCCGGGTCACCCTCTTCGAAAAGGTCGGGAAAACGACCTCGATGCCTTCCGGAATTCCGGCGGCCCCGAGCACGAGGTCCTTCCACGTCTGCCGCGAGTAGGGGATCCCCTCGACCACGGGTCCCGTTCCCGACGCCGCGATGACCGGGGCATCCGGCGTGAAGACCGCTTCGGCCATGTCCGGGAGCTCGAACTCCGTGTCCTCGACCTCGCTCAAGTGCTCGAGCACCACCTTGGCCACGATCGCGTAGCCGATGTTGGAGGGGTGGAAGCCGTCCGCGGAGAAGATTCCGCCGGACAGGAAATCCTTCGTCACCACGATCCCGCCGCCGACGTCGTACCCGTGCGCGACGATGTCGTCGAAGATCGAGTGGATGTCGATGACGGTGGCGCCGTTGGCCGTCGCGATCGACGCGATGCGCGCGTTCAGGTCGACCGCGCGCTGCCGGATCAGGCCTACCTCGTCCGGGTACAGGAGCACGCCGCTGTTCAGCGTCGCCGGGGGACTGAACGAACCGTCGGGCAGGGGCTGACCCGTGCCGCCGAGCGCCGCTGGAACTCCGATCCCCTGGGCCAGGAGGCTCGCCGCTCCGAGCGTCACGAGCGTTCCCTCCGGAATCGGGCACGGAGCCGTCGAGCAGGTCTCGGTCGTCCGCGGCCCCAGCAGCGGAACGGGCTGCCCTCCGACGAGCACCGGCTGCCGGGTCGTCGGGTTGACGAGGAATCGCGGCACGGTCGTCGTGAAGGGGATCGACGCGACGTCGGGGATGTTCAGCGCCACGACCGTCCGGCCGCCTGCCCGGAGACCCGTCATGATCTGGGTGAACTTCGCCTCGAAGACCGCGATGGGCGTCAGGGTGACGCCCTCGATGGCCGCGCCCGAAAGGGCCGCGCCCAGAACGTCGTTGGGACCGGCCCAGACCGTCACGAGATCGGGGGACAGCAGGTTTGCCTCGTCCACCGCGCTCAGGCCCTCGAAGGGACCGCCCGGGAAGTTGCGCAGCACCAGCGCGGCGAATCGGTTCGCCGTGTTGCCCGAGGGATTGGCGACCTTGAGGTCGACCTGGTCCGCGGCGTTGGCTCCGGGGATCCCGAGGTTGTCGTACGGCCGCGGCAGGGTGGCGTTCAACGGCACGCCCTGCTGGGAAACGGCGCCCACGGTGATGGTGCCCCCCGCGACGACCGCGCCCAGGCAGGCCGGTCCGGTCAGCGGATTCGACAGCGCGCGCTCGGAGAGGAGCGGCTGCTGGAAGTCGGTGATGCCGAGCTGGGTCGCGACGATCTTCGGGTAGGACCGGTTCTGGTGGCGCTGAACCAGACAGCTCCCCTCGACCGCCGCGGTCAGGCTGTCGCCGAGCGCGACGTACTTGTGAAAGGTAGTCTGGGAAAAGACGGGTGCCGCAAGCAGGACGGTGAAGGCGCCAGCGGAGATGGCCGCGCGAAACAGCGTTCTCTTCATCGTGAACTCCTTGAAATTAGAAAGAGAGCCGGAAAGACAGCGCAATCAGGTTTGCGGCCTCCGAATAGACGCCGAAGAACTGGTCCGTATTCACCTGACCCCGAGTGTCCCGCTCGTCGAAGTCGATGTAGATGTCGGAGATGTCGACGCCCCAGCGTTCCGTGTTGTATCCGAATCCAATCGTGTACGCGTTGCGATCCGCGTCGGCGAGGATCGGACCCACGTCCGCGAGCGGCTGCGGGCTCTCGTCGAAGTAGTAGCCGGCTCGAACCGCGAAGGCTCCGAACTTCTTCTCGAGGCCGGCGCGGTACGCCCAGGAGTCCTCCCACAGATTGTCCCGGTCGAGGTCCGGGATGGCGGCGTTTTCGAAGTCGATGAAGAGCCGATCGAACGAGGACCATCCGGTCCAGTCCGCATCGAGGGAGACCCGGAAGTCCCCGGGCAGGTTCACGGCCAGTCCGAGGTTCGCGGAGGCCGGGAACTGGATGGTCACCGCGACGTCCTGCTTGCCCTGCGGGAGGCCCGCCGCCACGGCCGCGTCGAACGCTGGGTTGCCCGTCAGGCGCTGCGTGAACTTGCCCTCGCCCTCGTAGTCGATTTCGATTTCGCTGCGATACGAGGCGCCGAAAGACAGCAGCGGAACGGGTTTCCAGAGAAGGCCCCCGTTCCAGCCCCAACCGGTGTTGTCGACGAGCTCGCTGTTCAACTTGATGTGCGCGACGTCCACCGCGGACTGGGTGAAGGGATTGATTGCCGCGCGGTTGCGCTCGAGGGTGACCTTCGAAAGCCGGTAGTCGGCGCCGGCCGCGATCGCCAGCGTCGGGGAGACCTGCAGTGAGATCACCGGGTTGACGTCGGACGACTGGATCACGGCGTTCTGAGCGATGAATCGTCCCGAGAACTGCTCAGCGTTGTCCCACCGGAATCCCAGGCCGTAAGGGGCGAACACGCCGAGTCCGAAGTTGACGTTGGAAGTGAGCGGAACGACGGCATAGAACGTCGGGAGGAGGAAGCTCGTCTGGTGCTGTTCCTCCACCCCGAAGGACTCGCCCGGGAAGGGGTTGGCCCCTTCGAACTCCCCGGTCACCTTGGTGAGCAGTGACCCGCCGCTCTGTGAGCTGAAGTGCTTCTGCCAGCCGAGCCCCGCCGGGTTGTAGAAGATCGCGGAGGGATCGTCGGCGACGGCAGTGAAGGCGAGGCCCATCCCCGACGCTTTCGCCCCCTGGGCGAAGATCGAGAAGCCGGCCGGATAGGCGGGCGCCGCCGAGAGGAAGAGGAGCACGAGGGCTACGAGGGCTGCGTGGGAACTCACCCGACCGCGTCTGGTCACGTGTAACTCCTCCTTGCCTTGCGATGAGATCGAAAAAATGCCTTCGCACGCTATTCCGGGGCTGCCTTCAAGTCAATCGGCCATAATGGTTCCTGAAAAGCCATGGGATGGTGGACCGCGGCCGTTTACTCTCTTCCGGCCGCGTCGAGCGGCCGCTAAGAATGTCACGGGAAAGCGAGAGTCCCACGCGCGAAGGCGGCGGCGGCACGCCCGCTCCCGGGCGCGAAGTCCCCCACAGCTCCGGATCGATCCTCGGCGGACGCTACCGCATCGACCAGGTGCTCGGCTTCGGCGGCATGGGCGTTGTCTACCGCGCGAAGGACCTGAAGCTCGACGGAGAGATCGCGCTGAAAAGGATCCGGCCGGACCGCTTTTCGCCGGAGCGGCGGGAGACGCTGCGTCGCGAAATCATTCTGTCTCGCCGTGTCACACACGAGAACGTCTGCCGCGTCTACGACCTCGTCGAGATCGAGGGCGAAGAGTTCGTGTCCATGGAGTACCTTCCGGGCAAGACTCTCAAGGAGATCGAGCAGAAGGAAAAAATTCTTCCGCTCGGCCGGGGGCTGGCGATCGCGAAGGGGATCTGCAACGGACTCGCGGCGGCGCACCGAATCGGCGTCCTCCACCGCGATCTGAAGCCCGAAAACGTCATGGTCGGCGATGACGGGAAACCGCGCCTCATGGACTTCGGCATCGCTGTCGAGAGCGGGGGGTTCCATCCCCAGAGCGAAACCGTGCCGGGCACGCCGCAGTTCCTGGCGCCGGAGCTGCTTCAGGGCGAGGCGCCGAGCGTGCGCACCGACGTTTACGCGATGGGCGTCCTCCTCTACGAGATGTTCACGGGGCGGGTGCCGATCGACGACGACAACACGGCGCGGCTGGTCCGCCGCATCGTCCGGGAGGCGCCGCCCTCGGTCTCCAGCCTGCGTCCCGACCTGCCTCCGGAGCTCGCCGGGATACTGGATCGGTCCATCGCCAAGGACCCCCAGGCGCGGTTCGCGGATGCGCCCGCGCTCGCCGACGCGATCGTCGCTTTCGAGGGCCAGGTCCTCGACCGCGTGCTCGCGGAGGTGTCCGTCACCCGGGCCAAGATGGTGAAGCTGATGGTGATCCTGGAGGCGAACAAGTCTCTCGCCGCTACGCTCGACACCACCGAGACGCTGCGCATCATCCTTCGGACCGCGACGAGCGAAACGCACGCGGAGCGCGGGACGATCTTTCTCAAGGACCCGGCGACGGGCGAGCTCGTCAGCCAGATCCTGGAGGGCGGCGCGGTTGCCCCGATCCGGCTTCCGGCGGGCCGCGGGATCGCCGGCACGGTCGCCCGGACCGGAGAGATCGTCAACGTCGGCGACGCCTACAACGACCGCCGGTTCGACTCGAACACCGACTCGGGCTCCGGTTTCCGCACGACCTCGATCCTCGCCGCGCCGATGCGGACCCCGGCCGGGGAGATCGTCGGGGTGGTCGAGATCCTGAACAAGAGGCGCGGGAGCTTCACGAAGGAGGACGAGGAGTTCCTGGCGGAAGTCGGGACCCACGCCGCGCTCGCGGTCGCGGGCGTCCGCCAGCACCAGGCGGAAGTCGAGGGGGCCCGCCGGGAAGGGGCCGCCCGAGCCCTGCGGGGCGTCTCGACACTCCTGGTGCCCCACGCGTGGCCCGAAACGCCGGCGTTCGAATCCGCGCCGCTCCGGTGGAGATCCGAGGATTTGAGCCTGCTCGCGTTCGCCGTGGAGGGGGGTCCCGAGACTCTCGCGTTCCTCCTCCTCGAGCCGCTCGGCGACCCCCAGGACTCGCTGACGGGGCTCCTCCGCGCGCTCGAAGCCGGGCGACGGATGCTGCCGGAAGCGACTCCTTCCGAGATCGTCGCCGCGATCGGAAGCCTCGACGCCGGGTGTGCCGTGTCCGCCGCACGCTGGTCCGGCGATCGCCTCGCCCTCGCCAGCGCGGAGGCTCCCCTCCCCGTGCTCCTGCGCGAAGGCCGCCTCGTTCCTCTCGGAGGGGACGGCGCGGTCGAAACGACGACCCGCCCCGGCGACGCGGTCGCGATTTCCTCCACCGGTCTCGCCCGCCTCCGGCCGATGGTCCCGGGTGCGCCGCTCGCCGTCCCCGCTTCGCTCGAGCGGTTCGCGCGGCTCGCTTCGGGTCAGCCCCTGTCCTCGGCATTCGCACGGCTCGTCGCGGACTGGAAGCGCGAAGGAGTCTCGACCGGTGACCGCGACGTCCTGATGCTCGTGGCGCGCAGGGCGTAGTCCGTTGAAACTGCGTTACGTCCTGGTGGACGTCTTCGCGGACCGGCCGCTCGCGGGCAACCCTCTCGCCGTTTTTCCCGACGCCTCCGGGCTCGACGACGAAACGCTCCAGCTCGTGGCACGCGAGATGGATCACGCCGCGACGGCGTTTCTGTTCAAGGCGGGCACGGCCGGGGCGGATTTCCGACTCCGCATTTTTTCGCGCGAGCGCGAGATTCCCTTCGCGGGGCATCCGGCCCTGGGCGCTCACTTCGTCTTCGCGACCGAGTCCGGCGGTCCCGTGACCCGGCCCGTGGGCCCGGCCGCCCACGAGGGCGCCGGCGGAGTCGTTCACGTCGAGAGGGTGGCGGAGGACGGCCGCGTCGTCCAGATCCGGATGGACTTGCGTCTGCCGGAGATGGGCCCGAAGCTCGCGGCCGACGAGGTCGCGGGACTCGCCGAGGCGCTCGGCCTCGCCGAGGAGGAGATCCAGGCCACCAACCAGCCGGCGCGCGTGGTCTCGGCGGGACTGCCGGCGCTCATCGTCCCGGTGGCGACCCTGTCGGCCCTCTGCGCCGCCCGTCCCCGGTACGGCCTCCTGAGAGCGCTGCTCGAGGGGCGGGATGCCACGCTCGTGTACGCGTTCACGAAGGAGACGCGGGAGGCGCGCTCCGCCGCCCACGCCCGGGCTTTCGACGTCATCGGCGCCGTCGAGGTTCCGGGTGCCGGCGCCGCCGCGGGCGCGCTGGCCGCCTTCCTGGTCTCCCACTCCGCCGTCACGATCCAGGCGGTGACGTCGCTTCCGATCGAGCAGGGTCACTGCGTGAACCGGCCGTCGACCATCTACACCGAGGTGCACATGGAGGGCGACGAGATCGCGAGAGTCGTCATCGGGGGTCGCGTCATCCGCGTGGGCGAGGGGTACCTGGAGATTCCGGGATGAGTCGCCCCCAGATCTGTCGCGGGGACAGGATTTATCCTGCACCCGCCTCCGAACTCCTGAGCATCCTGGCGTTGCTCTTTGTCTCTCTCACGCTCGGCTGCTCCCACGCCCCCCCTGCCGACACCGGCCCGGCGCTCGGAGAGCGCTTCTGGCTCAAGGCCGGCGAGTCGGCCACGATCGGCGGGGAGCGCGCAACGGTCACCTTCGAGCGGATCGTCGCGGACAGCCGGTGCGCCGTGGACGTCCAGTGCATCCGGGCGGGAGAGGCTCGGGGCGCCTTTCGACTGCAGGGGCGCGGCAAAGAGCCGGTTCCCTTCGAGCTCGACACCGACCGCGAGCGGACCCGCGAGGTCGGAGGGTACGTCGTCACGCTCCACGACGTCGCCCCCGCTCCCCGGTCCACCGTCCGGATTGCGGCGACGGGTTACCGCGCGGAGATCACGGTTTCCCGGTGAGTGCAGGATAAATCCTGTCCCCGCGCCTGAGTTCGGTGGCGGGTGCAGGATAAATCCTGTCCCCGCGGCTGAGTTCGGTGGCGGGTGCAGGATAAATCCTGTCCCCGCGGCTAAATTAGGTAGCCCCCGTCGTAGACGATCCGCTCCCCCTCCCGGCGCGCGAAATCCGGCAGCTCGTGCGACCGCGCCGGCCTCTCGTTCACGATCTCGAGCACCTCCCAGCCCCGGGCGAGGAACGCGTCCGCCAGGATCGACCGGTGGCAGCGCCACGGCAGCGCTTCGGCGCATGTCAGCGCCGCGCGGCGCTCGCCCGCCAGCGCTATTGCCTTTTCGAGCGCGCCCGCGAACTCCGAAGTGTCCATGTAGTCCGCATAGCCCCGGAACGCGTCGGTGCGCCATCCGTGGTGCGGAGAATCGGGATCCGGCTTTCGCCGACCGCCGAGCTCCGGCATCCCGACGTAGTCGATTCCGGCGGCAGGCAGCGTCGCCGCGAGACTGGCGGCGTCGAAGTGGGGCCACTTGCGCGACGCCGGGAAGCGCCTCACGTCGAGAACGCGCTCGATCCCGTGGGCGCCGAGAATCGAGAGGAATTTCTCGATCGGATGGTTCGAGTGCCCGACTGTCCAGATCCGGCTCAGGGCAGCACGGCCACGGCGACGGCGCCCGGACCTCCGTGCGCGCCGAGGGCCGGACCGCACTCGACGATCATCACGTCGGACTCCGGAGAGTGATCGCGGATCTGACGCGCGAGCCGCTCGGCCAGCTCGGGCGCGTCGCAGTGCGCGACCCCGAACCGCGCGCCGGCCCCCCCTTTTCCGGCCTCGGCCGCCTGGAAGAGGAGCGCCATCATCTTCTTCAACGCGGCCTCGAACCCTCGCGCCTTTCCGGCCGGCTCGGCCGTCCCCTTCTTCGTGAGCGTCAGCACGGGGAGAAGACCCAGGATCTTCGCGAGAATGCCCTTCCCGCGCGGCACCCTGCCGCCCCGAATGAGGTGCTCGAGCGTCGGCACCGCGATGTACACCGAGACGCGGTCGGTTGCGGCCCGCGCGATCCGGACGACCTCCTCGAACGGCTTTCCGGCCGCGACCGCCTCCGCCGCGGCGCGAACGACGAGGCCCAGCCCGACCGAGGCGTTGCGGCTGTTGATGTGCTCGAAGACCGTGTTCTCGATGGGACGCGCGCCCACGATGGCGGCCTGGTACGTGCCGGAAACCGCCTTGGACAGGTGGATGGAAACGATCTTCGCGGAGTGCGCCGCCACCGAGTGGTAGACCTGCGTGAAGTCGGCCGGAGGGGGCTGGGACGTCTTGGGCTCGACGTCGGTCACCGCGAAACGGGCGTAGAACTCGGCGGGGGTCAGCGTCACCTTGTCGAGGTAGTTCTCGGAGCCGAAGTAGACGCGCACCGGGACCATCCCGATGTTCAGTTCCTCGAACAGGGCTGGGGGCAGGTCGCACGTCGAGTCCGTGACGATCGCGACCCGCTCCGCGCGGTTCCGGTCGAAGCGCGTTTCGTGCTGCGACCGCATGTCCTCGACCTTCGTCTGCGCCACCTCGCCGAAGCGCGCGACGATCTCGAAGAGCTTCTCGGGCTCGTTCGTGTGGACGTGGAGGCGCACTCGCGTTGCCCCTCCCGCGATTACGACGGAGTCTCCGGCGAGCGCGGCCTCCCGCCGGAGCGCAGCGCGATCGATCGAGTCCCCTTCCAGCAGGGCCTCGGTGCAGTACCGGAAGAGGATGGATTCGGGCGTCCGGTCGAACACCGCGGCGCGGACCTCCTCCGGCGGAACCGTGGGTATGGCGCGGCGCGCCGCGTCACGGACGTATCGAACGATCCCCTCCAGCAGGTACACGAAACCCTGCGCGCCGGCGTCCACCACTCCTGCCTTCTGCAGTACCTTCATCTGCTTCGGCGTGTTCTCCAGCGAACGCTTCGCCTCCTTCAGTGAGTCCGGCAGGATCTCCGCGAAGTCCGTGACGTCCTTCGCGCGAAGGGCCACGTACCGGGCCCAGTCGCGGATGACCGTGAGGATGGTGCCCTCCACCGGCTTCGCGATCGCGCCATAGGCGGACTCCGCCGCGGCAAGGACCGCTTCCCCGAAGTCGCGCGTCGAGACGCGTGGCCGATCCGGGAGGCCCTCGTAGAAGCCGCTGAAGAACTGCGCGAGGATCGCCCCCGAGTTGCCCCGCGCCCCTCCGAGAGCCTCGTTCGCGAGCGCCGCGCACATCCGGCGGACGTGCCTCTCGTGGACCCGGGCGATCCCGGCGGCCACCTTCTGCAGCGTGCCGGCGAGGTTGGTGCCGGTGTCGCCGTCCGGAACCGGAAAAACGTTGATCTTGTTGAGCGGCTCGGCGCGCTCCCCCACGAAGTACGCCCCCGCGATTACCGCCCGCGAGAGGCGGCGGCCGTCGAGGTACGCGATCGCGATCACGAGCCGAGCGGCGCGGGTTGGCCCTCGCGTGCGCGCTCGGTGCTGCGGAGCGTCCGAAACTCCTCCGCGACGGCCGGCAGCCGGTCGAGGTAGAGCAGCACGACGCCGCACCCCATGCACGCCCACGGAAAGACCTTCTCGAGGCCCCAGCCGAAGAGGCCGCCGCGCTTCCACGGCTTCTTCCAGAAGTAGGTCGTGTACCCGGAGGCATGCGTCTGCGAGCGCACGAGGTCGCCGCCGCAGAGCGGACATTTTCGGTGGAAGGCGGAGCTCATCGGGGTGGCGCCAAGGATATCGCGGAGGCTACGGGCCCGGCTTCCAGGCGAGCACCAGGTTCTTGGCCGCGCCGACCTCGTCCACGCGCTTCACCGGCGTCGTGTGGGGAGCGTTCTTCACGATCGCGGGATCCTCCTCGCACTCGCGGGCGATCTCGCGCATCGCCGACACGAAGGCATCCAGTCCCGGTTTTGCCTCGGTTTCGGTGGGCTCGATCATGAGCGCGCCGTAGACGATCAGGGGGAACGAGATCGTGGGCGGGTGGAATCCGTAGTCCATCAGCCTCTTCCCGATGTCCATGGCATGGACGCCGAAAGCCGTCTGCTTCTTGTCGGAGAAGACGACCTCGTGCATCGTCGGGGCGTCGTACTTGAGGTGATAGACGCCGGCAAGACCGGCGCGGACGTAGTTTGCGTTGAGCACGGCGCCGCGCGCCACCTCGCCGATCCGGTTGCCGTACGAGGAGATGTACGCGAAGGCGCGGACGAACATTCCGAAGTTGCCGAGGAACGTGCGCAACCGGCCGATCGAGTCGGGACGCGCGTGATCCAGGAAGAACGTCCCATCCTCCCGTCGCTCCACCGTCGGCCGCGGAAGGAAGGGGACGAGCCGGCCGGTGACGGCCACGGGTCCGGCGCCGGGACCCCCGCCGCCGTGCGGCGTCGAAAACGTCTTGTGGAGGTTCATGTGCATCACGTCGATGCCCATGGCGCCGGGCCGGGCGACCCCCACGAACGAGTTGAAGTTCGCGCCGTCGCAATAGAGGTAACCCCCCTTCGAGTGCACGATGCGGGCGATCTCGAGAATCTGGTTCTCGAAGATCCCCAGCGTGTTCGGCACCGTCAGCATGAGGGCGGCCACGTCCTCGGTCATGGCCTCCTCGAGCACGTGGAGGTCGAGCGTCCCGCGGGCGTTCGACTTGAGCTCCCGCACCTTGTAACCCGCGAAGTGCGCGGAGGACGGATTCGTGCCGTGCGCGGAGTCCGGGATGAGCACGGTCTTGCGCGGATTGCCGCCCTTCGTGAGCGCCGCGCGAACCATGAGGATTCCGGCGAGCTCTCCCTGGGCGCCGGCCGCGGGCTGCAGCGTGACCCGTTCGAGGCCCGTCAGCTCCGCGAGAATGCGCTCGAGGCGCCACGCGAGCTCCAGCGCTCCCTGGGAAACTTCCTCCGGCGCCAAAGGGTGCGCGGCGGCGAAGCCGGGGAGGCGCGCGACCTCCTCGTTCACGCGGGGGTTGTGCTTCATCGTGCAGGATCCCAGGGGATAGAGGGCCTCGTCGATCGAGAAGTTCAGGCGCGACAGGCGCGTGAAGTGGCGGGCGACCTCGACCTCGCTGATCTCGGTCTCCCCTTCGATCGACGCGCGGATGCGGCCGGGCGCGATCGCGACGACGTCCGGAACGTCGAGCGGCGGGAGGGAGTACCCCACTTTCCCGGCCCCGGATCGCTCGAAGACGAGCGGCTCGTGCCGGGGCTCTGGGTGAAGCCGGTCCGCCGGGACCGTTGCGCTCTCCTCGATCTCGACGCTCAAGACGTTTCCCCACTGTCCGCCTCGGGGACAGGCCTCGGCACGTCGCTGGGGACAGGTCCCGTAGGGGCCTGCACCCGCCTCCCATTTTCTGCACCCGCCTCCTTCAGAGCCGCGAGCAGCCGATCCATCTCGTCGCGCGTGTTCATCTCGGTGGCCGCGACCAGGAAGCGGTTCGGTGACTCCGACTCCCACCGCGACAGCGGGACTCCGGCGAGGATCCCCCGCGCCGCCAGGCGAGACAGGAGCGGCGCCGCGGCGACCGGCGCCTCGACCACGAACTCGTTGAACGTCGGCGCGGAGAACGGGACCGTCCACCGCGGGATCGCGGCGATCTCCCCCTTCAGGTACTCGGCTTTCGCGTGGGACTGGAGCGCCACCTCTCTCAGGCCGCGCTTCCCGAGGAGCGAGCAGTGAATGTTCGACGCGAGCGCCATGAGCCCCTGGTTCGTGCAGATGTTGGAAGTCGCCTTCTCGCGCCGGATGTGCTGCTCGCGCGTCGACAGCGTGAGGCAGAACGCCCGGCGCCCCTCGGCGTCGCGCGTCTCGCCCACCAGGCGGCCCGGGATCTGGCGCTCGTGGCGCGACCGGCACGCAAGAAACCCGAGCACCGGGCCCCCGAAATGCATGGGAACGCCGAGCGACTGAGCCTCGCCGCAGGCGATGTCGGCGTCCCGCTCGCCGGGCGGCGCGAGCAGCGCGAGGGAGACGGCTTCGGCCACGACCGCCACGGAGAGCGCGCCCTTCTCGTGCGCGGCGCGGGAGCCGATCTCCCAGTCCTCGACGACGCCGTAGAAGTTGGGGGACTGCACCGCGACCGCGAACGTGTCGCCGTCCACGGCGGCGGCGAGCGCCTCGGGGTCGGTCGTGCCGTCGGCGCGGAGCGGCACCTCGACCGACGAGAATCCGAGGTTGGCGAAGTACGTCCGCACCGTCTCCCGGTACTCCGGGTGGATTCCGGCGGAGAGCACGGCGCGCGTCCGGCCGCGTGAGAGGCGGGACGCCATCAGGAGCGCCTCGACGAGAGCGGAGGCCCCCTCGTACAGGGAGGCGTTGGCGACGTCCAGGCCGGTGAGCAGGCACATGTGCGTCTGGAACTCGAAGATCGACTGGAGCGTTCCCTGCGAGACCTCGGGCTGATAGGGCGTGTAGGAAGTGAGCCACTCGGCGCGATAGAGCATCTGGTCGGCGATCGCCGAAACGTAATGGTGGTAGATGCCCGCCCCCAGGAAAAACGCGGTCTCGCGGGCGTTCGCGTTCTTCGCGGCGAGCGACCCCAGGAGGCGCCGCACCTCGATTTCGGAGAGCGGGGCCGGCAGGTTCGGCGCCATCCGCACCTCCTCGGGAATGGAGGCGAAGAGGTCGTCCACCGAGGATACGCCGATCGCCTGGAGCATCTCCGTGCGGTCGGCGTCGGACGTGGGAAGGAACTTCACTGCTTCACTCCCTGCTTCACTCCCTCACCGCGCCTTTTCCTCCTCTTGGACGTAGCTCGCGTAGTCCTCCGCCGACATGAGCTTGCCGACCTCCTCGTCCGTCGAGAGCTTCATCTTGATGAGCCAGCCGTCGCCGAACGGATCGTCGTTCACGATCCCGGGCTCCCCGATCGCCGCCTTGTTGACTTCCACGATCTCGCCCGAGAGTGGCGTGAACATCTCCGAGACCGCCTTTACGGACTCCACGGTTCCGAACTCCTCGTCGGCGTTGAACACGTGACCGACTTCGGGGAGCTCGAGGTACACGATCTCGCCGAGCTCCTTCTGGGCGTAGTCGGTAATTCCGATCGTGCCGACGTCCCCGTCGATGCGGACCCACTCGTGGCTCTGCGTGTAGTGCAGATCTTCCGGGTTCACCGCGCCTCCTTATCCTTCGCCCGTTTGTAGAACGGGGTCGGGACGACGCGCGCTTTCGCGTCGCGTCCGCGAATGTCGACCGTAAATTCGCTTCCGATCGCGGCGTCGCCGGCCGGCAGCATGGCAAGACCGATCGGCTTACCGAGCGTCGGCGAGTGGGTTCCCGAGGTCACGACTCCCTCGCCGTCGGCCGTGCGCGCCGGATGGCCGTGGCGCGCGATCCCGCGGTCCACCATCTCGAAGCCGACGAGCTTCCGCGGCACTCCTTCGGCCTTCTGCCGCTCGAGGGCGTCGCGCCCCAGGAAATCACCTTTTTTCATCTTGACGATCCAACCGAGGTCGGCCTCCCAGGGGGTGACGGTGTCGTCGATGTCGTTGCCGTACAGCGCCATCCTCGCCTCGAGGCGAAGCGTGTCGCGCGCGCCCAGGCCGCAGGGCGTGGCGCCGTCTTCCCGACCCGCGTCGAGGAGGCCCCGGTAGACGGACTCCGCGTGCTCGGGAGCGAGGTAGATCTCGAATCCGTCCTCTCCCGTGTATCCGGTGCGCGAGACGAGCGCCGGAGCCCCGAACACGGCCGTCTCCAGGAACGCGTAGTAGGGCAACGCCGACGGGTCCGCCTCGGCGGCGCGGGACAGGAGAGACTCGGCGCGCGGTCCCTGGACCGCGATGAGCGCGTAGCGGTCGCTCGCGTCCTCGACGTTCGCATCCCCGCGGGAGTGCGCCCGCGCCCACTCGAAGTCCTTCGGGGTGTTCGACGCGTTGACAACCAGGAGATACGAGTCGGCGGCCTTGCGGTAGACGAGGAGGTCGTCCACGAACGTCCCGCGCTCCGTGAGGAATGCCGTGTAGTGGCAGCGCCCGTCGGAGAGCCGCGCGACGTCGTTCGGCGTCAGCCACTGGAGAGCGGCGAGAGCGTCGCCGCCGGAGACCTCGAGCTCCCCCATGTGCGAGACGTCGAAGATCCCGACGCGCTCGCGCACCGCCCGATGCTCCTCCAGGATCCCGGCATACTGGACGGGCATCTCCCACCCTCCGAAGTCGATCAGCTTCGCGCCGAGCTCCCGGTGGAGGTCGTAGAGAGGCGTGCGTTTGAGAGAGGCCGGAGCGGTGGCCGGGGCGGACATCCCGCGCAAATTAGCACATAGAATCGGGCCAATTTCACGGGAGGTCGCATGACCGCTTTTGCCGTGCTGTTCGCGACCGTGCTCGCCGCGCACCCCGCACAGCCGCTCGTTTCCACTTTCTCCATCGTGGCGCGCGATCCGGCCAACGGAGACCTCGGGGTAGCGGTGCAGTCCAAGTTCCCGAACGTCCGCGTGGCCGTGCCGTACGCGAGGGCCGGAGTCGGCGCGGTCGCGACGCAGTCGTTTTCGAACTCGGACTTCGGAACGAAGGGACTCGACCTCCTCGCGCTCGGCGCGACGCCGCAGGAAGTCCTCGCGATCGTGAGCCGCGACGACGCGGACCTCCAGGACCGCCAGGTCGGGATCGTCGACGCGAAGGGACGCTCCGCGACCTTCACCGGGAAGAAGTGCTTCGCCTGGGCGGGCGGCCGGACCGGGCCGGACTACGCGATCCAGGGGAACATCCTCGTGTCGGAGGCGACCGTGGACGCCATGGAAAAGGCGTTTCTCGGGACACGGGGGTCGCTGGCCGACCGGCTCCTCGCCTCCATCCAGGCGGGCGCGGAGGCCGGCGGCGACAAACGCGGCCGGCAGTCGGCTGCGCTCGTCGTCGTACGGCAGGGCGCGTCCTACGACGCCAAGAGCGATCGCTATATCGACATTTCGGTGTACGACGCGAAGGACCCGATCGCCGAGATCTTCCGGCTCTACGAGCTGCAGAAAGTGCACTTCGAACGGAGCGACCCGAAGGACGTCATCCCGATCGCGGGCGCCGACGCGCTCTACCTCCAGAAGCTTCTCGCGAAGAAGGGCTTTCACAAGGGGCGGACCGACGGGGTGTGGGACGAGGCGTCCACGAGCGCTCTCGCCGACTACATGGGTTGGGAGAACTACGACACGCGAATCCGCCGGGACGGAAAGCTTGACCGGAAGATCCTGGAGCTGATCAAGGCCAAAGAGGGGCCGAGGTGACGCCTATCTCCGCGGAGTGATGACCCGCGGATTTCTCGGCGGAGCTTCGCTCCGTCTCGGCGTCCCCCTTCCCGTCGGACCACAGCCGCCGGGCACGAGCCCCGCGGCCCAGCGAACCGACCCCGCGAGGTGCGCGACGAAGAGCGGCTCGGTGTAGCTCTCGCGCGTGTGTCCCCCGGCCGTGTAGATCGAGCGCCCGCCCAGGACCTCGTGGCACCACGCGATCGGGTGATCCGCGCCCATCGAACCGCCGGAGTAGGTGCCCTCGTCGAGCGTCGCCAGCACGTGGACCGCGCCTCTCGGGCTCGCGCGGAAGTTGTACCACTCGTCCGTGCGGGGCCAGACCGCCGGCAGCGCGGACGTCGCGGGATGCGCCGAGTCCTCGACGCGGACCGTCGCGGACTGGATGTCGGGGTGACCCGCGAAGTACTCGCCGAGAAGGTGCCGGTAGAACGGCCAGTCGTACTCGGTGTCGCTCGCGGAGTGGACCCCGACCCAGCCGCCGCCCGAACGGACGAAGCGCTCCAGGGCGGCCCGCCCTTCGCCATCGAGGACGTCGCCCGTGGTCAGGAGGAAGATCACCGCACGGTACGCCGGGAGGATTTCGTCCCGGAACGCGTCGGGGTCCTCGGTCGCGTCGACGGTGAAGCCACCCTCTTCCCCGACCCGCTCGAATCGCCGCGATCGCGTCGGGTATCGAGTCGTGGCGGAATCCCGTGGTCCGGGTGAAGACCAGCACCCGCGCCTCCCCCTCCGAAGACGTCGGGGCCGGCCGAGGCGGGGACGGTGAGTTACCGAGCACGAGCGCGGCCGCCAGGAAGGCGGCCACGGGATTCATTCCACGCCCGTTTCGGTGTCGTCTTCGTCGGCGCTCCTCGAGCCGTAGTCCCGCCTCTGCTCGGCGAGGATCCGGCGCGCCTCGTCCGCGCGATCCGGCGGCACCATGACGCGACTCATCCCGAACGCTCCCAGGTTCTCGGGCAGGGGCGTCGTCGACGGCCCCTCGACCTCGGTCGGGATGCCACGCGACTGGATCAATCCCGCAATCAGCGTCGCCTCCTCGTCGTTGCCGACGGACGTGACTTCGACCCACTCCGACTTGTCCTTCATGAGCCCTCCGATTACCTGTGTTTCCGAACGTCGAGGGGGAAATTCCCGCGCGACTCGACCCGACCGACCACCGCCGCGGCTTCCGCCCCGCGCTGCCGGCAGCGGAGAGCGTATCCCTCCGCCTGGTCCGCGGGCAGAGAGACGAGCAGGCCGCCCGACGTCTGAGCGTCGCAGAGCAGCAGGAGGTCGTCGTCGGTCACGCCGGACCCGACCTCCGAGCGCGGCCGGAGATTGCGGACGTTGACCCGGGAGCCGTCCGGCGCGATCCCCTTCGCCGCGAACCGCCGGGCCTGCGACAGGAGCGGAATGGAGTCGACCCAGAACTGAGCGGTCGTCCCGGACGCCTCCATCATCTCGTGCGAGTGGCCCAGCAGGCCGTAGCCCGTGACGTCCGTCGCGGAGTGGACGTCGAAGCCTTCCATGGCTTCGACCGCCCCGCGATTCAGGGCCGACATCGTCCGGCCAGCCTCCTCGCGCGCCTCGTCGGTCAGGAGCGCCTTGTGGAAGAAGCCGCTCACACCCTCCGCCGCGATCGAGTCGGCGCGCCCGGCGGAGACCGTGACGCCGACGCCCAGGGGCTTCGTCAGAACGAGGAGGTCTCCCGGCAGCGCGCCGGAGTTGCGCGTCAAGTCCGCCTCGGCCGCAGCTCCCGTGACCGCGAGCCCGTAGATCGGGACGTCGTGGTCGATGGAGTGCCCGCCGCCGATGACCGCCCCGGCCTCCGCCACCTTGTCCGCGCCGCCGCGGAGGATCTGCTCCAGAACTTCGACCGGCAGCACCGAGGTGGGGAACGCGACGAGCGCGAGCGCCAAAATCGGCCGGGCGCGCATCGCATAGACGTCCGAGAGCGAGTTGGCCGCGGCAATCTGCCCGAAGAGGTAGGGGTCGTCCACGACCGGCGTGAAGAAGTCGACCGTCTGAACGAGAACCTGACCGGAGCCGATCCGGTAAACCGCGGCATCGTCGGCGGAAGCGTGGCCAACCAGCAGGTTTGGGTCCGCCGGGACAGGAAGCTTCGCGAGAAGCGCGGAGAGGTCGAACTGACCGAGTTTGCAGGCTCAACCCGCGCTCGACGCGAAGGTCGAGAGCGCGGGGTGAACCGCGGTGTGGTGTGTCACGCCCCCGATTATGCAGCGGGGACAGGTCTTCGACCTGCACCCGCATCCTTATTCAGCGGGGACAGGTCTTCGACCTGCACCCGCATCCTTATTCAGCGGGGACAGGTCTTTGCCCTGCACCCGTATCCTTGTTCAGTCGCGGGGAAAGGCCCGCTCGCGATCAGCGCCGGCGCGCGGGAGGTTCGACGCCGAGCATGCGGCGCGCGTTCGTGGCGCCGGCCGAGATCCCGATTCCGACGAGCGCCGTCAAAATCTCCCGCCCGAAACCTTTCCCGAGGTAATAGCCCGCAAGCGCGCCCACGCCGAGCGCGATGACCGGATGGTCGCGGACAGTCCGGCGGACGTCCTTCGGAAGGGCCTCTTCCAGCGCCGAGACGCGAATCATCGGCGGGTCAAAATCCAGACAGCCGACTCAGTCGTCGTCGCCGCCGCGCAGCAGGTACCCGAAGAGGAACCCGACGCCGACGGCGAGCGCCACCGCGGTTCCGGGGCTGTCCTTCACGTAACGCCGCACGTCGTCCCACAGGTAGCCGTAGTCCTTCTCGAGCCTCTTCGCGGTCGACTTCACGGTCTTGCGGACGTCGCCGCTCACGTCGCCGAGCGAGTCGCCGAGAACTTCCCTGGTCTGTTCGATCTTCTCTTCCACGAAATCCCGGGCGCGATCGAACGGAGTGTCTTTTGCCATCTTTCACCTCCCGATAGAGCCCTGGATCATATACCGCGTGCTCGGCTCCGGATGACCGCCACCTGCACGATCCGTTCCGTTTCCGATTGCTCTTTCCGGGGCTGCCGCGAATAATCCGGCGCGATGGCGACTCTCCGTTTTCTGGGGGCCTGCGGGACCGTCACCGGCTCGAAGTTTCTCCTCGAGTCCGGATCGCATCGCGTTCTGCTCGACTGCGGGGTCTTCCAGGGATCGAGCGAGCTCAAGCAGAAAAACTGGTCTCGGCCCGCCTTCGACCCGTCCTCGCTGGACGCGGTGGTCCTGACTCACGCGCACATCGACCACACCGGCTACGTCCCGCGCCTGGCGAAGCTCGGCTTCTCCGGCCCGGTCTACGTCACGCCCCCGACGGCGGGCCTCCTCGGGTACCTCTGGCCCGACGCCGCGCACCTCCACGAGGAGGACGCGCGTTACGCGAACCTCAAGCAGTATTCCAGCCACCGGCCGGCGCTCCCCTTCTTCGACGCGGAGGAAGCGCGCGCCGCGCTCGCACTCCTGCGACCGGCTCCGTTTCACCAGCGGATGGACGCCGCGCCCGGAATCTCCTTCACGTTCCGCCGGGTTGGTCACATCCTCGGCGCCGCCTTCGTCACGGTCGAGGCGGACTCCCGGCGACTCGTGGTTTCCGGCGACGTCGGGCAGCGCGACGCGCCCATCCTCAAGGATCCTGAGCAGCCCGAGTCCGCCGACTACCTGCTCCTGGAGTCGACGTACGGGGACCGCCTCCACCCGGACAAGTCGCCCCGCGACGAGCTCGGTCGCGTCGTCGTCGAGACGGCGGCGCGGCAAGGCGTCCTTCTCATTCCGGCGTTTGCGGTCGGCCGCGCGCAGGACGTCCTGTACCACCTGCGCTCGCTTCAGCGCGACGGCACCGTTCCCGCGAACCTGCCGATCTACCTGGACAGCCCGATGGCCGTCTCGGCCGTCGACCTCTATTGCGGCGCGCTCGCGGAGCACGACCTCGAAATGGAGAAACTCCGCAACGAGGGGCTCTGCCCGATCGAGGGCCCGTCCGTGCACCTCGTCCGCGACCGGGACGAGTCGATCGCGTTGAACTCGCGTCGCGGCCCGATGGTGATCGTGTCCGCGTCCGGGATGCTGTCGGGGGGTCGCGTCATGCACCACCTGAAGCACCGCCTGCCCCAGGCCGAGACGACCCTTCTCTTCGTCGGTTTCCAGGCGGCTGGCACGCTCGGCCGGCGAATCCTGGAAGGCGCGCGCGACGTCCGGATTCACGGTAAAACCGTGCCCGTCCGGGCGGAGGTCCGGGAGATCCCGGCCCTGTCCGCGCACGCCGACCAGCGCGGCCTGATCGAGTGGGTCGCGTCGATCCGAGAGCCTCCCCGGGCCGTCTCCCTGATTCACGGAGAGCCGCGGGCACGGGAGGCACTCGCCGCGGCCCTGCGGACGTCATATGGCTGGACGGTGAATCTCCCCGAGGAGGGGGAGGCGGTCGAGCTAAAGTGAAGGAGTCGTGCTCCGTCTGAGAGCTCCTTGATGAACGAAGTGGGCGAACGCGGCACGGGAGAACCCGAGGCGAGCCGGCCCAGGGGCCACGTCACCGTCGTTCTCGAGCGCGCGAAGCGGCGCGCGCCTTTCGTGCCCGAAGCGCTTCTGCGCGCGATCGTCACCGTGCGCGAGGTGGTGGTGGAGACGTTCCGCGGGTTCGCGGCGGACCGTGGCGCCGACCTGGCAGGTTCACTCGCCTTCACCACCCTTTTGACCGCCGTTCCCCTCCTCGCGACGTTCTCTCTTTTTCTCGCCGCTTTCTTCAAGGAGAAAAACGAGCAGATCTTCGAGATGGTCAATCGCATCCTGCCGTATCACACGGTGCAGTTGACCCAGAGCCTGCGAGACTTCGTGGCGGAGTCCACCGCGATCTCCGGGATCGGCCTCGTCCTCCTGATCGTGGCGTCCGTGCGCCTCATCTTCATCGTGGAGGCGACGTTCAACGCCGTCTGGGGTGCCCCGAAGCGGCGGGCCTGGTTCCAGCGGATCGCGCTCTACAGCTTCGCGCTGTTCGCACTCGCGCTCCTCGTGGGAGCGATCGGGTCGGGCGTGGAACTCCTTCGCCGGTTTTCGTTCCTCGAGTCAGTCCTCGTCTCTCCATTCGCGGAGAGATTCTTTCCGTTCGCCGCGTCGTTCGCGATGCTGACGCTGCTCTATCACTACCTCCCGAACGCCTACGTCCGCTGGACTTCTGCCGCGATTGCCGGGTTCACGGTCGCGCTGTTGCTCGAGCTCCTGCGCAGCTCGTTCGCGCGGTACGTCGCGGCACTCTCGCGGATGAACCTCATCACCGGATCTCTCTCGTTCCTCATGCTCGTTCTGCTCTCCGTTTTTTTCGTGTGGGTTCTGATCCTCCTGGGAGTCGAGCTGACCCACGTGCTCCAGACCAAGATCGCGAAGGGCCGGCGGGGCGGACGGGCGGGCGCCGGACGCGCGGAAAACGCCATTCGGATGCTCCTAAAGCTCGCCGAGGGCGGCATCCAGCGATTCCGGGAGCTCTATCACCATCAGGAGGGGTCATCGGTCGAGGCGGAGAAGCTGCTCGAGTGCCTTCGCGACGCCGGAATCGTAGACGGCGACGCCGCGCGGGGATTCGCGCTCGCGCTGCCTGCCGACAGGATCTCGGTCGCGAAGATCGTCGAGGCGATCTCGCCAAATCTCTACTCGATCCGGCCGGATGAAGACGACCGGGTGGCGCAGGTCCTCCAGCCTCTCTTCGCCCGACTCGACTCGGAGAGGCGCGCGCTCCTGGACCGAACGCTGGCGGACCTGAAGAGCTAGCCGGAGCGCGCCGGAGACGGGCGCAGCGCCTTCAGGAGCGGCGGCGTCAGGAACGTCGTCGCGAAGACGGCGAGCACCACTGCGACGAACGCCGGTTCGGGGAGTGCGCCGTTCTGCCGGCCGATCTGCGCGAAGATCAGGCCCACCTCGCCGCGCGGGATCATCCCCGCTCCGATGAAGGAGCGGTGGACCCCTCCCCACGCCGCGAAGCCCGCTGCGAATTTCCCGAGCGCCCCCACGACCGTCAGACCGAGGGCGAGGAGGAGCGCCGGCCGGTTGGCGGGATCCAGCGGGTTCAGGTATCCGACGTCGACCTGCGCGCCGATCGCGACGAAGAAGACCGGGGCGAAGACGTCGACGACCGGGCGGACGGCGGCGTCGATGTCCCGGCCCCGGTTCGTACGCGCGAGCACGAGACCCGCCGCAAACGCTCCCACGATGGCCGCCGAACCCGCCCTCTCCGCCCCGAGTGCTGCGAGCAGGGCGAACGCGACGGCCACCGCGACGAGGATCCCCCGGACCCGGGCCTTGCTCACGAACCGCACGAGGACGCGGCCGAGAGGCATGCCCACGACGATGGCGACGAGAAGGAACCCGAAGGAGAGTCCTGCCGCTTTCAGCGCGTCGCCGACCGCGACCGAACCGGTTGCTGCGATCTGGCTGACCACCGCCAGGACGACGAGACCGAGGATGTCGTCGGCGATCGCCGCGCCGAGGATGATCTGCCCGTCGCGGCTCGCGAGCATCTTCAGCTCCGACAGGACCCGGCTCGTGATCCCGATCGAGGTCGCGGTGAGCGCCGCGCCCACGAAGATCGCCGTCAGGGTCGGAAATCCGGCGGCCCGCGTGACGAGGTAGCCGCCGGCGAACGGGAGCGCCATGCCGACGACCGCGACGGCCATCGCCGCGCCTCCCACCCGCACGAGCTCGTCCAGATCGGTCTCGAGCCCGACCTCGAACAGGAGCAGCAGGACCCCGATTTCCGCGATTAGGAGAATCCCCGCGGAAAGCGGTACGAGCCCGAGGAGCGAGGGCCCAAGCAGCACGCCGGCGAAAAGCTCTCCCAGGACGGCCGGCTGGCCCAGGCGTTCGCAGAGCTCCCCGAAGATCTTTGCACCGAGCAGCGCCGCGGCGAACGCGAGGAGGAAGGTCGCGAGGTCGGCGTGTTCCACGCGAGAATGCTAGCCGAACCTGGTCGCTTTCGCTCCGTCGAGAGGAGCCCTGCGCACCGGCGCGGTGGCGGTCCTGACGTTGAAGCCGCGACGGGCTGCGTGCTATCCTGCGCGCCCTCTCGCGTGGGGCTGTAGCTCAGTTTGGGAGAGCGCCTGAATCGCACTCAGGAGGTCGTCGGTTCGATCCCGATCAGCTCCACCAGTCACGTCGGCTTCGCTTGCTCGCCTTCGGCTCGCTGCGCTCCGCCTCCCGCGGCGCGAGCCTCCTCCCTCGGGATCCCTCGGGAGACTTCTCGCGCCGCGAACTGATGCTAGGCGGCCTCGTATTTGGCAAGGCCCCTCGCGCCGCGGCTCGTTCAACGCTATAGGCTGCAAACAACATGATCACCATCCGACGAGCAGGCGAGCGCGGCCACTTCGACCACGGGTGGCTGAACACGTACCACACGTTCTCCTTCGCCGATTACCACGACCCCGCGCACATGGGTTTCCGCTCGCTGCGCGTTTTGAACGACGACCGTGTCGCTCCGGGCCAGGGCTTCGGGGAACACCGGCACCGCGACATGGAGATCGTGTCCTACGTCCTCGAAGGCGCGCTGGCCCACAAGGACAGCATGGGCAACTCGGGCGTCATCCGCCCGGGTGACGTTCAGAAGATGAGCGCGGGCACCGGTGTGCAGCACAGTGAGTTCAACGGTTCGCGCACGGAGCCCGTGCACTTCCTCCAGATCTGGATCGTCCCGGAGACCCGCGGGATCGCGCCGGGTTACGAGCAGAAGACGTTTCCCCCGGAGACGCGGCGCGGGAAGCTCCGTCTCATCGGAACCCGCGACGGCCGGGACGGATCCGTCACGATCCGGCAGGACGT
>CAVXYF010000013.1:0-81619 GCA_963765835.1 uncultured Acidobacteriota bacterium | reverse complement strand
GGACACGCACCTCGCGGCGGGGTTCATCTTCGACGTCACCCGGTCCGCCCGCGCCGGTCAGCCGTGGCTGCTCCTTGAGCAGGCGCCCAGCGCGGTGAACTGGCGTGAGCGCAACGGGCCCAAGCCGCCGGGGCGGATGCGGCTGTGGAGCTGGCAGGCGGTCGCCCAGGGCGCGGACGCGGTGCTGTACTTCCAGTGGCGCCAGTCCCGGGGCGGCGCCGAGAAATACCACTCGGCGATGCTCCCGCACGGCGGCACCGACACCCGCACCTTCCGCGAAGTGAGCGAGCTGGGCCGCGAGTTGGCCTCCGTCCGCAGATCGCCGGGACCCGTTCCACCGCCGAGGTCGCCCTCGTACTGGACTGGAACAGCTGGTGGGCCCTGGAGCTCGACTCGCACCCGTCGACCGCGCTGAACCAGATGGACATCACGCTCGCCCACTACCGACCGCTGTTCGAAGCGGGCATCGCCTGTGACGTCGTACCCCCGGACCGCGACCTGTCCGGCTACCGCCTCGTCGTCGCACCCAACCTGTACCTGCTGAAGGAGCCGGACGCCGAGCGTCTCACCGAGTTCGTGCGCGGTGGCGGCCATCTGCTGGTGTCGTTCTTCTCCGGCATCGTCGACGAGTGCGACCGCGTGCACCTGGGCGGATATCCCGCGCCGCTGCGCGAGGCCCTGGGTCTGCGCGTCGAGGAATTCTGGCCGCTCGCGGAGCAGGAGACCGTCGACGTCCGGCACGCGGACGGCACGATCAGCCGCGCCGACCTGTGGTCGGAGAGCGTCGTGGCCGAAGGGGCGCAGTCGGTGGCCGAGTTCGGCTCCGGGCATCTCGCCGGCAGCGGCCTCACCCGGCACTCCTTCGGAGAGGGAAGCGCGTGGTACGTCGCGACGCGCCTCGCCCCGGAGGCCATGCGAGCCCTGATGGACGACGTGTGCCGCGCCGCGTCCGTCGGCCCTGTGCTTCCCGGGCTGCCCGAGCGCGTCCAGGCGACCGTCCGCGCGGGCGACGGCGGACGGTTCGTCTTCCTGCTGAACCACGGTCAGGAAGAGGTCGAAGTCGGGCTCCCCGCACCGATGACCGACGCCCTGGCCCGAGCGACGGCTCCCACGCACGGCATCACGCTGCCGGGAGCCGGAGTAGCCGTACTGATCGAGCCGTAGACCACGATCGAGCCGCAGACAAGGGATGTAAGGGACGTACATGAACAGCTCACCACCCTCACGGAGGTCAGTGCTCCGCTGAGGTGGGGCGGCCGGAGCACTCGCCGCTCTTCCGGCCCTCACCGCCTGCGGGCAGACCGTCGGGGCCGCCCGCACGACCCGGCAGGAATCCACCCGCCCCGGCCAGAAGGTGAATCTCGTCTTCTGGACCTGGGTGCCGATGCAGAAGACCGTCGACCTGTGGAACCGGACGCACCCCGACATCCACGTCGAGATGCAGACCATGTCCGCGAGCACCTCAGGGCGGTTACCAGAAGATGTTCCCGCGCTCACGGCCGGCAACCCGCCTGACCTGGCGCAGGTCGAGTACCAGGAACTGCCCGCCTTCATGCTGGTCAACGGCCTGACCGACCTGAGCGCATTACGGGGCCGACAAGCTGCGCGACAGTTACGTGCCGTGGCAGTGGAACCAGGGCGTCTTCGGCGGGCGGGTCCACACCATCCCCCAGGCGTCCGGCCCGATGGGACTCTTCTACCGCCAGGACCTCCTCGCGAAGTGGGGCATCGAGACACCCGCCACCTGGGCCGACTTCGAAAAGGCCGCCCGCGTGGTCAAGGCCCGCGGAAACGGTGCCAGGATCCGCGTTCAACCCCAACTCGCCCGCCTGGTTCGCCGCGATGTGCTGGCAGCGCGGGTCCCGCTGGATACGCACCGAGGGCGACACCTGGATCGTCGGCATGAACGACGACCCCTCCCGCGAGGTCGCGGAGTACTGGGAGCGGATGGTCCGCGACGACCTCGTCTTCGTGGAACCCGACATGTCCAGCGCCTGGTACCGGCAGGTACAGACCGGGCAGGTCGTCACCTGGGTCGGACCGCAGTGGGGCGACGCCCTGTTGCGCGGCAACGCCCCCGGCACCAAGGGGAAGTGGCGGGTCGCCCCCCTCCCCCAGTGGAAAGCGGGCGAGAACGCCTCCGCCAACTGGGGCGGAGCGTCCACCGCCGTCCTCCAGGGCAGCCGCCACCCGCGTGAGGCGCTGCAGTTCGCGCACTGGATCAACAGCGACCCCAAGGCCGTCGACCTCAACATCGCCGTCGGCTACGGCTGGCCCGCCGCCACCGGCGTCTTCCGCGGATCGGCCCTCGACAAGCCCGACCCGTTCTTCGGCGGACAGCGGTACAACGACGTCTTCACCGCCTCCGACCGGGCCATCGACACCTCCTGGAAGTGGTCACCCACCACGGACGCCGACTTCGCCCACCTCGGCGACGCCTTCGGCGCCGCCATGGCCGGAGACGGCACCCTCGCCTCGGCGCTGGCCGACGCGCAGAAACGCACCGTGGACGACCTGCTGGCCAAGGGCCTGAAGGCGAGGAGCCAGTCATGAGCAGCACGAACCCGGCGTGCGAGCCGCACGGGCGGCCGGCGCACCGCGCGCCCGGACCGGGCGGCCGGGGGTTCCTCCTGCCCTTCGTGGCCCTCTTCCTGTTCGTCTTCGTCATCCCGCTCGGCTTCGCGATCTACGAGAGCCTGCTGAAGCGGTCCGCTCCGGGCCGCTCGGCCTGGGCCGGCCACCGTCGGCTTCGCCGGGCTGGACAACTACGCCCTCGCGCTCCAGCAGTCGGCCTTCCTGGACGGCTTCGGGCGGGTGCTGCTCTTCGGCATCGTGCAGATCCCGGTGATGCTGCTGCTGGCCACCGCGCTGGCGCTGGTGCTCGACACGCTCTCCCAGCGCTGGGCGGGCTTCCTGCGCGCCGCCTACTTCCTGCCGTACGGCGTCCCCGGTGTCATCGCCTCGATCCTGTGGGGCTTCCTCTACGTACCGGGCGTCAGCCCCCTGGTCGACCTGCTCGGCAGGGCCGGTCTCGCGCCCGACTTCCTCGGCTACCACAGCGTGCTGTGGTCCATCGCCAACATCGTGATCTGGGAGTTCACCGGCTACAACATGCTGGTGATCGTCGCCCAGCTCAAGTCGATCCCGCAGGAGCTCTACGAGGCCGCGCGCATCGACGGCGCCAGCGCCTGGCAGACGGCGGTCCGGATCAAGCTGCCGCTGGCCCGGCCCGCCCTCGTGCTCACCGCCGTCTTCACCATCATCGGCACCCTGCAGCTGTTCGCCGAACCCCTGGTCATCAAGCCGCTGACCACGTCGATCACCAGTTCGTACACCCCGAACCTGGCCGCCTACAACGAGGCGTTCACCAACAACAACATCTACCTCGCCGCGGCCGAGTCGGTGATCCTCGCGCTGGTCGCGAGCGTGCTGTCCTTCGGCTTCCTCAGCCTGGTGAACCGCAAGGAAAGAGGGTGCACGGTGAGCGTGTCCACACCCCAGACGAAGAAGCGGTGGCCGCCTCCGCCCCCGCTCCGCGGGCCGCCGGTGACGGCCGTGACGGCCGGCCCGCGCCGGGCTGAAGCCCTCGCGGATCCTGCTGGTCGCCCTGCTCGCCGTCGCCGCCCTCTACTTCCTGCTGCCCGTCTACTGGCTGGTGGTGGCCTCCACCAAGAGCAGTGCGGACCTCTTCGGCAGCTTCGGGCTGTGGTTCTCCGACCCGCAGTGGCTGCACAACCTGTCGCAGGTCTTCTCCTACGACGACGGCGTCTTCTGGACCTGGACCTGGAACAGCTTCCTGTACGCGGGGGTCGGCGGCGCGCTGGCGACCCTGCTCGCGTGCGCCGCCGGGTACGCCCTCGCCGTGTACCGCTTCCGCGGGCGGGAGGCGGTCTTCAAGGTCGTGCTCGCCGGGGTGCTGCTGCCCAGCACCGCGCTCGCCCTCCCCCTGTACCTGCTGTTCAGCGAGGTGGGCCTGGCCAACACCTACTGGGCCGTACTGATCCCCAGCATCGTCAGCCCGTTCGGGGTGTACCTGTGCCGCATCTACGCCGAGGCGGCGGTACCGATGGAGATGCTGGAGGCGGCACGGGTCGACGGCGCCGGCGAGTTGCGGATCTTCAGCACGCTCGTGCTGCGGACGATGACGCCCGCGCTGGTCACCGTGTTCCTCTTCCAGTTCGTCGGCATCTGGAACAACTACTTCCTGCCGCTGGTGATGCTCTCCGACGACCGCAAGTACCCGCTGACCCTGGGCCTCACCACCTGGCAGTCGCCGGCGGACCGGTACCCCGAGCTCTACCAGCTGACGGTGGGCGGCGCGTTCCTGTCGATCCTCCCGCTGGCCGCCGCGATGCTCGTCCTCCAGCGCTACTGGCGTTCCGGCCTGACCCAGGGCAGCGTCAAGGGCTGACACACAGTGGCGCGTGCCCGGCGTCCGCGCCGGGCACGCGCCACCGTCTTCCTTCTACATCGCCTGTTACGCCCTCGGGTTGACCGCCTTCCGGAACGCGTCGTAGACGAGCTTGGGCCGCTCCTCCGCGAACGTGAGCAGGCCCATGACGGAAATGCCGTTGTAGGACTGGTTGTAGCCGGCCCGCTGCTTGTAGTCCTTGAGAACCCAGTAGGTGAATCCGGCGACGAACTCGCTGCGCTCGGCCACCTGGGCCCAGTGGGCGGTGAAGCTCGCCGCCTGCCACTCCTCCGTACCCTGCGTGGTGCTGGGGCCGTGGTCGCCCGCCACGGACCAGGTGCCGTTCTCGGTGATCAGGATCGGCTTGTCGGGATACTTCGCGTGCACCGCGTCCAGCGTGGGGCCGAGGTCGGCGTCCTTGCCGTAGAAGTAGCCGAAGTACTCGTTGAACCCGATCACGTCGGCGAGGTCGAAGGCGGGGTCGTTGCTGGTGTTGGAGGCCCAGGTCACGGGGCGGGCGGTGAGGTCGACCGCCTTCACGGCCGCCTTGAGGTCGGCGAGCCAGGCCCGGTAGACCGGGGCGCCGTCGGCGTCGATCTCCGACTCGTTCTGCAGTCCCCAGAGGATCACCGACGGGTGGTTGTGCTGGTTCCACGCCATCGTCAGGGCCAGCGCGCGGGCGAGCCCGTAGCGCTCGGTCTGGAGCTTCTCCTGGGCGGTGTTGAGCCACATGGTGTCGATGTCGTCCATCACCAGTCACGCCGTGCTCGTCCGCCCAGTCGTAGACGTACGGGTGCCGGTTGTAGACGCAGTTGCGGATGAGGTTGGCGCCCAATGAGGTGATGTGGCCCAGTTCCCGGTCGTACTCGGCGGGCGTCATCGCCCTGCCGTGCGCGGCCGTCTCCTCGTGCCAGTTGAGGCCCTTGAGGAACAGAGGCTTGTTGTTCAAGCCGCAACTGCGCGTCCCCGACCGTCAGTTCACGCACGCCGTACCCGGTGGAGAGCGTGTCCACCCGCGGGCCCGACGACCTCCCGGCGGCCAGGGTGGCGCGGGCGGTGAGCGTGCGCGGCGAGGCAGGGCTCCATCGTGGGGCGTCGGGTATGCCGACCGAGACGCGTACGACGCCCGCCGATCGGGCCGCGATCCGGGCCGCGACCACGGCGGGCCGGCCGCCGCTCCCCCGGCCGGGATCCAGCGTGAGCCGGCCGTCGAAGTCGGCGGTGCCGTGGTTCTCGACGACCGCGCGTGCCTCGAGGCGCCCGTTCGCTCCGACGACGAGCAGTTTCGCGATGGTGACCTGCGGGACCGCCTCGATCCAGGCCGACCGGGTCAGGCCGGCGTAGGGCCAGTAGTCGACGGGCTTGTACGGCACCTCGTGGTCGTCGGTGACCGGCTGCGGAGTCGCTGCCGTGTAGTCGGTGTAGCTCGCCCGGCGGAAGACCCGCACGGCGATCGTCTGGCGCGTTCCCGGCCTCAGCGCCCCCGCCACCGGAAGCGCGAAGGGCGAGTTGGCGCCCTCGTGCTTGCCGAGATGCGTGCCGTCGAGCCAGACCTCGGCGCTGTAGCCGGCGGCCAGGAAGGCGATGCGTACGTGCCGGGCACGCCAGGATCCGGGAACGTCGACGGTGGTGCGGTACCAGGCGTACCCGTCGCTGAACGCGGTGCCCTTGCCGAAGGGGGCGGTCTCCGAGCCGAATCCGGGAGTGTCCAGCAGGTCCCAGGCCGGCCGGGACGTCGATGAGGCCCCACGTCCTGTCGTCGTGGTGCGCGGACTGCCAGCCCTCGTCGAGCCCCTGATCGGCGGGGTCGAAGCGGAAGCGCCACTTCCTGTCCAGGGACAGGTACTCGCGGGTGGGCTCATGGGTGCGCCAGCCGTCGAAGGCGGGGAGCACCGTGCCGTACTGGAAGACGACGTTGGTGCCGCCGACATCACGCACATGGGTGCCGGAGGGCTCGGTGGCCGGGTGGGTGTCGAGCACCGGGCCGTTCGCGGCGGCCACGCCCGTACCTCTGCCGCTCGCGCCGCCTCCGGCCAGGCGGGCAGGGCGACGAAGCCGGCCGCGCCGAGTGCCGTGACGACGGTGCGCCGGGACGGATGGATGGATTCGGTCATGGCAGGCGACTCCTCGATGCACGCGCGGGTTCGTTCGCCCACAGCCTGGACAAGCCGTCACCCTCGTCAAGGATTATTCATAAATAATGAATTGAGTTAGCGTGGTGCCTCGCCGAGCCGCCGACGGCGTCCCACCGCACACGAACGACGGGTGACCTCATGACCGCACACAGCAAGCCACCACACGCGAGACCACGGCCGACTCGCCATCACCCTGTGGGACTTCAGCTGGTACACGCAGGCAGGACCCGGCGAGCCGTTCGCCGACCTCGACCGCGCCTTCGCCGAGACGGTGGAGCGGGGCTTCAACACCGTGCGCGTCTGCGCCATGCCGTTCCTGCTGTTCTCCGGACGCGTCGACGACCCGGAGGCCCTCCAGGTCCGCGGCCTGGGCGAGCAGTTCGGACAGCGCACCCGCTGGTACGACGTGCGCGGCGGCTATCCGCTGGACGGCCGCCGACGGCTCGTCGAGCTGTTCGAGGCCGCCGCCCGCCACGACTGCAAGGTGATCGTGTCCTCGTGGGAGTACCAGCAGTCCCCCAGCTTCGCCGACACCGACACCTGGCACCGCGCCCTGGCCGAGGTTCCCGGCCCGGACCGCGCCGAGGCGGTGGCCGAAGCACTCGCCGGGCTGCTCGACTTCCTCACCGAGCGCGGGCTCGCCGACCGCGTCGCCTACGTCGAGGTGCACAACGAGGTCGACAACTGCTCCCTGGTACCGAGCGACGGCACCACCGGCCACTACGCCCGGCTGCGCGGCCCCCTCGAACGCGCCGTGAAGCTGTTGCAGGCCCGCCACCCCGGCATCCCCGTGACCTACTCGCTGGGAGAGCCCTGGCCCGACGAGCTCGACGACCTGCCGGAGCAGGCGCAGATCGCGCACTTCCACTTCTACGTCTACGGCGTGCTCGGCGCGCTGTACGAGGCGGTGGGGCTCGGCCACGGCACCGAGCGGCGCCCGAGACGGCCGCCTGGCCCACCCCCGAACTGGCCGCCATGCTGCGCCCCGACGCCCCCGCCTTCGCCGACTACCAGCCGGACGAACCCTGGCGTCTGGCCGCCACGGGGATACCGCGCGAACTGTTCTACGCGCACGACTGGGTGGACCCCGACCGCTGGGACCTGTGGCTCTACGAGAACTACGCGGCACACCGGCAGGCCATGCGGGACACGCTGGCCGAGTGGGTCGACTCCGTCGCCGAGTTCGCCCGTCGCCGCGGCATCCCCGCCGTCCTCGGTGAAGGCGTCGTGGGGTACACCCCGCTGCTGACGCGCTTCGAGGAGGACGCCGTCGGCAAGGACATCGCGGAGTTCGTCGTCGACCGCTGCCTCGCGGCGGGCTTCCAGGGCGTCGTCCTGACCTCCAACGCGGCCCCCACCACCCCATGTGGCACACCGACCGGGACTGGATGCGGCGGGTCAACGCCCGTATCACCGCGGGCTGAACCCGAACCCTGCGGCAACCCCGGCAGTGCGAAGCGGCCAGTGGCCTCGATGCTCTGCGAAGTCATCAAGGAGGGCCGCTTCGACACCCACGGCCTGATCGGCGATCGCCTTCTTCGGCGTGCGCTCGACGACGACCTCACGGAGCCCGCCCGGGCGGGCGACCTCCGTCCTAGGCCGGTTGCGCTTGAGCAGCATGGCGAGGAAGAGTCCGACCCGGCCGCCGCCGATGCCGGCGACTTCATCGTGATTCCCCTGCTTTCACAGCCACGCGGGCAGTACGGGCACCGATCCGCCGACGGCGTACAGAGGTCCTGGCACGGGGCGTCCGGTCGCGTAAGCAGCCAGGCTGGGGACGTTCCCGCTCATCACGACCGGATCCGCGGCGCCGGGCACTCCGTAGGAGCCAGGTCCGGCCGCCTTCATCGGCTCGCAGTTCGACGAGCGGGACATCCGTACGTGCCCGGAACGCGGCGGCGACATCGTCGACGAGACCCACGCACACCTCGCGGGGAACGTCGTCGAAGCCGGTCCCCGTGTTCAGGTCGACGGCGTGCACCCACACCTCCCGCACCCGCATCCAGGGACCTTCTCCGAGGCAGACACCGCCCTACCCGCGCGCTGTCCGGACGGTCACACTCCAGCACTCGTCCGGCAGAGTGGTGAGTGCCTCGCACAGTCGTCCGTCGGCCGTGAGGAGAGCGGCGCGCAGTTCGTCGGCCGGGCGGCGGCGTTCGCCTCGATCTCGTTCGTACGCTGGTGGTCGTCGGCGTACATCGGGGTCTCGACACCCGTACGAGCCCATGTGAGCAGGTTGACGAGCGCGTGGGCGTTGCGGGCCACGTGGGCGATGACATGGGCTCGGCTCCAACCCGGCAGGTGCGAGGGCGTGGTGAGGCTCGCGTCGGTCGCCCGGTGCGCGGCGGCCTCGAAGGCGGCCGTCCCCTTGCCCGCCCAGTCCAGCATCGCGTGGGGTGGCCCGCTCACCGTGCCTCCCTGCGACAGATCTTGCGGCACTCGCCGAGCCCTTCGATCCGGGTGACGAGCAGCGAACCGTCCTCCAGGTAGCGGGCGGGCTTACGCGCATGGCCCACTCCGCCCGGCGTGCCGGTGGCGATCACGTCACCCGGAACGAGCGTCCGATCTCGGACAGGTACGACACCAGCGCGACCGGGTCGAAGACGAGATCAGCGGTGTCGGCCTTCTGGACCGTGTCGCCGTCGACCTCGCACGCCAGCCCCAGGTTCCCCGCGGCCACCGCGGGGTCGTCGGCGGTGACCAGCCACGGTCCGATGGGCGTCGTGGCCTCGCCGTCGCCTAGCGCTGTCCGCAGCGCCCGACTCTCCCAACTTCCCGAAATGAAACCGCCGTCCGACCGGACGGTATACAGGAGAGTTCTCGAATGAGCGACGATTGGTACAAAGACTTTTTCGGCGGCCTCATGGTCGACTTCTGGCGGGCTGCCATGACCCCGGAGACGACGCGCACGGAGGCGGAGTTCCTGTGGACCTCACTCGGCCTGGCTCCGGGACTCCGCGTATTGGACGTTCCCTGCGGTGACGGACGGCTCGCGCTCGAGCTCGCGGCGCGCGGATGTGCGATGACGGGCGTGGACATCTCGAAGGAGTTCATCGACTCTGCGCGCGAAGGAGACCCGACTATCGAATGGCGCGTCGGGGACATGCGGGACTTGCCTTGGGAAAGAGAGTTCGACGCCGCGTACTGCGCGGGATCGAGCTTCGGGTTCCTCGGCGATGACGGCGACGCCGCGTTCCTGGAAGCGGTCTCGCGGACCCTCGTCCCGGGCGGCCGCTTCTTCGGCGACTTCAAGGCCGCGGAATCGGTCCTGCCTGCCTTCCGAGAGAGCTACGAGATGCCCGTCGGAGACATCGTCTTCGCGGCGAAGAACTCCTACGACCCGGCGGCGGGAACGATGGAGAACCTCTACACGGTCACCCGCGGCGACCGGATCGAGAGGAAGCGAGCCGTTCACCGCATCTACACGACGCGCGAAATCCTGAAGATGTTGGCGGATGCTGGGTTCGGAGATTTCAAGATGTCCGGCTCGGTTGGTAGCGAGCCCTACCGCCTCGGATCGCCCCGGCTCTTCGTGGTGGCGACGAAGTCCGGCTGACCCGCCCCGCGCACCCGGGCCGGATCGACTCGCGTAGGTAGACTTGCGACGTGGCGAGAGGAATGGGTGGTTTCGGTGGAGGACTCGGCGGCCTTCCGCGGGCGGATCGGCGGGGCGGGAGCGCAGCCCGCGCCCCCCGCCCGGACGAGAAAAAGCGCAAAGCGCCGCCTCTGAAGGTCGTTCTGCGCGACGCGAGAGAGCTGCTCTCGGCGCGCAAGGGGCGGCTGGCGCTCGGTTTTGGCCTCCTTGCCGTCAACCGCCTCTGCGGGCTGGTCCTGCCCGGCACCACGAAGTTCCTTCTCGACGAGGTCATCGGAAAGGGCCGCCGCGAGCTCCTCGGGATACTCGTCCTGGCCGCCGGGGGCGCGACGCTCATCCAGGCGATCACGTCGTTCTCGCTATCGCAGGTCCTCGGCAAGGACGCGCAACGCTCGATCACCGAGATGCGCCGCCGGGTCCAACGCCACGTGGGCCGGCTGCCGGTCGCCTACTTCGACCAGACGAAGACGGGAGCGCTCCTTTCACGCGTCATGAGCGACGCGGAGGGACTGCGCAACCTGGTCGGGACCGGTCTCGTCGAGGTGGCGGGCGGCCTCGTGACAGCGGCCGCGGCGTTCGTGATCCTTCTCTACCTGTCGGCGAAGCTGACCGTGATCGCGCTCGGAGTTCTCTCGCTGTTCGGGCTCGTGCTGCTGTACGCCTTCCGCACGCTGCGTCCGCTCTTCCGTGAGCGCTCCAAGATCAACGCCGAAGTCTCCGGCCGGCTGACCGAGTCGATCTCGGGCATCCGCGTCGTGAAGGCCTATCGGGCGGAGCGGCGGGAGGCGCTCGTCTTCTCGAAGGGCGTCCATCGCCTCTTCCGCAACGTCGCGAGGACCATGACCGGTTTCGCGGCGGTGTCGGCGTTCTCGACGCTCCTCCTCGGCCTCGTCGGCGTGGCCATCATGTGGGTGGGATCGCAGGAAGTCCTCGCGCACCGGATGACGCTCGGCTCGTTCTTCTCGTTCACGCTCTACCTCGGCATGCTCGTGGGTCCCGTGATCCAGATCGTGTCGATCGGCAGCCAGATCACGGAGGCGTTCGCGGGCCTCGAACGCATCCGCGAGATCCGCGACGAGAAACCGGAGGACGCCGAGGACGCGCTCCGGGAGCCGCTGACCGACGTCGTGGGTCACGTCGAGTTCCGGGACGTGTCGTTCGAGTACCAGGAAGGCGTTCCGGTCCTGCGCGAGGTGTCGTTCGACGCGCCGCCGGGAACGTCGACGGCGCTCGTCGGACCGTCCGGGTCCGGAAAAAGCACTCTGATCGGCCTCGTCGCCGCGTTCTACCGGCCGACCTCCGGCACGATCCTCGTGGACGGCCACGATCTTTCGAAGGTGCGGCTCGCGGACTACCGGTCCCAGATCGGCGTGGTCTTCCAGGACAACTTCCTCTTCGATGGGACGGTCCTGGAAAACATCGCCTTCGCGAACCCCGACGCACCGCGGGAGGAAGTCCTGCGCGCCGCCCGGATCGCCCGGTGCGACGACTTCGTCCAGGAGATGCCGGAAGGCTACGACACCATCGTCGGAGAGCGCGGCGTCAAGCTCTCGGGAGGCCAGCGCCAGCGGGTGGCGATCGCGCGCGCCATTCTCGCGGACCCGCGCATCCTGATTCTTGACGAGGCGACCTCCTCTCTCGACAGCGAGAGCGAGGCGCTCATCCAGGAGGGTCTGACCGAGCTGATGAAGGGACGCACGACGTTCGTGATCGCTCACCGACTCTCCACGGTCCGCAACGCGGACACGATCCTCGTGCTGGAGGGGGGCCGCATCGTCGAGCGCGGGAGCCACGCCGATCTGCTCGACCGCGGTGGCCGGTACTTCGATCTGTACACGAGGCAGTACGGCCTCGAAGCCAATCTCTTCCGGAACCCCGGCGAGATTCCGCCCGAAGCCGAGCCCGAGGAGGTCACCGAGTCCGCGGCCGACGCGGGGGCCGGCGATCTCCTGCCGCTCGGAGGCCCGCGGCTGCCGAGCGGTTGAAGCTGATCGGGATCTGACCCCTCCGGGATCAGACCCCGGACGTCCTACAATCGCTTCGATGTCGAAGTGGGAGAAACGGCCCGAGGCCCTCGCCCTCTGGGAGGAGGGGACCGCGCTCCTTCTCTCCGGAGACGCCGAGGAGGCGATCCGGCTCTTCACACGATCGCTGGAAATCCTCCCGACCGCGGAGGCCTACACGTTCCGCGGGTGGGCGTACTCGTTCGCGGGACGGCTCGACGACGCGATCGAGGAGTGCCGCAAGGCAATCGCGACCGACCCGGGCTTCGGGAACCCCTACAACGACATCGGCTGCTACCTGATGCAGAAGGGGGACCTCGACGAGGCGGAGACGTGGTTCGACCGCGCGAAAAGCGCGCCGCGGTACGAGCCGCGCCACTTCCCCTACCTGAACCTCGGCCGTCTCCACGCGGCGCGCGGCGACTTCGACCGGGCCGCCGACGAGTTTCGGGGAGCGCTCGAGGAGAACCCGGAAGACCCGCTGGCGCTGCGTTTCCTCGACGCCCTGAAGTTCCAGGTCAACTGAGAACGGTTAGGAATTCGGAGGCCCATCGACTCGTTTTGTCAGGTTTGCAAGAGAGGAGACTTCACGACATGGACCGTTTCGAACTCACGCCTCCCGCCGCCTTCGAGACTCCGCTCGCGATCGGCGCCGAAAAGGTCACCGCTTTCCTCCGCAAGGTGTACGGCTGGATGTTCGTGGGCCTCGCGATCACGGCCGCCGTCGCGTACATGGTCCTCGGGTCGCCCGCGCTGCGGCAGATCGTCCTGGGAAATCCGTTCCTCTTCTTCGGGCTCATCGCCGTGGAGCTCGGCCTCGTGTTCTTCCTGTCCGCGCGCGTCGACAAGATGGCGCCGACGACCGCCGCGACCCTCTTCGTCGCGTACTCGGCCCTGAACGGCGTCACCCTGTCCGCGATCCTCTTCACGTATACGGGCGCGTCGATCGCGACGACGTTCGTCGTGACCGCCGGAATGTTCGGTGCCCTCGCCCTGTACGGCACCACCACGAAGAGAAGCCTCGCCGGGATCGGGCAGTTCTTCTTCATGGGTCTCATCGGGCTGATCCTCGCCTCGATCGTGGGGATCTTCTGGAAGGCGCCCGCGCTCCAGTTCGTCATCTCGGTCGTCGGCGTCCTGGTCTTCACCGGCCTGACCGCGTGGGACGCGCAGAGACTGAAGGCGATGGCCGCGGTGACGCCGGACGGGCAGGTCGCCGGGCGCGCCGTCGTCGGCGCTCTCGCGCTCTACCTCGACTTCGTCAACCTGTTCCTCTTCCTGCTGCGCTTCATCGGCGGCCGGCGCGACTGACGCCGTGGGTCGCCGCGCTCTCTCGGTCGCGCTGACGGCCGCCGGAGTGGCGCTGATCGGTGTCGCCGTGCTGCACTACGCGCGCGGCGCCCGCGCCCAGCGGGAGGGCAGCGAAGTCCTCCGGAAGCAGTTCGAGCGCGGCTACGCGCCGGCCGCCGCCGCGAAGAGCGATCGGGACGAGCTCCCGCGCGGCTCGGTTCTCTCGGTCGCGGCGGGTTACCCCTTCGGGCAGCCGATCGCGCGGATCCGGATCCCCTCGGCGCGGATGGACTGGGTCGTCTTCGGGGGAACCGACGACGCGACGCTGGAGAAGGGTCCGGGGCACGTGCCGGGAACGGCACCGCCCGGATTGGAAGGACCGCCCGAGAACTGCGTGATCACGGCGCACCGCGACTCGCACTTCCGGAACCTCGGCTGGCTCCGCAAGGGGCACATAATCGAGCTGGAGACGGCGGCGGGAACGAAGACGTATCGGGTCGTCTCGCGGGAGATCGTGACGCCCAAAGACGTGCGGGTCCTGGCCGCCACCCCCGCTGCCCGTCTGACCCTCATCACCTGCTATCCGTTCACCTACATCGGGGCGGCGCCGGAGAGATTGGTCGTCGTGGCCGAGCCGGTCGCCCGCAGGAGCGCTAAGCTTCCCGCGAAGTAAAGGTCCGTCTCCTCCCTTCCCTTTCCCGTTTTCCGTTTCCCGCCTCGGGTGGCATCCATCTTGCCCTTGCCCCCGTCCGGAGGTCGTCCGCCTATGTCCCGAACCGCCCGATTTTTCCTGGTGACCGCGGCGCTCGCTATCGCGTTGCCGGTTGCGTCCGAACCGCTCCTCCTGGCCAAGACAAAGGCCCGGAAGAAGTCCGCGGTTCGCAAGCCGGCCGCCCCCTCTTTCCACTTCGAGGTCGTGAACAACCCCGAGACGGCCTCGCTGGTCGGCCGCGGCGCCTCGGGGGGCGCGGTGCTGCGCGCGCAGGTCCTGCTCGATCGCGCCCGGTTCTCTCCTGGCGAGATCGACGGGGCGTACGGCTCCAACGTCGCCAAGGCGATCGCTGGCTTCCAGAAAGCTCACGGCGTCGAAGAGACCGGCGTCGTCGATCCCGCGACGTGGAAGCTCCTGAACGCGGACTCCGCCGCGGTACTCGCCCGCTACAAGCTCACCGCTCAGGACGTCGCGGGGCCCTTCCAGACGATTCCCGAGGACATGATGGAGAAGGCAGCCCTTCCAGCGCTCGGTTACGGGTCGGCCCTCGAGGCGCTGGCAGAGAACTTCCACGCGAGTCCGAAGCTGCTCACGAAGATCAATCCGGGGAAGGCCTTCGACAGGGAAGGCGAGGAGATCGTCGTCCCGAGCGTCCGATCGAGCGCCCCGCCGAAGATCACGAAAGTCGTCGTGGACGACTCCGACAAGACCGTCGCGGCGTTCGACGCCGGCGACAAGTTGATCGCGCAGTACCCCGCGACCACCGGCAGCGAGCACGATCCGCTGCCCGTCGGAACGTGGAAAATCAATGGCGTCTCGAAGAACCCACCCTTCCACTACAATCCGGATCTCTTCTGGGACGCCGAGTCGAAGGACGAGAAAGCCACCATCAAGCCGGGGCCCAATAATCCCGTCGGGGTTGTATGGATCGACCTGTCGAAGCCGCATTACGGAATCCATGGCACGCCCGAACCGTCCACGATCGGTAAGACGCAGTCGCACGGATGCATCCGTCTGACGAACTGGGACGCGGCGGAGCTGGCGCAGATGGTGGCCCCGGGCCTGCCGGCGATCCTCCAGGAGTAGGGGTCCGCGTTCAGCGCGCCCTGCTGTTGGTCGGGGGATTTTTCCTCGGCGCCGTCACCCTCTACTACGTCCTCTGGAGAACCGGCGGCCTCACGCCGGGCCACTTCGCGAACCTGACGACGTCGGACATCACCGGGGCGACACGCGTTTCGACGCCGGCGCCCATCGCCACGATCCCCTTTCCCGCTACACCCTCTCCGGCGGCGCCCTCGCTCGAACCGTCGGCGACCACCCTGACGACCCCCCTCGTCTCGCTCTCCGCGACGACCCCGACGCCCGGGGTGCGCTTCCTGGGGGTGCTCGAGGGCCGGACGCTGGAAATGCCGGTGGTGGGCGCGCGCACGATGGACCTGCGGGACAGTTTCCAGGACGCCCGCGGTTCGGCGCGCCGTCACGAGGCGATCGACATCCTCGCGCCGCGCGGAACACCCGTCGTTGCGGCCGACGAGGGGAAAATCGCGAAGATCTTCACGAGCAGGCAGGGGGGACTCACGGTGTATCAGTTCGACCGGGACGACTCCCACGCGTTCTACTACGCGCACCTCGACCGATACGCGGACAAGCTCGCGGAGGGGGTTTTCCTCCGGCGCGGCGATCCGATCGGCTTCGTGGGCACGACCGGAAACGCGCCGCCGGACACCCCGCACCTGCACTTCGCGATTTTCGAGCTCGGCCCCGAAAAGCATTGGTGGCAAGGCAAGCCCATCAATCCCTACCCGTACTTCATGAAGGTCAAATAGGATGGGTCTGCTTCCCCCTTGAACGATCGCAAATATCGACACCGCGGGTACCAGGACTCTTCCTCCGAGGAGAGGCGCCCGCGGGGACCCCGCCCCGATGCGCTCGGACGGTCCGAGGGCGCCCCGCGCGGCCGCGGCATCGACACGGACAAGGCCGTGGTCTTCGCGTGCAAGGCCTGCGGGGAGAAGCAGCGCGACCTCGAGGACATCCGGACGGACTCGACGTGCCCCCGCTGCGGCGCGGACCTTCACTCCTGCGCCCAGTGCGCCAACTTCGACACCTCCGCCCGGTTCGAGTGCATCCAGCCGATCCCCGAGCGCATCCCGGCCAAGAAGCTGCGAAACACCTGTCCCCTGTACTCGCCGGCGAAGTCGTTCGACCTGACCGGAACCCGGGCTACAACCGCGACGCCCGACGACGCGCGGGCCGCTTTCGACCGCCTTTTCAAGAAATAGGCCGTCCCCCGCTCCCGGAACGCTTCCTGCATGGAAGCCGGTTGAAGCGAAAGGAGTCTTCATGAAGGCCAGAGATTTGATGACGCCCGACCCGACCTCGTGCCGGCCGTCGGACGACTTGAGAACGGTCATCGAAGTGATGCGCAGCGAGGACTGCGGGATCGTGCCGATCACCGAGGGGAACGGCCAGCAGAGAGTCGTCGGGGTCGTGACCGACCGCGACATCGCGCTCGCGCTCGGAGAGCAGGACGAGAAGTCCTCGTCGGTGCAGGTATCCGAAGTCATGACGACCGACGTCGTGTCCTGCGAGCCGGACGCGGACGTGCGCGAGGTCAGCCGCAAGATGCAGGAGGCCCAGGTGCGCCGCATCCTCGTCGTGGAAGGCGACCGGTTGCTCGGCGTGATCGCGACCGCCGATCTGGCGCGGGCTTCGACGCAGTCCAGCAAGGACCGCGTGGGCGAAGAGGTCGAGAAGGTGATGGAGAAGGTCTCGGAGGACACCGGGAGCCATCGGTCCCGGGCCTAACGAGCCAGACCCTCCGCCTCCCGCGCCGCGCGACGCAAGACCGCACGCAACATCCGCTGAGTCAGCCGGCCCGTGAAGGTGTTCTGCTGGCTCGGGTGGTACGACGCGTAGAGAACGTCCCGTTCGAGCGCGTATCGCGCGCCGTGTGCAAACCGCGGCCGGGGGCGCGGCACCGCCACGCCCGAGGCGGCCAGAGCCAGGAGGCAGGACTCGAAGGCCAGGCCACCCAGCGCCACCAGGACGCGCGGCGGACCGAGAAGCGACGCCTCGCGGACCAGATATTCACGACAGTTGTCGAACTCCTCGGGCAGCGGCCGGTTGTCCGGCGGGGCGCACTTTACGGCGGCAGTCAGGAGCGCGCCGGGCAACTCCATGCCGTCGCCCGGACGGATCGACTGCGGCTGATTCGAGAGGCCGATCGCGTGGAGCGCGTGGAACAGGAAGTTGCCCGACTCGTCCCCCGTGAAGATCCGGCCGGTTCGATTGCCGCCGTGTGCCGCGGGGGCGAGCCCCACGATCAGCAGACGGGAAAGCGGGTTGCCGAAAGCGGGAAGCGGCCGGCTCCAGTAGACCTCTCCCCGAAAACGCCGGGGAGCTCGGCGCGCGGCCTCTTCCCGCCAGGCCACGAGGCGGGGACAGCGGCGGCAGGAGACGACCTGGCGCTCCAGCCGTCGGAACTCGGAGACGGGGCCGTTCAGCGGCGAGAGATCACTTCTTCGGCGTCGATCCCGCGGCCGGAAGAGCCGGCGGAACGCCCGTCGCGCGCCAGAGCTTTTTCTTCTCCTCCCAGTCGGCGAGGGCGCGCTTCCGGTTCAGCGCCGCGGCCGCGGCGCGAGCGTCGTCCTCGTTGACCGGGATCTCCGGCGCCTTGTCTTCCCTGGTCTCCGCCACGCCGCAATTCTAGTTGGGGTCAACGCTGAATCGCTGCATGTAGGTGAGTCGCGGGGACAGATCCCGAAGGGGTCTGCACCCGCAACAGTCCAGAGGTCCTCAATTTAGCGATTCAGGCCTGACCCGAATTCAGCGATTCAGCGTTGACCCTATTCGACTCACCTACTGGATGACGATGCTCCCCTGCATTCCGCGGTGCTGCTCGGGGTCGCCGCCGCACTCGTTCTGGGTACAGCTGAACGGGTGCGTTCCGCGGTGAAAGGTCTGCGGCGTGAACGCTGGGATGACGAAGTCGTGACCCGGGGAGATGTCGTCGGTCCCCGGGAGGCCGAGGTCGGAGATTCCGGAAAATCCGTGCCGCGGGTTCGTCGTGCCGGGTGCGTCCACGTTGTGAAAGACCAGCGTGTAGGTCGTGCCCGCGGTGAGCAGCAGGGGCGCGGAGTTCGGCCCGCCGGGCGAGAAGTCCCACGCCCGCACGGCGATCGTGACCATTTGCGCCGGAGGCGCCGGCTCGTCCGCCGCCCCGGCGACGAACGCGGGGTCGTTCGTCGCGTTGTCGATAACAGCGGCATAGGTGAAGAGGGGCGCCGAGGCGCTGTCGCTCTCGACGACCGCAAACGCGTTGGTCGTCGTCCGATCGCCCCGGCCCACCGCCTCGAAAATCCGGTTGATCTGCATGCCCGACCGCGGTCGGAGCGTCACCGTCCGGGTGCCGAGCAGCTCGGAGCCGTCGAACAGGCGGACGGTCGCGGCCACTCCGACGTCGTTTCCGTTGTACACGCCCACGTTCGTTCGTAAGGCGCCGTTGGCGATCGCCGTCAGCACCGAGACGGGGTGCGCGTCCGCGTTCCGCAAGGCAGGCACGAACATCCCGACCGTCGGAACGGGCGCCGTCGAGTACATGCGGCTGGTGACCCGGATCGACGTTCCGCTGCTCGTGAGCTCCGCGGCTCCCGCCGACGACGGCGAGCTGAAGGCCGTCACGACGATGTCATCCAGTGCCCGCGACTCGCGCGGCGCCAGCGTGAACGTCGCCTGGGGCGGCGCTCCCGGACAGGTCCCCAGGAAGCACCGGTACACCGCCGTGACCGAGACCGCCGAGGCGTACGACGTGTTGAAGACCCGCACGTCCGAGAAGAACGGGGCCGCAGCCGAGCCCGGAGGCAGCGACGCCACCGCGGGCAGGGTCAGGGTTTCCGCCGGAAGGGCCACCCGGGTCGCGAGGAGGAGAGCGGCGAGAGCAATCGACTTGCCCACGGCCCCCATTAGACGACGGCCGGGCGCCGCCGTTTACGCATATCCCGCGTTCCGCGCGCGGGACCTACTGCGTGATCTGGATCGTCCCGGCGAAGCCGTGCCCGGACCCGCACTCGATGTCGCAGACGAAGACGTGCGAGCCGACCTGGTCGGCGGTCGGACGGATCGTGTGGACGATCACCGCGGAACCCGGAAGGAGCGCCGCCCCCGAGAGACCGATTTCCGGCAGGCCCGAGAAGCCGTGAGTCACGTCGAGAGTCTTCATGCGGACGTCGTACGTCTGCCCGACCTGCATGACGAAGCTCGCGGTTCCGCCGTTGAAGCTCCACCGGAACTGCTGCGCCGTCAGGTCCACGACCGTGGCCGCGGGAGAAGTAGGAGTCGGGGTGGGGGTCGGGGTCGTGGCCGGAGGGGGGGTGGCCGTCGGGGCCGGGTTGCCCTGCGGCGCGGCGTCCGGGTCGCCGGCGACGAAGCTCGAATCGGACGTGACGTTGTCGATGACCGCCGCGTACGCGAACAGCGGGACCGAGGGGTTGCCACTGTCGACCACCGCGAACGAGTTGGTGGTGAGGACCGTGCCGTGACCGAGAACGTCGAAGATCCGGTTGAGCTGCGTGCCCGACCGCGGCCCGACGGTCACGGTCTGAGACCCCAGGAGCGCGCCCCCCTGAAACAGGCTCACCGTCGCCGCCACGCCGACGTCGTTGCCGTTGTAGAAGCCGATGTTCGTCCGGAAGGCGCCGTTCGCAAGTCCGGTCAGCACGGAGGTCGCGTGCGCATTCGACGCCTTCATCCCGGGCACGAACATCCCGTTCGTGCCCCCGCCGGCGGCCGGCGAGAACAGGCGGCTCGTAACGCGGACCGAATCACCGGCGCTCGTGAACTCCACCGCACCGGCCGTCGCGGGGGCGTTGAACGCCGACAGGATCATGTCGTCGAACGGCCGGGACTCGCGAGGTCCCAGCGTGAAAGTCACCTGCGGCGCCGTGGCCGGGCAGGCACCCAGAAAGCAGCGATACGCCGCGGTGACCATGACCGGCGCCGTGTAGGACGTGTTGAAGACTCTCACGTCCGAGAAGAACGGGCTCGCCGCGGAACCGACCGGCAGCGACGTCACGGCCGGGACGGTCAGCGTCTCCCCCACCGCCGCCGCCCGGATCGAGCAGAGAACGAGCGCCGCGCAAAGCAGCCGCCCAACGGCACGAGTCTTCATGGGAGTTCTCGGGAGTCGGTCAGTTGACCCGGAGAGTTCCTCTCATGAGGTCGGGATGCAAAGTGCACCAGAAGTCGAAGGTCTGGCCCCGTGCGGACGCGGGCGCCGTGAAAGTGACGTTGAACGTCGCCGCGGGACGGCCCGGATAGCCGTAGCCGTCCCCGTCCTCTTGCTCCGAGATGTTGTTCGAGCCTGCGACTCCCAGCGCCGGAACGCCCGAGAAACCGTGAGCCCCCTGCCCGGATTCGAAGTGCAGGGTCGTGGCGGCCCCCGCGGTCACCTGGATCGGCTGGCTGGTTCCGGGGCTGAAGGAGTAGTTGCTCAAGGACACGTTGATCGTCTCCGCTGTCGGAGCGGGACCCGTCGGCGCGGCGATGTCCTGCTCGCCGGAGACGAAGCTCGAGTCCGCCGTGGCGTTGTCGATCACGGCCGCATAGGTGAAGAGCTCCGCGGTGGAACTGTCCGCCGCGACCACCGCGAACGCGTTGGTGGTCGTCAAGGAAGCCTGTCCGACCACGTCGAAGATGCGGTTGACCTGCGTGCCCGAACGCGGCCCGAGAGTCAGGGGATGCGTCCCGAGGAGGGTCGTGCCGTTGTAGAGCTTGATGGTCGCGTTGACCGCGGAATCCGCCCGGTTGTAGATGCCGATGTTCGTCCGGAAGAGGCCGTTGGACAGTCCGGGCAGAACGGTCACCGCGTGCGAGTCCAGGTCCTTCAACCCGGGCACGAACATCCCGTTGGTACCGCCGCCGGCGGCCGGCGAATACAACCGGCTCGTCACCCGAATCAGGTCGCCGGAGGCGGTCAGCTCCACCGCTCCGGCGGAGATCGGAGCGTTGAACGCCGACGAAATCATGTCGTCGAACGCCCGCGACTCCCGAGGGGCCAGGGTGAAGTTGATCTGAGGCGCGGTGCCCGGACACGTCCCCAGGAAGCAGCGGTACACCGCGTTGACCGAGACGGGCGCGGTGTACGAGGTGTTGAACACCCGCACGTCCGAGAAGAACGGACTCGCCGCGGAGCCGACAGGCAGGGAGGTCACGGCCGGCAGCGTCAAAGTATCGGAAAGAAGCGGCGGCGCAAGGAGGAGGGCGAGCGCCGCCGCCGGGATGAGTCGAAGGACAAGTCTCGAAGTCGGGGTATTCATCGTTTTTCTCCGGGGGCAGTGTAAGTCGGCGGGGACCCCCCGGGCCCCCCTTTAACGCGCTGCTAAGCCGGGCGCCGACCGCCCGTATTATTCTGTGCCGTCGTGACTTCCCCATCGCCGGAACTCGAGCTCCTCCGGCGCGGATCCGTCGACCTCATCGAGGAGAGCGAGCTCGCCCGCCGGATCGAGCGCCGCCGCCTCACGGTCAAGGTCGGCTTCGATCCCTCCGCCCCCGACATCCACCTCGGGCACACCGTCGTTCTCCGGAAGATGAAGCATTTCCAGGACGCCGGCCACCGCGTGGTCTTCGTCGTCGGGGACTTCACCGCGATGATCGGCGACCCCTCCGGCCGCAAGGCCACGCGGCCGCAACTCTCGCGCGCCGAGATCGAGGCGAACGCCGCCACGTACACGCGCCAGGCTTTCCGCATCCTGGATCCCCAGAAGACCTCGGTCGAGTTCAACAGCTCCTGGCTCTCGCCCCTCGGCGCGGAGGGGTTCGTGCGCCTGGCCTCGAAGGTGACCGTGGCCCGGATCCTGGAGCGCGACGACTTCCAGAAGCGGTGGACGGCGCAGCAGCCGATCGCGCTCCACGAGCTCTTCTACCCGCTCGCGCAGGGCTACGACTCCGTCGCGCTCAAGGCGGACGTGGAGCTCGGGGGAACGGACCAGCTGTTCAACCTGCTCGTCGGCCGCGACCTCATGCGCGAAGAGGGGCTCGAGCCCCAGATCGTCCTGACGCTGCCGCTCCTGGTGGGCACCGACGGCACCGAGAAGATGTCCAAGTCGCTCGGGAATGCGATCGGGATCGAGGAGCCGCCCGCCCAGATTTACGGGAAGCTGATGTCCATCCCGGACCGGCTCCTCTGGAGCTACTTCGAGCTGTTGACGGACGTTCCCGCTCCGGAGATCGCGGCGCGCCGCCGCTCGGTCGAGGAGGAGGGCGCCAACCCGCGCGACGTAAAGGTAGACCTGGCGCGGCGGATCACGGCGGACTTCCACGGACCGGAGGCCGCGGCGCGCGCGGAGGAGGACTTCCGGCGGGCGTTCTCGAAGGGCCAGCTTCCCGAGGAGATCGAGAGCCGCGAGGCCGCGGCCGCCGAGAGCGGGACGGCCGCGCGGGTGCTCGTCGCAGTGGGTCTCGCCGGGTCGATGCGCGAGGCGCGGCGCAAGATTGCGGAGGGCGCGCTATCGGTCTACGGACCGGGGGACGAGGCGCGCGAGGTGCGCGACCCCGAGGAGAGGCTGGCCTCACCGGACCCGACGGTCCTGCGTCTCGGAAGGAAGTTCGTCCGGGTCGTCTGGAAGTAGTTCCGGGGTCCCGGTCGTTCCCTCGGATTCCTCGTCTCAGTGGATCAGCGGTGTGCGGCGGCCCATGGTTTTCGCGGTCTCCGCCGACGCCACGGCGTCCGGCCGCAGGGCGCGCGGCCGGCACTGCTTGCAGATACCGCGCATCTGGTGGCTGTGCGAGATGGAGAGGAAACCGTAGCGATCGCACACCTCGTCCTGCAGGCTCTCGATGCGCGGCTCGAAGAACTCGATCACCCGGCCGCACTCGTTGCAGATCAAGTGGTCGTGGTGCTCCCCCGCGCGCAGCCGCTCGTAGCGGTAGCCGATCTCGCCGACGCGAACGCGGCCCACGACCCCCGAATCGACGAGGAGCTCGAGCGTGCGGTAGATCGTGGCGCGCGAGATCTTCTTTCCGCGGGCCCGGAGACGCACCAGGATCTCGTCGGCCTCGACGTGCTCGTGCCGGGCGAACAACTGATCGAACACGGCCTGACGCTCGGCCGTCAGCTTCAAACCGCGCCGCTCCAGGTACTTGCGGAAGATGTCCCGCTCTCGGGTTCTCATGCGATTGCGACTCAGTCTCAGTTGCAGTATTCTGCACCGCCCCGGGCGATGTCAACCCCGGCGGGAGGACGGCCGAAAGTCATGTGGCAGGGGTTCACCATCGCGCTGCGGGAGGGCATCGAGGCCTTCCTGATCGTTGCCCTGACGCTCTCCTACCTGAAGCGCACGGGTCGGCCGGCGCTCGCCCGCGCGGTGTACGCGGGCATCGCGGTCTCGCTCCTCACCTGTTCCGCGGCGGGAGCGCTCCTGCTTCGCGCGGAGCAGAAGCCCCTCTGGGAGGGGATCCTGGCGCTCGCCGCCGCCGCGCTCGTGGGGAGCCTGCTCGTCTACATGAAGCGCGTCTCCGCGCGCATGAAGTCGGACATCGAGAGCCGCATCGAGACCCGCGCCAGCGCCGGCTCACCGCGCGCGGCCTTCTGGGGCGTCTTCGGGTTCACTCTTCTCATGATCACGCGGGAGGGAATGGAGACCGCGCTCCTCGTGGCGACGGCGCTCTTTCAGATGAAGTCGGCCTCTGTCGTCACCGGACTCGTCCTCGGCGTCGGCGTCGCTGCGGCGATCGCATTCCTGTGGACGCGCCTCGGCCGCGGCGTCGACCTGCGCGGGCTCCTGAACGTGTCGGCCATTTTCCTCGCAATCTTTCTCGTTCAACTTGTGCTGTACGGGGTTCACGAGCTCTCGGAAGCGGGCGTCCTCCCGGCCTCGACGGCGGTGCACGACGCGACCGAGATCCTCGGCCCGGACGGTCGAGTGGGTCAGCTCCTCGCGTACCTGCTCGCGATCCTGCCGACGATCTGGCTCGCCGGCCTCTGGTGGAAGCGGCGTCACCGGCCGGAGCCCGTGGCCGGCCGGCGCAGCGCGGCGTGATCCCCTTCAGAAGCTGACGCGCGCGCCGAGCTGAACCCGGCGCGGATCCGCGATGCGGGTTGGCCGGCCGAAATCGGGGTTCGGCTGGAGATTCGTATCGAGATAGCGCACCGGGTTGACCTGTACGACGTTGCGCCGGTTGAACAGGTTGAAGGCTTCGATGATCCCCTCCAGGGTCAGGCGTCGAAAGCGGAACCGTCGGGCGACGCGCACATCCACGTTGAACGTGTCGTCGAGCATTCGTCTGTTTCGTCCGACGCCCGAAGGACGGTCTGAGAGCGGATCACCATTCTGATTGCGATCGAAGCCGGCCAGCTCGTTGTACGGCAGGCCTGCGAGATATTCGGCGATGATCCCGAAGTTCCAGTTCCGCTTCCACCACGGTCCGCTATCGGGCGACGAGTAGATCCCGGAAATCACCGCCTTGTGGCGAGGCACGTGAATCGTGGGTCCCCGCTCGGCCGCGATGTTCAGCGGATCCTGGGGCTGTCCCTCGGACCAGTCGGTGTTGTCGTCCTCCCCGACCGCATAGGTGTAGTACACCGCGAGCTCGAACGGGGCACCGACTCGGGCTCGGGCGCCGATCGTAAATGCCTGGTACCAGCTGTTGCCGGATGACTCGTAGACGAAGATCTCGGAGAAGTGCGAATCGGGCCGCCGGCCTCCGTCCAGCGGATTCTGCGGATTCACGTTGCGCTCGACGAGGATCTTCCGGCCGCGAACGCGGAGGTAGTCCAGGTTCACGAGGACTGCGCCTCCGACCTCTTTTTCGAAGCCGACGTTGGCCTGATCCGAGTAAACGCTCTCGAAACGGCCCGTCCGATAGACCGTCGGGGGCACGACGGAGCCCCCGGCCGCCGACGCGTTCGCGAACCGGCGATCCGGCAGCTGCCAGGGTTCCAGCGGTGAGGGACCTCCGAGAATCGTGCGAACGATGACAGTCGCACGCGACCCGTTCTCGATTCCCGCGAGAACGGCGGGACCGAAGGAAACGACCCCATAGAAGCGGCCGACTCCCCCACGCAGCCGCCAGGTCCGGCCGCCAGCCCAGGACCAGGACAGGCGGGGCGCCCAGTTGTTCGAGTCCGTCGCGAATGGAGCGACCGGGTCCTCGTAGTCGTATCGCAGCCCGAGCCGGAGGAGGAACCGCTGGGTCAGATTCCACTCCCCCTGTGCGAATACTCCCAGGTGATTCGCGCGCACATCCACCGTCGGATCCCCGAATCCCTGCGCAAAGACCGCCGGAATGCCCGCTTCGAACGCCTCGACCGCGGTCAGCGGAACTGGAAGGAGCCCCTCTATGGCCGGAAGAGCCACGAATCGATAAAGGCCCGAGAAGTAGAGCGGAAGGCTGCCTTCGACGTCCGAGTGCAGGTAGTCGAAGCCGAGCTTGTAGCTCCCCCTCTCCCGGAAGAGAGACACCGCCTCGAATACCTGATAGGTCGTCAGCTCACGCGGCTGCGGCAGCAACTGGTGGGTTCCGAACGTCGCGAAGCCCGGAATGTCGACGGCGACTCCACCGGTCGAGTCCAGAGAATCCAGCCGGTGCCGACGACGGCTGTAGAGGACACGAAATTCGTTCGACGTCTGCTCCGACAACACCGAGATCGCCGACGCAGCGAGCGCCGAATCCTCGAGCCTGCGGACCCCGCCCCCGCTGCGCGCGACCAAGCCTCCCCAGGCCTGCTGGTTCTCGTCCTCCTCCTCGGCGTACGTGCCCCGCAGCGAGAGGGAGTGCCGGGCCGTGGGAATCCAGTCCAGCTTGAGAAGCCACGTGCTCCGGGTGCGATCGAACGGAAGGACGCCGCTCTCCAACTCGAAACCGTTCCGCCGGACGATCGCGACGACGTTCGGCGAATCCTGCGCAATCGTGACCACGTTCGAGTCGGCGACCGCCAGGCGTTCGGCCGCTCCGAAAAAGAACAAACGGTCGCGGGCGGCGGGGCCTCCGATCGTCAGTCCGTACTGATCCTGGTGGTACGGGGTCTTTTCGTCCGCGAGAAAGCTGTTCGCCGCAAGGCTTTCGTCCCGATAGAAGTAAAAAGCGGAACCGTGCGTATCGTTGGAGCCCGAGTGGGTGACGATGTTGACGATCCCGCCGGAGGCTCTCCCGTATTCCGCCGCAAACGGGCTCTGGATGACCTGGTACTCCTCCACGGCGTCCTGGGAGAACGTCGTACGAATCGACCCGACCGACGGATCGTTGTTGTCCAGGCCGTCGACGAGAACGTTGTTGTAGCGCGGACTCTGGCCGTTGAAGGACAGGCCGGAAGTCGGGGCGGCGCCCGGTTGGGGACCGCGATCCCGGACGACGCCGGGCGTGGTGAGCGCAAAGTCGATGAAGTTGCGCTGGTTGATCGGCAGGTTCCGGATCATGGCTTGGCCGATCGTTTTCGAAACGTCCGCAGAAGTGGGGTCGATGAGCGCCGCCCGGGCCCCCACCGTCACCGATTCGGCGACTGCCGCGATTCTCAAGCGAAGATCCAGGTTCGCGGAGGAGCCGAGCGTGACGCGGACGCTCTCCACCTCGAGGGGCTCGAAACCGTCGAGCACCGCGGAGACGCGGTAGGGCGCCGGGGGGAGCAGACGGATGGCGAATTTCCCGTCGCTCGCGGTCGTGTCGGATCGGGTCAGAGCCGTCTCTCGATTCGTCGCGGTCACGATCACCCCGGGAAGCACCGCGCCCGACTCGTCCGTGACTCTTCCCCGGAGATCACCCGTCGTCGTTCCCGTCGCCTGGGCCAGGATTTCGGCGGATGGAAACCCCAGGCACGTTGCGAGAAGGTACCGTCGCGCCGCGGCAAACCGACCGGCGAGCTCGACGGTCACTTCATCCGACTCCTACGAGGGAAAATTCAGACGCCGGACGAGGTCGGCGAATCTCGGGTCCGATCGCAGCGGGTCGAATGCGTGCTCGACCTTCAGGTAGACGAGCCGGCCGGCGCGTTCCTCGTAAGCCTTCTCCAGGTACTCGAAGGCGCGGTCCTTGTCGCCGAGGCCCATGTGGATCCACGCAATCGGGAAGGGTGAGACGTATCGCTCCCTCGAGAGCGCCTGCAACTCCGCCAACGCCCCCATGGCTTCCTTGCGCTGGCCGTTGATCGCAAAGGCGTAGCCGAGAAGGGCGATGGGATCCGGCTCTCCGGGCTCGAGACGCTTTACGTTCTCGAGCTCCGTGACCGCCTGTGAGAAATCCTTTCGCTGAACGTGCGCGAGCGCGAGGTAGAACCGCGCCAGGGCGAAGTCGGGGTCCAGGGCGAGGACCTTGCGATACTGCTCGACCGCCTTCTCGTATTCTCCGGATGGGTAGTAGCAGGCGAACCCGACGTCCATGCTGATCACGGGGTTCAACGGATCGAGCTCTTCCGCCCGACGTATCTCCGAGCACGCTTCCTCCGGCCGCCTCACGACCGCGAGGTAGTTGGCATACCACTGGTGCGCAGTCGGATACTTGGGGCTCAACTCGATGGCTTGCCGGAACTCCCGCTCTGCACCCGGCCAGTCCCACTCGAACAGATACTTGATGTCCGCCAGGAGCGCGTGAGCCTCGGCGAGATCCTTGTCGATCTCGAGCGCCCGCATCGCTGCCTCGCGCGCTTTCGGCAGGATTTCCTTCGGTGGAAGCGCTCCGTAGAAGGCCACGAGGACGAGTGAGTCGGCGAGGCCCGCGTAAGCGAGCGAGTAAGCGGGGTCGCGCGCGATCGCCCGCTGGAAGAATTCGATGCTCTTCGTGATTCCTTCGGGAGTCCGCTTGTTCCAGTGGTAACGGCCGAAGAGGTACAGCTTGTAGGCCTCGGCGTCCTGCGTGTAACGCTTGACGAGCTGCTGTTCCTCCTCGCCGGTGAGCTCGACGCGCAGGGATTTCAGGATCTCCTGGGCGATCCGCTCCTGCACCGCGAAAGCGTCCGCGACCTTTTCCTGGAACCTCTTTCCCCACATCAACGATCGGCGGTTCACGTCGGTCAGCTCGGCCTGGACGACGAGGTTGTCGCCGATCTGCTTGACCTGTCCGGTCAACACGGCACGGACGTTCAACAACCGGCCGGCCTCGAGGGGATCCCGCCCCCCCTTGTATTCGAGGATCGAGGCGTGGGGAATGACGCGCAGCTGCGGCAGCTGAAGGAGACTGTTGATCACGCTCTCGGTGATGCCGGAGCTCAGGTACTCCGCGTTCGGCTCCCGGCTCGCGTTGACGAAGGGCAGGACGGCGAGTGAACCGATCGGCCCGCCCCGGTGGAGCCACGCCGACACGCCGAGCACGACGAGCGCCGCCACGACCGCGGCCCCGGCCAGGACGAAGGCGAGTCGGGCGGGGCGAGGCGGTGGCGGAGGGGGGGTCGGCAAGGGAACGGGTCGCGTCACCTTCAGAGCGAACGCGAGATCGCGGGCCGACTCGAATCGGCTTTCGGGGTGCTTGGCCATGCACCGGAGGATGACGAGTCTCAGGTGATCCGGGAGGTCCGGCACCAGGTCCGCGGGATCCTTTGGCTCGTCGCGGGCAATCGAGATGAGAATTTCCTGCCAGCTCCCGCCGAAGAAGGCGCGCTTGCCGGTCGCCATCTCGTACAGGATGCAGCCGAGGGCGAAAATGTCGCTGCGGGGATCGGCACGGCCGCCTTTCGCCTGTTCGGGCGACATGTAGCCGGCGGTCCCCATCACCGTGCCGGTCTTCGTGGGAGTGGCCACCGTTGGCGACGTCTCGGTCGATTTCACGGGCTCGACCCGTGCGAGTCCGAAGTCGAGGATCTTCACGCGGCCGTCGGAAGTCAGGAAAAGGTTTTCCGGTTTCAGGTCGCGATGAACGACGCCGTGGGCGTGCGCCGAGCCGAGTCCGTCCGCAACTGCAAGGCCGATCTCGACGGCGGTCCGCCAGGGCAGAGGGGAGCCTGTCAGGCGGTGACGGAGAGTTTCTCCCTCCAGGAGCTCCGTCACCATGAACAGAACCCCCGACTCGTCGCCGATGTCGTGGAGATCGACAATGTTGGGATGCGCGAGAGCCGCGACTGCGCGCGCCTCCCGTTCGAATCGCGCCATCGAGTCGGGATCCTGCGCGAGGTGGTCGGGAAGGACCTTGACGGCGATCTCGCGACCCAGGCGAGTGTCGCGCGCGCGGTACACCTCCCCTTGCCCGCCCTCCCCGATCTGGGCGAGAATCTCGTAGGGCCCCAGGCGAGTGCCCGCCGGTTGTGTCACGGAGTGCCTGCGCGATTCTAGGCCCGGACCCTCCGGAAAGAAGTCTTCCTCGGGCTTCCGCGGTCAGCTCAACCATTCCCCGGCCCCTGATGTCACAGACGGAAGTCGTAGACGATGGCGTCGTTGGTCGCGAGAAGCTCCGTCCGGGGGTCGAGCGTCAGGGTTCCCACGACCGCGCCCGCCTCGTCGTACGAGCGGATCACGAGTCCTGTGACCCGATACGGATTCGGCGACGACGTCTGGTTTGCGATGCGGAGGAGGAGGTGGTGACTGCCCCTCTCCCTTCCGAATTTCGAGGCGGAGACCGTGAGCTGGTCGACCGGCGTCGACCGGGTCAGCTCCTGGATCGTCTCGCCATCCCACACCACCTGGAGAGTGCCGATCGTCGCGACGCCTTTCGCGTTCTCGAACCTTGCTTCGACCGTCACCCGTTCGTTGAAGTTCAGGCTGAAGTCGCCGATGTCCACGGGGTTCTTGCAACCGGCCCCGAGAAGCGTCACGGAGAGAACGAGCGAAAGGAAGAGTAAGAGCTTTTTCATCTCCTACTCCTTTGCGCAGTCAACGGCGATCCGCGCGAAAGCAGCGCCCCCGGTTGCGCGGCAACGACGATCAGCACGGGATGCCCTTCGATGGACTCGCGGATCAGCTTTTCGATGTAGGACCTTGCCGCCTGGTCGCGGACGAAAATCATCAGCGCTTCCTGGCCGTCCTTCTCCCCCACACCGACGCCGAATACGCCCTTCAGCCTCATGAGGCCTTCGGCGTATGTCGCTTTCACGTCAGAGACCGTCGGCGGGTTTTCAGCTGCGTAGACCGCCGACGAAGGTAAGCGAAGGACGCCGACGACGAGAATGGCTGCGGCCAGGCCAAGCGCCATTTTTCGAACGAGGTCACCGCCGCCGTGGAGCCCTGATTTCACCATCTCTCCCCCTTTCGCGCAGCGTCACTGGTCTGCGCGATAATCACGTTCGTCCTTTCCCGCGAACGAGTCTTCGGAGACAGCTGGGGTTCTTCTGGTTTTTCTCTGAGAACCGACGTGCGAGTCCAATTCGACGACTGCACTTTCGACCCGGAAACGCGTGAGCTTTTTCGGGGCGGGAAGGCGGTTCACCTTCACCCGAAAGCGTTTCGGTTTCTCGAAATCCTGCTCGAGAGCCGACCCCGCGCTCTCTCCAAAGCGGAGCTGCACGGGAAGCTGTGGCCCGGCAGTTTCGTGTCCGAAGCCAACCTGGCGAGCCTGGCTGCCGAAATCCGCCGGGGGATCGGCGAAAAAGGACGCGGCGCTCGAACGGTTCGGACGGTCTACGGCTTCGGATACGCGTTTTCCGGTGACGCGATCGAAGAGAAGCGAGCCCTCCCGCCCGCCTCAGCCCGCTACTGCCTCGTGTGGGAGTTGAAGGAAATGCCTCTCGCGCCGGGAGAGAACGTCGTCGGAAGGGATCGCAACGCGGACGTCAGCATTGACGACTCGACGATCTCGCGCCGCCACGCTCGAATCCGGATCGCCGGAAAGGGCGCGATGATCGAAGACCTGGGAAGCAAGAACGGAACGTTCGTCCAGGGACGGAAAATCGAGAAACCCCGCCGTCTGTCCGACGGCGACCGGATTCAGGTCGGATCGGTGATGCTGACCTTCCGCGAATTCTCGCCCGAGAAATCCACCGATACGCGCCGGTGACGGGCGGCGTCAGTTCGCGGCGGGCTGACCCGAACGCAGCATCGCTTCCAGTACGACCGGCGAAACGCCGGCGGCGCGAAGCGACTGGATCTCCGACGTCGTCAACCTGTAATTGACGTTGTCCGTTCGGACCTTCTTCAACAGGAACTCGTCGGAGCGGCCGGCCTCCTTGAGGCGCAGGATGTCCTCGTAGGGTTTTGCTCGGACCGTGGGCGCCGTGTCGGTCGCGATTACCGGCTGGTCGGGCACGTTCGCCGCGAGGGGCACCGCCGGCGGGACGGAGATCGGAATCGGCGTCGGCGCCGGAGGATTCGGAGGTACCGGATTGGGATTCGGATTGGGCGCCGGAGGGGCGGTCCCGGTTCTCGGTCCAGGTCCCGGTGGCGCGGGGGACTGGCCGGAAGACCGGCAGCTCGAGATCCCGACGAGGGCGGCGACGACCAGCACCAAAAGCCGTGTTCTCATGGCGTTCACCTCACTCGTTGTGGGATTGTATCGCCCGGCAGGGAACTTGCTGAACTCTCGCTGGGCCGAAAAAGGAGGCGCAACATGAAGGGGACGGGCCTTTATCTCCTGGGCTACTTTCTGCTTCTCGGAGGGATCCTTCTCGCTCTGTGGAAGTTCGGCGTCCTCGCCTCGATCGGCACCTTCTGGATCACGATCGGTCTCGTCATCGCCATCGGCATCGGGATCATGATTGCGGCCAGCGCCGGGCGCAGCGGCACGATCGAGGTCGATCGCAGCTAGTTTCCGGTTCCCGGCTCCCCCGCGTCCAGCGGACGCATGCGCTCCCAGCCGCTCCCCTCGTGGCCGAAAGCGAACGCGTCGGGGTGGAGCGCCTCCGCCATGATCTCGAGCGTTTCGACCAGCCGGGGCCCGGGGCGGTTGAAGAACTGATGTCCGTCGCACAGGAAGACGCGGCCCTCGCGGATCGCGCGCAACCCGCGGAACTCCGCATTTCCGACGAGCTCCGCCGCTTCGCGCCGGACGCGGGCGAGCGAGAAGCCGCAGGGGAAGACGAGCAGAGCGTCAGGATCGGCGGCCGCGACCTCGCTCCACGAGATCCACGACGAGTGACGTCCGGCTTCTCCCATCAGGTTCGCCGCCCCGGCCATGTCGACCATCTCCGGCATCCAGTTGCCCGCGGCCATGGGGGGAGCCAGCCACTCGATCGCCGCAACGCGAGGACGCTCCGGGAGGGCGCGCGCCGTCTCCGAGATCCCGCTCAGGCGCGCCCGCATCCGGCTCTCCAGGGCGCGGCCGCGGCCCGGGACCCCGAGAGCTTCCGCGACGCGCTCGAAGTCGGAGAACACGTCGGAGAGTGTACCGGCGGAGAGCGCCACGACTCGAGGACGCCCGCGGGACCAGCCGGCGAGGGAAGCCTCGACGTCTCCGAGACTCACGGCGCAGACCTCGCAGTGGACCTGCGTCAACACGTGCGTGGGCGCGAGCTCACGCAGGAGATCCTCGTCCACGCGGTAGACGGACAGGCCCTCCGCGACGAGGCTCGAAACGGCGCGGTGGATCTCTTCGGCGCTCGCCCGCGGGTCGAGCTTCGGCGCCGTGCAGATCGGGAGATCGCCGACGTCGTCCGGAAAGTCGCACTCGTGCGACCGACCCACGAGCGCGTCGGCGAACCCGAGCGCGCAGGCGATCTCGGTCGCCGAAGGCAGGAGCGAGACGATCCGCGGGGTCACGCGCGGCTGTCCCAGAGGATGTCGGGCACGCCCCGGCGGAGGTTTTCGAACCGCGCCATGACGAAGAGCGCGTCGGAGAGCCGGTTCAGGTAGGCGATCGTCTGCGGACCCACGGCCTCCTGCCGGGACAGCGCGACGACCCGGAGCTCCGCACGTCGGCAGATCGTACGGGCGAGGTGGAGCGCCGCGGCTCCGGGCGCACCGCCCGGCAGGACGAAGTTCTCGAGCGGCGGCAGGGACTCGGAGAGCTCGTCCATGAGCCCCTCCAGGTCGTCGACGTGCCGCGCCTCGATCCGCGGCGCCGGCACCCGGGCCTTGTCCTCCTCGACGATGCAGAGGTCCGCGCCCAGGTGAAAGAGGTCGTTCTGGATTCGCCGGAGGGGACTCGAGATCCCCGCATCGAGCCCGTGCGCGAGAGCGGCGCCGATCGCGGAGTTGAGCTCGTCCACCGTTCCGTAGGCTTCGATGCGCAAGGAGTCCTTCGGGACGCGGCGTCCTCCGCCGAGAGACGTCGTCCCGTCGTCTCCGGTTCGCGTGTAGACCTTCGTGATGCGCGGCATATCCCTTTCTATGTCATTCCGAGGAGCGAAGCGACGAGGAACCTGGCCCGATTCGAGCCGCCAGATCCCTCGCTTCGCTCGGGATGACAATGGGTCTCAGAACGCGACCTCCAATCCTCCCGAGATCCGGCGCCCGGGGGCGGGAAAGCCCTCGACCTCGGCGTGGCTGCGGTCCGTCAGGTTCTGAGCGCGCAGGAACGGCGCGAACGAACCGATCCGGTAGCGCGCGTAGAGGTCGAATCGCACGTACGACGGCAGCTCGATCTGCTCGGTTGTCGCGAGCGCGCGCACGTCCGCCCGCTTTCCCACGAACACGACGCGCGGGGAAATCTCGAGCCCGGCGATCGGCGTCGCCGTCGCTCCGAGAAACCCGCTGTGCCTCGGCCGCCGCAGGAGGTCCCGTCCCGTGTCCCGGTCCTCGGTATCCAGGTAGGTGTATCCCGCGTCCACCGAGATCGCGGGAGCAATCGCCTGGCGCCACGACAGCTCGACGCCGCGCGACCGCGCGCGGCCGACGTTGAAGTTGAGGCCCGCCGCGAAGTCGAAGACGATGAGGTCCCGAAACTCGTTCCAGAACAGCGACGCGGACGCCCGGCCGCCGCGGAGCTCGTAGTCCGCGCCCACGTCCCACGAAGTAGAACGCTCGGGCTCGAGGTCCGGGTTGCCGGAGAAGGGATAGAAGAGCTCCCCCACCGACGGCGCTCGGAAGCCGGTCCCGCCGGACGCCCGGAGCTTCCACGGTCCGCTCCGCCAGGCAACCGTCCCGCGGGGACTCCAGACGTCTCCGAAGCGCGTGTGGTCGTCGTAGCGAACCCCGGCGGTCACGAGCCATCCCCGGCCGAGGTCGAGGGAGTCCTCGGTGCCGAGGCTGGCGATCGTGGCGTGATTGCCGTCGAGGTTGACGCCGAAGTTCGAAGAGTCCTCGACCTTCCAGCGCTGCCACTCGGCGAAGACCGTGAGGTGGTGGACACCGGCCCGGAAGGAGTCGGCGAACCGGGCCTCGAGAGTCCGCGCATCCGTCTGCGACTGGAAGAAGGGGCTGTCGAACGACGGCCGCGATCGGATCCAGCCGAGCGTGACGGTCGAAGAGTGGCCGGCCGCCGGGTGAAACGTGGCGGGAAGCGTGATTCGTTCCTCCCGCGGCGAGTAACGATTGTCCGGAGTTTCGGCGCCGACGGGGCCCGGCAACCCCAGGTCGCCGTCGGCGATGGAGCCCTCCAGCGCGATCCGCGTTTCTCCGAAGCGGCCCTCGAGCCGGAGGGAGCCGGAGCGCTCGCGCCAGTCGTCGTTGCCGCGGTCGCCATCCTCCCGGCGGTCGCGCGCGCTCGCGGCGATCCCGAAGGCCGCGTTGCCCGCGGTCGCAAAAGCAGCCAGCTCGCGCTGATCCGCGTTGCCCGCCTCGCCGAAAAACCTTCCGGACAGCCTGCCTCCGGCCGGCCTCGTGAAGATCTGGACGACTCCGCCGATCGACTCGGATCCATGGAGGGCGGAGAACGGCCCCCTCACGACCTCGATGCGCTCCACGTTCTCGGTCGACAGGAGCGAGAAGTCGTAGCCCGGGAAGAACGGCGAGTTCACCCGGACACCATCGACGAGGACGAGAGTGTGGGTGGAGTTTGCGCCCCGCAGGAAGACCGACGTCTGCGCGCCGGGCCCGCCGGACCGCGCGACGTCCGCGCCGGGAACGGACCGCAGGGCGTCCTGGACGGTGCGCCAGCCATTCCTCTCGATCTCCTCTCGTGTGACCACGGTGACCGCGGATCCCACGTCCTGTATCTCTTCGGGGGCCGCGGTCGCGGTCACCACGACGTCCTCCGTGAACGGCGGGACCTGCGCGGCCGCCGGGGAGAGGCCGGCGACGACTCCCGCGAGAAGCACCGCGGCCAGGTTGCGCACGGCTCGACCCCCCGGGCTCCGCCGGGCGAGCGCGTCGACTAAAAAAAGAACACCCGTTCCCGCGAGCTCCGCAATGAGCGTGTTCCAGAAGTACGGGATACCCGCGACGTAACAGAGCGCGAGGCCCGCGGGCGTCAGCGGATACGTTCCCAGCGACGCCCAGTCCGCGAAATTCGTCGTGAGGAAGAAGAGGACGGCTCCACCGGCGGCGAGAGCCGCGAGCCGTCCCGGCCGCGCGTTCCGCGCCAGCCGGCGGCCCGCGACGACCATGAACGCGAACGAGCCGTACACCGCGACCCGGATGAGCGTGATCGCTTGGCGCCCGGTGCCCCAGTCGAGGACGAGGTCGGAGAGGGCCATGGCAGCGATGGGAACGACCCACGCCCACCGGCGCGGCAGGCGGGCGCCGGCGTAGAGGCCGATCGCGCCCATCGCGACGAGATTCGGGGGATGTGGAAGGAGTCGGGAGAAAGCACCGAGGAAAACGAGCAGGACGGCAGTGACCGCGGTCGTCATTCGAACCTCCCGTTCGACGAGACGTCATCTCCGCCGCAGAGGAGAGGACGTCCCGCGCCTCGGGAAGTCGAAAGCGCGTCCCTCTCCTAGCCCCGTCGGAGAAAAGCGTTCCGTCCGGCAGGTCTCCTGGCTTCCGGATCTTTCGCCGTCGGGCTCCTTCCCGGACGCGCGACCTCTTCGATCTCACGCATCCAGTGGTTTCTCGCCCGGGGCGTCCCCGGTGACAGTGGCGGGGGCCGCGCGGGATTTACACCCGCTTCCCTCGACCGAACGGAATCAAAGAACGAGCGGCGACGATACGCCTCTTCTTTTCCAAAGTCATCCCGAGGGCGAAGCCCGAGGGATCTCTCCCTCGAAAAGCCAGAGATCCTTCGCTGCGCTCAGGATGACAGGGACGCCAGACAGATGAGGTCGGAATGACAAGCGGGGCGCGGGTATCATCCGCCCACCAATGCCCGCCCCGGATTTCACGCTCGATTTCGACCGGCTGCGCCGCGTTGGATTCCCGGAGGTCGTCCTGGCTCCGGGAAAGACGGCGGACCAGATTGCCGAAATCTGCCGGCAGCTGGCGCGCGCCCACGACGTGCTGGTCACCCGCCTCTTCCCCGACGAGTGGTCGGAGCTGGCGGCGCACGCCCTGCCGGGCCGGGCCGACTACGACGACCGATCGGCGACGCTCCACCTGTCGGTCGGCAAGCCGCTCGCGCGGGTGGAGGGTGACGTCGTGCTCGTCACCGCGGGGACGGCGGACACCTTCGTCGCGGAAGAGGCGCGCCGGACGCTCGAGTACCTGGGCGTGTCGTCGACGACCGTTCCCGACGTCGGCGTCGCGGGAATCCTGCGCCTCCTGTCCCGACTGGAAGAGATCGAAAAGGCCGACGTCGTGATCGCCGTCGCCGGGATGGAAGCCTCGCTCTTCTCGGTAATCGGAGGGCTCGTCGGACGGCCGCTCATCGCCGTGCCGACCTCACGGGGATATGGCGCCGCCCTGGGCGGCGTCGCTTCGCTCCTCGCCGCGTTGAATTCGTGCGCCAACGGCGTCACCGCGGTGAACATCGACTCCGGCTACGCTGCCGCGATGGCGGCGTACCGCATTCTTTCGGGAGGGCCGCGCCGATGGGATCGAAGAAAACCGACAAGGGGCTCCGGGACGCCCGCGAGTACATCCACGCCGCGGCGATCGGCGTCGACCGGAAGCGGAAGAAAGCGCTCCTCGGCCGCCCGACGACGCCGATCGAAGTAGGCCCGAAGACCACAGTATCCGAGCTCCTCGACTCGTACCGCGAGGCCTCGTTCCAGGCCCGCGCGCTCGGCAACTGCGCGGCGGTGTTCGAGGCCATGCTCCGCGACAAGGACCGGCCCACCATTTTCCTGGGCATGGCCGGGTCGCTCATCGCCGCGGGCATGCGGCGCGTCATCACCGACCTGATCGAGAAGAACATGGTCGACGTCGTCGTCTCGACCGGCGCGATCGTCTCGCAGGACCTCTACCAGGCGCGGGGCGGCCGGCATTACCACGGCCGAGTGGATGCGGACGACAAGGAGCTGCGCGACCTCTACATCGACCGCCTGTACGACACCTTCATCGACGAGGAGAAGTACTGGAAGACCGACCTCGCCGTGTCGCAGTTCGCGGACTCGCTCGCCGGAAAGTCCCTCTCCTCGCGGGCATTCCTCGCCCTCCTGGGCGAGACCGCGAAGAACGATCCGGGCTCCATCCTGGGCGCCTGCGCGCGCAACGGAGTTCCGCTCTTCGTTCCGGCGCTGAACGACTCCTCCATCGGCATCGGCCTGACCGAGCACTACCACCGGATGAGAAAGGCGGGTCGCGAGCCCATGACCATCTCGTCCATCCGCGACAACTACGAGCTCACCCAGATCGTCGTCCACAGTCCGGCGACCGCGGCCCTTTACGTCTCGGGCGGCGTGCCGAAGAACTACATCAACGACTCGATCGTCATGTCGTACATCTTCGGGATCGACACCGGGGGCCACCGTTACGCGCTGCAGATCACGACGGACGCTCCCCACTGGGGCGGCCTGGGTGGCTCGACGCTGTCGGAGGCCACGTCGTGGGGCAAGGTGTCGAAGAGGGCATCCCACGAGATGGCGTTCGTCGAGACGTCGGTCGCCCTGCCGCTCCTGTATGGCTATGCGCTGCAGAAGAACGCGCACAAGGGCAGAAAGCGGCTGCGGTACCGGTGGAAGGAAGACATCCTGGAGAAGGTGACTCGCGGCTGAAGGACGCGAGTCATCCTGAGGCCGCAGGCCGAAGGATCTCTCGAATCGAGTCGGCAGAAAGAAAAAGCCCCGCTCGCGCGAGGCTTTCGTGTCCCGTGTCCCGTGTCCCGTGTCCCGTGTCCCGTCCTAGAGCACTTCCCCCCGCAGCGGAATCTGGATCACCGAACGCTCCTTGTCGGAGGTGAAGAGCTTCACCATCCCGTCGAGAGCGCCCTTCTTGACGCTGCCGCTCGCCTTCACCACGACGGTGTAGGAGACGCCCTCCTGGGTCGGGACGATGTCCGTCACGAAGCCGGGGACGCTCACTTCCGCGCGCATGACCCTCACGGGCTGGCCCGGCTTGTTGTTCGTCACGATGATGTTGCGGGTGATCGGGTCCTTGCCCGCCGTGAAGTTCCCGAAGTTCACGGTCACCGGCGTCACGGAGACGCGCGGCCGGACGATGCCCGACACCGGGATTTCGACCGAGGGCTGCTGGGCGACGCCGGTCGCGATGCGGATCGGGGCGTTCAGGAGCCCTTCCGGCGCGTCGGGGAGGACGTTGATGTGGACGCGGTACTGGTCGCCGGTCCGTCCGGGGATCTTGTCCTTGTCGCCGGCCGGGATGATTTCCGCCTTGACGTAGGGCTGGGATATCTCCGCGACCGTGGGACGGAAGCCCTTCTCCTCGGAAAGCAGGATGACGTCCTGGCCCGAGTTGTCCCCCTTGATCACCGAGAAGCGGACGAACGCCTGCGGCAGCACGTCCACGAACGGCTTGACCATCGCCTTGATGAACAGGTTCATCTGCGGCCGGTCCGGGTCGTTGGAGACGACCAGCACCGATTTGGAGATCGGGCCGGAGAAGCTCTTGGTGTCGACGCTCGACTGGATCTTCCCTTCCTGACCGGGCTTGATGATCCTGTCGAACGAGGCGACGGTGCAGCCGCAGGAGGGCCGCGCGTCGGAGATGATGAGGTCCGATCCCCCGCCGTTCTTCACGACGAAAGTGGCTTCCACCAGCTGCCCCTTGGCGACTGTTCCCGCGTCCTTGGTCTCGGGCAAAATCTGGATCTTGGGCGACGCGGCCGACTTCGCGGGAGCCTTCGCGGCGGGAGCCTTGGCGGCCGGCGGCTTCTGCGCCTCGAGGGCCGTGACCACGAGCAGGCCCGTGAGGGCGAGGCTTGCCAACCTTCCGATCTGACGCATTTCCGATCCTCCTCTTCGATCTTCTGTTTTAGAGTAACGTCGAACCGGTCAAACTGCGGACAACCCCGGGAAATTCCACAATCCGGCGGACTTGCCGGCCATTCCCGCCTCCGGGAGAACGCGATGTCCGAACCGAAAAGCATTCACCTCGTGCCGATCGGAGGCACCGCGATGACCCCCCTCGCCGCGCTCCTCGCCGAGGACGGACACCGGGTCTCCGGGAGCGCTCTCGACCTCTATCCCCCCATGTCCACGCTGCTGGAATCGCTCCAAATCGCGGTTGCGAGAGGGTTTGCGGCGGATAACGTCCCGGACCCGTGCGACTGCGTCGTCGTGGGAAACGCGGCGCTGCGGGACAACGTGGAGGCGGAGGAGGCCACGCGGCGGGAGATCCCCGTCCTCTCCATGCCACAGGCCATCCGCGAGCACCTCCTTCCCGGAAAGACCTCGGTCGTCATCACGGGGACCCACGGCAAGACGACCACCTCGGCCCTGACGGCCTGGCTGCTGCTGGACTCCGGCCGCGACCCGGGATTCCTGATCGGCGGGGAGATGAAAAACCTCGGCCGGGGGTATCGGCGCGGGCAGGGCCCGGTCTTCGTCCTCGAGGGGGACGAGTACAACGCGGCCTTCTTCGACCGCGGCCCGAAGTTCCTCCACTACGAGCCGCGCCACCTCTTCGTGGGCAACATCGAGTACGACCACGCCGACCTCTACCCGGACGTGGACGCGGTCGTCGACGCGTTCCGGCGGGTGGTCGCGATCGTGCCGCCGGAGGGAACCGTAGTGGCGAACGTCGACGACCCGCGCGTTCTCGGAATACTGGATGCCGACGTCGCGCAGATCGTCGCGGTCTCGCTATCCGACCCGACGGCGCACTTCTCCGCGCAGGACGTCGAGTCCCATGCCGACGGAACCCGCTTTACCCTGCTGGAAGCGGGCCAGCCCGCGGGCCGGCTCGCTTCGCCGCTCGTGGGGACGCACAACCTGCGCAACACGCTCGGGGCCATCGCGCTGACCCGCGGGCTCGGGCTCTCCGTCGTGGAGATCGCGAAGGCGCTCCCGCGCTTTGCCGGAGTGCGCCGCCGGCTCGAGGTGAAGGGAGAGAAGAACGGCATCGTGGTCGTCGACGACTTCGCGCACCACCCCACGGCGGTGGCCGGAACGATTTCCGCGGCGCGGACCCGGTGGCCCGGCCGACGGATCTGGGCCCTCTTCGAGCCACGCTCGAACACCGCGGGCCGGAAGCTGTTCGAGGACGACTACGGGGACGCGTTCTCCGCCGCGGACGCCCTCGTGATCGGTCCCATCTTCCACGCGAAGCGGTTGAAGTCTGAGGAGCGCATCGACCGCTCGGCGGTGCTCGCCCGGTTCACGTCGAACGGAAAGCCGGCCTACGCGCCGGAGAGCCTCGACGAAATCCCGGAGATCCTGCGCCGCGAGACGCGACCCGGCGACGTTCTGCTGCTCATGTCGTCCGGCGCGTTCGGGGGCCTTCCGGAGACGCTGCTCGGAGAGCTCTGAGCCGGGACTACCGGACGCGGTACACGTTCACCGCACTGACGGCTCGCCCACTCTCGTCCGGCGGGTTCTCGAAGCGGGCGACGCGACGCGCTCCAGGATTGCTTCGGAGGACGATACCCGTCGCAGGCGCCCAGCCCTCGCGGCCGCGGAAGACCGGGTCCGGGCTGACGAAGAACACGGGCCCGCCAGGATCGACGGTGGCGGCGGGTGCGTTGGTCCAGACGTCGCCCTTGACGCGAAGTGCGGGCAGCCGCAGGAAGTCCACCGCGTAGAAGAGTCGGACGTTCGGCTTGCCGTCGAGCAGCAGCCACACCGCGTCGGACGGATTCCCGGACACGTGCGGAAGGACTACCGCGATCGGTCCCTCTTCGGCACGCGCTTTCAGAAAGTCCGCGGCCCTCTCGGACGCCGCGCCGGCGGACCAGCCGCTCACGAACTGCGCTTGGTCGACCGTGAGCAGTCGCCAACTCCTCCAGTCGCGCTCGCCGCGGAAAACGTCGGAGGCGCCCCACAGCGCCAGCGCGACGAGCAGCACGGGTTCCGCGCCGCGCATCCGGGCACCGAAGGACGCGACCCCGAACGCCCCGGCCGCGAGAAAGGGAAGCGCCGCGGGCAGCGCATAGCGCGGGAAGTAGTCGGTCGCGAATAGCGCGGCCGGAACGAGGAGCACGACCTCCCACGCCGCGAGAAACGCGAGGAGCCTCGCGCGCCGCGCCCGGGCCAGTTCCGCGACGCCCGCGATCGCCCCGAGGACGACGGGAGGCGTCAAGTAGGTCCAGAACGCGGCCACCGCTACCCCGAGGTTGTGCGCGAAAAGAGCGGCGCGCTCGCCGGCCGGGAGTGCGGGCCGCGACGCGGCGATGTGGAAGATGCGGGCGGAGAGGTCCGGCCACGCCGGGGCGACGAGCATCGGCGCCCACAGGGCGATCGCGACGAGGAGCGCTACGCTCGTAGCGGCAACGAGACGCTGCCGGTTGCCCCGCCCCGCCAGGAGGACGGCGACTGGCGGCAGCAGCCAGAGCGGGTAGCTGACAGCCTGCCGCGTGAGCATCGTGAGGCCCATTGCCACGCCGAGCGCAATCGCAGGCGCGATCAGCCGCTCGCCCCGGCGCGCGCGGATGACCAACTCCAGCGCGATTGCCGTGACGACTGCGACCTCGAGCGCAAACAGGGCGTCCACGCGGGCAAGGCGCGCCGAAAAGACGAGGAACGGCGAGGCGAGCGCGAGGATTGCGGCGGCCACCGTCGCGCCCCGCGCCGCGGTCTCGCCCGGGAAGAGCTCGTCCATCCGCCGGACCGCCCACGCGAGGGCCGCAATCAAGAGAGCACCGCACGCGACCGAGAGCAGACGCCCGGCCATGACCGTATCGCTCCAGGGCGAAAGTGAGAGCGCGAGAAGCCAGGGGTGCAGGGGGGCGCTCGGTGCGTTCAGCGGCAGCCAGAGGTTTCGTGCGGGATCCGCCGCGACGAGCCGGGCCAGCCGGAGAAAGATCGCCTCGTCCCCGAAGATCGGAAGCGCACGGAGAGAGGGAAGGCGAGTCACCACGCCCGCGACGGTCAACAGCGCGACCGTCGCGAGGGCGCCGCGGCCTAGGCCCGGGCGGGAGGTCGCAGTCGCGCGCACAGAACGATCGTCAATGCCGGAAAGAGGGTCAGCGCGATTCGGCGGAACGCGCCCTCGATTGCGTAGATCGGGTCGAAGGAAGAGACCGAGAAGGCGATCGCGTAGCAGAGGATCTGCAGAGGAAAGATCGGAAGAAGCGGGTCGGCGACGCCTTTCCGCGTCACGAGCAGGAAGAGGCCGATGGCCGTGAGCGGCAACCACGCTTGGAGCGCTTCGGTCGAGAGCATCCGGCCGACGACCATTCCGAAGAGCTGCGGCAGCTCCTTCCACCGTCCCGGCTCGAACAGGGTGAGGTCGAAGTCGCGCCGCGTCTGGGGGCCGCGCAGGAGATAGAGCGCGCCCCAGTGCAGGAACGCCGGCGCGACGAGGAACGCCGCGTCCCGCCGGCGTCGGCGGAACACGAGTGCGAGCGCCAGGAGGCCGACGAAGAGAGTGCCCTCCTGCTTGATCGAGACGCAGAAGAGCGCCGCGGCGAAGAGACGCGCACGCGCCGCGGAAGTGTCCAAATGGAGGGCGTCCAGGAACGCGCAGCTCACGAGGACGACGGCGAAGGCGAACGGCGCCTCCGCGGTGCCCGCGTTGACCGCCCGGTAGAGCGGGAAGCAGAGGGCCGCGAGCGCGCACGCGGCTGCTGCCGAGACGCGGGAGACGCGCCGCGTCAGGAATCCAAAGAGCGCGAGGAGAGTGGCGAGCTCGCAGAGGGGGAAGAAGAGCCCCAGCGCCTGGTCGTCCCATCCGCCCGTGACCGTGGCCAGCGTCGCGAGCGACAGCGGGACGAGGAGCGGGTACTCGCGGTGCGCCCAGAAGAGTGCGGGGTCGTCGAAGAGCCGCGCCGGGACGTAGCCCATCGTGGCGATCGTCTTGCCTTTCAGCCCCCAGATGGCGAGGTAGTCCGTGGACCACATCGGCTCCGCGACGGCCTGGACCAGGAACGCGGCCCACGCCACGGCGGCGACGGCGAGGAGCACCCGGGCCGCGGGCGGCGTCTTCTCCGTCGCACCCGCGGCGGGCTCAAGAGCGGGCGCGATGAGCAGTGCGATTGCGACGACGAGCGCGTCGAGCGCCAGAAGCGGCGCGGGGCCGGACGCCGGCCAGAGCGAAACGGCGACGAGGTAGACGAGCGACTGGACGAGGAGTCCCGCCGCGAGGCTCCACGCGGCAACCTCGGCGCGCGTCGAGCCGCCGGTGAAGAACCGCGCCACGCAGAACCCCACGGCGCCCGCCAGCAGCACGCCGCCCAGAACTCCTGCGACCGCGGCGAGGAACGTCATCGCCGGGAGCGGGAAAGAGTGCCGTGCGGGATCGCCGTCGCGCCGGGGGCGTTCGCGGCTTGGATCCGGTACGCGGCGACGAAGTCCGCCTCGCCGGCGCGGCGGGAGTCCACGACCCGGCGGGGGGCGAGCCGATAGACCGCCTGGTAGGCATACACGTCGGGCCACGGCGGCGCGATCACCGCGACCGTAGCCGACGCCGGCGTCCGGCGGCGGACCTCCTCGAGGAAGGCGGCGTAGTTACGATCGAACCAGAACCCGGTGCGCTGCGCGGGAGAAATTCGCTCCCCCGCAATCGCGTGGCGCAGCCAGCTCCACCGGCGCGCGAGCTCCGGAGGTGAGAGGGTCGCCGCCATCGATACGGCGACGACGAGGAGAAGGAGGGCTGCGAGGGCGATACGCAACCGCCCGGTTGCGTTATCCCCCGGCGGCATCCGGCGCGGCGACGCGGTTGGCGAGGACGCCGACGCCCTCGATCTCGACCTCGACGCGATCGCCCGGGGAGAGCGGTCCGACGCCCGCGGGGGTGCCGGTCAGGATGAGGTCGCCGGGGAGGAGCGTCATCATCCGCGAGATGTACGCGAGCAGGAACGCCGGCGAGAACACCATCTGCGACGTGCGCGACGACTGGCGGACCTCTCCGTTCACGCGCGTCTGGATCGCGAGGTCGGAGGGATCGACTCCCACTGCAATCGCGGGGCCCACCGGGCAGAACGTGTCGAACGATTTCGCGCGCGCGAACTGCCCGTCCTTCTTCTGGAGGTCCCGCGCGGAGACGTCGTTCGCGCAGCAGATCCCGGCGAGGGCGTCGAGCCAGTTCTCCTGCGGCCAGCTCTTGATGCGCCGGCCGATCACGAGGGCGAGCTCTCCCTCGTAGTCCACCCTCCCGGACTCCGGCGGCAGCACGATGTCGCTGCCGTCGACGACGAGCGCCGACGGGGCCTTCAGGAAGAGCAGCGGCTCGGCGTCCGGTACGGCGTTGCCCATCTCCGCCGCGTGGTCGCGATAGTTGCGCCCAACCCCGACGATCTTCGACGGCCGCGGCGGGGCCTCCGGAGAGTCGAAGCGGATCGTCCTCAAGGAGTCACTCCTTCCACGCCTCTTCGGTCAGCTGTCCCGAAAAGATCTCGCGCGCGTCGCCGGAGAGCGTGATCCCGTGGAAGAGGTCGTCGGCGGCCACGGCATTCACGGTCAAGTCCACGCCGCTCTTCGTCGAGCAGACGGCCGGGAGCTCCGAGTGTCCGCGGAGCGCCGCCACGAGGGCCGAGGCCACCACGCCCGAGCCGCACGAGAGCGTTTCGGCCTCGACGCCGCGCTCCCAGGTGCGGACCTGGAGCCGGCCCGGCGCGGTGACGCGGACGAAGTTGACGTTCGCGCCGTCGGGGAGGAGCGGATGGCGGCGCAGCGGCGGACCGAGCCGCTCGACCGGAAGTGTCGCGAGGTCTTCGTCCACGAAGATGACGAGGTGTGGAACGCCCACGTGGATGGGCGTGCCGTGCGGAGGCAGGCCGGCCGTGGAATACCGGTCGGGACTCCGCGGGTCGAGAAGGATCGGCTCGCCCGGGACGAGAACGTCCCGGAGCGCGAGAGTGACCGACTCCCCGTCCACGCGCGCGCCGATCTCGCCCCAGCCCGTGTCCAGGAAGAGCCCCGGCTCCGACACGAGCCGGCGGGTCACCGCGTAGCGCGCCGCGCAGCGCGTGCCGTTGGCGCAGAACGAAGCGAGGCCGCCGTCCGCGTTGTAATAGTCCAGGCGGATCCGGCCGTTCCCGCCGCCGGAGACGAAGAGCGCGCCGTCGGCGCCGACGGACAAACCCCGGCGGCACAGCCGGGCGAGCCGCCGCGAGTCCTCGTCGGAAAGCCGGCGGCCGTCCGCCTCGAACAGGAGGAAGTCGTTGCCCCCTCCCGCCATCTTGACGAACCGATCCGGCAGCGCCATCGCGGGAAGTCTAAAGCGTCTCCGCGAGGGCCTCCGGCGACGGCGCGCTCGCGTTGCCCGCCGCATCCACGGCGACGACGGTGTAGCGGTATCGCTGGCGCGGCTGCACCGCCGTGTCGGTAAAGAAGGTGTCGGTGATCGGTTTCTCGGTCAGCCGCGCCGGCGGGCTTCCGTCTGTTTCAGCCCGGTAGACGACGTATCCCGCGAGGTCCGGCGCCCCGACGGGGTCCCAGAGGAGCCGCACCGCTCCCGCCTCGGGCAGGACGTCCAGGCGCGCGGGAGCGGCGGGAGGGAACACGTCCCGGTAGTCGACGCCGTCTTCGACCGCCGGAACCCCCTCGACCTTCGGCTTTCCGGGCAGCGTCGCGCGGACCGTGTACACGAGAGCCGCGCCGGACGGGGCGGTCGTGTCCACGAAGACCGTTTCGGGAACGGGGTCCGCGTTCAACGGCGCGTCGTAGGCCTCCTCGGGCAGGGTCCGCCGATAGACGCGGTACCCGCCGATCGCGGCCGGCCGGCCGATCACGTCGGTTTCGGGCGGGGTCCACTCGATACAGATACGCCCCTGCTCCGGCGTGATGCGGACGATCGTCGGAGGTCCCGGCGGCACGTCCGGCGAGAACGAGACGATGTTCGACAGCGGGCTGCGCTCGCCGCCGCGGCGTACGGACACCACGGCGTACGCGAGCGAGGCCGGAAGCTTCCCCCCGGCGAAGAGCGGGGCGAGCGGATCGCGATACACGATCGTCGCGCCGCGCGTGCGCTCTGCGATCGCCGCCACGGGCAGCGCGTCGATGCGCTTGGCCTCCCGGTAGAACGCGGCCTCGGCGAGCCGGACGTTGGCCGCCTCGCGCCGCGCCGTGGAGCCGGGCGCCTGGTCTCCGGCGGGGGCGGGACCGCGAGCGGGGGGTCGCGTCGTCACGAGCGCGGGCGACGGCTCGACCGCGCGGTAGATCTCGACGGACGCGAGGTCGCGGAGCGGGTCGCCGTTCATCAGCCGGTCGGGGTACGAGAACGTGAGGACGACGTCCGCTCCCTCCTGCTCGACCGCCAGGTCCGAGACCGCGTTGGGTCCGCGCGGGAGCGGCGGCTGCGGGTCGCCCTTCTTGCCGCAGGCGACGGCGACCGGAATCAGGAGGAGGACGAGCGCGGCGCGCCGTCTAGAGGACGTAACGGGACAGATCCTCGTCGCGGACCAGGTCCGCGAGGGCGCCGCGGACGTCGTCGACCCCGATCGAGATGGCGCGGCCCGCGTTCTCGGGCCCGGCGAACGAGATCTCCTCGAGGAGGCGCTCGAGGATGGTGTGGAGCCGGCGGGCGCCGATGTTCTCGAGCGCGCGATTGACGCGTTCGGCGTCGCGGGCGATCTCGCGCACGGCTTCGTCCGTGAACGACAGGTCGACCTGCTCCGCGGAGAGGAGCGCGCGGTACTGCTTCAGGAGCGCGTTCTCCGGCTCGGTCAAGATCCGCACGAAGTCCGCCTCGGTCAGTGAGTCGAGCTCGACTCGGATCGGAAAGCGTCCCTGGAGCTCCGGGATCAAGTCCGAGGGCTTCGACACGTGGAACGCGCCGGCCGCGATGAAGAGGACGTGGTCGGTCTTCACGAAGCCGTACTTCGTGTTGACGACCGTCCCCTCCACGATCGGCAGGAGGTCGCGCTGCACACCCTCGCGCGACACGTCGGGCCCGCTCCGGCCGGACTCGCGCCCCGCGACTTTGTCGATCTCGTCGAGGAACACGATGCCGTTCGACTGCGCGCGGTCGACGGCCTCGCGCGCCACCTGTCCGGTGTCGACGAGCCGCCCCTCCTCCTCGGCCTGGAGGATTTCGCGCGCGTCCTTCACCGTCGTCTTGCGCCGCTTCTTCTTGCCGCCGAAGAGACCCGGCAGCATCTCCTTGACGTTGATGTCCATCTCCTCGACGCCCTTGTCCGTGACGATCTCGAAGGACGGGAAGGTCTTGTCCATGACCTCGACGTCGACCAGGCGCTCCTCGAGCCTCCCCTCGCGCAGCAGCTGTTTCACCCGGCTGCGGGTCTCCTCGCCTTCCGGGTCGGGGAACGACGGCGCGAGAAGGTCCACGAGCCGCTGCTCCGTGCGGACCAGCGCGCGGTCCTTGATCTCCGCGATGCGCTCATCGCGCACCATCTGAACCGAGACCTCCGTCAGGTCGCGGATGATCGACTCCACGTCGCGCCCGACGTAACCGACCTCGGTGAACTTCGACGCCTCGACCTTGAGGAACGGCGCGTCGGCGAGCCGCGCGAGGCGGCGGGCGATCTCCGTCTTTCCCACGCCGGTCGGCCCGATCATGAGAATGTTCTTCGGCAGGATTTCGCGCGACATCTCGGGCTCGAGCTGCTGCCGGCGCCAGCGGTTGCGCAGTGCGATCGCGACGGCCTTCTTGGCGCGGCCCTGGCCGATGACGAACTTGTCCAGCTCCGCGACGATTTCCCGCGGAGTGCGCGCGCCGGGAATGGGCGCGGGTTGAGAGGGAGCGGCCGGAGCTGCTTCCCCCGGGGCCGTGTCGCCGGGCATCAGGAAGACCACCTCAGATCTCCTCCAGCGTGATGTTGTTGTTCGTGTAGATGTCGATCTCCGACGCGACCAGGAGCGACTCGCGCGCGAGCTCCGCCGCGGAGAGAGTGGGACAGTGCTTGAGCAGCGCGCGCGCCGCCGCGAGCGCGTAGGGCCCTCCGGAGCCCACCGCGAGGACGCCCTCCTCCGGAGAGATCAGGTCGCCGGTCCCGGAGAGGAGGAGCGAGCTGTTCCGATCCGCGACGATCAGGAGAGCTTCGAGCTGGCGGAGCATCTTGTCGGTCCGCCAGTCCTTCGCGAGCTCGATGGCGGCGCGCTCCAGGTTGCCGCGGTGCTCGTCCATCTTCATCTCGAAGCGCGAGAAGAGGGCGAACGCGTCGGCAGAAGAACCCGCGAAACCGGCGAGTACGTCACCGCCCGCCAGCCGGCGGATCTTCGCCGCCGTCTTCTTCATGATGGTCGTTCCGAGCGTCACCTGGCCGTCCGAAGCCATGGCCACGTGGCCGTCGTGGCGCACGCACACGATCGTCGTGGACCGCCATTTTCCCCCCGGATTCATGGGGAATCGAGAATACCGCGTTTTCGACTTCACGCCTTCGGGTGCGCTTTCCGGTACACCTCCCGAAGCCGCGCGGCGTCCAAGTGCGTGTACTTCTGCGTCGTCGAGAGCGACGCGTGGCCGAGCAACTCCTGGATCGCCCGCAGGTCCGCGCCCGCCTCCAGCAGGTGCGTCGCGAACGAGTGCCGCAGAGCGTGCGGTGAAATCTCGGCGGACAGGCCCGCCGCCCGCAGCCGGATTTTCAGAAGGCGCGCCATGGAGCGGGTGGTCAGGCGTCCCCCGCGCGCGTTGACGAAAACCGGTTCGCCGTCGTCGTCCCCGCTCTCGAGGGCGACGCGGCGTCGGACTTGACGCACGGGCAGATACGCCGACAGCGCCTCGCCCGCCTCCTCCCCGAAGGGAGCGATGCGCTCCTTGTTGCCCTTTCCGACGACCCGCAGCAGCCGCGACGCGAAGTCCACGTCCTCGAGGTCGAGGCCCGCGGCTTCCGACACCCGCAGGCCCGTCGCGTAGAGGAGCTCGAAGAGCGCGCGGTCGCGCTCGGGGAACGATCCCTCGTCGTCCGTTTCGAGGAGCCGCTCGGTGTCCGGCTGCGTCATCGCGCGGGGCAACGTGCGCGGCAGCCTCGGCGAGGGGAGGGCCCGCGCCGGGTTCTTCTCGACGTGCCCCTCGCGGCAGGCCCACCGGAAGAAGGACCGAAGCGTCGACAGGTGCCGTGCGAGAGAGCGGCTCGCCAGCTTCGCGCGGTGGAGCGACGCCAGGTACGACCGGACCGCGAGCGTGTCGACCCGGGAGAGCGGGGACTTTGCCGCGCTGCCCTCTCCGAAGTCCCGCTCCCAGAAGTCCGCGAAGCGGTCGAGGTCGCTCCGGTACGCGAGGACCGTCCGCTTCGAGAAGCGGCGCGCGTCGGCGATGTAGCCCTCGAACTCGTCGATCGCCCGCGCGAGCGTGAGCACGAAAAGAGTGTAGCTCTCTGCGCTGTCATCTACGTCCCGTCGTCCTGTCGCGGCGCACGAAGTCTCCCTTGAATTTCGAGAGATCCTTCGCTTCGCTCAGGATGACAAGTTGGGGGCCGATCCCTCGCTTCGCTCGGGATGACAGGGGCGAGGTAGGACGGTCTTACAATCCCGCCCGCCGTGGAGCTTCGACCCTTCCGCTCGATCCGATACTCCCGCACGGCAATCGCGGAGCACGGACTGGCATTTCTCATCGCACCGCCCGACGCGGACCCCGCCGCGGTCGGGACCGAGAACATCGCGCGGCTCACCTCGGCCGGCGACCCCGAAGCCGCCGCGGCAACGCTCGCCGACTGGATCGCACGGGGAGTGCTGGAAAAGGAGCGCCGGCCGGGGCTCTGGAAGTATCGCCAGACGTTCGTTCACGAGGGAGCGACGCTCGTCCGCGACGCACTCGTAGGCCTGGTCCGGCTGGCCGAGCCGTCGAGGGACCGACTCCTCCGGCTCGAGGAGCCCGACGCCGACGCGCGCGAAGCGGCGCTCGCGCGGCTCCGTGCGTTGAAGGCGGACTTCGAACCCGGGTTACTGCTGACGCTAGCTCCGCTCTCCGGTCTCCTCTCGACGACGCGGCGGCCGGACCTGACGGCGCTCGACTCCGGAGGCGTCCGCCACGACGGGTATCGCATCACCGACTACGCCGAACACGTCGAGCTCCAGGGTGTCGTCAAGAACGCCGAGGCGATCCTCGCTGAGGGGGAGGACCGATTCGAAGCTGCCCTCGAGTATTCGAAGGACCCCGCGGCCGTGAAGTTCGGCGGCGCGAAGTACAAGCTCTGCGCGATCGTCGACGCAGACTCCCCCGCTCTCGTGGTCCGTCCGGTGCACCGGCTGCTGTCGGGGATGATGGACTGGAACCCGGCGCACCTCGTCTACTCGGCCGCCGATTTCTTCGAGACCCGCGAGTACACATCGACCAGCGAGGCGCTCGCGGCGCTCCACGACCTCTCGCGACAGCGTCCTGCTTTCGTCCTCGCCGCGGGAGGCGCGAAGCCCACGCTCTTCGTCCTTCGCGACCGGCCGGACGCCCTTCCATGGCCGGAGGACCGCTCGGAGGAGTGGCGCCGGCTCGACGTCGCGGCGATCGACGTCGCGCTTCTGTCGAGGCTCCTCTCCGTGGAACCGGCGACGCTCGCCCGCGACGGTAAGCTGACCTTCGCCACCGACATGGCGGCCGCGCTCGCGGCGGTCGAGGCGGGCGCGGCGCAGGCCGCGATCCTCGGGCGCCCGATGCCGTTCTCCGAGATCGAGACCATCGCGCACACGGGCGAGCGCCTGCCGCGCGACGCGGCGAGCTTTCACCCGCCGCTCTTCGCCGGGCTCTTCGGCTTCTCGCTGGAAGACCCGGTCTACTAAGTCTTCTCCGTTCCGTACAGGAAGGTCAGCATTCCCTCGACGCGAGAGCCCCAGGACGTCTCGTCGTGCCGCCCGCCTTCCTGCTCGACGTACTCGAAGTCTTTCCCCCGTTTCCAGCCCTTCGCCAGCAGCGCGTCGCGCAGCCGGCGGGCGCCGGAGACGGCGTTCTCTCCCTCGAGCGTGCCGATGTCCACCCAGAACCGCACCGGAGCAGGCCGCGGCAGGGCTGCGATCTTCGTCACGATCACGGAGTTGTCCCACCAGGCGGCCGGCGAGACCGCGAGCACGCTGCCGAAAACTCCGGGGTGTTGGAGCGCCAGCCACGCCGAAACGAGACCGCCCAGGGAAGCACCTCCGAGCGTCGTGCTCGCCGCGTCCGGACGGGTGCGGTACGTACGGTCGATGAACGGCTTCAGCTCTTCGATGAGGAAACGGCCGTAGAGGTGCGCCTTTCCTCCGCCTTTCGTAATGGGGCCGTTCGCCACCTTCCACTCGATGGCGGTCGGCGTGTACTCCTCGCGGCGCTCCGCGGTATTGGCCACCGCGACGACGATGAGCGGCTCGATTCGACCAGCCTGGATGAGAGCGTCGGCGGTTTCGTTCACCAGCCAGCCCACGCCCAGGTCTCCCTTCTCGAAAACGTTCTGTCCATCCTGGAGATACAGGACCGGGTAGCGCCGGAGTGTCTCTCGCTCGTAACCGGGCGGCAGATAGACCTGCACGTCGCGCGGCTGCACGATCCGCGAAGGGAATACAACGTAGGAGCGGATGGTCCCCATTCTGGACTGCTGCGGGTGCAGGTCCGCAGGACCTGTCCCCGCGACAGGTTCTTCGGCGGCATCCGGCGGCGCGGGAGGCTCGGAAACTTCGTCCACTAGAAGCGCGCCTGGATTCCTCCGACCAGGTTGTAGTCCGCCGTGAGCTGGATTCCGTTCACGCGCTGATAGATCGGGATCTGCACGACCCAGTATGCCGCGATACCGCCGGGGAGGCCGACGCGCACGCCCGGGCTCAGGAAGAGCGACGTCCGCCCGGTGTGGTCCGAATCCTCGTCCGTGCTCCCGACGTCGTCTTTACCGCGGAACTCGGCATTCACCTGCGCGAGAACCTGCAAGTGCGTGAGCACCGGATACAGGAGTCCCGCGTTGACGAGGAGCTCGTGCCCGAAGCGGTAGTCCTCGGTTCCCCGGCCGTTCCGGCGGTACGTGGCGCCGGCGAAGAACGGCATCACGGCGGCGCTCCCGAGAACCCCGCGCGAGAGAGTCGGAACGGGCACCTGCGTCTGGAAGACCACGCCGCCGAAGAGATCGACAGAGCCGGAGCCGGCCGCGAGCGTCGGCTCGGCGACCTCCCCCTCGTCGTTGGCCGGTCGGCGCTTCCCGGTCGGGAGCTCGACACCACCCGTTGCCCAGAACTTCGGCGTCACCCGGTAGCGGCCAGCCACCGAGACGTCTCCAAGGTCGTCGAACCGCCACGTCTCCTTCACGTGGTGTCGAAGCGCCTTGGGAGAGACCGCCGCACCGTGCGAATCGAGGTGCGTGTCTTCGATGTGCTCGTGGTAGCGCGAAACGAACGGAATGGACGCCGACAGGATCAGGCGGTCGCTCGTTGCGTAGTTCAGGAGGAAGCCGGCCCCACGGTTCAACGTCTCGACTTCGTCGTGGTGGGAATGGATCTCGCCGACGGTGCCATCGCGGCGGCCGATCCGAACCTGATCCTGGTCGATGTACTGGAACGAGACGTCGAGCGTGAACTGCCGCGGCAGCGGGAGGTTCAGCGACTGCGGATCCATGGGGCACGTCGCGGAGCCGCAGCTTGCGAACGCGCCGGCCGGAAGGCTCAGAAAGACCGTGACCGCCGCCGCCAGACGGACGAGCGCGATCCGATGGAGAGAAACCACGGCACACCTCCGGGTCGAAGGCCTGACGAAACGCGTCCGCCGGCCGCGAAGCGGTTGGCGGGATCGCGCCGAATCGGGGTCAGGCCCGCCCGCGCGGAGGGGGATCGGACGGGTCGGCTGGAGGGGCGAGGGCGGCCGGGGCGTCGAGAACGGCCAGAAGGTCGCCGCCGGAAGGAGCGGGCAGCTTCTGCGCCGCGGGGAGAAGAAGTCGCGCCGCGGAAATCGAGATGGCCGCGGCCCCGTCCGGCATGCAGCGCTTCACGGAACAAGACGCGTTCGTCGTCCGGCTGCAGGCGCCCTCCATTCCCTCGGGGCAGCAGCACGACGCGTGAAACGGCTGGGGAAGCCAGCGGGGCGCGAAGAGGCCCGCCAGCAATCCGACGACGAGAAGCGCCCGCAGCTTCACGGCAGAAGGAATCGCTGCGCGGTCACTTCGCGCTCTTCTTCCCGAACCCGCGCACGTCCTTTTTCACGAGGCTCTCGATCTGTTCCTTGGTCAGCTTCTTGCCGAAAGGAGGCATGTCCTCCCCCCCTTTGGTGATGATCTCGATCAGCTCTTCGTCCGTCTCTTCCGCCTGCCACTCGGGGTCGGTCATGTCCTGCGCCATGAGCTGCCGGCCCTTCGGCGTGTCGGCCTTGCCGTCCTCCCCGTGACACTTGGCGCAGAACTCCTTGTAGAGCGCGGACGGGTGGTCTTCCGTCGCGTAGAGAACGAGACCGAACGAAACGAGACCGCCGAAGACGAGCGCCGCGAGCAGCCGCGTGCTTTTCATCCCTTCCTCGCTTTCTCCAGGTCGCGGAGCAGGTGCTCCGGATCCCAGCTCTGTCCGTAGTAGATGGTGGCGAGCCGCCCCGCCGGATCGACCACCGCGACGGCCTGACCGTGGACGATCTGTCCGGCGTCCGGGTAGTAGAGCATGCCGAAGCTCGTCGCCACCGTCGCGACGGCCTTCGGATCTCCGGTGAGGAACTTCCACCGCTCGGGATCCGCGCCGAGGCTTTTCGCGTACGCCGCCAGGACTTTCGGCGTGTCGTGCTCCGGATCGACCGTGATCGTCAGGATCTTCCCGAAGCCCTTCTCCTTCAGGAGGGAGTCGAGCTTCGCGAACTTCGTCGCCGTCAGCGGACAGGCCGTGGCGATCGGGCAGCGGCTGTACAGAAACGTCACCGCGACCGGGCTTCCGCGCATCTGCGAAAGGCGCACGGTGTGGCCGGTCTGGTCGGTCAGCGCGAAGTCGGGAACCGCGTCACCCACCGCGACCCCGCGGTTCGGCTCGGGAGTGACGACCGCCGACGGGGGCGAGCCCGCCACGGGCGTCCCGACGAATCCCTTCGTCAGGATCTGCTCGAGCCAGTAGTTTCCGCCGTCGACGACGAGCTTCGCCTCAACGCGGTCGCCGGGATGCAGGATTTCGAAGACCTGGGGATCGTCGTGCACCGGGAAGCTCATGGTCATCGCGTCCATGAAGTCGGGAATGGCTTCGTGATCCACCGTGACTTCCCGCTTCGATGCGTCGACGGCGCGAACGACCCCGCGGAGGGCAAACCGGCGCGCGGACGCCGACGGCGCGGCCCTCGACGTTCCCGGAGCCGGAGCGTCGCTCGCGCTCTGCTTCGCGCAGCCCGTCGCCAGGACGACCGCGGAGAGGACTAGGGCTGGAAACCGGGAGGTCACGACGCCTTTAATACCAGCGCCGCGACCTGCTATTTCCGGGTTCAGGCGGGTTTAAGGCGTCTCGAGGGTCAGCGAGGCCCACAGGCTTTCCCAGTCCGCCCCCGATCCGGCGGGCGCGGGCACCATGTGAACCGCCTTGACGAGCCAGACTCCGCCGGCCGTCAGCGCGAAGAGAGCGCGTCCCGACCGGTCGGACCGAGCGGAAAGCCTCCGGGTCGGATCGTCGCGGTTCATCGCGACGACGAGCGCCCCGGCCAGCGGCTTGTTCTCGTAAAGGAGTCGGACCGGAAGCGAGCCCCCTTTGCCACGATCTTTTTCGGGCTCTTCTCCGGGATGAGCTCGAGCCGGAACCCGAGCTCGCGATCGAAGCCCGCGGCGCCGGCGCCTCCGGCGTCGAGCAGCGCCTTCGCGCAGCGCGAGTAGATCTCCTTCGACGGCTTTTCCGACTCGCCGCGGCGGGCGCGAGTCTCGATGATCGCCTCCAGGCCCTCCTCCTTCAGATAGGCCTCGAACTTCTCCGCCGGGAGCTCGAGGAAGGAGGGGGTGCTCCGGTAACCGACGACGCCGTACCCGGGTTGCATCACTCGCGCCCTCCCCGCCGGGTCTCGTCCGGGAACGCCGTCGACGTTCACTTCCACCCCGGCCGCCGAGACCACGACAAACTTCACGATCTTCTCGTTCATTCGGGGCACCGGATCTCCCCGGAAACCCTCGCCGACGCGCAGCGCCAGCCCCACGGTCGACCCGACTTCGGGCCGGAAGCTCGTCGGCTCGATCCAGAAGTCGTGCGCGGAGATCGGTCGAGCGCAGGCGAACGCCAGCGCGCCCGCGGCGAGGAGCTTCCTCAAGCGATCAGCTCGCCACTTTGCCGAGGAACGCGGCCAGCCGATTCGAATCCAGGTTCCCGCCGCTCCAGATCACCCCGACGCGCTTTCCCGCGAAGTCAGCCCGACGGTGCTTGACCGCAGCCATCCCGGCGACGCCCGAAGGCTCGACGAGCACCTTCATACGCTCGAGCGTCCAGGCGAGGGTGTCGATCATCTCGTCATCGGATACGAGGAGAACCCGTTCCACGGTTCTCTGAATGATGGGGAAAGTGAGCTCCCCGATGCAGGGGACCTGCAACCCGTCGGCGATCGTGCGCGGCACCGGAATCGGCACGCGCTCCCCCTTCGCGAGGGACTGGGCCGTGTCGTCGCCGGTCTCGGGCTCGACGCCATAGACCACGATCCCCGGGCGAAGGTGCTTCGCGGCCGTCGCGGAGCCCGCGATCAAGCCGCCGCCGGACACCGGCACGACCAGGAAGTCGAGATCCGGCGCTTCCTCGAGGAGCTCCCAGGTCGCCGTGCCCGCGCCCGCCATGATGAGCGCGTCGTCGTACGGCGGGACGAGCAGAGCGCCGCGCTCGCGGACGAGCCGTTCGCCGATCTCCACCCGATCGCCGGCGTAACGGTCGTACAGCACCACGTCCGCGCCGTAGCCGCGGGTCGCCGCGAGCTTCGCGGGCGGCGCGTCCTCCGGCATGACGATCGTCGCCTTCAGCCCGAGCAACTGGCAGACGAGCGCGACGGCCTGCGCGTGGTTCCCGGAGGAGTACGCGACGACCTCCGAAAAGCTCCCGCGCTCCTGCTCCGCGCGGATCTTGTTGTATGCGCCGCGGAACTTGAAAGCGCCGGCCCGCTGGAGGTTCTCGGCTTTGAAGAAGACGGTCGCGCCGGAAAGCGCGTCGAACTGCTGCGAGTGGAACACCGGTGTGCGGTGCGCGACGCCCGCGATGCGGCGGCGGGCCTCGTCGACGTCGGCGCCGGAGATCGCGAGGTCCACGAGCGTGCTCATAACGTCGTGACGGCTTCTCTCGCCGCCGTCGCCTCTTTCCAGTCCGTAATCGCGGCGAGCGCCCGATCCACCATCTGCTGCCGCCGGACCGCCTTGTCGCGGACCGGAGAGTGGGACGTGTCCTCGATCATTCCGAACGTCACGTTCATCGGTTCGAACGTCTTCGTGGCCGGTCGCTCCGAGCAGTGTCGCGACAGCGACCCCATCGCGGTCGCAAAGGGCAGCGGCACGGGATCCCGGCCCTCCAGGAGCTGGGCGATCGTGATTCCGACGGCGAGCCCGGTGGCCGCGCTCTCGACGTATCCCTCGACCCCCGTGATCTGGCCGGCGAAGAAGACCTGCGGCTCCCGCCGCATCCGCCAGAAGCGGTCGAGGTGCGCGGGAGCGTGAATGTACGTGTTGCGGTGGAGCATCCCGTAGCGCACGAACGCCGCATTCTCGAGGCCCGGGATCTTCCGGAAGATCCGCTGCTGCTCGCCGACCTTCAGCTTCGTCTGGAAGCCGACCAGGTTGTAGTGCTCCTTCGCGAGGTCGTCCTGGCGGAGCTGCACCACCGCCCAGGGGTTTCGACCCGTGCGGGGGTCGGGGAGACCCATGGGCTTCATCGGGCCGTGTCGGAGCGTTTCGACGCCTCGCTCCGCCATCACCTCGATCGGCAGGCAGCCCTCGAAGTAGATCCCCTTCTCGAAGTCCTTCACCGGCACGATCTCGGCGGAAAGAAGGTCAGCCACGAAGCCCTCGTACTCCTCCCGGGTGAGCGGGCAGTTCCAGTAGTCGTCGCCGGAACCCTTGCCGTATCGTGAGAGGGCATACATCTTCGAGAGGTCGAGGGAGGAAAGCGCGACGATCGGAGCCATCGAGTCGTAGAAGTAGAGGTCCTCGGTGCCGAGGAGCTCCCCGATGGCGCGATCGAGCGCCGCCGAGGTCAGCGGCCCCGTCGCGAGGACCGCAAAAGTCCCGCGGGGGATCTCGGTGACCTCGTCCCGCACGACCTCGATTTCGGGGCGCGACTCGATGGCTTCGGTGACGCGCCGCGAGAATTCATCCCGGTCCATGGCCAGGGCGTCACCCGCCGGGACCGCCGCGGCCCGCGCGCTCGCGATGACCAGCGAGTCGAGCAGCTCCATCTCGCGCTTGAGCAACCCGACCGCGTTTCGCGGGTTGTCGGATCGGAAGGAGTTCGAGCAGACGAGCTCCGCGCAGCGGCCGGTCTGGTGCGCCGCGGTCTGGACCTTCGGCCGCATCTCGTAGAGGCGCACGGAGTGGCCGCGGCGGGCGAGCTGCCAGGCGCACTCGGAGCCGGCGAGGCCGGCCCCCACGATGGTGACGGAATCCCGGGGCAAGCGGTGATTCTACCGGCGACCCGGCGCGCGGGACTGTCGTCGGGAGACCGGGATCACGAAGCGGATGGACGTCAGGCGCGCCGAGAACGCCGCGATCTTGTTGTCGACGAGACCGCTCGCCAGACCCGCCTTCTGAACGTCGATCCACGAGAACGGGAAGGTGAGTTCCTCGGAAAACGGCTTCTTCGGAAACACGGCCCAGAGCGACCCCGCCGGCGTCAGACGCTTACCGAGGTCACTGAAGAAAGAGCGCAGCGACCCCTCGCCCGGGACCTCGGCCATCAGCCACTCGAGCGGGGACGCGGGCCACTTCTCCACCCGCTCGACGAGCGGACCGAAGATCTCGCGGAGCGTCTTTCGGAACTCGGCGGAATCTCCGCGGGCGTACGCCGGCCGGTCTCCGGGCAGCGAAAACTTTTCCCACGGGGTCTTCATGGTGGGCTGCGTAGACTACAGCGACCGCATGGCGTTTCGCGACGACCTCTACCCCGACGAGTACTTCGACCAGCTCCACCGCGTCACGGCGTTCGCGGCACCGCAGCGCAAGTGGGCCGAGCGCGACCGCGACATTCTCTCGCTGGCGCGGCCGTCTCTCGAGCACACGGTTCTCGACCTGGGAAGCGCCCTCGGCGACGTGTGCTTCCTCCTCGCGCCGCGCGTGAAGGAGGCCATCGGAATGGACGCTTCGCCGCGGGCCCTGGAGCTCGCGGAGGCGCGCGCCCGGGATCGCGGTCTTCGAAACGTTCGGTTCATCGAGGGAGACGTGGCGGATCTCTCCGCGATTCCGGAAGGGTCGATCGACGTCGCCGGTGCGTTCGACCTGCTCGAGCACGTCGACGACGACACCGTTCGCCGGATGCTCCGGTCGCTCGCGCGCGTTCTGAAACCCGGCGGCCGGTTCGTCGCCTACACGCCCAACCGCGAGCACTACGTGGAACGGTTCAAGGCGCGCGGGTTTCTGCTGAAGCAGTTCCCGGAGCACATCGCGGTCCGGCGGCCCCGGGAGCTTCGGAGGCTGATCGAGGGCGAAGGCTGGCGGGTCCGCTCGCTGCGGTACTCCCTGGCGCCTTTTCCGGGAGTCCGGTGGGTGGAACGGGCGCTCTGGCGGCTGCCCGTCCTGGGGTCCCTCTTCCGCTACCGCATCCTCCTCGAGGCGGAGGCGGAGGCCGCGCGCTAGACTGACCGTTTCCATGCGCGCTTCCGTCATCATCCCCTGCCGCAACGCTGCACAGACCGTGGCGGACTCGGTCCGTTCGGTTCTCGAACAGACGGAGCCGCCGCTCGAGGTCCTCGTCGTGGACGACGCGTCGACCGACGGCTCGGCCGAGACCGCCCGGCGCGCAGGCGGCAGGGTCTTGGCGAACAGCAGTCGCCGCAACGCCGGGGGCGCGCGAAATGCCGGGATGGCCGCGGCAAAGGGGGACGCGTTTGCTTTCCTGGACGCCGACGCGATCGCGCCGCGCGACTGGCTGGAGCGCGCGCGCAACACCTTTGAAGCGGACCCCGCGATCGTGGCGGTCGGCGGCCGCATCGCGAACGGCCGCCCGGGCCGGTGGGGAGAGCTCGACTGGTTCCTCAACCACTCGGAGTGGATCCGGGCCTGCCGCCCCGGTCCGCGGAAAAATATCCCGACGATGGGGATCGTGTATCGGCGCGACGCGGTCAAGGACGTCCGGTTCCCGGAGACGAACTCGGGCGAGGACACCGCGTTCGCGCTCGGGGTCCTCGCGCGCGGCGGGACGCTCTGGTACGACCCGGCGATCGTACTGACCCATCGCCACGAACGGCTCGACCCCGCATCCTTCCGGGAGAAACAGGTCGCGTGCGGAAAGACGATCTACCGCACGCGCGTGGAGCTGGACCGCCCCGGAAAAGTTCTCGTGCGGTGGCCCGCTCTGCTCTTCCTGTTTCCGCACCTCTGGCTGACTGTGGCGCGGATGGCCCGCGCCGGGTATGCCGGGCGCGCGGTTGCGTTGTTCCCGTGGCTGGTCGCGGGCGAGGTCCATCGGATCCGCGGGTTCAGCGAGGCAAGGAAGGAACGGGCTGCGGAGCCACACCCAGGTACCGAGCGAGCGAGCGCGACGAACAGCGAGAGGACCGCGTGATTTCCTCCCGTCTTCGCCAGGGTCTCGCCCTCGCCCGCGATTGGGTCGCGCCGGGCGAGGCCCTGGCGCAGTGGACGCACTTCGTGACGTCCGTGTGCAACGCGCGGTGCGCCCACTGCTTCTACCCGATCAACGCCGGGAAGAACGAGCTGACGCTGCCCGAGATCGAACGCTTCGTCGCGACCCTTCCGCCGATCCGGCTGCTCCTGATCTCGGGTGGCGAGCCCTTCCTGCGGCGCGACCTCCCGGAAATCATCCGCGCCTACTTCGAGCGCTGCGGCGTCTTCAACGTGGGCGTGCCGACGAACGGCTTCGCCGCCGCCGAGATCGCCGCGGTCGCCGCCCGGATCTGCTCCTTCTCCCCCGACCTCGCTCTCGGCATTTCGGTCTCGATCGACGGCTTCCAGGAATTCCACGACCGCGTCCGCGCGGTGCCCGGCCTGTATAACCGGGCCCTCGAGAGCCTCGAGTCGCTCCTGGAGCTCGCGCGCTCGACGCCGAACCTGACCGTCGGCGTCACGACCGTCTTCATGCGCGACAACCAGAGGGAGATCGAGGAGTTCTGCGAGTTCGTGTGGGACCGGTACCGGCCGAGCCACCACTCGCTCGGATTCATCCGGGGCGATGCCTTCGACGCGGGGCTCAAAGAGGGGCTGGACGTGGACCTGTACGAGCGGCTCTCGCGGAAGATCGACTCCCGCTACCCCCCGGACGAGGCGCGAACCGGCTGGCGCGGAGCGCGGACCCGGGCGCGTCGCGAGATCAACCGCCGGCGCTTCGAGTACGTCGCCCGCCAGGCGCGCGGCGGAGGGTTCGAGGGCTTCTGCCACGCCGGAGAGCGGGAGTTCGTTCTGACCGAGGACGGCGTGATCTACGGATGCGAGCTCATCGGGACGCCTCTCGGCAACGTCCGCGAGTCCGGGTACGACTTCTCCAAGATCCGTAAGAGCGAGGCGGTCGAGCGCTTCGTCGCGGACAAGCGGGCCCGGCTCTGCCGGTGCACGCACGAGTGCAACGCGCGCACGATGATCCTGTTCGACGCGGCGAACGCGCTTCCGGTGCTCGCGGCGATGGCGGGCTTCGAGCCGTCGAGAGCGAGGCCATCGTGAGTCGCGGGAAGAACGGGCTGCGCTTGAAGTCGCTCAAGTACATGCTCGAGCTGACGAGCCGCTGCAACCTGCGCTGCGGGATGTGCCCCATGGACGTTCTCACCCGGCCGTTCGAGGACGCGCCGTGGGACATGGTCGAGGACGTGTCACGCCAGATGAAGGACCTCGGCCTGAAGATGCGCTACCTGCACGAGATGGGCGAGCCCTTCCTCTACAAGAGGCTGCCCGAGGCGATCGACCTCTTCCCGGGAGTGTGCGTCTCGACCAATGCGACGCTCCTGACGGAGGAGTGGGCGAAGAAGATCCTGTCCACCTCGCTCGTCAAGATCCGCCTCTGCATAGACACCCTGAAGCCGGAGGTCTACCCGATCGTCCGGAAGGGCGGGAAGTTCGACGCCGTGGTCGAGAACATCCGGCGCTTCCTGGAGATGTCGAAGGGGAAAAAGATCACGGTCGAGATCCAGAGGATGATCACGACCCAGACCCACGACGAGTCGGTCCAGTCGTTCCGCGACTTCTTCCACCTCGACCGGTATCCCCAGGCCGTCGTGATCCAGAAGACGTGCGAGGGGCTGGACACTTCCGAGGTCACCGAGCTCCACCAGGCGTACTACGGCTGCTTCCAGGGGACGCCGTACCAGTGGTTCGTCATCCTCTGCAACGGCGACGTCACGCACTGCTGTTACGACTACGACGGCACCCAGAAGCTCGGCAACGTCCGGCAGAACTCGATCGCCGAGATCGCGAACTCGCCGTTCCTGGCCACGATCGAGGAAGGATTCCGCACCCACGACTTCTCGAACCTTCCGCGGTGCGCCGAGTGCTTCAAGAACCCGGCTGCGAAACCGCCGCTCACCGACCGGATCTGGCGGTACGCGCAGATCTTTCCGTGGAAGGACCCCTTCCGGAAGCTGCTCAACCTGCCGGGGGGCGAGAACTAGAAGAGCTGTCAGCTGTCAGCTGAATGCGGTCCCCGGAAACACTCTCCTCGTCCTGCCCGCGAAACCCTTGCGTTCCCCGGCCGTATGGCCACGATTGGCGGGCTCGACCCTGCCACCGGAGGAAAAAGCATGTTCGTCAAAGCTCTTACGATTCCCCGCCTCGTTTCGGGAGTAGCGCTCGCCGCTCTCGTCGTCGCCGCTTCTCCGGCCGCCGCGCAGCCGGCCGCTCCCGGCGAACCGGGCAAGGCCCGCGTGACGACTCTCGACGTCGGCGGCATGGATACCGGAACCCAGGCCTGCACCGACTTCTACCAGTACGCGAACGGGGGCTGGCTCGCGGCTCACCCCATCCCCTCGGACCGCCCGCGCTGGGGCACGTTCGACGAGCTGCGCCAGCGAAACCAGACCGACCTCAAGGGGATTCTCGAGAAGCTCGCCGCCGACCGCTCGGCCCCCGAGGGCTCCGATGAGCGGAAACTCGGTGACTTCTACGGCGCCTGCATGGACGAGGCGGCAATCGAGGCGAAAGGGATCGCTCCGATCGAGCCGGAGCTCGCCCGGATCGAGGCGATCCGCAACACCGCCGACCTGCGCTCCGAGATCAGCCGCCTCCAGTCTCAAGGTGTCGGCGTCGTCTTCGTCTTCGGGTCGGAGGAGGACCGCAAGGACTCGTCGCGCGTGATTTCGGCCGCCCTCCAGGGAGGACTCGGCCTTCCGGACCGCGACTACTACTTGAAGAAGGACGCGAAGTCGGTGGAGCTCCGGAAGAAATACACCGCCCACGTGGCGAAGATGCTGGAGCTCGCCGGCACTCCCGCGAAGAAAGCCGCCGCGGACGCGAAGGCGATCCTCGCTCTCGAGTCGCAGCTCGCCGAAGCCTCGCAAAGCAACGTCGACATCCGGGATCCCGACAAGACCCATCATCCGATGACCCTCGACGCCTTCTCCCGCACGGCGCCGAACCTCGAGTGGGCCTCGTTCTTCCGCGAGCAACAGATCCCGGCGGACGTCTCCATCAACGTCTGGCAGCCCGACTTCTTCCGCGCGGCGAACAAGCTGGTCAAGTCCGTGCCGCTTCCGACCTGGAAGGCGTATCTCCGCTGGCACCTCGTGAACGCAATCGCGCCGGCGCTTCCGAAGAGATTCGTCGACGAGAACTTCGCGTTCAACGGGACGACACTCGCCGGAACTCCCGAGATCCAGCCTCGCTGGAAGCGCTGCGTGAACGCGACGGACGACGCGATGGGTATGGCGCTCGGCCGGATCTACGTCAAGGAGCACTTCCCGCCGGAGGCGAAGAAGCGCGCGGACGAGCTGGTCCAGAACCTGCTCGCCGCGCTCGCGGACGACATCCGGACGCTTTCCTGGATGAGCGAGCCGACGAAAAAAGCGGCGCTGACGAAGGTCGCCGCCTTCGGGACGAAGATCGGATACCCCGACAAGTGGCGCGACTACTCCGCGTTGCAGATGGGGCGCGACTCCTACGCCGCGAACGTCATCGCCGGCGTCGGCTTCGAGGTGCGGCGGGATTTCGCCAAGATCGGCAAGCCGGTCGACAAGACGGACTGGGGAATGACGCCCCCCGAGGTCAACGCCTACAACAACTCGGCGAAGAACGAGATCGTCTTCCCGGCCGGGATCCTCCAGCCGCCGTTCTTCTACTCGGAGGGGGACGACGCCATCAACTACGGGGCGATCGGCGCGGTGATCGGGCACGAGATCATCCACGGATTCGACAACTCCGGCCGCAAGTTCGACGCAAAGGGAAACCAGGTCGACTGGTGGACCGCGGAGGACGCGAAGAAGTTCGACGAGGGCGCGAACTGCATCGTGAAGCAGTTCGACGCCTACGTGGTCGACGGCGACGTTCACCAGAAGGGCGAGCTCGTTCAGGGCGAGTCGATCGCGGACCTGGGCGGGCTCACCATCGCGTACCGCGCTTACAAGAAGAGCCTCGAGGGCAAACCGGAGCCCGCGCCCATTGACGGCCTGTCGGGGGACGAGCGGTTCTTCATTGCCAACGGGCGCATCTGGGCGTCCAACAACCGCCCGGAGTTCGCGCGGCTGCTGGCTCAGACCAACGAGCACCCGCTCGGCAAGTTCCGCTCGATCGGAACGATCTCCAACATGCCGGAGTTCGCGCGGGTGTTCGAGTGCGGCCCCGGCGCGGCGATGGTGCGCGAGTCGAGGTGCCAGATCTGGTGAGCGTTCGGTCTCGTTGCGGGGTCTGATCCCGAAGGGGTCAGATCCCGCCTCCAATTTTTCAACCCGGGATCCAAACTCCTCTGGCCGCCGTAGCATGAGGGCATGCGGGCGGCCAGATTTTCTTTTTTTGGCGCGCTCGTTCTCTTCGCCTGCGGGGCAGCGGGGTCGGCGCACGAGCTGGGCACGCTCCGCACGTTCGTGACCTTCCACAGGGACGGGACCTTCGCGGCCGAGCTGATCCTGGACCGCGAGCACCTGCCGCCGGGATTCGGGACGGGAGGCGGCGCGAACGCGCCCCAGCCGATCGAGGGCATCCCCCCCATGCTCGACGCGAAGGTCGGCGGGATCCTCCGGCAGGCCGTTTCGGGATCCCGTCCCGCGTTCGACGGGCGGACGGCTCCAGTCCGGATCGAGCTCGTGCGGAACCCCGGCGAGGACGACGACGCGGTCGCCGCGGCGTCCGAGCTGCGGCTCCTCATGACGGGACGGATCCCCGCCGGCGCCCGGACGTTCACGTGGTCGAACCCCGTCCGGCTCGGAGTCTCCATGCTGACCCTGGAGAGCGAGGGGGACGAGAACGTCGAGCGGCAGTGGCTCGAAAGCTGGCGGGAGAGCCAGGCGTTCGCGCTCGCGGCGTCGATCGTTCCGCCGACGCGGGCGGACGTCGTGCGCACCTACCTGAAGCTGGGATTCACGCACATCCTGCCGAAGGGGACGGACCACATCCTCTTCGTGCTCGGGATCTTCCTTCTCTCCACGCGGTTGAAGCCGGTCCTCCTCCAGGTGACCGCGTTCACGGTCGCGCACACGATTACCCTCGCGCTGACGATCTACGGAGTCGTCCCGCTCGCGCGCTCGATCGTCGAGCCCCTGATCGCGCTGTCGATCGTCTACGTGGCGGTTGAGAACATCGCGACCACCGAGTTGAAGCCCTGGCGGATCGCACTCGTGTTCGCGTTCGGTCTCCTTCACGGAATGGGGTTCGCCGGCGTCCTGGCCGATCTGGGTCTCCCCCGCTCCGAGTTCCTGCCCGCGCTCCTCTCGTTCAACGTGGGGGTCGAGGCCGGTCAGCTGACCGTGATCGCGATCGCGTTCCTGCTCTTCGGCCTGCCGTTCCGGAAGAGGCCCTGGTACCGGTCGCGGATCGTCGTGCCTGCCTCGATCGCGATCGCCGCCGTCGGGTTCTACTGGGCGGTGCAGCGGATCGTGGGAGGCGTCTAGCCCGGCGCCACCACCGTCTCGTAGTGCTGCGACCGCGCGTCGAAGCGGGTAAGAAGCCGCCGCGCCTTCTCGGGCACGACCGCGGTTTCGTAGTCCTCGCCGGCGAACTCGCGGACCGCGTCGATCGACTCGAACCAGAGGATGGTCACGAACTCGACCTCCCGCGGGACGTCGCGCCTCATCAAATGCGCGCCGGTCAGTCCCGGGATGCCCCGGCCTGCGATCGCCGGCAGGATCTCGGACTTCCGAAGCGCCTCGTAGGCCGCCGCGTTCTCGCGGCTCGTCCATCCGTGCCAGATTCGGCCGATCATCGCAGCGCCGTCCTCAGGCTCGTGAGCGCCCAGACGAACGCCGCCAGGGTACCGGCGACGTACGCCGCCGCTTCGAGCGCCAGCCTTCCGGGGTCCAGCCCGCCAAACGCGATCGCCCGGAGGAGGTCGACCGACCACGTCAGCGGGTTCGCATAGGCGAGGACGCGGAACCACACCGGCATCTCGTCGATCGGGTAGAACACCGGCGAGAGCAGCAGCGCCCCGAGGAACACGACGTTCAGGAACGTGCTGTAGGCGTCCATCCGCCGGATTCGGATCGCGGCCGCGAACAGGAAGAAGAACCACAGCGGGATCGCGGCGAGCGCGGCGACGAGGAGTGCGGTGCCCCGGCCCGGACCGACCGGGACGCGCAGAACCAGGATGGCCGCGGCGATCAGCACCAGCGACTGGAGTGCCCCCATCCCGAGGTTGAAGAGGAGCCGGCCTCCGAGAAAGTTGGCGCGCGTGAGCGGGTAGGTCAGGTGCTCGAAGAAGATTCCGTTGTCCCGGTCCATGAAGAGAGCCCACGACGAGTTCACGGCGAGCGTCTGCCCTGCCATGACGAGAATCCCCGGGAGCAGGAACGCCGAGTAACCCCCTCCCGGGATGTCGGCCACGAGGAGGCTCGACAGACCCGCGCCGAGCGCGAGGAGATATCCCGCCGGGTAGCAGAGGTCCCAGAAGAGCCAGCCGAAGTTCGAGAAGCGAAAGAGCGTCTCCCGCGCCGCGACCGCGAGGACCCGGCGCCACGCCGGAAAAGCGACCGCGCTCAACTCTCGCTCCCTCTTTCGACCGCCTCGAGGAAGGCGTCCTCGAGCGACGCCGAGGAGACCTCGAAGTCGGCGACCCGGTAGCGCGCCGAGAGGGCCGCGAGGAAATTTGCCGCGTCCCGGCGCGAGCCGGAGAGGCGAAGCGTCAGCCGGCGGTCCGCGAACGTCTGCGACGCAGGTCGGAACTCGGCCAGGAACTCGGAAAGCCCGGGCGGATCCTCCTCGAACACGACCCGCACCTCGAGCGTCGGTGCGTGCAGGCGCTTCACCGAGTCGACGTCGCCCCGCGCGACGGCGCGGCCGCGCGCCACGATGAGGATCTCGTCGCAGAGGCGCTCCGCCTCGTCCATGTTCTGCGTGGTCAGAACGACCGTCCGGCCTTCCCGCGCGATCTCGCGGATCTGCTCCAGGACTTCGCGCTTGGCGAGGGGGTCCATGCCGGTCGTGGCCTCGTCCAGGAAGAGGATTGGCGAGTCGAGAAGAAAGATCTTGGCGACCTGGACGCGGCGCCGCATCCCGATGGAGAGGTCGGCCGCCTTCTCGGACAGCACCTCGCCGAGACCGAAGCGCTCGACGACCGCGGGAAGCCGGCGGTCAGTCTCCGCGGCTGCCTGCCCGTGGAGCCGGGCGTAGACGCGGAAGTTGTCCCGGACCGAGAGAAACTGCTCCGAGGCGTTGTCCTGCAGCACCGCGGCGATGGACCGCCGGACGGCGAACCCCTCGCGGAAGGGGTCGTATCCCGCCACCCGCACGAAACCGGACGTGGGCGCGAGGAGCGTCGTCAGGATGCGGAGAGTCGTCGTCTTGCCGGCGCCGTTCGGTCCGAGAAGGCCGAACAGAGAGCCGCGGGGTACCTCGAAGGAGAGTCCGTCCACCGCGCGGATCTCGCCGGTCTTTCCGCGGAAGACCCGGACGAGATCCCGGACGACGACCGGCGGCGCCTCCACCGGTAAGAGGTTTTACCGCGCCTTGGCGCGGCGCGGCTTCGCGAGTCGCGCGGGCGCTGCGGCCGGTTCCGCTTCCACCACTTTAACTACGGCCGCCCTCGCCCGCGGCTTGCGCGCCTTCTTCGTCTTCGGCTTCTCGTCGGCCTTCTCGGCCACTTCGAGGAAGACTTCCTTCATCAGCGGTAGGTCGTCGGGCGGCGCCTCGAACCCGCAGCCCGCGCGGTCGCACGCGAGGATGGCTCCCGCCTTGCGCTCGCGCAGCAGCAGGTACGGGTTGCCGCACTGCGGGCACGCGCGCGGGATCGGCCTGGCGTTCAGCGAGAAGTCGCACGCCGGATAGTTGACGCAGCCATAGAACGGCCGGAAGCGGCCGCGGCGCTCGACGATCGCGCCGCCGTCCTTCGGGCACTTCACGCCGGTGTCCTGGACGGGCTTGGGCGGCTTGTACTTGCACGCCGGGTAGTTCGAGCAGGACACGTAGGCGCCGAAGCGGCCGTGGCGCTTCACGAGGGCGTTGCCGCACCGCGGGCACACTTCCCCGGTGGGCTCGTCGGGACGGGCCTCGGCCTTGCCCCGCTCCACCGCGACGTTGACGACGTTGCGGCAGCGCGGGTATGCCGTGCAGCCCAGGAAGGAGTTTCCCGACCGGCTCTGCCGCAGCTTCATCGGAGAGCCGCACTCTTCGCAGGTGGTCGCCTCGAGCTCGGCCGCGTCGATCGCGTCCTCGTCCGGATCCGGGATGTGGACCGTGAACGTGCAGGCGGGATACCCGCTGCACGCGATGAAGAGCCCGTTCTTCCCCATCCGCAGCTTCAGCTTCTTTCCGCACTGCGGACACTTCTCGGCCAGGTCCGCGGCGATCGGCAGGAAGCCGAGCAGCGCGCGCGCCTGGAGGAGCGGAATCCCCGCCTTGCCCGAAACCATCTTGTCGAGCGCGCGGTCGCGGTCCTTCGTGAACTTCTGGTCGAACTCGGAGAGCGCTTTCTGCCAGGAGAGCTTCCCCTCCTCCACGTCGTCGAGCCGCTCCTCCATCCGCGCGGTGTAGCCCGTCTCGAAGAAGTCGTCGAAGTAGGGGATGAGGAGCTCGAGGACGGTCCGCCCGAGAGCGGTCGGCAGGAACCGGCGGTCCTTTTTGCGGACGTACTCGCGATCCTCGAGCTTGCGCAGGATCTCGGCGTACGTGGAGGGCCGCCCGATTCCGTTCTCTTCCAGGAACTTCACCAGCGACGCCTCGTTGTAGCGCGGAGGCGGCTGCGTCGCCTTGCCCTCCGGCTTGATGGCGACGAGCTTCAAGGTCTCGCCGGCCGCGAGCGGCGGAAGCTTCGCGCCGTCCTTCTCGGACTCCTCGTCCTCCTCGACCAAGACGCCGTACGCGGCGAGGTAACCGGGGGTCTTGAGCGTCGAGCCGGACGCGCGGTAGAGAGCGCGGCCCGCCTCGATCTCGGCGCTCACCGTGTCGTATACCGCGGGCGACATCTGCGAGGCCACGAACCGCTCCCAGATGAGCCGATAGAGCTTCGCCTCGTCCGCCGCGAGGTAGCGGCCGACACTTTCCGGAGGCAGCGCGAGGTCGGTCGGGCGGATGGCCTCGTGCGCGTCCTGGGTGTCGCGCTTCCCCTTGAAGAACCGGGGAGTCTCGGGGAGAACGTCGGGGCCGGCGCCGTACCGCGTCGTAATGTGCTCCCGCAGCGCGGTGAGCGCGTCGTCCGAGACGCGCGTGGAGTCGGTCCGCATGTACGTGATGAGTCCAACCGTCCCGCGACCCGGGATCTCCCGCCCCTCGTAGAGCCGCTGCGCGATCTGCATGGTGCGGCGGACCGCAAACCCCAGGCGGCGCGCGGCGCCCTGCTGGAGCTGGGACGTGATGAACGGTGGCGGCGGGTTCTTCCGGCGCTCGGACGTGTCGACCTTCGCGACCCGCCAGGTCGCCTTCTCCGCTTCGTCGCGGACCTGCGTCGCGGCCGCTTCCGACTCCAGCCGCGGGTCGCTGCCGTCGAACTTGAGCTTCTTTCCGTCGAAGGAGACGAGCTTCGCGGTGAAGGTGGGCGGAACGGCTCCCTCGAGGTCCGCGTCCACCGTCCAGTACTCGACCGGGACGAAGGCTTCGATCTCCTTCTCCCGCTCGCAGATGATCCGGAGCGCGACCGTCTGGACCCGGCCGGCGGAGAGCCCGCGCCAGATCTTCTTCCAGAGGAGGTCGGACACCTCGTAGCCGACCAGACGGTCAATGATCCGCCGCGCCTGCTGGGCGTCCACGAGCCGGGAGTCGATCTCGCCCGCCGCGGCCATCGCGGCGAGGACGGCCTTCTTCGTGATCTCGTTGAAGCGCACGCGGCGGAACGGCTTGCCCTTCGCCGACGGGGCGAGGGTCTGCTGGAGGTGCCAGGAGATCGCCTCGCCCTCGCGGTCCGGGTCGGCCGCGAGGAACACCGCGTCGGCCTTCGAGGCCGCGCGCTTCAGCTCCAGGAGCGTCTTCTCCTTGCCGTGGAGGACCTCGTAGGTCGGCTCGTAGGAGTTCTCGCGGTCCACGCCGAGACCCTTCTTCGGGAGGTCCCGGACGTGGCCGTAGGAGGCCAGAACCCGATAGTCCTTGCCGAGAAATTTCTCGAGGGTTCGCGCCTTGGCGGGCGACTCGACGATGACGAGGTTGTTCATGACGGGGCGTCGGACGCTGCCATATCGCCGTGTAAAGCGCAAACCGGAGCGTCCGACACCCTTGATAACAAAGGCTTATTCCCGGCGGCCCGAATTTGCAGCCCTCCTCTTCTCCACGCGGGATTTACCTCCGCGTCGCTCCGTACCGCCCGGCGTCGCACACCGCGAGCCCCGCGGCCTCGAGCTCGAAGAGCGCGGCGAGGACCGTGGCTGCCGGAAGATCCAGCGTCTCTGCCAGCTCGTCCGCCGACAGCGAGTCCTCGCGCCGGAGAGCTTCGTAGAGACGCGCGGCCTCGCCCGACATCTCCCGGGCGGGGTTGACCGGTGCGGCTCGCGCTGCGGGAACGCCGACCGAGGGGAAGAGCTCCGCCAGCACGTCCTCCGAGCCGCGGCAGAGAACCGCGCCGTCGCGCAGCAGCTCGTGCGTGCCAGCGGAGGTCTCCGAAAAAACGCTTCCGGGCACGGCGAAGACGTCGCGTCCGGAGTCGGCCGCGAGCCGCGCCGTGATGAGGGACCCGCTTCGCCGCGAAGCCTCGACGACAATCACTCCCACCGCCACGCCCGCGATGATGCGGTTGCGGATCGGGAAGTTCTGGGGCCGCGGCTCCGCTCCGGGCGGGAACTCCGAGAGGAAGAGGTCCGTGGCCGACATCTCCTCCTTCAGGCGCGCGTGCTCGCGCGGATAGTTGACGTCCAGCCCGCACCCGAGCACCGCGACCGTTCCGCCGAGCCCCTCGCGCGCCGCTTCGTGCGCCGCGGCGTCCACACCCCGCGCGAAGCCGGAGACGATCGTCACGCCGGCGTGCGAGAGCTCCCGGGCGAGCCGCGAGGCGACGTCCCGTCCGTACCGCGTCGCGTTTCGGGATCCGACCACCGCGACCGCTGGAAGCCTGAGCTTCTCGAGGCGTCCCATGGCGAAGAGGAGAAACGGAGGGTCCGCGATCTCGGACAGCAGCCGGGGATACTCCTCGTCGAAGGCCGTCACGACTCTCATCCCGGAGGCCTCGACGGCCCCGGCCCACCGTTCCGCGGCCACGTCCTCCGGTCCGGCCAGCAGGGCCCGGGCGCGTCCCGACCCGATCCGCTCGGCAAGCTCGCCCTCGGGGGTGGACAGAAGGGCCTCCAGGCCGCCGAGCTCGCGCACGAGCGGCCACACCCGCTGGGGCGTCAGTTCCCGGGTACGAGCCCAGGAAATGGCGGTTCGACGTGCGAAGTGCATCCGAAACATATTTTCCCCGACCCGAGGGAGACCTGCCGGGCGAGCCGGCAGGTCGGCCATCTCCAAGCCGCCGGACGAGCGGCACGTTTTCATGGATTCTTGAGAAAGGCGGGATCCGCGAGGTGCCACAACGGCGAAATTCCGCGAGCCCTCGCCGCCTTTCCTATAATAGCCGCCCCACCGGGGAAACGATGATGCGAGCCACGGAGATGTCGAGGAGATTCGCACTGCTGGTCGCGGCCGTGGTCATCACCGTCGGCTGCTCGAGCTACTCGCGGACGGACAAGGCGCAGACGCAGATGTCGTTCGGCAGCTCCGTCGCGCGGAGAGGCCTCTGGCGGGAGGCCGCTTTCCGGTTCGAGCGCGCGGTCCAGCAGGAGCCGAACAACGCCCGCGCCCACAACAACCTCGCCGTGGCCCTGGAGGCCGAAGGCGAGTTCTCGCGCGCGCTCGCGGAGTACAAGCGCGCCCTGGAGCTCGATCCGGGCGACTCCTACATCCGCCGCAACTACGCGCGATTCGCCGAGTTCTATACGTCGTACACGCGGACGACCGGAAAGGCGACCGGTGGTTCCTAGCTCCCGCTCCGCCCTGCGGCGCATCGCCACGCTTCTGCTGCTGGCGTTGCTCGCGGCCCTTCCCGCGTCCGCCGGCGTCACGCAGGTCAAGCTCAAGCTGCCCCTCAAACCCCGGCTGCCGCTGCGGGGCAACGAGAAGATCGCGCTCGCGCCGTTCATCCTCGCGACCGAGGCCGAGAAGGCGCGCGACAAGCGGCTCCAGAACGTCGACATCCAGGCCGAGTTCCAGCGGTTCTTGAAGAAGCAGATCGAGAAGAAGACCAAGCTCGAGGTCGTCGAGCTCCCGACCGACTTGAAGCTCCCGACGCAGAATCTCTCCGAGCTGGGGCGCTCGACCGAATTCTGGCGGGCGCTCGGCACGCAGACGAGCGCGGAGATCCTCGTCTCGGGCAGCCTCGAGTTCCGGGTGGAGGACCGCTCCGGGTACAAGACCGAGGAGTACGTCTCCCCGATCGACGGCCGGACCTACTACCGCCAGGTCTACGTGGAGCAGACCGGCTTCCTGTTCGACATCGTGTTCCTCGTCTTCGACGGCCGCTCCGGCGAAAAGATCCTCCAGGACGAGTTCAAGGACTTCCGCCAGACCGGGGGCCGCCGCGCCGACGAGCTGCAGGGTCTCTTCGAGAACCTCTTCTCGCTGGAGAACCAGATCCTGAACCTCTTCGTGGCGCGCGACCGCGAAGCCGAGCGGTACATCTTCACGGACTGAGCAGAACCGGCCCGAGGTACCAACCATCCGATACCCCCGTACCGACCAGCGAGGCCTTTCCCCCCGTCATCCCGAGCGCCGCAGGCGCGAGGGATCCCTCGCTTCGCTCGGGATGACAGTGAGGAGGGCTTGCGTCATGAAGAAGATCGCGATCGCGCTCGTCATCGCGCTCTGCGCCGCGGCACCGGCGGTTGCGCAGTTCGGGAAGAACAAGATCGTCTACGACAACTTTGACTGGAAGGTCTACCGGTCGACCCACTTCACGATCTACTTCTACGAGGCGGAGAAGGGCTCCCTCGCGAAGCTCGCCTCCTACGCCGAGAGCGCGTACGACGACATTTCCCGCGCGCTGAACTTCCAGATCCCGAAGTCGATCAACCTGATCGCCTACGCGACCCACGCCGACTTCGAGCAGACGAACACCGTCCTGAACTTCCTCCCCGAGGGGGTCGGCGCCTTCGCGCTGCCCTCCCGCAACCGGATGGTGCTGCCGATCGACATGACCGACGAGAAGCTCCAGCAGCTGATCGCCCACGAGCTGACGCACGTCTTCCAGTTCGAGATCCTCTTCGGCGGCAACTACATCCGCGCCCAGACGACGAACGCCCCCCAGTGGTTCACGGAGGGAATGGCTTCCTACTTCGGAAACGACGAGGACAACAAGGACCGGATGGTCCTGCGCGACGCGGTGCTCGCCGACCAGGTGCCGGAGATCGCGCAGACCGGCGGCGTGCAAGGGTTCTTCGCGTACCGGTTCGGTCACTCCGTCTTCGACTTCATCGAGGCGGAGTGGGGCAAGGACTCCGTCCGCGACTTCGTTTTCGAGTTCCGCAACCAGATCGGCGGGAACGTCGAGAAGGTCATCCGGCGCGCCTTCAACCTCTCCGCCGAGGACTTCGACGTCAGGTTCCGGCGCTACCTGCGCCAGAAGTTCCTCAAGATCCTGACCGAACGGGGCGAGCCCATCGACTTCGGCGAGCGTTTCAAGCTCGAGGATGACCCCACGGCTGAGATCTCGCCGCGGGCCTATCCCTCGGGTGACTTCGTCGCCGCGATCTCGACTCTGAAGAACGACGCGGACGTGGTCGTGCTCTCCACGGCCGACCGGAAGCTCTACCGGAACCTGACCCGGGGCACCACGACCCAGTACGAGTACATCGTGAGCCAGTGGCTGACGACCGGGCCCCTCGGTGGGGCGGACATCGCGGTCTCCCCCGACGGCAATACGGTCGCGGTATTCGCGCGACGCGAACGCGGCCGCGAGCTGCTCCTGTTGAACGCGCTGGACGGCGGCGTCCGCGAACGCGTCGAGATGCCCGGTCTCGACCAGCAGTTGAACCCCTCCTTCTCCCCCGACTCGGGGACCGTCGTGTTCCGGGCGCTCAAGGACGGGCGCGCGGACATCTGGTCCTACTCGATGGAGTCGAAGACGCTGACGGACCTGACCCAGGACGAGGCCTTCGACTTCGGACCCGCATGGTCGCCCGACGGAAAGTGGATCTACTACTCGTCGATCCGCGGCACGAAGGCGAAGATCTTCCGCTTCAACCCGGCAGCGCCGGGCTCCCGGGAACAGGTGACGTACGGCGACTGGAACGACGAGGACGTCGCCTTGACGCCCGACAGCAAGAGGGTCTTCTTCACGTCGGACCGGGACGGGGGCATCTTCAACATCTACTCGATCAACCTGGAGAACGGCGAGACGAACCTCCACACGAACGTCGTCGCGGGAGCCTTCTCCCCCACGGTGTTCATCGGGAAGGACAACGCCGAGAAGCTGATCTTCTCCGCCTACTACAAGCGGCGGTTCACCCTCTACATCGCGGACGCCAGGAAGTCCGTCCGGCGGCTTCCCGACCTCGCCCCCTCGATCTCTCCCGCGGGCCCGGAGTCGCTGCGGCCGTACCAGCCCGCGATCGAGGTCGCGATCGACCCCGAGAAGATCAAGCCCAGAGGGAGCCGGAAGCTTCAGCTCGAGGACGCGCAGGTCGTCGCGGGTGTCAACACCGACCAGACGTTCGTGTCCAACACGGTGCTCGTTTTCGGCGACAACCTCGGGGACCGGCGCCTGATCGCGCAGTTTCAGTCGCTCTCCTCGTTCACGAACTTCAACTTCATCTACTACAACCTCCGCCAGCGCCTTCAGAAGGGCTTCGCGCTCTTCGACGACCGGACCTACTTCCTGGGGTTCGACGAGAGCCGCAACGAGTTCGAGCGCGGCCGGCGCGTCTACCGCCAGACCGGGGCTCTCGGTCTCCTGAGCTATCCATTGTCGCGGTACTACCGGGTGGAGGGACAGCTCGGCTACATCGCGCGGAAGTTCGACTTCCCCTTCGTCATCCGGAACAACGACGGGTCGCAGAGTTTCTTCGTGGAGTCGCGCTCGGACAACTTCCCGACCGCGGGAGTCTCGTTGATCGGAGACACCGTGCTCTACCAGGAGTGGGGCCCGCTCTCCGGGCGCCGGTTCTCGCTGTCCTACTCCTACTCCCCGGACTTCACGAAGGACGATGACACCACCGTTCCCGGGCAACACGACTCGGGAACTCTGTCCTCGGACGTTACCGTCGACCTCCGGCAGTACATCAAGATCACGGAGCGATCGCTCATCGCCATCCGCCTGTTCGGCGCGCACTCGACCGGCAATTTCCCGAACATCTACTACTTCGGCGGCCTCGACACGCTTCGGGGCCTCGACTTCCGGGAGCAGATCGGGAACACCGTCGGGTACGCGAACTTCGAGTATCGCTTCCCGCTCGTCGACGTCCTCCAGCTCCCGTTCGGCGCGTTCCGGAACATCCGCGGCCAGGTCTTCTTAGACGTCGGCGGAGCGGCGTTGAAGGACCAGGAGTTCCGGTTCTGGGACTCGAAGGAGCGGCAGCTGATCAACGGCGTGGCGGCCTACGGCGCGGGCTTCCAGGTGTCGCTGCTGGGTCTCGACCTCCACTGGGATTTCGCGCGCCTGTGGGACTTCAAGAAGACGCTCTCGGGCTTCCGGACGTCCTTCTACATCGGGGCGCAGTTTTAGGCTGCCGGCTCGGGGTCTGACCAGCAAGGTCGGATCCCGAGCATCTCACCGGGTCTATTCGAAGTAGCCGTTCACGTCGAGAATGACGTGAACGCGGCCATTCCACTGGCCGCATCCGACAGTCAGGCTTCCGGCGGGCGTGACTTCCACGAAGACGTTGTTCGCCCGTGTCTGCCCCGGCCGGTAATTGATCGTGGAGGTCCACGGCGCCGCGTTCCCCGCGAAGAGCACCAGGTAACCGAAATCGTCGGAAGCGGTGACCGTCACGTTCCCCGAGATCGAACGCGCCGTCGCCGGCAGACCGCAGGAGAGCGCGACCGGGAACCCGCGCTGCGTCCGGGCGGCCAGGGAGGGTCCGCCCAGAGAACCCGCGGGATCGCGCGTGTCGAGCAGCCGACAGGGCGGAAGCGTATAGAAAGAGGTCCCCTCCCCCGCAAACGGCGGCCGGACCGTCTGGACCGCCGGGAACTCCAGGCTGCGGAGATAGTCGCTCACCACGAGTTTCGGGGTGGAATTGCAGCGATACATGCTCTGGCCGGTCTCACAGCCACGGCCGAGGACGTACACGAAGGCGTGGGTGATCCGGAAAGGGGCGAGGTTCGCGTTTTCGCCGCTCATGGCGACGAGGAAGTCTCGGATCCGATCGCGCTGCGCCGCTTCGCCGATGACCTCCGAGCTCCACCCGAACTCGGTCACCCAGACTGCCTTCCGCGCGTTGCGGGGGTTGTACTGCTGGAGCGGATAGAGCTTGTTCCACCACAGCTTCTCCGCAGCGTCGGCGACCGTCCAGTCGTCGTGCGCGTTTGCGTGGACCGATACCACGTCGACGAAGGAGGAGGCGTTGCCGTCCGGGAACTCGGTACTCTCGAGCTGCGAATAGATCTGGAGCGTGCGCAGGTTCCAACCGCCGGAGAGCGCCGGCCCCACGATGCGCGCGGCCGGATCGATCGACCGGATGATCCGAGCCGCCTCGACTAAGTAGTCGACGTACCGCGGCGCGACCGTCACGTCCGCGTCCCAGCCGACGCCCCAGGTCGCATTGCCCGAGAGGTCCGGTTCGTTCCACACCTCGTAAGCGGCCACGCGCCCCTTCATGTGGAGTGCGACCTGCCCGACGTACCTCTTCCACAGCGCGATCGGCGGCGGCTTCGCCCCGTTCGAGCAGCCACACGCCCATGCCGGCGCGCCGGAGAGGATGTAGAGAACCTGCTGTCCGTTCGCGCGCGCGTGATCCACGACGGCGTCCGCATCGGCCCAGGTCCACCGGTCCGACTGAGGCTCGACGAAGGACCAGTACACGCTGACTCGAACCCAGCCGACGTTCGCGGAGCGAGAGAGCGGGCCACCGTCGTTGGTCCCGATCACGACCGGGCGGGCCGCCCGGACGGAGCTGGCACACAGGAGGAGCCCGAGCGCGAGGCAAAGGGATTTCATGGTCAGCCCATCGTCAACACGGGCACGGACGCCGCAATTTCGTACAATCGGCGGGACTTGCCCCCGCAAAGTTCTCTGGCGATCCGGGTCCTCGGCACCTACGGCGGATCCGCGCCCGGGTATCGGATGACCACGTTTCTGATCGACGGCGAGACCGCGCTCGACGCCGGTTCTCTGACGGAGACCCTCCCGCTCGGCGCGCAGAGGCGCATCCGGCGGGTGGCGCTGACGCACGCGCACTTCGATCACTTCGCGTCGCTCCCCTTTCTCGTCGCCAACCTCGCCGGCCGCGAGTCGCAGCCTCTCGAAGTCGCGGCTCCCGCGCCGGTCCTCGCCGCCCTGCGCAAGCACGTGTTCAACGACGTGACCTGGCCCGACTTCACGCGGCTGCCTTCGGTCGCCCGGCCCACGCTTCGCTATCGGCAGATCTCGGAGAACCAGCCCTATCGCGCGGGATCAGTCACGCTGACGCCCGTGCCGGTCCGACACCTCATCCCGGGTTTCGGCTACGTCGTCTCGAAACCCGGCCGCGCCGTGGTGTTCTCGGGCGACACGTGCCCCACCGAACGGATCTGGGCAGTGGCGCGGCGAACGCGGAACCTGAAGGCGATCTTCCTCGAGGTGTCCTTCTCGGACGCGCAGGCGGAGCTGGCCCGCGACTCGCACCACATGACGCCGCGCCTGGTCGCGGAAGAGCTCGTGAAGATGCCCCCGAAGGTGCCCGTGTACCTGTACCACATGAAACCGCCGTCGCTCGCGCGCATCCGGCGGGAGATTGCGGCGCTGCACGAGCCGCGCCTGAAGCTGCTGGAGTCGGAGCGAAGCTTCCGGTTCTGAGGATGACGCGGGGACAGGGCCACGGCCCTGCACCCGCCTCTCGTGGGGACAGATCCGAAGGGTCGCCTCGCCACCGAATCAGCCGCGGCGGGCCCAGGCGGGACAGATCCCGAAGGGGTCTGCACTCGCCACCGAATTAGCCGATCCGTCGCGCCCACGCCAGCAGGTCCACCGCGAGGGTTCCCGCGAGGCGACCCCGCGCGTGGTCGTTTCGAAGGAGATCTTCGCGGGCTCCCGAAAGGACCGCTTCGCGCACCAGCCACGTCTCGCCGTGGCGGACCTCCACCCGGAACTCGAGGGCGACTTCCCGGCCGTCGGGGTACCTCCGCCGGACCGCCAGAGCGCGGCGGCCCGGATCGGGTGCGACCTCTTCCTCGAAGCCCGCCTCCGCTGCTCCCGGAGGCGACAGCCGGAATCGCCAGCCCTCCCCGCTCACCTCCGCGACTCCCTCCATCAGCTGGCGGTATCCGTCGGGGGTCGCGATCGCTCCGTACGCCGCGTCCGGTTCGGCCTCGACCGAGAGCCACGCCGTCAGACGAGCGTCGGCGATCTCAGGCTCGGGATCGCCCGCGATCGCGAAAGCGCGACGCAGCAGGCCCTCGTCCATGCCGAAGAGCGCGGCCAGGCGCGGCGCGCGGTCCCCGGCGAGGGGGATTCGGGTGCGCGTGTGGAGGTCGTCGACCCGCGCCTCTCCCCGCGCGAAACCGAGGACCCGCGGCCCGTCGCGCTTCTGGAGCGAAACGTTGCGGAGAAATTTCGAGTCCGCGCGGAAGGTGTCGCGCCACCGCGACTCGAACTCCTCCTGCGTAACGCGAGCCCGGAAGACCTCCAGCCGCCGGGCGCCTTCCGGCACGCCGGACAGGAAGGCGAGGTGGAGTCCCCGCTCCGTCGCGGTCGCGGAAACTGGCGGCGATCTCGGTCTCCACCTCTCCCCCGCCGGCCGGCAAGAGCGCCGGCAGCGGAAAGCCCACGTCCGCGAGCCACTCCCTTCCGCCGATCGTCACGAAGAGAGCGGCGTGATCGAAGTCCCGCTCGACGCGCCCGAAGGCCTTGCGCGAGGCGAAACCCATCGCCTGGAGCAGCGCGTCGAACGCGGCGACGCGCGCGAAACAGGTTCCGCCCGCGCCGGCTTCGAGGAAGTCGTTCCAGAAGACGTCGGGCACGCGCGGCTTCAGTACGGGATCCGAGACGTCGGCGTCGCGGACGATCTTCGACGCGGTCTCGAACGGGACGCGCGCGATGAAACGGCCGAAGAGCCTTTCGAGGAACGTGAGGGACGGGTCGTCGGCGGAGAGCTCGAGAGCGTCGAGCACGTCCTCCGGGGAGAAGGTCAAGCCTTTTTCGAGAGCCGCGCGACGAGCCCGGCGATGCGTCCTTCCGCCTCCTCCGAGAACCAGAAGTCGAGGAACGGATCGCCCTCCGCGGCGCGATCGAAGCGCGCCAGCGTCTCGGCCCTGGCCCGGAGCTTGATCTCCGCATAGGCGGCGCGGGAACGTCCGGCCAGCTCCCGGGCGCGCCCGAAGGCGACGTCGAGAAGGTCCGCTGCCGGAACGATCCGGTCGAGAAAACCCATTTCCAGGGCGCGGTCCGCGGAGACGTTGTCGCCCGCAGCCGCCAGGCGCTCCGCCTCCCGGTCGCCGAGGATGTATCGGAAAATCTCGTAGACCGGTCGGGGGATCGGAACTCCGAGCGCGACCTCGGAGAGCCCGAACTGCCCCTCCCCTTCCGCCGCGATCCGCTCGTCCGCCGCGGACGCGAGGATCATTCCTCCGGCGATCGCGTGGCCCGGCAGCGCCGCGACCAGGGGGCCCTCGAAGACGAACATCTCCCGCATCAGAGCGTTGAAGTCGGCCAGAAACCCGGCCATCTCTTCGCGGCGGTAAGCGCGGACCGTGCGGAGGTCCCAGCCCGCCGAGAAGAGGGGCTGCGACGAGGTCAGAAGGATCGCCGGCGCATCGGCAGCTGCGGCAACCGCGCGCCGGAGGTCCGTGACCATCGCCGGGTTGATCGCGTTGGCGCGCGGACGGTCGAGGGTGAGGACCGCGAGGCCGTCGCGAACCTCGGACTGAACGAACCCCGTCGCCTCCGTCGCCCTCAAGCGGTCCTCCGCTGCCCAAGGAGCGACGCGAACGCGAGGTCGTGAACCGTGGCGTCGTCCGTCAGCTCCGGGTGGAAAGTCGCGGCGACCACGTTGTCCTGCCGGACGAGCACGGGCTCGGACTCCAAGGTGGCGAGAACTTCGACGCCCGGCCCGACGCTCCGGATCTTCGGCGCGCGGATGAAGACCGCCGGGAGCCTCCCGCCCAGCGCCGGCGCGTCCACGCTGCCCACGAACGAGTCGGCCTGCCGGCCGTAGGCGTTGCGCTCCACGGAGATGTCGATGGCGCCCAGCCCCTTCTGCAAGGGGTTCGTCACCTCGCGGGCGAGAACGATCGCGCCGGCGCACGTGCCGAGCACCGGAGCGCCGGTCGCGGCGAATCGTCGGATGGCGGCCTCCCACGGCGCGAGCTCGAAGAACTTCCACAGCGTCGTGGACTCGCCTCCCGGCACGACCAGGCCCGAGGCGCCCTCGAGCTCATCGGGGTTCCGCGCCTCGAAGGAGTCCAGACCCATCTCCGTAAGCCTCCGGCGGTGCGCCGCGAAGTCGCCCTGCAGGGCGAGGACCGCGATGCCGCGATGAGTCATCCGCTTCGAGCCTCCCTGTCATCCTGGTGAAGGCACCGATTTGTCATCCTGAGCGAAGCGAAGGATCTCTCGAATTTCAAGAGATCCTTCGTCGCTGCGCTCCTCAGGATGACAGCGAGACTCACCAACCTCTCCCCTGCAGCCGCGCCTCTTCCGGCAGGCTCGCCGCCTCGATCCCCTTCATTCCGGCGCCGAGCGACTGCTCGGCTTCCACGAGCGCCTGCGCGTCCTGCCAGTGGGTCGTGGCCTTCACGATGGCGCGGGCGCGGAGCGCGGGATCGTCCGACTTGAAGATGCCGGAGCCCACGAAGATCGCCTCGGCACCGAGCATCATGCACAGCGCGGCGTCCGCCGGCGTCGCGACGCCTCCCGCCGCGAAGTTCGGGACCGGCATGCGGCCCGTTTCCGCGACCTGCTCCACCAGCTCGAACGGCGCCTGGAGGCGCTTGGCCTCGCGCATCCGCTCGTCCTTGCTCATGAGGGTCAGGTTCCGGATCTCGCGGTGGACGTCGCGGAGGTGCTTGACCGCGTGAACGATGTCGCCGGTGCCCGCCTCCCCCTTCGTGCGGATCATCGCGGCGCCCTCGCCGATCCGCCTCAGCGCCTCGCCGAGGTTGCGGCAGCCGCAGACGAACGGGATGGCGAAGTCGTGCTTGTAGACGTGGTTCTCCTCGTCGGCCGGGGTGAGGACCTCGGACTCGTCGATGAAGTCGACCTTCAGCGCTTCCAGGATCCGCGCCTCGGCGACGTGCCCGATCCGGCACTTCGCCATGACCGGGATCGACACGGCTTCCTGGATTTCGCGAATCTTCGACACCGGCGACATCCGGGCGACTCCCCCGTCGCGGCGGATGTCCGCGGGCACGCGTTCGAGCGCCATCACCGCCGCCGCGCCCGCGGCCTCCGCGATCCGCGCCTGGTCCGCGTTGACGACGTCCATGATGACGCCGCCTTTGAGCATTTCGGCGAGACCGACTTTGACCCGGAAGGAATCGTTCTGCTTCATCGACCTCTCCTTTGTAGCTGTTTCTTCAGACGAATGGAGCCGCGTCGATCACCGAGGACCGCGCACGCGTTTCCTTGACCGACTCCGCGAGAAGCGCGACGCCCGATTCGATTGCATCGCGCTCGACGCG
>CAVXYF010000012.1:52500-129016 GCA_963765835.1 uncultured Acidobacteriota bacterium | reverse complement strand
TGTTTCTCCGCCGCCGCTCGTCGTTTTCAGTCTTGTTCAGTTGGGAATGACGGGGCACCTGTTCGGCCAATGCGGCCGCCGATACCGGCAATTGAACGATGAAGCCGCCACCCTGACCGTCGGAAAACGCCTGGCAGTGCACACTTCCTGTGCCCGGAATGTGCTTGGACCACGCCCATTCGCCCGCGGGCTGCCACCCTCTTCGCCGGCGTCATCATCGCGCCGGCGTGTTCGAACATCGACAGCGGAATCGGCTCGACGGCAAGGATCTTCACCTGCCCGTCGATGCGGGCAAACGGCGCCTTACCGCGCGCAGATACATCGCGTTGCGCCCTGGTCCATCGCCTCGAGAATCCAATCTGTCAGCTCCGTCGTCGCCGCAGCGAGCCGACCCCGGCGATCGAGCTCCACCACCGTGCCCCGAGCCGGCGATGATTCGGCGCCAGCTTCGATGTCGATTTCCTCGGCGGTCCGCATCCGCTGGCGCGCGGCGTCTTTCACTGCGCGACGTGCGGCTTCTTCCTCGATACGTTGCGCCACCTTTCGAGCTCGCGCCGCGCCGGCTTCTTGCTGTTCGCGCCGGTCGGCTTCTTCCGGCGCGGCGCGCGGCCTCTTCCTGTTCGCGCCGCGCAGCTTCTTCGCGCGCGCGGCGGGCGGCTTCTTCCTGTTCGCGCTGGGCGGCTTCCTCGGGCGCGGCGGGCGGCCTCTTCCTGCTCGCGGCGAGCCGCTTCTTCCTGGACACGCCGTGTGACTTCGACGAGCTCGCGCCGGGCCGCTTCGGCCTGGTGCTGAGCACGGCGAACCGTCTCTTCCAACTGGCGGCGGGCCGTTTCTTCCTCGGCCCGTCGCGTGACCTCGGCCAGCTCGCGCCGGACCGCTTCCGCCTCGTCCTGGGCGCGGCGAGCCGTCTCTTCCAGCTCGCGGCGGATGGCGTCCTCCTGTTCACGGCGCGCGGCTCCGTCCGTGCGCGTCGGGCGGCCCCTTCCTGCTCGCGGCGAGTTGTTTCTTCCGAGGCGAGGCGGGTCGCTTCTTCGCGGGCGTGTCGGCTGGCCTCTTCCTGCTCGCGGCGGGCGGCTTCTTCCTGGGCGCGCCGGGCGGCTTCCTCCTGTTGACGACGCGCGGCTTCTTCCTGGGCGCGACGAGTAATTTCCGCCAGTTCGCGGCGGGCCGCTTCGGCGTCGTCCTGGGCACGCGTGCTGTTTCTTCCTGTGCGCGGCGGGCGGCTTCTTCCTGTTCACGACGCGCCGCTTCTTCCTGGGCGCGGCGAGTGATTTCCGCCAGTTCGCGCCGGGCCGCTTCGGCCTCGTCCTGGGCGCGGCGTGCTCTTTCTTCCTGTGCGCGGCGGCCGGCTTCTCCTGTTACGGCGAGCCGCTTCTTCCTGGGCGCGACGGGGTCATTCCGCCTGTTCGCGGCGGGCGACTTCGGCCTCTCCAGGGCGAGGCGGGCGCCTCTTCCTGTCCGCGGCGCGCCACTTCCTCCTGTTCGCGGCGGGCCGCTTCTTCCTGTTCGCGCCGCGCAGCCTCTTCCCGCGCGCGCCGGGTCAGTTCCTCCAGTTCGCGGCGGGCGGCTTCTTCCTGTTCACGACGCGCCGCTTCTTCCTGGGCGCGGCGACGACCTCCGCCAGTTCGCGCCGGGCCGCGTCGGCCTCGTCCTGGGCGCGGCGAGCCGTTTCCTCGTGGGCGCGGCGCGCGGCTTCTTCCTGCCGCGACGCGCGGCTTCTTCCTGGGCGCGCCGGCGACCTCCACCAGTTCGCGGCGGGCCGCTTCGGCCTCGTCCTGGGCGCGGCGAGCCCTCTCTTCCAATCCGGCGCGCCTCTTCCTCCTGCGCACGGCGCGCGCACTTTCTCCTGTTCGCGCCGCACGGCGTCTTCCTGGGCGCGACGGGTCAGTTCTTCCTGCTCGCGACGCGCCGTGTTTCCTGCGCGCGGCGGGCGGCTTCTTCGAGTGCGCGGCGCGCGGCATCTTCCTGAGCCGACGGGTCGCTTCTTCCTGCTCGCGGCGCGCGGCGTCTTCCTGGGCACGGCGGGTGGCTTCTTCGAGCGCGCGACGCGCCGCGTCTTCCTGCGCGCGGCGGGTGGCTTCTTCCTGTTCGCGGCGCGCGGCGTCTTCCTGGGCACGACGGGCGGCCTCTTCCTGCTCGCGACGAGCCGCCTCTTCCTCTTCGCGGCGTGCGGTCTCTTCTTCCGCGCGTTGGGCGGGTTCTTCCTGGCGCGGGCGAGTCTTCCTGGGCGCGGCGGGCGGCTTCTTCCTGTTCGCGGCGCGCGGCGTCTTCCCGGGCGCGACGCCAGGCGTCTTCCGTTTTTCGGATCGCGAACGATCGGTCGCGCCGTCCTCCTGCTCGACACGGGCGGCGTCTTCCCGTTTTCGGATTGCGGTAATGGGATCCGAATCCGTGCGATACCGGCCTTTCCTGCGCGCGGGCAGGATCTTGCCTGTTCGCGGCGCGCTTTTTCCTCGAGGGCGCGACGAGTGAGCTCTTCCGCCCGGCGCGCGGACTCGTCCTTTCCTCGCGGCGGGCCCTCTCTTCCCGCTCGGCCGCGGCCGTTGATGAACTGAAGAACTTGCTCAACGGGCGAAGGCGCCCTTCCGGACAGCAGGCGGCGGAAAGCGGGCTCCTCGGGCGCAATGGGGACGGCGGCGGGGGCAGCCGGAGCGGGCTCCTCGGGCCGGTGGTGGTGCGGTCGAGCCTCGGATCGTGCAGCACGATCACGTGGCCGTCGCGCGTCAGCTGGACGTCGAGCTCCATCACCTCGGCTCCGAGCTCCAGCGCCGAGGCGAACGAGGCCAGCGTGTTCTCCGGACGGTGGGCGGAATCGCCGCGATGGGCGATGACGAACGGGACCATGCTCCAACCATATCCTCTCGTCCGGGTTCCCGGAAGAGGCGCGAGCTGTCGTCAGCGCTTCGGCGCGGCGGTCTTCTTCAGCTTCAGGCCCCCGTAGGTCTTCTTCGTCTCGCGCACGGACAACGCGATCAGCTTCGCCAGGACGCGTTCGTCCACGTCCGAGAGGCGCTTGATGTAGACGCAGCCCTGTCCGGCCTTGTGCCGGCCGAGGTCGTCCATGAGTGCCGCCGGCCGCTGCCAGCCGGGCATCAGGTACAGCGTGATGTCGTTCTTCCGCGACGCGAACGAGACGATGGCGCAGTCGCCCTGGTGGCCGCTGTCGTAGACGTAGTGATATTTCCCGAAGCCCACGATCGAGTCGCCGCACATCTGGGGCCGCTCGCCGGTCGCGGCCTGCATCATCTTCGAGATCTTCCGGCAGTCGCTGCGCCGCTCTTCGTTCGGGATCGAGTCGAGGTACAGCGAGACGCTGGCGGCGGTCGCTTTCGTCCTGGCGTCGGCCACGGGCTCCTGCCCGGGAAGCGCCAGCCCCTTCGGCGCCCGGTTCCGCCAGGCGGCCGCGAGCGCGGGCAGCAGCGTCTTGTCGGAAGCGCCCGAGAGGATCACGTTCGTCGCGCCCTTCCGTCCCCATCCTCCCGCGACCGGCACGAACGCGCGCGGGTACGTCTCCACGAACGCCTGCTGCTGCTCGGGCGTCAGCATGACCGCGCCGAACGTCGCGTCGGGCGCGCCGAGCGTCGCGAAGATCTTCCCTCCGACGCGGAAGTCGGCATGCCCCATGTGCGAGCCCTCGACCGCCTCCGGAAGGCAGAGCGCCAGCCGGCGGAACGCCGCGATGGTCATCGGCATCAGGAGGCTCCTCCGCGCGCGTCGCGGGCGGCCAGCCCGCGCTCGTAGACCCGCGCCTCGACGAACACGTCGAGGATGCGCCCGTCGAGCTTCCCGGCGCCCGCTTCCTCGCGCAGGATGTCGAGCGCCCGCTCCACCGGCACCGCCTTCTTGTACGGGCGGTCCCAGGCGACGAGCGCGTCGAAGATGTCGGCGATCGTCATCATCCGCGACTGCATCGGGATCTCGCGTCGGCCTTGAGCCGGCGCGGGTAGCCGGTGCCGTCGAGCTTCTCGTGGTGCGCGTAGGCGATCTCGGGCACGCGGCGGAACTCGCCGGTCCAGGGGATCTCGGAGAGGAAGCGGAAGGTGTGGGTGACGTGGCTCTCGATCTCGCGGCGCTCCTTCTCGGAGAGGCTGCCGCGCGCGGATCGAGAGCGCCGCGACCTCGTTCGGCGTCAGGTACGGCTGGCGGCTGCCCTCGACGTCGCGTGAAGGTGCGGCTCGGCAGGTCCATGCAGCGCGCGGAAGCTCTCCTCCTCGAGGATCGTGGGCTCGTTGGCCTGCAGCGATCATGCGCAGCATCTGCGTCGAGCTCGCGCCTGGCGCTCGTCGTAGTCGCGGTCCATCTCGCGCCAGCAGCTCGCGGCGTGGCCGCGGCCGCCATGCACCTGCTCGAGCTTGGCGCGCAGGTGCTCGGCCTCCAGCGTGCGCTTGATGTAGGCGAAGCGCTGGCGGATCAGCAGCATCTCGCCGACGTACAGCTTCTTGCCCTTGATCAGCACCTTCTCGCGCACGCCGACCTTGCCGAAGTCGTGCAGCAGGCTCGCGTAGCTGGATCTCCTGCAGCTGGTCGCGCGTGAAGCGCACGCTCGCGGAACGGGCCGCGTCTCGAGCGCGTCCACGCTTCTCGGCGATGCCGACCGTCAGCGCGGCCACGCGCTCCGAGTGGCCCGAGGTGGTGGGGTCGCGCTCTCGATCGCGGTCACCGAGGCGCGCACGAAGGAGTCGAACAGGTTCCGGATGTCCTGGATGAGCCGCGTGTTCTCGAAGGCCACCGCGGCCTGGCTGGCCAGCGACGTCACCAGCTCCTCGTCGACCGAGCGTGAACGGGATGACCATCTCGTCGACGAGCGTCGACCGGCCGCAGCACCGCCTTGGCGTCGCGCTTCTTGTTGATGAGCTGGACGACGCCGATCACCTTGTTCTTGTGGTCGCGCATGGGCACGACCAGCATCGACTTCGTGCGGTAGCCCGACTTCTCGTCGAACGGCGCGGCTGACCTTGTAGGGCGAGCCGGGCGGCAGGTGGTAGGCGTCCGCCACGTTGACCGACGCTTGCCGGTGAGCGCCACGTAGCCGGCGATCGAGGTCTCGGTGAGCGGCATCGTGAACTCCTCGAACGGCACCGCCACGCGAGTCGTTCTGGGCCAGCTTGAAGCGCAGCTGGTCGTCGCCGGGCTCTCGTGCGTCCTTGCCGCGCTCGACCAGGTACAGGCTGCCCGCGTCGGCGCCGGTGATCTCGCGGCTCTTCGGCAGGATCAGCTCGAGCAGCTTGCCGATGTCGCGCTGCGGCGGAGAGCGCGACGCCGATCTTGTTCAGCTCGTGCAGCTCGCGGCCCTTGCGCGCGCCAGCGCCTCCTGCAGGCCGATGACCGGCGGCCGCTGCTGGTGTCGAGCGCGCGCTCCAGCCGCGAGCCGCAGGCGCGCCGCGCTGACCGGCCGCGACCAGCACGCCGTCGAGGAACGGGAAGCTGCTCGGCGAGCATCTCCGTCGGCCGCTCGGGCGCGCAGCGGCCAGCACCGCGCGCCGCCGGCGCCCCCTCGGCCGAGCCAGGAGGCCACGGCCTCGCGCGCGGCTCCGATCCGGTCGGGGTCGACGAGGATGAGGGCCGGCGGTCGCCCGCGGTCGCCGCCTGCAGCGCGGCCAGCGTGTCGCACGCGTCGGCGGTGACGTCGTCGGGAGGCGGCCCGCCGAGCACGTCCTCGACCCTACCCCAGATGAGCACATCGGGCATGAGCGCGCTGACCTCGAGGGAACCGGGGGGCTAGAGGGTAACACGCCGTCTCACGGGCGGCACCGCGCCGTCAGACGTGCGCGAGCAGGTCCGGCAGGCCGGTCGATCAGGACGTCGGGCGTCCTGCGCCGCGCAGGCCTTCCGGGTCGAACCCGTACGTGACCCCACCGTGCGCACGCCGGCCGCGCGCCCGTGTCGCGACGTCGATGGCGGAGTCGCCGACCATCACTCGCGTCCTGGGCGCGCGCCTTCGTCTCGGCGAGCAGGCGCCGCAGCCCGACGGGGTCGGGCTTCTTCGCGGGCACGTCGCCGCCGCCCGCAGACGCGCGCGAAGAAGCGCGCCGATGCCGAGGCCTTGACGATCGTCCGGCTGAAGTCGCCCGGCTTGTTCGTGAGCACGGCGAGGGCCGGTCGCCGAGCGCCTCCAGCGTCTCCCGCACGCCGGGTAGAGGCGCGTCTGGTCGAGCAGGCGCTCGCGGTAGCATCGAGGAAGACGGGCAGCAGCTTCTCCACGGCACGCGTCGCGGCCGCCGCGCGCAAGGCCTTCGCGACGAGGCGCAGCGCGCCCTCGCCGATCATCGAGCGGACCGTCTCGAGCGCGAGCGGCGGCGTGCCCGGGTGCAGGCGGTCGAGCGCCGCGTTCAGGGCGGACCGCAGGTCGGCGCTGGAGTCGATGAGCGTGCCGTCGAGGTCGAAGACGACGAGGCCGCGCTTCACTCGGGCAGCGCGCGCAGGCGGGGCAGGCGTGAGGGGGCGATCTCCTCGCGCCGTCCCTCGCGGCCGTCGCGGATCTCGGTCACCAGGCGCTGCAGGTCCTCGCGGAAGGCGTCGACGTTGAGCCCGCGGAAGCGCGGGCGGAAGGGGTCGAGCGTGCGCAGCGCGTCCGCCACCAGGCGCTCGGCTTCCAGCGCCGAGCCGTCGGAGAGCCTCAACAGGCCCTCCGCGAGCTTGTCGAGCAGCGTGTAGAACCGGCGCTCGGAGGCGGCGCGGGTCCCCGACGCGACGCCCTCGAGAGCCGTCTGGAACTCCGCGTACCGTCCGTCGTTGAACAGCGCGACCGCGCGCGAGAGCGCCTCTTCCACGTTTCCATGTTAGCCGATGCGGTCCGGGCCACCTGCGATCGTGAGCGCTATTGCGGGCAGGTTCCGACGTACCCGAGCGCCTTCAGCTCCTCGCAGCGCTCCTTGCTGATGCTCATCACCTGCCGGCCCGCGACCATCGTCACCCACAGGTGCAGGCCGGGCGCCTCGCGGCCGGGCGGCCGCGAAGATGTCGCTCGAGAGCCGCTCCTTGTCGTCGTCACCGGACGGCTCGATGTCGGGCAGCCGGAGCGGTCCTTCCGGCGGGTGCACGCCCTCGCGAGCGATGAAGACGTCGCGGGCCGCGATCGGCTTCCCGTCACGGATGGCCTCGACCACCACCGGTCTGGACTCGAACCGGCGCTTCCTGTCCTCCGCGCTGTGGGAGGAGCAGACGAACGTGTACGAAGAGGAGATCGCGCGCGCCGACCGCGAAACGGAGACGCGCGGCACTCTCGTGCTCCTGCACCATCCGCCTTACACGAACAGCTCCGTCACGTCCGACGAGCTCCACGTCCAGCGCTTCTTCGTGCCCCCGTTCCAGCGGGCGCGGAAGACCCTGGCGATGTTGTCGGGTCACGTGCACAGCTACGAGCGTTACGAGCGAGGCGGGAAGACCTTTGTCGTCACGGGAGGCGGGGGAGGGCCGCGCATCCGCCTGGAGACCGGCGCCCGCCAGCGACACCGTGACGATCTCTTTGCCGGGCCGGAGCTGAGGTTCTTTCACTTTCTGCTCGCCGTCCTGACGCCGACCGGTATCGAGCTCGAGATGCGGGGACTGCGCAAGGGGGAAAGGCACTTCGAAACCATGGACCGCTTCCGGCTTCCCTGGCCGGAAACGTCGAACCGCAACTCGGCGGCTGTTTCGGGCGTTCCGACATAATCGCGTTCGGAGGCGCCCGGGGTCTGGTGGCCCTCGCGGACTTCAAATCCGTTGGCGTCCCGGTTTTGCCGGGATGGGTGGGTTCGATTCCCATGCGCTTCCGCCAACACGTCGGCTTCGCTTGCTCGGCTTCGCCTCGCTGCGCTCCGCCTCCCGCGGCGCGAGGCTCCTCCGCTCGGTTACTTCGCGGAGACTCCTCGCGCCGCGAACTGATGCAAGGCGGCCTCTTACGTCGGGAGACTCCTCGCGCCGCGACCGGAGGCCCCGAATCCATCCGGGAGACTCCTCGCGCCGCGAACTGATGCAAGGCGGCCTCTTACGTCGGGAGACTCCTCGCGCCGCGACCGGAGGCCCCGAATCCATCCGGGAGACTCCTCGCGCCGCGAACTGATGCAAGGCGGCCTCTTACGTCGGGAGACTCCTCGCGCCGCGATCTCAGAAGCTCTTATAGACTCCCCGGAAATTCCAACCCCAGGAGGGCACATGGACGTCAACCTCCAGGCGTGGGACAACTTCCTCGGGCGCTCGCTCATCGTTTTCCTCGTGATCGAAGGGCTCAAGACTTTCCCGTGGGTGGCCCGCGCGGCGCGCGGCTCGGGCCTCTACAAGTTCATCCTCAACGTGGGGACGAACCTGGTCTTCGCGATCTACTCGACCACGTCGGGCAGCGACATCATCGCCGGCCAGGGATGGGGGCCGCTCGCGACGACCGTCCTCCTGGGAGCGCTCGCGACGGCCGGCCTCCACCGCCTGAAGAAGGCCTTCGAGAGGAGATCTCCTTCCGCGGCCACGTGACGGCCCCTCGTTAGGCGGGGGCGGCGGGGATCGCTATGATCTCGCCGGATGCGCAACGGAGCTCTGGCCGCCCTCGTCCTCGGAATCGCGCTCGTGATCGGGATGGTCGGCGGCGGCCACATGATCGGCCGCGGCCTCTTCGCCGCCCGAGCCGCGGATCGCTACGTGACGGTCAAGGGTCTCGCCGAGCGCGAAGTCAAGGCGAACCTCGCGATGTGGCCGATCGTCTTCAACGCCACGGGTAACGACCTGGCCAGCGTTCAGGCGAGCCTCGACGCGAGCGCGAAGAAGATCGCGGCGTTTCTCCAGGCGCGGGGCTTTCCCGCCACCGATTACACGGTTTCCTCGCCGCGCGTGACGGACCGGGAAGCCCAGGAGGGCCGGGCGCGCGCGGACCGCCCCATCGACCGCTACGTCGCCGAGCAGACGGTGACGCTCCGGTCGCCGCGCGTCGAGGCCGTCAAGGGCGCGATCCAGCGGTCCGGAGACCTCATCCGCGAAGGCGTGGCGCTTGTCCGCAGCTACGAGTACAACACCACCTTTCTGTACACCGCGCTCGACGAGATCAAGCCGGCGATGATTGCCGAGGCGACCCGTGACGCGCGAAAGGCCGCGGAGCAGTTCGCGCGGGACTCGAACAGTCGGGTCGGCGGCATCCGCAACGCCCAGCAGGGATACTTCGACATCCAGGACCGGGACGCGTTCTCGCCCGAGTTCAAGAAGGTCCGCGTCGTGACCACCGTCCAGTACTTCCTGGCGGAGTGATCAACGAGTAAGCGGCGGCTCGACGCCGCCGGTAGAGAGCAAACGGCCCCAGCGCAACATCCCATGGCTTCAGCGCAATGTTTCCTCTCACGCTAGACTCCCGTAGTTTTGCAGGCGACCGACGGTCCGACTCTCCTTTCCGCGCGCTCGGTCTCCCGTTCCTATCGGCTGGGCGCAGCGCTCGTTCCCGCGATCCGCGACGTCTCGCTGGAAGTCCGGCCGGGCGAGTTCGTCGCCATCCAGGGGCCCAGCGGCTCGGGCAAGACCACACTCCTGAACCTGCTCGGCCTCCTCGACGCACCGGACGCCGGTGAGGTCCGGGTCGAGGAGCTCGACGCCTCGGACCTGTCGGAAAGCGCGAAGTCCGACCTGCGCCGGGACCGGTTCGGTTTCGTCTTTCAGACGTTCAACCTCCTGCCCGTGCTGTCCGCGGAGGAGAACGTCGCCTATCCCGTGGGCCTGGCCGGAAAGCCCGCAGCGGAGCGGCTCGCCCGCGCACGCGAGCTTCTCGCGGCAGTCGGGCTCTCCGACAAGGCCCGCGTTCGCCCGGACCTCCTCTCCGGCGGTCAGCGACAGAGGGTGGCGATCGCCCGGGCGCTCGCCAACCGGCCGGCTGTCGTCTTCGCGGACGAGCCGACCGCCAACCTCGATTCGAAGACGGCCGAGGAGATCCTCGACCTCATGCGGGTGCTGAACGAGGAGAGCGGGGTCGCGTTTCTCTTCGCGACACACGATCCCCGGGTCGTCGCGAGGGCACGGCGGGTCGTGTCTCTCCACGACGGCCGCGTCGAGGGGGACACGGTGCGCGGGGCATGAGCTCCTTCCAGCTCGCGTGGCGCAACCTCGTGCGACAGAGGCGGCGGACCCTCCTCATGGGTTCCGTCGTGGCCTTCGGGTTCGCGGCGTTCGCTCTCGCGGGCGGCTTCATCGCCCAGTCGTTCGAAGGGCTGAAGGAGGGCACGATCCGGTCGATCGGCCACCTGCAGGTAGTGGACCGCCGCGCCGTGTCGGAGAGCGAGGACGCGACGCTCGAGTTCGGGCTGAAGAACGCGGGCCAGGCGCGCGCGATCGCGGCGCGGGACCCCGACGTTCAGGCCGTACTGCCTCGAATCGAGTTCGTCGGCCTGGCGACGAACGGCGCGAAGTCGGTGCCCTACCTCGGCCTCGGCGTGGACCCGGAGCCCGAGGCGAAGGCGACGCTCGCCCGGGAGCTCGTCGTAGCGGGCCGGTATCTCTCGAGCGCCGAGAGCGAGGACGTCGTCCTCGGAACCGGGCTCGCCTCCGCTCTCGGAGCGAAGACCGGCGACCGGATCACGCTGATGGCGACGACCCCCGACGGCTCGCTGAACGCGGTCGACGCGGTGGTGGCGGGGCTCGTGGACGTGCGCATCAAGGAGTTGAACGACCGGTATCTCGCGGCGGGCCTTGGACTCATCTCGCGGCTGGTCGAAACGTCCGAAACCGTGTCCAAGCTCGTCATCTTTCTGCGGGAGGGCACCGACGAGAAGCGCGCGGCCGACCGCCTCCAGCGGTCGCTCACAGCGGCGGGGTTTCCGATCGCGGTTCGCCACTGGGAGGACCTCGCCGCGTTCTACGGGCAGGTCAAGCTCCTCTACATCGGCATCTTCGGTTTCGTCGGCGCGGTTCTCGTCGTCATCGTCATCCTTTCCGCGGCGATCGTGATGACGATGTCCGTGACCGAGCGAACGCGCGAGATCGGGACCCTCCGCGCGATCGGAACCCGCCCCTCCGGCATCCAGGCGATGTTCCTGGCCGAGGGCGCGGTGCTCGCGCTGGCCGGCTGCGTCGCGGGCGCGCTCGTCGCGCTCGTCATCCGCGCGATCCTGAACGCCTCGGGGATCATCCTCCCGCCGCCGCCCGGCGCAACCCACGGGTTGCCGATCAACGTGAAGTTCTACCCGCTGGCGTACGCCGCGGGGATCGCGGCGATGGTGGGGACGATGATCGTCGCGTCGTGGTTTCCGGCGAGGCGCGCCGCGCGGATCCCGATCGTGGAGGCGCTGACCCATGTATAAGCCACGGGGACAGGGGCCGCAGGGCCCTGCACCCGTCACAGTCCAAGCCGCGGGGACAGGCCTAAGCAAGTTGCGGGGACAGGTCCCGAAGGGGCCTGCACCCGCAGCCGTCCAAGAAGGCCTGCACCTGCCACTTCCACAAGGAACAGGCGAGGAAGTCTCAACGTTGACGTCTTCATGAAGAAGATCGTCGCGCTGCTGCTATTCGGGGTGGTTTCCCTCACGACGCTCGCCCAGAGCTCCGGCGACCTGACCGCCCTGCTCGCGGCGGTGGACGCCACGCGCAACGCATTCGACGAGGCGATCATCTCCGCCCGCGCCACGCAGGTCTCCGGCGGAAAGGCGGCGACGAGCGCCGACTTCGACGTCTACGTCAAGGGGCGGGACCGGGGATTGATCGTCTTCCGCGGCGGTCGCAACGGGGGCCGCAAGGTGTTGACGAGCGGCGACCGGATGTGGCTGCTGGTGCCCGGCTCGACGCATCCCGTTCCGATCACGGCGAACCAGCGGCTCCTGGGCGGGGCGTCGTTCGGCGACGTCGCACGGCTCCGGTTTTCGGAGGATTACATCGCAAAGGCGACGGGGGAGAGCGAAACGGTCGCCGGAGCAGGCTGCCGCGTCCTGGAGCTCGCGGCTAAGTCGCCGAAGGTCACCTTCCCGCGAGTCCTGCTCTCCGTGAACGAAAAGCTGAAGACGCCGTGCCGTGTCCGGTTCTTCCTCGCCTCCGGGAAGGAGGCGCGCGCCGTGACCTTCACCAGGTTCCGACAGCTCGCGGGCAAGACCGTGGTCGCTGAAATGGAAGTGCGCGAGCTGCTCGGCCCCGCGTCGGCCTCCGGCGTGATCACGCGGCTGGAGTACCGCGACTACCGGAAGGCCCACCTGGATCCGAAGATCTTCACGCCCGACGGGGCCCGGGGGCTCTAACAAAGTCGCGGGGACAGATCCCGAAGGGGTCTGCACCCGCCGCAGTCCAAGCTACCGCCGCGTCGCGGAGATCGCGAAGCGGACGATTCGCTCTCCCGCCAGCCGTTCCGCCACGGCCCCGACTCCCCGATTGAGGATCAGGCGCCGGAACGCGGCGCTCCACGCGAACCGCCGGGCGAAGCGCCCTCGCCACCCCCTCGCGTAAGCGCGCGCGCACTCCTTCCGCGACAGCTCGCCCGAGAGCTGCCGCTCGACCGTCTCCGCCGCGAGGATCCCGCTTGCAAGCGCCGCCGACTGGCCCTCTCCCGAGAAGGGGTCGAGGACCCCCGCGGCGTCGCCCGCCATCAAGATGCCGTTCTCGGTGGGCGGCTTCGCGGTGAAGAAGACCGGTCCCGTGCCGAGAAATCCGATCGGTCCGGCGACGAGCCCCGACAGGTCGGAGTCGAGCCGCGCGTTCGAGCGGCGCGCGGATGCCAGAACCGCGGGCCAGCCGCCGCCGGCGCGCTTCCACGCGCCCTCGGCGACGACGCCCGCGAGGTTCACCGCGCCCCCCTCGACGCGCGAGAGGCCGCAGTAGCCGCCGGCGAAGAGGTAGAGACGCACCTCGCCCGAGAGCGAATCGGCGGCGGCGCCGCCGCGAGCGTAGTCGCGGCTCCAGGCGAAGTATCGGGATCCGCGCAGGAATCCGCGGGAGAGCGAGCGGTCGAGGGCGTCCCACCGGCCCCACGCTCCGATCACCGCGGGGGCGTCGACCGCGTGCTCCTTCCCGCCCTGGACGAATCGCACCCGGAACCTGTCCGGACCCGCTGGCTCGGCCGCGACGACCCGGACCGCGAAGCGGACGTCGGCTCCGGCCTCCCGGGCGCGCTCCGCGAGAAGGTCGTCCAGGCGGAGTCGCGAGATTCCGACGGCGGGCTCCGGGAGGGAGAACGACACGGCGCGTCCCCCCGAGAGGTACAACGTTCCCCTCGTCATGCGTTCGGCGGAGGCGGCCAGGACGCGCTCGCGCGCCCCGGTGTGCTTCAGGCTCGGCAGTGCGTCGGCCGAGAGGAACTCGCCGCAGACCTTGGGTCGCGGGAAGGAGTCCTTCTCCAGCAGGAAGACCCTGCGGCCGCGACCCGCGAGCACGGTGGCCGCCGACGATCCGGCCGGGCCGGCCCCGACGACGACGGCGTCGGCGGTTTCGGTCAAGCCCCCGGCGCCGAGACCAGGAACCGGAAGGGAAACACCCGCTCGACGCGGGCGCCCGTGACGGCTCCGCCCGCGATGTGACGCGCCTCCTCCGGGGTGTACGCCTGTTTCACGGAGGCCATCCCATCGGAGACCGAGATCCGCGTCCGGAAGAGGAGCCGCCCCGCGACCGAGACGACCGCGAGCGGCAGAACGTGGCGGGAGAGGTCGAGAAGCGCGAAGCCGTGACGCGCGACGCGCGCGAAGGAGGCGAGCATTCGGGCGTTCTCCTCCGGAGAGAAGTGGTGGAAGAACAGCGTGGAGACGATCCAGTCCACCGACTTCTCGCCGAAGGGGAGAGCGAAGGCGTCCCCGCAGACCGACGGGAAGCGGTCGCCCGCCATGCGGCGGCCCGCGACGAGGTGACGCCACTGGACGTCGCAGGCAAGGACCCGCGCGGGCCGTCCGGCCCGGACGAGCGAATACGCCAGCCGGCGCGAGACGTCGGCGGAGCCCGCGCCGACGTCGAGGAGCACGGGGCGCGTGACGTCGAGCCGCTGCATCTCCCGGACGAGAAATCCCTCGAGGGCCCGCGCGCTGCGCAGCCAGCGGTTGACGAGCGAAAGGTCTTCGAGCGAGCGCGCCATCTCGTCCGAGGAGATCGCCGGATCGTCGAGGATCTCGGCGGACGGCCGCCGCGCCGGAACGAGCAGGCTCACCCCTGCGACATCACCAGGGCGCTGTTCTTGGACCCGAACCCGATGCAGTTGCACAGAGCGTGCTCGAATGACGCCCCGCGCGATTCGTTGGCCACGTAGTCGAGGTCGCACTCCGAGTCCGCTGCCTCCAGGTTGATCGTCGGCGGAAGGAAGGAGTCGCGCATTCCGAGGAGGGTGGCAGCGACGCCGGCCGCTCCGCAGGCGCCCTGCGGGTGGCCGATCATCGACTTGATCGACGAGCCCGGCAGCCGTTCCGCGCGGCGCCCGAAGGCGCGGCGGACCGCCTTGGTCTCGACCCGATCGTTCAGGGCGGTGGACGTGCCGTGGTACGCGAGATAACCGATCGCGTCCGCCGGGAGCTCGGCCTCCGCGAGGGCCAGCGACATCGCCCGAGCCGGCTCCTCGCCGGTCTCGTCCAGCCGGACCCGGTGGTGCGCGTCGCAGGTCGCGCCATAGCCGCGGATCTCGCCGTAGATCTTCGCGCCGCGCGCGAGAGCGCGCTCGCGCTCCTCCAGAATGAACATCCAGGCCCCTTCGCCGAGGACGAAGCCGTCGCGGTCGACCGAGAACGGCCGCGACGCGCGCGCGGGCTCGCACTCCCACGCGGTCGAGACGATGCGCATCATCACGAACCCTTCCATGATCCCGCGGACGACGGTCGCGTCGACTCCGCCGGCGAGCAGGAGGTCGCCGCCCGTCCCGTACTTGATGGCGTGGAACGCGTAGCCGAGTGCGTCCGTGGACGACGCGCAGCCCGTGGAAACGACGTGCGAGATCCCCCTCAGGCCGAACTGCATCGAGATCTCAGACGACAGGGTACCGATCGTTCCCGAGGGGATGGCGTAGATCGAGGCCTTCTTCGTCTGGTTCGTGTAGTAGAGGTGGTACATCCGCTCCGTGAACTCGATCGCGCCCCCGCCGGTTCCGAGCACGACCCCCATCCCGCGGCGCTCCTCCAGGGAAAGCTGCGCCGAATCGATCCCCGCGTCCTCGAGCGCCTCCGACGAGGCGGCGATCGCCATCGGAACGGCCCGCGAAACGTGCCGGATGTCCTTCGCCCCGATCCACGCGGTCGGGTCGAATCCCTTGAGCTCGCCGGCGATCGTGACGGGAAGCCCTTCCGGATCGAAGAGCGAAATCCGGTCGACGCCGCTCCGCCCCCGGCGGAGCGCCTCCGCGTACGCTTCGCGACCGTTCCCGTTTGGGGACAGGCATCCCATTCCGGTGATGACGACGCGTCGTTCTCGCACGGCGCGGATCTTACTTGCACGCCCCGTGCGCGATTCCTGTCTTAGGAAAATCTAAACGACAGGTTCCGCTCTTGCTGGACGGTGCAGCCCAGTTAGGTGACGGGTGCAGGCCCCTTCGGGACCTGTCCCCGTGACTTGCTCAGGGTGGCGCGTAGCGCGCGAACCAGCGGTCGAGCGCGCGCAGAAGGGTCAGCGGAACGAACTTGACGAGCGCGTCGGCGTGCAGCGAGCCGGGAAGGTCGAAGTGGACGTAGTCGACGGGGGGCGCCGCCGCGTCCACCAGCCGCTGGCCGTGCGAAGGGTCGACGAGCCAGTCGCGCTTCGACGTCACGATCAGCTTCGGCATCGTCAGCGTCGCGATGGCTTCCAGGGCCGTGGGCTTCGGTCCCTTGAGCCGCCGGAGCGCGATGCGCGGCATCCGCAGGGCGTGTCGGAGGCGGAGCTGGCGGATGGCGTCGCGCGAGAGCGGTCGCGGCGTCAAGGCTCGCACGTCGGCGGGAGAGGAGATCATCACCAGCCCCCGGCAGGGCAGCTCCGGTCGTTGCGCGAGCGTCTCGGCGGCGATCGATCCCCCCATCGACAAACCGATCACGGCGAAGCGCTCGTACGGCCGGCCCTCGCCCGCGAGGTCCTCCGCGACCGCCGCGAGGTCCTTCGTTTCCGCGTCGCCGAAGGCGTAGAAACCGCCGCTCCCTCCGTGCCCGCGAAAGTCGAGCGCCGCGACGTCGTACCCGCGGCGCCAGAAGTGCATCGCGAGATACAGGTTCTCTCGCCCGAGCCGGCGCCTCCAGAAACCGGGCGCCAGGATGATGAGCTCCCGGGACGGACGCCGCCAGAGCGTGTATGCGATTCGCACTCCGTCGGAGGTGACCGCGTGCAGCTCGCGCACTTCGGGAGCGCGCTTCTCCCGGGTCACCGTTCGAGGATCACGCATGTCACGATCGAGCCCGCCGGCAGCGGATCGCCGCCTGCAGGGATTCGGATGAGGGCGTTGGCGCGCGCGTGGGAGAGGAGGTCATGGCTTCCCGCGCTTCGGAGCGGATCCACGACACGTTCCGCGTCGGCGTCCGAGAGGACTGCATCGCGATAGGTCTCCCGGGGCCCGGCCGCGGGAAGGTCCGCCGTCAGGCGGGCCCGCACCTCCCGGGGTCCCGGATCGCGCGCGCCCTCGAAGCGGTCGAGCGCCCGGCGCACGAAGAGGTGAAAGGACGCCGACGCGGAGACGGGATTCCCCGGGAGACCGAACCAGAAGCAGCCGTCGCGGCGCGCGAACGCGATCGGCTTTCCCGGGCGCACGGCCACGCGGTGAAAGAGGATCTCCCAGCCGGCGCGTTCCGCCGCCGGCGGCAGCAGGTCGAGGTCGCCCGCGGAAACTCCACCGCTCGTCAGCAGGACGTCGACGTCGCCTCCCGCCTCGGCAAAGAGGCGATCCACCTGCGCCGCTTCGTCGGCGACCGACGGCAGGAGGACCGCAGGCCAGCCCTGCGCCCGGCAGAGCGCCGCGAGCATCGGACCGTTGGAATCCCGGAGGCGCCCCTCCCGCGGCTTTTCGCGGGCGGTGACGAGCTCGTTGCCGGTGGTCGCGATGGCGACGCGGGGCCGCCGCTGCACCGGGAGCGGGTCCGCGCCGGCGAGCGCCGCGAGCGCGACGCCCGACGGGTCGAGACGCCGGCCCTGCGTCAGCAGCACCGTACCGGCGGCGACGCTTTCTCCCCGGCGACGCAGGTGGGCGCCGGTCTGCGGCTCTCGCGCGAAGCGAACGCGCCCCGCTTCGGGGGAACTCTCCTCGACCGGGACGACCGCGTCCGCACCGGCGGGAAGCGGCGCTCCGGTCATGAGACGCACGGCCTCGCCCTCCGTGAGCGGCGGTGGAATCGCGTCGCCCGCCGCGACGACGCCCGGACGCTCCCGGCGATCCGTCCCGGAGTCGCCCTTGCCGGATCCGTCGGCGACGAGCACCGCGTATCCATCCATCGCGGAAGTGTCGAAGGGCGGCCAGTCCACGTCGGATGTGACGTCGCGCGCGAGGACGCGTCCGAGAGCGTCCGCGAGCGGGATCGTTTCGGCAACCGACGGCGAGATCGCCTCGTCCAGGATCGCCCAGGCCTGCCGGACCGTGTGCACGCGCGGATTGTAGATGCCGGTTACGTTCCCGTCGCTCCAGTTCGGTTACCATGTCCGGATACCCCTCCCATGGAGAAAAAGTTCGAGTATCACGGGGACCTCGGTGTGACTCCTCTGCCCGAGATCCTGGCGACGATCGGGCGATATCGCGTCCCGGGTGTGCTTTCCGTCGAGAGCGGACCGAGGACGCGGCACATCTACCTGGACGGCGGGGCTGTGGTGCTCGCCACCTCGGAGGAGCCTGAGGTTCGGCTGGGGGCCTACCTGATCCGGCAGGGATCGCTGCCGGAGGAGGCCGTGAACAGCGCGGAGGAGCGTCTCGCGGGTGACGGCGTCCGCCTCGGGCAGGTTCTCCTGCGGTTGGAGCTCGTCGACGTTGCCACGCTGGAGGCCGCGGTCGCCGAGCAGGTCCGCGCGATTCTCTGGGGCGCCTTTGAGTGGGACAGCGGCGAAGTTTCCTTCGAGGTCGGACAACGCCGGGACGACGCTCCCGTGAGGCTCGACCTGCTCATCCCGGAGCTCGTCGTCGAGGGGGTGCGGCGCGCGCACTCGGTCCGGCGGTTCGTCGAGAGACTCGGCTCCGGACACTCCGTGCTGGAGAGAACGGGCGCGGACGCGCCTCCGGGTCTCTTCGCCGACGGAGAGACGGAGTTGCTGGACCTCGTGGACGGACGCACTGCCCTGAAGGACCTCTGTCAGAAGGGACCTGGATCGGAGAAGGAGAACGTCCGATCTCTCTACGCGTTCTTCTGCCTCGACCTGGTTCGCATCCGGGAAAACGCCGGCGTGCGGAAGCTACAATGGAAAACGGAGGGCGGAGCGCTCGGCGAGGAGTAGCAGCGCGGTCGCTCCAATCTCATGCCCATCTACGAATACGACTGCCAGAGCTGCAAGAAGAGGACGGAGGCTATCCAGCGCGTCGGAGAACGGCCGCTCCGGATCTGCCCGCACTGCGGCGGCAAGCTGAAGAAGGCGTTCTCGGCGCCGGCCATCCAGTTCAAGGGAAGCGGCTGGTACGTGACGGACTACGCCGGAGCCCGAGGGGAGCAGAAGTCGAAGGAGGCCGCGGCCGACACGAAGGAAGGCTCGGAGAAGGCGGAGAAAGCGGAGAAAGCGGAAACGGGTGACAAAAGCGAGAAGAGCGAGAAGAGCGACAAGAGCGAGAAGAGCGACAAATCCGAAAAGAGCAAGAAGGACAAACCCAAGGTCACGAAGTCCAAGGTTCCGAGCTGATCGCTATTTCAAATCCAGGCTCGCCAGGTATTTCCTAAAATCCTCCCCCAGGTCCTCGCGCTTCAGCGCGAACTCGACCGTCGCCTTGAGGAAACCGAGCTTGTCTCCGGCGTCGTAGCGCTTCCCCTCGAAGAGACAGCCGTCGATCGGGCGGCTCGTGAGCAGAGTCTCCAGCGCGGACGTGAGCTGGATCTCGCCCCCCACGTCGGAACGGGTCGCCTCCAGGATCTCGAAGATCTCGGGCGGAAGGATGTAGCGGCCGATGATCGCGAGGTTCGACGGCGCGTCCTCGGGGGCCGGCTTCTCGACCATGCCCGTGATCCGGACGACCCGCTCTTCCTCGCGCTCGCCGGCCACGATTCCGTACTGGCGGGTTTCGGCCCGTGCGACCTCCTGGATCGCGATGACCGGGTTTCCGCGCTTCTCCCGCAGACGCATCATCTGGCCGATGCACGGCTCGGCGGAGTCCACGATGTCGTCGCCCAGAAGCACGGCGAACGGCTCGTTTCCGACGAGGTCCTTCGCCTGGAGGATCGCGTGTCCCAGGCCGAGCGCCGTCTTCTGGCGGACGTAGGAGACGGGGATCAGGTCCGAAATCTCGCGCACGATCGCGAGGAGGTCGTCCTTGCCGCGCTCCTCCAGCATCTTCTCGAGCTCGAAGGACGTGTCGAAGTGGTCCTCGATGGCGTTCTTGCCGCGCCCCGTTACGATCACGATCCGCTCGATTCCCGCGGCCTTGGCCTCCTCGACGACGTACTGAACGAGGGGCCGGTCCACCAGCGGCAGCATTTCCTTCGGCTGGGCCTTGGTCGCCGGCAGGAATCGCGTGCCCAGGCCCGCGGCCGGAAAGACCGCCACCCTCACGGGTTTCATGGCGGGCATCGTAACCCGGGCGGGACACGCGACACGGGACACGGGACACGGAAGACGGCGTCGTTACAATGATCGGGATGAGCGACGAGGCTTTCTTCCGGGAGCTCACGGCGGAGCTCGAGGCGCGCGGACGCCTTGCCCTCGCCACGGTCGTCGAGACCCGCGGCTCGGGCCCTTCGCGCGTCGGCCGCCGGTTTCTCATCTTCGATGACGGCTCGTTCCGGGGGACGATCGGCGGCGGCCCGTTCGAGGCGCTGGTCATCGCGGACGCGGCCGCCCTCTTCCGCGACGACGGTCCTCCACGATTCCTCAAGTGGTACGACTTCTTCGATCGCGAAATCGAGTCGGGCGGCGAGCGCGAGCCGACCAACATGATCTGCGGCGGCTCGTCGCGCGTCTCCGTGGAGCTCCTGAAGGCCGCGCCGTCGCTCGTGATTCTCGGAGGCGGCCACGTTGGCCTGGCGCTTGCTCGGCTCGGGCTCGCCCTTGGCTACGACGTCCTCGTCGGCGACGACCGTGCGGAGTACGCCCGGCCGGACCGGTTTCCTCCCGGCGTCAGAGCCGTGCACTGCACGCGCGACTACGAGCTCCCGGCGGACGCGCTCCTCCCCGGCCGGGATCGCTACGTCGCCGTCGTGTCGCGCTGCTGGGAGACGGACCTCGCGGCGCTGCGACCCTGGCTGGCCCAGAACGCCCCGGCCGTGAAGTATCTCGGGTTGATCGGGTCGCGCCGGAAGGTCCGGGGGGTGATGGAGAGCCTGGCCGCGGAAGGCGTCGCCGCCGCGAAGCTGGAGGCGGTCCGCGCGCCGATCGGCCTCTCGATCGGGGCGGTCACGCCCGAAGAAATCGCGGTCTCGATCCTCGCGGAAGTGACGGCAGTCCGCCACGGCGCGGACGATCCCGGTTATCCTTGGCGGGCGGATCACGGGGCACGAGCCCGACTGACGACGAAGTAATCGCTTTCCTGCGGAACACAACAATCATGAACCGGTTACCGAAGGCCTTCTCCTGCCTGCTCGCGTTCGCGCTCCTGACGCTCGGGTCGTCGCGCGCGGACGCCGCCGGCTGGTGGCGGCTGCCCGTCTGGGGCGCGGAGGTCCGCGTTTTCGCCCTCGACCCCTTCGCGCCGGGCTCGCTCTTCTGCGGCACGTCGCGCGGGAACTTCTACGGCTCCACCGACGGCGGGTCGAGCTGGACGGCCCTCCGCCAGGGAGCGGCGTTCCCGGGACATATCGCGACCGGGCTCATCGCCGACCCCGAAGTTCCGGGGAGGCTCTGGGCCTCGCTCGCCGGCCAGTATCAGGGCGGCCTGGTCGCGCGGAGCGACGACCGAGGAGCGAACTGGACCGTCCTGTCGGTGTGGAAGATCTCCGTCGCGACGCGCGCCCTCGCCCTCGCTCCCGGTCGCGATCCGGGAGGACCGCCTCTCCTCGCGGTGGGCGGCGACGACGGCGTCCGGCTCTCCCGCGACGGCGGCGACATCTGGACGCTGACCGGGGACACGGTCCCGGGGCTCTACCAGGTCGAGTCCCTGGCGTTCGAGCCGGGCGACCCGAGGACGCTCTACGCCGGAACGTGGCGGCAGGCGTTCCGCACGCGCGACGGGGGCCAGTCGTGGTCTCGGATCGCCGAGGGGATGGTCCTCGACGCCTCGGTGTACGGGTGGGACTTCGCGTCGTCGGATCCCAAGGACATCTGGGTTTCCACGTGCGGCTGGGTCTACCGGACGCAGGACGGCGGGAACCGCTGGACCCGCTTCAAGAACGGCTTCACGAATCGCCGGTCGCACAACGTCCGGCGCGACCCGATGCGGCCGAACGTGGTGTTCGCCGGAACCGTCGGCGGCCTGCACCGGTCGACCGACAGCGGGGAAACGTGGTCGCGCATTTCGCGCGAGACCCTCGTCGTGACCGCGCTCGACGTCGACCGGCGCACGGGCCGGCTCTTCGTCGGGACCGAGGGTGAGGGCGTCTTCTTCTCGGACGATGGAGGGATGACCCTTCAGCCGGGCTCGGTCGGGCTGGCGGAGGGCAGGGTCTCCGACCTCGTGGCGGACCCCAACGATCCCAGCCGGGTCTTCTTCTTCCGCGCGTATGCGGGGCAGGAGAGCGGAGTCTGGGAGGCCCAGGGGATCCGGGTCCGGCGCCTCTCGCTCGACGTGCTGCCGCCGGCCGCGTCCCTCTCGGTCTTCCGGGGACCCCGCGGCGGGACGGTCCTCCTCGTCTCGAGCTTCGCGGGTCTGAAGGTCTCCTCGGACGGGGGCGAGCGCTGGACGGCGCCGGACCGGGCGCCGGCCGGAACGCCGATCGGGCTCTTCGGCTCGGAGTTCGGGTCGCCGGTGCTCGTGACGACCGCCGGCGTGTACCGGACCATCGACGGCCGCAACTTCACGCTCGTCCCCGGAAGTCCGGATGCCCCCACCGCCGCCGACCTCCTGGCCGACGGCTCCGGTTCGCCCGTCCTGGAGATCCGCACGGCCGGCGGCGCGTTCCGCTGGGACGGCGAGCTCTGGGACAACCGGCGCCGCACGCTCCTCTCGGGCGGGAAGTTCCTCGAGTCCTATCGCGGAGAGCTGGCGCCCGCCCCGGTCAAGTCACCGGTTCGCGAGGTGGACGGAAACCTCGTGTGGGAGGAGGACGGTCGCCGCCGCGCCGTCCGGAGCCCGCGGCCCGGCCTCTCTGTGGCTTCGGCGCTCGCTATGCCGGCGGGGCGTCTCTACGTGGGGACCGCGGGGGACGGCCTCTTTCTGTTCGAGCCGTAGCGCCCTCGACGGAAAGCCAGAGATCCTTCGCTTCGCTCAGGATGATCGTCTACCTTGGTATCTCTTCGAAACTGATTCTCGATCCGACGATCACCTTCTCCTTCGCCGCCAGTCCGCCCGCGATCTCGAGCACCGTGGGTGCCGGAAAGAGCGGTCCGTAGTTCGGGCAGGGGTCCGCGCGGCAGGGCGGCGTGTTGGCGGAGACGTAGAGCACACGGCCCTCGGCGTCCAGCCAGACGATGTCGAGCGGGATCATGGTGTTCTTCATCCAGAACTGGTGCGGCGAGGCGTCGGAGAAGAGGAAGAGCATTCCGGTCCGCTCCGGCAGGCTCTCGCGGAACATGAGTCCCTGGGTCTGCTCCTCCGGCGTGCGGGCGAGCTCGACGGCGTAGACCGCGCCCGAGGGGAGAACCACCCGTGGTCCGGGTGCTGCGGCGGGCGTGACTGCGACCGGAGGGGACTTGGGTGCGCCATGACAGGCGCTGAGTAGAGCGATGGGGAGGAGAAGGATCAGGCGCCGGGAGCCCGGACTTCTTCCTGACCCCCGAAACCTGATACCGGACACCTGTCTTACAGTCCTTCGACTTCGGCGGCCGGCTCCTCGTCGGTCGTCTCGAAGATCTCGTCGCGGCGTACGAGGGCGTACTTCTTGGCGTAGTAACGGAAGGAGCGGAACGACATGTGCAGCAGCTCCGCCGCCTTCGTCTGGACCCCCTCGCACCGGTCGAGCGCTTCGCGCATCAGGCGCTTCCCGACCGCCTCGAGGTAGCTCTCCAAGTTGATTCCCTCCTGGGGGAGGCTCTCGAAGTCCGGGACCCGCGTCTTCACGCCGAGCGCGATCGACTCCGGCAGGCTGGAAACGGTGATGACCGGTCCGGCCTCCAGCGCGACCGTGCGTTCGATGGTGTTCTCGAGCTCGCGCACGTTGCCGGGCCAGGGGTATGCCTCGAGAAGACGCATCGCCTCGGTCGAGATCTTCTTCTCCGGGATCTTCTGCTCCTTGCAGATCTTCGCGATGAAGTACTGCGTGAGCGGCGCGATGTCTTCCACGCGGGCCCGCAGCGAAGGCAGGGGGATCGGGATGACGTTGATCCGGTAGAAGAGGTCCTCCCGGAACTTCCCATCCGCGACGAGGTCTCTCAGGTCCTTGTTGGTGGCCGCGATGATGCGCACGTCGATCGAGACCTCTTCGTTCCCGCCGACCTTGCGGATGACCCTCTCCTGGATGGCGCGGAGGAGCTTCACCTGCATCGTCAGGGTCGTCTCCGAGATCTCGTCCAGGAAAAGGGTTCCGTGGTCCGCTTCCGTGAAGAGGCCGCGCTTGTCCTTGATCGCTCCGGTGAACGCTCCGCGCTCGTGGCCGAACAGCTCGGACTCGAGGAGCGGCTCCGGCAGGGCGCCGCAGTTGATGGAGACGAACTTGCGGTCCTTGCGGATCGACGTGTAGTGAATGGCCCTCGCGATGAGCTCCTTGCCGGTTCCGCTCTCCCCTGTCAGCAGGACCGTGGACGACACCTTGGCAATCCGCTCGACGGTCCGGAAGATCTCCTGCATCCGCGAGCCCTTGCCGATGATGTTCGCGAAAGTGTATTTCCCGGCCAGCTCCTGCTTGAGGTAGACGTTCTCGTCGCGGAGCTCCTTTTCCCCGAGCGCCCGGTCGACGATCAAGGCCAACTCCTCGACGTTGAACGGCTTGGCGATGTAGTCCACCGCGCCGAGCTTCATCGCCTCGATCGCGTCGGGCGTCGAAGTGTGGGCGGTGATCATGATGACCGGGGTCTTCGGCGACTCCGTCTTGATCTTTTTCAGGAGGTCGAGGCCGTTGCCGTCCGGCATCTTGATGTCGCACAGAACGAGGTCTGGCGTGGAGCGGAGGGCGGAAGCCTGGCCCTCCGTGAAATTCGAGGCCGTCATGACCTCGAAACCCTTCTTGTGGAAGAAAAACGCGAGCATGTCGCGAATGGAAGCTTCGTCGTCGACGATCAGGAGACGCTGTCCGCTCATCCGGCTACCCCCATGGGAACGGCCGCGTTCGCCGCAGCCTCGTCTGCGCGGGCGTCGCGCGGCAGGTGAATCGTCACGGTCGTCCCTTCGCCCGGTCGAGATTCGAGTTCGATCGTGCCGCCGTGGTCCTCGACGATCTTGCGAACGATTGCCATCCCGAGCCCGGTGCCGCCGTCGAATGCGGTGGAGAACGGCGTGAAGAGCCGCGCGAGCTCGTCGGGACTCATCCCGCGGCCCGTGTCCGCGAACTGAATCGTGTACCCGCCGCGCTCTTCGCGGCCGTGGACCTGCAGACGGCCGCCCGCGTCCATCGCGCGAACCGCGTTCTTGGCGACGTTGTAGATGATCTGGCGGATCTGGTCGCGGTCTCCGGAAAGGGTCGACGTCGCGGGCGAGACGTCCACTTCGATCTGGTGGGCATCGGAGATTTCGTCGGATAGCCGGAAGATCTCCATGACCTCCGAGACCGTCGCCCCCACGTCGAACACCGCGACGCGCCGTTCCTGCGGCCGGACGAACCGGAGGAACTCCTCCAGGATGCCGGAGAGCCGGTTCGATTCCGAGACGATGATCTCCATCAGCCGCCTCTCGGTCGAACCCACCGTCAGCACGTTCGACAGCACCTGGACCGATCCGGAGATCGAGGCCAGCGGGTTCCGGATCTCGTGCGCGATTCCGGCGGCGAGCTCGCCGACCGCCGCCAGCTGCTCGTTGAACCGCAGGCGCCCCTCGAGCTTCTTCACATCGGTCAGGTCCTGGAACAGGATCAGCGTTCCCTCGTCACCCTCGGAGCCTTCCAGGACGCGGAGCGAGTATCCGAGGACCCGCCGGATGTTGGAGCGGACGAGCTCCGTCTCCGCCCGGTACGGCTGCCTTCCTCGAGCGCGCTTCCGGATGCTGTCCCAGTCGCAGGGGAAGGGGAGCGCGAGCTCCGCCAGCGGGCGCCCGGTCACGGCCGCGGGGTCGAGGCCGAGCATCTCTCCGCCCGGCGCATTCAGAAAGGTGACGTGCTGGCGGGAGTCGGTCGTCAGGAGCCCCGACGACATGGACACGATCACGTTGGCGTAGAGGTGCTGGAGCTTCGAGAGCGCCTTCTGCCGGCGGGCGAGCTCCTCGCGGGCGGAGAGGAGCTTCTCCGAGAGGTACGCCACCATGAAGGCGACCCCGAGGAAACCCCCGACCGTGATCGCCAGGTTGTAGCGGACCCGCGGGCCCGTCCACTCCGACAGCGCGGCGAACGGCGGTATGGGAAGCACGCCGTACGCGACGAGCTCCACCATCAAGCCGTACAGGATGGTCGCAATGGAAGCCGTGACGACTGCCCCGGTCCGCTGGAGGAGGAAGCCCGCCGTTCCGATGACGACCAGGAAGAGAAACGTGAAGACGGAGTCGGGCCCCCCGGAGGAGTAGACGAGCAGCGTGACGATCGCGAGGTCGCCCAGGATCTGGATCCACGCGGCGGGTCGAGCTGGAAGCCGGTGGCCGACGGCCCAGTGGAAGACGGACAGCAGCAGGGCACAGCCGAGGATCCGGTACAGAAACGAGATTTCGACGCCGCCCGACCCGGCCTGTACCAGGACAGCCGAGACGAGGATCAGGAGGAGGACGACGATCCGAGCGATCGACAGCCAACCGAGCGACCGCCGAAGCGAATCCGCGGAGCTCGGAGGGGGGAATGCGGAGATCCGCGCCCCGCGGACGGAGTCCGTACTGACTACCCGATCTTGTTGATCAGTGTGAACATCGGCAGGTACATCGCGATCACGATTCCTCCGATGATCACGCCGAGAATGAAAATCATGACGGGCTCCATCAGCTTGACGAGCCCCTGGACGGCGACGTCGACCTCGTCCTCGTAGAAGTCGGCGATCTTGTTGAGCATCGCATCCAGGGCGCCGGTCTGCTCTCCGACGCCGATCATCTGGACGACCATGTTCGGGAAGACGTTCGACTCCTTGAGGGGCTCGACGATCGTCTTCCCTCCCTCGACGCTCTTGCGCGTCTCGAGGATCGCGTCTTCGACGATCGCGTTGCCGGCAGTCCGTGCCGTGATTTCCAGGCTTTCGAGGATCGGAACGCCGGAGGAGGTCAGGGTTGCCAGGGTCCGGCAGAACCGCGCCACCGAAATCTTTCTCAGGATCATTCCGAGGATCGGGGCCTTCAGGAGCAGTCCGTCGATCACGCGCCGGCCGCGGTAGGTCCGGTAGTAGCGGCGGATCCCGTAAGCGATTGCGGCGACTGCGATGACGACGAAGATGAAGTATCGGGCGAGGAAGTTGGACGCTGCGATCACGACCCGCGTCGGGAAGGGCAGCTCCGCCCCGAGGCTCGTGAACAGGGCGGCGAACGTCGGGATGACCTTCAGAAGAATGACCGCCACGACGATCGCGGCGATGAAGATGACCGACACCGGATAGATCATCGCGGCGCGGACCTGGGAGCGCAGCTTCACGGCCTTCTCGATGTAGACCGACAGCCGCTGGAGGATCGTGTCCAGGATACCGCCGGCCTCGCCCGCCGCGATCATGTTGACGTAGAGGTTGTCGAAGGCCTTCGGGTGGCGCCGCATCGCGTCGGCCAGAGTCGAGCCCGCCTCCACGTCCTGCCGCACCTGGAGGAGGATCTTCTGAAAGTTCTTGTGCTCCTGCTGCAGAGCGAGGATCTCCAGGCACTGCACGAGCGGAAGACCCGCGTCGATCATGACCGAGAACTGCCGGGTGAAGACGGCGAGGATCTTCGGCGGAACCTTGCGGCCCACCTTCGAGAGCGAGATTTCCTTGCCGCGCTCCCGGATTCCGGTGACGACGATGTTCTGGCGCCGGAGCTGTGCGAGCGCGATCTCCTTGGAGTCGGCGACCAGAGCCCCTTCCTGGACCGAACCGGCGCGATTGCGTCCCTTCCAGGCGTAGCTCGGCACGTCAGCTCCTCTTGCCCGCCACGGCCGCTGTGGTCGGGACGTTGACGCCGGCGCCCCGGTTGATCAGCTCCTGGAGCTCGTCCGGGCTGGAGGAGCGAAGGAGCGCGGTCTCCAGGGTGATCAGCTTGCGGTGGTAGAGCGTCGCGAGCGACTGGTTGAACGTCTGCATGCCGAACTTCGACTGACCCGCCTGCATCATCGAGTAGACCTGGTGGATCTTGTCCTCGCGGATGAGGTTCCGGATCGCCGCGTTCGGCACGAGGATTTCCATCGCCATGACCCGGCCCTTGCCACTGGCGCGCTCCAGGAGGGCCTGGCACATGATGCCCTCGAGGACGAACGAGAGCTGGGTCCGGATCTGCGTCTGCTGGTGGGCCGGGAACACGTCGATGATGCGGTTGATCGAGGAGGCCGCGCTGTTGGTGTGGAGCGTCGCGAGCGTCAAGTGGCCGGTCTCCGCGATCCGGAGAGCGGACTCGATGGTTTCGAGGTCGCGCATTTCACCGATGAGCACGACGTCCGGATCTTCGCGGAGCACCGAGCGGAGCGCGTTCGGAAATGAGTGCGTGTCGGCGTGGAGCTCCCGCTGGTTGACGACGCACTTCTTGTGCGAGTGCAGAAACTCGATCGGGTCCTCGATCGTGATGATGTGGAGCTGCTTCTCCCGGTTGATCTTGTCCAGCATCGCCGCGAGGGTCGTCGTCTTGCCCGACCCCGTGGGTCCCGTGACGAGAACGAGGCCGCGCGGTTTCTCGCAGAGAAGCTCGACGACGGGCGGCAGACCGAGCTCGCGGAATCCCTGGATCTGGTACGGGATCTGGCGGTAGACACCGCCGACCGCTCCCCGCTGCATGAAGTTGTTGGCGCGGAAACGCGCGAGCCCCTTCACGCCGAAGGAAAAGTCGAGCTCCAGGTTCTCCTCGAAGCGGTGCTTCTGGTTGTCCGTCAGAACCGAGTAGGAAACCTGCTTGGTTTCCGCGACGGAGAGCGGCGGATACGGCAGTGGAAGGAGGCGGCCGTCCAGCCGGACCATGGGTGGAGAGTTCGTGGTCAAATGGAGATCGGAAGCCCCCATTTCGACCATCTGTTTCAAGAGCTGGTGAAGAGTCGCTTCCCCTGCCATTTTTTGACGGCCCCCTGTAAGCGGTTTGTCTCGAACTTAGGTATTAGTTTAGCCGATCGGTGACTCCCGGGAGAGGTTTCCGGACCGCTACGGCCCTCGGAAGCCGGTTTTCCGGCCGATTTCCGGGTATCAGGCCACCGTCTCTCTCAACACTTCTTCCAGGGTCGTGACGCCGTCCCGGATCTTGTGAAGCCCCGCCACCCGGAGCGTCACCATCCCCTCTTCGACGGCCCGGCGCTTCAACTCGATCGACGAAGCGCCCGTCAGGATCATGTCGCGGATCTCGTCCGTGAAAGACAGGACCTCGAAGAGCCCGAGCCTTCCCTTGTAGCCGGTGTGCTTGCACGACTCGCAGCCGCGCCCGCGCTTGACCTTCAGCGTCTTCACTTCGTCCGGGGCGAAGCCGACCTGGATCAGGGTCTGCGGCGAGGTGTCCACGTCCTCGGCGCACTTGGTACAGACCTTCCGGACCAGCCGCTGCGCGGCGATGCAGTTGACCGCGGTCGCGACCAGGAACGGCTCGATGCCCATGTTCATGAGCCGGTTGACCGTGGACGGCGCGTCGTTGGTGTGGAGGGTCGACAGCACGAGGTGGCCGGTCAGGGCGGCCTTGACGGCGATCTCCGCCGTCTCGAAGTCCCGGATCTCTCCCACGAGGATGATGTCCGGATCCTGCCGGAGGAAGGAGCGCATCGCGGAGGCGAAAGTGAGCCCGATCTGCTCCTTCATCTGGACCTGGTTGATGCCCGCCAGGTTGAACTCGATCGGATCTTCCGCCGTCAGGATGTTGACCGTCGGGTCGTTCAGCTGCGCGATCGCCGAATAGAGAGTGTTCGTCTTGCCGGACCCGGTCGGCCCCGTGACCATCACGATTCCATACGGCCGGTCGATCGAGTCCTTGAAGCGCCGCAGCGGCTCCTGATCGAAGCCGAGCTGGGTCATGTCGAGCTGGAGGCGCGACTTGTCGAGAAGCCGCATCACGACCTTCTCGCCGAAGTGGGTCGGAACGACCGAGACGCGCAGGTCGAGGTCGCGGGTTCTCTCCTCGACCCTCAGGCGGATCTTGATCCGGCCGTCCTGGGGAAGCCGCTTTTCCGAGATGTCGAGCTTCGCCATGATCTTCAGCCGCGAGATGAGCGGGTCCCGCGTGCGCATGGGCAGGGCCATGATGTTGTGCAGGACGCCGTCGATGCGGAAGCGGACGCGGAACTCCTTCTCGTAAGGCTCGACGTGGATGTCCGAGGCACCCGCCTTCAGCGCCTCGATCAGGATCAGGTTGGAGACCTTGATGATGGGCGCGGACTCCGAGGATTTCGCGAGATCGATGAGGTCGATCTCCTGTCCCTCTTCGCCCCGGACGACGTCGACGTCTCCGGCGTCGAAGCCGGTGATCTCGTCCATGTTGAACTCGGAGAGACCGACGCTCGCCATGTCGTCCATGGTCAGAGCCGAGCTCATGAGCTCGTCGATTGAGCCGTCGGAGGGGGCGGAGCCCGTGGTCGCGCCCTTGGGGCGCTCCTTCAGGACGACCGATCGGGGCGTCCCGTAGTGCTTGTCGATCGCGCGGCGCAGCGACGATTCGGAGGCGACGACCGGCTCGACGTTGTAACCCGTCATGAACTTGATGTCGTCCATGGCGAAGACGTTGGTCGGGTCGGACATCGCGATCGTCAGGGTTGCGCCGGTCTTGTTCACCGGGAGGACGCCGTATTTGCGGGCGACCTCGCCCGGGACGACCTTGATGATGGAGGGATCGATGTCGAAGTGGGCCAGGTCGATCGACGGCACCCCGAACTGCTGGGACAGTGTTTCGGTGATGTCCTGCTCGCTCGCCGCTCCGATCCGGATCAACGCCTCGCCGAACTTCCCCCCCTCGGTCCTCTGGGACACGAGGGCGGCATCCACCTGCTCGGGTGTAACGAGCTTCGCCTTGACGAGCAGATCTCCGAGTTTTACGGCCATGGGGAGGTCACTGAGAGTAGGACTTTAGGTCGGATCTGTCAAAAGGGACGACAGAGGAGAGACCGCTACTCCTTCTCGACCGCCTTCAACTTACCGAGCAGGGTCCCGACCTTCAGCTTCGATTTCAGCTGCACCGGCATCTTCCTCTCGTCGTCGGTCAGCCAGAGGACCAGGTTCCTTCCCTTCCCGATCAGCCCGTCGCTTTCGCTCTTCGGCTCGATCCGGATGGTCTTGAAGGTCCCGGCGGGGGTCTTGATGGTCTCCCGCCCCTGGATCACGACCGACAGCGGAAACATGCGCTTGGAGACCACGGTGAGCTGAATCGGCTCGGGCCGGTCGAGGTCGAGAAGGCGGATGTAGTAGACCGACGACAGCGAGTCGAGGGTGGACTCCTCGATCGAGATCGGCTTGCCGTCGCGGGTGGCGACCTTCCGGTCGTAGTCGAACTCGATCAGGTCGTCCCGAACCCTTTTGCCCTCGACGGTGTGTTTCTCGAATCGCAGCGAGCGGAACGTCTTCGGGTCGACCCAGGACGCGAGGTAGTCGCGTACCAGAAAGATCTTCGAGAGGAACTCTCCGGAGATCGCGGACATCTCGAACTTGTAGGCGGAGCGCCCATCGAGCTGGGTCTCCTTCGCCGAGAGCGTGAGCTCCCCGCCCGAGGCGCCGAGAACGGAGATCGCGAAGCGCAGCGTCTCCCCGAGAAAGGGGGGGCGTCCCTCCAGCTTCGGCTGCTGCGCGAGCGCCGCGGAAGAAACTGAGAAAGCGAGAAGGACCGCCCGGGAGAAGTGAGCCGGAGTCAAGCGTCGGAGAGAACGAGGCGGATCGGACATTCGTTCCAATGCGGGGACCGCGGCGGGATCGTCTGACCCCCGCCGGGGGCGAGACCCCGCGACGTGCTTCGGTGTCAGGCCGCAAGCACCTCGCGCGCCTTCCGGGCAACCTCTTCCGCCCCTGTTTCCGCGTCGTACCGGATTGCGGAAGCCGGGCTTCGGTAAGGTCCGTTGCGGACCGGATCCGTGGGACCGAAGAGCCCGAGAGTCGGCGTTCCGAGAGCGTCGGCGAGGTGCAGCGGACCCGTGTCCCCTGCGACGAAGAGAGAGGACGCCGCGACCACGCGCGCCAGACCGGGGAGAGAAAGAAGGGGAAGGGACCGCGCCCGGGGAAGCATCCCGGACATCTTACGCGCCCGCTCTTCGTCCCCCGGGCCCCAGGAGACGACGGGCGAGAGTCCCCGGTCCCGGGCGAGAAGGTCGGCGAGCGCCGCGAACCGCGCCTCGCCCCACGCCTTTTCGGGTCGTCCGGCGCCCGGGTGGTACAGCGCGAACGGCCGGCTCTGCTCCGCGAGAAAAGCGTCGGCGTCCGTGGCATCCCGCGAGAGGAGGAACCGCGCGTCCGGTTGCCGCAGGACGATCGGAAGCCCGGCGGCCTCGGCGAGAGCGAGGTTGCGGTCGACGACGTGCCCGCCCGGAAGGGGCCGGACCGGGAGGTCGCAGAGAAGGGCGGAGGCGGGCTCCCGGCGATCGATTGCACCGAATCCGATGACCGCCGCTCCGGCGGACCGCGCCAGGAGGGCGGACTTCCACAGACCCTGGGCGTCGATGACCGCGTCCGGCGAGAACTGACGCAGCTTCCGGGAGAGCGCGCGGATCTCCGACAGCGTTCGCGGCGAGATCGGGCGCCGTCTCCAGCCCTTCGTGTCGGCGTGAAAGACGCGGTCGACGTCGGGGTTGCCCTCGAGGAGGTCGCCGTAGGCGGTCTCGGTCACCCACCCCACCTCGGCGCCCGAGCGCCGGGCGTTGGCTGCGATCGGAAGCGCGTGGATGACGTCGCCGAGCGACGAGAGGCGGACGATCAGGAGCCTCACGAGCCGGGACACGGGACACGGAAGAGGGAACACGAAAAATGCAGGACCCTGAGCTGCCTCTTCGTCATTTCGTGTCCCGTGTCCCGTGTTCCGTATTCCGAATACGGTCGATCAGCTCCGTCGTCGCATGATCCTTCGGGTCGCCGACGATGACGGTCCGTCCTCCGTATTCGGCGACCACACCGCGCTCGGGGACCGAGTCGCTCGTGTAGTCTGTTCCCTTCGCGTGCACGTCCGGGCGGATCTCGTCGAGGAGCGCGGCCGGCGAGTCTTCTCCGAAGACGACGACCGCATCCACGCACTCGAGCGCCGCGACGATCTCGGCCCGCTCGGCGTCGGCCACGATCGGGCGGCCGCTCCCCTTGGACCTCGTCACGGAGTCGTCGGAGTTGACGGCGACGAGGAGCCAGTCCCCCTCCCGCCGCGCGGCTTCGAGGTAGCGGACGTGGCCCGCGTGGAGGAGATCGAAGGCCCCGTTTGCGAAAACGACCCTCCTCCCCTCCGCCTTCTCGCGGGCGGCGCCGAGCACCGCCTCGCCCCGGGACACCACCTTTTGCGCGGAGGAGCGGGCAGGACGCGTCACGCTGTGAGCGTTCGATCCGAAGAGATCGCCGCGAGAATCTCGTCGGCCGACGCGGTCGCGGTGCCCATCTTCATGACGACGACGCCGCCCGCGAAGTTTGCCAGGAGGGCGGCCTCGAGCGGCGTCGCGCCCGACGCGAGCGCCAGGGAAAACGCGGCGAGCACCGTATCTCCGGCGCCCGTCACGTCGGCGACCTGGTCGGTCCCATGGACCGGGATCAGCGTGGGTTTCCCGGCGCCGTCGAAGAGCGCCATGCCGCGCGATCCGCGCGTGACGAGGAGCGTCGCGCAGCCGATCCGGCTCCGCAGCCGGTCCCCGGCTTCCGCCAGTTTCTCGGGAGAGTCGCCGAGCCGCTCCCCGGCGGACTCCTCGAGCTCCTCCTCGTTGGGAGTGGCCGCGTCCACGCCCGCGTACCGTCCGAGCGAGTGGCGCGAGTCGAGGAGGAGCGGAACCCCGGGCCGCAGCCGCCGCCGGAGAGGTCCGACCGCTTCGGGAGTCACGCCTCCGTAGCCGTAGTCGGAGAGCACCGCGGCGTCGACCGACCCCGCGATCTCCTGGAGCCTTCCGTCGACAGACCCGCGCCAGTCACCGTCGGCCGGAAGATCCTCCTCCCGGTCGTATCGGACGACCTGCTGCTTGATCGAGTGGGCACCTCCGGCGAGGACCCTCGTCTTCGTGGGCGTCGCGTATCCCGGGACCCGGACGAGCGCGTCGGTCGCGATCCCGCGCTCACGAAAAATGTCGAGCAGGTTCCCTCCGGCCTCGTCGTCGCCGACGGCCCCCACCGGCAGGGGGACGCCACCCAGGGCGCGCACGTTCGCGGCCGTGTTTCCGGCGGCTCCGGGGAGGTTCTCCTCCTTCCAGAAGCGCAGGATCAAGACCGGCGCCTCCCGGCTGATCCTCTTCGGGTGGCCGAAAACGAACCGGTCGAGGACGTAGTCTCCAGCCACGAGAAGGCGCCGTCCGGCGAAGGACGATACGAGCGCCCGGAGGCGCTCCTTCGAGGCCGGAAGTGTCATCGGCGCTATATAATGACGCCGTTTTCGGCCAAGTGATGATCGACTCTCAGGTTCTCGTCCTGAACCGCGTCTTCCAGGCCGTGCACGTCACGTCCGTGCGCAAGGCCTTTTCGCTGTTCTACAAGGGGCACGTCCGTGCGGTGCTCCCGGACTACTCCACGTACGAGTTCGAGAACTGGTGCGACATCCCGGTTCAGCCCCAGGACGAGGTCGTGATGACGCCGTCCATGGCGATCCGTGTCCCGCGCGTCGTGGCGTTGAAGAGCTTCGACCGCCTCCCGCGGCAGGAGGTGAAGTTCTCGCGGCACAATATCTACCTGCGCGACGGGAATCGCTGCCAGTACTGCGGCCACAAGTTCACGTCGTCGGAGCTCTCGCTCGACCACGTCATCCCGCTCTCCCGGGGAGGGATGTCGTCGTGGGAGAACATCGTTTGCGCGTGTCTCGCGTGTAACGTCCAGAAGGGCAACCGTACGCCGGCGGAGGCGTCGATGCGCCTGATCGCCCACCCCCGCAAGCCGCGCTGGCACCCGGTCGGGCACTTCGGCACGAGCAAGCTGCACCCGGCCTGGCGCAACTTCTTGGACATCGCCTACTGGAACACGGAGCTGAAGCCTTAGTCGCCTACCGCCTACGGCCGACCGCCCCGTCCCACCAACCTTTCTACCGCCGCTCCCACCGCTTCCACCGATATCTCCGTCATGCATTCGTGCGCATACGGGCATTCCTTCAAGTAGCAGGGGGAACAGAACACGTAGCGATCCAGGACCTCCGACGGAGCTCCCGTCGGGCCGGTCCGGCCCGGATCGGTGGGACCGAAGAGGGCCACGACCGGCGTCCCCACGGCCGCGGCGAGGTGCATGGGACCCGAGTCGTTCGCGACCACGGCGCGCGCGCGTGCCGCGAGCGCGGCGACGCCGACCGGGTCGAGGTCGAGACCGAGAACGGGCAGGTCGCCGCCCGCGGCCGAGGCGCCCCGGACCTGCGTCGCGATCGGCTCCTCGCCGGGGCCCACGACAATGGCGCAGCGGAGTCCTCGCGCGGCGAGGAGGTCGGCGAGCCGCCCAAACCGGTCGGCCGGCCACCTCTTGGTCCAGCTGAACGCGGCGCCCGGCGCGACCAGAACGAGGGAGCCGTCCCGTGGTAGCCCCGCGCGCGAGAGGGCGGCGTCCGCCTGCGCCGCGGCCTCCGCCGGGATCGGGAGCCGCGGCGGATCCGGATCCGGCTCGATGCCGCGCGAGCGGAGGAGCGGGTCATAGTCGCGGAGCTGATGGTCCGTGCGCGGGGGCGGGGCGTGGACCCGCGTCAGAAGCGGAGCCCGGCCGTCGGAGCCGTACCCGATGCGCTCCGGGATTCTCGCCAGCCAGGGCACGAGCGCGGACCGGAACGAATTCGGGAGCAGCCAGGCCTCCGCGAAGCCGGCCCGGGACGCCGCTCCGGCGTCGCCGAGGAGTCCCGTCGCCGTGAGGACGGCGTCCGCGGTCCCCTCCGCCCGGTAGACCGCGGCCGGCCCCCTCTTCGCGAGGACCGTGATCCTCCCTTCCGGATCAGCGCGCCGCAGAGCGCGGAGGAAGGGGAGAGACATGACCGCGTCCCCGATCCAGTTCGGCGCGACGACGAGTCGGCCTCCCGGCGTCTTCATGCCTACGGGGACGTCGGAACCGGTTGCGTCTTCCAGCGGTTGTGCACCCACAGCCACGCCGCCGGATCCTTGCGGACCGCCGCTTCCGTCACTGCCATGTACCGCGCGGTCGCCCGGCGGACGCGCTCTCCTCGGTCGACGTCGGCGCCGCCGAACTCCTCCGGAAGGATCGGCGACTCGAACGCCAGCCGGTAGCGTCCGTTCGCCTCCGGCCACGTGAACACCGGGACGACCGCCGCGCCCGTCTTCAACTGGAGCAGCGCGAGCGACGGCGTCGTCGCGGCCGGGCGTCCGAAGAAGGGCACGAAGACCGCATCGCGGGGAAGGACGTTCTGGTCCACGAGGATCGCGACCGTTTCGTTCCGGGACATCGCCCGCAGGAGCTCCCGCGAGGCCTGCTTCTTCGGGACCGGCCGGTTGCCGAACCGGCTCCGGAGGCGGCCGAGCTCTTCCTCGAGGAACGGGTTGTCGAGCGGGCGCACCACCGGAGCAATGGGCTCCCCCAGGAGTCCCGCAACCAGTGCGCCGATTTCCCAGCTCCCGAAGTGGGCCGACAGGAGAAAGACCCCCTTCCCCCGGGCCCTCGCGGCCCGCAGGTTCTCCTCGCCCTCGATCGACACGCGCGCGAGCAGCTCGTCCTCGGACATGCGACCCGTGGCCAGGAAGTCGACGAGCGCCCCGGCGAAGCCGTCGATGGAGGCCGCCGCGAGGGAGGCGATCCGCTCCGCGGGAGCGTCGGGGAAAGCCGCCTCCAGGTTCCGGACGAGGATCCGGCGGCGCGACGAAAGGAGGGAGAACGCGGCCCGGGCCGCGGCCCGTCCGGCCCGGCGCGCGGCGGAGCGGGGCAGGAGCGCGAGCCCTCCGGCCGCGGCGCGGAAGACGAGGAGCTCGGCGCGGTTGCGCAGCGCCGAGCGGCGCTTCCGGAATGATCGCGGAGCGGCGGGCGAGGGACCGCTCATCGCCGCGACGCCGTCTGCGACGTCCCCGCCTCCGCGGAGATCCGCGCGGAGAGAAGGGGGAAGAAGCCGGCCTCCGCGACCTCGACCTCCAGCCGGAGCGTCACGACGGGGAGCGACAGCTTCCCCTCGAGCTTGACCGCGTCCTTCTCGGTCGTCACGATCCAGGTGCTTCCGGTGCGGTCCGCGGCTCTCCGGATCCGCTCGAGGTCCCGTTGGGAGTACCGGTGGTGGTCCGGAAAGGCCAGGAGCTCCTCGGGCCGCAGCTCCTGCTCGGCCAGCGAAGCTGCGAACCCCGCGGTATTCGCGATCCCGCAGACCGCGATGAACCGCCGGGAAGAGAGAGAGGCGTCCGCGACCGGGGAGCCGCTCTCGTCCCAGAGCCCCGTGGAGCGCAGGCGGGCCGTGAAGACCGGCGCTTCCGGATTCCACCGGGCGACCGTCGCCCGGGCTTCGGAGGTCGGAGCTGCGCGGTTCACGCGCGTGAACACGACGGCGTCCGCGCGGGCAATCGCCGAAAGCGGCTCGCGAAGCCGGCCCGCGGGGGGGAGCCGCCCGCCGCCGAACGGATCGGCGGCGTCTAAGAGGAGGAGGTTCACGTCCCGGGCGAGCGCCAGGTGCTGGTAGCCGTCGTCCAAGAGCAGGAGGTCGGCGCCGAGCGCGACCGCGGCGCGCGCGCCCTCCGCTCGGCGTTCCGCGACGACGACCGGCACGCCCGGGAGCTTCCGGGCCATGGCCACGGGCTCGTCGCCCCCGTCGTCCGGCCCGACGACCGGCCCGTCCCCGCGTGAGACGACGACCACGCCGGTCGAGCGGCGGCGGTAGCCGCGGGACAGGATCGCGGGCCGCTTCCCCTCGAAGCGGAAGCGCCGCGCAAGAAACTCGACGAACGGAGTTTTGCCCGTGCCGCCGAACGTGAGGTTTCCGACCGACACGACCGGGCACTCCGCCCGCGACGAAGTGAGCCGGCCGGAGCCGTAGAGGCGGGCGCGCGTTTCGAGGACCGCTCCGTAGAGAGCCGAAACGGGCAGGAGCGCCGGACTCCACAGCCCGCGCGCCACGACCGGCGCCGCTTTCAAGGCAAGTCGCGGGGACAGGTCCCGAAAGGGGCCTGCACCCGCCTCCGAACTGCCGCTCCGGTCCGCGCCGAGGCCCGGGGCAGGAGCGCCAGGACCTCGTCGGCGGTCGCTTCGGCGGCGCCGCGGTTGGCTGCGACGAAGCGGCGCGCGACTCCCCCCCGCGCGATCAGACCGGCGGGGTCGGCGAGCTCCGAGGAAAGGACTCTCGCGAGCTCCTTGCCGTCCGCGACGCGCGTCAGGATTCCGAGCTCGCTCCCTTTTTCGGTGATCTCGCGGAAGTTGCCGGTGTGGGGCCCGACGACGACCGGCACTCCCGCCGCCCAGGCTTCGATCGGGTTGTGCCCTCCGCCGGCTACGAGGCTTCCCCCGACGAACGCGAGGTTCGCGTGGAGGTAGAGCGAGGGGAGCTCCCCGATGGTGTCGAGCAGGTAGACGTCCGCGGTCTCCGGTCGGTCGGTCTCAGTCGAGCGGGTCACCGTCAGGCCCGCCGCTTCGATCGTCCGCGCGACACTTTCGAAACGCTCCGGCCGCCGCGGCGCGACCGCCAGCAGCGGCCGGGGGGAGAGCCGCCTCCAGGCTTCGACGACGACGTCCTCTTCCCCCTCCGCGGTCGACGCGGCGGCGAGGACCGGCCGACCGGCCGCGATTTTTGCGAGGCGCTCGGCGTCGCGAAACGGCGGCGCAGCGGCGCGGTCGTACTTCACGTTCCCCTTCATCCGGATCTTCGAGGCGGCGGCACCGAGATCCTCGACCCGCCGGGCGTCGGTTTCGGTCTGCATGACGTAGAGCGAGACGGTACGAAGTGCGGGCGCGAGCCACCGTCGCAACAGGCGGTACCGGGGGTAGGAGCGCGTCGAGATCCGGCCGTTGACGAGCGCCACCGGGATCCCCCGGGCGGCGGTGCGGTCGAGGAAGAGCGGCCACAGCTCGGTCTCGGTCAACAGGACCAGGCCGGGGCGGACGCCGTCCAGGGCGCGTCGGACCGGCCCTTCCAGGTCGAACGGAAACGCGAAGATCGCGACGTCGGCGGGGAGGACCCGGGCCGCGAGCTCCCGCCCGGCGGCGGTCGTCACGGAGAGACCCAGTCGGAGCCCGGGCGCCTTGCGGGCGAGCGCCGAGAGCAGGCTCGCGGCGACCCCCACCTCGCCCACGGAAACGGCGTGCACCCAGATTCCGCCGTCTAAGGAGGGGTAGGGAGTCCGGCCGAGGCGCCCCCGAAGGTCGCCCAGGCGCCGGCGTCCGGTCAGCGACTGCACGAGCGCGACGGGCGAGTAGGCGAGAAGCGCCCCGCCCGCCAGCAGCCGGTAGAGGAGCATGTTCCCGCGATTATCGTCCAAAGAATGAGGGCCTTCGCTTGCTCGCGCTGGAACAAGGTTTTACCATTCAAAGGGTTAAGGGACCGGGAGCAGATCCTCCGGCGGAAGAAACGGGGCGACGGCGAGCGTTCCCGCTCCGTATAACCGCCGGGAGCGACCTGCACCCGCAACAGGTAAAGGGAACGATGGAGCTCGTTTACAGCGAAAACCAGAAGCGCCAGGAGGCCGTCGAATCGACGGACCGCGAGCTGGCCGTGGCCGCCCGGGGGGGCGACATGGTTGCCTTCGAAACCCTCGTGACGCGCAAGACCCCGGCGGTCGTCTCCGTCGCCCGCCGGATCGTCGGGGACGGCGAGGACGCCCGCGACGTCGCGCAGCTCGTTTTCTTGCGCGTCTGGGAGCAGCTCGACCGCTTCGACGAGCAGTACTCCTTCAACACCTGGCTCTACCGCATCGCCACGAATCTTTCGATCGACTTCCTCCGCAGCTCGCGGAGCCGCGAGCGGGCGCACGGCGCCACCCTCCACCTCGTTCGGGCACGCGAGGAGCTCACGGGATCGCAGACGACCGAGGCCCTCGAGGCGAACGAGCTCGCCCGGCTCTTCCAGGCGCTCTCGTCCCGCCTGACGGGGAAGCAGAAGGCCGTCTTCGTCCTCAAGGAGATGGAGGACTGCGAAACCCGCGACATCGCGAGGATGTTGAAGTGCGGCGAGTCGACGGTGCGCAATCACCTGTTCAATGCCCGGCGGATCCTCCGCCGGGAGCTCTCGCGGGTCTATCCGGGTCTCCTCGACGGAAGGCGGACGAAGTGAGCGCGGCCTGCGGGCAGGTCCGGGCGAAGCTCCCCGGATACCTCGACGATGCGCTTCCTGCGGCGGAGGCCCGGGCGCTTCGTGGACACCTCGTTGCCTGCGGCGCCTGCCGGGACGACCTCGCGTCGACCGAGCCGGCTCTGCTGTTCGCGCGGGTCTCTTCGGAGGAGGTCTCTGCCGAAGACGTCCGGCGCGTCGTCGAAGGCGTGCGGACGGGCGTAGCGCTCCGGGAGGCCGAGCGGAAGCTCGCCCACGGCCGCGCAGGCCGCCGGAGCCGCGTCGCGGCGATGGCCTCTGCGGCAGCGGTCGCCGCCCTGACGCTCATGATGCCGGGATCGTCGCGCTCGACGGGCGAGCCGCCGATCGCGGCTCGTCGCACGGTTTCGTCGCCCGCTCCCGGTTTCTCTCCGGCGGGCCGGACGGCTCCGCCCGCGACGTTCCCCGCGGACGCCACGATCTACGACTGGAACCCGGGCGCCGGCACCGAAGAGCCCCGGGTGGTCTGGATCGTGGACCGCTCGCTCGATATCTAAGAGTGTCGCGGGGACAGGTCCCGAAGGGGCCTGCAACCGCGGCAATACACATGGCTCAGGTGGTCAGTGCTCAGTTCTCAGCTGAGCACTGAGAACTGAGATCTGAGAATCTTGGGGCCCCCGTCGAGGGGGCGAGGATTTTTTAATTCGCGTGAGAAAAAGGGCTCTCTTCACGGCCTGCGTGGCCTTTTCGATCCTCGCGTCGGCGCTCTTCGCGGCCGAGGAGACCGGGGTCCGTGTCTTCATCCTGAGATTCCGGCAGATCGAGGAAGCCGCGCTCCTCATCCGACCTCACCTCTCGCCCGCCGGAACGGTGACGCTGACTCCGCGCCTGAGAGCCATCACGATCGCCGACCGGGAGGAGAACCTCCGCATGATCGCGAAGGTCATCGCGGAGTTCGACGCGCCGCCGCGCGGCTTCACCTTCGCGGTGAAGCTCGTCCGCGCGCGCGCCGACGTTCAGGCCGGCTCGATCGAGAAGGAGATCGGCGGGCTGGGCGCGCGCCTCCGGTCCCTCTTTCAATTCAACGACTATAGCCTGATCGACTCCGCGGTCCTCCGGGGTCTCGAGGGAGCACCCGTTGCGGCCCAGCTCGGAGCCGAGGGTGACGCCTACATGCTGAATTTCTGGATCGACTCCGCGGCGTCCGAGGATCAGGTGCTGCTCTCTCCCTTCTCCCTCTCGCGGCTGCGGCGCAATCCCCAGGGTCGCGTCGTCCCGGTCGCCCTCTACCGCGCGCCGATGGCCGTGACGCTCAACCAGACCCTCGTCATCGGAGCGTCCAAGGACCAGGGCTCCAAGAACGCGCTCATTCTCGTCCTCCTCGTGCAGGAAAGCCCCCGCCCCGGCGCCGGGAAGGGAACCGACGGCCAGAAGACGGTGGAGAGGAAGCCGTGAGCCCGCAGTTCTCGATCAAGGCGGGGTGGCCGGACGGCACGGTGGGCGAGGAGTCCGTCCTCGCCCCCGACTCCAAGGCCGCGCGGGTCGAAGTCGAGCGCCGCGGTGGTCACGTCTTCGAGGTGCGCCGCCACGGGCTCGTCCTGTCCGGAGGGCGCAGCGGACGCAAGCGCCGCGTCAAGATGGCGGACTTCCTCGTCTTCAACCAGGAAATGATCGCGCTCCTCAAGGCGGGGCTTCCCGTCGTGCGGTCGTTCGAGATCCTGCTCGAGAGGCAGGAGAGCGTCGCCCTCCGGGAGGTGCTCGCGGACGTGAAGGACCGCGTGAACTCGGGTGCCTCGATCTCCGACGCGTTCGCCGAGCAGGGCGACCTATTTCCCCGTCTCTACTGGACCTCGCTCAAGGCCGGCGAAAAGTCGGGAGAGATCGAGGCGGTGCTCCGGCGGTACCTGAAATACCAGAAGACCGTCATGGCAATCTCGCGCAAGGTCGTGTCCACGCTGGTGTACCCGGCGATCCTCATGCTGCTGTCCGCGGTCCTGATTACCATTCTCATGACGGTCGTGATCCCCAAGTTCCAGGACTTCTTCGCCGACTTCCAGGCGGACCTGCCTCTCCTGACCGTGATCGTCGTCGGGATCGCCGGGATTTCTGCGCGACAACGCCCTGTGGCTCTTCCCGGCGATCCTCTTCGCCGGATGGCTCCTGTGGCGCTGGGTGCGCACGCCGGCCGGACGCAACTGGGCCGACGGCGTCCTCCTGAAGCTCCCGTTTCTGGGCAAGCTATTCCTCCGCTTCGCGATCACGCAGTTCACGCGCAGCCTCGCGACTCTCCTCGCGGGAGGAACCCCGCTCGTCCCCTCGCTCGAGAACTCGGCCGACGCCATCGGCAACCGGCACGTTTCGCGCCGCGTCCGCGAGGTCGTTTCCGAAAGTCCGGGAGGGGGGCGAGCTGTGGCAGGCCCTCGACTCCACCGGGATCTTCACCAACTTGACGATCGAAATGATCAAGGTCGGTGAGACCTCCGGCGCCCTCGAGGAGATGCTGACGGCGGTGTCGGACTTCTACGACGAGGAGATCGACGTTCTCCTCGCCCGAGTCATCACGCTCGTCGAGCCCGCGATCCTCGTAATAATGGGGGGGTCATCGTCACGATCCTCCTCTCCGTCTATCTCCCGATCTTCCAGATCATGTCGCAGATCAAAGGCTAGAAAACAGATGGCCAAGCAGTACGCCAACGGGGAAGCCGCGGTCCGGCTCACGTCTAAGGAGGAGGAGGAGGCGCACGCGCTCACTCTCGCCGAGCGACTCGGCCTTCCCTACGTGAACGTCTCGGCGTTCCGCGTGGACCCCGACCTCTTCCGCTCGATCCCGGTGGAGTGGATGCTCCGCTACTCGTTCATCCCGGAGAAGCGCACCGAGAAGGCGATGACGATCATCTGCGCCGACCCGACGGACGTCGTGAAGTTGGACGAGCTCGAGCTCCTGACCGGCCTGCCGCTCAAGATCAAGGTCGGGAGCCGCGCCGGGATCACGGACATCCTGCAGAAGAGCGAGTCCTCGCAGCGGGTGCTGGACGAGGCCACCGAGGACTTCCGCCTCCAGCTCGTCAGCGAGGACGAGGAGGGGGAAGAGACCCTCACGATCGACCGGATCACCCAGGACGCCTCGCCGATCATCAAGCTCGTCGACTCCATCCTCTTCAACGCCATTCAGCGCCGCGCCTCCGACGTCCACATCGAGACGCAGGAGAACGTCGTCGTCATCAAGTACCGCATCGACGGCGTCCTCTACCAGGCCATGGATCCGATCGACAAGCGGCACCACGGCACGATCATTTCCCGCATCAAGGTCATGTCGGAGCTGGACATCGCGGAGAAGCGGATCCCGCAGGACGGCCGCTTCAAGCTCCGCGTCCGCGGGCGCACGATCGACTTCCGCGTCTCCATCATGCCGACCGTCCACGGCGAGGACGCGGTCATCCGGATCCTGGACAAGGAGTCGGCGAACGCCGAGTTCAAGAGCCTGAACCTCGACGTCCTCGGGTTCGACGCCGAGACGAAGAAGAAGCTGCGGAAGTTCATCCGCGAGCCCTATGGCATGGTCCTCGTTACGGGGCCGACCGGCTCCGGAAAGACGACGACGCTCTACGCCTGCCTTTCGGAGATCCAGTCGGTCGAGGACAAGATCGTCACGATCGAGGACCCCGTCGAGTACCAGCTCCGGGGGATCACCCAGATCCCGGTCAACGAGAAGAAGGGCCTCACGTTCGCGCGGGGCCTTCGGTCGATCCTCCGTCACGACCCGGACAAGATCATGGTGGGCGAGATCCGGGACGAGGAGACCGCGCAGATCGCGGTGCAGTCCGCGCTGACCGGCCACCTCGTGTTCACGACCGTCCACGCGAACAACGTGGTCGACGTGCTGGGACGGTTCCTCAACATGAAGGTCGAGCTCTACAACTTCGTGTCCGCGCTGAACTGCGTCCTGGCCCAGCGGCTGGTTCGGAAGATCTGCCGCGCACTGCCGGGAGAGGGTCGAGATCCCGGCTCGAGACGCTCCGTCGAGGCGGGCCTCGACCCGGCGACCCTGGGCGACCAGATCTTTTACGAGGGGAAGGGTTGCCTCGAGTGCGACGGCACCGGATTCCACGGCCGCATGGCGATCGCCGAGCTGCTCGACCTCTCCGACCGGATCCGCGGCCTCATCCTGGAACGCCGTCCGGCCGCCGAGATCAAGAAGGCCGCGAAGGAGGAGGGGATGACCTTCCTGCGCGACGTGGCTCTCGAGAAAGTCTTCGAGGGCTCCACCACGTTGAAGGAGATCAACAAGGTGACGTTCGTCGAGTGAACCGTCGAACGTCCGGCGAGGTCCCGCTGAGTCTCTCCTCCGGTCGTCCCCTCGCACGTCTTCTGCCTGCTGGCGGACGGCGTGACCTAGGCGAGCGTTCGCCGGGATCCGCCCGGGTTTGCCGACTCCCGCCACTTCCCGTACCCGGCGGCTCCGTCGGCGCCGGGACGACCGGAACTCCGCTCCTCTCGCGCGACGCGTCGTCGATGCGGTCGGCGTGGCACGGAAGGTGACGGGCGGAAGGCTGACCCGCGCGTCGGTCGTCTTCCCCGACGCGTGGGCGCGCATTCTCCCGATCGACTTCGACTCGCTTCCGGATTCGGAGGACGCGGCGCGCGACATGGTCCGTGGAAGCTGAAGAAGCTGCTGCCGGGGATCACTCGAGACCTGTCCGTCGTCTTCGAGGAGATGCCCAAGGCCGGGGAGCGCGGGCAGTTGCGCCTCCTCGTCGCGGCCGCGCCCGCGGAAATGCTCCGTTCCATCGAACAGTCCTTCGAGGCGCCGGCGTTCGGGTCGGCCTCCTCGCGCCGTCGAGCCTCGTCCTCTTCGAGGGTCTTCGCCGCTGCTCCGCCGGCTCGCGGGCGGGGACTACGGCCTCCTCCACCGCTCTCCGGGGTCGCTCGTCTTCGTCATCGCGCGCAACGGAAGTCCGTTTTCTTCCGCCAGCGCCCCGAGGAAGAGGGGGAGCAGGAGGAGGACCAGGCGCAGGAAGTCCGGCTCTCGCTCTCCTACTACTTCGAGAAGCTCCACGGTGGCGAGCTCTCGGCGGTCTTCGTGCACGACGCCGCTCCGGGGCGCGAGCTCGTGAGCGCGTCCGCCCTGCCGGTCCGGCCGACGAGGATCTCCGGGTCGCTGTTTTCGGCGGATCGCGGCTTCGACGAGCGCGTGGCCGCGCGGCCCGAGCTCCTCGCGGCCTTCGCGGCAGTTCACGGGAAGGGCTGAGGCGCGATGAACCTGAATTTTGCGCGCCGGCCGTTCCGCGACTATCGCCCGGTGTACCTCGTGGCGGGCGCCGCGATCCTCGTCGGCGCGATCCTCTTCGCGGTCAACGCGAGCCTCTACGGCCGGTTTCGGGCGGACGTCGCCGACACGCGCGAGGAGATTGCCTGGCTTCAGGGACGTCAGTCGCGCGCGGTCGCCGCGGCCGAGGAGGCCCGCCGGGCGCTCGCCGCCTTCGAGCTCTCGGACCTGGCGGTCGAAAGCCGCGGTTTGCTGCGCCTCGTGGAGGAGCGGCAATTCTCGTGGACCGGCTTCTTGACGAGACTGGAGCGCGTGCTGCCCTCCGAGGTGCGGCTCTCCCGCCTCCAGCCGAAGTTCCAGGACACCGGAGAGGTCTTCGTGGACATCGCGCTCGTGGGTCGCGGACCCGAAAGCGTGGTCCGTACGATCGCGGCGCTGTCCCGGTCGCCCTCGTTTGCGACCGTAGAGCTGAAGACGGAAACCCGGCCCGAGGCCAAGGAGGGGGTGCCCGAGGGGCACACCTTCGTGCTGACGACGGTGTACGCGCCGCAGGGGGCTCCGTGAAGAGCCGGGAGAGCATCTGGCGTCAGCGGGCTGGTCTCCTGACCGTCGCGATCCTCTTCCTGCTCGCGAACGTCGGGTTCCTGGTGGGGGCGCGCTCGATCACCACCGCTCAGCGCGAGGCGCTGGAGGAGCAGCGGGCGGCCCTCACGCACGACGTGGCCGCGAAGGAGGCCGAGGCCGCGCGGCTCGAGGAGCAGCGCAGCCGCCTGGCCCGAGTTTCGACCGTGATCGACGAGTTCTACGGCCGTCGCGTGGGCTCGCGGCGGGCGACGCTCGCGCCGATCGTCGAGGAGATCCACGCGGTGCTCAAGAAGATCGGCGTCGCGCCATCGACGATCACGTACGGCACGTCTCCCATCCGGAACCTGCCGCTGTCCCAGATGGTGATCGGCTTCAACTTCAACAGCGACTACGCGCGCTTCAAGAGGCTGCTGCGGGCCTTCGAGTCGAACCGACGCTGGATCGTGGTTCGCGACGTCTCCCTCTCCCGGGTCCCGGAGACGACGGGAGAGGTCCAGGTCCAAATGCTGCTCGCGACGTACTTCGCGGACGAGGAAAAGATCCCGGTACCGGTCGCGCCGGTGGCTCCAGTGCGGCGCACCGTGCGGACCGTGGAGAAGAGGGCGTCGCAGTGAAGGTGCCCGCCCTCGGGACGCGCAAGCAGGCGATCCTGTTCGGGGTGCTCGCGATCGTGCTCCTCTTCGCGGTGGTGAAGTGGAGCGGCCGCGACAGGACGCCGGCCGCGCCGCTGCCGGCTTCGGTCACCGTCGTCGAGAGGCGCGCCGCACCCGTGGCTCGGGGCGGAAGGGCCCGCCGGACCGTGGGTCCGGACGAGATTCCCCTGATCGGACCGCGCGATCTGGACCCCCAGCTGCGCGGCGGCGGAGGCGAGACCGGCCGCGACCTCTTCGACTTCCGGGAGCCGACGCCGACGCCTCCTCCGGTGCCGACCCCCGCGCCGACGATCCCGCCGGTTTTCGGCCCCCCCGGCCCTCCGCCGCCTCCGCCGACGCCGGCCCCCCCGGAAATCCCTTTCCGCCTGGTCGGGATCTTCGGGCCGGCGAACCGTCCCATCGCCGCTCTCGAGTATGGCAGCGCGACCCTGAACGCGCGGGAGAAGGACGTCGTCCTTCGGGCGTACATCATCCAGAAGATCGGTTACGAGTCGATCGATGTCGGTTTCGTCGGGTTCCCTCCGACCGAGTCGCGGAGGCTGGCGATTTCCCCATGAACCGGAAGCCGGAGGCCGGAAGCCGGAAGCCGAGGCGGGGAGCCCTCTCGTGCTCCCGGCTACCCGCTACCGGCTAGCGGCAATTAAGAAAGGTTCGTATCGCGATGAAGAAACGAATTCACCTGAGTCTTGGGATCGCCGTCCTGCTGACCGTCCTCGTCGGATGCACCGGCTCCCGCGCGTTCCGCGAGGCCCGCGAAGAGGAGCTCTTGGAGCACTGGGACCTGGCAGTCCTGAAGTACTCCCGGGCCGTCCAGCTCGATCCGAAGGAGAAGCACTACCGCGTCGCGCTCGCGCGCGCGCGGATGAAGGCGTCCCAGTCCCACTTCCAGAAGGGGAAGCTCTATCGTGCCTCGGCCCGCCCGGAGCTGGCGGTCGTGGAGCTCGAGCAGGCGATCCTCCTCGATCCCACCAACCAGTACGCCGAAACGGAGCTCCGGAAGGCCCGTGAGGAGGCGGCGAAGGTGCTCGCCGAGCGCACCGGGGAGACCAAGCTCGAGGGTTTGAAGCGGGAAGCGCGTGGGTCGCGGGCCCGGCTGCCGATCCTCGAGCCGGCCAGCGATAGCCCCATCAACCTGAACTTTCCGCAGCCCCGGCCGGTAAAGCAGATCTACAAGGCCCTGGCGGACGCCGCCGGAATCAACGTGATCTTCGATCCGCAGTTGAAGGACGACAACGTCACGATCATCCTGACCAATATCGAGTTCCAGCGCGCGCTCGAGACCCTGATGCGCCAGGAGAACCACTTCTACAAGGTCATCGACGAGCGCACGGTGCTCATCGCGGCGGACACTCCCGCCAACCGGAAGACCTACGAAGACCTGGTCATCCGGACGTTTTTCCTGTCCAACGCGGACGTCACCGAGGTCGCCAACTCGCTGCGGTCCCTCCTGCAGACGACGCGGATCTCGGTCAACAAGGCGGAGAACTCGATCACGCTGCGCGACACGGCGGACAAGGTCGCGATCGCCGAGCGGATCGTGGAGCAGAACGACAAGCAGCTCGCGGAGGTCGTCGTCGACGTCGAGCTCCTGCAGCTCAACACGACGAAGACCCAGGACCTGGGAGTCCTGCTCTCCGCGTACGAGTCGAAGGGGCTCCTCGTCGCTCCCGGCGGGAAAAACGACTTCGGAGCGGACGTTCCCGCCGGCAGCTTCACCTGGGACCAGATCAAGGACATCTCGATCCGGTCCTTCGGTTTCACCCTTCCCTCGATCACGTACTCCTTCATCAAGAACAACACGGACGCGGAGCTGCTCGCCAAGCCCCAGATGCGGATCTCGGAGGGGCAGAAGGCGCAGCTCGTCATCGGCGACCGCGTGCCGATTCCAACGACCACCTTCAACACCGGGACGACCGTCGGAGGCAACATCGTGCCGGTCACGTCGTTCCAGTACCAGGACGTCGGGATCAAGATCGAGGTCGAGCCGCGCGTTCACCACAACAAGGAGGTGACGCTGAAGCTCACGATCGAGGTCTCGAACCTGAACGGTTTCGTGGAGGTTCAGGCCGGCCAGAGGCAGCCGATCATCGGAACCCGCACGATCGCGTCCAGCATCCGTCTCAAGGACGGCGAAACGAACCTTCTCGCGGGACTCTTCCGCACGGACAAGAGCAACACAACGAACTCCGTTCCCTTCCTGGGCGACATTCCGATTCTCGGCCGGCTCTTCTCGAAGAAGGCGACGACCGACGGTCAGACGGACCTCGTCCTCACCCTGACGCCCCACATCATCCGGATCCCCGACATCACCGCCGCCGACCTGGAGCCGGTCTACGTGGGCACCGACTCGAACATCTCGTTCCAGAACACGCCCCGGATCGAGTCGCCGAGCGCCCAGGGGCCCTTCGACTTCAACCGCCGCGAGCCGGTCGTGCCGCGCGGCGCTCCGGCTCCGAGTGCGCCGGCCGTGACTCCCGCTCCCACCATTCTCGTGCCGGGAGGCATGCCGAACGATCCCTTCCGTCCCAACCCGCGGGACGTGATCCCGCCGCAGCCGACCCCGGTGCCGCCGGGGAATGTCTCGCAGAGCCGGGAACCGGTGACCTTCGACTTCGACCCGCCGACGCTCGCGATCGCCCCGGGCGAGCAGAGGACGATGGTGGTCCGGGCCATCGGGGACAGCGCCTCGACGTCCGGGAGGGTCGAGGTGCGCTTCGATCCCGCCGTCGCCGCGGTCGTCGCCGTCCGTCCCATCGTGGTGGGCGCCGGGACCGCGGAAGGGCGTGTGGAGGGCAACAAGGTCGTCCTCGACCTGCCCGCCGCGCTCGGCCTCTCCGGGACCCACTCGCTCGCGGAGATCACGATCCGGGGGGTGTCGGCCGGCACCGCGAAGCTCTCCTTCGAGAACGCGACGACCGCCGATCGGGTGATCCTCGCCGATGCCTCCGTGGTGGTCCGCCCGCAGTGATTCGATCCCGCTCCGGCTCCCGGCTGCCGGCTCCCGGCTTCCGCCGTCAGGGCGGCTTCACGATGGTCGAGATGGCCGTCGTGGCGGCCATGATCACCATCCTGACCGCGATGGCGATCCCGGTCGCCCGGTACACACTGAAGCGCCAGGACGAGCTCGAGCTGCGCTATCAGCTGCGCCTGATGCGCAACGCGCTGGACAAGTACAAGCAGTACTCGGACGCCGGGCTGATTCCCCTCGCGGGAGTGGCCACCGAGGGCTACCCCGCGGACCTCGAAGCGCTGGTCCAGGGGGTCGACCTGATTGGGCAGGTCAACAAGAAGATGAAGTTCCTGCGGAAGATCCCGGTCGATCCGATGACAAAAAAGGCGGAGTGGGGCCTGCGGTCCTTCCAGGATGAGCCGGACTCGTGGACGTGGGGGGGCCAGAACGTCTACGACGTCTACTCCCTGTCGGGCGGGCGCGGGATCGACAAGACGTACTACAAGGACTGGTGATGAAAGACGGGACACGGAACACGGAACACGGAACACGGCGGGACACGGCGCGCCGGAATCGGAGGCACTCGAGTCCCGAGTCCCGAGTCCCGTGTTCCGAACAGGGCTTCACCCTCCTCGAGCTCCTCGTGGTCATGACGATCATCGGGATCCTGGCGGCGGTCGCCATTCCGGCCCTGCGGGACTCGCCCCAGCGTGCCCGGGAGGCGGCGCTCAAGGAGGACCTCTTCACCATGCGAAGCATCATCGACCAGTACCACGGGGACAAGGGGTACTACCCGCCGGACCTCCAGACCCTGGTCACGGACGGCTACCTGCGGCAGATCCCGATCGATCCGATGACGAAGTCCCGGGACACCTGGGTGGTCCAGATGGAAGAGCTGGAAGCGACGGACGAGAGCGCGAGCTCTTCGGCCGGACCCCAGGGGCCCGCCGAGCCCATAGCGCCCGGAATCGTCGACATTCACAGCGGGTCGGAGGCCAAGGGCCTGGACGGGACGGCGTACAAGGAGTGGTAGCTGTCCGGCGCCGACGGCGGCGCCTGCCTCCCGGCTACACGATGGTCGCCGTCGTGATCTTCATCGCCATCCTGACGATCCTGATCGCGGCCATCGGGCCGTCGATCTCGACGATCATGCGCCGGGAGCGGGAGGAGGAGCTGCTCTTCCGGGGAAAGCAGTATGCCCGGGCGATCGCGCTCTTCCAGCGACGCTACGGCCGTTATCCCATGTCGTTGAAGGAGATGTACGAGAATCGGCCCCGCGTGATCCGCAAGCTCTGGAAGGATCCGATGTGCGCGTGCGACAACTGGAAGCTCCTGATCCAGGGGCAGCCGGACTCCTCCCCCTTCATGAACCAGAACGTCGATCCCAGCAACCGGCCCCCCTCGACGTACTCGAACCTCCTCCGCCCGACGCCCACACCCGGGGCCTTCGGAGGGGGGAGGGGCAGGAGCAGAACGTGGGGCCGATCGTCGGTGTGCGGTCCCGCACCCACCAGGAAGCCCTGCGGGAATGGCGGGGCCGGAAGTTCTACGACGAGTGGCGCTTCATAGTCGGCGACGCCGACAGCGATGCGCCCATCATCAACTTCAATCCCAACACCCTTCGGGTCACTCCCGGAGGTCCGCGCCCCTAGAACCCGGGTTCAACTCCACCAATAACTCGATCCCCTTCAACAGTTTAAAGGAAAATCCTCCGGCCCGGTTGCGCGGGATAAACTGCGCCTGCCTGCCGGGGGTCCCGATGGTTCAGAAGCACACTCTCGAAAATGGAGTCACCGTCTTGATCGACGAGATGCAGGACGTGCGGTCCTTCGCGCTCGGCTTTTTCGTCCGGGCGGGGTCCGGCGAGGAGACTCCCGGGAAGCGGGGCATCTCCCACTTCTTAGAGCATGTGCTCTTCAAGAGGACGCGCCGCCGCTCGACCGTCGAGATCGCGCGGGCGATCGACCGGCTCGGCGGCGACGTGGACGCCTTCACGACCAAGGAGTACACCGGCTTCTACGCGCACACACTCGACACCCGGTTCCCGGAAGCCGTGGATCTCCTGGGGGATATCGTGCTGGCGCCGGCGTTCGAGTCCGATGACATCGAGGTCGAGCGCGGCGTGATCTTAGAGGAGCTGGGCGAGGCGAACGACAGCCCCGACGACCTGGTTCACGAGATGTTCGTCCGATCGTTCTGGCGCGGCCACCCCCTGGGGGCGCCGATCCTCGGCACCGCCGAGACGGTCCGGGGCATCGGCCTGGGGGACCTCCACCGGTACTACCGGGAACGGTACACGCCGGACCGGCTCATCGTCTCCGTTGCCGGGCACGTCCGCGAGATGGAGGTCCTGCAGTCGGTCGAGAAGCTCTTCCGGCGGCGACCGGTCCGCGCGGGCAGTGAGGGCCGCGGGGTCGGGAAGGGGAAGCCCCACTCCTACCAGCACATCCAGCTGAAGGCGCGTCGCGGCCTGGAGCAGGCGCACGTGTGCCTGGGCGTCGAGGGTCCGTCGCAGGGGAGCGGCCGGCGATTCGCGGCGCACCTGCTCGATATCGTGCTCGGCGGAGGCATGTCTTCGCGGCTCTTCCAGGAAGTCCGGGAGAAGCGGGGGCTCGTCTACTCGATCGCGTCGACGTTGAATTCCTACCGGCTCGGCGGCTACGAGACCATCTACGCGGCCTGCGCGCCGAAGAACCTGGCGCGGGTCCTGGACGTGACCCTCCGGGAGCTCAAGAAGCTGAAGCGCGACGGCGTCCGTCCCCGCGAGCTCGCCTGGGCCAAGCAGAACCTGAAGGGCAGCATGATTTTGTCCCTGGAGTCCACCGTGTCCCGGATGTCGTCGCAGGCGAGGCAGGAGTTCTACCTCGGCCGAGTCGCCCCCGCCGAGGAGCGGCTCGCGAAGGTCGACGCCGTGACCTCGGACGAGGTGGACGAAGAGGCCGAGCGGCTCTTCGACGGCCGGGTGCTGTCGCTGTCGGTCGTCGGCAACGTCGGGAAGCTGCCCCTGACGGCCCCGGACCTCGCCGCCGCGCTCTAACCCCCGGGCGTCTCGCCGAGGCCGCCGCTAACGGTCGAGCTCGACGGCCGCTCGATCGGCCTCCGATCGGCGGACGATCTCCCGCCGGAGCGACTCGTACTCCTTCGTCTCCCGGACCCGCGCGAGAAGCGGATCGTTGTCGAAGCACGAGGCGCAGGGGAACCCGGTCTCGGAGGCCTCGCGCAGGAGGCCGACCGCGCCGGCCGTGTCGCCCCGGATCGCGCGCACCTCCGCCAGGAACTGGAGGACGTGGTGAAAGTGGCCGACCTTCCGGTCGGCCCGGCCGATTCGGGTCTCGAGGTCGTTCGTGTCCTGGCCGGAGCGGGCGCGGACGACGGCCAGGATCGCGTTTGCGACCGGCTCGGCCGGCCTCTCCCGAACGAACGCTTCCGCGTCCGGCTGGACCCGGGCCGGGTCCTCGACGGTTGCCCGAATCCAGAGAGTCTGCCATCGCACGACCAGGTTCTTCTGTTGCTCCGGCGTGAGCCGACCGAACTTCTCGAGCGCCTCGCGGGGGTCGTCGAACCAGGCGCTCATCCCGGCGGCGACCCGCGGCGCCTCGCCCGAGGGATTCAGTCGCGCTCCCGCCTCGATTTCCCGCCGGGCTTCGCGAGCCCAGCCGGAGTGATAGGCGATGCGCGCCAGATCCATGTGGGCGATCTCCAGGCTGGGCGCTCGCGCGATCGCGTCCCGGAGCTCCCGGACGGCCGTCCGCACGTCCCACCCGCCGAGTGACGACCAGGCGAGCGAGGCCCGCGCGAGCCGAGGCTCGGCCAGGCTCGAGTCGAGCGCGATCGCGCGTTCCGCGTCTGCGAGTGCCCCCCGATAGTTCTCGTCCGTCGGCCGGACGAACGTCACCCACGCGCGGGCATAGGCGCGGGCCCCGAGCGCCCGGGCAAAGTCCGGCTCCGCCGCGACGACCCGATCGAGCATCCCGACCAGCTCGAGAGTCCTCTCGGGCGTCCCCGCCGAAACTTCCGGGAGCCGGGCTCGGGCTGCGAGGTAGGCCTCCAGGACGCCGTCGGGGACGGCCTGCGACGGCTCGAGCACGTGTCTCTCCGCCGGCGCGATCGAAAGCTCCAGCTTGTCCACGATGCGCTTCGAGATCTCGTCCTGAAGCTGAAAGAGCCGACCCTCCGGGACGTCGATCCGGTCACTCCAGATGAGCGCGGCGCGAGAGACGTCCGTCATCTGGACCGTTACGCGCGTCGTGCCCTCGATCCTCTGATAGGTCCCCTCGAGGACCGCGTCCACGCCCAAGGCGCGGCCGACCGATCCCGCCTCGGCCGGAGCCGTCTCGTAGCGGGCGATCGCGCTCGTCGGCCGCACCGTGAGCTCCCGGACCGCCGCCAGCCGCCCGATCAGGGAGTCGGCGAGGCCGAGCCCGAAGCGCTCCGGCATCCCCTCGGCGGAAATGGCCCGGAACGGCAGCACGGCGAGAGTGCGCGGCGAACCCGAGACGGAGGGGGAACCTGTCTTGCCGCGGCCCAAAAGGAAGACTCCGGCGAGGACGATGGCGAGCCCGGCAACGGCGGCCGCGATCACCGGGAGGCGGGAGCGGCGGGCTTCCGCCGGGACGGGTGCGCGAGTCGCCCCCGAGGACGTGACCGTGAGCGAAGTGCGGAGATCATGCGCGAGGTCGGCCGCGGAGTGGTAACGGTGCTCGCGCCGCTTGGCCAGGCAGCGGCGGAGAATGCGGTCGAGCTCCGGGGGCAGAGCAGCCACCGCCGGATCGGGCGGCGGCTCCTCCTTGAGGATCGCATTCATCGTCTCGATCTGCGATTCGCCGCGGAACGGCCGGCGCGACGTCAGCATCTCGTACAGAACCACTCCGAACGAGAAGAGGTCGGAGCGACCGTCGAGAGGCTCTCCGCGAACCTGCTCCGGGCTCATGTACCCGACGGTTCCGGAGATCACTCCGGGCTCGGTGAGAAGGTTGCTCCGCGTCGGTTCGTACTCCGACGCCGGTTGCGCGGCGGCGCTCTGCTTGGCCAGCCCGAAGTCGAGGATCCGAGGCGACCCCGCCGCCGTGAGGGCGATGTTCTCGGGCTTGATGTCGCGGTGGATGATTCCCTTTTCGTGGGCCGCCGCCAGGCCCCCGGCGATCTGAGCGGCGATCTCGACCGCTTCGGCGATCGGCAGCGGCGCGTTCGCGAGCCGGGCCCGAAGCGTCTCACCGAGGACGAGCTCGGCGACCGCGTATCGCACCCCGTCCTGCTCCCCGACGTCGAAGAGGGGAACGACGTTAGGGTGGGAAAGCGATGCGACCGCGCGAGCTTCGTTCTCGAAGCGCCGGACGCTTTCGGGGTCCGCCGTCAGCCTACCCGGAAGGATCTTGATCGCGACCGAGCGATGGAGGCGCGTATCGAGAGCCCGGTAGACCTCGCCCATGCCGCCCCGGCCGAGCAACTCCTCGATTTCGTAGGGTCCCAGCCGGGCTCCGGCGGAAAGGCTCACGATTGGTTCGAAGAATACCCTCGCGGCGTGTCCGGTGTCAGGACCGCTTCGAGCCGCCCGAGTGTCGGAGCCAGGTCCGCAGCGCGCTCCCGAGTCCCGGTCGCCGCTTCGCGATGGTCGGAACGTCGGCTGCCAGTCGGCGCAGCTCGACCGCGAGGTCGGTGGCCGACACGTACCGGTCCGCCGGGCGTTTCTGGAGAGCGCGCCGGAGGATCCGTTCGAAATCGGAAGGGAGCCCGGCGAGGACCGGATCCGGCGGCGGCTCTTCCCGGAGAATCGCGGAGAGCGTCTCGACCGGGGAGTCGCCGCGGAACGGACGGTGGCCCGTGAGCATCTCCCACAGCACCACGCCGAGCGAGAAGATGTCGGAGCGGCCGTCGACCGGCTCGCCCCGCACCTGTTCCGGGCTCATGTATCCGACGGTGCCGGCGATGATCCCCGGCTCGGTCAGCAAAGCGCTCTGTGTGACTTCCTCTTCCGACACCGAAAGCGCCGTGAGACCGGCGCTCCGCTTCGCCAGTCCGAAATCGAGAATCCGGGCGAAAGTCGCGTGCGCCAGGATGACGTTCTCCGGCTTGATGTCGCGGTGCACGAAGCCCTTCCGGTGGGCGGCGGAGAGCCCCTCGGCGATCTGCGCGGCGACCTCCGCCGCCTCGCCGGGCGGCATCGGTTCGCGTTTCAGACGCGCCCGGAGGGTCTCGCCCTCGACGTATTCGGACACCGCGTACCGGACGCCGTCGCACTCTCCGACGTCGAAGAGCGGAACGACGTTGGGGTGCGAAAGCGAGGCGACCGCGCGCGCCTCCTTCTCGAACCGCCGGACGCTGTCCGGATCGCCGGCGAGGGCGGCGGTCAGGATCTTGACGGCCACGTCCCGGCCGAGCCGCGTGTCCCGGGCGCGGAAGACCTCGCCCATCCCCCCGGCCCCGACGGAGGAGACGATCTCGTAGGGTCCGAGCCGGGAGCCCGGCCCGAGCACAACCGCCGGCCGCGGAAAGCGCGGCACCGTCGTCGTGACAGTCGACGTCCGGCAGAGTTCCTCCACGCGAAGCCGGTCCGGCTCCGCGCCGAGCTGCGCGAACGTCTCGAGCGCCGCCTCGAGCTCGAGCTTCGCGGTCTCCTCGTCTCCGAGCCGGCGGCAGGCGAGCCCGGCGAGGACGTGAACCCGAGCCGCTTCGTACGGCACATCGAGGTCGCGGAACTCTCTCGCCGCCTGCTTGAGAACGGCGAGTGCGGCGCGGGCATCGCCTTCCGCGAGGACGACGGCACCCATCGCCTCGGCGGCCATGCCGCGGAGGAGAGGGGAGTCGAGCGCGGCGGCGATCCCGGTGAGCTCCTCCGCTCCCTTGCGTGCCGCGGCGACGTCGCCGGAGGTCAGGAGGATTTCGACGTAGGCGGGCAGAATCCGCGAGCGAACGGGGGTCTCCTTCGCTTCCTCGAGAGCCCGCCGGATCGCCGCCGCCGCGGCGTCGACCTGCCCCTGCCCCAGCCGGAGTTGCGCGAGACCCGGGTCCGGCTTTCGTCCTGCGCGGCTGGCCTGCCGGAAGGCTTCTTCGGCCTCGGGGAACTCCCCGCTCAGGCGGCGGAGCTCTCCCCTGAGGTAGTGAGCCCAGCCGACGGAGGCATGGACCGGCGGCGTAGAAAGGCGCTCGCAGGCCTGCTGGACCTCGTCCGCGGCAGTCGGCCACTCGCCGTGCAGATGCTTGATTTCGACGCGGTGAACCAGGCAGACACCGCGATAGGCGACGAGCCCGGACTGCGACTCGCACCACCGCGTCAGGGCCGCGGTCCATTCCTGGGCCCGGCGAAGATCGAACGTCGAGTTGCAGGCGCTGATCACGGCGCAGTAGACGAGGCCGGACAGGACCGGAGAAACCTCTCCGGAAGTGACGCCGACCATGACCTCGTCCATGAGCTTGATTCCCCGCGCCGGCTGCCCGAGGCGGATCAGACAGTCGCCCTGACCCATGCGCCCGATCGTGACCACGTCGGTGTCGTCGAAACGCTCGCCGATCTCCGTGGCCCGCTCGAACATTGCGATCGCCGCGGACGGATCGCCGCCGAACATGACGGGGATGGCGGAGAGCGCGACGAGCATCCCTTTCTCTGCGCAGTCGTCGGCGGGCTCGAGCAACCGGCTCGCGCGGGCGAGCCAGCCTCCCGACGTGGCCGTCTCGCCCCGGGCAATCAATCCAAAGGCGAGCCAGAGCGCGCTCCGCGCCGCCCGCACCGTTTCTCCCCGGGCGAGGAACTCCTGGTGGGCGCGAGACCAGGAATCGATGCTTTCGGCATCGTTCCCGGTGAGATACGCGGAAACCGCCAGCCGCTCGAGGTCCTCGGGGTCGAGGGAGGCCTCCGATCTGGCGGTGGAGAGATCCCCGTAGGCGTCGGCCCAGAGATGTCGACGGTACGCCTCGCGCCCCCGATCGAGTGTTTCGCCTGTGATCATGGGTCGTCCGAACTGCGAAACAATATCGCTTCGACACCCATGCCGATCACCGTGCCGCTTCAGGTCTTTCCCCACGGCGAGGGGCTCGACGCCCCGGCTTACGCCACGGAGGGCTCCGCGGGCTGCGACCTGCGCGCCGCGATCGAGGCGGAGCTGACGATCACCCCGGGAGGACGGGCGCTCGTTCCCACCGGAATCGCCGTCGCGATCCCGCCGGGATACGAGGGGCAGGTCCGGATGCGGAGCGGGCTTGCGCACGACAAGGGGCTCGCGGTCTTAAACGCGCCGGGTACCGTCGACTCGGACTACCGCGGGGAGCTTCGCCTGATCGTCGCCAACCTGGGCGCGGAGCCGGTGACGATCCACCGCGGCGACCGAATCGCTCAGCTCGTGTTCGCGCCGGTCGCGCAGGCGCGCTTCGAGCGCGTGGCGGAGCTTCCGCCGAGCGGTCGCAGCACCGGTGGTTTCGGATCGACGGGAAAGAACTGATCGCGAAACCCACAAGGACGGCAGGTTTGAGAACCGGTCAGCGCAGTGGCAAGGTCAACGAAGAGGGGTCAGGTTAAAACCTGACCCCGCATTTCTTTCAGGCTCTGTCTCTGCTCAATACGCGTGGCGAGACGCCTCTCGAGTGCTGAGACATCATTTGTCTCGGTCTCTGCTAATCTCATTCTCGTGCGCGTTTCGATACTCGCCTCCGGCTCGGGTGGTAACGCCTGCGTCGTCGAGTCGGGCAGAACGCGCGTCCTCGTCGACGCGGGGCTCTCCGCGAAGGAGATCGACAAGCGGCTGGCGGCGCGCGGCATCGCGTCGGAAACGATTCGCGGGATCTTCATCACCCACGAGCATGGCGACCACTCGGTCGGCGCCCTGACCTTCGCGGCGCGGTTCGGCTGCCCGATCTTCGCCACGGCGGGGACGGCCGATGCGCTGGGGCTGGAGGGCAATCTCTTCTCCCCGTTCGTGCGGATGGAGTCGTGCCGTGAGGGAAGGATCGGCGACATCGGCTTCCGCCCGCTGGGTACCCCGCACGACTCGAACGAGTCGGTCGCCTACGCCTTCGAGTCGGAGGACGCCCGGGTCGTGATCGCGTCCGACCTGGGACACGTCCAGCGGGAGTTCCTGGCCTTCCTGCGCGGGGCGACGACGCTTCTCCTGGAGTTCAACCACGACGAGGACATGCTGCGGGACGGCCCCTACACGTGGGGCCTCAAGAAGAGGATCTCGGGGGGCTGGGGTCATCTCTCCAACAGCCAGTCGGCGGACGCCGTGCGGACGACCACCGGGGCGTGTTTGAAGCGCGTCGTCGCCACGCACCTCTCGCGCGCCAACAACACGCCGGCCCTGGCGCTCGCGGCTCTCGCTTCGGCTCTGGAGCTGGCGGAGAGCGCCGCGACGTACGGCGCGGCCGACCAGTTCGACGGATACGAGCCTTTCGAGGCGTGAGGGTATGAGGGTCGAGGTCCGCGTCTATCCGAAGCAGGGGGTCCTCGACCCGCAGGGCCGGGCGATCGCGTCCGCGCTGGAGCGTCTGGGCCACCGGTCCGTGGTCGACGTGAGGGCCGGGAAGATCTTCTTCCTCGACGTCCGAGGCACCGACGCCGTGGCCGTGGAGGCGGACGCTCGCCGCATGGCCGAGGAGCTGCTCGCGAACACGGTCATCGAGGGCTACGACATCCGGTTTCCGACGGACTCGTGACCGGGTCGAAGACGAAGTTCGCGATCGTCGTCTTCCCCGGCTCGAACTGCGAGGGGGACTGCCACTACGTCGCGACGGAGCTCCTCGGCCACCGCGCCGAGTACGTCTGGCACCACGACACCGACCTGAAGAACGCGGACGTCGTGATCCTGCCGGGGGGCTTCGCGTACGGCGACTACCTCCGAGCCGGCGCGCTCGCGCGATTCTCGCCGGTCATGGAGAGCGTGATCCGGTTCGCGATGGACGGCGGCCCGGTGCTCGGAATCTGCAACGGGTTCCAGGTGCTGCTGGAGGCCGGCCTTCTGCCGGGCGCGGTGCGCGTCAACCGCGGCCTGCGCTACCTCTGCCGGGACGTTTACATGAGGGTCGAGAACGCCTCCACTGTTTTCACGAGGCTCTACGAGCCGGGTCAGGTGGTCCGGATGCCGATCGGCCACGGCGAGGGCAACTACACGGCCCCGCCGGAGGCCCTGACGACGCTCGAGTACGAGGCCGGCGTCGTGTTCCGCTACTGCGACGAAGCGGGGAGGGTCACCGACGATTCGAACCCCAACGGCGCGACCGCCGGAATCGCCGGCATCTCCAATCGCGAGGGGAACATCGTGGGCCTGATGCCGCACCCGGACCGCTGCGCGGAGGGACTGCTGGGCAACGACGTCGGTCGGAAGATGTTCGAATCGGCCGTCGCCTCGCTCGCGCCGGCATGACCCCCGGGGCCATCACTCCCGATCTCGTCGCGGAGCACAACCTCTCGCCCGAGGAGTACGAGCGCATCCTCGAGATCCTGGCGCGCGAGCCCAACCTGGTCGAGCTGGGGATCTTCTCGGCAATGTGGAGCGAGCACTGCTCCTATAAGTCCTCGCGCATCCACCTGAAGAACCTCCCGACGACCGGTCCCGCCGTGATCCAGGGCCCCGGCGAAAACGCCGGGATCGTGGACATCGGCGACGGGCTGGCCGTAGCGTTCAAGATGGAGTCCCACAACCATCCGTCCTACCTGGAGCCGTACCAGGGCGCGGCCACCGGCGTCGGCGGCATCCTGCGGGACATCTTCACGATGGGCGCCCGCCCCATCGCTTCTCTCGACTCGCTTCGCTTCGGCGCACTCGACGCTCCGCGCATGCGGCACCTCGTGGACGGCGTCGTCCGCGGCATCGCGGGATACGGGAACTGCATGGGGATTCCGACCGTCGCGGGGGAGACCACGTTCCACCCGGCGTACGACCGCAACATCCTCGTCAACGTGATGAACGTCGGCGTCGTCGAAAAGGACCGCATCTTCCGGGGCCGGGCCGAGGGCGCCGGCAACCCCGTCATCTACGTCGGCTCGAAGACCGGCCGGGACGGAATCCACGGGGCGACGATGGCATCAGAGGAGTTCGCGGGAGACGAGACGCGGCAGAAGAGACCGACGGTCCAGGTCGGCGACCCGTTCACCGAGAAGCTGCTCATGGAGGCGTGCCTGGAGCTCTTCCGGACGGACGCGGTCGTCGGCATCCAGGACATGGGCGCGGCCGGTCTCACCTCGTCGTCCTTCGAGATGGCGGGGCGCGCCGGGACCGGGCTGGAGCTCGACCTCTCGAAAGTCCCGGTGCGCGAGCCCGGGATGACCCCCTACGAGATCCTCCTCTCCGAGTCGCAGGAGCGGATGCTGCTCGTGGCGCGGCGCGATCGTCTCGAGACGGTTCTCGACGTCTTCCGGAAGTGGGAGCTCTCCGCCGTGGAGATCGGACGGGTCACCGACAGCGGCCGCGTGGTGCTCTTCTTCGACGGAAAGATCGTCGCGGACCTGCCGGCGGCGCCGCTGTCGGACCGGGCGCCCCTTTACGACCGGCCGCGGGTCGCTCCGATTCCCCTCGGGTCGGCGGGATGGGAGGGGCTTGCCGAGCCCGCCGACTACGGCGACTGCCTCCGGGCGATCCTCGCGTCCCCGAACGTGGCCGAGAAGTCGTGGATCTGGACGCAGTACGACCACATGGTCGGAACGAACACCGTCGAGCGCCCGGGCGGAGACGCCGCCGTCCTGCGGATCAAGGGGACGTCGAAGGGGATCGCAGTCAAGTGCGACGTCAATCCGTTCTTCGTGGCGTGCGACCCCTACCGCGGCGCGGCGATCGCAGTGGCCGAGGCGGCCCGATCGATCGCGGCGACGGGGGCCCGGCCGCTCGCCGTGACCGACTGCTTGAACTTCGGCAACCCGGAGCGGCCCGAGATCATGGGCCAGTTCGAAGCCGCGGTGCGCGGCCTCTCCGACGCGTGCCGCGCTCTCTCGGTTCCGGTGGTGTCCGGGAACGTCTCCTTCTACAACGAGACCGACGGGCGCGGGATCCTTCCGACGCCGACGGTGGGGATGGTCGGACTCTTAGACGACGTGTCGCGCCACGTCCGGCTCCCGTTCCGCGACGAGGGTAACGTCATCGCCCTCCTGGGCGATACCCGGGACGAGCTGGGCGCCAGCGAATTCCTCCGCACGGTGCATGGCCGCGACGAGGGTCCGTGCCCCGAGGTCGACCTTCCGGCGGAGCGCCGCCTGGTCGCCCTCCTCGTCCGGCTCGCGAACGACGGACTGCTCTCCTCGGCGCACGACGTCTCCGACGGCGGGCTCGCGGTCGCCCTGGCGGAGAGCGCGATGGCCGGCGGGCGCGGGGCGGACGTCCAGCTCGACTCCGCCGTGCGGCCTTCCGCCCTCCTCTTCGGCGAGACGACCGGTCGCGTCATCCTCTCTTTTCCACCCGAGAACGGGGCTCGGATTCGCGCCGCCGCCGCGGAGCTCGGCGTTCCGCTGGCCAAGGTCGGCTCGGTCGCGGGCGTTCGCCTCCGGATTTCGGTAGGCGACCGCGTGATGGTGGACGAGGACGTCGCAGCCTTGCGCGGCCTCTGGAGCTCGGCTTTCGAGCGCGCGATCGAGTCGGGCGAAGTTCTCTAGCCCGCCTCGCCGGCGCGGAAGCGCAGCAGCCGGTAGCTGTAGGACCCGTCCGCGTAGAGGTCGCGGTACGCCCTCCCGCTCTCCAGGAGAGCGTCGACCTGCCCGCCCGAGAGGTCGAGCGCCGCGATGAGCGACTCGCGGTGCCGCGGCAGGCGGTCGAGGAAGTAGTCTACCGTCGGCGCCGCCTCGCGGGAGAGGTCGACCTCTTCCTCGAGGCGGAACCCCTCCCTCCCGGCGGCCTCCCGAAACCGGTCCAGCCGGTGCAGCGCGCCGGGCCTCTCGACCGGGCGGAGCGCGAACTCGTCGAGCACGACGACGGTGGCCCCGGGCATGGCGAGGCGGCGCGTCCGTCCGAAGAGCGCGGCGCTCTCGATGTACTGCGCCGACTCCTGGAAAACGATCGCGTCGTAGCGCCGCCCGGCCTCGAAGGTCTCCAGCGGCGCGACGTGCGCCCGGACCGAACCGAAAAGAGACCGCGCCGCCGCGACCTGCCGTTCGTCCGGTCCGATTCCCTCGGCGTCGTACCCGAGCCGCGTCAAGCGGTCGAGGGTCGATCCGAGCCCGATGCCGACGTCGAGGAGCGACGCCGGCGGAGGCGGGAGCTGCTCGATCAGGAGAGCGGTGGACCGGCCCTGGGCCGTCGCGATGGACTCGTCCTTCGTTTCGAACAGCCCGTAATGGAGGGCGAGCGCCGCGCCCTCTTCCCGGCCGAGGACGTGGAGGAAGACGCTCAGAGGATAGGGGAAGTCCCGGGGTTCGATCGTCATCCGCCGCGGATACCGCCGGTCGCGGGGTATTGGACTTTCTCGAGGAAGAGACCGGAGGGGGGTGCGGTCCAGCGCGCCGGCGCCGCGCTCCGCCCGGCGAGGAGCTTCGCGACGTCCTCTGCGGAAACGCTTCCCCGCCCGACTTCGACCAGCGTTCCCACGAGTCGCCTCACCATTTTCCAGAGGAAGTGCGAGGCCTCGATCCGGTATCGGATTTCCTGCCCCTCCTCGGTAACCGCGCTCTTCTCGACCACGACGACCGTGGACTGCTGCCCCTCCGCGTTCTCGCAGAAGGACGAGAAGTCCCGCCGGCCGACGAAGAGGAGCGCCGCTCCCTGCATTGCCTCGGCGTCCAGCCGGTCGCGGACCCACCACACGAATCGTTTGTCGAACGCGGTGCGCCGGCGCGAGATCCGGTAGAGGTACGTCCGGCTCACCGCGTCGTGGCGGGCGTGGAAGGTGGGAGGAGCGGGTTCCGCGGAGAGCACGTTGACGTCGTGCGGGAGCAGGTCATTGACGCCCCGCACGACGTCGGCGGCGACGACCTTCCGCCGGGCCCGGACGTGCGCGACCTGGGCGAGGGCGTGCACTCCCGCGTCCGTTCGCCCGGCCCCTCCGGTCGTCGCGTCCGGCCCGAAGACCTCGCGGACCGCGCGGAGCAGGACTCCCTGCACGGTGCGGTCGGTATTGGTCTGTGCCTGCCACCCGCGGTAGCGCGTGCCGTCGTACTCGATCGTGAGCTTCCAGGTCGGCACCCCCGGAATCTACCGGAAGCCGGAACAAAAAAAAGACAGCAGACACGGGGTCTGCTGTCTGACTTTCGCTACGGCTGCCGGACGTTTCCGGCCTACCGCCTTTCAGGGAGTCGACTCAAGGAGTTGGCGGGCTCTTGACCTGCAGGTTGTTGTTGACGCCCTTGACTCCGTCGACGGTGCGCGCCTCGGCCTCGGCGTCCGCCTTGACCTGCGCGTTCGCAACCTCGCCTGCGAGGGTGACGATGCCGTTGGTGACGTTCACTTCGACGTTGAACAGGTTCGAGAAGCGCTCGCCGGTCAGCTTCGCTTTCACGGCGGTGGCGATGGCGCCGTCGTCGATCTGCGTTCCCGGGGACTGCGTCGTCGAGCAGCCCGTGACGAAGGAGATCAATACGACAGCGGCGGCGAGCCCCAGGATTCCACGGATACGATTAACCATGATGCGTCCTCCTCCGGACCTAATCAGTCCGGGCAATAAGCAGGGAGCCCGCCGGCAGGGGGGATCCCTCGGCCTGCGAGTCACCCTTCACAACCAGGATGAGATTGTTCACGCGCACCACGCCGGGAACTTCGACCGCCAGCTGCCCGGCCTGGTGCTTCAGTTGCTCTTCCGGAACCTCTCCCAGGAGAGCGACCACGCCCAGGTAACTCTTCGCGGAAACGTTCGACCAGGAGAGGCCGGTCGCCGTCAGCCGCTGCTCGACCAGCGCCGAAAGGCGGGCGTCTTCGGCCGTCCGGCGGGCGTAGGCGGAGGAACCGCAACCCCAGGTCCCGACGGCCGCGAGGAAAAGGGCCGCGGTTGTCAGGATTTTTCGCGATCGCAACGGATTCCTTCCCATGACTACAGACGGATCAGCACGCCGCGTGCCAGCTGTCCGATCCTTCGCGATCCCGAAAACCGGCGGTTTTTGGTTATCTTCGGGTCCTGAGCAAACCGAACGGCTCCGTCGGGCCACCTTCCGGGTCTTCGGCGGTCCGCCGTCGCCGGGAACCGGCCGTCCTTCTCGTCATCACCCTGATCCTCCTGGTGTTCTCGGGGATCGGCGTCCACGACCGCTACACGTGGCTCCTCGAGGTGGCGCCGATCCTGGTGGCCATTCCGATCCTGGTCCTGACCGCGCGCCGCTTCCCCCTGACCCCGCTGGCCTACCGGCTGATGGCTCTCCACGCCGTTGTTCTCATGGTCGGCGGGCACTACACGTACGCGGAGGTCCCCCTTGGTTTCTGGGTCCGCGACCTGTTCGGGTTCGCCCGCAACCACTACGACCGTTTCGGCCACTTCCTGCAGGGGTTCGTGCCCGCGATCCTCGCCCGGGAGGTTCTGCGGCGCAAGACGCCATTGCCGCCGGCGGGCTGGCTCTTCTTTCTGACCACGTGCGTCTGCCTCGCGATCAGCGCCGCTTACGAGTTCCTCGAGTGGGGGACCGCGCTCCTCTCCGGAGAGGCGGCGATGGCCTTCCTCGGGACCCAGGGAGACGTCTGGGACACGCAGTGGGACATGTTCCTGGCGCTCCTCGGGGCCCTGACCGCGCAGCTCCTGCTGACCCGGCTCCACGAGCGCCAGCTGGCGAGGCTTCCCCGGTCCGCCGGGCCTCTATAATTCGGCAACAAAATCGAGAGGAGATCGCATGGCTACCCGCCCGAAGGGCCCCGCTTGCGCGCTCGTCCTTTCCCTGTTCGCCGCCGTCGTTTTCGCCGCGTTGATGCAGCACTCCGAGACCACCATCCCCATGCCGGCGGCGGGCGAGAAGACGCCGCTCGAGAAGCTCGAGTACCGTGCGCGGTTCGTCGCGTCGATCGACTCCGTCACGGTGCAGTTGAAGTCCGACGCGGGCGCGGATCCGGTCGTCGCGGACTGGACGTTCACCGGGTCCAACACGGACGGCCAGGCGCACCGGGTCGAGGTCGCCGTGAGACTGCTCGACGAGGCCGGAAAGCAGATCGGCGTCTACTCGGTGACGCGAATCCTGCCCCCCGGCGCTCGAGATTTTCCGATCACCGTTTCGACGAAGGCCAAGGCCGATGCGTGGGCGTCGGCTCGCAAGGCGCGCATCGTTGCGGACTGGAGATCCTGATTTCAGGTCCGCTCCCCGCGATCGAGGCACAAATCGCGCCGCCGGCGCGTTAACATCAACGGAGTGGAGATCGAGGGCGGCTTTCACGACGAGTGCGGCATCTTCGGGATCGCCGACTCGCAGGACGCCGCCAACATCGCCTACCTCGGTCTCTACGCGCTGCAACACCGGGGTCAGGAGTCCGCGGGGATCGCCACGCTCGACGACGATCGGATGTCCATCGAGCGCGAGATGGGGTACGTCGCGGACGTCTTCGACGAGACCAGGTTGTCGCGGCTGCCGGGGCGGACGGCGATCGGCCACGTCCGCTACTCGACGACAGGGGCTTCTCTGCTCGCCAACGCGCAGCCCATCGTGTTCGCGACGGGCCGCGGACCCCTGGCGCTCGCGCACAACGGCAACCTGGTCAACGCCCGCGAGATCCGGCGGGGCCTCGAGGCCTCGGGCGCCCTCTTCACGACGACGTCGGACTCCGAGGTCATCCTCCACCTCGTGGCGCGATCCCGGGCCCCGGACCTCCCCTCCGCCCTGGCCGAGGCCCTTCTCGACGTCCGCGGCGCGTACTCCATCCTCGTTCTGTCGCGGGAGGGGATTTTCGCGGCGCGCGACCCCAACGGAATCCGCCCACTCTCGCTCGGCACCCGGGAAGGTTCTCCGGTCGTGGCCTCGGAGACGTGCGCGTTCGACCTAATCGGGGCGCGTTTCGAGCGCGACGTGGAGCCCGGCGAGATCGTGCGCCTGTCCCGCGAGGGCTTCTCGTCCCGCCGCTTCGCGTTCGCGAACTCGACGCCCTGCATCTTCGAGCACGTGTACTTCGCCCGGCCGGACTCGAAGGTCTTCGGAAAGAGCGTTGCGACCTCCCGCCAGGCGTTCGGAGCCCGCCTCGCGCGCGAGCACCCCGCGGAGGCCGACGTGGTGGTGCCGGTCCCCGACTCCGGCATGTACGCCGCGCTCGGCTACGCGCGAGAGTCCGGGATCCCGTTCGCGCTCGGCCTCGTTCGGAACCACTACGTGGGCCGCACCTTCATCGAGCCGAAGAACGCGATCCGCCACTTCGGGGTAAAGGTGAAGCTGAACCCGGTGCGTGAGGTCGTCGAGGGCAAGCGCATCGTCCTGGTGGACGACTCGATCGTGCGGGGCACCACGTCGCGCAAAATCGTCCGGATGCTGCGCGACTCGGGGACGCGCGAGATCCACGTGCGCGTCTCCTCGCCGCCTACGACCACGTCCTGCCACTACGGCATCGACACGCCCACCCGGCGCGAGCTCATCGCGGCCAACCAGTCGGTCGAAGAAATCCGTCAGTTCATCGAGGCCGACACCCTGGGCTACCTCTCGACGGAAGGAATGCTCGAAGCCTTCGGCCGCCCGCTCCAGGCCACCTGCGCCGCGTGCTTCACGGGCATCTACCCGGTCGAGATCCCGGAGGAGGAGCTCGAAAAAGAGGGAGCGGTCGCCCGTTAAGACACTCCTGTCCGCGATCCTCGCTTTTCGCGGTGCGACGCTCGTCGACGGAACGGGCGGCGCGCCCCTCGCCAACGCCCTCCTCGTGATTTCCGACGGGAGAATTCTCTCCGTGGGCCCGGCCACGCCCGAAGCCGTGAAGGCGCTGCCGGCCGGAACGGAAGTCGTCGCGGTCGATGGAAAGTGGATCGTGCCGGGCCTGATCGACGCGCACGTCCACGCCGAGTCGGACGACGACCTGAAGACGATGCTCGGCTGGGGCGTCACCTCCGTGCGGCTGATGGGCGAGGGCGTCGCCGTCGCGGAGTCGCTGGCGTCGGCCTCACGGGTGCGACATCACATTCCCGACGTCTTTCCGGCGGCGCCCATCTTCACGGCGAAAGGCGGCTGGTGGGACCAGGGAGAGCCGCCGGATCCCCACGTCGACCGGTTTCCGGCGACGGCGGCCGCCGCGCGGGCCGCGGTGCGCCGGGCCAGGGAGCTGGGCGCCGCCGAGATCAAGCTCATGCTGGACGACATGGGGTGGTGCCGGGATCCCAGGCCGCGACTCCCGCGGATGTCGCCGCTCGTCTCCGCCGCTCTTCTCGATGCGGCGAGGGGACTCGGCCTGCGCGCTACGGTCCATGCCCCGAATCTCTTCGACGCGAAGGAGGCCATCGCGGGCGGCGCGACCTCTCTCGCGCACGGCGTGCTCGATCCCATCGACGACGCGACGATTGCCGCCATGAAAAAGCGCCCGGTCTTCTACGTCCCGACCCTGGACATCTTCGAGTTCCTCGCGGACACGCGCGCGTTCGTGGACCGCGTGCTTTCGGATCCGGCAGTCTCGGAATCGAGCCGGCTTTCGAAGAAGATCCTCGCGCGATACCGCTCCCGGCAGTACTCCGACGGCTACCGGGAGCGCTATCCCAACTTCGAGAACGTCGCGCGACATCTCCCGACGCTCCGGGAGAACCTCCGCCGGCTGCACGCCGCCGGCGTGCCCGTGGCGCTCGGCACCGACATGTGGGCTTTCCCGGGGCTCGGCGTGTCGATCGAGATGGACCTGTACGTGCGCGCCGGGCTGTCGCCGCTCGACGCCCTCCGCGCCGCGACCCGGACCGCGGCCCGGTCGCTGGGCATCGAGGGCGACCGCGGCACGCTCGAAGCCGGGAAGCGCGCGGACTTTCTGGTGCTGTTAGCAAATCCCCTCGAGGACGTCCGCAACTTCCGGAGAATTTCGGCGATCTACAAGAAAGGCGCCCGGGCGCGGTGAGCCGCGCCTGGGAGCGGTGGCGGGGCCAGCCGGCGCTGGTCACTTGATCGAAAAGGCCGGCCGAGACGGGTGGCTCCCGGTCGCGGGCGGAGTCGCGCTCGCCGTTGCCTCGGTCTCGCTCTTTTTCATTTCGCGCGGAAAGTGGTCGGACGCGATCATCGACTCGGGCAGGGAGTGGATCGTGCCGGACGTGCTCGCCCGGGGCGAGCTCCTGTATCGCGACGTCGTCTACTGGTTCGGTCCCCTGACTCCGTACTTTCACGCCGCCTTCTTCGCGCTTTTCGGATCGGGCTTCCCGACCCTCGTCGCCGTCGGGATCGTCGGCTCGATCGGCGTCCTCGCGGCGCTCTACTTCGCGGTACGGACGGTCACGGGGCGCCGCGAGGCATTCCTCTGGACTGCGCTCGCGATCCCGGCACTCGTCTTCATGCCGAACGCGGGAGGCTCGATCCTGGGGATGGGCTATCGGATCTGGCACGCCGCGGGATTCGCGCTCGCCGCGATCGCGCTGGCCTCGCGCCGAAACGAGCGCCGGCCGATTCTTCGCGCGGCCACCGTCGGCGTCCTCGCCGGTCTGGCCGGCTTGTGCCGGACGGAGTGGGGCGCGGTCGCCGTGCTCGCGTCGCTCGCCGCGGCCGCGCTGCGATCGCCGCGAGGGCGCCTCTGGCTCGAGGCGCTCGTCACCGGCGGCGTTTTTATCCTCATCGTCGCCGGCGTCGTTGGTGGGTTCGTCGCCGCGGCGGGACCGGGCGCAGTCTTCAAGGACGGACACCTTCTGCTGACCGGGCTTCCCGAGGAGACCCGGACCTTCCTCGTCGCGTACTCCGGGATTCGGGACTGGCCGAGCGGCCTGCTCGAGCTCCTGTACTCGGCGGCTCTCTGGGTCGGCGCGGTTCTGCTCCTCCACATCCTCGCCATCGGGAAGACGGATCGGCAGCGGGTCGTGCGCCGGCTGCCGCTCCTCGCGATCGTGTTCGTCGTACTCGTCGGGAGCGCGGCCCTGGGCGGCGCCGGGGGAGCGGTGATCTTCAGCGCGGGTCCGCTCGTGTGCGCGGGTGCGGCGGCGGCCGCGCTGCTCCGCCGGGTTCCGGGCCGCGCGGCACTCCTGGGTTTCGGACTCGCCGGGACCCTCTTCTTCTACCGGCGCCCGTTCCACATCGGAGACGCCGCGTACGTCGGACCGCCGCTCCTCTTCGCGATCGTCTGCGCGGCAGGCCTCGTTCAGCTCGCCATCAACGGCGAGACGGACGCTCCGACGCGGGAACGGCTTCGGTTGTCGGCGGCGTGGTCCGTCTTCGCGCTCGTCGTTCTGGCTTTCGCGGGCCGTGCGGTCCAGTACGCCGGGGACGAACGGATCGCGGTGCCCGGAACCGGCGGGATGCTTTCCGCGAACCCGGATTCGGTCGCCCGGCTCGAGGCTTTTGCCCGGGCGGTTCGGGAGGACGACCCGACCGGGAAGACGCTCGCGGTCTTCCCCGAGGGGGAAATCCTGAACGCCATGACCGGCCGCCCGAATCCGATCCGTCACAAGCTCTACATCCCGGGGTATCTGACGGAGGGCAACGAGCCGCAGGTCCTCGCCGAGCTCGAACGCTCGCCTCCCGACGCCGTCGTCGTCCTCTACCGTCCCACGTCGGAGTACGGGCCCGGCGGGTTCGCGTCGAGCTACGGCCGCCGGATCCGGCGCTGGATCGAAGCGAACTACGACGTGCGACCGATCGATCCGCGGCCCGGGCGCGCGGCCCGCTGGGAGGTCATCGCCGTCCGGAGGTCGCCGGGCGACTGAGTCGCCGCCCTATCCCGCTCCGTGGCCTGAGGCCGGGCGACCGGGCAGGCCGGAAGCTCTCGAGGGAATCGTCGTTTTCGAGCCGGTCACCGGAGGGCATCCGTCGCTCTTTCCGCGGGCTATCGCCAGCTGGGCGACCTCCCGCCCCTGCTTCAGGCCGGTGTCGTTGTCGAACCGGTAGTGAAGGCCGCCGTAGAGGCGGGACATCGCCGCCTGTTCCGCGAGGGCGTTCAGCCAACCGGCTTTCTCGGGCAGGACGTATCCCAGAACCGCCGACGCCGCCCCGGAGAAATCCGCGTGCCCGGAGGGATAGGACGGGTGTTCCGGAACCTCCATCGCGCACACGATCTTCGAGTCCACCATCGTCGGGCGGCGGACCAGGTAGTGGAACTTGGTCTCCCAGCACGCGATGCTCGCGTCCATCATCGCCATGTTCGTCAGGGCAAGCGCCCGCGCCATCCGGGGCTCCGAAAAACCCGCGTCGGTCATGAGGTCGATGCCGGTTTGATCCCACATCCCCGGCACCGAGATCGCTCCCACTCCGAGGTCCCAATATTTGGCGAGAAGGAGCTGTTCCGCGGTCCGCGAGTCCGCGATCTGGCGCACTTCCTTCAAGGCGCCGTGGAACTGCGGGGAGTCGTACGCCGGCGGCTCCGGCGCGCGGAAGTCCGCCACCGACTTCATGAGCCACGGCTTTACCTTCCCCCACCCGGGCATCGTCTGCCGCCCCGTCCACCACTTCCCCTCCTGCCTCGCGATCGGTCTCGTGTGCGCGGTCCGGGCCTTGTCGGCCTCCCCCCACTCCTGGGCCCTCCGGGCGACTGCGAGTCCGATTTCCCATCCCGCCTGGACGTCGCTCGGGTAGACCGCTCCCGCCCAGACCCGGGAGTCGCGGTGGATCTCCGCGTTGCGCCACAAGAATTTCGACTGCGGTTCGGCAATGTACGAGAGAACGCTGGCCGACGCGGCCGCGACCGCCGCCGCCCCGGACGGGTACGAGTAGCGCTCGGCGCTCCGGACGGCGACGCCGCCCTGCACTCCCGCCGCAGTCGGCGCGAGCCGCTTGAAGCGGTACTTGTAGTGCCAGGCCGTGACGAGAGCGTCGTGCTGTGCGACCGCGAGCAGCGCGAACATGCGCGCGGCGTTGGAGGAGTTCAGGTGCTGGGAGGCCGCGATCTCCCGCGCGATCTCGTTCCAGCGACGGACGCCGCCGGCGTCCCACCACGCGATGCTCCGCAGCTCCGCCTCGCTTCGCTGGCCGGAGAGACGCTGAAGCTCTTCGGTCTCGGCGCGGGTGGCGTTCGCGTCCGGGGGGTTCGCGACGCTGACGGCGTTCGCCGACGGGAGGAGGTAGGTGGCCCAGCGACCCGCCGTCGGCTCGGACTCTCTCGGAGCGGCGGCGCCGACGAGCGGAGTCGGAAGATACGGCGCCTCGCTCGCGGGCTGTTGTACTGCCGGGCCGAGCGCCCCCGTCGGGGCGGAAGCCGGGAGGGTTTTCCGACAGGCGCTTCCCACCGTCAGCGAAGCGACGGCGACACACGAAAGCCAGATACGGACCGAAAACTGGAGTGACATCGTATTGCTACCTCTCCAAGATGTTTTCAGAATTGTACGCGCGAGTTTGTCGAGCGCGCCGCATCGCTAATTCCGGCGCGAGGCCGGCGGGGGCGGCGGTGGATAGTAGCGCTCGAAGAAAGCGGGATAGGCGTAGTACGCGAGCTGGCGATGCCTCCACTCGTCGAGCAGAGCCGAGAGGGTCGCCGTCTTCGAAACCTCCTTCGTGCGAATGTCCCGCACCTCACCCGGGTCCGTCGCCAGGTCGTAGAGGGCTTCCTTCGCTGGCCGGCGATCGCGGGTGTACTTCCAGCGCCCCCCGAGAATCACCGCGTCGGTGTGACTCAGGGGATTCTCGGTGTGGATGAACAAAGCGCGGTCTTCCCGGGCCGGACGATTCGCGGCGAACAGGTCGATGCCCTGGAAGTTCGGGTGCGACGGCCAGCCGATGAGCGACAGAACCGTCGGCGGAAGGTCGATCAGCTGCACGGGGTAGTCGTCTCTTCGCGGCTCGAGGTAACGCGGCGCCACGATGATGCAGGGAACGCGCGCAACGACCTCGATCGGTTGGGCCGCGTGCGTGACTTTCCCGTTCTCGTGGAACGCCTCACCGTGGTCGCCGTAGACGACGAGCACCGCATTTTCCAGTGCGCCCGCGGCGCGAAGAGCGTCAGTGACCCGTCCCAGTTGCCGGTCCGCTTCGTGAAGGGCGTTGTAGTAGGCGTTGCGGACGACGTCGGTCTTCTTGAACGGGTAACGAACGAAGGACACGTCGAAGTCGATCTCGGACGGCTGGAAAGGCATTGGGGTTCCGGCCGGGAGCTGATAGGGAAAGTGCGGGCTCTGTAGATCGAGGTTGAGAAAGAAAGGTCGTCCCGCCGCGACCTGCTTTTGAATCCAGGATAGCGCCACGTCCGTGGTCGGTCCGTCGTCGAGAACGCCGGTGGAGAGGACGCCCTCCCGGACCTCGCGGGCGATCCCGTCGTCGCCGGAATCCACGCGGCCCGACATTCCACTGGTCTCCGCGTCGAAGAACAGCTCCAGGTTCGGAGTCCGAAGGAACGCGTCCATCTTTCCCCAGGAGAGGTTCTCGGCGGCGATCAGGGCGGTCGCGTATCCCGCGGGCTTCAGAAGGTCGTAGATCAGGGTTTTGGGCCACGGGTCGCTCGTCTTGTAGTAGTGGTGCTCCCTCGTGCGGAGCGGATAGAGCGACGACAGGATAGAGACGTCCGAGTAGTCGGTGTGCGTCGAGGGCGCGTAGGCCCGGGTGAATTCCAACCCCCGATCCGCGAGAGCGTTCAGGTTCGGGGTGATCTCGGTTCCCTGGTAACGCTGGTGGACCACGTCTGCGCGCATCGACTCGACCTTGACGAAAACGATCGATGGCCGGTCAGGGCCGGGCAGGTAACGCCACGAGCGATCGATCGGCCGGAGCTCGCGAAGGTCCAGGATCGGGTCGATCCTCTCTCCGGTAACCGAGTCCCTCCAGCTCGTCGCGAGCGCGATCCAGGGGTTGGTGCGCGATTTCAGGGTCTCGAGGCGGGACGTCCGGCGGATGTCGCTCCGGTCGGCCCCGATGCGCTGCAGGAGAAGAGCAACGGCGGCGCCCGCGAGAAGCAGGAACAGGAGCGCTCCCCCGAACGCGGCACGCGCCGGTCCGCCGCGGCGCCCGACGGCCCGCAGAACGAGGATGAGGATCCCGCAGACCGCGGCGACGGCGACGGCGAGGAGCGAGAGGCTCGCGGGCTCGGACCGGCTCACGTAGAACCACGTCATGGCGCGGTAGTCGACGAGGGCGAAGCGTAGCGCGTCGAAGGTCGCGAACGCGCCGGTCCGCAGGAAGAGTGCCCAGCTCCCGAGGTAGAAAAGCACCGCGGCCGCGACCACGAAGAGAAGGAGGCCGCGCGCCGGCAGCCGTCCGAGGAGCGGCCACGACCGCGTTCCCCGGACGACGCCCGCGGCGGCAAGCGCAAGCAGGACCGCCCACAGGAACCAGAGCGCGGCGAGGATGAGCAGAGCCACGACCGCGAGCAGAACTCCCTGGCGGAACATGCCGTCCGCCGACCGCGCGAGGAGGAACGTCTCGATCGCCAGACCGGGCAGCGCCAGCGCCAGAATCACCCGAAGGAAGCGGCGCGGCGCCGCCACTTCCCTGACGTCAGTCAAGGGAGCGGACGGCGACGGGTGCGTTCCGCGGACCGGCTCGAATTCCGAGGCTCTCGAGGTAGTCCGCTCGTGTGATCCCCCGGCAGGAGTCCGCGAGCTCTCCGACCGCGGAGGGGTCGACGTCCATCGGCGGAAACGACGCGAGGCCCGCCAGTGCGTAGAGGTTGGCCCGTCGCATGTCCGTGACGACCTGGTTGTAGCGCGGGGTGAAGTATTCGAGGCGCCGGTTCCGGTCGGTGTTCGGGATCGCTCCTTCTCTCGCGGTCAGGCGGGAGACGTCAGCCGGAGCGAGCAGCCTCGATGCGGCCAGTCCGCGCACGCGGCCGGGGAGGTCCGACCCGCCCCAGTCGATGCTCCCGGCGTGGGCGGATAGCTTGTCGAAGAAGGTCCGCTGCACGGTTTGAGAAGACTGCGAAGCCACCAGCAGTCCCTGGCCGCCGACTACCCAGAAACTGACCTCCGGCAGCTCGTTCCTCAGAGAGACGAGCACGGTCTCGATTTCCTTCCGGCTGATGTGGTGAAGCTGAAGCCACTGCTGGAAAACCCCGCCGGGCTTCAGCCGGCTCCGGACGAGGGCGTAGAACTCCCGGCTGAAGAGGTTGGTCGCTCCCGCGAACCAGACGCTGCTGATCTCGATCGTGATGAGGTCGTACTTCCGCGGGTGGAGGAGCAGCGAGTTTCGCCCGTCTTCCAGGATCAGCTTCACGTTGGGCTTGCCGAGAACCGATCCATTGATGTGAGGAAAGAAACGGGTCGCTCCCTCCACGATCCCCGGCGCGATCTCGGCGATGTCGACGGAACCGAATCCCATCGCCTGGACGATGTGCGCGGTCCGGCCCGTGCCGAGACCGATGACGAGGGCGTCGTCGTGCTTCGGCACGAACAGCATGGGGACGAGGGCGAACCCTGTCTGCGCGTCCATCTCCCAGCTGTCGTTGCCCTGAAACTTTCCGTTGGTGAGCAACGTCCGGTACGGGCGCGGCTGGCCGTGGGTTCCGGCCGGATTGTCTACGACAGTCGTGATGCCTCCGAGCGTGTCCTCGTGAAAGAACCGCAGCTTGCTCTCCGGGAAGACCTCGTGCGACTGGAAGTAGACGTGCTTGCCGGACGTCAGCCGCAGCGGATCCCAGCGGGGCAGAACGGCAACCAGGAGAAGAGCGGCGGCGCCGAAGGCCATCGCCCGCCGTCCCGCGCGGTCCCGCCACAGCCGCCAGCTCACCGCCAACCCGAGCGCCACCACGAGACAGATCAGCAGGAGGAACGTCCGCTCCGAGCCGAGCCGGGGAATGAGCCAGAAGCCGGTCAGGAGCGCGCCGGCAATGCAGCCGAGCGCGTTCGCCGCGACGATCTGGCCAACCGCCGGCCCCGAGTGGTGGGACGGAAAGATCTCGAGCCGGAAGATCGTCGGATAGACCGCCCCGAGCAGCGCCGCGGGCGGAACGATGAGAATCATTGCCAGGCTCCACCGGATCAACTCCGCTTTTCCGAAGGATCGCGCGTTGTGTGCGAGCAGCGCCAGCGAGTCGGGGACAGCCGGCCACTGGCTGCTCGAGATCGCGAGAACGATGGCGCCCGCGAACAGCAGCGATCCGAGCTCCACGACCGGAATGTGCGGCATCCCTCGGAAGCGGAAGGTCGTCAGCGCTCCCCCGATTCCCAGCCCGATCAGCACCGCCGCGAGCATCGCGGCGAAGGCATAGACCGAGTTCCCGAGCACCGCGCCGATCAGGTGCGTCCAGACGACCTCGAGCGAAAAGAAGAGGAAGCCGGACCCGGCCGCCAGCGCGAGGAGGAGCCGTCCGGGCGATCGACCGGGATCCGCGCCGGCGAACCGCTCCGCGGAAACGGACGCGATCGACGTCCGCGGCGAAATCCGTCGACCGAGCGCCAGCGCGCCGAGCGAAGCGGTAATGTCCACGAAGAAGGTGAGCAGGAGGGCGCCGCCAACCCCCCAGAGCGGAAAGAGAATGAACGGTCCGGCGACTGCCCCGATCACCGCGCCCGTCAGGTTCAGCGTGTAGAACCGGGAGATCGCTTTTCCGCCGGACGCGGGATGCAGCCGATCGAGAGCGTCCACGACCGCGGGAAACGAGGCGCCCATCGGTATCGTCGCGGGGAGGATCCAGCACGCGGCGACGAACGCGCGCGCCGCCTGGGTCGTCCAGAAGTGGTCGGCGGCCCTCGACAGCAGCGGGGCGAACAGCGGGATCAGCTCGTCGAAGCCGAACCACAGGAGGAGAGCCCACACGGCGACCGTCGCCTCGAGGACCGCGTAAACGAGGAGGGGATTCGCGCGGCGGAGCCGGGGAAGAGCTCCGTAGAGGAGACCGCCGAGCGTGAGGCCGCCGAAGTAGACGGCGAGCACGGTCGCCGCCGCCGGCGTGCTCGCTCCGATGAGAGTGCTCAACAACTTCTCGAAAGCCTGCTCGGCGAGAAGAGCAGTCGCTCCGGTCAAGGTGAAAAGAACACCGAGGATCGCGACCGCCGCGGGCGCTGCGCGCGTTGGAACGCCGCGCCCGGGAAGCTCGGGGCTCGCCGCGGAGGGAGCGGTGGTCAATTCGCGGGAAGGCAATTCAACGGTCCATGTTCCGGAACCGGGACCGGGAGGACACGGACGTTGCGGCGATCGCAGTCGTGTTGAACAGTTTCAAAGGGTAGCACAGCGGGTCGCGCGGAACCGATTCCTCCGGCAGCAGCCGCGACCGCCAGTGCGGAGTCCGGCGGAGGGCGCGACCTATAATTTCGCGCCTTGAAAGACTCCCGTTACGCCGCCGCGGGCGTGGACATCGACGCCAAGGCCGCCGCGCTGTCCCGCGCGAAGGCGGCGATCCGCTCCACGTTCACGCCGGGCGTCCTCGGGGACGTCGGCGGATTCGGCGGTCTGTTCCGGCCGGACCTTTCGGGCTATCGCGAGCCCGTGCTCGTCGCGTCGACCGACGGGGTCGGCACGAAGCTCAAGGTGGCGTTCGAGACCGGGCGTCACGACACGTGCGGCGCGGACCTCGTCAATCACTGCGTCAACGACATTCTCGTGCAGGGGGCGAGGGCGCTCTTCTTCCTCGACTACCTCGCCGCGGGAAAGCTCGTGCCCGACACTCTGCAGAAGGTCCTCGAGG
>CAVXYF010000012.1:0-47500 GCA_963765835.1 uncultured Acidobacteriota bacterium | reverse complement strand
TAGGGGTGAAAGGCCAATCAAATTCCGTTATAGCTCGTTCTCTCCGAAATAGCTTTAGGGCTAGCCTCGTATGATCGCCGACGGTGGTAGAGCTCTGGATGGACTCGGGGCCTTTCCAGGTTACCAAATCCAACCAAACTCCGAATGCCGTCGTACGCAGTACGGGAGTCAGACAGTGGGGGATAAGCTTCATTGTCGAGAGGGAAAGAACCCAGACCGCCCGCTAAGGCCCCGAAATCGTGGCTAAGTGGAAAAGGATGTGGAGACGCACAGACAGCCAGGAGGTTGGCTTAGAAGCAGCCATCCTTTAAAGAAAGCGTAACAGCTCACTGGTCAAGCGGCTCTGTGCCTACAATTCAACGGGGCTCAAGCCACGTGCCGAAGCGGCGGAATCGCGCGGGTTTCGACCTGCGCGTTTGGTAGGAGAGCATTCTCAGGGGAGTGAAGTCGGACCGCGAGGACTGATGGACCGCTGAGAAGAGACCCTGCCGGCACAAGTAGCGATAAAGCAGATGAGAGCTCTGCTCGCCGTAAATCTAAGGATTCCTGAGCAAGGTCAATCCGCTCAGGGTAAGTCGGTCCCTAAGGCGAGGCCGAAAGGCGTAGTCGATGGAAATCCGGTCAATATTCCGGAACCGCTTGTCAGTCGTTATCACCGAAGGGGGGACGCAGGAGGCTAGGCGTACCGGGTGTTGGATGTCCCGGGCCAAGCTCGTAGGCGGAAGAGGTAGGTAAATCCGCTTCTTCATTCAACGCCGAGAAGCGACGGGGAGGCCGCAAGGCCGCAAACTCGCCGATGCCACGCTGCCGAGAAAATCCTCTAGGGAGACTGATGGGTGACCGTACCGCAAACCGACACAGGTAGATGAGGAGAAAATCCTAAGGCGCTCGAGTGAAGCGTTGCGAAGGAACTCGGCAAATTAACACCGTAACTTCGGGAGAAGGTGTGCCTCGGGTTGTGTAGGGGTTTACCCCTGAAGCATCCCGGGGTCGCAGTGAAATGGCCCAAGCGACTGTTTACTAAAAACACAGGACTCTGCAAAGTCGCAAAACGACGTATAGGGTCTGACGCCTGCCCGGTGCTGGAAGGTTAAGGGGAGTGGTTAGCCGCAAGGCGAGGCTACGAACCGAAGCCCCAGTAAACGGCGGCCGTAACTATAACGGTCCTAAGGTAGCGAAATTCCTTGTCGGGTAAGTTCCGACCTGCACGAATGGCGTAACGATTTGGGCACTGTCTCCGCAACGCGCTCGGCGAATCTGTAGTACCGGTGAAGATGCCGGTTACCCGCACGTAGACGGAAAGACCCTGTGCACCTTTACTATATCCAGGCATTGAATTTTGGTGTTGTCTGCGCAGGATAGGTGGGACGCTTTGAAGCTGGGGTTTCGGCCTCGGTGGAGCGGACGGTGAGATACCACCCTGACGGCACCGGAGTTCTAACTCAGACCCGTAATCCGGGTCGAGGACCATGCCTGGTGGGTAGTTTGACTGGGGCGGTCGCCTCCTAAAATGTAACGGAGGCGCCCAAAGGTTCCCTCAGGCTGATTGGAAACCAGCCGTAGAGTGCAAAGGCAGAAGGGAGCTTGACTGCGAGACCGACAAGTCGAGCAGATACGAAAGTAGGGCTTAGTGATCCGGTGGTTCTGCATGGAAGGGCCATCGCTCAACGGATAAAAGGTACGCCGGGGATAACAGGCTGATCTTGCCCAAGAGTTCACATCGACGGCAAGGTTTGGCACCTCGATGTCGGCTCATCGCATCCTGGGGCTGAAGCAGGTCCCAAGGGTCCGGCTGTTCGCCGGTTAAAGCGGTACGTGAGCTGGGTTTAGAACGTCGTGAGACAGTTCGGTCCCTATCTCGTGTGGGCGCAGGAAATTTGTGAGGATCCGTCCTTAGTACGAGAGGACCGGGACGGGCGAACCTCTTGTGCACCGGTTGTCGCGCCAGCGGCATGGCCGGGTAGCGAAGTTCGAAAGGATAACCGCTGAAAGCATATAAGCGGGAAGCCTTCCTCGAGATGAGATTTCCCGGGAGTAATCCCCTAAAGGCCCGTGGGAGACGACCACGTTGATAGGCGGGGTGTGGAAGCGCTGTAAGGCGTGAAGCTGACCCGTACTAATCGGCCGTGAGGCTTGACCATAAAATATTTAAGGCGCGAATCGAAAACGATCTACCAACCTAACGACTCTCTGTGTCAGGGGGACCTTGCGGTCCCCCCGAACCCCCTAGGTGATCACCCGGCGGGGAAACCTGCCTGGGACGCTCTTTTTAAACAAGTTTTCCCGGTGACCTTAGCGAAGGGGCCACACCCGTTCCCATTCCGAACACGGCAGTTAAGCCCTTCAGCCCCGATGGTACTTCGCGGTAGACCGCGTGGGAGAGTAGGACGTCGCCGGGGAATTCAATTTTCAAAGCTCAGGACTCGTTCCTGGGCTTTTTTGTTTCTGGTCCCCTGTCTTCCATGTTCCCGACCGCCCTCTTTTGTCGGGAAATACCCGTTGGGTGCCCGACGATTGCCGAACTGCCGGGCGCGACCCTCCGTGGTGATCTCCCGCCTCCCGACCCAACTCACTCTCCACACGCCGCTTGCGGCAGAACCGGGCCATCCGGCACGCCTGCGGCCGCCGGGCACATCGGTTGCGAGTCCAGGCAGAACCGCACCACCGAATATGGAAGCAGTGCCTGCACTGATCGGACTCGAGTCTCGAGAGACCCCCGGACGGGGACGTCCGGCGGATTCGGCGACGCCTTCCGGCGGAGGCCACATCCTCGTCGTGGATGACGACCCGAGCGTCCGCCGGCTCCTCCGCCGCTGCCTCGAGCTCGCGGGCTATACGGTCGACGAGTCGGGTTCCGCCGGCGAGGGGCTCGACCGGATGCGCGGCGACGCCTACGACCTCGTGTTCCTGGATCTGAACCTTCCGGACCGCGGCGGTCACGAAGTCCTCGAGGCGATCCGCGCGGATCCCGAGAGCCGTCTGCTCCCGGTCGTCATGCTGACCGGGACGTCAACGACTGAGGAGAGGATCCGCGCCTACCGGGAGGGCGCGACCGACTTCCTGCCGAAGCCGTTTGCGCCGGAGGAGCTGATCCCCCGGGTCCGCTCGCTCGTGTTGCTCAAGCAGTTCGCGGACGAGCACGAGCACGTCGAAAAGGTGTTCCTGTCCCTGTCCATCACGATCGACGCGCGGGACGCTTTCACCGCGGGTCACAGCGGACGTGTCGCGAACTATGCCGATGGAATCGCGGCGCGCATGAAGCTCGATCACGCCGCCCGCCTCGAAATCCGGCGGGGCGCGCTCTTTCACGATCTCGGCAAGATCGTCATTCCCGACTCCGTACTGGGCAAGCCCGGGATCCTCACGCCGGAGGAGCGCCGGATCATCGAGCGCCACCCGGTCGCGGGTTACGAGGTTCTCGCGCCGATGCGGACGATGCGCCGGATCCTGCCGATCGTCTACCACCACCACGAGCGGCTCGACGGGTCCGGCTACCCGGACGGCATCTCGGGCGACGCGATAACGCCGGCGATCCGGATCGTCACCGTGTCGGACATCTTCGACGCGCTCACCTCGACGCGGGCCTATCGCGAGGCGCACACGACCGCCTCGGCCTTCGAGACTCTGAACGAGGGGGTTCGCAAGGGTTGGTGGGACGGCGACGTCGTCGAGGAACTGCGCGGGTCCCTGGGCGCATCCCGCTCCCGGATCACCGTGCCCGTGCCGATGCCCCGCTCCCAGTAGTCTCCGTTTCCTGGATCCCGGGGCGGGCCGCAGTTCTAGAGTTTTCCTCGCCATTTCTGCGAGAGTGGTCGCATGGACGACTGGCGAAGGCTTCGGGCGGGCCTGCGAATCGCCGTCGCCATCCTGTTCCTGGCGTACGCCGCCGTCCTCTTTCGCCACACGTCCTTCGCCGTCGGAGGATCTGACAGCTCGGGGTACCTGAACGCCGCTCGTCTGTTCTCGCAAGGTCGGGTCACCGAGCGGATCCAGGGCCTGGAGCGGCTCTCGTTCAGCCCCGAGTTCACGGAGGTCTTCATCCCGCTCGGCTTCTCGCCGGGGCCCCGGCCCGGCACGATGGCTCCCAGCTATCCCCCCGGGCTGTCTCTCCAGATGGCGGCCGCGGGCCTCGTGGGGGGCTGGAGTCGCGCCCCCTTCCTCGTGAGCCCGATCGCCGCGCTCGCCTGTCTCGTCCTGATCTACCTCCTGGGCCGCGAGCTCGGGCTCGCGCCCCCCCTCGCCCTCGCGGGCTCCGCCCTCCTCGGATTCGCACCGGTGTTCGTCTTCCAGGCGGTGCAGCCGATGAGCGACGTCGTCGCGACCGCCTGGATCCTGCTGGCAGTCTTCGCGGCGTTCCGGTCCCGCGCGCCGGGGGCGAGCGCGTGGTGGGCCGCCGCGGCGGGCGCCGCGTTCGGAGTGGCGGTGCTCGTTCGTCCGACGAACGCGCTCGTCGTTCTGCCGCTCGCACTCGCGCTCCCGACGCGGGCGAAGACGTGGCTCGCGTTCGCTGCGGGAGGCTTACCGCTCGCGGCCTTCCAGCTGGCGTACGGCGCCGCGGCGTTCGGTAGCCCGTTCCAGACGGGATACGGGGCTCTCCTCTCGGAAGGGATGGCCCTGTCGAATTTCCCGGCCCGCGCGCGCCACTACGCGTTCTGGACGGGACGCCTCCTCTCTCCGCTGGTGCCGCTCGGCTGGGCCGCCGCCGCGGCCGACCGGCGGGTGTCGTTTCGCGACCGCGCGGTCCTTGTGACCTGGTTCGCCGGCGTCTTCCTGTTTTACTCGTTCTACGGGCCGTACGAGGCCTGGTGGTACACGCGATTCCTGCTCCCCGGATATCCGGCGATGATCCTGGGCGCGCTCCTCGCGGCGCGCGACTTCGTCGTCGGCCCCGGGACCCTCCGGCGGTGGGGGCCCACCGCTGCCGCGCTGCTGGTGGTCGTTGCGCTCGCCGTCGAGATCCGGTACGTCACGAAGGAGCGCGTTCACAAGTTCTACAAGGGGGAAGCCATTCACCCCGAGGCGTGCGCGATGGCGCGCCGCCGCGTGCCGCCGAACGGCATCGTGCTCTCCATGCAGATGAGCGGAGCGCTCCACTACTACACGGATCTCACGTACGCGATGTGGAACTGGATGGACGCGGAGCGCTTTGCGGTGTTGCGCGTTTCGACCGAGAGCCGAGGGTTCCGCTGGTACGCGCTGCTCGCGTCCTTCGAGGTTTCCGAGGTGGAAAAGAACCACCTCGGGGAGTGGCGGGAGATCGACCGGGTCGGGGACGTCAGCCTGATGGAAATCCGGACGTCCGCGCTCCGATGAAGATCCGGAAGTCCGGTTCGATTGCCCCTGCGTCGGTCAGGCGCTGCTCCGAGGAACAGAGGCGCGCCATCACCATGTCGTCCCAGGCGTCGCCCGGCCGGAAGTTCGTCACGATTCCGAAGAGGAGCGGGTTCAGAAGGCCTCCACCGTAGAGGTACTCCTTTTCGGGACGGAAGAATCGCCGGGCGAGCGGCATCACGTCCTCGCTGCGCACGGCCTCGGTGGGATCGTCCGTGACGAGCTGCCTCTCGTCGATGCGCTCCCGCCGCCACAGGATGTGCCCGCCGATCGGGTCCCACCGGAGCCGGTCGGGGAGCAGGCGCAGGTAGCGGTTCACGACGTCCATCCTCGCCTCGGAGTACTGGAACCGGTTCGGACCCACGTACTCGTTGAAGATGAGCCGACCCTCCGGCGCCAGCGCTTCGTGGATCCGGGCGTAGAGCGGCTCGAGACCGGTGATGTGGTGAAGGACATCGTTCGCGAAGACCGCGTCGAAGGGACCTTCCGGGAGCTCCTCGTTCTCGAGGTCGAGCACTCCGTAGTCGATCATCCGGATGCCCTCGTCCTCCGCGGTCTGACGCGCCCGCGCCACGGTCTCCGCGGCGAAGTCGCACGCCACGATCGAACGGAACCGGCCTCGCAGTGCGAGCGCTCGATCCAGCCAGCCGGAGCCGCAGCCGAGGACCAGCGCGCGGTCGAGCCCCGGCGCGAGGTGCGCGTGCTCGACCCACGTCAGCCAGTCGCAGCCGGGGTCGCCGCTCACGAGGGAGTGGAGGTACCTCCGCACGACCGGCGATGCGGTCCACACGAGCGACTCCAGGTGGGCAGTGAACTTCCCGTCGTCCCACCGAGTTTCGCCCGCCACGCGGGCGCAGATATCACAGGTCGGGGCGGAGCGAGCGGGATCGGCGGACCCGTCCGGCGACCGCCGCGGCCAGGAGCGCGGCGGCGGTTCCGAACGTGACGACGGCACCGGGTCTCGAGCCGGGGGGCGCGTAACGCAGGCGAATCCGATGATCGCCCTCCGGAATCGCGACCGCCAGGAACGGCCCGTTGGCTCTTCCGGTCGGGAGCGGCCGGCCGGTTTCGTCCTGCGCGGTCCAGCCGCCGTCCTGGACGAGGCTCGCGACCACGACCGTCCAGCCGCGGGCCGCTTCCGTCCGGAAGACGGCGGCATTGGTCGACTCCCGGTAGTCCGAGACGCGCGCCGCACCATTCGCCGCCGGATCGGCGCCGCGAGTCGCGGGGCGGGGATCCTCGACCAGGACGGCCTCGGTCCGCCACGACAGGGCGCCCACGACGTCGCGCAGCAGCGCCCCGGGCGCGAGCGGCCGCAGCCACTCCGGGACGAAGACGCGCGGCAGGACGTCCACGTTCTCGAACACCGTCCCGTCTTTCGCCGAGTAGACCCGGCGCCAGCGCCGCCCGGGCTCGCCGCGGCCCGGTCCGGCCACGAGGTACTTCACGTTCAGGAAGTCGAGCGCGGGGCAGTCGACGTTCGCAACTTGCTTGAAGTACGCGCCGGGGTCGTAGCCGCACGCCGCGTCGAGGAACTCGACGTAGTCCCGCCTCTCGACCGGGTCGTGGCTGCGCACGTCCTCGAGTCCCGCGAAGACGTGCGTGCTCGGATAGAGGACGGGACCCTCTCCCAGCGTCCGGAAGGGGCGCGGCGCCTTCGCGAGGAACTGCACCAGCGGGGTCGGAGGATAGAACTGCGCGGGCGGACCGAATCGGTAGAGCCGGCGCCCCTGCCAGAAGAGCTCGCCCGCGGCGACGATCAAGAGGAGCGCCGGAACCACTGCCTCCCGGCCGCGGGGGCCCCCTGCGAGCACGCGCGGGACGAATCCGGCGCCCGCCACGGCGAGGAGCGCCAGGGCCGCGCCCGCGAGCGCGCGGCGTTGCGGGACCACCGCGCCGGAGGCCGCGTGCAGCGGCGCCACGCGGGCGAAGGCGACGGCCGCGACGAGGAGCACGGCGCCGGCGGCGAGAGCGAGAGGCCCGGCGATCGAGCGCCCCGCTTCCGCGTCCTTTCGCAGCCGGTCGATTTCGAAGGCCGCGAGCGCGCTGCCCGCGAAGGCGACCCACGTGAAGAACCTCAGGGGCAGCATCAGCTTCAAGACGGGCGTCACGTAAAAGATCTCGAAGACCGGCCAGAGCGCGACTGCGGTCGCGAAGCCCGCAAGCAGCGGGACCAGAAGAGCCAGCTCCGCTCTGCTCCGGCGCCCTCCCCGCCGGAAAAAGAGCAACGTACCCGCCCAGCCCGCGACCCCGAAGTGGCCCAGAGCCATCTCCGGGAACGACCCCGCGGCCACCGGGAGCATCGGGGAGGAGATCGCGTCGCCGAGCGCCCTCGGCAGAACGGGAGTCGCTGCGCCCCACGGCCACGCGGGTCCGTGGGGCCGGACGGACAGCGGAAGGCGGTCCGCGAACTGGAGGGCGGTCACGGCGCGGTTGGACGCGTGGATGGCCAGGAGCTGCGGCAGAAGGAGAAACGCAGTCAACCCGACCGCGATCGCCGCGGCGAGCAGGATGCGGGCGAACAGGTGGGCCGGCCGCTGGATCTCGCCGGACAGCGCCCGCGAGCCCAGCCAGAGAGCCGTGAAGATCGCGCCGAGCGCGACGCTCTCGGGGTGCCCGGCGAGGAGCTCGAGTGAGAGAACGAGGGCGAGCGCGCCGGTCGCGCGGCGTTGCACCGCCGGCTCGCGCATCCGCTCGATCGCGAAGAGCGCCCAGGGCCACAGCGGGATGACGGACGTGTGGGGGAAGAGCAGCCACGGGACCATCGTCAGGGAGAACCCGAAGGCCACCGCCCCGAAGAGCGCGCTCGTCCGCGAGACCCCGAGCTCCGCCAGCCACAGCCAGGTTCCCGCGAGCGCGACGAACAGCTTCAGAGCGGCGGCGAGGTTGAACGCGTTCGCGAGCGGGAGAGTCATCATCAGGAACGTCAGCGGGAAGAACGCCGCGGACTGGCCGTTGGCCGCGAGCGGCGAGCCGCACGCGTTCCAGCGGTTCCGCCAGGGGAGCGAGCCCTCCTTCCACGCCATCCGGACGGCTTTTGCCCACGGCGCCATCTCGGTCGACACGTCGTTCAGGTTCGGGTTCGCGGCGGGCGGGTGCGGGAGCGAGTTCCACGGCGGAAGGCTCATCACATGATCGACCGGGAAGATCGTCCGGTTTCCCGTGAACGCGGGCAGGAGAAAGAGCGCGGGCAGGAGCAGGTGAACCAGAAAAACCTTCAGCGGGATGCGGCGCCCGAGGAAGCCGGCGGCCTGGCGGATGCCGAACGCCGCGGCCGCGTACAGGAGAGCGAGCGGGATCGCGGTCGACATCGGAGCGCTCGACCATCTTACGGTTTCCGGAACTCCCGCGTTGGAAGCCGCGCGCGGCGCGTTCTGTCCTATCCTCTTTCCGTGGGCGGCGCCTCTCGCCTCGTTTCGAAGCGATGACGTCGCTCCTCCTCTTTTTTCTCTACTCGCTCGGCGTGGCGGGCGTCGCTGCGGTCGCCGCGTGGGTCCGAAGACCGCTCCCGCTCGCGCCGCTCCTCGTCAGCGCGCTCCTACCGCTGGTCTTCCTCCTCCCCGGCTTCGTGCGCGACACGACGCCCATCCCGGTGGACCACGTCCGGTCGCTGATGCCGTGGCGCGCGCTCGGCCCGGTCGTCGTGCGGAACCCCAACCTCATCGACGTCGCGCTGCAGATTGCGCCGTGGCAGGAGGCTGTCCGCGCGGCCTATGCGGGGGGCGAGTGGCCCCACCGCAACCGATGGAACGGCTGCGGCGGTCCCCTCGCAGCGAACGGGCAGTCGGCTCCGTACTCTCCGTTCACGCTCCTCTCCCTGGCGCTGCCGCTCACGCAAGCCTTCACGCTGCAGGGGGCTCTGAAGCTTCTGCTGGCGCTCTCGGGGACGTGGCTCTGGCTGACGGAGCTGCGCGTCTCCCGCGGGCCGGCGCTCCTCGCGGCCATCGGTTTCGCCTTCTCGTTCTCGATGACGCCGTGGCTTTTCTTTCCGCTGTCGTCGGTGGTCTGCCTGTGGCCCTGGGCGCTCTTCGCTTGCGAGCGGCTCGCCCGGCCGGAAGGGGACCGCCGTTCGTTCGCGCTCCTGGTGACGGTGTTGGCGGCGTGGGCGCTCGGCGGCCACGTGGAGAGCGCTGCCTCCGGCGCGGCCCTCCTCCTCACGTGGTTCCTGGCGCGGCGCGTCGCCGGAACACTGCCCGAAGCGCGGCGGCTCTTCGGCCGGGTCGCGGCGGCATCGCTCCTCGCCGTCGGCCTGTCGGCGTTCGCTCTCCTGCCGCACGCTCTCGCGATCTTCTCGTCCGAGCGGTTCGCGCTGGCCACCCGGGTTTCCCGGGGGGGGCTGTGGCCGACCGGGCTTCTCACGATCTTTTTCCCCCGATCGCTCGGAGACTCGATCGAGTCCCCGATGATCCCGGGCCGGATCGGTCCCTTCCCGGAGATGGCGGCCGGCTACTTCGGGATCGTGGCATGGGCCTGCGTGCTCCTGATCCTGCGTCCCGGCTCGCCGCGCAGCCGCGTCGAGCTGGCCCTGCTGGCGCCCGCCGTGATCGGTCTCGCCGTGGCCATCGGTCTCTGGCCGTTCGCCGGCCTCGCCGGCCACGTGCCGCTCCTGGAATTGATGTCCCCGCTCCGCTTCCTGTCGTGGCTCGCGCTCTTCGGCGCGGCCCTCGCCGCGTTCGAGCTCGACCGCCTGCGCGAGGACCTCGCGCGGGTCCGGTTCGCGAGGCTCTGGCCGGCGCTCGTCGCGCTGGCGCTCGCGGGGCTCGCGGTCTTTGCCTATCGGGTTTTCCGGGACCGCCACGCCGCGGTGGGCGGGCTCCCGTTCCAGCGGCAGGTGCTCACCCTCGCGCTCGCCGCGCTCGCGGCGTTCGCGCTCGCCGGCGCTTTGCGACCCGGGAGCAACGCCCGTGCGCTCGTCGTGGCCGTGCTCGTCGTCGCGGCGGTCGAGCTCTTCCTCCAGGGCGAGCCGCTGAACCCCTTCGGTTCCGCGCGGGACCTCGCTCCGCAGACTCCTTTGCTGCGATTCCTCCGGGCGCAGCCGGGGACGTTCCGCGTCGTGGGGGAGGGGACGACGCTTTTTCCGAACTCCAATGTTTTCGCGGGCCTCGAGGACGTCCGGACGCACGACCCCGTGGAGCCGCGCGAGTACGTGGAGTTCCTCGACCGGACCGCGGGCTACCGGCCGACCGACTACTTCAAGAAGGTCCAAAACCTGGATGCGCCGGTGTTCGACTTCCTGAACGTCAAATTCCTGGTGGCGGCGCCGGGCCGTCCGGCGCCCGGCGTGAAGTGGCGTCCGGTTTATTCGGGTCCGGACGGAACGGTCTTCGAGAATTCGTCCGTGATGTCCCGCGTCTTCACCTCCGGAAATGCCTCCGCCGCGATCTCGGCGTATGCCGAGACAGTGAACACGGTCACCTTCCGCGCTGCCGTTCCCGCGGGCTCTTCCGCGCTGGTGTCCACCAGCCTGACCGACGACGGTGGGTGGACGGCGCGCGACGCGAGCGGCCGGCGCATCGAGACGCAGCGGACTCCCGGAGGCGGACCCTTTGTCGCGCTCTCGCTGCCGCCCGGAGAGCACCGGGTCCTCCTCCGATACTCACCCCGGGGCTTTCGCGCCGGAGCTCTCCTCTCCGGGGTAACGCTCGTCGCGGCCGCGATCGCCCTCGCCGCCTCGCGGCGGCGGCGGCCCGCTTGAGAGACGTCCCCTTCTCGCGGTCCCTCCTCTCCCGGCTCTGGCGCCGCCGGGAAGCGATGCGCGAGGACTGGGACCTGCGGGCGCGGGCGAATGCGCCGTTCTACGTGTGCACCACGGCCGCGGACTCTGCCGCGGCGTTCGACGCCTCGGGAGAGCGCGACCTCGCGTCGCAAGTCTTAGACGGCCTCGACGTCTCGCCCCGGTGGCGCGTGCTCGAGATCGGGTGCGGCGTCGGAAGGCTTCTCCGGCCGCTCGCCGGCCGCGTCGCGCGCGTCGTGGGCGTGGACCTTTCCGCCGCGATGCTCGCCCGCGCTCGCGACTCCTGCGAGGGACTTTCGAACGTCGAGCTCGCGCTGACCGACGGCGGCCTGGACTTTCTGCCGGACTCCGGGTTCGACTTCGTGTTTTCGCACATCGTCTTCCAGCACCTTCCCCGCAAGGCGTACGCGGAGCGCTACTTTCGAGACGCCTTCCGAGTGCTGGCGCCGGGAGGCATCTTCCGGGTGCAGGTCGACGGCCGGTCGTGGCAGTTCTTCCGCCGCTGGATCGCGGACTCCTGGTCGGGCGTCGTGTTCTCGGCGACGGAGCTCACGCGCCGCCTGGAGCGCGCGGGGTTTCGCGTCACCGAGATCCGGGGCGAGGGGACTCAGTATCTGCGCGCGACGGCGAACAAGCCGGGCTGATGGCTTGAAGCTACTTTGCTTCGAGCGCCTGCCGGTATTCCGCGAGCAGCTCGCGTGACATCGGAACTCTCGGGGCGCGCCCGCTCGCCTGCGCGACGAGGACGTGGGGGAGCTCTGCCGTGTCGCCGGACTTCTCGTGCTGCTCGAGGCCGGCGAGCTCCGGGACGTCGCTCTCGCCGTAGCGGTGCATGGTGATCGTCGAGAAGCCCGCGGCGCGCAGCGCCCCGGCGAGCGCCTGCCGGTTGTAGAGAAACCGGTGCCCCCAGCCGTGGAACGCGCGGTTCATCCGGAAGCAGTCCGAGATCGCCTCCTCCTCCGCGGCCCACCCGCCGTAGCGATAGTGAGACGCGAGGACCCAGTCGAGGTTCGGCGTCGAGATCCGGAGGATTCCATCCGGCGCCAGGACTCGGCGGCACTCGACGAGGCACGCGAGACCCTCGTCGAGCTCGAGGTGCTCCAGGAAGTGCTCGCCGTAGATCGAGGCCACGTTCTCGTAAGGCAGGCCCCGGCGCACGTCCAGGACTCGGTCGACTCCCGGGAGCTGCTGGACGTCGAGGTTGACCCAACCCGGAATCGGCGACTGCCCGCAGCCGAGGTGCAGGCGCAGAGGCGCGGCGGATTTTTCTTTTTCGCGCTCCCGTCCGAAAAGAGTCATGCGGTCGCGGGTCTTACCACAAGCTCCCGGGATCGGCTAGGATCGCGCCAGACTTCTCGACGGAGGCAAACCATGCGCAGGTTCCCCGCGTTCGTCTTCCTCGCTCTCCTCGCCACCTCATCCGTCGCGCTCGCGCAGACGACCGGGTCGGTCGTCGGCGTCGTGACCGACGACTCCGGCGGGCCGTTGCCCGGCGTGACCGTCGAAGCCCGCGGACCCGCGCTCCAGGGGACCAAGGTGACGGTCACCGGAACGGATGGCGCCTACCGCCTGGCGCTCCTGCCTCCCGGTTCCTACACGGTCTCGGCGTCGCTGCCCCAGTTCGGCCGGGCCGAGCACACCCTGCAGGTCCTGCTCGACCGCAACGTGACCGCGGACTTCCGCCTCCGCGCGACGGCGCGCGAGGAGGTCGTGGTGTCGGGGGAGGCGCCCGCGATCGACTCCACGTCGACCACGCTCGGGGCGAACATCGGCCAGCGTGCGATCCAGAACCTTCCGACCGGCCGCGACTACGGCTCGGTCGTCCTGACCGTCCCGGGCGTCGTCCAGGACAACGCCGAGCCGGAGGGCGACTCGCTCTCGGTCTACGGGTCCTCGTCCGCGGAGAACGCGTACCTGATCGACGGGGTCAACACGACGAACGTGGAGTACGGCCTGGAGGGCAAGGAGCTGAACTTCGAGTTCATCCAGGAGATCGACGTGAAGACCGGCGGCTACGAAGCCGAGTACGGCCGCTCGACCGGCGGGATCATCAACGTGATCACGAAGTCGGGCGGCAACGAGTTCCACGGAGACCTTTTCGGCTACTACGACGACGACTCGCTCCAGGCGGACAACAAGCACGTCGGCGAGACTCTGGAAGGAACGGCTCTCGGTTTCACGCGCGACGACTGGGGCGCCGACCTGGGCGGCTACATCATCAAGGACCGGCTGTGGTTCTTCGGCGCCTACGACCGCGTCACCCGGAAGACCACCAACGAGCTGACCGCCGGTCCCTTCGAGGGGGACGAGGTCGAGTCGCGGACCGTGCGCAACCTGGGCTCCGGAAAGCTCACGTGGGGCTTCGCGACCGGCCACACGCTCGTCGCGTCGTTCATCCAGGATCCGCGGACCGACAGCGGCGCGATCGACGACGCGAACCACACGCTGAACGGGGAGCTCGCCACGTTCCTCGGAAGGCAGGACTTCGGCGGGCGCGACTACTCGCTTCGGTGGGACGGCCTCTTCGGGTCGTCGATCGTGGTCTCGGCGCAGGGGGCCCGTCACGAAGAGCGCAACTCGATCGGCCCGGCGACCGCCGAGGGCGACACGGTCGAATTCATCGATGCCCGCGCGGACAACTTCCAGACCGGAGGGTTCGGTCTCATCCAGAAGAAAAACTTCCAGCGGGACCACTACTCCCTCTCGGCGACGGGTTTCCTGCGCCGGCACGAGATCAAGGGGGGCCTGGAGTACGAGAAGGACAGCGCCACTGTCTTGAAGAGGATGTCGGGCGGCCAGCAGGTCACGATCTTCGAGAACCCCGAGAACCCGGCGCGTCCGATCTACCAGCACTTCTACTGGACCACCCCGACAGCGACGCTGTCCCCATTCAATGCGCCGATCTCCCAGCTGAGCGCGAGCCCCGAGCACAAGATCTGGACCGCCTACCTGCAGGACCGCTGGAGTGTCCTTTCCAGCCTGACGCTGAACCTCGGGGTTCGCTGGGACCGCCAGGAGATCATCGACGCCTCCGGCGCGACGCGGATCACGCTCGATAACGACTTCGCGCCGCGCCTGGGCGTGATCTGGAACCCCGGCGCCGACAAGAGAACCAAGGTCTTTGGGTCCTTCGGCCTCTATTACGAGGAGATCCCCATGGATCTGGTCATCCGCTCGTTCTCCTTCGAGCGGCAGCCGAACGTCTACAACTTCGATCCGACGGGCATCGTGCCGGACCCCGCGGCCGAGGAAGCATTCGGCGAAACGACCACGATCCTGGGGGGGTTCACGGAGCCCACGGATCCGGACCTCGAGAACCAGTACGTCCGGGAAATCCTGGTGGGCGCGGAGCGCGAGGTGATTTCGGACGTCGCGGTCGGAGCGAAGTTCATCTATCGCGACTACGGCCAGGTCATCGAGGACTTCCTCTGCATGGACGACGGAACGTACTGCATCGGGAACCCCGGCGAGGGAATCATGGAGAACGTCTTCACCCTCGACTACGCCACGACGTTTCCGGCGCCCGATCCTCAGCGGATCTACCGGGGCATCCAGCTCGACGTGACCAAGCGGTTCTCGAACAACTGGCAGGCGCTCGCGTCGTACCTCTGGTCGAAGATGAACGGGAACTACGACGGCGAGTTCGCGCCGTTCACGAACATCGGCCCGGACCCGAACATCTCGGCGGCTTACGACTATTACGACTTCTTCACGGACGGCCAGAACCGGGGCGAGATCACGAACCGGGGACCGCTCTCCAACGACCGGCGACACCAGTTCAAAGTCTCCGGGGTCTACGTGACGCCGTTCCACCTGTCCCTGGGTCTGTCCGCGAACTACCGCACGGGGACTCCCGTCACGCGCTACGGCTTCTCCGACGCCTACGGCCGCTACGAGTTCTTCCTGACGCGGCGGGGCGGCGACGGCCGCACGCCTGACACGTACGAGGCCGACCTGCACTTCGGGTATCCGCTGCGGCTCGGACCGGTCACTGTCAACTTCATCGCCGACGTGTTCAACGTCTTCAACGCCCAGCGTCCGATCCTTCTCGACCAGCGATACAACTTCCAGGAGTTCGCGGACGCGGACTACATCTGCGGCTCGGATCCCGCGAACGTGGACGAGGGGAAGTGCAACGAGCGATACGGACAGGCGTTCCTGCGGCAGGCGCCGCGGTCGCTCCGGCTGGGAGCGAGGATTTCCTTTTAGAGTCGCGGGGACAGGTCTAAGCAAGTTGCGGGGACAGGTCTAAGCAAGTTGCGGGGACAGGTCCCGGAGGGGCCTGCACCCGCCTCGGCGTTGGCCTTTGGCCTGCACCCGCCACAGTCCAAGCGCGGAGCTAGGACTCCGATACCAGCGCCGACCCGAAAAACTCCGCGAGCGCCTGGGACACCGCTTTCGGCCTTTCCATGGGCGTCAGGTGCCCCGCGCCCGGGATCGTGACGAGGCGCGCCCCCGGGATCGCCGCCTCCATCGCCTCGGAGTCCGCGGGCGGCGTGAGGACGTCGCGTTCGCCGACGACGACGAGCGTCGGGATCGAGATCTCCGGCAGAAGACCGGTCGAGTCGGGCCGGTCCCGCATGGCCACGAGGTCGGCCTCCACGGTCTCGGGCTTCTGCCTCGAGATGATCCGCTCGACGCGTTCGACGAGGTCCTTCCGCGCGAGGGACTCGGGAGAGAGGAGCTTGCCCGGCATGACCTCGAGAAGGGGCGCAACGCCTTTCTCGCGCACGGTTGCGACGGTTTCGTCGCGTTTCGCTCTTCCGGCGTCGTCGTCGGCGGAGGCCCGCGTGTCGACGAGCGCGAGCGCGCGCACCCTTTCCGGCCGGCGCTTCAGGAAGGCGAGAGAGATGTAGCCGCCGAACGAGAACCCGGCCAGGCCCACCGGCCCCTCGAGCGATCCCACGATGGTCTCGAGGAAGTCCGCATAGCCCTCGATGTTCCCGGGCGCCGGAGCCTCGGTGTTGCCGCGTCCGGGGAGGTCGGGCTTCAGCACCCGGAATTGCGTCGAGAGCGCTCGCGCGACTCCCGACCACATCGCGCCGTCCAACGGGTAACCGTGAAGCAGGATCACCGCCGGACCCTGACCGATTTCCCGTACGTCGGCCGGACGGCCGGCCCACTCCATCCGCATCGCTCGCTCCGTCCCGGAAATCTTATCCCCGGACGGCCGCCGCTGCGATCTTCCGGGTCAAGGTCGGAACGGCCGCGCCGTCGAGCTCGCCCGGAAGGAACCAGCGCGCGAGGTCCGCCGCCAGCCCCGTTCCGGCGGCCGAGAGGCCCCGGGCCGGGAAAACCGTGATCTCGATTCTGCGGTTGACGACGGCGTGGCGGGCCCGGCCGATGGGAACGGTTCCCTCGAGCTCCAGGTCGAGCTCTGCGACGCGCCGCGCCAGCGCCCGCCGGGCCCCGGGGGGCGAGGGGGCCTCGCCGCACGGGAACTCCCACATCCCGTCGAGCCAGGTCGAGCGGCGCCGGACGAGCAGCAGCCGGCCGTTGCGGCGGGCGACTGCGGCCGCCAGCGAAACGCGCACGGGCGCCGGCCGGGGACGGCGGCCCGGAAAACGCTCGGGCTGTCCGCTCGCGCGGGCGAGGCAGTCGTCTCGGAGAGGGCAGACGCCGCAGGCCGGGCGCCGCGGAGTGCAGATGAGCTGGCCCAAGTCCATCAGGGCGGCGGTCAAGTCGCCCGGCCGCGACCGGGGAAGAAGATCCTGCAGCTGGAGCGCAACCCCCTTCCGGAGATCCGGAGAGCCGGCGTCTCCGGGGATTGCGAAGAGGCGGCTCACGACCCGCTCGACGTTCGCCTCGATCGCGGGGAGGCGGGCTCCGTATGCGAGCGACGCGACCGCCGCCGACATGTAGCTCCCGAAGCCCGGCAGGCGGCGGAGGTCGAGCGGGTCGCGGGGAAGCCGGCCGCCGTGGTCGCTCACGATCGCGATCGCGGCGCGGCGCAGGTTTCGGGCTCGGCCGTAGTAGCCCAGGCCGGACCAGGCCGCCAGTACCTCGTCCTCGGTGGCGGCTGCCAGCGAGTCCACGTCCGGAAATCGATCGAGGAAAGGGGCAAAGCGCGGGGAGACCGCGGAGAAGGTGGTCTGCTGGAGCATGACCTCCGAGACCCAGATGCGGTACGGGTCGCGCGTTCCCCGCCACGGGAGGGTGCGCTTCTCGCGGTCGAACCAGGCGAGGAGGGCGCGCCGGAGAACCGGTGCTACGTCGTGGACGTCAGCGACTCGCGCGGGGCGATCCAGTCCGGCTCGTGCATCAGCTGCGCGACGAACTTCTGCTCCTCCGGAGTGGGCAGCGTCTCGGTCAGGTGCTTCTCATACTCGGCCGCGGTGAGCAGCTCGCCCGTCACGGAGTAGGTCTTGCCGGCGTATTCGCCGATCCCCCGGTGGTACTTCATGTCGGGGGCGACGATCGGCGTCGCGCCGGCCGGCATGTACCGGTTGATCTGCTCGATCAGCTTGTCGACTTCCTGCTTGTACATATCGCGTGAGAGCTCGTTCAGGCGCTCCCGGTCCGCGTCGACGCCGTGCCGGTGCTCGTCGTAGCGACCCTTGAGGCCCCACACGTAGAACCACTCTGCGGAGGAGGAGTGGTCCTTGCCGAAGAGGTCGTATGCGGTCGAGAGCCACTTGTTGATGTACTTCTGGAAGAGCGGCCCCGGCACGCGGCCCGCCTTCGCGATCCGCTGCAACCCCATGTGTCCCGTGCCCATGTGGAAGCCTTCCTCCTTGAGCATCGGCCCCATGGAGCGGGCGAGCGGCGCGAACGCCGACGTCGAGAGCATGTTCAGCTGGAACTTCCCGTCTCGGTCGACGAACTCGGTGTACGTGAAGAAGTCGACCCAGTTGTCCACGTCCACGTTGAAGGATCCGAGCAACCGGTTGTTGTCGAACGACCGGCGCTCGAGGAGCTTCCGCGCCTCGATCTTGCCGGTCTCGCCGAAGTTGTTCACGAGCAGGTGGCACATCTGCCACCCGTGCCGCATCTCCTCGACCATGATCCGGCAGACGCTGTCGGTGTCGTACTCGGAGGGCGACGTCTTCAGCAGGTTTCGCTGCTGCTCGACGGAGGCGAACTCGGTGTCCCCCTGGTAGACGATCAAGTTCAGCAGCGCGTCGCGGATGGGCTGATGGGGGATCTGGGTGACGCGGTCCCACTTGTTCCGGCCCTTGAAGTCGCCGAACTCGATCTCGTTGGTCTTCAAGTCCCCGTACTTGGCATCGAACTGGTAGTCGGAGTACTTCGGCAGGGTCAGGCCGATGTCCTTCTGCCACTCGCGGAAGGCGTCGATCCAGTCGTCGAACGTCGCGATTTTCTTCACGTTGACCTCAACCTCTTATCATAGCGGTTTATGCCGGATTCCGCGGTTTACGGACGGAGGTGCAGTGGCTCTCGACGTTGACTGGGAGGGCCTCGTCGTCGGCTTCGAGAGCCGCTCGAAGCAGATCACGCACTTCTTCGACCGTCAGACCGGCGAGGTCATCCAGGTTCTCGAAAAAGATGCTGCCCGCCACGCGGCGCTGACGGCCGACACCCGCTTCCTGGCGCTGCCGCGCGACCGCGGAGAGCGTTCGCGCGGGGACCTCGAAGAGTTCGCCGCGCTCTGCGAAGACCCAGCGGCGCGACGCGACCTCGAGGCGGCTCTCGCGACGGAAGACTTCGCGTCCGCCTACCGCGCGGCGCTCCTGCGTCACCCGAAGGAGGAGGGTCGCTTCTTCCAGTTCAAACAGAGGCGCGCGCGCGAACGCGCCGAGGAGTGGCTGGCGGGCATTGGCATCGGTTTCGAGAAGGAGACACGTCCGCACCGCTAGCCGGCCGGCAGCTCCAGGATCCCGAACCGTTCCGCCAGGTGGAAGTCGGCGGGATGGATCCCGGTCGGAGACCACGCCGAGAACTCGTCCGACGCTCCCCGGTCGACGCGGAAGAAGTTGGCACGCCACGTTTGCGGCGCAGGACCGCCGTCGGTCAGGCCCGCGAGCGGGATCTTGAGCACGGCCGACCAGCGTTCCGCCCGCACCCGGGTCCGTCCGGAGAAACCCCGGAGGTTCCACGAGGGGTCGGCCCGCATCGTCCGGCGGACGAGGTCCGGCGACTCCACGCGCGCGTCGAACAGGGTTCCGAGCGGATTGATCTCGAGCTCGAAGTACACCGTGGGCGGATCGGCGGGCGTCAGGAAGACCTCGTAGACGTCCTCGGTCCAAAGGGGCTCGTCGCGCCGCGTGAGAGTCGCGACCGCGCCGTCGTCGCGTCCGTCGAAGCGCACGAGAAGGGTTCCGTCCCGGAACGCCACGCGGACCGCCGTGCGGAGCCGCGGCGCTCCGCCGGTCACGGCATCGCGCAGCTCGACCGGGCGGAGTGAGACGAGCCGGTCCGTCGGTCCGAGGCGGGGGACGTCGAGCCGGGGGATTTCGGATTCGTTCGTAGCCCGGAGGCTACTTCAGCTTCCACTGGCGGACGAGGTTGAAGCCGAAGACGACGTCGTGTGGAATGCCGACTCCGCCGATGTCGGAACCCGTGTACTGGTCGACCGCCGTCCCGCGCATGTTGCCGACCGTGAACGCAAAACGGTGGCGCAGAACGGTCTTCTCGAGAGAGGCGACCCACCCGATGTGGGTCTGGCGTCCCGGGAGCTTCGGATCCTCGGTGAAGTCACGGTTCTTCGGGTAGACCTCGCCATGGAGGTTGATGGTGCGGGTGATCGCGACGGAGACAGCCACGGGAACGTTGAAGACGTCCCGGAAAAGCGCGGTGTTCGACACGTACGTCGGAATCGCCGTGACCCGGATGCGCCGGCCGATCGCCAGCGACGCGATTCCCTGGGCGAAGAAAGCCTCCCGGTTCTCGACGTTCTCGGCCGTTACGGCATTGCCGCCGACGCGCAGAGCCAGCGCGAAGGGGCGCGCGGCCTCGACCGAGAGAAATTGATACTTGAACGCGAGCTCGAAGTCCGCGTCCTCGGACGATCGGTCCAGCGCGATCTCCAGTCGGTCCCAGGGGGAGTAGGAAACCCCGAGTACGGTATTCGCGCCGGAGTCGAGGCTGAAGAAGTCGCGGTAACTGCTGCTGTTGAGCGGACTCTGGAAGCGGTGCGTGAACAACACGCCCAGGGTCCCGTTCGAAGGGGCGTCCGCCGACGGCAGGTTGATGATTCGAGTGCCCTCCGGCGAACGAGGCTGCTCCGGCGCTGCCGCGTCCTGCCCGTGGCAGAGCAGGGCGTTCAACACCGCCGCGGCGGCGAGGACGATAACTCTGGCCTTCAATCCCGCGGCGCTCCCCGCGAAATCCAGTCCGTCACGAGCTGGCGCTGGAGCTCGGTTAAGGAACCGGTCTGCGGCATGCGGTCTCCCACGATGGGCTGATTCGGAGTGATCTTCCTCCACAGGTAAGAGTTCGCCGGATCTCCCGGGGTCACCCGGAAGATCGATGGATTCTGGTTCGCGCGCACGCTCACGATGCTGCCGTAGGCGTCGCCCGAGAGAACGAGTCCCTCCTGGGCGAGCGAGGCGGGCCCCAGGTGACAGCCCGTGACCGCGCAGGTCGGCGTGAGCACCTCCGCCTGGACGCGGGTGAAGGTCGCCGTCTCGGAGATCGGGCCATCCGGCGCGGTCAAGAGGCGCTTCTCGTCGCCGCAGCCTACGGCGGCGACGCACCCGACGACCAGCGCGACGAAAGAAGCGGCGCCCCGCACGACGCGGCGGAGTATCCGCTGCACGGCTTCGAGAGAGCGGTTCTTTACGAAATCTTGAATCGTTCGAGAGATCCCTCGCTCGCGCTTGGCATGACCGGGCGGCCCGGTCAGGTCCGCACCAGCCCGGCGCCCCAGTGGAGCCCGGCGCCGAGCGCGGTGAAGCAGACGAGCGACCCGGGCGGCACGCGCCCGGCTTCCTTCGCTTCGTGAAAGACGAGCGGAAGCGTCGCCGCGGTCGTGTTGCCGTACTTCTGGATGTTGTTGAAGACCTTCTCGTCCGGAAGACCGAGATGCTTCTGGACGGCCTCGTTGATCCGTAGGTTCGCCTGGTGCATGAGGAGGAGATCCAGGTCCTCCACCGAGAGCTCGTACTTCGCGAGAACCTCCCGGACGATCTCGGGCATGGCCGTCGTCGCGAGCCGGAAGACCTGCCGGCCCTCGACCACCGGAACCGTCCGGTTGTCCGCGACCATGTCCGCCGAGAAGTAAGGGAAGCTCGCGGAGCCTCCTCCCGGCACGAAGAGCTTGTCCCAGTGGCCGCCGTCGGTCCTCATTTCGAAGCCGAGGAATCCGCGGCCGTCCCCGCTGTCGTTCGCCTCCAGCACGAAGGCTCCGGCTCCGTCGCCGAAGATCACGGCGCGGTCGCGCTGCGCGGTGCCCCACGCGTAGGCCTCGGGGGAGACGGGGCCCTCGGAGTCCCCGAACATCACGGACCACTCGGCCTCGGTCCAGGGGTAGAGGGACGCGTGGCACTCGGCTCCGACGACCAGGACCCGGCGGTACGTGCCGGAGCGGATGAACGCGTCCGCGACCTGGAGCGCGGAGAGGAAACCCGCGCACTGCATCCGCACGTCGAGGGCGTGCGTCCGATCGAGGCCGAGCTTCTTCGCGAGGAGCCCGCCGTTGCCCGGGAAGTAGTGGTCCGGCGTCATGGTCGCGAACACGATGAAGTCGACGTCCTTCGCCTCGAGACCCGCGTCCGCGAGCGCGCGCGTCGCGGCCTCCGCTCCCAGGTCCGAGGAGGAGTCCCCTTTGCGGGCGTAGCGGCGCTCCCCGATGCCGGTGCGCTGGCGGATCCACTCGTCGCTGGTATCCATCAGGAGCGACATGCGCTCGTTGGTGACGATTCCGGGCGGAACGTGCATTCCGGAACCGCGGATGACCGTGGCGATCGCGTTCACTTCAGGGGAAGGGGAGGATCTCCACGTCCCCGGTCGGGCCGTCGACCTGCGCCGCCCAGGCATAGAGGACCATCCCCTCGGAGGGCTCCAGGACGATCCGGCCGTTTCGCTCCTCGTCCGCGCCGAGCACCGGCAGCAGCGAGTTGACGCGGGCAGACTGACGGCTGCCGACGAAGACCTGGAGGCGACCGATCTCGTCGTTGTTGCCGTTGTACGCGATCACCGTGACGTTCCCGGCGGCGCCCCGGTTGAAGAGAAGGAGGTTGGTCCGGCGGGTGGCCGTCTGCAGCTCGCCGATCACGAACGCCGGACCGCCCGGCGCGACGATGCCGTCCGTCTCGATCGGCAGCGCGAGGGTGGCGAAGTCGCCCTCCTCCTTCGCGGCTGCGATCCGGAGCGACGACGCAACCGGCACGTCGGACTCGAGCACCATCGCGCCCTGCCCGACCGCAACGCCGAAGAGCGCCTCGAGGACGTTCGAGATCACGACGCTGCCGCCGGCGGCAAGGGGCACGGTCGCGGTCGCCGAGGCGCCCCCCGACCCCAGCGGGTAGTAGGAGATTCGAACGCTGGCCCCGCTCTCGGGGTCCGGGTTCGAGAGGAACAGGTCGGCCACGAAGCTCGTACCGAAGAGACCCACCGCGGACCCGACGTTCGGGAAAACGGCGTCGGTCGTGGCTTTCGCCGGGCGGGACAGCGCAACGTCGTGGGTCCCCGCGTCCACGATGCGGACGTACGTGTAGAGCGTTCCGGAAACGACATCCACGCGGATCACGTCCCCCGGCTGGGCGGCCACGTTGAATGCCGACGCCGCGGGGGAAAACTCCTCCGCGATGTTGGAGGTGATCGAGATCGGGACCGACCCGCGCACCGTGCCGTCCGGCGCGACGAGCGTGAAGACGGCCTCGGCCCCCGACGGGGTGTAGAACCCGAAGGCGGACACTTCCGACTCCTCCGCGCCCGTGAAGAGCGTTCGGGAGGCGCCGGCTCCGAGCGCCTCCGAGACGGAGGTCGCGGGCACCGAGTAACCGAAGGCGCCGCCGTCCTCGCGGGCCTGCGCGGAACGCACGGTCGCGACGAGCTCTTCCGCGGGCCCCGAGCTGACGAGGATCCTCACCGGTCCGATGAACGGAATGGTCGCCGAGCCGAGGTCGCCGAAGGCGTCGGCGATGAGCGACGTCTGTCCCGGGGCGAGCGTGAACGTGGTGCGCGCCGCGAAGAAACCGGGGGAGAAGAGGTAGAGGAGCTCGCCCGAGATCGGCATGTCGCTCGGGTTGTAGAGCGTGACGTCGATGCGGCCCTCGACCTCGTCGGCGCCGGCCAGCTGGGTCGCCACCGGCGCGACGAGGTCCGTCGCCCCGCCGATCGTCTGGAGGACCAGGTGGGCCAGGTTCCCGGCCGATCCGACCCAGACCTCGCCCCCGACGACGTCGATGCCGTACGCGTTGGTCCAGGGGAGCTGCGTCCGCAGAATTCCTCCGCCGCCCACGTTGACCACGAGGTCCGCCGCGGGAATCGCCTCGGGAGGGGAGGCGAAGGTCGTCCGGATCGCGGTGCTGTCGTGGATGACGGCCTCGCGCGTGTTGACCAGCTGGCCGACGTCGATCGTCTGGGGCTCCAGGGTCCGGGGCGTTGCCGTGACGAAACGGGGGTCGAGAACCGCTATCTGACCGTTTGCGCCATTGGCTTCGGCCACGTAGACGCGGCTCCCGAAAATGTCGAAGTGGATCGGGTTCAGGAATCCGACGTAGCTCAGGATCTCGCCGTTCGAAGGATCGAATCGGTCCATCCGTCCGCCCGAGAAGTGCGAGATCCACAGCTTGCCCTGTGCGTCGAACTGGATCTGGGAAGGGTTGAAGATCGCGAGCAGGGGATCGATGAACGTCCAGGAAGTTTCCTGAAGAGCTCCCGGCTCGTAGCGCACGATCCGGTTGTTTCCGAAGTCCGTCATCCACAGGGCGCCGTCGGGTCCGAGAAGGATGTCGGAGAAAGCGATCGTCTGCGTCGAGCGGTAGTCCACGACCTCCAGCGTTTCCAGGTCGACCGACTGCAGCTTCTGGTTGGTCTGCGGGATCCACACCTTTCCGTCCGGCGCCCGGTAGAAGCCGGCCGGACGGCCACCCGGCACCTCCCACTCCCGGATCTGGCCGGACACGGTGTCGAGCCGGCCGAAGATCGAGTGTCCGGCGTCGATTCCGCTCTCGCCGTTGCAGAGGTACCAGACCACGTCGCCGTCCACCTCGAAGTCCACGGGGTTCGCCCCCAGGTCCGTGTCGTCGCGGATCTGCCACTGCGTCGTCGTTCCGTCGCGGAGAACAGCGATGCGGTCGAGCGCGGGGAGGAGGAACCAGACGGACCCGTCGGGCCGGACGTCGACCCGGACGCCGCTGACGAGGGCGTCCCTGTCCGTGGCGAACGAAGTCCCGGCCGCGATCGTGGTCGTCGTCTGGGCCGCGAGCGTCGGTGCGAGGAGAGCTGCGAGGACGGACACGAAGAGAGCCGGAAATCGGGAAGTTTTGGGCATCGGCCGATCATAACCCGCGGTCTTGACAGGACATTTCGCTGGACTTGAGTCGGTCGCGGGGACAGATCCCGAGGGGTCTGCACCCGCAACAGTCCACTGATCGCGAAATTCAGCGATTCCGCGTTGACCCCAATTCAGCGATTCAGCGTTGACCCCAGCTGTATCGTTGTGTCATGGCGGCACGGTCTCCCACTCGCCGCTCCCCGGTGGCCGACGTTCTCGCGCGCCGCACCGTCGCGGCCGCGCCCGAGCTCGTGGAAAAACTTCCGGACGGACGGCTGAAGTGCTACTCCTGCGGGCACCGATGCCCGATCCCGGAGGGGCGCGAGGGCGTCTGCAAGGTGCGCTACAACGAGGGGGGGGTTCTCAAGGTACCGTGGGGTTACGTCGGCGCGATCCAGTGCGACCCGATCGAGAAGAAGCCCTTCTTCCACGCGCTGCCGGGCTCCGACGCTCTTTCGTTCGGGATGCTCGGCTGTGACCTGCACTGCGGGTACTGCCAGAACTGGTTCACCTCGCAGTCCGTCCGCGACCCGAAGGCCGTCGCGCCGCCCCGGGACGTCTCCGCGGACGAGCTGGCCGGCCTTGCCATCGAGTGCGGCGCGCCCACCGTGGTGTCGACGTACAACGAGCCGCTCATCACGTCGGAGTGGGCGGTCGCCGTCTTCCGCGAGGCGCAGGAGCGCGGACTCCGCACGGCCTACGTGTCCAACGGCAACGGGACCTCGCAGGTCCTCGACTACATCCGGCCGTGGGTCGACTTCTACAAGGTCGACCTGAAGTCGATGGACGACAAGCACTACCGGGAGCTCGGCGGCGTGCTCCAGAATGTCCTCGACTCGATCGAGGGGATCCACGCGCGCGGCATCTGGCTCGAGGTCCTGACGCTCGTGATCCCCGGGTTCAACGACTCGGAGGAAGAGCTGCGGCGGGCCGCGGGCTTCGTGGCCTCGGTGTCGAAGGACATCCCGTGGCACGTCACCGCGTTCCACCCGGACTACAAGATGATGGACCGCGGCGGGACCCCCGCCGCGACGCTCCTTCGCGCCGCGGAGATCGGGACGGAGGAGGGGCTGCGCTACGTCTACGCCGGAAACTTGCCGGGCCAGACCGGAAAGTGGGAGAACACCCGCTGCCCGGAGTGCGGCGAAACGGTGATCGAGCGGATCGGCTTCCGCGTCCGGCGTAACCGGCTGGCCGAAGGGGCGTGCCCGAGGTGCGCGACCCCGATTCCGGGCCGGTGGGACCCCAAGGTCGAGGGCACCACCCGGACGCACGGGATTCCGCTGCCGGTGTTCTGAAGACGGGACACGGGACACGGGATAAGGGACAAGACTCGAATCGGTCCCAACTCTTCGTGTTCCCTGTTCCGTGTCCCCTGTCCCGGCCCGGTTGTAAACCGCCCCCTCCGTTGCGTCGTCTATCTTTCAGTAGATCGCACCTGGAGGGCCCCATGACGACAGTCGACTGGACCCGGGACGCGGCCGCGCACCTCCTGCGGCGGGCGGGCTTCGGCGGGACCCCGGCCGAGATCGACGATCTCTTCGCGCGGGGCGTCGACGGTGCGGTCTCCCGCCTCGTCGACTACGAGTCCATCAGCTTGACTGCGTACGAGGCGGGCCTGGCCGCGAAGAACTACAACCTGGGCAACGTCCGCGGTCTCCAGCAGTGGTTCCTCGACCGGATGGCGTTCTCGCCCCGCCCCCTCGAGGAGAAGATGACCTACTTCTGGAACCTCCACTGGACGTCGGGCATCTCGAAGGTCCGGGGCACGACGCTCATCCTCAACCAGAACAGGACCGAGCGTCAGTACGCGGTCGCGAGGTTCGACGACCTCGTGCTGAAGATCTCGCAGGACCCGGCGGAGCTCGTGTGGCTCGACAATTGGCTGAACCGCGCGGGCCGGCCCAACGAGAACTACGCGCGGGAGCTCATGGAGCTCTACGCGCTCGGGATCGGTTACTACTCGGAGACCGACGTTCGCGAAGTTGCCCGAGCGCTCACCGGGTGGACGGTCCTGAACTACCGGGGGGCCGACAGCTACAACGGCGCGACCTTCTTCGACAACCCGGCGACCCACGACGCCGGCTCGAAAACGATTCTCGGGCAGACCGGCAACTGGAACGGGGCCGACGCGATCCGCATCATCCTCGATCACTCCGACTCCGACGGGTCCGTCTCCGGGCGGTTTCTCGGCGCGAAGCTGTGGTCGTTCTTCGCCCACGAGAACCCGCCGCCGCACGTGGTCGCGCTGCTTCGCGACGTCTACGTCTCCAGCAACCACTCGGTCCGCGAGGTCGTGCGCACGATCCTCACGCACCCCGAGTTCTACGAGGCGCACACGCGCAAGACGTGGGTGAGGAGCCCGGCGGAGTTCGCGGTCGCGGCGGTGCGCATGGTCGAGGCCCAGACCGACTTCGCGACGCCCGCGAATTCGCTCGCCGGCATGGGGCAGGTGCTCTTCAACCCGGAGGACGCGAAGGGCTGGGACTGGGGAACGTCGTGGGTGAACACCGGCACGCTGTTCGCCCGCTCCACCGTGGCGAACTCGCTGTCCACGAACCGCGGATCGACCGGCACGCGGTTCGACCCGAACCGCCTGCTGGCAGGGCGCGACGCCTCCACGGCCGAGAAGGTCGTGGACATCCTGGCGGAGCGCCTGAACGTCGAAGAGGTGTCGTCGCGGGTCCGCGGTGCGTGGATCGAGTACATGAACGCGAACGACGACGGCTCCCGCGGAAACTGGACCAACACCCCCGCGAACGTGGACAAGAAGGTGCGCGGTCTCGTTCACCTCATGCTGACGAGCCCTGCCTTCCACCTGGCCTGAAAGGTCGAGACCCATGCCCATTTCCCGACGCGACTTTCTCCTCCGCAGCTCCGGCTTCGTGACGGTTTCGGCGATGGTCCCGCGCTGGGCGGTGGAGGGCTCGAGGTTCTTCGAGGAGTCGGTGGGAGTGGAGTTCGCGAACCGGACGCTCGTCGTCCTGGAGCTCGCCGGCGGCAACGACGACCTGAACACCGTCGTCCCGTACACCGACAACCTCTATCTCCAGATGCGGTCGCGCATCGGGATCCCGGCGGCGTCGGTGCTCGCGCTCGACAACCACCTCGGCTTGAACCCCGTCCTGAGCGGCGTCAAGGCGATGTGGGACCAGAATCGAGTCGCGATCGTCGAGAACGTCGGCTACCCGAACTCGAGCCTCTCGCACTTCGCGGCGCGCGACGTCTGGCACACCGCCGACCCGCTGCTCGCGCAGCGAAACGGGTGGCTCGGCCGCTGGGCCGACAAGTACGTCGCGGGCAGCGGAAACCCGCTCACCTGCACCGCGATCTCGCAGTCGCTGCCGCGGACGCTCCTCGCGGACAACGTGGGCGTGCCGTCGTTCGTGAACCTGGCCAGCTACCAGTACGCGACGGACGGCTCGTACCCCGGCGACCGCAACAACCAGATCCGCACGTTCCTGACGGAGAACGGCGCGGAGTACGAGATCACCAACTCCCTCGACACGCTGTCCCAGGTCGGCGAGGACGCCATCAACTCCTCCAACGTCCTCCAGACCGTCGGCGCGGGCTACGTCGCCGGGGGGACCTACCCCGCGGGGACGCTGGGGGCCGGTCTCCTGCTGATCGCGCAGATCATCAACGCGAACGTCGGAGCTCGAATCCTCTACATCACGTTCGGAGGGTTCGACAACCACGCCACGGAGGACGTGGACCACGATCCACTGCTGACGACGGTATCCAACGGAGTGAAGGCGCTGTTCGACGACCTCGACGCGCACGGCAAGTCCCACGACGTGCTGCTCATGACGTGGTCGGAGTTCGGGAGGCGCCCGCAGGACAACGGCTCGAACGGGACCGACCACGGCACCGCCGCCGCGCACTTCGTCGTCGGCAATGCGGTGCGACCCGGGATCTACGGCGGCGCGCCGAACCTCGCCAGCCTCGACTCGAACGGTAACCGGACCATCGCGAACGACTTCCGCTCGTACTACGGGACGATCCTGCAGGACTGGCTCGGCGCCGACTCGGCCGCCGTGCTGGGAGCGGGCTACCCGAATCTGGGATTCTTGAATCGAAGTTACGTCTGAGAGTCGGGACACGGGACACGGGACACGGGACACGGGACACGAAGCTGATCGCTGATAGCTGATAGCTTCTCCGGCGTGATTCCCGGCCGCGCCACGCTCGAAGGAACCCGACGTTTCGCCGACCGCTCGAAGGCGGCGCCCGGCCACTTCCGCGAGGCGGCGGGCATCTCTCTCTCCTCCCTCGGGCTCGGCACGTACCTCGGGAAGGAGAGCGACGCGATCGACCGCGGGTACGAGGCGTCCATTTCGCGCGCGCTCGAGTCGGGAGTCAACGTGTTCGACTCGGCGATCAACTACCGCGGGCAGCGGAGCGAACGGGCGATCTGCCGGGCGCTCGCGGCGGCCTTCGAGAGCGGCGCCGCGCGGCGGGACGAGGTCTTCGTCTCCACGAAGGGCGGCTACCTGCCGCATGACTCCACGGACCCCCGCGACCCGAAGCGGTACATCCTCGAGACCTTCGTGACCCCGGGCGTCGCCCCGCGGTCCGAGATCGTGGCCGGCGGCCACTGCATGGCGCCCGCCTACCTGGAGGACCAGATCGAGCGGAGCCGGCGGAACCTCGGCCTCGAGACGATCGACCTCTACTACCTGCACAACGTCGAGTCGCAGCGGGCGGCCCTGGGCCCGAAGGCCTTCCGCGAGCGGCTCACGCGGGCGGTCGAAAAGATGGAGGACGCCGCGGCGGAAGGCCGGATCGCGAGGTGGGGACTGGCCACGTGGGACGGCCTTCGCGTCCCGCCGGAGCACCCCGAGCACCTCTCGCTCGCCGACGTTTCCGAGGTCGCCCGCGAAGTCGCGGGCGACGGACATCACTTCGCGGCGGTGCAGCTTCCGGTCAACCTCGCGATGGCGCAGGCCCTTGCCTATCCCTCTCAGGCCCGACCCGCCGGACGCGCGCCGGCGCTGATCGCTGCGGAGGAGACGCATCTGGCGACCTTCGGCTCCGCGTCGCTCCTCCAGGGACGGCTCTCGGCGGACCTTCCGGAGGAGGTCGCGGCGGCCTTTGCCGGGGCGACGACCGACGCCCAGCGGGCGCTCCAGTTCTCCCGCTCGGCCCCCGGAATGACGACCGCCCTCGTTGGCGTTTCCAGTCCCGAGCACGCCGGAGAGAACTTCGCGCTCATGCGGGTTTCCCCCGCGGACCGGGCCGGGGTGCTGGCTCTTTTCGAGTAATAGCCTTTTTTGGGGCCCAAACCCCGGTTTTCTCTTTTTCCTGCGTCGTGTGGGGTTTTAGGCTAGAATCATCGCCTCCCGCCCGGACTCGTGTCAGCGCGGCGGCAACCCAGGAGCTCATGTCGGAAGATCCCTCGAATCCGGAAACCGCTCGATCATTTTCCGTTTCTGCGGAACGCCCCGCCCCCGTGGGGCCCTCCGAGCGTGGCGGAGACGGGCAGCCGCGCCGCCGCCGGCGGCGGCGAAGACGGCGCGGAGGCCGTCCCGGCGGCTTCTCCGGCAACGGCGGGGCCCCGGAGCGGGTCGACGAGCTGGCCGCGGCCGGCCCCGAGAGGCCCGTCGAAGGCGTCCTGTACCTCCCCCCCAAGGAGAGCGCTCCCGGGATCCTCGTCTCGGCACCCACGAACTACCTCCCCACGGCGAAGGACCCCCTCGTCCCGAGGGAGCTCATCGCGCGCGAGGGCCTGGAGGCCGGCGCCCTGATCGGCGGCTTCGCGGTGGATGGCACACGGCCCGTGCTCCGGAGGGTCGAGACCGTCGAGGGGCTCACGCCCGAACAGTTCCGCGGGCGTCCGCAGTTCGGCGACCTGGTGTCGATCGACCCCAACGCATGGCTGAAGCTCGAGACCGAGCCGGACGAGATGTGCGGACGCATGGTCGACCTGCTCGCACCCATCGGACGGGGGCAACGCTGCCTGATCGTCGCGCCTCCCAAGGCCGGCAAGACGACCCTTCTGAAGCGGATGGCTCATGCCGTCGGCGTCAACGCTCCGGACGTGTACGTCATCGTGCTGCTGATCGACGAGCGGCCCGAGGAGATCACGGACTTCCGCCGCAGCGTTCTGCGGGGCGAGGTCATCGCGTCCTCCGCGGACCTCTCGGCCGAAAACCACATCGCGGTGGCCGAGATCGTGGCGGAACGCGCGCGCCGGATGATCGAGTGCGGCAAGCACGCGATCATCTTCCTGGACTCGATCACGCGGATGGCGCGCGCCTACAACCACATGCAGAAGGGCGGCGGCAAGATCCTGTCCGGTGGCATCGACGCCCGGACCATGGAGAAGCCGCGGCGGTTCTTCGGAGCGGCGCGCAACGCGGAGGGGGGCGGCTCGCTGACCATCATCGCGACCGCGCTCGTCGACACCGGTTCGCGGATGGACGAGATCATCTTCCAGGAGTTCAAGGGAACCGGGAACACCGAGATCCTTCTCGACCGGGACCTGTTCAACCGCCGGATCTTCCCCTGCATCAACATCCCGCAGTCCGGGACCCGCAAGGAAGAGAAGCTCTACAACCCCGAGGAGCTGCCGAAGATCGTCAAGCTCCGGCGCGCTCTCGCCGCCGTGGACAAGGTCCAGGCGATGGAGCTCGTCCAGGGCCGGCTGTCGAAGTTCCCGACGAACGCGGCTTTCCTGAAGAGCTTCTGAAGCCGGCAGGCGGTAAGGGGTTAGGCAGTAGGCGCCGCCCTAATAGATCGCCATCGTTCCCACGAGCCCGAACAACCCGCCCGAAGCGCACTGCCCGCCCTGGGTGCAGATGCTGTTGAACGTACCGCTTGCCGTTTTCGCCCGGAGGCAAGAACGCTCCCGAGCCGCCAGGGGGTCTACTCGACGATCGTGAAGCTCTTCTGCGCGCGCTCGGCGAGGGCGGCCACGAGCGGTGCGGCCTCGGGGCGCGGTATCCCGTCGATGGCGAGCGTCTCGACCCCGCCGCGACTCCAGTCCGCCAGACTCTCGTGAAAGAAGATCAGGAGCTCGTGCTTCCTGTCCCCGCCGATCACGCGGGCATAGCGGTCCATCGCCTGCTCGTCGGGTAGCGTGAGGCCCCGCTCCCGGAGAAACTCCACCGTGAGCGCCAGCTCGCTGTCGGGAGCCTCGCGGAGCGAGTCCGAGACCCGGTAGAGGTGGACGCTGTGGCGGTAGGGGACCCCGCCCAGCTCGACGGGGTTGGTGATCCGGTACCGGTACTCCTCGGTGCTCGACGGCAGGATGCTCTCGAACTGGAGCACGAGGAGCCGCCGCACGACCCCGCCGGCGTGGTCCGCGAAGACGTGGCGCTCGCCTTCTGCGACCGCGCCGATGCGGAATGGATGAGCTCCCAGGTAGACGAGGCCCGGTCCCGGAGTGACGCGAAACGCCGGGAGAGTGTGCGAGACGAAGACCCCGCCCCGCATCCCGCGAGGTTTCGCCCGCGCGACGCGCGCGGGCTCCCCCGCGAAGTGGCTCGGGGCCGGGGTCGTGCAGCTCGTGAGCAGCAGCAGGAGCGGCCAGAGGCGGGGAGTGAGTCTTTTTTGCCTGAGCTTGGCCATGAAGTCCGGCTGAAGCTTAGTTCACGCCGGCCTTGACAAGCCGCCGTTCAGGCCTGTATATAACCGATCGGTTATGAACGTTTCCCCTTCGAGCCCGTCCTCTCCGGCCCGCCTGGACGCCACGTTCGCGGCGCTCGCCGACCCCACACGGCGCGCCATCCTCGCCCGGCTGGCCGCGGGCGACGCGTCGGTGACGGAGCTGGCCGAACCGTTCGCGGTGAGCCAGCCCGCGATCTCCAAGCACCTGAAGGTGCTCGAACGCGCGGGTCTCATCCGGCAAGGGCGCGACGCCCAGCGGCGGCCGCGCCGACTCGAAGCCGCGCCGCTCGCGGAGGCCGAGGAGTGGCTGGAGCGCTATCGCCGATTCTGGGAAGAGAACTTCGTGCGCCTCGACGCACTGCTGGACGAACTGCAGACCAAGCCGAACAAACGCGGACGCGCGAAGAGAAAGGGGAGATGAGATGAGCACTGGAACCTTGAAAATCACGACGCCCTCGGAGCGGGAGATCGGCATGACGCGCGAGTTCGCAGCTCCGCGGGAGCTGGTCTTCGACGCCTGGACGAAGCCGGAGCTTCTCCGACGCTGGCTGGGAGTGCGCGGCGGCTGGACGTTCGCAGTGTGCGAGGTGGACCTCAAGGTCGGAGGTACCTATCGCTTCGTGTGGCGAGGTCCGAAGGGACAGGAGATGGGGATGGGCGGTGTCTACCGCGAGATCGTCCGGCCCGAGCGGCTCGTCGCGACCGAGAAGTTCGACGACCCCTGGTACGAGGGGGAGGCGCTGGACACGACGGTCTTAGTCGAGAAGGACGGCCGGACCACGGCGACCACCACGGTGCTCTATGCGTCGCGCGACGTTCGCGACGCGGTTCTCCGGAGCCCGATGGAGAGCGGAGTCGCCGAGAGCTACGACAAGCTCGACGAAGTGCTGGCGGCGGACGCGCGCTGACGCGCCGCTCCGAAAGCCAGGAGCTCCAGCACAAAGCCGGCGACCGCCAGGATCGTGCGGACCGTGTGGGCCCGCTCCCACCGCGCCCAGATGGCCTCGACGTCCGCCGGGGGTGAGGCGGGGTCCCACGCCATGAGCTGGCTGTTGATCGGCATGTTGACCGCGCCCGTGATCCCGGAGACCGAGAGGAAGGCGACTCCGGCGAGCGCCAGGAAGACGAACTCCGCGCCTCGCGCGCGGGAGCGGATACTGACGAGCCAGGCGGCGGTCGACAGAATCGCGAGCCCCATGAGGATCGGCATCATCCGGACGAAGTGCGCGTGCTGGATCTGCTGGAACGGCACGAAGCTCGAGGGTGAGAGCGCGGGCCGCGCGAAGCTGGGCCCCATGCGATCTCCCACGAGAATGCCGGCGATCAGGCCGGTCGAGAAGACCGCAGTGAATCGAACGACGCCCGCGACGTTCAAGGCGGTTTCTCGTCCCACTCCCGGGAAGCAAGCAGGCTTCCGAGCGCGAGGAACTGCAGGCCGAATCGCAACGCGTGCCCGAGCTCCCACTGCCGGCGCATCTCCACCCAGTTCGCCGGCGGCGGCGCGCCTGCGGCCCCTCGGAACGCGGCGTTCGCCGGGGCGACGAGCCAGAAGAAGACCAGCGGAAACGCGGGAAAAAGGGCTCCGGCCGCGGATGCCGTCAACCAGAAACCGCGCCGCCGTCGCACTCGAAAGGCCAGAACGACGGTTGCGAAAATCGCGGCCGGCTCCAGGAAGCCGCTGATGTTCGGGGGCCCCCACTGCGCATAGAGCGTCCTCTGCAGCGTGACATACAGGTCGCCCGGATACCGCATCTTGGACTCTTACCCGGACGCTCGGCGGCGATCACCCAGCTGTTGAAGAGGGTCAACGCCACGGCAAGGCGGACGAGGACGGGAAGGCGCGAGCCGCCGGACCCTCTCATCGTCTACCTCCTCCGACTCTTCCTCTTCTCGCGTCCGTAGGTGACGGGCGACGGCGCGGCCGGGCGCGGGCGGCGGGCGACCACGGGACGGCGGCTCGGCCGCGCCTCGGCCGCCAGTCGTCCCTTCTCCACGATTTCCTCGGGCGCCCACAGGACCGGGATCTCGCGGCCGATCAGCTTCTGGATCGAGTCGAGCGAGAACACGTAGTCGTCGCACGCGATCGAGACCGCGGTACCGACTGCGCCGGCCCTCCCCGTGCGGCCGATCCGATGCACGTAGTCCTCCGGATCCTGCGGCAGGTCGTAGTTGACGACGTGGGACACGCCCTCGATGTGCAGCCCCCGCGACGCGACGTCCGTGGCGACCAAGACCGCGAGCTTTCCCTGCTTGAAGTCCGCGAGGATCTTCATCCGCCGGTCCTGGGGAACGTTCCCCGCGAGCGCGCGCGCCGGATAACCGCTGGCGGAGAGCGTCCGCACAAGGTCTGCCGCGGTCGTGCGGCGGTTCACGAAGATGAGGATCCGGCTGCGCCCCTCCTCCTCCAGGATCCCGAGCAGCAGGGGCAGCTTCTCCGGGGACGACACGTGGTACAGCACTTCCGTGATTCCGTGGGCGCCCACGCGCTCCGGCTCGATCTCGACCTTTTCGGCGTTGTTGGTGTGCTCGTAGGCGAGCTCCATGACCCGCGGGGAAAGGGTCGCCGAGAAGAGGAACGTCTGCCGCTGGTCGAAGGGAGAAGTGCGCCGGAGGATCCGACGCAGGTCCCGGATGAATCCCATGTCGAACATCCGGTCGGCCTCGTCGATGACGAGGAACTCCACCCCCCGGAAGCTCGTGGCGCCCTGCTGCTCGTAGTCGAGGAGCCTTCCCGGCGTTCCCACGAGGAGGTCCGGCATTCGCCGGAGGAGGTCGCGCTGCTTGTGGTAGTCGATGCCTCCGAAGACCGCGAGAGTCGACAGGCCCGTGTGCCGGCCGAGCACCTCGGCGTCGTTGCGGATCTGGACGACGAGCTCCCGGGTCGGCGCCACCACGAGGGCTCTCGGGCCGCGCCGTGGCTCCCGGGCCGGGGACCGCAGGAGGCGCGAAAAGATCGTGATGAGGAACGCCGCCGTCTTTCCGGTGCCGGTCTGAGCCTGGCCGGCGACGTCCCGGCCGGCGAGCCCGATCGGCAGGGTCTTCTCCTGGATCGGGGTCGCGTAGACGAACCCGGCGTCGGTGATCCCCCGCCGGACCTCCTCCGGAAGGTCGTAGGAGGAGAGCGGGGTCCCGGTCAGGTGCCGGTTCGCGGTCTCGGTCTCGGTCGGCGACACGAAAGCATTGTAGTCCGCGATCGCGCCCGGTGCCCCACGCCCAACTCCAACGAGGTCAGGGGTTAGCGACCTAACCCGGCTCGATCACCCGGCCGAAGTCCGCTACGAGCGGCCGGCCGGTCGCCTTCGCGAGCGCGAGGCCGATTGCCCGCTTCTCCTTCGGTCCGGCGCCGCCGGCGATCGGGAAGCTCCGACCGCCGGATCGCGCGGCAAGCCGCTTCACGCTCCAGCTCCACCACGGTGAAAGCGGGACGTACGTCTCCCGCCAGAACTCGATCTCGCCCCGGGAAAGCTTGAGAACGCGGGTCTTCTCGAAGGCGGTGGTCGAGACCGTCACCTCCGAAGGGCTCACCTCGACGCGCTCCTCCACGAAGGCGAGCGCGGCCAGGCCGACGAGCGTCACGGGGGTCGTGATTCCGACCGCGAGCGAGAGGAAGACGAGGACTGGCAGCGGCAGGTCGGTGAACGCGCCCCGCCGGAGGCTCGCCTCCCAGACCGGCACCAGCCGGGCCATGCCGAAGAGGGAGGCCGCGATCACGACGGCGGCGCCGGCGGTCAGGCGCCTTCTCCAGGCGCGGGACCGGACGAGGGGACGGATCTCGATCGTCAGCCCTCCGGGGCGAGGCAGGATCACGACGCGGGCTTCGCCGCTGTCCCGGTCTCCCCCTCCGGCTCGCCTCGACAAACCCGGAATTGTATGATCCGGCGCGGGCGGAAACTGGTCGAGAGGAGGGTGAAAACGTGGCAATGAAAGCGAAAAGAGGGGGCCGCGGAGGCGCGCGAAAGACCTCCCGGTCGTCTTCGAGAAAGAAGAAATCCGTAACCCGCAAGTCGTCCCGCCGCGCTCCGGTGCGTAAGGCCAAAGGATCGTCGAGCCGCAAACGCAAGGGCACGGCGAAGCGCGCACCGGCGGCGAAGCGCAGAGCCACCGCGAAGCGCGGTTCCCCGGCGAAGCGCAGAGCCACGGCGAAACGCGCGTCGGCTCCGAAGCGCGCGGCCGCGAAACGGAAGGCAGCGGCTCCGAAACGTCCCAGGGCCGCGGCGCCCGCGCGTCGCGCGTCGAGCGCAGCCAGGGCGACGAAGCCCGCGGGCCGGGGCCGCGCGGCCGCCTCCGCGGCGCCGATCGCCTGGCGCGAGGAGGAGGTCCGGCCACTGGACGCCGCCGGCGCGGACGAGCTCGAGGGCGAGACCGCGGAGGAGGCGGAAGAGCTGGAGCTCGAAGATCTCTCGGAGGACGACGAAGCCGAGCTCCCCGCGGAGGCGCCGGTCCCGCCCGAGGAGGACGACTCGGAGTGGTAGGATACTGAGTGCTGGAACCATTGCCGGGCTCTTGCTCGGCTGAAGGAAAGAGGGTCCCGAGGAATCGGGACCTTCTGGTTTTAAGACGCTGATTTCGTTCTTGTCATTCCGAGGAGCGGAGCGAGGGCACCGAGCGCAGAGCGCGACGCACCGAGCCTCGGCGAAGCCGAGGCGACAAGTCGCGGGTCCGCCGCGGCTAACCGCCGTCGTCGAGACGGCGCTAATCTCTTGAAATCGAGAGATCCTTCGCTTCGCTCAAGATGACCCTCCGGGTCATCTCGGAATCGGGATCGGCTTTCGGTTCTCGTCGAGGTTCACGAACGTGACCTCGGCCTGAGTGACTCGCACCCTCTGACCCGTTCCCTCGCCGCGCTGCGCGAAGACTTCGACCGAAATGGTGATCGACGTCCGGCCGATGCGGACGACGTCCGTGTAGAACGAAACCAGGTCGCCGACGTAGACCGGCTCGTGGAAGACAACCTCCCGCATCGCCACGGTGACGATGAACGAGGCGCCGTGCATCTTCGCCTCGACCGCGGCCGCCTGGTCGATGTACGAGAGGATCACGCCGCCGAAAATCGTGCCGTGGGCGTTCGTGTCCTTCGGCATAAGAACGACGCGGATCGACGGCTCCTTTCGGCCGACTCCGGCCGGGGCGGTCGCTGCGACTTTCTCCACCTCGTGCTTCGCGGTCGCGCGCTCAGGGCCGGCGGGACTGCCGGATCTTCGGGGGACCGAAGTCGGTCGAGATCCGCGCCACATAGCCGTCCGTCAGGTTGACTGTCAGGGTTCCGTCGGCGAAGTAGTACTTCCAGATCTCGTGGGAGGAAGCGCCTTCCGTGCGGACCGCGAACGACGGCTTGCCGATCGCTGCGGTCGCCTTCGCCGCCGGGAATCCGGGGTCGATGCTCTTGCGCGCGTCCGCGAGCTTGCCGGGCAGTACCGCCGAGCCCACGCCCGCGATTGCCTCGGCGTCCCGGTACTCCCGGTTTTCCCACCAGCGCGGCAGCCAGAATGCCGCGACCGCGATGACGATCGCCGCGCCGATCACGACGTAGAGCGCGGGTCGCGCCCGTTCCGTCATCAGCAGACCAGCTTGCCCGCGTCCCCGAGCTGGAAGCACACGGCCCGCTCGAGTTCGCCGGCGCGGCGCGCGAGCTCCGCCGCGGCCGGGGATTCGGCGCCGGCGACGCGTTCCGCCTGCCTGGAAACTTCGGCCAGGGCGGTGAGCGCGGTCGTGACGTGGTCCCGGCGGCCGTCGCCGTCGTCGTCGTCGGCCGACAGGGCGCCGGCGAGGTGCGCGGGGATCGTGACCGAGGCCCGGCGCAGGCGGCGCGCGGTGGTCGGGTCTTCCGGACGGAGTTTCTCCGCGAGGGCGTAGGCCGCCTGCGTCACCGAAATCGCCTCGATCCAGAGCGGGTGCTCCTTGTACGCGGGGTGCTCCGCGGTGTGCGTCTGGTACGGGGCGTCTTCCTCGGACATGGGCCGATTGTAAGCGCTTCGACGCGGCGATGCCGGGTCATGTGCGGATGCGATCCGATAGAATCCGCGCCCGGATGCGCCAGAAAGTAACGGTCGTCGGCGCCGGAAACGTGGGCGCCTCGCTCGCCCAGCGCCTCGTCGAACACGAGATCGCGGACGTCGTCCTGATCGACATCGTGCCGGGGATCCCCCAGGGCAAGGCCTTGGACATCATGGAGTCGGCGCCGGTCGTGAAGTTCGACGCCCGCATGGACGGCTCGAATTCCTACGAGCTGTCGGACGGCTCCGACGTCATCGTGGTCACGGCGGGGCTCGCCCGCAAGCCCGGGATGTCGCGCGACGACCTCGTTCAGAAGAACCAGGAGATCGTGGGCGCCGTCGTTCGCGAGGCCGCTCCGCGGTCTCCCGACGCCGTGCTGATCGTGGTTTCGAATCCGCTGGACGCGATGTGCGAGGTCGCCCGGCGGGTGTCCGGATTTCCGAGGGAGCGCGTCTTCGGGATGGCGGGGATCCTCGACTCCGCGAGGATGCGGTGGTTCCTGGCGGAGGAGCTCCACGTCTCGGTCGAGAGCATCAACGCCTTCGTGCTCGGCGGCCACGGCGACACCATGGTGCCCCTCCCGCGGTACTCGACGATCTCCGGAATCCCGATCACCCAGCTGCTCTCGAAGGAGCGCATCGACGCCATCGTCCAGAGGACCCGCGAGGGCGGGATCGAGATCGTCAACTACTACAAGACCGGTTCGGCTTACTACGCGCCGTCGGCCGCGGTGGCCGAGATGGTGGAGTCCGTGCTCAAGGACGAGAAGAAGATCCTTCCCTGCGCCGCTTACCTCGAGGGGGAGTACGGGATGTCCGGCGTCTACCTCGGCGTGCCGGTCAAGCTCGGCCGCGGTGGAATCGAGCACATCGTCGAGATCGAGCTTCAGCCGGACGAGAAGGCGGCGCTCGGCCGGTCGGCCGACGCGGTGCGCGAGCTCTTCCGGATCCTGACGGTTTAGTCCTTGACCCCCGAAGAGCGCCACTTCTGGCTCCGGCGCCTGCACTCCCTCTCCGGGATCGTTCCGGTGGGAGGGTTCCTCGCCTTCCACCTCTACGAGAACTACTCCGCGACGCTCGGCGCCGCCGCGTACAACACGATGACCCGGAAACTCCAGGAGACCCGCTTCGCCCTCGCGCTCGAGATTGCGGTCATCATCGTTCCGCTCCTCTTCCACGGGGTGTACGGCCTTTTCGTGACGGGCACCGCGCGGCCCAACGTCACCTCGAACCGCTACGTGCGCAACTGGATGTACTTCCTCCAACGGGTGACGGGAGTCATCCTGTTCGCTTTCGTGATCTTCCACCTGTGGACCACCCGGTTCGTCGACATCCGGCACCACGACCAGGTCGACCTCTTCCGGCTCATGGAGGAATCCGTCGCCAACCCGTGGATCTACGCCTTCTACGTGCTCGGCATCATCGCGGCGACGTTCCACCTCGCCAACGGAATCTGGTCCTTCTCGATCGTGTGGGGACTGACGGTCGGTCCGCGGGCGCAGCGGCGAATGATGTGGGTGTCCGCCGCGGTCTTCCTCGTTCTCTCCTTCATCGGCATCCGCTCGATCCAGGCGTTCCGGGCGTGAGCGCCGAGTCGTGACGCGCGACCGGGTCATCGTCGTCGGCGGCGGGCTCGCGGGGCTCATGGCGACCATCCGCGCCGCGGAGATGGGCGTCGCCGTGGACCTCTTCTCGATCGTGCCGGTCAAGCGGAGCCACTCCGTGTGCGCGCAGGGCGGCATCAATGGAGCGGTCAACACGAAGGGGGAAGGGGACTCCCCCGAGATCCACTTCGACGACACGATCTACGGCGGCGACTTCCTCGCGGAGCAACCCCCGGTCAAGGCGATGTGCTACGCGGCACCCGGGATCATCAACCTCCTCGACCGGATGGGGGTGATGTTCAACCGCACGCCGGAGGGTCTCCTCGACTTCCGGCGGTTCGGGGGAACGCGCTTCCACCGCACCGCCTTCGCCGGGGCGACGACCGGTCAGCAACTCCTTTACGCGCTCGACGAGCAGGTCCGCCGCTTCGAGGTGGAGGGGCTCGTCGACAAGCACGAGATGTGGGAGTTCCTGGGCCTCGTCCGCGACGCGGACGGGAACTGCCGCGGCATCGTCGCCCTGGACCTCGTCGCGATGCGGATCGAGGCGTTCGCGGGGATGGCCGTGATGATCGCCACGGGCGGGCCGGGCATCGTCTTCGGGCGGTCCACGAACTCCGTCATCAACACGGGCACGGCAGCGGCGGCCGCGTACCAGGAGGGCGCCCGCTACGCCAACGGCGAGTTCATCCAGGTTCATCCGACGTCGATCCCGGCGAGCGACAAGCTGAGGTTGATGTCGGAGTCGGCCCGGGGAGAGGGGGGCCGCGTGTGGGTTCCCCGCGCCCGTGGCGACAAGCGCGCCCCGAAGTCCATCCCGGAGTCGGAGCGCTGGTACTTCCTGGAGGAAAAGTATCCGGCGTACGGCAACCTCGTTCCCCGCGACATCGCCACGCGCGAGATTTTCCAGATCTGCCTCATGGGCTACGGGGTCGGAGGCAGACGCGAGGTCTATCTCGACCTGACGCACATTCCTCGCAAGGAGCTGGACGTCAAGCTGGGCGGGATCCTCGAGATCTACGAGAAGTTCGTGGGCGACGATCCGCGGGAGGTCCCCATGAAGATCTTCCCCGGAATGCACTACTCGATGGGCGGCCTCTGGGTCGACTACGCCCCCGACGCACGCACCGGAATGCTCGACGAAGCGTCTCCGCGAAACCAGGCGACGAACGTGCCCGGCCTCTACGCCGCGGGAGAGGTGGAGTACCAGTTCCACGGCGCGAACCGGCTGGGCGCGAACTCGCTCGTCGCGTGCCTCTACGCCGGCAAGATCGGCGGACCCGCGATGGTGCGTTACGGCCGCGAGACCGCGGCGCGGCTGCCCGTGGAGGAGGGCGCGTTCGCGGCCGCGAAGAAGCGGTGGGAAACCGAGTTCACGCGCCTGGCTCGGCTCGCCGGACCCGAGAACCCGCACGTGATCGCGGAGGAGATGGGCGACTGGATGACCGACAACGTCACCGTCATCCGGCACGACGGCAAGCTCCAGGAGACCGACGACAAGCTCCGGGAGCTCGCGGAGCGCTGGGAGCGGATCGGCCTATCCGACCGGAGCGCGTTCGCGAACCGCGAGATCTCCTTCATCAATCAGCTCCGCAACATGCTCGTGCTCGCTCGCGTGATGACCCGGGGCGCGCTCCTGCGGCAGGAGTCGCGGGGGGCGCACTTCAAGGTGCGCGACCTGGAGAAGGGCGTCACCGAGGAGAACGCCCTTCCGCGGGACGACGCGAATTTCCTGAAGACGACGATCGCCGAGCACACGGCGGACGGGCCGAGGATCACCTACGCCCCGGTGAACACTTCCCTCATTCCGCCGCGGCCCCGCAAGTATTGAGATTAAGCTCTCCGCCGGACATGCCTTCCTCCATCCAACTCCGCGTCCGCCGGCAGAACACGCCGGGCTCCCCGCCTTACTGGGAGGAGTACGAGATTCCGTATCGGCCGCGGGAGAACGTCGTATCGGTCCTCATGGAGATCGCGAAGGATCCGAAGACGCGGACCGGCAAGAGGACGTCGCCCGTCGTCTACGACCGGGCCTGCCTCGAGGAGGTGTGCGGATCGTGCGCGATGCGGATCAACGGCGCCGCGCGCATGGCGTGCACCGCGCTCATCGATGCTCTCGACCAGCCCATCGAGCTGGAGCCGCTCGCGAAGTTCCCGGTCGTCCGGGACCTCTCGGTCGACCGCGGCTCGATGTTCGAGTCGCTGAAGCGCGTGAAGGCGTGGGTCCCGATCGACGGGACCTACGACCTGGGTCCCGGACCGCGGATGCCGGAGAGGGAGCGCGCCGTGGCGTACGAGCTCTCGAAGTGCATCACGTGCGGCAACTGTCTGGAGGTGTGCCCGCAGGTCAACGACCGTTCCAACTTCATGGGCGCGGCGCCGATCTCCCAGGTCGCGCTCTTCAACCGGCACCCCACCGGAGGCATGCTCGCCGCGGAGCGGCTGGAAGCGCTCATGGGCGAGGGGGGCCTCGACGAGTGCGGGAACGCGCAGAACTGCGTGCGCGCCTGTCCCAAGTCCATTCCGCTGACGACGTCGATCGCCGAGATGTTCCGCGCCACCACCGCGCACGGAATCCGAAGGCTCTTCGGAAGCTGATAACTGATAGCGGATAGCTCCTCATGAAGGTCCACGAGTACCAGGCCAAGTCGCTCCTCGCGAAGTACGGAGTTGCCGTGCCGCGCGGCGAGGTCGCCGACTCTCCCGAGAAAGCGCGCGAAATCGCGAAGCGTCTCGGGGGGGCCGCCGTCGTCAAGGCGCAGATCCACGCGGGGGGACGGGGCAAGGGCGGCGGCATCCGGGTCGCAAAAGACCCGGACGAGGCGTTCGAGCACGCGCGCGCGATCCTCGGGATGACCCTGGTGACACCGCAGACCGGCGCCGCCGGGCGCGTCGTCCGGAAGGTTCTCGTCGAGGAGGCGCTCGACCTCGATCGCGAGCTCTATCTCGGCGTCACCCTGGACCGTTCGCGGGCTCTGCCGGTCGTGATCGCCTCGCGGTCCGGCGGGATGGAGATCGAGGAGGTCGCGGCGAAGGACCCCTCCGCCGTGATTCGCGAGCCGGTCGACCCGTTTCTCGGCCTTTTTCCGTTCCAGGCCCGCCGCCTCGCGTTTGCACTCGGGCTGGCGGGCAACCCGTTCCGCGACGGGGTCTCGCTCCTTCAGTCCCTCTTCCGCGCCTACGTCGAAACGGACTCGACGCTCGCCGAGGTGAACCCGCTTCTCGTCACGCGAGAGGGAAAGGTCCTGGCGCTCGACGCGAAGATGACGTTCGACGACAACGCGCTCTTCCGTCACCCGGACATCAAGGAGATGCGGGATATCGAGGAGGAGGATCCGCTCGAGGTCGAGGCATCGAAATTCGGCCTGAACTACATCAAGCTCGACGGAAGCGTCGGCTGCATGGTCAACGGCGCGGGCCTGGCGATGGCCACGATGGACCTCGTCAAGCTGGCCGGAGGCGAGCCCGCGAACTTCCTGGACGTGGGCGGAGGCGCGAGCGAAGAGCAGGTGAAGAACGCGTTCCGGATCATCCTCTCGGACCCGAACGTGCGCGCGATCCTCATCAACATCTTCGGCGGCATCATGCGCTGCGACGTCATTGCGAACGGGGTCGTGGCGGCGGTCCGCGAGATGGGATTGACTCTTCCGGTCGTCGTCCGGCTCGAGGGCACGAACGTGGACGAGGGAAAGAGGATTCTCTCGGAGTCCGGCCTCGCCGTGACGCCCGCGGAGGGCCTCGCCGACGCCGCGCAGAAGGCGGTAGCGGCGGCAGCGGGAGGCGCGCGGTGAAGCACGTCGCCGGGTATGCCCTGAAGTCCTTCGGCTTCTTTCTCGCGCCGATCTTCGTGGGGCTGATCGTGGCGACGTGGAAGGGGTGGGACACTCTCGCCGCGAACCCGCGGCTCTTGGCGGCGTGGGGCGCGCTCCTCGTGTTCTTCTTCGTGCTGCCGCTCTTCCTCGCGCGAGCCGGCCGGGCCGCGATGGGCCACGAGCCCCGGGAGGACGCGCGCAGCGCGTGGCGCACGGGCGCGGCCGCGCTGGTCGTCGGCGCCGCGGCGCTTCTCCTGGTTCCGTCGTGGCGCGAGCTCGGAGACTGGCTGTCGGCAACGCTGTCCGACCTGACGGGCATCCCCATCGTCAGCAGCCCGGAGGGACGGTGAGCATCTGGGTCGGCCGCGAGACGCGGCTCGCCGTGCAGGGCCTGACCGGCCGCGAGGGCACTTTTCACGCGCTCGCGTGCCGCGACTATGGGACCCAGGTCGTCGCGGGCGTGACTCCCGGCAAGGGCGGAACGGTCCACGAGGGAATCCCGGTCTTCGACACGGTCGCGCAGGCCGTCGGCCAGACCGGGGCGAACGCCTCGATGATCTTCGTCCCGCCGCCGTTCGCGGCCGACGCGATCGTCGAGGCCGCGGAGGCGGGTATCGGAGTGGTCGTCTGCATCACCGAGGGCATTCCAACGAACGACATGATCCGGGTGAAGGAGTTCCTCGCGGCGCGGGAGGGCGTGGGGACCCCGGTGCGCCTGATCGGGCCGAACTGCCCCGGGGTGATCACTCCGGGCGAGTGCAAGATCGGAATCATGCCGGGGCGGATTCACAAGCCCGGCACGATCGGCGTCGTCTCGCGCTCCGGGACGCTGACGTACGAGGCCGTCGACCAGCTCTCCCACCTCGGACTGGGCCAGTCGACCGTCATCGGCATCGGCGGAGACCCCGTCAACGGGACGAGCTTCGTCGACTGCCTTCGCGACTTCGCGACGGACGCCGGAACCGAGGCCGTCGTCTTGATCGGCGAGATCGGCGGAATGGCGGAGGAGGAGGCGGCGTGCTTCGTCGCCGGCCACTTCGAGAAGCCGGTCGTCGCGTTCATCGCGGGTCGGACGGCGCCGCCCGGCCGCCGGATGGGACACGCCGGCGCCATCATCGCGGGGGGCCGGGGCACCGCGGCCGAGAAGATCAAGGCGCTCGAGGCCGCCGCCATTCACGTGGTGGCTTCGCCCGCGGACATCGGATCGAAAATGAAGGAAGTCCTGGGGCGATGAATGGACCCGCGCTCTACGAGGAGACCCAGAGCTTCTCCCCCTGGGTCGTGGCGCTGATGCTCGGAGTCGTTCTGCTCCTGGGAGCGATCCTCTCGATGCGTCTGACGACGACGGTTCGTCCCGACGCGATCTCGGTTCGGTACGGTTTCCTCTACCGGACCCGCGTGCCCCTGGCAGAGATCACGCGCGCCGAGGCGGTCCAGTACGCGCCGGTCCGCGAGTACGGGGGATGGGGCATCCGCGGGTCGCGCCGACGGCGCGCGCTGAACGCCCGCGGAAACGTGGGAGTCCTGCTGACGCGCACCGACGGGACCACGCTTCTCGTCGGATCGCAGCATCCGCGGGAGCTGCTCGAGTCCCTCTCCCGCGCGGGGGTCGCGACGGAGGACCGGCTCCCTATCGTCGTCAAGGAGTTCTGAGATGACCGAGCGAACCCTCGCGATCTTCAAGCCGGACTCCGTCTCCGCGGGCCGCTCCGGCGCGATCCTCGCCCGCCTCGAGGAGGAGGGGTTCCGGATCCGCGGCCTGAAGAGGATCCGCCTCGCTCCCGACCAGGCGCGCGAGTTCTACGCGGTGCACCGGGAGCGGCCGTTCTTCGAGGGCCTCGTCACGTTCATGACGGAAGGGCCGGTGATCGTCGTCGCACTCGAGCGGGACGACGCCGTCGCACACCTCCGAAAGACGATGGGCGCGACCGACTCGCGCAAGGCCGACCCCGCCACGATCCGGAACCTGCACGGGACCGACATCGAGAGAAACGCCATCCACGGCAGCGACTCCGGCGAGAACGCGGCGCGGGAAATCGGTTTCTTCTTCAGCGCCGCGGAGCTCCTGTAGCCCACCGCGTGGATCCATGACCGACCTCGTCGACCCCGAGTCCGGTCACTCCGGCACGGCCCGGCTCGAGGCCTTCTCCGACGGGGTGTTCGCGATCGCGATCACGCTCCTCATCCTCGAGGTCAAGGTGCCCCACGCCGGGACCGGGGAGGGGCTCGTGGCCGCACTCCTCCGCCTCTGGCCCTCCTACCTGGGATACGCGATCAGCTTCGTGACGCTGGGGATCATGTGGACGAACCACCACGCGATGTTCACGTACATCCGCCGTTGCGACCGCTACTTCCTCCTCATTCACGTGTTCTTCCTGATGTGCATCTCGTTCGTTCCGTTTCCGACTGCAGTTCTCGCCGAGCACCTTCCGGAACCCGACACACGGCGGACCGCCGTCGCCTTCTACAGCGCCACGCTCGTGGTGATCGCCATCGCGTACAACGCGGTCTGGTGGTACGCGGTCGCGGGCCGTCGCCTCCTCGACCCCGACGCCGACCCCGCCGCCGTGCGAACGATCACCCAGCGATACGCGATGGGGCCCATCTCCTACGGGCTCTCCTTCGCCCTCGCTTTCGTCAACGTCTGGGCGAGCCTCGCCGTTCACGGAGTCCTGATGCTGATGTATCTGCTTCCCGAACGCTCCGCATCAAGCAACTAGCGAACCTCGGATTTCCGCCGGAGCGAGACGAGGATCCGGTTGGCCACCCCGCGGAGGAGTGCCACCTCCCGCGACGCCAGGGGTCGCGCCGCGACGATCGAGCGCCAGTCCCGGAGCGAGCGCTCGCGGTGCCCCGTGTCGTAGAAGCCGATCGCGTCGAGCGCCCGGTCCCAGTGCTCGATTGCGGCCTCGATGTCGCGCGAGGGGGCGAGGTCCCCTTCCGGCGCGGCGGCGGAGGCCGGTGGAACGAACGTGCGGTGGACCGCGAGCATTACCGCGACGGCGTGCGCCAGGTTCATGGTGGGAAACGTCGGATCGGTCGGGACGTTGACCGTGGCGCTGGCGCGCGAGCGCTCCTCCTCGGTCAACCCGCTCCGCTCCGGGCCGAAGACGTACGCGACGCGCGCGCCCGCGGAAAGCGAGGCGAGAAAGGTGGGTAGCTCCGCGAGCGACAGCCACCGGCGCTCGGAGCGCCCCCGCAGCGACGACGTCGCGACGACGACGTCGAACTCCGCCACGGCGCCGACCAGAGTCGGGTAGCGGCGCATCCGTTCCAGCAGCTCGTCCGCGCCGGAAGCGAGCCTGTGCGACTCCTCGTCCGGAGAGCACGCCGGTTCCACGAGCCGGACGTCGTCGATGCCGAAGTTGCGGGCGGCGCGCGCGACCGAGCCGAGGTTGCCCGGAACGTGCGTGCGTACGAGGACGACGGCGGGGTCTGCGGCTTGCATGCCGGAATTATCGATGGCTCCGGGACATTATGATTTCTCGATGAAGCGCGTCTTTTGGAGCCTCTCCCTCGGAGGTCTCCTGCTCCTTTCCGCGGCGTCCGGGCCCGCGCAGACCCCGCCTCTGTCGCCGACAGCGCAACCGACACAAGAGCAGCAGGGGGAAATCCCGACTTACACGGAAACCGCGGGGAGCGAGTACGTGCTCCTGCCCGTCGTCGTCTTCGACAAGAAGGGCCGGTTCGTGGACGGCCTGCAGAAGAAAGACTTCCGCGTCCGCGTCGAGACGACCGGCGTCGAGATCGATACGTTCGATCGGGACGACAACGCGCCGGTGTCCATGGCGTTTCTCGTCGACACGTCGGGCAGCATGGAGCTGGCCGCCAAACTCACGAACGCCAAGAGAGCCATCCGCTCTATCGTCGAGGGTCGCCTTCCCGGCGACGACTTCGCGCTGTTCGCGTTTTCGGAGGGGGAGGTCAAGCTGGTCGCCGACTTCTCCTCCAACTCGCGCAAGCTCCTCGCCGCGCTGGATGAGCTTTCCGCGGGCGGGCAGACGCTGCCGGTG
>CAVXYF010000011.1:0-54962 GCA_963765835.1 uncultured Acidobacteriota bacterium | reverse complement strand
CCGATCGCCAGCGGCGGCGCCTACACCTTCCGCCGGAGCGGCGTCGCGGTTCCGACCCAGATCGTCTTCCGCGCGCTCAGGACGCAGCCGGCCGTTCTTCAGGCCGTCGCCAACGCCCTCATCGAAGCTGGCCGCCAGGAGCAGCTCGACCTCCTGGTCGAGACCGCCCCCGGCCAGGCAAGGGGGGCTGACCGCCCGTTTCGTCCGGCGCTATTGCCCGCCGGTCGGGAAGCCGCGCTTCCGCAGCAGCGCGTTGACGTCCGGGTCGCGGCCGCGGAAGCGCGCGATAGGCCTCGGCCCGGTCGGTCTCGTTGCCGGTCGACAGCAGGGTGCTGCGCGAAGCGCTCGCGCCGTCGCCGGATCCCAGACATTGCCCGTCTCCTCGAACGCCGCCCAGGTGTCGGCGTCCATCGTCTCCGACCAGAGGTAGGAATAATAGCCGGCCGAATAGGCGTCGGACGAGAACAGGTGGTTGAACTGCGGCAGGCGGTGCCGCATCACGATCTCGCGCGGCATGCCGATCCGCGCCAGCGTCTCGCGCTCGAACGCGTCGGGATCGACGGCGCCGTCGGGCCGGGTGTGAAGCGCCATGTCGACCAGCGCCGACGACAGATATTCGACCGTCGCGAAGCCCTGGTTGAACTGCTCGCCGCCTGGATGCGATCGACCAGCGCCGCGGCATCGGCTGGCGCGTCTGATGGTGCAGAGCGAAGCGGTTCAGGATCTCCGGCGTCAGCACCCAATTCTCGTGCACCTGGCTGGGATATTCGACGAAGTCGCGCGGCGTCCCGCCAAGGCTCGGATAGCGGTCGTTGGACAGGAAATAATGGATGGCATGGCCGAATTCGTGGAACAGGGTCTCGGCGTCGTCGAGGCTGATCAGCACCGGCTCGCCCGGCCCCGGACGGGTGAAGTTGTTGTTGTTCGAGCCGAGCACGATCCGGTCGCCCAGTAGCCCCGAGCGGCTGCGATAGGCGGTCGCCCAGGCGCCCGAGCGCTTGCCGGTGCGGGCGAACATGTCGCCGTAGAAGACGCCGACGTCCCCGCCCTGCGCGGTCGGTGACGTGCCAGGTGCGGATGTCGCGGATGCCAGACCGGCACCTGGCCGGTGATTTCGCGGAACTGCAGCCCGTAAAGCTGCCCGGCCATGTGGAACATGCCGTTGATCATGTTGCAGAGTTCGAAATAGGGCTTGATCTCGTCCTGCGAGAGGTTGAACCGCTCGCGCCGGACCTTCTCCATATAATAGCGATAGTCCCAGGGCTCGATGATGATGTCCTGGCCGAGGCGGCGCGCCATCGCCTGCTGGTCGTCGACCTCCTCGCGGACCCGGGCGACGGCCGCGGGCCAGACCCGCATCATCAGCTCCTGCGCCCGCTGCGGGCGTGCCCGCCATCGTGTCCTGCATCCGCCAATGGGCGTGGCTCTCATAGCCGAGCAGCCGGGCGCGCTCGGCGCGGACCCGGACGATCTCGGCGATGGTCGCGTTGGTGTCGTTGGCGCCGCCATTGTCGCCGCGGTTGACGAAGGCGCGCCAGACGCGCTCGCGCAGCGGCCCGGTTGTCGGCGAAGGTCAGCACCGGATCGACCGCGGAACGGCGTGTTGACGATGGCGAACTGGCCGGCCGGAAGATTGCGCTCGCGCGCGCCGGCGGCGGCGGCGTTGCGGATGTCGGCGGGAACGCCGGCGAGATCGGCCTCGGTGGCGGCGATGATAGGTCTCCTCGTCGGCCAGCACCTTCTCGCTGAACTGGGCGAACAGCCGGGCCAGCTCCTGGTTGTAGGCGGAGAGCTGCTGCTTCTGCTCGGCGTCGAGATTGGCGCCGCGCCGCACGAAGCTCTCGTAGCGCCGGGTCGCGAGGCGCTGCTGCTGGGCGTCGAGGCCGGAATTCTCGCGCGCCTCGTAGACCGCCCGGACGCGCTGGAACAGCGCGGGGTTGAGCACGATCTCGTCCGACGCGGCGGCGAGGCGCGGGCCCCATTCGCGCTGCAGCGCCTGATATTGCGGGGTTGGACATGTTGCTCGTCATCACCCCGAACAGCGCATTGACCCGATCGAGCCGCCGGCCGGCGCGGTCGAGCGCCTCGATGGTGTTGGCGAAGCTGGCCGGCTCGGAATTGTCGGCGATCGCCAGCACTTCGCGGCGCTGCTCGTCGATCGCCGCCTGGAAGGCCTCGGGGAAGAGCTCGGGCCTGACCTGGTCCCAGGGCGGCACGCCGTCATAGGGGCCGGTCCAATCCGCGAGCAGGACATTGGTCGCGGCAGGAGCCGGGGCTGGAGCCGGAGCCGGTGCCGGGCTCGTCTGCGCCAATACCGCCGTGCCGATGCCGAGCGCGGCCGCCGCCGCGCTTGCCAAAAGAAATGCCTTCACGATTCGCCTCCGTCTGTGGGGGCCGGCGACGAGCCCCAGGCGCCGGACCGGGGAGCTGTCCTATAGGGGCAAGACGCCGCAGCGCGCAACGCGCTCTTGCCCCTTTTCGCGGCGCGGCGATTGACGCATGATGAACTGGGAAGGGGGCGCGATGCTCACGCCGGACGCACTGCTGCTTCAGCTCGGCTTCGTGCTGCTGATCGTCGCGGTGCTCGCGCCCGGCCTGCGGCAGGTCCAGCTGATCGTCGGCGCCGCGGCCCTGGCCTGGCTCGGCCGCGCGGTCTGGATCGGCGACATGGTGAGCGCCGGCTGGAGCGGCGTGCTCGCCATGCTCTGCCTGGTCCTCGCCGGCCGCGCCTTGTGGGCCAACGGCAACGTGCGCTTCAGCGCCGACGAGCAGGCCATGGTCGACAGCTTGTTCGACGAGCTGCCCAGGAGCCGGGCCCGCCACCTGATCGACCAGGGCATCTGGCTGAACGGCAAGGAAGGCGACGTGCTGACGCGCGAGGGCGAGCCGGTCGGCCATCTCTATTATTTGGCCGAGGGCGAGGCGCGCGTGCTCAGCATGGGCAGGCAGGTCGGCCTGTGCCGCAAGGGCGACCTGATCGGCGAGCTCACCGTGCTCTCCGGGGAGACCGCGAGCGCGACCGTGATCCTAAACGGCGCCGCCCGCTTCTGGTGCGCCCCGGCGGACGATTTGCGGCCCTATGTCGAGGCGCATGAGGACATCAGGCGGGCGATCGAGCATGGCTTCGCCACGGTTCTCAAGGCGAAGCTGCGCGCCAGCAACCGGACCATCGCCGAAGCCGGCGGCGCGGCGCCGGCCTGATCCCCAATATGGCCCGATGATCGCGCTTGCGCATTTCTGCCTTGCCCTTTCAACGGCATAGCATTCGGATTATGAATAGCGCACCCGAGGGGAGACAAAAGATGCCGGTCCGCGATCCTGTTCGCCCTGCTGGTTTCCGCCCCGGCGCTGGCGCAGCAGCGGCCGCGGGAAGGGCAGCAGGAGATTGTCGTTACCGGCGAGCGGATCCGCGATTATCGCGCCGCGCTTGCCGCCTGCCTGGCGCGCAACTGCCCGGTCAACGAAGATGTGGACGCGGCGCTGGCGCTCGCCGAAGTCGAGTTCGAATCCGGCGCCTACGCCGGCGCGCGGCGCACCATCGCCGCCTCGCTGGCGCGCAACCGGCGCCATGGCGCGCAATTCCCCGAGCCGGTCGCCGATCTGTTTCGCGCCCGCGCCCGCGTCGCCCGGCATCTCGGCCGCGACGACGAGGCGGTGCGGGCGACCCTCGATATCCTGCGCACGCTGGAACGGGGCCTCCCGCGGGAGGATCATCGCCATTATACCGCCCGTCTGGAGATCGCCCGGATCATGATGCAATCGGGGCGGCTCGTCGTGGCGCGCGATCAATTGCTGACGTTGGCCAGCCATGCCCGCGAAGCCGGGCGCGAGGACGTCGCCGTCCTGGCCGAATTGCGTGCCGTCTGGGTCAGCTATTTGATGGCTCCGCATGGCGGGGCCGTATCGCGGCTGCTGGAGATGTCGCGCGATACGAACCCCGATCGTCGCACGACCGCGACGGGCGCGAAAGTTCTGCTCGCACGCGTCTATCGCGACAGGGGCGACGTTGCGCGCAGCGACGCGCTCATCGCCGAGCTCGCCCGCAACCATTCGGTGCGGCGCAACCTTATTTTCTCGCCCTCGTACGAACTGCTGTCGCAGGCGTCCGAGCAGGTGGAGATACCCGATGTTTACGATGACCAGTGGATCGACGTCGGCTTCTGGGTCCAGTCCGACGGGCGTGTCGAGGGGCTTGAGGTCGTCCGGCATCGCGGCACGCCGGATTGGGCCGATCCGCTGCTGCGGTCGATCGGTGGGCGGATGTACACGCCAAGCGCAGACGGAACGCCGAGCTACCGGCTCGAACGCTACACCTATACTGCGGCTCTTGGGCGGCTCACCGGTTCGCGCCTGATCGTTCATTCGGGAAGCGCCCGGGCCGAATATTATGACCTCTCGACGGGCGAGCCCCCGCCCGAAATTGCCGTCCCGCGGCGACCGCCGACCTGACAACCCCCCGGCCGGAGGTAATTGATTGGCGGCATTCGCGCCGGTTCGGTTTCTCTTTTCAGCTCTTTCAATGAGATAGCACCCCGATTATGAAACACCGAACCCGATTGGAGGATGCCATGCCGGTCGCGCGTTTTTCTCGCTGCCCTGATTGCCACGCCCGCTCTTGCCCAGGAGGGGCCGCGCGAGGACGGGGAACAGCAGACGATCGTCGTCACCGGCCAGCGGATCCAGGCGCGTGGTGCCGGAGCGATCAAGGAGGTCGCTGGTGACGTGGAGCTCTACGCCCCGTCCCGCGATCCCGCCGCCACGGTCGTGATCGACCGTTTGACGAGCCGGATGGACAAGCCCGTCGTCTCGTCCGCGCTGAAGGCCCAGAAGATCGCGGTCCGGCTGGTCTCTCCGAAGGTCCATCGCGCCGACGCGAAGAAGCGCGAGGCGGAGATGGACGCGGAGATGAAGAAGCACGAAGCGGAGATGAAAAAAGAAGCCGGGGACGACAAGACCGCCGAGGCCCTCATGGGGCTCGTGAAGGCATTCTCCGGGATGATGAACGAGGTGGGGGACAACGACGTGATCCTCCAGATCGAGGACGAGGGCGGCCGGCTCCAGGACGTCGAGGTCGTCGGCAAGAGCGGCGTCATCGACACACGCGGCTCGATGTCCTCCGGCGGTCTGAGGATCTTGAACTTCGGCGAAAAGCTTCCCCCCGACGCGAAGCTGCGCTTTCTCCTGAAGACGAAGAAGTCGGTTCTGAAGACCCCGTTCACGCTGACGAACGTTCCCCTACCGTGAGGCAGCTATGACAACGAGAAACAGACGAAAACTTTCCAGTCTGGTGTTGGGCGGCGTCCTCGCCGCCGGAATTGCCGCGGCGCTGCCCGCGCCGGCGGGAGTGACGGTGACCGCCGGGGACATCACGGACCGGCGCCGGAACGACAACCTCTTCACGGGCCTCGAGGTCGAGCTGAAGCTCACAGGCGAGGCGGCCGGGGGAGTGCGGGGCGCGCGCGTCCTCGTCCAGAAGGCGACCGACGACACCGGACGGAGTCTGATGAAGGAGAGCGAGAAGACGCCCGATTTCGAGAGGTCGTCGGGAGACGGGCCGCCGACCCTGAAGCTGGACTTGCGAAACCCGGCGCGGCGCGCGTCGAAGATGCAGGCCTCCGGACAGGTCGAGATGTTTCTCCCCGGGCGCGACTCGGCGTCGACCGCGAAGGTGGACAAGTTCCAGGCCGGAATGGACAAGCCGATCTCCGCCGGTCCGCTGAAGGCCGCGGGCGCCCAGGTCACGGTGGTGTCGCGGAAGACCTACGACGCCGAGAAGAAGAAGGACGACGAGCGCAAGAAGAAGGAAGCCGAGTCCGCCGGGATCGCCGGGGCCATGGCGAGCGTCTTCAGCGGCCTCTTCGAGGGACTGTGGGGTGACATCGGCGAGAACGACGTCCTCATCAAGGTGGACGACAAGGGGAAGAAGGTCTTCGGAGTGGAAGTGTTCGACGCGGCCGGCAAGAAGATCGACGAGGGCGGCTCGATGACGATCGGTTCGTTCCGGATCCTGAAGTTTGCCGAGAAGCTGCCCGCCGACGCGGGCCTCCGGATCTACCTGATGACGCCGAAGTCGCTGGCGACCGCGCCGTTCAGCCTGAAGGACGTGGCGCTGCCGTGAATGCTGGGGTCAATCGTGCAATCCTGCGTGAATGCTGGGGTCAATCGTGCAATCCTGTATTCCTCCTCAAGTACAGGAATACACGATTGACCCTCTTTCGCACACCAGGAGGATGCCAATGAGATACGTGATCAGCTGGTACGAACGTCCGCAGGGGTCACCCATCGAGTACGAGAATGCCCAGAAGCGAATCCTCGAGGTCTTCGGCCAGTGGAAGGCGCCGGCGAACTTCAAGATCGAGTTCTTCGTGATCCGAGTCGGTGAGTGGGGCGGGCATATGCTTTTGCAGTGCGACGACCCGGTGACGATTCACAAGTTCTGCTCGATGCTTCCTGCTTTCGTATTCGAGGTGCGACCCGTCGTTACGGTCGAGGAAGCCGTTCGCGGCGAGCTCGAGGTAATCGCTTGGCGAGATGGGCTGACCCGGAAGTGATGGTGGCCTGCGGACGGCGCTAATGCCGCCGTTGATCCCGAGCATGAGAGGCCCGATGAGAGCTCGAGCGCTCTGCGTGCCTGTGCTCGCCTTGATTCTCATCACCGTCGCGTTTCCCCGGCTCGCTCGTGCGGCGGATCTGCCCGCCACCCTGGATTCCGCATCAGCCGGACGCTTTGCGGGGCTCGCGCTCAAGTGTCTGCACCAGGAGTATCCGAACAAGATCTCGCACACGATGAAGGGTGATGCAGATGCGCGGGCCCCACGTGAGCTGACGCCCGCTTTCTTCGGTTGCTACGACTGGCATTCGGCAGTACACGGCCATTGGCTCCTCGTGCGGCTGGTTCGTCTCTATCCGGACGCCGCCTTCGCGCGGGCGGCTCGGGAGGAGCTCGCACGAAGCTTCACACCGCAAAACATCGCCGCTGAAGTCGCCTATCTGGAACGCGCGGACCGCGTATCCTTCGAGCGTCCGTACGGTCTCGCCTGGCTGCTGCAGCTCTCCGCGGAGCTGCGCGAGTGGAACGATCCACAGGCCAGGCAGTGGGCCACGACCCTCGCACCGCTGGAAGCCGCGGCAGGTAAACGGCTCAAGACCTGGCTGCCCAAGCTTCGGTATCCCATTCGCGTCGGCGAGCACAGCCAGACGGCTTTCTCATTCGGTCTGGTCTGGGACTGGGCCCGCGTCTCCGGCGACCCGGAGATGCGTACGCTGCTCGAATCCGCCGCACGACGCTTCTATCGGAACGACAAGAACTGCCCGCTGGCCTACGAACCGTCGGGCGAGGACTTCCTATCGCCCTGTCTTGCCGAGGCAGATTTCATGCGCCGCGTGCTGGATCGCAGTGCTTTCACCGAGTGGCTCGCGGGCTTCCTGCCCGCCATTCCATTCGATGGAGGCAAGGCGTGGCTGACCCCGGGCATCGTGACGGATCGTTCCGACCCCAAGCTGGCGCACATCGACGGGCTCAATTTGAGCCGGGCGTGGATGCTGGAAGGCATCGCTCACGGACTGAATTCCAGCGATCGACGGGTGCCGGCTCTGATGGCCGCAGCCGCTCGTCATCGGGAAGCCGCTCTGCCCGCGGTGACCGGAGAGCACTACGAAGGAGGACACTGGCTGGGCACGTTTGCGGTCTATCTGACCAGCAAAGCCGGCCTCGAGGCTCCTTGACACCCTTCAGCGCGGCGGCAGATCGATCAGGACCACGTCCGAGTTCTCGCGAAAGCGATCGAACAGGATCTGTTTGCCGTCGGGCGAGACGTCGAAACTCTTGATGTCGTAGCCCGGACGCAGTTCCGTGAGCTGGCGCTGGCGCCCGGTGGCAAGATCCAGCAGCCAGAAGTCTGAGCCTTGTCCGTTATTCTGCATCAGCACCAGCGCGTTGCTCCCCGGGAGGAAACGATAGCGGTTGCCTCCCCAGCCGATCCCGATCGCCGGCACCGGGAACGGTTGCCCTTCCGGAGTGATCGCTTTCAGCAGGGCTCTGGGTCCATCGCCTTTCTCGGAATAGAGGATTAACTTCCCGTCGGGCGACCAGACCGGGCCCATGTTGACTCCGCCGACGAGGCGCACCGGAGGTCTGCCGTCGACGGGCACCTTGAACACCGGCTGCTCTTTGCCCTCGGAAGCGACGACAGCGATCCATTTTCCGTCGGGGGACCAGGACGGGGCCTCGCGGGCGTCGAGCGACTCCGCAATGCGGCGAGATCCGGTGCCATCCGCCGCCATGACATGGAGATGGCGTCGTTCCCCGTGCCGGACCACGAAGCAGATCCGGGTCCCGTCAGACGAGATCGCCGGCGCGGCAACCACCGCGCCCTCGCGGCCGCGCCACAGCTCGGTCGCCGCGCCGTCCTTGAAGCTCCAGAGGCCGTCCGCGCCCCCCTTGGACGACAGAAAGAAGAGCTTGCCGGCCCCGAAACGCGGAGCCGCCGCCCGCAGAGCGGGAAGAGAAACGCGCCTCGCGGCTCCCTCGTCCACGACGTGATCCATGATCGGCACAGTCCAGAGGTGCGAGGTCGGATTCGCGACGGTCGCAACGAGACGTCGCCCATCGGCGCTGGCCGCGACAGAGAGGTACTCTTCGAGGCCGAAAATCACGGCGTGAGGAATTCTTCGGCCGACGTCCATGGCGAACAGCCCCGATCCCGAGCCGTCCGGCCGCGACGCGGCGTAGAGCAGCGTATGTGCGTCCAGAAACGCCGGGTATGCCACCCTCGAGAGGTGATTCGTCAGGCGCTCGGCCACGCCGCCGCCCGACGGGATCCGCCAGATGTCCATGTCGTAGGTGGTCGTGATTCCGCGAGCGAAGTAGATGAAACGCCCATCAGGGGACCAAACCAGGTAGTTGTTGGCAGTCCCCGCGTCGCCGATAAAGATCTGCTTCTCGTTGCTGCCGTTGCGGTCTGCAACGGACATGGCCTGACGAAGATCGGCCGTATTGTGGACGATCCGCGCACGGTCCGGAGACCATGCGATCTCGACGGCGCCCGGCAGAAAGGGACGCGAGTTGCCGCCGATCGTCGGAACGAGCCACGCGTCGCTCAAGTTCCCCGTACTGCCTTTGCCGTCCACCCCGATCCAGACATGAGAGTCGTCGCCGGAAAACCCGAGGTTGCGGTGCCGGTTGCCGTAAAGCACGGGGAAAAGGCCCCTCGAAAGATTGCGAACCTCGTTGCTGCCCACCTGTATGACCCAGGCGTCGAAGGGACCGGCTTGGTCAGAAATGAAGGCGACGAACTTGCCGTCGCTCGAAATCGCTGCGTCAAACTCGGACCCTTCCCAGTCCGTCAGCCGCGTGAATCGGGCGCCGGCAAGCGGATTCTTCCAGAAATACTCGCTCTGGCGGAGCCGCCATCCGACGATCCCGACAGCCAGCAGAATCGCCGCGGCGATCGCCGCGGGAATCCACCATCGGCGCCTCGGCGCCGGACCCGCCGGGAGAGCGCCGAGCCCGCTGCTGGTCTCGGAGAGGTTGTCCCGAATCGTCAGGAGCTCGCGCGCCAGATCTTCGGTCGAGGCGTAACGGTCCCTTGCCTCCTTCGCGAGGCATCGCTGCACGGTCCACCGCAACGGCGCCGGGATCCTGGGGTTCAGCGCTCCGATCGGCTCCGGCTCGTCCTGGATGATTGCGGTCATCGTCTGCGGCGCCGAGGCGCGTCGGAACGCCCACCGGCCGGTCGCCATCTCGTAGAGAATCGAGCCGAGCGAAAACTGATCCGACCGATAGTCGACCGATGCTCCCGTCGCCTGTTCGGGAGACATGTAGTTGACGGTCCCCAGGATGACTCCCTCCTGGGTCGCGACCGAAACCGCCGGCGACTGCGGTCGGGCGTCGCCGCTCGAGTCCCGCTGTGTCAGCTTCGCCAGACCGAAGTCGAGGATCTTGACGTGCCCCTCTTCCGTCACCATCACGTTCTCGGGCTTCAGGTCCCGATGCACGATGCCCGAGGCGTGAGCCTTCGCAAGCCCCTCGGCCATCTGGGCGCCGATCTGCAGGAGCCGCCGAACCGGCAACGCCCCTTCCAAGAGCAGCGCTCGAAGCGAGTCCCCCTCGATCAGCTCCATCGCGATGTAGGACACGGAGTCGCTGGAGCCGATCTCGTAGATCGTGATGATGTTGGGGTGACTGAGAGCGGACGCCGAGCGCGCCTCTCGCTCGAACCGCCTCACTCGTTCCGGGTCTCTCGCGAGCGCGCTCGGCAGCACCTTGATCGCCACCTCACGGCCCAGACGAGTGTCTCGTCCCCGGTACACCTCACCCATCCCCCCTGCACCGAGTGGCGCGAGGATCTCGTACGGGCCGAGACGGGCGCCCGGTTTTAGGGGCATGGGGGCCGCAGCAGATCCTACCGCCGGCGCGGGTCCGTGGAGGTTGTCGATCGAGGTATATGACTCTAGAACGAGACTCTCAGACCGAACTGGATGCGGCGGGGTTCGGCGACGATGGTCGGGGCCCCGAACTGGGGATTCGGCTCGAGCCGGGCGTTTAAGTAGCGGACTGCGTTGACCTGAAGCACGTTCCTTCGGTTGAAGAGATTGAACACGTCCAGCGTCGCTTCGAGAGCAACGGGACCGACCGGGACGGTGCGCGCGATTCGCAGGTCCACGTTGAAGGAATTCGGGAGCTCTCCGCTGTTGCGCGAGACTCCCTCCGGGCGGTCGGAAGCCGGATCGCCATTGCGGTTGCGGTCGAAGCCCGTGAGCACGTTGAACGGGCGCCCGGAGTCGAAAGCGGCGATCGTCGCAACCGTCCAGTCGCGCGAGTACCAAGGCAGCCGGCGCCCGGCTGTCGTGTAGATCGCCGCGAGAGTGGCCCTGTGCCTGGGAACGTGGATGGACTGCCCGCGTTCGTCTTGCGGGTTCAAGGGATCCTGGAGCTGAAACGGGTGGAGCCAGTCGATGTAGTCGTCCCGGCCGTCGGCGTAGCTGTAGAAGGCGGACATTTCGAAGTGTCCGCCGCTCCGCGTCTGCAAGCCCGCCGTCACACCGTTGTACCAGGAGTTGCCCGAGGCCGCGTCGAGAAGGATGCCTGCAAAAGCGGGGTTGGGTCGAGGTCCTCCGTCGATAAAAGGGTTGATTTGGCGCGACGCGAGGATGTTTCTGGCGCGGGCGTACACGTAGTCGGCGTTGAGGAGCAACCTGGGGCCGATCTCGATCTCGAATCCGAGGTTGGCCAGGTCGGTGTAGGCGCTGTCGAACTGAGCGCAGCCCTCGAGGTCGAGGTTCGGAGGCATCGCGCCCTGGCATCCTGCGGGCCGCGTTACGGACTGAAGGACGAGGTTTGCCCCGGCGCTTGCCGGATCCGGGAAGCGGCGGCCCGGCAGTCTCCACGGCACCGCCGGGGACAGTTCGGCGGAGCTCCCGAGCAAGGTCCGGTTGGCGTTAGTCGTCTGGATGCCGTTGTTGACCCCGATCGCGAGCGCCGAGAACATCGCGGCGACGCCGTAGAAGCGGCCGAGGCCTCCCCGCAGCCTCCACGCGTCCGCGCCCGCCCAGGAGAAAGAGAACCTCGGCGCCCAGTTGTTCTCGTCGCTCGGGAGGGGATCGGCCGGATTCTCGTAGTCGTAGCGCAGGCCCAGGCGCAGCAGAAGACGATCTGTAAGGTTCCACTCTCCCTGCACGAAGGCACCGAGCGCGCTTGTCGTCCCTTCCCAGTACGGGTCGCCGAAACCCTGGCTGAAGATATTGGGGAGACCGGCCGCAAACGCCTGTCGCGCGGTGATTCCGCCCGCCGGCACACCCGGAAGCCCCTCAGCCAGTGCGCTGAACGTGTATCCACCGGCGAAGGTCGCCGTGAGGCTCCCGGCGAACGCCGTGTGCGTGTAGTCGAATCCGGCCTTGTAGGCGCTTCGGCCTCCAAACCACGAGATCGCGTCGAAGATCTCGTAGATCTGCGTGTCGCGCGGCTGCGGCAGCGACAGCTGCGTGCCGAAGGTCGCCACGCCGAGGATCGTTACCGACGGGCTACGGCTCGCGTCGAGTGAATCGAGGCGGTGCGAACGGTCGGCGTAGAGGGCTCGCAGCTCATTGGACAGGCTGGCCGTGAGGATGGACGTGCCCGTCAGCGCGACCGCCGCGTCCTCGATGTTTCGGGCTCCGCCGTTGCTTCGCGCCACGAGGCCGCCCCAGGGCTGCAGGTTTTCGTCGAGAGCTCGAGCGTAGGTCCCCCGCAGAGAGATCGCGTGACTCTGCGACGGCAGAAGGTCGAGCTTTCCGAGATAGGAAGTTCCGTTCCGGTCGAAAGGAACGACGCCGTTCTGGACGTCGAAGCCGCTCGACCGGATCATGTCGACGTCGGCATCGGAGATCGTCACGACGTTCGCGTCGGCGACGGCCAGGCGCTCGGCGGCCGCAAAGAAAAAGAGCCTGTCCCGCAGGATCGGACCGGACAGATTTGCCCCGTACTGAGTCTGCTGAAAGGGGGTACTGGTTCCCGTCAGGAAGTTGTCCGCGGACAGGCTCTCGTCGCGAAAGAACGCGAAGGCCGATCCATGCCACTGGTTGGAGCCCGAGCGCGTCACGACGTTCACGACACCTCCAGCCGCCCTCCCGTACTCCGCCGGGAAGGGGCTCTGGATAACCTGGTACTCCCGGACGGCGTCCTGCGAAATCGTCGAACGCACCGAGCCGACCGCGGAATCGTTGTTGTCCAGACCGTCCACGACGACGTTGTTGTAGCGGGGGCTCTGCCCGTTGATCGAGATCCCGGATGTGGGAAAGGACCCGACCTGTGGTCCTCGACCGACGGTCACACCCGGAGTGGTCAGCGCAAACTCGAGAAAGTTGCGATGGTTGATGGGGAGGTTTCGAATCTTCGCCTCGCCGATGGTCTTGGAAAGCTCGGTCGACGACTTGTCGATGAGAGCCGTCTGCGCGGTCACCAGAACCGCCTCCGCCACCTTGGAAGGCTCGAGGCGCAGCTTCAGGGTGGTCGTTGCGCCGACGGACAGGCGGACGTTCGGTGCGTCCGCTGCCCGCAAGCCCGGGAGAGAGGCGGAGACCCGGTACAGGCCCGGGGGAAGCAGCCGGATCGCAAAGGAGCCGCCGGCATCCGAGGTGGCCTGGCGCGAGAAGCCGGTGTCCTGATTGGTCACGGTGATCGATGTCCCCGGCAGGGCCGAGCCCACCTCATCGACCACGACGCCGCGCAGGTCCGCCGTCGTCGTCCCCGTCGCCTGGGCCAGCAGGCCTGTTGCAGTCAGGAGAAGCGGGCCTGCGAGACCGATACGCCCCAAGACGGCCATGGCTCGGGTGGAGGTACGATGCCGAGCCCCTCCGTGCGGGAGCGCAGAGTGCTGCGGCTCATGCCGAGGCATCTTCACCTTATGGATTGACCGCCGTTTCGGTGGAGTATGGCAGCGAGAACATCCGGAACGTCAATGCGACGGTGCCGATGCGGATCCGAGCGCCGTCGTCCAATGGCACCGGAGCTTCGATTCTCCGATCCCCCAGGCGAGTGCCATTCTTACTGCCGAGATCCTCGAGGGTGGCACTCTCCGACGTCACCACGATGCGCGCGTGTCGTCGAGAGACGCTCGGGTCGTCGATGAAGAGACCGGCGCCCGGATCTCTCCCGATGACCGTTTCGCCCGGCTCCAGGGGCGTTCGCTTGCCGGCGTGCAAGATCCAGCAGGACGACTTTCCGGCCGGGCCCGAAACCTCTTCGCGCGCTTCCTGGGCGCTCCCGCAGAACGCGTAGCCGAACCGGTGGACGGTCCGGACGTAGAGAGGACGGCGCGCCTCGTCGCCGATTACATCGCGTACTTCGACGAGCAGACTCGTCAGCGTGCTGTCCGAGACGAAGGTTCCGGGCCAGAGCTTCTCGTGGATCTGACTCTTCGATAAGGCCCTCGGGCGATTCTCGAGGAGGAGCTCGAGGAACTGGAACGCCTTGGGCTGGACGTGTACCGTCTCACCGCGGACGGACAACTGCCGCGTCTCTGAATCAAGCAGGCATTCACCGAAACGAACACGCATCGGCCGGCCCCCGGAAACGAGACCTGGATTATCGCGCAACCCTCGCGATTGCCTCGTCTCGCGACGCCCACCTCACAGCGCAAAGACAGCTGTTTTCAAGGGTTCTTCCAACGACTCAGCCCGCTCGGAAACCGTAGCGTCAGCTGAGGAGGTATCCCATGACTACAGCAACACATCGGAGGCTCCTCAACGCGCTGCTCACGATCACACTGGTCGGCGCCGCAGCTCCCTTGCAGGCTCAAACGATCGTCGTCACGACGGCCTCCGAGCTGGAGACCGCTCTCACTCCTGCCAGCGCAGGAAAACGGATTCTCGTTCGTGCCGGAGAGTACGAGATCAGCCAGGCGCTGACGGTTCCGGATGACGCCACCCTCGTCGGCGAGGGCGAAATGACCTACGACGGTTCGGGGCTGCCGACCGGGTTCGCACCGGACGGACGAACGGTGATCCGGAGCACGCCGGCGCTCGTCGGCGATGTGCTGACGCTCGGCGATGGTGCAACGCTGCGAGGTCTCACCATCGAAGACGCGCCCGGTCGGTCAGGGGGAAACGTGATCGTCGTGTCTTCGAGAGCCGCTGGCGACTTCATCTCCGCGATCCTCGCTGAAGTCGAGATCGTCAACCCGAATCCGGCGGGCATCGTGCCGGCAGGGCCCACCGGCAGCGGGCTGGTCGTCATCACCCGCAACCCGAACCTCGGCCAGGATCCGCCGGCCCATGAGGGCGCCGTCCTTCGAGTGGAGATGAGGCGCTCGATCGTTCGTACCCCGACCCGTGGGACCGGAGTCTTCGCGATCAACTTCGCAGCGCACTCCGAGATCGGGCTCGTCCTGCAGCGCAACGTCATTGGGGGGGGACTGATTACGACCGGCGGCGTGAGCCGGCCGGATGCCGTGACGGGATCCACCGTGAGCATCGAATCCATGCGGAACGTCTATTGGAACCAGAGTGGACTCGCCGGCCGCCTCGGCTGGAACCTGATCGGTGGAGCGGGCTCTCCCGCTTTCCCGTCGGAGCCCTCGACTTCGAATCGGCTCGAGATCCACTCCGGGAAAGACACAATTCAGGGATTCCAGCTCGGCATCGTCGGAATCGGAGGGCAGCGGTTTCTCGCAGGTGCCGGGCCGAGCTCCTCGAACCGCCTCGAGATGGATCTCCACGACCTGCGCGTGCAGACGACGACAGAGCCGCTCGCGGCGGACCTGACGCTGTTCGGGGCGCGGTCTTTCGTCAACGGCGTTCCGCCGGGAGACGGAAACACTCTGCGCCTGGTCCTCCGGAAGTCGACCGGCAGCGGGCCGCGGGCCAACGCCTATGCCCACAGCTCCACCCCGTCGATGGCGGACCTCGGCCTTGGGAACCAGCTCGAGGTCGTCGGCTCCGAGAAGGCTTTCGTTCGGAGCAACGAAGGCTTCGACCCGATCCCATCAGCCGAATTCTTCACGGAGCAGTAATGAGCGCCACAGACGGCATGGCCGGATTCTCTGAAACCTCGAGGGTTCAGCGGGTCGCACCGTTGGTCCTGGCCGCCCTCCTGTGGTGCGCGGGCGGTCGGGCTCAGGTCATCGAGCAGTTCCGCACCGCGCTCCCGCCCGGCGGCATCGCACTCGGCCCCGACGGTGCGATGTGGTTCACGCAGGACGGGCCGAGGATCGGCCGCATCGATGCGAGTGGAGTCAGCACCGAGATTCCGATACCGACCGTGGCCTACGACATCGCGCTCGGCTCCGACGGGAATCTCTGGGTGACCACCTCCTCTGGGATCGGCCGGATGACCTCGGCCGGAGCATTCACGTTGTTTCCCGTCGCGAGGTCAAACGCGGGGGCCTCAAAGATCACATCGGGGCCCGACGGAAACCTCTGGTTCACCCGGCCCGCGGACGCGCGCATCGGTCGGATCACGACCTCCGGCGTGATCACCGAGTTCCCTCTACCGACGAATTCTCTCCCGCGGAACATCACGGGCGGCCCCGACGGGAACGTCTGGTTCACGAAGCCCGACGACAGGATCGGCCGGATCACGCCGGCGGGCGTCGTCACGGAGTTCGCGACACCGACGTCCCACATCTGGCCTTTCGCAATTGCCGCCGGACCGGACGGCAACGTCTGGTACACGGAGAGCTATCCCGGACTCGGACGGGTCACCCCGACCGGCGCCATCACCGAGTTTCCCGTTTCCGACGTCTACGCTCTGACGGCGGGCGGCGATGGCAACCTCTGGGCGGCCGGATTCGGCACGCTGAAGCGCATCACCCCGAGCGGTTCGACGACCAGCTTTTCCATTCCGACAGAAACAGAGGAGTGGTTCGCGACACTGGACATGGCTGCCGCTCCGGACGGGTCGATCTGGATCGCGGACCATCACAACTCTCAGATCATCCGGTTTTCGCTGCCCCCGGCGACGACCTGTGTGGCGGACTCGACGACCCTTTGCCTGAACAACGGCCGATTCCGCGTGACGGCGGAGTGGCGGACGCGCGATGGCGCGAATGGCCCGGGCCGCGGCGTAGCGCTCACCCCGGACTCCGGCTACTTCTGGTTCTTCGATGCCGCGAACGTCGAGGTGGTGGTCAAGGTCCTGAACGGATGCGGGTCGAACTCCCGCTACTGGACGTTCGCCGGCGGGCTCACCAACGTCGGGGTCACGACCACCGTGACCGACACCCACACCGGTCTCTCCAGGACGTACACCAACCCTCTGGGCACCCCCTTCGCGCCGATCCAGGACACCGCGGCGTTCGGGACATGTCCATGACGGCCATTCGAATCCGCTTCTTTGTTCAGAAGGAGGCGTTCATGTCGAGGATTTCTGCAGAGTCGAGGTTTCGACGTGTCGCGCCGCTGGTCCTGGCCGCCTTTCTCTCGTGCGCGGGCGGCCTGGCCCAGGTCATCGAGCAGTTCCCCACCCCGGACGGGCCTGGCAGCATCGCGCTCGGCCCCGATGGGGCGATCTGGTTCACGCAGGACTGGCCGAGGATCGGACGCCTCGATGCGAGCGGGGTCAGCACCGAGTTCCCGATACCGAGCATCGCTTACGACATCGCTCTCGGATCTGACGGGAATCTCTGGTTGACCACTTCCAGCGGGATCGGCCGGATGACCCCGGCCGGCGCATTCACGCTGTTTCCGATCGCGAGGTCAAACGCGGGACCTTTCCGGATCACGTCGGGACCCGACGGAAGCCTGTGGTTCACCCGGAACGCGGACGCGCGCGTCGGCCGGATCACGACCTCCGGCGTGATCACCGAGTTTTCGCTGCCGACGAATTCGCCGGCGGCGGACATCACGGTCGGCCCGGACGGGAACGTCTGGTTCAGGAAGACCGACGACAGGATCGGCCGGGTCACGCCCTCCGGCGTCGTTACGGAGTTCGCGTTACCGACGTCCTACATCTCGTCCTACGCAATTGCCGCCGGACCTGACGGCAACATCTGGTTCACGGAAAGCTATCCCGGACTCGGACGGATAACTCCGACTGGCGCCATCAGCGAGTTCTTCATTCCGGAGGTCTACGCCCTGGCCGCAGGTGTCGACGGCAACCTCTGGGGAGCCGGATTCGGCAAGCTGAAGCGCATCACCCCGGGCGGTTCGACGACCACCTTTTCCATTCCGACAGAAACGGCGAACTGGTTTGCGACACTGGACATGGCTGCCGCTCCGGACGGGTTTATCTGGATCGCGGACCATCACAACTCCCAGATCATCCGGTTTTCGCTGCCCCCGGCGACGACCTGTGTGGCGGATGTGACATCTCTTTGCCTGAACAACGGCCGATTCCGCGTGACTGCGCAATGGCGTGCCCGCGATGGCTCGAATGGCCAGGGCCGCGGCGTTGCGCTCACCTCGGACTCGGGCTACTTCTGGTTCTTCGATGCGGCGAACGTCGAGGTGGTCGTCAAGGTCCTGAACGGCTGCGGGTCGAACTCCCGCTACTGGACGTTCGCCGGCGGGCTGACGGACGTCAACGTCATCCTGACGGTTACCGACACGCAGACCGGCGCGGTCCGGGCCTACACCAATCCGCAGGGAACTCCTTTTCAACCGATCCAGGACACAGACGCCTTCGCCGCCTGCCCATGAGACGGCGATAGGAGAAACCATGAAAAGCAACGCCAGGATTCTCTTTGCAGTTTTCGGGCTTCTCGCGGCCCTGTTACCGGAAGGCCTGCTGGCCGGAGTCGGCAATTGGACGAGCAACGGACCGAATGGCGCCGACGTGATAGCGCTCGCCGCTCACCCATCGAATCCCTCGACGGTTTACGCGACCGGCTCCAATCGCATCTTCAAGAGCACCGACGCCGGAGCCAGCTGGGCTCCAACAGAATTGGGTGGACCTTTCGATCTCGTCGTTGCCACGTCGGATGCGTCCGTCGCCTACGCAGGCCTGGCCGGTGAACCCGTTTTCTATCGGACGATCGATGGCGGCGCGACCTGGGTCGACACGGAGAACGCGCCCGGAGGTCTCCTCTCCCTGGCCGTCGATCGGAACGACCCGATGGCGCTTTACGCGGTGACCACCACGGCTATCTTTCGGACCACGAACGGCGGAGACGACTGGGAAGCGCTCTCGAGGCCAGCAACCAGGAGCTTCTGGACGTCCGGAATCGCCGTCGACCCTGCCGACTCCCGGGTGATCTACGCGTCGCTGACTTCGCAGTCTTCAGCGGGGGACTCCGGCGTCTACCGCAGCTCCGATCGCGGCGCGACGTGGAAGCGCACCAATCTCCGGGAGCCGACGACTCTTGTTCTGCTGTTCGACCCTCGCAATCCGTCCCGCCTCTTCGCGGTCACGACCGCGGGCCTTCACCTGACTACGAATGGTGGCGAGTCCTGGCAGCTGCTCTGGAGGAAGCAGGCCCTATCGCGCCTCGCGATCGACGCGACCGACTCCAATCGTCTGTACATGCTCTCGGAAGGCGCCGTCTTCGTCAGCGCGGACGGGGGCAACACGGTAACCCCGGTCTCGCCCGGAGCTCTCGGAGGACCCGTCAAGTCGATTACCGCTTCCGGGCCCGGAGTCGTCCTGGCAGGCTCCGAGACAGGCGTGCACCGGAGCGACGACTGGGGACGAGGTTGGGGGGCAGCCAACTTCGGGATGCGAGACATATCCGTGCGTTCTCTCGCGATCAGTCCGACAGATCCGGCGGTCGTTTTCGCCGCCGGCTCTCGTGGAATCTACGAGACCAGCAACGGAGGCGAGACCTGGAGCGAACCGATTCTCCGGAGGCCCGACGCCGCGGTCGTTGCGATCGATCCCTCGGATCGTTCGACGCTGTATGCAGCCGGGGCCGGCGGAGTCCACAAGAGCACGGACGGTGGCCGGACGTGGCAGAACAACGGATGGTTGGCCGGATACATAGCCGATCTGGTGATCGATCCGAACAACTCCCGGAGACTATTTGCCGCAGATAAAAGCGTGCATCGAAGCCTGGACGGAGCGGACAGCTGGCGAACACTCCTGACACCGGAGGATGATTACGCCTCCTCCTACTACTCGCCCCGGGTGACCGCGCTCGCCTTCGCGGGGTCGAACGGAGCGAACGTGTATGCCGCAGGCTGGGGAGACACCGGCTTCGTCTATCGAAGCGATGACGGAGGCAACAGCTGGTTCCATGCCTCGGACCCCCGCGGCCTCATGATCAATGCGCTCGCGGTCGACTCCTGCGACTCTCGTGGGCTCCAGGCAGGAGGCTTCGGTGGCGTGCAGCGGAGCGTTGACGGTGGGAGTACCTGGAACGCGAGCCCACTCGAGGAGGGCAAACCGTACCAGAGCACGGTCTGGGCCCTTGCCCGGGATCCCCGCCATTCCTCCTCGTTTTTCGCCGGGACTTCGTCCGGTCTCTTCTGGACGAACGACCGGGGAAAGAGCTGGACTCGATTCGAGCCCGGTCTCGAAGAAGATGTCCTGTCGGTCGCCCTGAATTCGAGCGGCCGCTTCCTGTACGCGGGAACAAGAAGAGGAGTGTTCCGCCTCGAGCGCAGCTTCGAGCCGTGCGAGGAACGGTCCGATCGACTCTGTCTCATAGGGTCGAAGTACCAGGTTTCGGTGACCGCCCGGGATCGCGCCGGCGCTCCAATCACGGGACGGGCGATCGCAGAGGGTGACTCCTTCGGGTACTTCAGCTTCCCCGACGTCACGGGAGATCCCAGTTTTCCCGAAGTCTTCGTCAAGATGGTGAATGCTTCCGGTGCTCCCGCTCCGTACGGCGGTCACGACTGGGTCTTCCACAGCTCGCTGACGGACCTGGATTACACGGTAACGGTGCTCGAGACCGAAACGGGCCGGGTCCGGACCTACGACGCGGCAGACTCCGAGGCTTTGACCTGCGGCCGGGCGGATACTTCCTCGTTCGAGCGGGACTGCGCGGCTTCGTCCGTTAGGTTCGCGGTAGGCGCGCCGCCGGAGGAGATCGGGGCCGCGTCGGGCACCGAGCTCTCGCTCCTCGGCGGCCGGTTCCGCGCGACCCTCCACGCCACGGATCCGCGCACCGGTCGTACCGCGGACGGAACCGCTCTCCCGAAGGGGGACCGATTCGGGTACTTCAGTCTCCCGAGCTTCACCGGTGATCCGCGCTTTCCGGAAGTCTTCGTCAAGATGGCCGATGCGACCGCGCAACCCGGTGGTTACTTCTGGGTGTTTCACACGGGTTTGACCGACCTGGACTACACGTTGACGGTGACCGATCAGGTCACCCGGGCGGTGCGGACCTATTCCGGCGGCGCGAAGGAGGGCGGGCGTCTCTGCGGCTCCGCCGACACGAGGGCTTTTCGGAACTGATCCGAGAGCCCGCACATTGAAGACTCGAACGGAAGCGGAGCTAAGATCGCCTCCTGTCGTGGGGGGCAAGGCATGAGAGGAAGGGCGAGAGAAATCGTCGTCGCGCTCGGTTTCGCGTTGGTGCTTTCGGGATGTTCGCGCGCACCGGCGCCACCCCCTGCGGAAGCCGGAGCGAAACCGGCTCTGCTGCCGGAACCCGTCGTGAACCATTCGCCCTCGGATGCCCAGCCGGGGCAGAGGATCGAGCACGGCGAGCTGATCCTGGACGTCGATGAAGCGAGAAGGCAGCTGAATGCCCAGCACCATTCGTACAAGGTTCTGGAGGCTCGACAGGTGCCCGGGCCGTTCCAGCCGCCCGCGATGACCGACGTCAAGGACTTCGCCCTCTCGAAGAGATGATCTGGACGTGATCAACCCCGGGCCCGGCGAGTACGTCCACGTGATGGAGGGACAGCGGCACGGTTACAAGAACCTGACGATCGGGATCACCTACACGGCGCCAGGCGGCGCTCCCCCGATGCACACCCACAAGGGCGAGGAATCCCACGTGCTGTTGAAGGGGCAGAAGATCCTTTACGCACTGGGTGACAAGATATTCGTCAAGGAAGGCCCCTACATCGTCAACATTCCTCCGGGCGTGCCTCACTCGTTCCAGAACCTGGACGATGAAGTCGCGGAGCTCGTCGTCATCTTTCCGACCAACGTCTGGGAGTACGACGTGCTGGATCACTTCCCGTTCAACACCCCCGAAGCCAAGGCAATGGCGGAGGAAGCGAAGCGATCCAGGGTCCCGAGTCCCTAGTCCCTAGTCCTCAGCCCCGCTCCTCGTAGATCCCCGGAAACGTCAGCTCCATCACCCGCTCGGGGTGCGCGAGATCGCGGAATCCGCTCTTGCGGTACAGGGGGTGGGCGTCCCGGGTCAGGAGCATCCAGCGGCGCAGCCCCTGGAGGTTCGGGTGCGCCAGGATGCACTCCATCAGCCACGCCGCGAGGCCGCGCCCCCGGTGCGACTCGAGGACGAAGACGTCCGCCAGGTACGCGAAGGTCGCGAAGTCCGTGATCACGCGCGCGAAGCCGACCTGGCGTTCTCCGTCGAAGACCCCGAAGCACAGCGATCCCTCGATCGACCGGTCGACGACCTCGCGCGGAATTCCCTTGGCCCAGTAGGAGCCGGTCAAGAACTCGTGGATGGCCTCGGGGTCGAGTCTCGATCGATCGGTCGAGATGGTGAAGCCGTCCCGCTGCCACTCGGTCACGCGTCCCTCCCTGCCCTGGGGTCAATCGTGCATTCCTTTTTCCGGCCGGCGTCCCGCTGCCACTCGGTCACGCGTCCCTCCTCCTGCCCTGGGGTCAATCGTGCATTCCTGTATTTCCGGCCGGGCGTTGGGCTATCCGGGCGGCGGAGTACAGGAATACACGACTGACCCCATCCCCCGAATTTCGGGGACCTCCACGATCCGTACCCGCACGCCGTCCGGCGGCTTCTCGACCGCGCGGACGAGGGCGGCCACCATCTGCGGCAGCGTGACGAGTCCGATCCGCCGCGCGGCGTCGCGCGTGCCCGGGAGCCGCTCGAACACGAAGTACGCGGGAACGAGCAGGTACGGCCACCGGTGTCCGGGACCGAGCACGTACCAGGGTCGCAGAAACGTCGCGCGCATGCCGCTCGCGCGGACGATCGCCTCCCCCTCCGCGCGGACCGCGGCATACGCCTTCATGATCGCGGGCGCGGGCTGCGCGACCGACAGGTAGACGAGGTGCTCAACTGCCGCCCCGACCGCGGCCTCGACGGACGCCTTGAGCGATGCGAGGTCGACGGACCGGAACTCGGCCGCCTTCGCGGGGCTCGGGTGAGCGACTCCCACGAGCTGGACGAACGTCCGCGCGGGGGCGACCCCGGCCGCGAACGTCTCCGCCCGAACCGCGTCTCCCGTCACGGCGGTCGCGCCCGACGGGAGCTTCCCCTCCGAGCCCGGCCGCACGAGGGCCCGGACGGCGTGCCCCCGGTGGAGGAGCTCGGAAACCAGGGGGCGCCCGATGTAACCGGTGCCGCCGGCGACGAAGACCTCCGAACCCTCCGGCACCCGGAGAGCCTACCGCCGGGCTGGCGCGTTCCTTGAAAGGTTGCCCGCTACCGACATGCCCGTCTCACTGAAACCGAGCCACTTGAAGCGCTACAAGGACATCGCCGTCCTGCTGATGAAGTACGGCCGCGCCGACCTCGCGAAGGGTCTGGACGTCGACGCCGAGGTCTCGCCGGGCGCCCCGACTCCCGGCGAAAAGCCGAAGGCCGAGGATCTGGCGCGGGACCTGGAGCGCCTGGGACCCACGTTCGTCAAGGTGGGGCAGCTGCTGTCGACGCGCGCCGACCTCCTCCCGGTGGCCTATCTCGAAGCGCTGGCTCGTCTGCAGGACAAGGTCGAGCCGTTTTCTTTCGCGGAGGTGGAGCGCATCGTCACGGAGGAGCTGGGCGTCCGCATCTCCAAGGCCTTCGCCGACTTCGAAGCGACCCCGCTCGCGGCCGCGTCGCTCGGCCAGGTCCACCGCGCGACGCTGCGGGACGGCCGTCCGGTCGCGGTCAAGGTCCAGAGGCCTGGCATCCGGGAGCAGATCATCGAGGACCTCGAAGCCTTCACGGAGATCGCGCAGCTCCTCGACAAGCACGCGGAGGCCGGCCGCCTCTACCAGTTCGAGAAGATGGTGGAGGAGTTCCGCAAGACGCTGCTTCGCGAGCTCGACTACCGCCAGGAGGCGCAGAACCTCGTGACCCTGCGCGAGAACCTCCAGGAGTTCCAGCGGATCGTGGTGCCCGCTCCGGTCCAGGACTTCACGACGACGCGCGTCCTCACGATGGATTACGTCTTCGGGCAGAAGATCACGTCGCTGTCGCCGCTGTCCCGCATGGAGATCGATGGCGCGGCCCTGGCCGAGGAGCTCCACAACGCCTATCTCAAGCAGATCCTGATCGACGGCTTTTTCCACGCCGACCCGCACCCCGGCAACGTTTTCCTGAACGACGACGGGAAGCTGGCTCTCCTCGATCTCGGGATGATCGGGCGGATCTCCCCGACCATGCAGGAGAACCTTCTGAAGCTGCTGCTCGCGATCAGCGAGGGGCATGGCGACGAGGCTGCCGACCGCGCCGCGGAGATCGGGGAGAAGCTCGACACGTACGACGAAGTGGAGTTCCGCCGCCACGTCTCGGAGCTCGTCGGTGTGTACCAGAACGCGAAGGTGGAGGAGATCCAGATCGGCCGGGTCGTCATGGAGGTGTCGCGCGCCGCAGGGGAGGCGGGGGTGCGGCTGCCGTCCGACCTGACGATGCTCGGCAAGACGCTCCTGCACTTAGACGAGATTGCGCGCACCCTCGATCCGGCCTTCGACCCCAACGCCTCCGTGCGGCGAAACGCGGCCGAGCTCCTGCAGCGGCGGATGAGGAAGAGCGCCTCCCCGTCCAACCTTTACGCAGCGCTTCTCGAGGCGAAGGACTTCATCGAGAAGCTCCCCGGCCGCGTGAACAAGGTCCTCGACATCCTCGCGAACAATCAAGCTCCGCCTGAACGTCGACGCCATCGACGAGACGCTGCTGATCGACGGCCTGCACAAAATCGCAAACCGGATCGCGCTCGGCCTGATCCTCGCATCGTTGATCGTGGGCGCCGCGCTCCTCATGCAGGTGCCGACGACGTTCCGCATCCTGGGATATCCGGGGCTCGCAATCCTCTTCTTCCTGGCCGCTGCGTTCGGAGGACTCGCCCTCGTCGTCAGCATCCTCGTGAGCGATCGGAAAGCTTCCTCCAGGAAGACGCGCAAGCGTTAGCCCCGTGAGCCTGCGGTAAAGTTACCGCAGGTAAATCACAATGGCGACCGTTCCGGGGCAGACGCGACAGCTCCACCCGCTCGTGACCCTCGACTACCGGGTCCGAATGGTTTCCATGGTGGTCGTCGCGTTGATCCCGCTCTTCCACTTTCGCGGACGGCCGCCCCTTCCTATGTTCGCCGGAATGGTTTTCATGGGGCTGCTCTGGCCGCAGATCGCCTATTTCGCGGCGAAGAACGCGAAGGACACACGGGCGGCAGAATTCCGGAACCTGCTGTTCGACTCTTTCTTCGTGGGCGCGTGGGCGGCGGCCATGTCCTTCAGCCTCTTCCCGAGCGCGGTGATGGTCGCTGCGCTGAATTCCGCGAACCTCTCGGTGGGCGGCCTCCGCCAGGCCGCGAGGGGCCTCGCGGCGATCCTGCTCGGGATGGTCGTCGTCGGGCTTCCACTCGGCTTCCGGCTGGAGCCCGAGTCGGACCTGCCGACCGCGCTCTTCTGCATCGTCGGCATTCTCACGGTCACCACGATCTTCGGGTACCACGGCCACCTCCAGACGAAGCGGGTCCGTCTGGCGAAGAACGCTCTCTCCGACCGGAACGATCAGATCGAGCAGCAGAACCGGGAGATCGAGCAGGCGCGGCAGACCGCGCTCGAGGCCAAGGAGGCGGCGGAGGAGGCCAACCAGTCGAAGAGCGCGTTCCTGGCGAACATGAGCCACGAGCTTCGCACTCCGCTGAACGCGATCATCGGGTATAGCGAAATGCTCGAGGAAGACGCTCAGGCGTCCGGCCAGAAGGATTTCGTGGCGGACCTTCAGAAGATCCGGTCGTCCGGAAAGCACCTGCTCGGCCTGATCAACGACGTGCTCGACCTCTCGAAGGTGGAGGCCGGGAAGATGAAGCTCTTTCTGGAGACCTTCGACGTGGCGAACCTCGTGGAGGACGTGGTGGCGACCGCCAACCCGCTCGTGGAGAAGAACGGCAACCGTATCGAGGTGCACTGCGCGGAGGACGTCGGCCAGATCCGGGAAGACATCACGAAAGTGCGGCAGGTGCTGCTGAACCTGCTCTCCAACGCTGCGAAGTTCACGGAGAAGGGGAGCGTTTCGCTCGACGTGGCGCGCGAGTCCGACGTCACGGGCAGCTGGGTCGTGTTCCGGATCCGCGACACCGGGATCGGAATGACTCCGGAGCAGACCGCGAAGCTCTTCCAGGCCTTCACGCAGGCCGACGGCAGCACCATGCGCAAGTACGGCGGGACCGGGCTGGGCCTGGCTCTCTCGCGAAAGTTCTGCGTCATGATGGGCGGCGACATCAACGTGGAGAGCGAAGCTGGGAAAGGGTCGACCTTCATCGTCCGGCTGCCCGGCGACATCGAGAACTACGACGGCGAGGCGACGTCGATCCGGATGCGCCTTCCGGGAGTGCGGCGCGATCACGCGCGGGAAACCGGCAAGGTCGCGCCGACCGGCAAGACTCTCCTCGTCATCGACGAGGACCCCGCGGTGCGCCACCTCATGGAGCGCCTGGCGGCGCGCGAGGGCTATCAGCTCTTCACGGCGGGGACCGGGGAAGAGGGTTTGCACCTGGCGCGGGAGAAGCGACCGGACCTCATCACGCTCGAGGTCGTCATGCCCGGCATCGATGGGTGGACCGTTCTCAAGAGCCTGAAGGCCGACCCGCAGCTCTCCGGAATCCCGGTCGTCATGGTTTCGATTTCCGATGACCGGGACCGGGGGCTCGCCATGGGAGCGGCCGACTATCTCGTGAAACCCGTGGACCGCGACCGGCTGGCGGAGATCCTGGCCGCCTACCGGACAGGCGCCGTGGCGTAACCGGGGACAATGTGCCGAAGATCCTGCTCGTCGAAGACAACGAGATGAACCGCGACATGCTGTCGCGGCGCCTGATCCGGAGCGGCTACGAAGTCGTCCTCGCGGTGGACGGCGCGCAAGGCGTTGCGATGGCGTCGAGCGACGCGCCCGACCTCGTCCTGATGGACATGAGCCTGCCGGTTTTGGACGGCTGGGAGGCGACGCGCCGGCTGAAGGCCGACCCGGCGACGCGAGGCCTGCCGGTGATCGCGCTGACGGCCCACGCCATGGCGGGGGACGAGAAGAAAGCGCGCGAGGCGGGCTGCGACGACTTCGACACCAAGCCGATCGAGTACACGCGCCTTCTCGCGAAGATCGAGGGGTTGCTCCAGAAGAGGAAGGCCGGCTGAAGGGCGGGGCCGGGTCGGAACGGGTCGAGATCGAACGCGAAGCGCGGGTCGAGAACGTGGCGGCGTTCCGGGACTTCGTCGAAGCCGCCTGCCGCCGCGCGGGTGTGGACGAGCTCGTGTGCTTCGACCTGAAACTCGCGGTGGACGAAGCGTGCAGCAACCTCGTCGTTCACGGTTACGAGGGGCGGGACCCGGGTCCCATCGGTGTGGCCTTCGAGATTGACGGGGACGAGATCGTCATCACGATCACGGATCACGCGCCGCCGTTCCGCCCGGAGGACGCGCCGATCCCTCTGCTCGACGTCCCGGCAATCGAGCGGCGCCCGGGCGGCCTCGGCTGGCACCTGATCAAGCAGATCGCCGACCGGCTGGAGTACGAGTCCGACGGCGACGGAAAGAACCGACTCACGCTGGTCAAGAAGTTCGTCCGGCAGCCGCCGGAGTAGGAGAGCCATGGAGATCCGGGTCGAGAGCAGAGGGCCGATCGGGATCGTCTCGATCGACGGCAGCGTCGACGGAGCGACCGCGCGCCGACCTGGTCTCCGCGCTTCGCCAGCAGGTGACGGCCGGGACGGTGCAGATCGTGGCGGACTTCGCCGGAGTGGACTACACGTCGAGCGCTGGTCTCCGCGCGCTGCTCGAGATGGTGAAGGAGGCGCGGCAGCACGGGGGCGACCTGCGCCTCGCCGCGGTGCGCCGCGAGGTCCTCCGGGTCCTGGAGCTGTCGGGATTCACGAGCATCCTCCAGGTCTACCCGGACGTCGACTCGGCGGCGGCGAGCTTTCCGGGGTGAGTCGGCGCGTCGCGCTCGTCATCGGGGCGGGCAGCGTCAAGTGCGCCGCGGCGCTCGGGCTTCTCAAGGTCCTCGGCCGTGAGGGGATCGCGATCGACATGGTCGTCGGCTGCAGCGGCGGCAGCCTGTACGCCGCTCTCATCGCGTTGGGCGTCGACGTCGCGACGGCCGAGGAGATGACCCGCCGCCTCTGGACGCGCGAGCTCACGAAGCGGCGGCACTACCCGTCGCTCCTGCGAGCGATCCTGCCGCAGGTCTTTGCCTTTCGGGAGAGCTTCGGCCTCGTGGACGACCGGCTCATCCTCGAGCGGCTCGAGACCGCGTTCGGCAAGCACAACTTCGAGGACGCGCGCATCCCTCTCTACCTGACCGCCACCGACTTTCACTCCGGCGAGCAGAAGGTCTTCTCGAGCGGCCGGCTCGTAGACGCCATCCGGGCGTCGATCGCGATCCCGTACGTCTTCCAGCCCTGGAAGGTGGACGGACACCTCTACGTCGACGGGTTCCTGACCGACCCGATGCCGGTGGGCGTGGCGATCAAGAACGGCGCGGACGTTATCGTCACCCTCGGCTTCGAGAGCCCCTACCAGCACCGCGCGACCTCGGTGCTGCGGTTCGCGTTTCAGCTCTCCAGCATCATGTCGAACAACCTGCTGCGGGCGAACTACGCCTTCCACAACCTCGCGCACCACGCGGAGATCCTTCCGATCATTCCCCAGTTCCGCGAGAGCATTCACCTCTTCGACACGGACAAGATCCCGTACGTCATCGAGGAGGGGGAGCGCGCCGCGGAACAGCAGCTCCCGTATCTGCGACGGCTCCTGGCCACGACGGGGGGCTGAGAGCTGGCTGCCGTTACGCCGCCGACCGGAGGCCGGCTCCTCGTAGTCGACGACAACGAGATGAACCGGGACCTCCTCTCCCGGCGGCTCCAGCAGCAGGGCCACACGGTCGCGCGCGCCGAGAACGGACGGCAGGCCCTCGAGATGATCGCGGCGGAGGAGTTCGACCTCGTCCTGCTCGACATCATGATGCCGGAGCTCGACGGCTACGCGGTGCTCGAGCGCCTCCGCGAGGACAAGACGCTCGATCGCCTCCCGGTGATCATGATCTCCGCGGTCACCGAGATCGAGAGCGTCGTCCGGTGCATCGAGATCGGCGCGACGGACTATCTGCCCAAGCCGTTCAACACGGTTCTCCTCCGGGCGCGGGTCGGGGCGACGCTCGAAAAGAAGCGGCTCCGGGACCGGGAGCGGCTCTGGGCGAAGAGCCTGGAGCGCGATCTCGAGATCGGCCGCCAGATCCAGCAGAGCTTCCTGCCCGACGAGCTTCCGCAACCGGCGGGCTGGGAGATCGCGGCGACGTTCCAGCCGGCGCGCCAGGTCGCGGGCGATTTCTACGACGCCTTTCCGCTGGCCGGCGGGTCGCGGATCGGCCTCGTCGTTGCGGACGTCTGCGACAAGGGGGTCGGCGCCGCGCTCTTCATGGCGCTCTTCCGGAGCCTTCTCCGGGCGGGCGCGGAGCGGGCGTTCGACGCGGGTGACGCGGCGCCCGACGGGCAGCGCCTGCTCTCGACGGTCGTCGCAACGAACGACTACATCGCGCGCACGCACGGGCGCTCGAACATGTTCGCGACCGCGTTCGTCGGCGTGCTCGATCCCGGGACGGGTTCAGTGGCGTGGGTCAACGCCGGCCACGAGGCCCCGATCCTTTTCGGACCGTCTCGGACCTCCGCGGACCGCCTCGGTCCGACGGGTCCGGCTCTCGGCATGATGCCGGACATGACCTTCGCGGCGCGGGAGACGGTGCTCGCGCCGGGGGAGACCCTGTTTGCCTTCACCGACGGGGTGACCGACTCGAAAGACCCGTCCGGCCGCTTCTTCTCGGAGGAGCGGCTGATCGAGCTCCTGGCGACGGGGACTCCGTCGGGGAAGGCCCTGCTGAGCGCGGTCGAATCCGCCGTGGCGGTCCACGCCGCAGGCTCGGAGCGCTCCGACGACATCACGATGCTCGCGGTGCGGCGCGATAGGCTTTCCGGATGAAGTTCCTCATCCGGCTCCTCATCAACGCGGCGGCTCTCTGGATCGCGATGCAGATCGTCCCCGGAGTCGAGCACACCGGTCCGTGGACGTCGCTGCTTCTCGTGGCCCTGGTCTTCGGCGTTCTGAACGCCGTCGTGAGGCCGATCCTGAAGCTGCTGACCTGTCCCCTGATCGCCCTGACCCTCGGGCTCTTCACCTTCGTCATCAACGCGCTGATGCTCTGGCTGACGAGCGCGGTTTCCGAGTCGCTCGGGATCGGCTTCCACGTGACGGGGTTCGTCGCCGCGTTCCTGGGAGCGCTCGTGGTGACCATCGTCAGCGTCCTGCTCTCCGTGTTCGTCCGCGACGACGACTGACCGTCGCGCTCGTTTGCTCGGGACCTGCTCACGCAGGATCTCTCCCTTGAAAAGCCAGAGATCCTTCGCTTCGCTCAGGATGACACTGCCCTCCCTGTCATCCCGAGGAGCGCTGTCCTTACCCACTTGTCATCCCGAGGAGCGAAGCGACGAGGGATCTGGCGCTGAGGGAGGCCAGATCCTTCGCTTCGCTCAGGATGACAAATGGAACAAATGCGCGATCGAATTCGAGTAGTACGTCATTAGCGGCAGCTCATCCTTCCGCGCCGTGAAGAGCCCGTCCTTCTCGTCCACCAGGTGCCGGAGGGTCAGCATTCGGAGACCCACCGTAATCGCGTAGTCCTGGTCTTTCCGAGGCAGATAGACGTGCGCGCCGCGGCGGTCGAGGTCCTTCATGGACGCCAGCACCTCGGCCTTGAGCTCGAGCTCCGTCCGGGACCGGTCGGGGTCGCGGACGAACGCGGTCGCCACCAGCGGGACCGGAACGACCGGGATGACCGCCGCGATCGCCGTCATGAGGTCGTCCCCCAGTTTCTCGACCCGCGCGAACCGGTCCTCCTTCGACAGCGCGCGGAAGTCGACGCGGTGTGACTTCGCGTACGCAGCGAGCGAAACCGGGGATCCGAAGTTGACGCACGCATACCCGAAGCGGTGCCAGCGGTTGCGCGCCATCAGCACGAGGTTCCGGAGCACGAACCGGAGGGTGTTGCCGGCGGCGCCGCCCGCCTTCGGCTTCGGACCGGTCCCGGCTCCGTCGAGCTCCAGCCGGAAGCTTCGGTCCTCGAAGACCCGGTCGTAGTTGATCCCGACCGGAACGAACGCGACGTCGCGCCCGTCCGGATCGAAGGCGCGCACGATGTAGTCGAGGATGCCGAGCCGCGGCTTTCGCAGCGTTCCGTCGCGGGAGAGGCCCCCCTCCGGGAAGACCGCCTGCGTGACGCCGGCCGCGGTCGACATGGCCACGTAGCGCTCCAGCACCTTCCGGTAGAGCGGATCCTTGGAGTTGCGCCGGACGAAGTACGCGCCCATCGACCGGATGAGCGTTTGGAGCGGCCAGATCCGCGCCCACTCGCCGACCGCGTAGGACAGGGCGGCCTTCTCGGCCGCGAGGTAGGACAGCAGGATGTAGTCCATGTTGCTGCGGTGGTTGATGAGAAAGACCACCGTCGAGTTGGGATCGAGCGCCGCGAGACCCTCTTCGTCGGAGTACCCGAGCCGGACGCGGTAGAGGAGCCGCACGAACCACCGTGCAATCCCGTAACCCAGCCGGAAATACAGGTACGCGTTGAACTGCGGGACGATCTCCCGCGCGTAGGTATCGATTCGGCGCCGCACCGCCGCGCGGGTCGCACTCCCTTCTCTCTCCTCGGCGTGCGCCGCCTCCTGGACCTGGGGATCGTCGACCAGTCGCTCGATCAGGATCTCCCGCTTCGTCAGCTTGAACGGCGGGATGCGGATCTTGAGTCGGGCCTCGACCTCCTCGAGAACGCGGTTGACGCGCCGCCGCAGGATCCAACGCGCTCCGGGTAGAACGAAGTGGCCCACGAGCGCCCAGAGGGCGAGCGCCCCGACCAGGATCGCGAGCCAGATCGGTAGCGAAATCATGGGGTCAACGCAGAATGGCTGAATTCAGGGATTCAGCGTTGACCCCTCTTCTCAGAACACGTACGCGGTGCGGAGGTAGACGTACCGGCCGTTGAAGCCGAAGGGCGCGTTGCGCGGGTACGTGAAGATGCCGTTGTTGTTGTTCAGGACGATGTTCCGGTCCGGGAAGTTGTCGAGGAGGTTCTCCACGCCTGCCGCCAGCTCGACCTTCCCGAGCCGATAGGAGAGCTCGAAGTCGAGGACCCATTCTGCGCCGAACGTCTGATCGTTCGCCACCAGGGCGCTGTCGATGTTGCAGTACTCGCCGAAGCGCTTGACCCGCGTGACCGCGCCGACGTCCCCACGGCTCCAGTCGGCCGTCAGCCGCAGATTGTTCTCCGGCTGACCACAGGTCAGCCGCCGCTGCTCCAGGCGGTCGAAGAGCGTCTCCTGGAATCCGGCCAGCTGGGGCGGCGTCGCAGCGATCCGGGTAATCGTGTTCTCCGAGTGCGCAAAGGCTGCCTGGAAGCGTAAAACGCCGGCGCTTCCCAGCCCCGCATGTGTGTTGGCAGTGAGCTCGTAGCCCTCCGTCTCCGTGTCAATCGCGTTCGTGAAGAAGCGGGCGCCCGTGGCGTTGAAGGGTTGAAGAATCGGGTTCAGGGCCGGGCCCGTGAAGTTTCCGGAGAGGATGACGCGGTCGTCGATCCCGATGAAGAAGTAGTCGGCGGTGAAGTCGAAGTGCCTCGAGGGACTCCAGACGAAGCCGCCGCTGTAGTTGACGGAGTCTTCGGGCTCCAGGTCCTCGGCGCCGAGCGCCCGCGCCAGGGGGGTGTTGACTCGGAAGTGGCCGACCTCGAAAGGCACGAAGACCCCGTTCACGAGGAGAAAGTTCGTGCTGATCGCCGAGAAGTTCGTCTGGCCGAGCGAGGGCGCCCGGAAGCCCGTCGATGCCGCCCCGCGGAAGACGAGCTGCTTGGTCGCCTCGACACGCGCCGTGAGCTTGAAGTCCGACGTGTTCCCGAAGTCGGTGTAGTGCTCGAACCGGCCGGCGACGCCGAGGCGGAGGAAGGGGAGGACGTTTCCCTCCACGTCGACGTAGCCGGCGTAGCTGCTGCGCGAGGCGTCGACTTCGTTGGAAGGGCGGAACCCCGGGAAGACCTGGGCGCCGGCGGGAGCCGTCGCGCCGCTTCGGTCCGGGACGGGGCCGGCGATATAGGAGTTCACCTCGCCGGCGTGTTGCTGATAGTTCTCGCGACGGAACTCGGCGCCGACCGCGACGTTCAGGGGGCCGGCCATGCCGACCTCGAACTCCCGGGTGACGTCGAGGTTGCTGACGAACTGGTTGGACTCGAGCGACCCGGCGTAAAAACTCGTCTGGTTGGGGGGGATGTTCGGGCCGAGAGACGTGTTCAGGCTGTTCGTGACATTGAAGTCGAACTTGTCGTGTCCGTACTGAGCGGAAAGGTCCCAGAACCAGCTGTCGGCCACGACCCCGCGAATTCCGAGCGTGCCGGAGTAATCGACAATCTCGGGCTCGATCAGGGGAAGAAATCCCAGCGGATAGATCTGCGGCCAGTTCTGGACCTGTATCGACCGCCGGTAGTTGCCGCCGTGCACGCCGTCGCGCCGGCTCGCGCCGCCGAAAACGTAGAAGCTCGTGGAGCCGTCGTCGTTGACCGGAAACGATCCGTTAACGAAGCCCAGGATGTCCTGCACCTCGGCGTCGCCGTAGTGAGTGTTCGGCTGCCGAACCGGATTGTTCCCCGCGTCGCCGAGGACGATCTGGTCCCGCGGGTCGTCGCCGGCCCGATTGGTCTCGTAGCGCTTGCGATACTCGCCGGTGAAGTTCAGAGACCCGCGTCCGAGCTTGAAACCGGAGTTGACGTGGGCATCGATGAGCTCTCCGTCGGAGTGAGTCGTGGTGCCTCCCTGGAGCCCGAGCTCGAGCGGGGAAACGCCGGACTTGAGCACGATGTTGATGACGCCCGCGATGGCGTCGGAGCCGTACTGCGCCGCGGCACCATCGCGGAGGACTTCGATTCTCTCGATCGCGGCCGCGGGGATCGCGTTCAGGTCGACGCTCTGCGCGCCGCGTCCGATCGTCCCGTTGACGTTCACGAGGGCGCTCGGGTGGCGCCGCTTGCCGTTGATGAGGACCAGCACGTGATCGGGTCCGAGGGCGCGGAGCGTCGCGGGGCGGACGGAATCGGTCCCGTCAGCGATCGTGGGGCGCGGGAAGTTGAAGGAAGGTGCGATCGCTTCGATGATCTGAGCGGTCTCGGCGCTCCCGGACGCGCTCTCGACCTGCTCCTCTGTGTAGACGTCGACCGGGACCGCCTTCTCCGCGGCAGCGCCCGCGGCGCGGGACCCGACGACGACGTCCTGCGCGAAGGAGAAACCGAGGGAAAAGTCCTGCGTCATCGGCCCGGCTCCCAGAGTGACCCTTTCCGTCTTGGACTGAAGGCCGGGCGCGACGACGCGCAACTCCACCGTCTGCCCGCTCACCGACCCGGCCGGAACGGCGAGCGTGTAGCGCCCATCGGTGTCGGTCGTCGCCGAGAGGCCGAGCTCCGCGATGGTGATGGTCGCGTTGGCGACCGGAGCGCCGTCCTCGTACGTCACCCGACCTGAAATGACGGTGTCCTGGGCGAGCGCGGGCCGGCGATCGAGAACAAAACCGACGAGGAAGAGCAGAGCGAAGACGAAACGGATCCGCATTCCCCACCCCCAAATTGAAAAAGAAAAGAGCGCGCTTGAGGACAATCTTAACCCGGGGTCCTCAGCGCACGCGGCCGCGCGCGGCCACCGCCCACTCCCCCTCGACGCGATCTCCCCGGACGAGGACGATCCGGTCGTGAAGGTTCGACACGACGCACGCGTGGTTGGGGAGCACCCGGACCCTCTCGCCGACGCGGAACGTTTCCCCCGGCTCCACCCGGACGACGCCGTGCTCCTCGGAGAGGCTCGCCAGGCGACTCGTCCGCCCCAGGATCCAGCCGTGGCCGCCGGGCGTCGGCCGGAGAGGGTCGGAGGACAGCGTCTTCGAGCCGCAGTCGAGCACCGCGCGGTCCGCGGCCGGCGTCGAAACCACCGTCGCCAGCACGGTCATCGCGCAGTCCTGGATCGCGCAGGTTCCGATCGAGACCTGGGACGCGTCGTGGTAGACGTAGTTGCCCGGGCGGCACTCGGTGACGCCGGCGACCGTCATGGCGCCGCGCGCCGTCGGCGTCGAGCCCACCGAAACCTCTCCAATCGGCAGACCCTCCGATCGGAGGAGCTCCGCGGTCGCCGCGAGGGTTTCCCCCTCCCGCCGCGCGATCGCCGCGACGTCGCCCGGCGCCGTCGCCAGATACGCGTGCCCCGCGTGGGTGAAGATCCCGCGGAGCGAGACCCCGGGCAGGTCCGCGATCCGCCGGGCGACCTCCGGGGCTTGAGCCGGCAAGACTCCGACGCGGTGATATCCGCAGTCCACCTTCAGCAGAAGGTCCAGGCGGCGCCCCGCCGCGTGGAAGACGGCGGCGAGACTCGAAGCGCCCGCGACGCTGTCCGCGCCCACCGCGAGTCGGATCCGATCGGCGAGGGCGAGCAGCCGCCGGCCCTTCCCGTCGCCTACGATCGGATAGGCGAGGAAGACGTCGTCGAAACCGGCGTCGGCGAAGATCTCCGCCTCGCCGGTCTTCGCGAGAGAGATCCCGGCCGCGCCGGCCGCGATCTGGAGGCGGCCGAGCTCCGGGATCTTGTGTGTCTTCGCGTGCGGGCGCAGCCGCACGCCGGCGGCGCGCGCGCGATCGGCCATGCGGGAGACGTTGCGCTCGACGACGTCGAGGTCGACGACGACACAGGGTGTGTCGAGATCGTCCAGTCGCGTCACGGCGAGGATTATGGGCTCGTACGGGGTCTGACCTGAATTCAGTGATTCCGCGTTGACCCCTGTAGAATCGGCGCAACAACTCTTCGGCGACTCATCGGCGTTCCGAGGTGGCTTCTTTCGAGAAGGAGGAATGCATGGGCAGGATCAACTGGGGAAGGGTCTTTCTGGGCGGTCTCGTGGCGGGCATCGTCATCAACGTGTCCGAGATGCTCCTGAACTCCGTCGTCGTGAAACGGGACTGGGAAGAAGCGATGCGCGCGCTCGGCAAGGACCCCGCCGCGGCAATGGCGGGCAACGCGATGATGATCTGGATCCTCTGGGGCTTCCTCGCGGGCATCGGACTGGTCTGGACGTACGCCGCGATCCGTCCGCGCTACGGCCCGGGAGCGAAGACGGCGGCGATCGCCGGAGTCCTGGGGTGGTTCTTCGCCGGGTTCCTCGCGAACCTGGCGATGATGAACATCGGTCTCTTTCCGCAGCGGCTCATCATGATCGGGCTCGTATGGAGCCTGGTCGAGATGATCGTCGCGGCGATCGTCGGAGCCTGGGTCTACAAGGAGGCGTAATCCGCCGGCTGCTCTTCTTCGCCGTCCTTCCGCTCCTGACGTCCGTCGCCTGCGTGGCAGCGGGGCGGAAGGCGGCAACTCCTCCTCCCGAGCGCGAGCTCCCGCCCGGCGCGGAGGCCTGGTCCCTCTTCGGCGAACCGCTCGTCCCGCCTGCCCTCGACGCCGAAACGCTGAGAGATCGCGAGCAGCGGCTCGCCGAGGCCCGGGCGAGACTCGACGCGGCGCCCGACGACCCCGAGGCGGTGATCTGGCTCGGTCGCCGCACCGCGTACCTCGGGCGATACCGGGACGCGATCGCAGTCTTCTCGCGGGGGATCGAGAAGTTTCCGACCGAGCCCCGCCTCTTCCGGCACCGCGGCCACCGCTTCCTCACGACCCGGCGCTTCGACGCCGCGATCGCCGACCTGGAAACGGCGGGACGTCTCGTGGCGAATCGCCCGGATGAAGTCGAGCCCGACGGCCTCCCCAACGCGCGGAACCTTCCGACCAGCACGCTCAACTCGAACATCTGGTACCACCTCGGCCTCGCGCGCTACCTGAAGGGGGACTTCGAGAACGCGCTCGCGGCATACCGCGAGTGCGCAAAGTTCTCGACCAATCCGGACATGCTCGTCGCCACGAACCACTGGCTGTACATGACGCTTCGTCGGCTCGGACGCGACCGCGAAGCCGCCGCGGTTCTCGAGCCGATCCTCGAGGGGATGGACGTCATTGAAAACCGCGACTACCACCGGCTGCTCCTGATGTACCAGGCGAAGCTCTCGCCGGAGTCCCTCGTGGCCGAGGCCGCGGACGCGGGCAATGACGTCGGCGTCGCGACCGTCGGCTACGGCGTCGGCAACTGGCACTTGTACAACGGACGGCCCGGGGAAGCGGTCGAGCTCTTCCGGCGGGTGATTGCAGGCGGTTCGTGGGCGAGCTTCGGCTACCTTGCCGCGGAGGCGGAGCTCTTTCGGATGGGCGTCCCAGGCCGGCCGTGACCCTGGTAAACGTGCCCGAATACGCAATCAGCGGAATGATCTGGCCGCCGTAATACCATCCCGCGAGTGGAATCCCGCCCCGTCGATCGTTACCTCGAGAACCTCCGCGGAGAGCAGGATGGCGCGGCTCTCTACGAGGCCGTCGCGCAGGCGGAACCGAACCCGAAGCTCGCTGACATCTACCGGCGGCTGGCGGCCGCGGAACGCCGCCACGCGGGCATCTGGGCGGAGAAGCTGCGGGTGGCCGGCGTCGAGGCGCCGTCGTTCCGCCCCGGATTCCGGACGCGCCTCCTCGCGTTCCTCGCACGGCGCGGCGGCGCACGATTCGTGCTCCCGAGCATCTTCGCGATCGAGCAGGCCGACCGCGCCAAGTACGACGACCAGCCGGAGGCCCGCGCGGCGGGCATGCCGCGCGACGAGCACTCGCACGCCAGACTGCTCGGCCACATCCAGCGCTCCGGCGGCGGCATACCGGGCGCGGAAGTCGCTCGCCTGGAGGGGCGGCACCGCACCGCGGGAGGCAACGCTCTCCGCGCGGCAGTCCTGGGGGCCAACGACGGTCTGGTCTCGAACCTCGCGCTCGTCATGGGAGTGGCCGGGGCGAACCTGCCCGGACGGACGATCCTGATCACCGGCTTCGCCGGGCTTCTGGCCGGCTCGTTCTCGATGGCGCTCGGAGAGTGGCTCTCGGTTCAGAGCTCGCGCGAGCTCTACGAGAACCAGATGCGGACGGAGGCGGCGGAGATCGAGGCGAGCCCGGAAGAGGAAGCGGAGGAGCTCGCGCTGATCTATCAGGCCCGTGGGATGGCCGAGGGCGAGAGCGAGGTGCTCGCCCGGCGGATCCTGACGGACCCGGCGAAAGCGCTCGACGTCATGGCCCGCGAGGAGCTCGGAATCGATCCGTCGGAGCTCGGCGGATCGCCGTGGGTAGCCGCGATCGCCTCCTTCCTGCTGTTCTCGACCGGAGCGCTCATACCGGTCCTCCCGTTCCTGTTCACGAGCGGGCAGACGGCGGTGCTCGCGAGCGTCGCCGTCAGCACTCTCGGCCTCTTCGCTCTCGGCGCGGGCATCACGCTCTTCACCGCGCGCCCGGCGGCCCGGTCCGGGTTTCGGTCGGTCCTCTTCGGCCTCGTCGCGGCCGCCGGCACCTATGCGATCGGGCGCCTGATCGGGGTCACGGTTAGTTGAGGCTACGTCTCGCACTGCGCCTGGCGCTGACAGCCCTGCTTCTGCCGGCCGCAGCCTTCGCCAAGGGCAAGGTCTACATCTCCGCGGACATGGAGGGCATCGCCGGCGTCGTCACCGGCGAGCAGCTCGGCCCTCAGGGGTTCGAGTACCAGCGCTTCCGCGAGTTCATGACGAACGAGGTCCTCGCGGCGATCGAGGGCGCGCGCGCCGGCGGCGCCACCGAGATCCTCGTGAGCGACTCCCACGGCAACGGTCAGAACCTCCTGATCGAGAAGTTCCCGAAGGACGTTCAGATCATCCGCTCCTGGCCGCGGCCGCTCATGATGATGGAGGGGATCGACTCCACGTTCGACGCGGTGCTCTTCGTCGGCTACCACACGGGGACGACGAATACCGAAGGCGTGCGAGCCCACACGATGTCCTCGGCCAACTTTGCGGACATCCGGCTGAACGGGATCTCCGTGCCCGAGGCGGGATTGAACGCCGCGATTGCCGGGCACTTCGGCGTGCCGGTCGCGCTCATCACGGGCGACGACGCGATCGTGAAGGAGGCGCGGACGCTCCTCGGCGAAGTCGAGGGCGCCGTCGTCAAGTGGCCGCTGGGATTTCACTCCGCGCGGACGGTGACTCCCGAGGCGAGCTGCGAACTGATTCGCGAAAAAGCCCGGAGCGCCATGGCGCGCACCGGGAAGGTCAAACCGTACCGGCTGAAGACTCCCGTCGAGCTCGAGCTGCGGTTCAAGAATTACCGTCCGGCGGAGGTGCTCGCGTATCTCCCGAACGTCGAACGCGCCGACGCCCACACCGTGCGCTTCCGCGGCAAGGACATTCTGGAAGTCGCCCGCTTCATCGAGTTCGTGCTCCACTACGAGCCGGGGCTCGCGCCGTAGCCGGCCGACTCACGTCTTCCTCCCGACCTTTCCCGCCTCGAACACGACCTTCGATACGGGAGCGAGCGCCTTCTCCTGCGCCCGGGAGTGGAGGCGCCGGTGCGAAACGTCCACCAGCCAGTTCGGAATCTCCCAGAGGTCCTCTTCCGAGGTCATCCATCCGATGCGGTCGAAACGCGAGAGGTCCAGGGGTCGGGAGAAGCGCCGCAGCGTCTTCTGGCGGCGCAGGTTGAAGTACCCCTCGACGTAAGAGAGGACGAGGTCGCGCACCGTCGGGAAGAGAGCCTCCCGGAACCGCAGCCCCGAGTAGTTGGATCGCGCGATCGCCCCCCAGAGGCCTCGCACGCGGTAGAGCGCGATCACGTGGTCGTCATCCTGCACCGCTTCCAGGTCCAGGATCAGAGGGCGCTGTCCCTGGACGCGGAGCGCCGCTGCGGCGAAGAGCGCGCCGTCCATGCACTGCACCTTGCGCTCACGAAGAACGCGGCGGGCGGAGCGGCATCCTTCGCCGCGGACGTCGTAGTCGAGCTCGTCGAGAAACTTCTGGATGCGCCAGGGAGGGGAGAGGCGTCGGAGCCGCGCGGCCTCGGCGGGAGTGAGGTTATACAGAGGCGGGATCAGACCCCCTTCGGGGATCAGACCCCGCGACTTTTCTCGTTCGCACGACCCCTATGATACGGGCCGATGGACGGAGCCGACGCTTTCTTCGACTCGATCAAGAAGGGGAACGCCGCCGACGTCTCGCGACTTCTGGACGGAAATCCGGCTCTCACCCGCGCGAAGCAGTCCGGCGTTTCCGCGCTCCTGATGGCCGTCTATTACCGTCAGGAAGGCGTGACGCGGATCCTGCTCGATCGCGGCGCGTCGCCCGACGTGTTCGAGGCCAGCGCCGTCGGAGACGTCGAGCGGCTTCGCGTTCTGCTCTCGGAAGACCCGGCGCGGGCAAACGAGTTCGCCCCGGACGGTTTCACGCCGCTCGGGCTCGCCTCGTTCTTCGGGCACGCGGCGGCCGCGCGACTTCTCCTCGCGAGCGGCGCCGATCCGAACCAGGCGGCGCGCAACGGAACCCGGGTCGCGCCCCTCCACTCCGCGGTCGCCGGCGGAAACGCGGAGATCGTGCGCGACCTGCTCGAGCACGGAGCCGAGGTCGGCGCGCGCCAGGAGGGAGGATTCAGTCCTCTCCACACCGCGGCGGGAGAAGGTCGGGAGGAGATGGTCCGGCTGCTGCTCGCGCGCGGAGCGGACACAGCCGCGCCCGCCGTCTCGGGGAAGACTCCGATCGATCTGGCGCGCGAGCGCGGGCACGACGCGATCGTCGAGCTCCTTCGTCCGCGCTGATCCGGGTTAGAGTCGGCCCTCCGTGGCCGCACCGGCCGTTGTCCACCAGACTCATCCGGACCCTGCGGTTCCGCGCGGCCGTTACCTCGCCCTCATGTCGCTCGGCGCGCTCGGAGTGGTCTACGGCGACATCGGAACGAGCCCGCTCTACGCGATGCGGGAGTGTTTCTCGGGAAGCCACCCGATTCCTCCCACGCCGGACAACGTCCTCGGCGTGCTCTCCCTCATCTTCTGGGCGCTCATCGTGGTCATTTCCGTCAAGTACCTCGTGTTCGTGCTCCGCGCGGACAACCGGGGAGAGGGCGGGATCCTCGCGCTCATGTCGCTCGTCCGTCTCCGCGCGGGCGGCGATCAGAAAATCGGCTGGCTGATCACCGCCGTCGGGATCTTCGGAGCCTCGCTTCTCTACGGAGACGGGATGATCACCCCGGCGATCTCGGTTCTTTCGGCGGTCGAGGGCCTCACCCACGTGGCGCCGGTCCTGGACAAGCTCGTCCTGCCGACGACCATCGGGATCATCTTCGGACTCTTCGTCTTCCAGCGGCGGGGGACGGGTCAGGTCGGCGCGGTCTTCGGGCCGGTGATGCTCCTCTGGTTCACGATCCTCGCGGTGCTCGGGATCTCCCACATCCTGCAGGAACCGCGGGTGTTCGGCGCGCTGAACCCCCTCCGCGGCCTGTCGTTCTTCGCGCGGAACGGGTGGACCGGATTCCTCACCCTGGGGACGGTCTTTCTCGTCGTGACCGGGGGCGAGGCGCTTTACGCGGACCTCGGGCACTTCGGAAAGCGGCCGATTCGGGTGGCGTGGTTCAGTTTCGTCCTCCCGGCGCTGCTCCTGAACTACTTCGGGCAGGGCTCGGTTCTTCTCCACTCTCCGGAGGCCGCCCCCAAGCTGTTCTACTCGATGGCGCCGGGTTGGGCGCTGATGCCCCTCGTCGCCGTCGCGACGGCCGCCACCGTCATCGCCTCTCAGGCTGTGATCTCCGGGGTCTTTTCCCTGACCCGCCAGGCGGTGCAGCTGGGATATCTGCCGCGCATGGAGATCCAGCACACGTCGGCGCGGGAGATCGGCCAGATCTACATACCGGTCCTGAACTGGACCTTGATGTTCGCGTGCATCGCGCTCGTCCTCGGCTTCCGGAGCTCCAGCAACCTGGCCGCGGCTTACGGTGTGGCGGTGACGACGGACATGGTCATCGTCACGGTGCTGCTGTCGGTCGTTGCGCGCCAGCGCTGGAAGTGGAAGATCCCCGTCATCGTCCTGTTCGCCGCGTTCTTCCTGACGGTCGACCTCTCGTTCTTCGGGGCCAACATCGTCAAGATCGCCCACGGAGGGTGGTTCCCGCTGCTCGTCGCCGGCGCGATCTTCACCATCATGACGACCTGGCGCCGGGGGCGGCGAATCCTGACCGAGCGCATCGCCGAAGAGGCGATGGCCGATCAGGCGTTCTGCAACTCGATCTTCCGCCACCCTCCACCCCGGGTTTCCGGCACCGCCGTCTTCATGGACCGCACGGTCGACGGAATTCCGCTGACGCTTCTGCACAACCTGAAGCACAACAAGGTCCTCCACGAGAAGGTGGTTCTGCTGACGATCGCGACGGAAGAAGTCCCTTACGTTCCGGACGAGGAACAGGTGAACACGAAGGATCTGGGAAACGGGATTTACCGCGTCGTGGCACGCCATGGCTTCATGGAGTACGTGGACGTCCCCGAGATGGTGACGTCAATCGAGTTGCCCGGAGTGACCTTCGACCCGGACAGCACGACTTTCTTCCTGGGGCGCGAGACGCTTCTGGCCACGGATCGGCCGGGGATGGCGATCTGGCGGGAGAAGCTGTTCGCCTGGATGACGCGCAACGCTCAGGGCGCGGCGCTATTCTTCCGGTTGCCGCCCAACCGCGTGGTCGAACTGGGCGCGCAGATCGAACTGTGAGCGAACCCTCGATAAGCGGAGGCGGGAGCCCGCGAGCGCCCGCGTCGGACCATACGTCGGCTCCCCGGGGGAGGTACCTGGCACTCATGTCGCTCGGGGCCCTCGGGGTCGTCTACGGCGACATCGGGACGAGCCCGCTCTATGCGATGCGGGAGTGCTTTCACGGAGCCCACGCCCTCCCGGTCACCCCTCGAACGTCTACGGCGTCCTCTCGCTGATCTTCTGGTCACTGGTCATCATCATTTCGATCAAGTACCTCATCTTCGTGTTGCGGGCCGACAACCGCGGGGAGGGCGGCATCCTCGCGCTCATGTCGCTCGTTCGTCCGTCGGCCGACGACTGCGCGCGGCTGGAACCGCGTGCTCGTCGCGATGGGAATTTTCGGGGCGGCGCTTCTTTACGGCGACGGAATGATCACTCCCGCGATAACGGTGCTCGGCGCGCTCGAGGGTCTTCAGATCGCGACCCCCATTTTCGAGCACTTCGTCGGGCCACTGACGATCGTCGTGCTGATCGCTCTCTTTGTGATCCAGAGGCGCGGAACGGGAGGGATCGGTGCGATCTTCGGGCCGTTCATGCTCGTCTGGTTCGGGTGCCTCGCGTCGCTCGGCGTGTACCGGATTCTGGAGGCGCCGGCGATCTTCGATGCGCTCGACCCGCACGCACGCGTTGACGTTCTTCGTCGCGAACCGGGCGAGGGGCTTTCTGACGTTGGGGTCCGTTTTTCTCGTCGTGACGGGCGGGGAGGCGCTTTACGCAGACATGGGCCACTTCGGCCGGCGGCCCATCCGCTATGCGTGGTTCGCAGTCGTGCTTCCGGCTCTCGTTCTGAACTACTTTGGGCAGGGGGCCATCCTGCTCGTGAAACCGACGGCTGCGGCGAATCTGTTCTACGAGCTCGGGCCGAGCTGGAGCCTGATCCCGCTGGTCGTCATCTCGACGATTGCGGCGTCGATCGCGTCCCAGGCCGTGATCTCGGGGGCTTTTTCGCTGACCCGGCAGGCCGTTCAGCTCGGATACATGCCGCGGCTCGAGATGCGTCACACTTCCGCGCGGGAGATCGGCCAGATCTACGTTCCCGCGGTCAACTGGGCGCTTATGCTCGGAACCATCGGGCTCGTGCTCGGTTTCCGGAGCTCATCCAACCTCGCCGCGGCGTACGGCGTGGCAGTGACGGCCACCATGGGGATCACGACCGCTCTGCTCTACGTCGTGGCCCGGCAGATCTGGGGCTGGAGTCGCCTCCGCGCTCTTCTCCTCATGGGCATTTTTCTCGTCATCGACCTCGCGTTCTTCGGCGCCAACATGATCAAGGTGGCCCACGGAGGGTGGTTCCCGCTTCTCGCGGCCGCCGTCGTTTTCACGGTCATGACGACCTGGCGGAGGGGCCGGCGCATCCTGACCGACCGTATCCGCGAGGATGCGATGGCGGATCGAGCCTTCGTCACGTCGATCATGCGCCACCCTCCCCCGCGAGTCTCCGGCACCGCAGTCTTCATGGACCGGACGTTCGACGGAATTCCTCTCGCGCTCCTCCACAACCTGAAGCACAACAAGGTTCTTCATGAGAAGGTGGTCCTGCTGACGATCGTGACGGAGGAGATCCCCTACGTTCCGGACGAAGAGCAGGTCCAAGCGACGGACCTCGGTCTCGGCCTCTACCGCGTCGTGGCGCGGCACGGCTTCATGGACGAGTACGTCAACGTTCCGGAAATGGTGAGCTCGATCGTGCTGCCGGGAGTGAGCTTCGAGCCGGACCACACGACGTTCTTCCTGGGGCGCGAGACGCTGCTGGCGACAGAGCGTCCGGGTATGGCGCTCTGGAGGGAGCAGCTTTTCGCCTGGATGTCCCGCAACGCCCAGGGGGCGGCGCTCTTCTTCCGGCTTCCGCCCGATCGGGTGGTCGAGGTCGGCGCTCAGATCGAACTGTGAGCGACGCAGTCAGCGAGCCGTCGGCCTTCGAGTCCGCGACGACGCGATATCCGATCGCGCCCCGCGGCCGGGAGCTCCTCCTTCTTTCGGTCGCGGCGCTCGGCGTCGTTTACGGCGACATCGGAACGAGCCCGCTGTACGCGCTCCGCGTGTGCTTTGCGGGGAGCCATGCCGTGCCGCTCACTTCGGCGAACGTGCTCGGGACTCTCTCGCTCATCTTCTGGAGCCTCGTTCTCGTCGTGGGCGTGAAGTACCACGGGTGGATCCTGCGTCTGGCCAACAACGGCGAGGGGGGAATTCTCGCCCTCATGGAGCTCGTACCGCAGGGGAAGCCCACCCGGAAGGCCGGATCCCTGGCCGCGCTCCTCGGTCTCGTCGGGGTCGCGCTCTTCTACGGCGACGGAATCATGACGCCCGCGATCTCGGTTCTCGCCGCGGTCGAGGGACTCGCGCTCTTCTCTCCCGCCGCCGCGAGGATCGAGGTTCCGCTTTCGATCGCTCTCCTCATTCTTCTCTTCTATTTCCAGAAGCGCCGCAGGGCGCGGTTCAGCCGGGCGTTCGGGGGCGTCATGGCGCTCTGGTTCGTCTCGATCGCGGCGCTCGGGGCCGTGGCGATCGCGAAGCGGCCCGAGGTTCTGCGAGCCGTTCATCCGATTCACGCCTTCCGTTTCTTCGACACCAACGGAATGGCGGGGTTCCTCGTCCTGGGCGCGGTATTTCTCGTCGCCACCGGCAGCGAGGCTCTCTACGCGGACATGGGACGTTTCGGAAAGAGGCCGCTGCGCTTGGACTGGGTGGCCCTCGTCGGACCCGCGCTCCTCCTGAACTACTTCGGACAGGGCGCGCTCCTGATGAGCGACCCGACCTCGATCCGGAATCCGTTCTACCTGCTCGCCCCGGTGTGGGCACTGATTCCGCTGATCGTCCTCGCCACGATCGCGGCACTGCTGGCGGCGCAGGCCGTCATTTCGGGAGCGTTTTCGCTGACGCGGCAGGCTGTCCAGCTCGGGTACCTGCCCCGGGTCAGCATCCTGTACACGTCCTCCGCTGAGATGGGCCAGATCTACATCAAGGGGATCAGCTGGGCCGGGATGCTGGGAACGGTGGCCGTCATTCTCATGTTCGGCAACGCGAGCCGTCTCGCCGACGCGTACGGCGTGGCCATCGCGCTGACCATGGTGGTGACGACGGTCCTGGCGTATCCCGTTTCCCGCCGGGTTCTGGGCTGGGGCCGCGTCACGGCGGCCGCGATCACCGCGTTCTTTCTCGCGGTCACCCTGGCATTCGCCCTCGCCAACCTCGTGAAGATCCCGCAGGGCGGCTGGGTGTCGCTGGCAGCGGCGGCGGTCACGTTCATCTTCATGACGACCTGGCGGCAGGGGCGCGGGATTCTCTCCAAGCGGCTGGAGGCCGACACGCTGCCGCTCGACGTGTTTCTCGAGGGCGTCGCCCGCAAGCCCCGGCTCCGCGTCTCCGGAACCGCGATCTTCATGGACCGGGTGAGCACGGGAACTCCCCACGCGCTCCTTCTCAACCTGAAACACAACAAGTGCATGCACGAGCGGGTCGTCTTTCTTTCGGTCACGACCGAGTCGTCACCCTTCGTCTCGCGGCGCCGGCGGGTGGAGATCGAACCGTTGAAGGAGGGTTTCCACCGGGTGAACCTCCGGTACGGGTTCATGCAGGACCCGGACGTGCCGCGGGCCCTGGAGGGCGTCAAGATCGACGGAAGGAAGTTCGACCTCATGGAAACGACGTTCTTCCTGGGACGCGAGACCCTGATCCCGAAGGGATCGCTGGGGATGGCGGTCTGGCGGGAAAAGCTCTTCGCCCTGATGTCCCGGAACTCGACCAGCGCGATGGCGTTCTTCCGGCTGCCCCCGAACCGGGTGGTGGAGCTGGGGGCGCAGATCGAGATCTGATCCGGCTCCGCCCGCCGCCTACCCCCCACCGCCTTCCGGCTTGTAGACTCGGACACCATGTCCCGCGAAATTCGCGTCGACGAGCGCCTTTCCCACGCCGCCACGATCCCGTCGTGGTGCTACACGGATCCGGCGGCGGCCGGTGCGGAGCGGGACCGGATCTTCGCCCGGACCTGGCAGATGGTGGGGCGCGAGGACCAGGTCGCGGCGGTCGGTTCGTACTTCACCGCCGAGGTCGCGGGCGAGCCACTGCTTATCGTTCGCGGCAACGACCATCGCCTGCGGGCGCTCTCGAACGTGTGCCGCCACCGCGCCGGCCCGGTCGCGAAGGGCGAGGGTTCCTGCGGCGCATTCCGGTGCGGTTACCACGGCTGGAGTTACGCGCTCGACGGGCAGCTCTCGAACACGCCCGAGTTCGACGGAGTCGAGGATTACGAGAAGGCCTCGGTCCGCCTCCCGGAGTTTCGCGTCGAGACGTGGCTGGGCCTGGTCTTTGCGTGCCTCGACGCCGGCGCGCCGTCTCTCCGCGAGACGCTGGGAGACCTGGCGACGGCGCTCGACGCGCGCGGTCTGTCGGAGATGGGGCTCGCCGCCCGGAAGGACTGGGAGCTCGACTGCAACTGGAAGGTCTACGTCGACAACTACCTCGAGGGGTACCACATCCCGATCGTCCACCCCGGGCTGATGAAGGAGATCGACTACGCGCTGTACTCGACGGAAACGGATCGTTTCTGGTCGCTGCAGCACTCGCCCATCAAGCCGCGGGAGGGCGCCCGGCTGCGGCGCGACCCCACGCAGCCCGAGAGCGACGCGCAGTTCTACTGGGTCTATCCGAACCTGATGCTGAACGTCTATCCGGACAACTTTTCGACCAACCTGATCGTGCCGCTGTCCCCCCGGCGCACGCTGACCATCTTCGAGTGGTTTTTCGTCGAACCGAAGAGCGCGGTGGTTCAGGAGACCGTCCGGCAGACCATCGAGTTTTCCGACGAGATTCAGCGAGAGGACGTCGCCATCTGTGAGGCCGTGCAGAAGGGCCTGGAGTCGCGGACCTATGACGTGGGCAGGTACTCCGTGCGCCGGGAGAGCGGAGTCCATCACTTCCACCGGCTCTACGCGGACGCGCTCGCCGAGGGTCGGTAGGCGGCAGGCGAAAGCGCGGTGCCGAAAGTCCGGCTGGCGTCGGTCTCCGAGATTCCCGAGGGCGGGATGACGATGCGCGAGCACGAGGGCCGGCCGGTCCTGCTCGTGAAGATCGACGGGAAGATTTTCGCGATGAACGACTCCTGCACGCACCGGGGCGCGCCGCTGCACATGGGCGAGCTCGGGACGGCCGGGAGCCCGCAGCTCCTGACGTGTCCGTGGCACGCGGCGCACTTCGACGTGACGACCGGGAAGGTCTACCAGGACACTCCCTGGGCGACCGACACGGAGACGTACCCCGTCGAGATCGCAGGGGAGGACGTGCTCGTCGAGCTCTCCTGACCCTCCCTTCCGCGACATCAATTCCGCCCGTTCTGGCACCTGACTTGCGTTTCCAGATCCGGTTGCCGTGTCCCGGCGCCCTGCAGAGGGTGGAGGAGGCGGGAGCGGGCCGAGGAGGGACGATGAACGCAAATGGTTTTCGCTCGCGGATCGCCCTTGCCGTCGGACTGGCCATGCTCGCGGGCGCTACCAGCTCCGCGGTTGCCCAGACGGCGGTCAAGTCCGGGTTCAACGTTTTCAAGCCGGAGCAGGACATCCAGATCGGACAGCAATCCGCCGCGGAGGTGGAGAGGCAGATCCCGCTCCTGAGGGACCCGGCGGTCGAGGGCTACGTCGCCCGGATCGGTCGCCGGCTGGCCGCGGTCACACCCGGTCCCAAGTTCCCCTACACGTTCAAGGTCGTGAACGCATCGGACATCAACGCCTTTGCCATGCCGGGCGGTCCGGTGTACGTGACCCGCGGGATCATCGACGCAGTCCGCAACGAAGGAGAGCTCGCCGGGGTCATGGCGCATGAAATTTCCCACGTCGCCCTGCGCCACGGAACGAACCAGGCGTCGAAGGCCTATCTCACCAAGGCGGGAATCGGGATTCTCGGCGGCGTTCTTGGAGCCGGCGGAGGTTCGGCCGGTTCCATAGTCCAGGCCGTCGGGGGACTCGGCATGAACGCGCTCTTCCTGAAGTTCAGCCGGACGGCGGAAACCCAGGCCGACATCATGGGCACCCAGATCATGGCGAAAGCGGGCTACGACCCGCTCGCGATGGTGTCCATGTTCCAGCTTCTCAAGTCCCAGCAGGCATCGCAGCCCGGAAAGGTCGCGCAGTTCTTCAGCGACCACCCCAACCCGGAGAACCGGGAAGCGCGGGTCCGGCAGGAGGCGCAGGCCCTTCGGGCGAGCGGTTCGTTGTCGGTCGTGGGCGGCCTCGAGAACGCTCAGGGGGCGATGCGCCGGCTGCCACGCGCCGGTACCATGTCCCAGATCTCGCAGGCCGCGCAGAGCGGTCAGAGGCAGGGCTCGAGCTATCCCTCGGGCTATCCGTCGGGGTCGACCGGAAGGGCGGGTTCCGTGGCTCAGATCGAGCAGCCGTCCACGCGGATGCGAGCATTTCGGCAACGCGACGACTTCTTCCAGATCCAGTATCCCGACAACTGGCGGGTCTCGGAAGGCTCCGGCTACGGGGTCACGATCCTGCCGCCGGGCGGCGCTGTCCGCGGATCGAACGGAGAGGACGTCCTGGTCTATGGCGTCGTCATCAACCACTACGAGCCATTCGCGGGAGTCCCCGATGACGTGTGGGGCAGCCGCTCCGCACCCGTCTCGGGACGGGGCTCGCTCGAGCAGGCAACGAACGACCTCGCCAACGAGCTGTCACAGGCGAACCCCCACCTGCGCGCGGTTTCTGGCTCGATGCGGCGGCAGACGATCGACAACGCGCGAGCAGTCTCGGTCGTGCTCGCCGGGCGGTCGCCGATGACCGGCGCCGAGGAGCGGGTGACCGTCTTCACGAGGGAGCTGCCGGACGGGCATGTCCTTTACGCTCTCTTCGTGGCGCCGGCGCAGGACTACACCGCGCTGTCGCGAACCTTCCAGAGCATGGTGTCGAGCATCCGCGTCAACGATGAGTCCGCGCACCGGGAGCACGCACACTGAGACGAGACACGGGACACGGGACACGAAGGGTCGCTTCGGAGGTTCGTCTAGTACTTCAGGCGCACGACCGAGGGCGGTCCCTCCGCCCTCGGCGTGACGACGAAGAGGTCGTCGAACTGCGTCGAGGGAATTTCGACCTTCGCGCCGTACCCGAAGGCCTCCAGGATCTGGGGCACGGTGTTGGAGTGGCCCACGACGAGGACGACCCCCTTCGGCTCCTCTTTCTTCAGCCGGTCCAGGAGAATTCGCGGGGCCGGCTTTCCGGCCGCGTCCGTCGCTGAGTAGGTGCGTACTTCCAACCCGCCCGCTTTTGCGACCGGCTCGCCGGTCTTGCGCGCGCGCACCGTGTCGGTCGCGTAGACCGCGGTGACCCCGGCTTCTTTCAGCATTTCGGCCAGCCGGGCCGCGCGCGCGGTCCCGGCTTCCGAGAGCGGCACTGCCGGCTCGTTTGCGTCGGTCGCCTTCTCGGCGTGGCGGACCAGCAGGATCGCCTGCTGGGCGGCGGCGGCGTTCGCGAGCGCGATCAGGAGGACGGTGACGGCAAGACGTTTCATGGCATCGGAGTCTAAGCGGTCGCGGTTCGCATCTTGGACTTTGGTAGCGGGACTCGCTAGATTGCCGGCCGATGGGAGGACCCCATGAAGCCCAAGTCTCGCCCGTTCCGATTCCTCGCCCTCGCCGCCGCGGCGCTGTCTCTCTCCGCGAGCGGTGCGGCCGCCGTGCCTGAGAAGACGGCTTCGCGCGCCCAGGCGCCCACGGTCGCCGAGGCCACGGCGTTCGTCGAATCAGCCGAAAAGAAGCTCATGGAGCTGTCGGTCGAGGCGAGCCGGGCCGGGTGGGTCCAGTCCACGTACATCACGGACGACACCGAGGTCATCGCGGCCAAGGCGAACGAGCGGGCCATCAACGCGGGCGTCGGGTTCGCGAAGGAGGCGGTCCGGTTCGACGGGCTGAAGCTCCCGGCCGACGTCGCTCGCAAGCTGCTTCTCCTGAAGAACGGGCTGACCCTCGCGGCGCCGTCGGACCCGAAGGAGAGCGAGGAAGTCACCCGGATCGCCGCGTCCATGGAGGGCGAGTACGGTAAGGGCAAGTACTGCCCGCAGAAAGACAAGTGCCTCGACCTCCAGGAGATCTCCAAGATCATGGCGGAGCGCCGTGACCCCGCGCAGCTCCTGGAGGTGTGGCGCGGGTGGCACTCGATCGCTGTCCCGATGCGCCCGGAGTACCAGCGCTTCGTGGAGCTCGCGAACAAGGGCGCGCGGGAGCTCCACTTCGCCGACTCCGGGGCGATGTGGCGGTCCAAGTACGACATGCCGCCGGACGCGTTCGCGAAGGAGGTCGACCGCCTCTGGGAGCAGCTGAAGCCGCTCTACGTTTCACTGCACGCCTACGTGCGCTGGAAGCTGCGGGAAGAGTACGGCGACGCCGTGCCGGCTCAGGGTCCGATCCCGGCCCACCTTCTCGGCAACATGTGGGCTCAGGACTGGTCCAACGTTTTCGACCTCGTCAAGCCCGCCGACGCCGACCCGGGATACGACCTGACGAAGATCCTCCAGGCGAAGAGGGTCGATGCGAAGGGGATGGTGCGCTACGGCGAGGCGTTCTTCACGTCCCTCGGGTTCGCGCCGCTTCCGCCGACCTTCTGGGAGCGCTCGCTCTTCGTCAAGCCGCGGGACCGCGAGGTGGTCTGCCACGCGAGCGCGTGGGACGTCGACAACGAGAACGACCTCCGTATCAAGATGTGCATCTCGCCGACGGCCGAAGACTTTTCGACCATTCACCACGAGCTCGGGCACAACTTCTACCAGCGCGCGTACAACACGAAGCCGAGCCTCTTCCGGGACAGCGCCAACGACGGCTTCCACGAGGCGGTCGGCGACACGATCGCACTCTCCATCACCCCGGAGTACCTCGTGAAGATCGGCCTGCTGGACAAGGCACCCGACAGCTCCAAGGACATCGGGCTGCTCCTCTCGCGCGCGCTCGAAAAGCTCGCGTTCCTGCCGTTCGGAGTCGTCGTCGACCAGTGGCGGTGGAAGGTGTTTTCGGGAGAGGTCACTGCGGCGAACTACAACCAGGCGTGGTGGGACCTCCGGACGCGATACCAGGGGGTGGCATCCGCGGTGCCGCGGTCCGAGAAGGACTTCGACCCGGGCGCGAAGTACCACGTCCCCGGAAACGTCCCCTACACGCGCTACTTCCTCGCGGCGGTCCTGCAGTTCCAGTTCCACCGCGCGCTCGCTCAGACCGCGGGCTGCACCGGGCCGCTCCACCGCTGCTCGATCTACGGGAACAAGGAGGCGGGAAAGAAGCTCGACACCATGCTTCAGATGGGCATCTCGCGGCCGTGGCAGGACGCGATCGAGGAGATCAGCGGGAAGCGGGAGATGGACGCGACCGCGATGCGGGACTACTTCGCGCCGCTGCAGAAGTGGCTGGACGAGCAGAACCGCGGGAAACCCGTGGGCTGGTGAAAGAACGTCGCGGGGTCTGATCCCCGGCGGGGGTCAGATCCCGCCACCGACTACCGAGAACTGAGAACTAAGAACTAGAACCGGTACGAGACTCCCACGCTGACCACGGGGTAGAACCGGTACGAGTCGAGGTCGTCCTCGATCTCCTGACGCTCCGCCTCGAGGTCCTCCTCGAAACGCTCGGGCAGCAGGATCGGGATGAGCGGGTGCGCGGTCAACGAGACCTTCGGCTTGCCCTGGTAGAACGCTCCGACGTCGAGCGCGAAGCGCCAGGGCCCGCCCGGAGCGACGGCGTTGCCCCACCCGATCCCGAGATACGGCGCGACGCTGTTGGTGTCGACGCGGCCCTCGAGCGTTCCGACCAGGCCCACCGGGTACCGCACGCCGTTGATCGTGTAAACCGCGTCCTCGGTCGAGACCGCGGTGACTTCGTTGCCGTTGACGATCACGCCGCCCGAAACGCGGAATCCCCGCCCCCCCGGGTGCACGTCCAGGAGAATCTGGCCGCTCACCAGCTTGAGATCCGCGTCGTACTCGATCTCCTCCTCCGTCCGCGTCTCGCTCCGTGTCCACGCCTGCGCACCCAGGCGGAGGTTGAGCGATCGCGCGACGCCGACCGTCAGGTCCGCGCCCACTCCGGTCGATCCGACTTTGGCGGCGAGGCCGACCCCCTGGGCAGCGGAGATCGCGGCAGCCGCCGTCATGCCGAGACCGAGGGCGAGAACGCGGAGTGTCCCGATCGCTCTCACCACGCCGTGACGCCCAGCTCCTTGCGGAAGTGCGCGTCCGCGTTTCCGTGGCGTTTCCAGTAGTCGAGCATGAGGCTGCGGGTCGCTACGGCCTTCGTCGTCAGGAGCGGGCTCCCGTCGAACCCGCCCGGCTGGGTTTCGTCCCACGACACGATCCGATGCGGGAACGCGGCCTCGAACCGGATGGCGAGCTTGCGCGGAATCGCGGAGTAGTCGAGCGTGTAGACCTTCTCGCGACCCTCCGCCCGGAGCGTCGCCTCCGCCTTCTCCGGGCGGACGTCCTTGTGCCAGAGGCGCGCGTACTGGAGGCCCGGGACGACGTTGACCGCGCCGACCGGCAGCGTCTCCGGCGCCAGGCGGATCCGGGTCCAGACCTCGTCCTCGAGCCACGCCGGGTCGAAGCCGAACGCCCGGTCCCCCTCGTCGTCGAAGTACGAGCGCAGCAGGCCCTCGTAGCGGCCGCCCCGGAGGTTCAGCTGCGTGAACGTCTGGCCGCACCACTCCTGCGACGAAGAGGCGACCTTCAGCGTCCGTCCCGAGTTTGCCCCGGCGGACACCGGCGTGAACGTCGACGTCATCATCGAGTAGGGGTAGATCCCGGTGAAGAACTTCTTGACCGAGTTCAGCTTGAGGACGGTGACCCCTTTCGAGGGATCCCCCCGCTCGAGCTTGACCTGCCGGTCCGCCCGGAAAGGCTCGGTCACGAAGATGAGCACGGCCTCGCCCCTGTGAATCTCGCCGTAGCGCGCCTGGTTGAGCTCGTACCGGGTCAGCTCGGCCTTCCCCTGGTACCAGTAGCGACCGAACTGGTCTCCAGAGGCCGCCCGGCTGCCGGTCGGAGCGGCCGCCGGTGCGATCCCGAGCAAAACCGCCAGGAAGAGTGAGTACATAGGGCCTCCGGAGACCCTTTTCGGGGTCAGGTCTCCCAACACCTCTCCAGTGCTGAGGTATGCCATTCGGAAGACCTGACCCGGTCATTTAAAACGGTCCACCCCGCGGGTGCGTCCAAGCGCGTGCGGGGGGAGCCGGGCCGTCATCCCGGTCCGAGCACAGGTGATCTGCTTAACTTCGCCGAGAAAAAGGAGGCCTGGCTGGGCGAGACGGTATCCCCGACGACCCCCGCGGAGAGGGAGGACGAGCTTCTCGAAGGTTGCCGAGCCGGGGATCTGGAGGCCTTCGAAAAACTCTATGAAATGCACGCACCCCGCATGAAGTCGATCGCCTGGAACCTGCTCGGCAACGCGGGCGACGCCGAGGACGCCGTGCAGGAGGCCTTCCTCAAGATCTATCGGGGCGCGAAGGGCTTCCGCGGCGGAGCGGCGTTCTCGACGTGGACCTACCGGGTGCTCGTCAACACCTGTTACGACCTGCTCCGCCGGCGAAAGAGCCGACCCGCGTCCTCGCTCGACGCCGCGGCCGACGCCGGCCGTCCCGATCCCGCGGCCTCGCCGAATGCCGACCATCCGCTTCGCGTGAGCCTCGAGAGCGCGGTCGCGCGCCTGAAGCCGAGGCACCGCGACGTGTTCCTCCTGTTCGCCGTGGAAGGCTTCACCCACGGCGAGATCGGGCGGATCCTGGGGATCCCGGAGGGCACGTCGAAAACGTTTCTCTTCGAGGCGAAAAAGAAGCTTCAGGGCTGGCTCAAACCCCAGGCGCGAGTCGAACGGAGCGTGGCGTCGTGAGCGCCGACTGCCGCCGCCTCGACGAGGCCCTCGCGAGCTCCGACGAGAGCGCGATCGCCGGCGCGCGCCCGCACGCCGAATCCTGCGCGCGGTGCCGGGAGCAGCTCGACGCCTTCGCCGCGATCGCGGCGGCCGCGCCGGCCTTGAAGAAGAGCTGGGAGAGCCCCGGTCACTGGACGAAGATCCGGGAGTCGCTCGCCCGCGAGGCCTTCGCTCCCGCCGCGACGGCGGAGCGGTCCGACCGCAGCGCGCCGTCGTGGCCGGCGTGGCTGCCGATCGTGGCGATCGCGACGCTGTTCCTGGTGTCGTTCATCGGACTGCAGGTGTTCCGGCCGAACCTCGGCGAGCGCCAGATCTTCGGGGTCCGCTCCCTGCCGAAGGATCCCCTCATGACCGACGTCGCTCTCGAGGACGTCGAGCCGGAGCGAGGCGGACTACATCCGGTCGATCGACAACCTGTCGAAGATCGCGCAGCCGCGGCTCCGCGCGGCCGACACCCCGCTCCTCGTCTCCTACCGCGAGAAGCTCCAGCTCCTCGACGGCGCCATTTCTGAATTGAACGGGCAGATCCAGCAGAACCGATACAACACCCACCTCCGCCGTCAGCTCCTCGGGATCTATGCCGAGAAGCAGCAGACGTTGCGGGACGTGATGAAAGGGGCGACAT
>CAVXYF010000010.1:0-157556 GCA_963765835.1 uncultured Acidobacteriota bacterium | reverse complement strand
CCCCGCATCCGTCGCCCTGGACCCTGCCGACGTCAGCGCCGGCCAGCAGGTTTTCGTCAAGCAATGCGCTGTCTGCCACAACGGCGCCGACGGCACCGCGCCCGAAACCCGCCGCGCTCCATACCTTCGACCGAGCCCGCGTCTCTGCCGCGCTGGGCGACAACGGCCTGATGGCGCTGCAGTCGAAGATGCTGACGCCCGAACAGCGCGCGCAGGTCATCGCCTTCATCACCGCGCCGGAGGATATGGGCGGAGGCGGCACGCGGCTGGTGATGACAGCGAAGGAAGAATACCGCGAAGGCTTTGATATCCCCGTGCGCAGCGCCCGCGATCCGCGCGGGAATTTCATCCGAAGTCTCCCGCCCGCCCTCCTGGCCTGCGCCGAAGCTTGGCATGGACCCTTCCAGCTGGAAATCCTGGGAACAGGCGCAGTCTGAAGGTCTCTCTCGTCACGCGCGGCCTGGAAGCTCCACGCGCCATCGAATTCCTGCCCGACGGCGACATCCGATCACCGAGCGCGCCGGCAGGCTCCGCATCCTTCGCAATGGCAAGCTCGATCCCTAGCCTGTCGCCGGCACGCCGGCCGAAGCCGCCAACCTCGGCATCGCGACCGGCTTCATGGACATGGTCCTGCACCCGGACTTCAAGACAACGGCCTCTCTTCTTTCCTACCACAAGCCGCGCGGCGATCTTGGCTCCAACGCGATCTTCCGGGGCAAATGGAACGGCAAGGCGATTGTCGACGGCAAGGACATCTTCGTCTCCGACGATGTCGACACCTTCTACAGCAGCATGACGTTCGGCGCCGACGGCAAGCTCTACTTCCGATCGGCTGCCCCGGCCTCGGCACCGACGTCTCCTTGTTCGCGCCCAGAAGCCCGATGACTATGGCGGCAAGACGCTGCGCCTCAATGACGACGGCGCTGTCCCGCGATAACCCGTTCTTCGGCCGCGCGGATGCGAACCCCGAAATCTTCACATTGGGCCACCGCATCAATCTCGGCATGGCGATGAACCCGGTAACCAGGGAAATCTGGGTGAGCGAACGCCCCCATACGGCGGGGACGAGGTGAACATCCTCCGGGCCGGGCCAGAACTATGGCTGGCCCGTCCTCAGCGATGGACGCTTCTACGGCGGCAAACCGATCTCCACCGTCCCCTACAAGGACGGCATCACGCGCCCGCATCTTTCCTATGTGCCGTCGATCGCGCCGAGCGGCATGGTGTTCTATACGGGCGACAAATTCCCGGCCTGGAGGAACAACCTCTTCATCGGCGCAATGCGCATGGGCGAGACGCCGCGCACCGGCCACATCGAGCGCGTCGTTTTCAACGAGAAGTGGGAAACGGTGCGCAACGAGATGCTGCTGCTCGATCTCCACCAGCGGATCCGCGATGTGGAGCAAGGCCCCGACGGCTATCTCTATGTCATCACCGACGAAGGCGCGGACAGCGTGCTCCTGCGCATCGAGCCAGGCGGCAAATAGGTCGGCGGCTCGCGCTGGCGACAGGATAGGTCCGCAAACGGGCTCCGATGACCACTTCCGGCGATTTTTGAGCCCCTTGGCCTGATTGTCTCGAACGTTCGCTCTCGTTGGAAAATTCCGTCTCTCCCTCCCCCGGCGGGAAGTCAGCCCCGATTTGCGTTTGGGCGAGCAGCCCACTAAAGCAGGCGCCAGAGGAAACGCATGTCGCACAACACCTTTGGCCACCTCTTCCGCGTGACGACCTGGGGCGAAAGCCATGGGCCGGCGATCGGCTGCGTGGTGGACGGCTGCCCGCCGGGCCTGCAAGCTGACCGCGGCCGACATCCAGATATGGCTCGACACAGCGCAAGCCGGGCACGTCGCGCTTCGTCACGCAGCGGCAGGAAGAGGACAAGGTGAAAATCCTCTCCGGCGTGTTCGAGGACGATCGCACCGGCGGGCCAGGTCACGACCGGCACGCCGATCTCGCTGATGATCGAGAACACCGACCAGCGCTCGAAGGACTACGACGAGATCCGCGACAGCTATCGCCCCGGCCATGCCGACTACGTCTACGACCAGAAATACGGCGTGCGCGACTATCGCGGCGGCGGGCGTTCTTCCGCGCGCGAGACGGCCTCGCGCGTGGCGGCCGGCGCGGTGGCGCGGCTGATCCTCGGGCCCGGCGATCACCATCCGCGCGGCCGTGGTGCAGATCGGACCGCACGCGATCGACCGCGCGAAGTGGGATTGGGCCGAGGTCGAGAACAATCCGTTCTGGTGTCCCGACAAGGACGCGGCCGCGAAGTGGGAAGACTTCCTCGACGAGACGCGCAAGGCCGGCTCCTCCTGCGGCGCCATTGTCGAGGTCGTCGCCGAAGGCGTGCCCGCCGGCTGGGGCGCGCCGGTCTATGGCAAGCTCGATGCGGACATCGCCGCCGCGCTGATGAGCATCAACGCGGTGAAAGGCGTCGAGATCGGCGCGGGCTTTGCCGCGGCCGCGCTCTCCGGCGAGGAGAACGCCGACGAGATGCGCGGTCGGGCAACGGCGGTCGATGTTCCTCTCCAACAACAATGGCGGCGTGCTCGGCGGCATCTCCACCGGCCAGCCGATCGTCGCGCGCATGGCGGTGAAGCCGACCTCCTCCATCCTCACGCCGCGCAAGACCATGACCAAGCAGGGCGAAGACACCGACATCCGCACCAAGGGCCGCCACGATCCCTGCGTCGGCATTCGCGGCGCGCCGGTCGCCGAAGCGATGCTGGCCTGCGTGCTGGCCGACCACATGCTCCGCCATCGCGGCCAGATGGCGCGCTGAACGGCTGCGCTGCTGCAGATTAACTCGTGTCTGAACAGCCCTTCAGGCCCCGTTCAGGTTGGAAGTCCGAAGGTAGTGCGGCTCAATTCTGGTCGGAGGACCCGTCATGCGCCTGAAAGCTCTTCTTCTCGTCACTGCTGCGCTCGGCGCGACGGCCTGCCGGCCACGGCGCAGTCCTATCGCGAACGAATTGCCGCGAGCGCGGCGAAAACCAGGCTGCCGGCGCTGTTCCTCGGCGGCATCCTCGGCGGCGTGCTGGGCTCCAACGTGGCGGCCTGCGGCCATCGCCACGACGGCACGGCGCTGGGCGCGGTGCTGGGCGGCGTGGTTGGGTCGGAAATCGGCCGCGGCAGCACACAATGCGAACCGACCTATTACGGCCGGACTACCCGTCTCTTATCCGGCGACATCTTATCCGGCGTATCCGCAGCAGTCTACCGCAGACTGTTCCTTCGACTATTCCGGCATATTCGGCCGGGCTCACTCGCCCGCCGCCTGCGGATTATGGTTACTATCCCGAACCGGCGGCTATGCGATGACGGTTTTACGAAGACGAGTATGATAGCCGCGACAGGTTCGCACGAAAACGCGGGACGGGCGTTTACGGCAAGGGAAACCGCCCATATAACCGATAGACGACGATTACGCGGGCCGGGACTGCGACGACGCACTCCAGATCACCCGCCTACCGGACGGCACCGAAATCCGCCGTCCGGTCGAAGCGTGCCGCGACAGCCTATTACGGCGACTGGCACGTCAAGAGATTAGACAGCCCGCAGCCCGATTCGGACGGCCTGCGGGCTGTCTTCATCGAGCAGGCCCGTCCCCCCAACCCAGGGCCTGACGAGGGCGAGCAGCGGTGCGCAAGCGCAGCTGCTCGCCCGAGGGTTGGGATCCCAGAATATACGTTAGGTAAATCAACGCCTTTCGGCGCGGCCGATTCACGTGCGCGGCAGACGTTCCACAGTCATTTCAGAAGTGCGGTACTGTTACGCCCAGCTGCTAGCTTTTTGGCAGCAAAACAGACGCTCCTGGTTTCCATCGCCACCGAGTATGGGGCTGGGCGTCCATCCATCCACAGACCAGCCTTTCGAAACCAGCCAGCTCTCGAAGACCCCACGGCGTCGCTCGGTTGCTGCCTGGTCGGTGACGATGCCGCCCTTGCCCGACATGAGCCGGCCCCACTTCGAACTGCGGCTTGAACAGGCCGACGAGCATGGCGTCCGGCGGAAGCCAGGTCGAGCGCCCGGTCGAGCACTTTGGCAGCCCGATGAAGCTCGCATCGCAGACGACGAGTCCCGGCGCCTCGCCGAGCATTTCCGGCTGTGAGATCGCGAGCGTCGGTGCTCTCGCGACTCTCACTCGCGAATCTGCCTTGAGTTTCGGATGGAGTTGGACGTGCCCGCATCCACCGCGACTACTTGCCGAGCGCCCGCGTGCCAACAGCACTTCGGTGAAGCCGCCGGTCGATGCGCCGACATCGAGGCAGACCGAGCCCTGCCGGATCGACGCTGAACACGTTGCAGCGCATGGCCGAGCTTCAGGGCGCCGCGCGAGACCCAGGGATGGGCCGGCTCGGCTTCGATCCGCAGATGCAGGCGCGACTATCGCGCAGGGCTTTGCGGGCGAGTGCGCCATCTACATGCACCTTGCCCGCCTCGATCGCCGCCCGCGCCTGCGCGCGCGAGACCATCAGGCCGCGTCGCACCAGTTCGACGTCGAGCCGTTCGGGTTTCGCCTGTCATTCTCGCTCATCGCCATGACTCGCCCTTCGGGGCCTTCAAAGGCAGCGCCGCAGATCCCGCAAGAGCCGGATAGCGTCACTGGTTCGGGCCGTCATGCACGTAGCCGCCGCGGACAACGGCTAGAAGGCGGACGAATCAACCTTCGCCGCCGGTGGCCCATGCCTATCGCGCCCGTCGAACGCAACGATCACACCGAGCCGAATGCCGAAGCCTTCATCTTCGGCTTCGAATTCCCGGCCGACGGCGCTATTTCCGAAGGTCGACTGGGAGAAGGCCAAGCCGACGGCCGCCTGCCCGCAGCCGGCTGGCGCTGGCTGCATTTCAACCGGCTGGCGCGACGAAACACGCGACTGGCTGGAGAATTCCTCGGGCCTCGACGAGACCGTGATCTCGGCCCTGCTGCAATCCGAAACCCGGCCGCGCTGCGCCGCCTACGAGGACGGGCTGCTGCTCAACCTGCGCGGCATCAACCACAATCCGGCGCCGAGCCCGAGGACATGATCTCGGTGCGCATGTGGGCGGCGAAGAACATCGTCATCACGATGCGGTCCTATCCGGTGAAGGCGATCCACGAGGTGCGTGAGGAGACCGCGCGGGGCCATGGCGCCGCCGTCGCCGGGCGGCCTCATCGTCTGCATTGCCGAGCGCCTGATCGACAACATCGAACCTGTCGTCGAACAGCTCAAGGAAGAGGCGGACGAGTTCGAGGAACCTGCTGTCAGCGGCGAGAAGCGCATTGCGGCGACCGATCGCTTGCCGAGTTCCGCCGCACCATCCTGCTGCTGCGCCGCTATATTCTGCCCCAGCGCGAAGCCATGGTTCAGCTGCAGAAGGACGGCCGCTCGCTGTTCGACGAGGATCATGCCGTGCACCTGCGCGATACCGCGGACCGCATCACGCGCATCGCCGAAGAACTGGATTCCATCCGCGACCGCGCCGCGGTGCTGCAGGACCAGGTGGCGGGCCAGAGGCAGGAGACGCTGAACCAGCGGCTGCTTGTGCTCTCGCTCGTATCCGCCTTCTTCCTGCCGCTGACCTTCTTCACCGGCCTGCTCGGCATGAACCTCGCAGGCATTCCCTATGCCGACCAGGCATGGTCGTTCCCGGTGGTGGTGCTGATTACAGTAGTCCTCGGCGGCGGCCTGCTCGGCTTCCTCAAATGGCAGAAGTGGATCTAGCCGCGTCCCGGCGCCGCTGAGCAGGCGGTTCGGACAAGCCGCTGCGGCTCCGGAAGCGAAGGCTTCGGAGCGGTCAATTCCTGCGATGGGCCGCGCCTGGTTAGGCAGGCGCGGTAGCCGCCTCCCCTTGGAAAGGGGGGGGTATAGTGATGTCCGCTGAAAAATATGCCTTGGGCCCATCTCTCAACGCAGGCCCACCAAACTAATTTCAGAAGGGAAGATCGTCGTCCGGGTTGGACTCTACCGGTAAAGCACCTGCTGGCAGAGGCACATTACTAACCGTGTAGAGATTCAAGATGTCATCGCGATCCATGAACATGACTTGGCTTCGCTTAGACGCGTCTAGCTTTCCACCAAGCCAGTTGCGGGCTTGCTTTGTGATCTCGCCCGCCGACACGATGAAGGCGTGATCCACCAGAGTTCGCTTGTTTGTCTCGGGATCAAATATTTCGTGGCCCAGCATCATTAGAGCCTGGTTGAGCACCTCAGCTATATTGGCGTTCGAGCCTTTGCTTACGCCAGCGGAGTCGAGCTTTCCCTTTTTGGCTTGAAGGCCAAAATACAGGAAGTGCTGCGTCGGCAGCATGAAGCGCATCCACACGTCTTTGCCGTACTCAAGTGCCTTGTCCTTATGCCCAGCCGCAGTGACTCGGTGATAGCCAAGCTGGCGAAAAAGCGGAAGCAAGACCTCCTCGATGAGGTCGTCCTCGGAGCACCCGTCAAGGTATGCGGATAGCTGACCTCGTCGCTTCAATTCCGCAGGCGTGAAAGGGCGATGAGGACTAGCTGCCGATGATATCGTTTTTGTTCCCATATGGCGTATGTAGAGAAGCCGATCCTCTCCGTAGTAAGCTTCAAAGCCTTCGCGCCTAAGCGGCGCGTTTCAGGGATTCCAAAGCTTTCAATCTGTCTGGATCGTCATCCGTCGCATCCGCCTTATCCATGAGCACACGCAACGTACGGGCAAAACTTTCTGGCAGCGCGTATGAGCTTGGCTGAGGTTCCGCGAGAAGTTCCTTGAGGCGTTCGCTTGTCACACCACCACCTAGTTGTGCCGTCGTGGACGAAGCCAAGGTCACATTCGTCGAAGAACCGAGTTATCGCGCTGCTCGATCGATACGGAAAGTACGGTGCGTCTCCGATGATGACTTCGGCGATAGCTCGTAAGTTGCGGTCTTTGAATTTCATGTGCCCTACCTATGCACCGATAGCCGCCTCAACTTCTAAATCTTGCAGGCTCGTTCAATGCCCAGCCTGGCCTAACGCCGAGCAATTGGTGCAACGCGGACTAGCGCTCCCATTGATGTCGATAGGCGCGTTCTGTTTCCACGCACGGTCACCTGCTCGTCCTCTTCGACGTCGCGGCCCAGTTGGCGTCTGGAGAGCTGTTGAACGGCGAATTGATCGTCGCTGTCTTGGAGGTAGTCTCCGTAGCGCGTCTTGGCTACGTGTGTGATTCGCAGGAAGTGCTCATCAGTCCCCGGCGTGCTGGCGAGTTGAATGACCTCCCGCGCGGCCAGAAAGTCGTACCGGTCATCGAACGCAAACAAGCTCGCAGCTGCGTCCTCGTACTTCAAGAATCGCTGAAGACTGTCGGCGTCCAGCTGCAGCTTCGCCTTGTGAATTTTTAGCTTGGGTTTCGCTTTCGAGAATTTTTTGGGGAAGAACTCTATCTTTTTCCACCCCTCGTCCAATTCGAAGTCAGTGTGCCCGACGCTGAGGTTGTCGCGCGTGGTCCAATAGAAGCTCTTGTCTGGCGAACGCTCCAAATAGATGTGGGGGCATCTGCAATACCCATCGCCGTCGGGATCAATCAGAAAGACATCTGCGTATCGAATGAACCCGTCGATCGCGAACTCGCCTTTCATGGAGCGAGGTAGATAGTCCCAAACCTGCCCCACGCGCCCTTGCGCGGCTTGCTTGGCGATCCTTTCGTCGTCTGGCTCTCTGCTCTGCCAGAGCAGATCGACTTCACGCGTAAAATCCCACTCCTTCTTGCGCCTGTCGACATACGCGTAAAACTTTCGAGCATGAACGTAGAAGCCGCGAGGGTGGTGCCTGAATGCAGTGCGTTGAATCGACACCGCGGCTTGCTGGCGAAGTCCGCATACTCGCGGCGATAGGGATAGTGCTCGTCGTTAATGTCGCGAAGCAAGATCTCCTTGTTGAATTCGTGCTCGGGAGTGCCGAGCAACTTGATGAGCTTGTTCTTCGTGATGACCAAGGACCGCACCTCTGTTGCTCGGGTGCGTCGCTTGCTGGTGAGCGAAAGGCCAAAAAATGTAAAAAGGATTCTATCGTTCTTGGGGAGATGAAGCATGTCTTCCAGCTCCGGCTTCCCCCATAGATAGATTTCCATGACACCTTTCGATCGCAGTACTTCTCGAAAAATGTCGAAGGAGTCTTTTGAGAAATTGGCCGATGCGGCGAGAATGTATCCGTAGGGAGGATCGTCGTTGTCGACGTCGCCCAATATTTTTCGAAGATCGGCTGGGCCTAACTCCTTCTCTCGTTTTCCCTGGATCATCCAACGGTTTCCATCCATCGGATGCGGAGGGTCCTCATCCTCCGTTTGCCCTTCTACGCCGATTAGACTCCTTTCATAAGCTCGAATGTCAAATCCTGCGTCCTTTCCAGTGCGACCAGTTGCTTCGATTGTTTGCCAATCGCGAAATCTGTAGATCAGCTCACGTACGAGGTCTTCGAAGCGGCGCGGGTCCAAGTCCTCAAAGTGAATTGGGCCCAGTGTCCTGGTTACGTGAGTCTGCCTGCCTGCCATCCCCCAGCTCCCAGCTCCCAAATTGGCGCTCTCGTAGAACCCGCCCATCGCTTTGACGGTGCTGCGAAAGCGTTGGACAAAAACTGTCCCACAGCGGTCAATCATTTCTTGGTAGGGACTCCCAAGATCACGGATCGAAGGGTTCTTTTGATGTCGGCAGAGTGCAGCAGTAACTCGCGATCAAACTCTGGGCTTAGCACGGGGGCTGCCGAGGCAACGGTCCGCAACTCGGCTTTGATCCCCAAATACGATACCGAAACACTTGAGCCAATTCCTGGCGGGATGGGCTCGCCAAATGTCTGCCGAAGACCGAACACACCCATGTAACCTTCCTGTCGGTGGGTTACTCGCCGCGCCTCTCTCGACCTCGATAGAAACGCCACGGAGCGTTGTCAGGCTGACGCTTGTCGGTTCAAGCAAGTAGATGTCCTTGGCGTCGGTGTAGAACTTATCCGTGAAGGCGATAAACTCTGACACCGTCACACGCGCGGCTTCGTAAGCAGGACCCTCCCAAGTGGGTTTTGATCGATCGTTCGCCAAATCCAGCTGAGCGCGTGCCTTTTCGATGCCGAGTGAGAGCCTCGCCAGCGCGGCAGCAAGGGGCACATGCACATCAGCAACGCTTTGACGGGCGAGATCAATGTGCTGGGCCTGCATCTCCAGCGAATGGCTCACTTCGAGTTCTCGTATCCGCACTCGTTCGAATTTCGGACGCCGAGATAAGTAAAGATCGAGCCGCATCACCAGTCTCGACCGAAGCCAACGATGGCCGTAAGCATCTCCTCGGAATGCTCGCTCATGCCCCCACTTCCCGATTGCGCAACTGAAGATTGGCCATGCCCGGACATATACAATCGAGCGTGTTTAGCGCCAACCCTCGGACACCGCATTATGGAGGCTTTCAAGTTGAGAAATCGTTCCGAGGCGAGCTGAACAGTTCGAATTCGCGCTCATACTCCTGATCGAGCTCGCAAACCCCATCCGACTGCAATTGGAAATCCGCCCCGGAAAATAGATCTCTTCGGAGATCAATTTCAAAATCGCCCGATCAACGACCGGCCGCAATGGCTCCATCAAATCGAGTGCAAACGACGGCGTGCGGTCTTTCGCGAAATGCCGCTGATCGTGCAAAATACCGATGGTTCGGGTCGTAGCCGTCGGAAATGGCTTTTATGAGCATTTCAGTCAGCAACACCGCATAGGCGTAATTGAGCATCGCGTTTATCGGATGCGACGCATTCCGGTTTTTCCATTTCTTCCCGCCATTGAGCGAAATTCGCGACGTGTAATTGCGCCAGTCGTCTGGAATTGGATAACGGCTTTGCGCTTTCCAGCGCATCTCAATTCCCTGCCAAGCCCGCCAATAGGCTTTCGCTGCCGTGCTTTCAACGCCGAGCAATTGGGATAAAGCCTTCGGCTTATTCAATTCCAATTCGGCTACGGCCTTTTCGGTAATTCCAATTGCCTCGCGAATTGGTAATTCGATTTCGGAATTCGACTGCCGCAACGTTTCTAATGCCGCTTCGAGTTTTTGCCGGGTCATATCGATCGCAAAAGCCAATTGCCGTTTTGGATTATCCCGCGTCGCCAATTGCCAGCGGACCCTTTCCGGATCGGTCGAATATCCAGACGGGCTACACGAAAGTCGTGAAGCTCACGTTCGCCCGGGGAGCCAGCATCCCGGACCCATCGCGCCTCTTCAACTCCAGCCTGGAAGGCAACATGCGAAGGGCGATCGACATCCACGAAGGGGAGAAGGTCGACGCGCGCGCGTTCAAGGCGCTCGTGAAGGCCGCGGTGGCCCGGAACGGCCCGCCGGCCACCAGGTGAAGTCCCCTCGGAAGGCAGGCTCGAAGGCCAGCGCGAGTAAGGCGAGGCCGACCGAGGCGCGAAAGGGCAAGAAGGTCGTCCTCCTCTCGGGCGGCAATCCGCAGATCGCGAAGGCGGACGGCGACGCCCCGGTGAAGGCCTACATCGCCGCGATGCCGGGCTGGAAGCGCGACCTCGGGAAGCGCCTCGACGCGCTCATCGTGCGGACCGTGCCCGAAGTGCGCAAGGCCGTGAAGTGGAACTCGCCGTTGTACGGCATCGAAGGCCGGGGTTGGTTCCTGTCATTCCACGTCTTCACGCACTCCGTCAAGGTGACCTTCTTCCGCGGCACGTCGCTGCGACCGGTCCCGCCCGGCGCCAGCAAGCACAAGGACGTGCGCTACTTCGACATCCGCGAAGGAGAGCTCGATGAGGCGCTGATGACGAGGTGGGTCAAGCAGGCGGCCGCGTTACCCGGCTGGGTCCCGTAGCCGCCGCAAAGCGGCAAGTCTCGTGTCTTCCGCGGAGAGCCGACCATGAAGAGAGCGGTGATCGCCGGCGGGGCGCTCGCCCTCGTGGTCGTCCTCCTCGCCCTCGCCGCCCGCAAACGAGCTCCCGAGAAGGACGTGGGCCGCCCCGCGTCGGCCTCGCCCGCGGGCACTCCCTCGATCGCAGCGGTCGCGAAGGAGGCCTACCAGGGCTTCCTCTACGGCCGCATCACGACCACTGTTGGTGGCGCAACTTACGAGGGGCGGCTGCGTTGGGGTCGCGACCAGGAAGCGTTCTGGGGCGACTACTTCAACGGCTTCAAGGACGAGAACCCCTGGATCGCCCACGTGCCGCTCGACCGGCTGCCCCGGGAGCGCCGGTCGATCGAAATATTCGGGGTCGAGATTTTCCACCGTCAGAGCCAGATCGACTTCAGCCGGTTTTTCATGGCGCGCTTCGCCGACATCGCGCGCGTCGAAGCGCGCGGCCGCGACGTGCGGGTGACTCTCAAGAGCGGGACCGTGTTCGACCTCGACCGCCTCGATGCCAGCGACTTCGACGACGGCGTGCGCGTGTGGGACGGCAAGCGCGGCGTCGTGGACCTCGACAGTCTGCAGATCCGCACCATCGAGTTCCTCGCCCCTGCCCGGCCAGGTGCCACCCCCAACCGGCTGCAAGGTACTGTGCGCACGCGGCAGGGCGACTTCACCGGCTTCGTTCAGTGGGACCGGGAGGAGTGCGTCGGCACCGACGAGCTCGACGGCCACACCGCCGACGGTGATCTCAGCCTGCGTTTCGACACCATTCGCTCCATCGCGCGCCGCTCGCGCGACAGCGCCCTGGTGACGCTCTCCGACGGCCGTGAGGTCGTTCTCTCCGGCAACCGCGAAGTCGGCCACGACAACCGCGGGATCTACGTCGACGACCTGCGCTACGGCCGGGTACTGATCTCCTGGGACGCCTTCGAGCGCGTCGATTTCAGCGCGGGCGGCAGCGGCCCGGCGTACGGCGACTTCCCGCCGGGGCACCCACTGACGGGCAGCGTCACCACCCGCGCCGGGCACCGCCTCACCGGCCGGCTGGTCTACGACCTCGACGAGAGTGAGACCACCGAGACGCTCGACGGCCCATCCCAGGGCGTGGACTACACCATCCCCTTCGGGCTGATCCACTCGATCGTGCCCCCCGGCCGCGAAGACCGCGGCGCCCCGCGCGCCCGGGTGACTCTCCATGGCGGCGAGGAGCTGCAGCTCGAGCGCACCGGCGACCTCGGCGATCGGAATGCCGGCATGTTGGTCTTCGTCGACGGCCATCAGCGCCCCGAGTACGTGCCCTGGACCGATGTCGAGCAGGTCGACTTCGACCGCCCGCCGGCGATGTACCCGCCGCTCGGCGAGCGCTAGAAGGGGACCGCATGGAGCGTACTCGCATGAAACGATTCTCGTCCTTGCGAAGCGTCCCGCAACGCTCCTTTCGTGAGGTCCGGCATGAGAGCTCACGCAGTCCCCGTTCGCACGGAGCAGGCTCGGAGGTGATTCGTGGCACTTGATCCGATCACCCGGAAGGCCTCGCGGAGCTCGATGTTCATCGCGGGTGTCTTGATGCTGGCCGCCGGTCTCGTTCCCGTCGTTGTCGGTGTGATCTCGGGCTGGAACCGGATCTCGGGCGTGTCGTTTCTCTCGGTCTTCGCCCCAATCGGTGCAATTCTGATGGCGTTGGCGAGGTCGAAGGCGTCCCGTGAGTGGAGGCAGGGGAGATAAACGCCCGACCGCCGGGGCGTCCGGAAAAGGAGCAGTGATGAGCGAGTGGTATACGAGACCAGTCCTCTTCGTGAGCGATGCGGAGCTGGCAATCGAGTTCTACCAGCAGAAGCTGGGTTTTGCATTGGACTGGAATCACCAGGAACAGGGACGGGCCTTCGTGTGCCAGGTCAGTCGGCCGGGATGCGAGCTGATCCTGGCTCAGGACAAGTCGAGAGCCGGTTCCGGACGAGTATTTGTTTCCCTGGATAAGGAACAGGAAGGCGCGCTACGCGACGAGATCGAAGCGAAGAAGATCGAGGCGAAGGATTCCTCGTGGGGTATGCCCATCATCCAGATACTGGACTCAGACCGGAATGAGTTGTTCTTTTCGCCTCCTTGAAAGTCGTCGCGGCGCTCGAGAACTGCGAAAAAGGAGACCATGGCCGATCTGACTCGTGTTCGATGCGTGCTCGCTGTCCAGGACCTCGCCGCTTCGGTCGACTACTACACGCGCGTGCTCGGCATGGCGGTCGACTTCACGGCGCCGGGCTGGGCGTTTCTCTCCCGCAGGTCGTTCCGATTGATGCTCGGCGAGTGTTCGGACGCCCTGCCGGCGCACGAGACCGGCGACCATTCCTACTTCGTGTACGTGACGGTCGAAGGTGTCGACGAGCTCTATGGCGAGCTCGTCGGGAACGGCGCGACGCTGACCCAGAAACTCGCCGACAAGCCCTGGGGGATGCGCGAGTTCGGCGTCCGCACGCCGGAGGGGCACCGAATCATGTTCGGCCAGGAGAGATGAGGCCCGACTGGAAGGAGGCATGGTGAGTAACGCGACACCCTCGACCATCGACGAATACATTGCAGCGGCCCCGCCGGAGGTCCGGCCGATCCTGGCGAGGGTCCGGGAGACGATTCGCAAGGCTGCTCCTCGCGCACAGGAGAAGATCAGCTACCAGATCCCGACCTTCACCCTGGAGGGCAATCTGGTTCACTTTGCCGCTTTCAAGAAGCACATCGGCCTGTACCCACCGGTCGGGGACAGGAAGCTGAGAGCCGAGGCGGCAATTTATGCAGGCGAAAAGGGCAACCTGAGATTCCCACTCGACAAGCCGATCCCGTACGCCTTGATCACCAAGATCGTGAAGGCGCGCGTGACGGAGAATCAGAAACGAGCGGAGGAGAGGAAGAAGAAGAGGTAGCTGGAATGGCCACTCGGCCGCCTGACGGGTGGCTTCGGTAAGCGAGGCTCCTGCGTGAAAACATCCGTCTTCGTCGGAATGAGCGTCGACGGCTTCATCGCACGACCCAACGGCTCGTATGACTTCCTCTCCAGCGGAGGCGGCGAGCGAGATAACGGTTATGAGGAGTTCTTTGCCACGGTCGACGCCCTCGTCATCGGCCGAAATACCTATGACGTCGTCCTGCCTTTCCCCACGTGGCCGTACGGTACCAAGCCGGTCTTCGTGCTCAGCACGCGACCTCTCGAGCCGGCTCCGAGCGGCTCGGTCGTCGAGCGTATGGCGGGAGCTCCTGCCGAAATCCTCTCGCAGGTGGAAGGTCGAGGATTCCAGCACGTCTACGTCGATGGCGGATTCACGGTTCAGGCCTTCCTTCGCGCCGGGCTGATCAACCGTCTCGTCATCACGCGAGTGCCCGTGCTCATCGGCAACGGCATAGCGCTTTTCGGCCCCGTCGATTCGGACATCCGGCTCGAGCACGTCGAGACCCGACAGCTCTCCGGAGGCGCGGTCCAGAGTGAATACGCGGTTACCGCCCCGACCGACAGGTCTCGCTAGTTTCACCGGATGGCAAATCGCCCCACGCCGCTGGATCCTGACTTCGCGGCTCGCGTCCGCGCGAGCTTCGCGCAGCAGGGCCTCATGACGACTCTCGGTGCGACGCTCGAGCTCGTCGAGCCCGGCGAGGTGCACATCGCCCTCCCGTTCTCTCCCGCGCTCTCTCAGCAGCACGGCTACATGCACGCCGGCGCCACCACAGCGATCGCCGATTCCGCAAACGGCTATGCCGCCCTCACGCTGACCCCTCCCGGTTACGAGGTCCTGGCGGTGGAGTTCAAGATCAACCTCCTGGCACCCGCCAATGCGCCGCGCCTCCTCGCACGCGGCCGGGTTCTGCGTGCGGGGCGGCGGTTGACCGTCTGTCTCTCCGAGGTTCTCGGCGTCGACGGGGTCGAGCAGGAGGTCGTGGCAACGATGCTTTCCACCATCAGCGTGAGGCCGGGGCCATCCGACGCGCCGTGAAGCAATCGATCGGTCTGGTCGCACTGGTGGTCCCCGAATACGACGAGGCCATCGCCTTCTACGTCGGCGTCCTCGGCTTCACCCTCATCGACGATTCGTTCGTCCCCGAGCAGAACAAGCGCTGGGTCGTGGTCGCTCCTCCCGGATCCGCGGAAACGAGGCTTCTTCTGGCCCGGGCGGCAAATCCCGAGCAGTCCACCCGTGTGGGCAACCAGACTGGAGGTCGCGTCTTCCTTTTTCTGTACACCGACGACTTCGCTCGCGACTACCGCGCGTTCCGGGACAAGGGCGTGGTTTTCGTTCGCGAACCGTCGCAGCAGGCCTACGGCACGGTCGCGGTCTTCCGGGACCCCTGGGGTAATCTCTGGGACCTTTTTCAACCGAAGGCCGACAACGACGGTGGCGCCGCCTGATGCCGTAACGCGACGCCCCCGGGAGGAGGACAAATGACTCTTCGGACGAACGCACGAATCGCCGGAGTCACCTTCCTCGTTTACATAGCGGCCGGCCTCGCGAGCATGGCCCTGTTCGCGCGGGCGACCCGCGGAGAGGGGGTGGCCGCGCAGCTCGCAACCATCGCCCAGCATGCGACGGACGTTCGCCTCACGATCCTGCTCAACCTGGTCATGAATCTCTGCGCTCTGGTACTGGCCGTGACGCTCTACGCGATCACGCGAGAGCAGGATCGGGACCTGGCGATGCTCGGCCTGACCTGCCGCCTCGCCGAAGGAATTGCCGGTATGGACGTGTCGGGGACGCTCGGCCTCCTCTGGCTCGCAACGGCAACCGACGCGACTGCGCTCGATGCGGGCGCAGCGTCCACGCTCGGCGCGCACTTCCTGAAGATGGGGAAAACGATGGGCGCGAGCGCGACCTTCTTTGCCGTGGGCAGCACGCTCTTTTCGTGGCTCTTTCTCCGCGGCCGGATGATCCCGGTCGCGCTCGCCTGGCTCGGCGTGCTTGCGTCGATCCTTCTCGTCGTGTGCCTTCCTCTCCAGCTCGCCGGCTTCCTCGGCGGCCCGGTTACCTCGTTCATGTGGCTCCCCATGCTCGTGTTCGAGGTGGCACTGGCGCTATGGCTGATCGTCAAAGGGGTCGCTCCGGTGCAGAGGCAACCGGCCTCGAGATGAGGATTCTCTACACCGGGACTGCCGCGGAGAGTCGCGACGTCGATCGGAAAAGGAAGGTGCTCTTGCGAACTCTTCTAATCGCCGCAACAACGTGTCTCGTAATGGCTGCGCAAGTGTCCGGCCAGACCCGGGAATCGCCGTGGACGTCGTCTCTGACGTTGTTCGCGCCGATCCTCCTGTTGATCGTCTTGTGGTTGGTCTTCTGGCGGAAGATCGGATTCGGCAAGGGTGGGTATCGCAATTTGATCAGCGAGAACCAGGAGCGGATGGCCCAGATCGAGAACCACCTTGCCGAGATTTCGCGGCAGCTCGAGCGGATTGCCACGTCCTTCGAGCGATCCGGGCGGTGAGGAGAGGCTGATCGTGGCGGTCGCGCCGGGCCTCCGAGACACGATCCTTGCAGCGTGGCGGACCAACGATCGCGTCACGGCCTTTCTCGTCGAGAACCTGCCTTCTCCGCTCTGGTCAGCGCCCGTTCCGGGCGCCCCCCGCCGCGCGGTGCGCACGATCGCGGGGCATATCCACAACAGCCGGTGCTCATGGATCAAGATGATCGGTCAGGAGCATGGCATTTCGGTGCCCGAGAAAGTCGACCGCCGGCGAGTCAGCCCAAGGGCGTTGCTTTCCGCGCTGCGACGCAGCAGTCGGGGCATCAGCGACCTTCTCGAGCTCGGGTGCGACCGCGGCGGCACGATTCCGATCCCTTCGACGTACACCTGGCGCAACCTCCCCCTGGACGTCGGCCACGTTCTCACCTATTTCGTTGCGCACGAGGGCCATCACCGCGGGCAGATCGTGATGATTGCGCGACAGCTGGGGCAGCGCCTGCCGGACTCGGCCACGGGTGGCCTCTGGCAGTGGACGAAGCGCGCAAGAGAGGCAGGATCATGACGGCTGGCTGGAGCTCGACCTCGAGACGGTCTACAAGAGCCTCGCCCGACGAGGCGGAGAGGAACCGTGTCCAAACTTCGCGTTCATAGCTTTTCCATCTCGATCGACGGTTACGGAGCGGGTCCGAACCAGGACTTGCAGAACCCCCTGGGAGTCGGCGGGCCGGAACTGTTCGACTGGTTCCTCCCCACGAGGACCTGGCAACAGATGCAGGGGAACGAAGGTGGCGAAACAGGCATTGATGACGAAACCGCGGCGCAAGGTTTCACCGGGATCGGCGCCTGGATTCTCGGTCGAAACATGTTCGGCCCCGTCCGCGGTCCCTGGCCCGACGACAGCTGGAAGGGTTGGTGGGGCGACGAGCCGCCGTATCACGGGCCAGTCTTCGTCCTGACCCATCACCCGCGGGCGTCCCTGGAGATGAAGGGCGGCACGGTATTCCACTTCGTCACGAACGGCATTCACGCCGCGCTCGAGCAGGCGAGGGACGCCGCGGCCGGCCGCGACGTCCGAGTGGGTGGCGGCGTTGACACGATCCGTCAGTATCTGCGCGCCGCCCTCATCGATGAGCTGCACCTGGTCATGTCGCCCGTGTTGCTGGGGACGGGGGAGCATCTGTTGCACGGCATCGATCTCCGGGCGTTAGGCTACGAGTGCGCAGATCACCTCGCAGGCGGGCGAGCCGCGGCGCATGTCAGTCTTCGCAAACGGGCGTGATCGTCGCTAAGTCGCGGGTATCCCGCATTCAGCCTCTCCGGACGGTCGCACGATTCTCTATGCCCGCGAGGACTCGTGGGTGGACGGGCTGATGCTGGTCGAGAACTTCCGGTGAAAGCGGTCGTCTTTCGACGATACGGTTCTCCGGACGTCCTGGAATTGACGGACGTCGACAAGCCGATGCCCCGGGACGACGAAGTCCTGGTCCGGGTGCATGCAGCCTCCCTGAACGACTGGGACGCAGGCGCCCTCGACGGCACCTCGTTCGTGAATCGCCTCATCTTCGGTCTTCTCCGTCCGAAGAAGCAGAAGCAGATCCTCGGCTCGGACATCGCCGGGCGAGTGGAGACCGTCGGGAGAAACGTGCGGCAGTTTCAGCCGGGGGATGACGTGTTCGGGGATTTGAGCGGCACGTGGGGCGGCTTCGCCGAGTACGTCTGTGCGCGCGAGAGCGCCCTCGCCCGGAAGGCGCCCGGCATGACTTTCGAACAGGCCGCCGCGATTCCCCAGGCGGCAATGCTGGCCGTCCAGGGCCTGGGCGACCTCAGCCAGTTAAAACCCGGCCGGAAGCTTCTGATCAACGGCGCGGGCGGAGGCGTGGGCACCTTCGCCATCCAGATCGCCCGGCTGCACGGTGTAAGTGTGACCGGGGTGGATCACCCCGAGAAACTGGACATGCTGCGCTCGATGGGTGCCGCGCACGTCATCGACTACACCCGGGAGAACTTCACCAGGAGCGGGCAGCGTTACGACTACATCCTCGACGTGAAGACGAGCCGTTCGGTTCTCGACTGCGCCCGCGCGCTCGAGCCGGAGGGAACCTACGCCACCGTCGGCGGCTCGATACCTCGCCTCTTCCAGGCTCTCCTGGTGTGGTCGCCCTGGATCGCGATGACCACGAAGAAGACCATCCGGATCGTGTCGCTGAAGGCCAACAGGGATCTGGCCTACATGAGAGAGCTGTTCGAGGCGGGCAAGGTCGTGCCCGTGATCGACCGGACCTATCCGTTGAGCGAGGTCCCCGAAGCCTTCCGGCGCTTCGCAAAGGGACTCCACAAAGGAAAAGTGGTCATCACCGTGACACACTGAGGCGCAGCTCGCCCCGACTGCTGCAATCCCCGTTGACTCTCCTCTTACCGAACGATAGGTTCGCCCCGAGAGCAAGATGACTGACGCGGCCAATACCGGCCGCGCGTCTCCCACTCGAAAGGCTGTCAGATGAGGACGCGCATCTCCCTGTTTATGGTTTCTCTCGTGGCCGTGACAACTCTCTGCATCGCTCAGACCGACGCAAAGCCGGACTCGATGAAGGCCGCGGGTACCAAGGCCGACCAGATGCTGATCGATAACTCTCGAGCAGTGTGGACGGCCTACAAGAGTCGGGACGTCGCGAAAATGAAAGCGCTCACGGCGAACGACTACGCGGCGAATACCCAGGCTGGCCCTTCCAGTCTCCAGCAGGACATCGACACCATCGACAAGCTCACCATCGAGGCCTTCAGCATCGACGAGCCCAAGGTGACCTGGGCGACGAAGGACGTGGCGATCCTCCGGTACAAGTGCGACCTCAAAGGGTCCTACGACGGGAAGGCGTTCAAGCCGGTCTACGCCACCGAAGTGTGGGTCAATCGCGGCGGAAAGTGGCAGATCCTCTCCTATACCGAGTCGAATCTGAGCTAGGTATCGAGAGGGGGGGGATCGAAACCCCCGTCATCCGGCTCTGTTCCGATCCGCCTGGATGAGGGCAACGCCCGCCAGGATGATCACCATCGACGCGATCATCCGGATCGTGACCGGCTCGCTCAGGAGGAGCGCTCCCGTGACCACCGCGATCGCGGGATTGACGTACGCGTAAGAAGAGACCTGGCCGGCGGTCAGCTTCGTCTGCGCGTAGTTGTAGGCGGTGTAGGCAACGACCGAGCCGAGAACCGCCAGGTAGAGAACAGCGAGGGACGACCGGACCGAAAACATCTCGAGCGTGGGGCGCTCACCGAACGCCAGGGCGGCGAGCATCGCCGCCGCTCCTCCGGCGAGCATCTGCACGACGGCCGCGGCCATCGGATCGGCGCCGGCGCGATGCCGGCGCGAGATGAGCGTTCCGGCGTTCCAGCAGATGGCGCTCAGCTGCATCGCGCCCACGGCGAGCAGGAATCGCAGCGAGAGATCGACGCGTCCGATCGCCGGCGCCACGAGGAGCCCCACGCCGCCGAATCCGAGGACGAGACCGGCGATCTTCCTCCGGGTCAGTGAAGAGAGGCCGAGGATCGCCTCCATGGCGGCCATCCAGATCGGAATCGTGGCGGCCAGAAGAGCTGCGAGCCCGCTGCTCAGGGCGTGCTCGGCGTAGACGACGAGCGTGTTGGCGGCGCCGGCCATGAGCAGGCCCGCGATCACCTGGTCTCGCCACTCCCGCGCGCTTTTCGGGAAGCGCGCTCCGCTCAGTCCGGCGATGGAGAGAAGGAGGAGGCCGGCGACGAGGAAGCGGACGCCGGCGACGAGCAGGGTCGGGATCGTCTCGATGGCCACGCGGATCGCGGCGAACGTCGTTCCCCAGATGACGCAGATCGCGGCGAAGGCGAGGTACGCGCCGACACGGCTCTCGCCCGACGCAGGGCGAGTCACCGGGGAACCGGCCGACCCGCCTGAACCTGAGGCTTCTCATGGCCAGACAACTGTCCTATTTTGACCAACTTACGCAGATTCTCCAAAAAGGAGCTTGCCATGTGAGTTGGTGTTGTAGTTAGCTACATCACCTGAGACAAACGAATGGAGCGTGAGTGGAATGACAGTCAGCCGATCTACCGCCAGCTGCGCGACCGCGTGGTTGCCATGATCCTGGACGGCGTCCTCAAGGAAGGCGATCCGCTGCCCTCCGTGCGCAACGTCGCGGCCGAGTATCGGGTCAATCCGATCACGGTGATGAAGGGCTACCAGGAACTGGTCGAGGAGCGCCTGGTCGAGACGAAGCGGGGTCTCGGCATGTTCATCAAGCCGGGTGCGCGCGAGCTTCTCCTGGAAGGAGAGCGCCGCCGGTTTCTCGAGGACCAGTGGCCCGGTATCTCCGCGACGATCCAGCGGCTCGGCCTGACGCCAGAGGAGCTGCTGGAGGCGAGCACCCCGCCCTCGTCCGATACGAGAGAGGAAAAGGGCTGAAGCGATGGTGCGCAGAGAAGCGGAAAACGTGACACAGGACGTGGCCGTCATTGGCGCCGGGCTCGCCGGCTTGTGCATGGCGATCGAGCTCAAGCGGGCGGGGACGAACGCCTTCACCGTATTCGAGAAGGGGAACGACGTCGGCGGTGTCTGGAGAGAGAACCGCTACCCGGGCGCCGCGTGCGACTCGCCCGCGCACCTGTACTCGTATTCCTTCGAGCCGCATGACCGCTCGACGCGAAGGTACGCGAGCCAGCCCGAGATTCTCAACTACCTCAAGCGGTGTGCCCGGAAACACGGCATCGAATCGCACCTGAAGCTCGGAACCGAGATCACCCACGTCTCGTTCGACGCGGACGCTCAGGTCTGGCATCTGCGAACAGCCTCGGGGGATGAGCATCGCGCTCGCGCCGTCGTCACCGCCAGCGGTCAGCTCAGTCACCCGAGCTTGCCGGGCATCGAGGGCCGAGCCGAGTTCCGAGGAAAAGCGTTCCACAGCGCGCAATGGGACGCGAAGCATGATCTGAGCGGCCGGAGGGTGGCAGTGGTCGGGAACGGCTGCAGCGCCGTGCAGATCGTGCCGCAGATCGCGCCGAACGTCGCGCAGCTCTACGTCTTCCAGCGTTCGGCGAAATGGATCCTTCCCAAGTGGGACCGCCAGTCCGGGCCGGTGGCTCAGTGGTTCTTCCGCCGGTTTTCGTGGCTACAAAAGTTGAGCCGGGCTACGTGGTTCATGCTCGCCGAGCTGGTCGCGTACTCGCCGTTTCGCGGTGGCCTGTTCCGGCACGCGATGACGGCGGTGGCGCGGATCCATCTGCGGCGCCAGGTTGCCGTCCACGGGCTGCGTTCGAAGCTGGCTCCGACGTTCCCGATCGGGTGCAACCGACTGATCTTCTCGGACGACTACTACCCGGCGCTCGGGCGAAGCAACGTCGAATTGGTCACGCAGGGAATCGCGCGGGTCGTCCCGAATGGCGTCGAGACCTCCGACGGCCGCGTTCGAGAAGTCGACACCATCATCTATGCCACGGGATTTCAGTCGACGCGTTTTCTTGCGCCCATGGAGATCCGGGGAACCGGCGGTCTTCTGTCCGACGTGTGGCGCGGCGGCGCCTCGGCCTACCTGGGCATCGCGGTCCCCGGTTTTCCAAATCTCTTCATCCTGGGTGGCCCGAACACGAGCCCGACCAACAACTCGATCATCTACATGATCGAGAGCCAGGTCCGCTACGTGATGGGGTGCCTCGAGATGATCCGGAAAGCCGCGGCGATCGAGGTGAGGCCGGACGTCTTTGCCGAGTATCAGCAGAACATGCGGTCGTGGTTGAAGGACACCGTCTGGAACGGTGAATGCCGGAGCTGGTACAAGACCGAGTCGGGTCTTATTACCAACACCTGGCCGTTGCGGGCCTATCGCTACCGGTTGGCGACGCGGCGCCCGAGCCTCGCTCACTTTCGCGTCCACCCCGCGACGCTGGAAGCCCGTGTAACGGCTGCTCGGCGGCGAAATCACTCGGCGCGGCCCGACATCGGAAGAACTTCTGAAATCGCTAGAGGAGCTCTGAAGCCATGGCATGCATAGAAGCCCGCGGCCTTCGGAAGGTGTACGGCAAGACCGTCGCGCTGGACGGCCTCGACATGCGCGTCGAGGAGGGCCGCATCGTCGGACTCGTCGGGCCGAACGGCGCCGGCAAGACAACCGCGTTGAACGCGATTCTCGGCCTCACTCCCTACCAGGGAGAGCTCCGGGTGCTCGGCCACGACCCGTGGACGCTGCGCGATCAGCTCATGCGCGACGTCTCCTTCATCGCCGACGTCGCCGTCCTTCCGCGCTGGCTGAAGGTTTCCCAGGCGCTCGACTACGTCGCCGGCGTGCACCCGCGCTTCGATCGGGCCAAGGCGGAAGGCTTTCTGGCGAAGACCGACATCAAGCGCACGAGCAAGGTGCGGGAGCTGTCGAAGGGCATGGTGGCCCAGCTCCACCTCTCCCTGGTAATGGCGATCGATGCGAGGCTTCTGGTGCTGGACGAGCCGACGCTCGGCCTCGACATCCTGTATCGCAAGCAGTTCTATGACTCCCTGTTGAACGACTACTTCGATCGCAGCCGCACCATCGTGGTGACGACCCACCAGGTCGAGGAGATCCAGGACGTCCTGACCGACCTCATGTTCATCGACCGCGGTCGGATCGTCCTCTCCTGCAGCATGGAGGAATTCGAGTCGCGGTATCTGGAGGTGATGGTGCGTCCGGAGCACGTCGCCGCGGCCCGCGCGCTCCGGCCCATCCACGAGCGCCAGGTGTTCGGCCGCAGCATCTTTCTCTTCGATGGCGCCGACCGGCAGCAGCTCGCGGCGATGGGCGACGTGCGCTCGCCCGGTATCGCAGACCTGTTCGTCGCAGTCATGGGTAACAAGTCGGGTGAGCCCGAAGGAGCGGCGAGATGAATACCGAAGTCAACACGCTGCAGCCGCGCTCGGACGCCCGGCCGATCGTACCCAGGACCGCGACCCAGACGCTGTACTGGTCCATCCGGCGCGAGTTGTGGGAGAACAAGTCGATCTACATCGCGCCGCTCATCGCCGCGGGCATCATGCTATTCGGTTTCGTGCTGAGCACCATCGGCCTGCCGAACCGCCGGCGTGCCTTGCTGTTGCTCGACCCGGCGCAGCAGCGGGCCCACATCGAGAGACCGTACGACATGTTGGCGATGGCGCTCCTCGTGACCGCGTTCATCGTCGGGGTTTTCTACTGCCTCGACGCGCTTCACGGCGAGCGTCGTGATCGCAGCATCCTGTTCTGGAAGTCGCTGCCGGTCTCGGACCTCACCACGGTGCTGTCGAAGGCGAGCATCCCGCTCGTCGTTCTGCCTCTGCTCGTCTTCGCGATCGTCGTCGTCGCACAGGTCGACATGATGCTGCTCTCCTCCGCCATCCTCATGGCGAACGACCTGAGCCCCGCGACTCCGGATCAGCTCCCGCTGTTCCAGAACTGGATGACGCTGCTCTACGGTCTGATCGCGACGGCGCTCTGGCACTCGCCCATCTACGGGTGGCTGCTCCTCGTCTCCGCCTGGGCGCGCCGCGCCACTCTTCTCTGGGCGGTCTTCCCCCTGCTCGCGGTGGCGGCCCTCGAGAGGATGGCGTTGGGCACGACGCGTTTCATGGCCATGTTGCAGTACCGGATGGTGGGCGCCATGTCCGAGGCGTTCGTCTCCCCGCCGCAGCGCGGCTCACATGGGGTCATGATTCATCTCACGCAGATCAATCCGGCGAAATTCCTGACCCGGCCGGGTCTCTGGGTCGGTCTGGCTTTCGCCGCGGCTTTCCTGGTCGCCGCCGTGCGGCTCCGCCGCTACCGGGAACCGATCTGACCCGCGGCCCGAACCACCTCATCTCTCGCACAAGGAGAACGAATTGAGTACCGCTGTCTCGAGCGAACGGACTCCCGGAGCGTCACTCCAGGCGAAAGCCAGGTCGGCCGGCGCCTGCTGGCTGCTGGTCATCGTGACAGGGGCACTGGCGATGGTCGGAGGGAAGCTGGCGGTCGCTTCCAACCTCGCCGCGACCGCGTTCTACGTGGCGGCGACGGTGCTCGTCTATCAGCTGTTGAAGCCGGTGAACGCGCGCCTCTCCCTGATCGCGGCGATCTCCAGTTTCGTCGGATGCGCCATCGGGGTCCTCGGAAGCCTCTCGGACGTCCCGGTGGGCCGGCTCCCCTTCGTGTTCTTCGGACTTCACTGCCTCCTGGTCGGCTACCTCATTCTCCGATCGACCTTCCTGCCCCGATTCGTGGGCGCGCTGATGGCGCTCGGCGGTACGTGCTGGCTGACCCTCGGTCTGGCGAGCCTTCTGTCGCCACCGTTGGTTCAACTGCTGTCGCCTTACATCCTGATTCCCGGCATCGTCGGAGAAGCCTCGCTGTCCCTGTGGCTCCTCGTGAAAGGCGTAAACGTCGAGCGATGGAGCGAGCACGCCGGCGCGGCGGGGGGTAGGCGGTCGCATCCGCTCGCCACGAACACGTGATGGGGACGACGATGAAGTCACGGCAAGGGACCGCCAGGTTCGGGGGCGCGCTGTACGCGGTGATGGGGCTCTGCGGCGCTTTCACGCTCCTGTACGTCCCCTCCGTCTTCGTCGTGCGCGGTGACGCCACGGCGACCGCGGGCCGGATTTCGGCGTCGCCGGGGTTGTACCGCTTCGGGGTCTTCGCGGACCTGATGTGCGGAATCTTCGCCGTCTGGCTGGCGGTGGTCCTCTATGAGCTGTTCCAGGACGTCGACCGGCGGCAGGCCCGACTGATGGTCGGCCTCGTGTTCGGGATGGTGGCGGCCGGTCTCGTCAACACCGTGCTGATGGCCGGTCCACTCGTCCTGACGAGCGGTGCAACGTATCTCGCCGCTTTCGACAAACCCCAGCTCGACGCTCTGACGCTCGCCCTCGTCGGCTGGCGAGGACAGGGAATCCGCGCGGCGACCATGTACTGGGGCGTGTGGCTTCTGCCGCTCGGAATCCTCGTTTACCGGTCCGGTTTCCTGCCCCGTTTGCTCGGCGTGCTGGTGTTCATCGCCGGGTGCAGCTATGTCGTGAACTGCCTGGCGTACTTCTTCCTGCCCGCACACGCGGGGTTGATCGCCCGCGCTTCGATGCTGCCGCAGGCCGCCGGAGAGGCCGGGTTCACCGGCTGGCTGCTGTTCCGGGGCGCGCGGCCCGATCGCCGGGAGCGCCCGTGACCCGTCGGACGAACGCCCGGATCGCCGGCTTCACGTACCTCCTCTACATCGCGACAGCCTTCCCCGCGATGGTCCTGTTCGAACGGGCGGCGCGGGCCGATGGAATTGCCGCGAGAGTCGCGGCCATCGCCGCGCACGCGTCGGACGCGCGTCTCGTCGTTTTGCTCCTGGTGCTCGATTGCGTGGTGGCGCTCGTGCTCGCCGTGGGGCTGTATGGGATCACGCGCGACCAGGATCACGACCTGGCCCTGCTGGCTTTCAGCTGCCGCGTCGGCGAGGGAGTCGTCGCGGCGATTCCCGCCCTCGCGACTCTCGGGCTGCTGTGGCTCGCGACGGCGGAAGCGGGGAAGGCCGCGCCCGACGCCCCGTCGGCCCAGGCGCTCGCCGGGTTCCTCCTGAAAGTGCGGGTCTGGGGCACCAATATCAGCGCCACCTTTTTCGCCGTGGGCAGCACTCTCTTCTCCTGGCTCCTCCTCCGCGCCCGCGCGGTCCCCGTCCCGCTGGCCTGGCTCGGAGTCGTCGCCTCCGTCCCGCTCGTCCTGGTCTTTCCCGCGCAACTCATCGGATTCCTGGACGGGCAGATCGGACTCTTCATCGCCATTCCCATGCTGGTTTTCGAAGTGGTGCTCGGGCTGTGGCTCCTCTTCAAGGGCGTCGCCCCGCACCCGGGGACCAGCCTGCGCGGCCAACAGATTCCGAGCCTGGACAGATGACTCGGGAAACAACTGCAGCGCCGGCGTTCGCCGGCGCGACCCTCAACGCCTCGAAACAAGGCCAGGTTAGCTGGTCAAAGGAGAAAACCATGCAGGTGAACGTCATTGGAAGATTTCTGCCGGCAGTTCTGATTTGCGTCTCGACGTCCAGCGCCGTCGCACGGGCTCAGGAGAACGCGCCCGTTGCCGCCGTCGCGCCTCCGGCCAACGTGCTGAGCGCGTACAACCGGATGATGTACCGGGGGGTCAAGACGATCCTGCTCCGGTCGGCCGAGAAGATGCCGGAGGAGAGCTACAGCTTCAAGCCCACGGAGTCGGTCCGCAGCTACGGTCAGATCATCGGACACGTCGCGGATTCGCAGTACGCCTTCTGTTCCCCGGTTCTCGGCGAGAAGCGAGCCTCCCCGGAAATCGAGAAGACCAAGACCTCCAAGGCCGACTTGATCGCGGCGCTCAAGGACGCCATCGCCTACTGCGACAAGGCGTACGAGGGAATGACCGACGCCACCGCGGTCGAGATGGTGAAGCACATGGGCCGCGACACGCCGAAGCTGGGAACGCTGACGACCAACAACGTCCACTCCATCGAGCACTACGGCAACATGGTCACGTACCTCCGGATGAAGAACATCGTTCCTCCCACGAGCGAGCCGGACTTCATGAAGGAAATGATGAAGAAGTAGTTCCCCCCCGGGACCGGCCTCCGGCCGGTCCCCTCTTTCTCTCAAATCGTGCGGAGCTCGCCATGAGCCTCTGGCTTCCGATCAAGGGACTGCGGCCGGCGCGGGCCGCTGCCGGTCGATGACCTCGCCGGCGTTCAACGCGCTTCTTCCCCGGCAGGTGGACAACGACTACCGCGGGCACAAGGCCGCGCTCTGGCTCTTCGCCCTGCTCCTGCTGATGAAGGTGAGCATGAGCGTCAACTCCATCTTCAACGGCCGGCTCGTGGCGAGCTCCGCCGACGGGATCCCGCTGAACACGTTCACGGACGCCGGCGCGCAGACGGTCGTTTCTCTGTTCGCGATCCTGGGCCTTTCCCAGCTCGTGATCTGCCTGCTCGGGATCCTGGTCCTCGTCCGGTATCGAGCCCTGATCCCACTCCTGTTTTCGCTGCTGCTTCTGGAATACGTGGGCAGAAGGTTGATCTTCTCCTACCTTCCCGTGCCCCGGACCGGGACCTCGCCGGGCTCCGCCATTAACCTCATACTCCTCGCGTTGATGGTCGGTGGGCTGGTCCTGTCGCTGCAGAATCGGGGCGCAACGGAGAGGGAAGGCGTCGCATGAACGAAACGGAAATGGATGTCGATCTGAATCAGATGTCGCGGCCGCAACTCGCGGCGGAAGTCCGGAAGCTTCGGCAGGGCATCCGGCAGCATCGCGACTCCACGCGCCACGAGCTCTGCTGGCATCACCCGGCGCTCTGGGGTCTCCTGCCGGAGAAGACGGATCCCGTTCCGATCGTGCCGACGTGGCCGGAGTTCCTCCGGGGATGCGTGAAGTACCGGCAGTCGCTCGACGACCAGGCTCCCGACGCCCCGCGAACGTCGAAGCCTTATCCGAAGTGATTCGTCGGAATCGTCGTCCGTCGGTCCGACCCGGCTTTGCCGTTTTCCTCCCGGTCCTCGCAGCGCTCGCAACGGGCTGCGGCGCCGTGCCCGCCGCGCGTACGCCCGCGACCGCGCCTCGGTCCCTTCCGGCGCCGCCGGTAGCGCCAGTCGCGGATCCCGTTCTGCCGCACGAGACCTTCACCATCGACTCCAAAGTGCTGGGGGAGCCCCGGCGAGTGAACGTCTACACGCCGCCGGGCTACGACCGCGCGCCCGACGCACGCTACCCGATTCTCTACATGCCCGACGGCGGGGTGGATGAGGACTTTCCGCACGTCACCAGCGACGTGGATGCCGCCATCCGCGCCGGAGAGATGCGACCCGTCATCGTCGTGGGCATCGTGAACACCGAGCGGCGCCGCGACATGACCGGGCCGACCGAAGTCGCGAAAGATCGGACGATCGCGCCGCGGGTGGGCGGCTCGGCCGAGTTTCGCGACTTCATCCGCGACGAGCTCCTGCCGGAGGTCGGCCGGCGCGTTCGCGGCAACGGCCAGACGGCCATCGTCGGCGAGTCGCTGGCGGGCCTCTTCGTCGTGGAGACGTTTTTCCTCGAGCCCGGCTTGTTCGACGTCTCCATTGCCCTGAGCCCGAGCCTCTGGTGGAACGGGGAAGCCCTGGTGCGTGGCGCCGGCGCGCGAGTGAGAGCCAACCCCCGGCTGACCGGAACCCTCTACGTCGCGACCGCGGGCGACGACGGCCTGGACGACCTGGGCAAAATGCTGGACGAGGCCCTGCGCGCCGCGCCGCAAGGCGTGACGTGGTTGTACGAGCCGCGGCCCGACCTGCAGCACAGTACGATCTATCGCGCCGCCTCGCCGGGAGTGTTCCGGAGACTCTTTCCGCCGGCGGCGGAGACCGCGCCATGAACTTCGATCTCGAGCTCTCCACGCAGGTCCTCACGCGGACGCCCGGGACGTTGCGCGCCCTTCTCGACGGCCTTCCCGATCCGTGGACCCGCGGCCAGGAAGGCCCCGACACGTTCAGCCCCTTCGACGTCGTCGGTCACCTGATCGACGGCGAGGAGACGGACTGGGTCCCCCGGGCGCGCATCATCCTGGCCGGGGGGCCGAATCCTCTCTTCGAGCCTTACGACCGCTTCCGGCACCGCGCCCGCAACGTCGGCCGCACGCTTCCGTCCCTGCTCGACGAATTCGCGCAGCTTCGGAAGGACAACCTCGCCGAGCTTCGCTCCTGGGATCTGACTCCCGCGGCTTTCGACCTGCCCGGCATCCATCCCAGCCTGGGTCCCGTCACCCTGGAGCAGCTCCTGGCATCCTGGGTGGTGCACGACCTCGAGCACATCGCCCAGGTCTCCCGGGTCATGGCCAAGCAACTCCGCGCGGAGGTCGGTCCCTGGGAGCCCTTCCTGCCGGTGCTCACGGACCATGAGACGCCCCGGTCGTAATCGGCGTACATCCTCGATATGGGAAAGACCGACGAAAACAAGAAGACGGTGGACCGCTACATGGAGGGCTTCCGGAGAAGCGACCATGAAGAGATCCTGTCGTGCGTGACGGACGACGTGGAGTGGGAGATCCCGGGGGCGTTCCACATCCATGGCCGGGAGGCGTTCGACCGACACATCGAGGACGACGGTTTCGTCGGCAGCCCGGCAATTACCGTCACGCGCCTGACGGAAGAGGGCGACGTCGTGGTGGCGGAGGGCCTGGTGCGCGTGCAGCGGAAGGACGGCCCTGTTTTGAATCTCGCGTTCTGCGACGTGTTCGAAATGCGCGACGCCAGGATCCGGAAGCTGGTCAGCTACCTGGTGGAAACGCGTTGAAGAAGTGAAGGAGCCTCCAGCCGCCGACGTCCTCCAGGCCATCGGAAACACGTCGATGGTCCGCCTTCGCAAGGTGGTCCCCCGCGGCTGCTCCGAGATCTTCGTGAAGCTCGAGTGGGAGAACTTGACCGGCAGCCTCAAGGACCGGATGGCGCACGCCGTGATCTCGCGGGCCGAGCGGGACGGGAGGCTGAAGTCCGGAGACACCGTCGTCGAGTACACCGGCGGCAGCACGGGGACGTCGCTGGCGCTGGTCTGCGCCGCGCGGGGCTACCGGATCCGGATCGTCACCTCCGACGCGTTCAGCCGGGAGAAGCTCGATCACATGGCCGCGCTGGGCGCGGAGCTGACGATCGTTCCCAGCGAGGGAGGGCTCACGACGAAGAAGCTGATCCTCGACATGATCGAGGCCGCTCGCGAGTTGAGCCGGGAACCCCACACCTACTGGACCGACCAGCTCAACAACCAGGACAGCATCGCGGGCTACCACCCGCTGGGTGAGGAGATCTGGAGTCAGACGGCGGGGGAGGTGGACGCCTTCGTTCACAGCGTGGGGACGGCGGCGTCTCTGCGCGGCGTCGCCACGGTTCTCAAGCGGTACAAACCGGGTATTCGGGTCGCGGCCGTCGAGCCCGCCGAATCCGCCGTACTCGGCGGAGGCACGGCCGGCCCCCACAGGATCGAGGGAGTGGGAATTGGCTACACTCCTCCGCTCTGGGAGCCGACGCTCGTGGATGAAATCGTGCCCGTCAAGACGGACGACGCGAAAGAGATGGCGAGGCGCCTCGCGCGGGAAGAGGCTCTCTTCGCGGGGACGTCGTCCGGGGCCAACGTCATCGCCGCGATCCAGGTGGCCGAGCGCCTGGGTCCGGAGGCAAAGGTGGTCACGTTGATGGCCGACTCGGGTCTCAAGTACCTGAGCACCGACGTCTACCGGAGCCGATAAAGATCTCCCGGTTGAGCGCATCCCGGCTCGGGGAGAGTTGAGGAGGTTTACGAACCGATGAAGCAGCTCTTCCGGCTCCACCGGCACCTCTCCGTTCTCGTCGCGCCGGCGATGCTCTTTTTCGCGATCTCCGGCGCCTGGCAGGCGTTCCGGCTCCAGGAGGATCGGAAGGACGGCTCCTATCGAGCTCCCGCCGCCCTGCAGCAGCTTTCCCGAGTGCACATGGCGGAGAAGCTGCCTGCCTCGACCCGTGTCTGGTTTCGAACGGCCCAGGCGGCGCTGGCGGGCATCTTCAGCGCAACCGCCATCGTTGGCCTGATCCTGGCGTTCCGGGTCTCGCGCCCGGTCTGGCCCGTGTGGCTGGGCCTCGCCGCGGGCATCGGACTTCCGATCGCGATCGTCCTGCTCACGCGATAGCGCTTACGTGACGTTTTTCGCTCGGCCGGCCCCGTTGCTTCGGGTCGTGCTTTGCGCACTCGCCGCGCTCGGATCGGCTGCCTGCCAGAGCCGGATCGACTCCCTGAATCCGAGCCGCGGAGCTCCCGGCGAGGAGTTCACGATCGACGGAACCAATCTCGAGAACTTGATCGGGCCGCCCCCGGTCGCGCCGCGGATGAAGCGCTGCCGGGACCTCCCGCTGGAGGTCGTGAAGTGGTTCGGCGACAGCGTCCGGGTCCGCATCCCGCAGAACGTATCCGCCGGGGTGTACGACGTGTACGCGTTCGGCCGGCCCGCCGGCGCTTACCAGCGGCCGAGGACCAATTCCCTCCCGTTCTGGGTGACCGCGGCGCCGGTGCCGTACACCGTGACGGACGGCTACTCGGTGCAGATGCGGTCGTTCCGCGCCCGGTACAACAAGACGACGCGGTGGGAAACCTGGATGTTGGCGAACCGCCGAAGGTACGAACCCGTCTTCCAGGCCGCCCACGCACTGCCGTGCCCGGTGTCGGTGGCGGTCAGCTACCAGACGCCGCTCGCATACAACCCGCCCTGGAGCAGCGAGTCGGAGCACATGACGCTGCTCGAACAGATGACTGATCCCATTTTCCCGGGCTACCAGTTCGACTTTCGCTTCCGGGTCGACCCGGGCTCGACCTACGCCCACGCCGTGCTCGGAGTCCCCGGCATCTCCTCCGCCTCCGGCCGCACGGTCTACCTGCACTACGAGACGATCTTCAATCACGAGTTCGGCCACGTCTTGAACGTGCTGCACCACTACGACGATGCCGACCTTTCGACGATCGGGACGGGACTCCATTTCCCGCCGGGCGAGACGGGATGCGTGATGGATCGGAACGAGAACCAGTATTGCTCGGCGTGCCGCGCGGCCCTCAACCTTCCCCTGGACGCCGACAACTCCGAAACGGCGAGCGACGCGATCCTCGCGCGATACCCTCCGGGCTGGTGAGGTGGCGATGAAAAGGCTGGGGGCTTTCGCCCGCGAGGCGTTGGACGAGATGCTCACTCGGGCCGAAGAGGCGGCGCGGCCACGATGAGCGGGAAAGGGGAGGGGATGCGTTACGGCCTGATCGCGCTCGTGGCCCTCGGAATCTCCCTCGCGGGATTCGGGCGAGCGGCCCCGCGCGCGGACCTCGGGATCCCCTTCGACGGCACTCCGGGTCCCCGAAACGCCATCACGGACGTCCCGGGCGTGGAGGTGGGGATGACGACCCTCATTCGCGACATGCCGCGAAACGGGGGCGGCGGGACCGACGCGGTGCGCACGGGGGTGACCGCCATACTTCCGCGTGGAAAGGCGGCCGCGGGAGCTCCGGTTTTCGGCGCCTGGTTCCCGCTGAACGGCAATGGTGAAATGACCGGGACTCACTGGCTGGAGGAGTCGGGCTTTCTCGAGGGCCCCATCATGATCACCAACACTCACAGCGTCGGCATCGTTCGCGACGCGGTCGTCGCGTGGCAGGTCCGGCGAAAGTTCCTCTACCAGGACTACACGTACCCGATGGTCGCGGAGACTTTCGACGGGTACCTGAACGACATCAACGGCTTTCACGTCACCGCGGAGGATGCGATCCGCGCGCTCGACGGCGCGACCGCGGGAGGCCCGATCGCCGAGGGAAACGTCGGCGGCGGAACCGGGATGGTCTGCTACGAGTTCAAGTGCGGCACGGGCACGTCCTCGCGGCGGTTGAACGCCGCGAACGGCAGCTACACGGTCGGAGTTCTCGTGCAGGCCAACCACGGCACCAGGTACCAGCTCCAGGTCGCGGGCGCTCCGGTCGGCCGCCTCCTGACGGGCAATGCGCCGTTCACGAAGGGACGCGACCTCGACAACGAGCGCGGCTCGATCATTATCGTCGTCGGCACGGACGCGCCGCTCCTTCCGCACCAGCTCCGCCGTCTCGCGAAGCGCGCGGCCCTGGGGCTCGCACAGACCGGTTCCCGCGCGGGGAATGGCTCCGGCGACATCTTCGTGGCCTTCTCCACGGCGAATCCGGAGGCGCCGAAGCTCCAGCAGACCCTGGCGTCGGCAACGTTCGTCCCGAACGACCGGATCAATCCGATCTTCAACGCGGTGATCCTCGCGACGGAGGAGGCGATCGTGAACGCCCTCGTCGCCGGAGAGACCATGACGGGCCTCGACGGGCATCGTGTCGACGGAATTCCTCACGAGCCGTTGCGGGAAGCCCTGCGGCGGTACGGGCGTCTCCAGAGGCAGTGAACTCGGCCTTCGGGCGGTCAGGGAGAAGCATGCCGTTCAAGAGTCAGGCCCAGCGCCGGAAATTCGCGGAGCTCCTGGTCAGGGGCGAGATCTCCCCACAGACCTTCGAGGAGTGGAATCGCGAGACCGGGTCGGAGAAGCTGCCGGAGCGGGTCAAGCCGAAAGCCGGGGCGAAGACGGCGAAGAAGGAGAGGAAGAAGACGAAGACCCGGCCGAAGCGCAAGGCGAAATGATCGAGGGGCAGCCTTGCACGAACCTCTGCCTGCACGAACCGTCGGAGCCGACGGCGGGCGCGTCGCCGAATCCGAAATCGGACCGGGAGAAAACATGAGCCGTGCCGCCGGAACGTTCGAAGTGAAACTGCAACCGCAGGCCCCGGAGGCCGGAGCCGACGCCACCCTTGGCCGGCTGTCGATGGACAAGCAATTCCACGGCGACCTCGAGGGAACGAGCCAGGGTCAGATGCTCACCGCGTTAACCGACGTCGAAGGCTCCGCGGGCTACGTGGCGATCGAGAGAGTCACCGGAACGCTGCACGGCCGCCGCGGCTCCTTCGCTCTCCAGCACAGCGGCACCATGGAGCGCGGCGCGCCCACCCTGACGATTCGCGTGGTGCCGGACTCCGGGGCCGGCGAGCTGGTAGGCCTGTCCGGCAGCATGTCCATCACGATTGCCGACGGGAAGCACTCCTACGACTTCGAGTACTCGCTCGCCCAAGCGTGACGGCGCGGTGAACGGCGTTCGGCTGAGGGACGTCGTCGAGGCCGACCTGCCGATTCTCTTCGAGCACCAGCAGGACCCGGAGGCCGTGCGGATGGCCGCGTTTCCGTCGCGGGACTGGGAGGCGTTCCTGGCTCACTGGAGGACGAAAGTCCTGGGCGACGCAACGGTCGCCAAGAAGACGATCCTCTTCGACGGACGCGTGGCCGGAAACATCGGGAGCTTCGAGCGGGACGGGAAGCCGCTCGTCGGTTACTGGATCGGAAGAGAGTTCTGGGGACAGGGCGTCGCCACGAGCGCGCTCGCGCAGTTCCTGGAAACGGTACGCGCCCGCCCGCTCTACGCACACGTCGCGAAACACAACGCGGGTTCGCTCCGCGTCCTGGAGAAGTGCGGCTTCCGAGCCTCCGCCGAGCAGCCTCCGGGTCCGGGCGACGACGGGGTCGAGGAAATCGTAATGGAGCTCCCGAAGCTCCAGGGCAAGGGCAACAAGGAGACGTCATGAAGTTCGTCCTGGGATTCCTGGTCGGCGTCGTCTTCGTTCCCCTCGTCGCCGCTATCGCTGGATCGCTCGGCTTTCTTCCCGTTGCGGCCACCGCCTCGCCTCCCGGCTGGGAGAGCCGCCTGGCGCACCGCGCGGTCCGCGCCTCGCTGGCCCGGCAGGCGTTCGGGCTCGCGAGCCCCATTTCCGCGACGGAAGAGAACCTCCGGGCGGGGATGCGGCTCTACCGGATGAACTGCGCGGGTTGCCACGGAGACTTCGGCAGCCCGAGCGGGTGGGGCACGACCAGCTTCTATCCGCGCGTCCCGCAGTTCGCGCAGCAGCCGTCGCAGCTCACGGCGCCCGAGATGTTTCTCGTGGCCCGGCACGGAATTCGATACTCCGGGATGGGCGCCTGGTCCGCGTTGCTGCCGGACGACGACATCTGGCGGGTGGTGTCCTTCATCAGCCGCATCCGCAAGCTGCCGCCGGCGGTGGACACGATCTGGAAGCGGAAAGTTCCGGCGGAAGCCGGCGGAAGCTGACGCGTTCGACCCATGAGTCGCCGGATTCTCCGCGCCGCGGTGGTCGTGGCGATCGCCGTGACAGTCTCCGTCGCGTCCGGCGCGTGCGTGACGCGAGAGAAGGAGCCGGTGGGCGGGAAGTGGTACGTCGTGTGGGAACGCTCTCAGATCCCGGAGGCCGGAGGGACCCATCCCCACCTCTACCGGAGGACGGGGCCGTTCGGCGGGAGGCGCGTCGAGGAGAACACGTGGCGTTACCGCTACCTCGGCGACGACTGCGTGCTCTACGTGGCGGGAAACTCGGATCGGGGACAACTCCTGGCGGCGTGCGCGGACCATCCCCCCGTCGTGCTGGCGCCCCGCATGGCCGACTACGCGAAGGGTTACATCCGGGACACGGGTATCGCGGGGGATCCCGTTTCGATCAACGGCCGGGAGATTTCCGTCGCGGAGATCAAGACGCAGGCGGGGCATGGGCGCTGAAGTTCTCGAGACGGATCGCCTGATCCTGCGCCATCTTTCGGCCGACGACGCGGAGTTCATCCTCGAGCTCGTCAACGATCCCGACTGGCTGCGCTTCATCGGCGATCGGGGGGTGCGGACGCAGGAGGACGCGCGTGAGTACATCCGCAAGGGCCCGGTCACGTCGTACTCGCAGAACGGCTTCGGTCTGTACGCGATCCAGCCGAAGGAAGGGGGACCGCCGATCGGCATCTGCGGACTCGTCAAGAGGGAATTCCTGGAGGACGTGGACATCGGGTTCGCGCTCCTGCCGGCGTTTCGCGGAAAGGGATTTGCTCGGGAGGCCGCCCGCGCGACGCTCTCCTATGCGCGGGAGGTCGTCGGCCTGAACCGGATCGTCGCCATCACGTCGCGCGACAACGAAGCGTCCGGCCGGCTTCTCGAGGCGATCGGATTGCGTTTCGAGAAAATGATCCGGATCTCGTCCGACACTCCGGAGGACGTCCGGCTGTACGGCACGGACGATCCGCGTTCTGCTAACTTACCGCCCCTTGAGTGACGCGCCGCAGCCCCGACCCGGGAGACCCACGCAGATGAGAAGAGCGCTCGCCGTCCTGTCCGTTGCTTTCGCCGTCCTCCTCGCGGCGCCCCTCGAAGGCGCCACGCCCGCAAAGGCGACAAAGGCGCCGCCCCCGGCCGCGCGCCGCTCCGTGGGAATGGGATGTGTCTCGCCGCCCGCGGGATGGCAAATCTCCTTGGTTCCGCACGAGGACTGGGTCTCGGGACAGGTTCGCGAGACGGCCTCCGGCCGCTTCGTGTCCTTCGCGATCGGGATGGGGGGTACGCCCGCGGCCTCGCCCGCCCGGATCGCGCAGTTCCAGTGGCTCAAGACCGAGAAGCTCGGCGACGCGGAGCTGCACTACGGACTCGAGAAGAAGTCGGATGGCCACTCCGTCCTGGAGGCGACGGTGGTTCGCGGGGCGCTCGCCGCGAACTTCATCACGCCGCAGCGCGATCATCAGAGCCTGCCGAGCCTGCTGGCGATTGCGCGCAGCTACGTCGAGAAGTGTCCGGAAGCCGCGCGGAAGGGGAAGTGACCGCGCTGCTTCGAATCCGGGTGGCAGGGAGCCTCGTGGAGGAGGCAGCATGATCTCGGGGAGCCACGTCATCGTCTACTCCCGCGACGCCGATGCGGATCGCTCATTCTTCCGGGACGTGCTGCAGCTGCCGTCGGTGGACGCGGGAGGCGGCTGGCTCATTTTCGCGCTCCCGCCGGCGGAGGTCGCCGTTCACCCGGGCGAGGAGGACGACGTCCACGAGCTCTACCTGACCTGCGCCGACCTGGCGGCGACGATGGGTGAGCTGAAGGCGCGCGGAATTCTCTGCGACGAGCCGAGCCAGGAGCGGTGGGGTATCCGGACGGCGATTCGCCTGCCGGGCGGCGGGCGGCTGGGTCTCTACCAGCCCAAGCATCCAACAGCGATGGGACTGGAGGGCTGAATGCAGGAATACACGATTGACCCCAGGCGCTTATTTTTCTCGGCGGTGATTCTCGGCATCGCGGCGGGAACGTCTCCGGCCGAGGTCGCGAACGTCGCTCCGAACGGCTTTGCCATCAAGCATTCGATGACGATCCAGGCCGCTCCCCAGAAGGTGTACGAGGCTCTCGTGGGCAAGGTCGGCAGCTGGTGGAACCCGGAGCACTCGTTCTCGAACGACCCGAAGAACCTTTCGATCGACGGCCGGGCGGGAGGGTGCTTCTGCGAGAAGCTCGATAACGGCGGAAGCGTCGAGCACATGAGGGTCGTGTTCGCGTGGCCGGGGCGGATTCTTCGCATGACCGGAGGTCTCGGGCCCCTGCAGGGCTCCGGAATCTTCGGGAGCATGACGTGGCAGCTCGAGGTCGCGAAGGGGGCGGCCGGCGCCACGAGCCTCGAGTTCTCCTACAGCGCCGGCGGATACATGGCCGGAGGCTTCGACAAGATCGCTCCGCCGGTCGATACAGTCCTCGGCGAACAGCTCGCGAGGCTCAAGTCGTTCGTGGAGACCGGCAAGCCCGCGCCGAAATAGCTCGACCGCGTCGTCAGTGCACCTTGGCCTGCACGTGGTTGGAGTAGGTCGAGACCTGCCCGGCCGCCGAGTTGAACGCCTGGACGCGGTACCCGTACTGCCCCTTGCTCACTGTCTCTATATAAGTCACGACGTTCGCCCCGACTGTGGCGATTCGCGCGAACGCACCGCCTCGCGGCGCGCGCTCGACGTAGAAACCGGTTTCGTTGGCGGAGTTGTCGTTCCAGCGCAACGTGACGTTCTTCCCCGAGACCGTGGCCGTCAGGTTGCTCGGCGCAGCGACGGAGTTGGCAGTCACGGAGATCGGCACGGAGGCCGAATTCGTCGCGCCCTGGTTGTCCGTCACGGTCAGCCGCGCGGTGTAGGCGCCGGCGGCCGCGTACGTGTGCGAGACCGTCGAGCCGGTGCCCGTGCCGCCGTCGCCGAAGGCCCAGGCCCACGAGGCGATCGAGCCGTCGGGATCCGACGACGTTGTGCCGTTGAACGAGACGGCGAGCGGCGCCACGCCGGACGAGGGCGACGCGGTCGCGCGGGCCACGGGCGACTGGTTTCCGCCGCCACCTCCCGGCGGAACCACGAGCAGCGTCACGCTCTGAGCGGGCAGGTTGACGACGACGCTCGATCCGGAGACCGGAAGGTCCGCGAGGCGGTTGATCGCGTTCGACGCGGTCAGCTGCCAGACCTGCGCCGGACCGACCGAGGGGAAGTTCGCCAGTGACACGGTCGCCGGAGTCGATCCCGACAGGTACTTGCTGATCAGCATCACGGTCAGCGCGCCGTCGGAGGATCGGACGGCGCCGAATGACGCGACGGTGTCGGGGTTCGGCGCCGCGGCTTTCACGCTCGTCTCGCCAAAGCCCTTCTTGCTGCCGTCGTAGTTCCGGTACATCTTCATCGCCTTGTACGTCGGCGTATTGGCCGCCGGCGTCGTCCAGCGCGCCGCGACGTCGAGAGCCTCGCGGCCGAAGATTCCGTAGATGTCGGCCTGCGCGGTCGCGCCGTTGATGTGGCCCTCGGCTCCCCAGTTGTACTCGGTGATTCCGACCTGCGTTCCGGGGTAGTACGTCGCGACCCAGCCCTTCAGCCGGGGCACGAGCTTCACGATGTCCGCGATCCACGTCTCGTCGACGTAGGACGGATCCCAGAGGGACCGCGTCGAACGGTTGCGGCGCAGCTGCATCGACGAGGAGACGTCGTTGCTGAACTCCCCTCCCTGCGGGTAGTAGTGGACGGTGAAAACGTCGATGAGCCGCTGACCCGTCTGCACGTTCCGCTGCCGGAGCTGATCGAGGAGCCAGGGGAGGTAGTCCCAACCGCCGTTCGCGGCGCGGTCGGGCAGGTTGCTCCAGCCGTGCAGGCCGCCCCACTGCTGGTCGTAACCGGAGAGCGTGTAGCCGCTCCAGCCCCACTCCTCCGGCGCGACGACGAGCGCAGACGGGTCCGCCGCCTTCACCTTCGCGGCGTAGTCGAAGACCTTGTCCCGCACTTCCTGCATCGTCGCTCCGGTCGGGTGGATGTCCCGGTGCGTCGAGTGCCAGATGCTCGGCTCGTTGTCGAGGATGTAGTAGCGCAGGCCGCCGTTCGACGCGAGACCCCACTTCGCCACGAGGTGGTCCATCCACGCCTTCTGAAAGATCGAGTCCGCCGGCACGTTAGCGTCGTTCGGGTCGTTTCCGGTGACGAAGGCGCCGCTGGTCCGGATCCCGTTTCCGGCGTCCGGGAACCACTGCCAGTCGTTGCCGGTCTGCGGACCGTACTTGGCGATGGAGAAGCTCGCGAGCTTCGAGCGGTTCGAGCCGACCCGGGCGACCCATCCCGCCATCGGGATGGTGAGCATGGGCGCGGCGCCCGCGGCTTTCGTATTCGAGATGAAGGTGTCCCCGACCTCTCCGGCGACCGCGCTCGGGTAGGCGATCGACTCGTAGTACCAGTCGTTCGCGCGGTTGTCCGCGTTGGCCAGCCAGTTGTAACGCGTGGTGTTGTTTCCGCCGCTGCGGTTCAGCGGGACGTTCAGGTCGTTCAGGGTCGCGGCGTCCGCGTGCGCGATCCCGTACACGCGGGGATCGATCGGATGGCGGTTGGCAGTCGGGTCGACGTTGATCGTAACGGGTGCGTTCTGCGCGTGAACAACCGCCGAGACGGCGACGAAAAGAAGGGACAACAGGAAAGCCTGCCGACGTCGTCGGTTCATGAGGATCACTCCAATAAGGGTTCCGCGGCCCCGGATCTGTGTGGAAGTCCGGATGGTAACCGATTCCGGGGTCGCGTGCGTGTGACCCCGAAACACGCCGGACCGGGCCGCGGTTAAGATCCGTCCCGGTGATCCGGTGACGCCACTTTCCCCGTTCCATCCCGCCGTCCGGAACTGGTTCGCCTCGCGCCTGGGCGAGCCGACCGCGCCCCAGCGCGACGGCTGGCCTCCGATCCGCGACGGTCTCCACGTCCTGATCGCCGCGCCGACCGGGTCGGGGAAAACGCTCGCCGCATTTCTGTCGGCCATCGATTCGCTCATCCGGCAGGGGCCGGCGCTCGCCGACGAAACGCAGGTCCTCTACGTGTCGCCGCTCAAGGCGCTCTCCAACGACGTCCAGAAAAACCTGCAGGGCCCGCTGGCCGAGATCCGTGAAAGCGACCCGTCCATCCCGGAGGTGCGCGTCCTGGTTCGCACTGGCGATACGCCCGCGAGCGAACGGGCCGCCATGACGCGCCGGCCTCCGCACATCCTCGTGACGACGCCGGAGTCGCTCTACCTGCTCCTGACGAGCGACGGCGGCCGCGGAATGGTCCGGACGGTCCGCACCGTCATCATCGACGAGATCCACGCGCTCGTTCGCGACAAGCGCGGCAGCCATCTCTCGCTCTCCCTCGAGCGGCTCGAGAGCCTGGCCGGACGCCCGGTGCAGCGGGTGGGACTGTCAGCGACGCAGAAGCCGCTCGAGGACGTGGGACGTTTCCTCGTGGGCGCGGGGCGCGAGTGCACGCTCGTCGACGCGGGAACGTTCCGGGACCTCGACCTCGCGGTGGAGATCCCGCCGTCGCCGCTGACCGCGGTGTGCTCGCACGAGCAGTGGGCCGAGATCTACGAGCGCATGGCAGTGCTGGTGCGGGAACACCGGACGACGCTCGTCTTCGTCAACACGCGGAAGATGGCGGAGCGCATCGCGGCGCAGCTGACCCGGCTGCTGGGCGAGGACGCGGTCACGAGCCACCACGGCAGCCTCTCGCGACCGCGCCGGCTGGACGCCGAGGAGCGTCTCAAGGCGGGGAGGCTGCGGGCCCTCGTCGCCACGGCGTCTCTCGAGCTCGGAATCGACATCGGCGACGTGGACCTCGTCATCCAGGTCGGCGCGACGCGATCGATCGCGACGCTCCTCCAGCGCGTGGGCCGGGCCGGGCACGCGCTCCGCAAGACTCCGAAGGGACGTCTCTTCCCGCTCACGCTGGACGAGCTCGTCGAGGGCGCGGCCCTCCTGCGGTGCATCCGCGGCGCGGTGCTCGACCGGACCCCGATGCCTCCGCGGCCGCTCGACATCCTCGCGCAGCAGGTCGTGGCGGCCTGCGTCGCCGAGGCGTGGGACGAGGAGCGGCTCTTCGACACTTTGCGGAGCGCGTGGCCCTATCGCGACCTCGACCGGAGCGACTTCGATCGGGTGGTCGCGCTCCACACGAAGGGGCGCAGCGCCCTCCTTCACCGGGACGGCGTGAACCGGCGGTTGATGGCGACGCGCCGGGCGCGGTTGACCGCGCTGCTCTCGGGCGGCGCGATCCCGGACACCGCGGACTACCAGGTGAAGCTGGAGCCGGAGGGCACCGTCGTCGGCACGGTCAACGAGGACTGGGCCATCGAGTCGAACGGCGGCGACATCTTCCAGCTGGGCAACGCATCGTGGCGGATCCTGCGCGTCGAGCCGGGCGTGGTGCGGGTCGCGGACGCGAAAGGTCAGCCGCCGAGCCTGCCGTTCTGGCTGGGCGAGGGGCCCGGGCGCACGCGCGAGCTCGCCGCCGAGATCGGCGCGCTGCGCGAGGAGTGCACCGGCTCGGAGACCGAGGCGATCGCCTCCCTCCAGGGGAAGTGCGGCGACGCGCTCCCCGCCGGCGCGGCCGTGCAGATCGCGGACTACGTCGAGTCCGGTCGCCAGGTCCTGGGCGCGGTGCCGTCGCAGAAGTGCGTCATCCTCGAGCGCTTCTTCGACGAGAGCGGCGGCATGCAGCTCGTGGTGCACGCGCCGTTCGGTTCCCGGATCAACCGCGCATGGGGTCTCGCGCTGCGCAAGAAGTTCTGCGTCGGCTTCGGCTTCGAGCTGCAGGCCGCGGCCAACGAGGAGTCGATCGTCCTCTCGCTCGGCACGCAGCACAGCTTTCCGCTGTCGGACGTCTTCGACTACCTCCACCCGTCGAGCGCGCGCGACGTCCTCGTCCAGGCGCTGCTGCCGGCGCCCATGTTCGAAACCCGGTGGCGCTGGAACGCTCCAGCGGTCGCTGCTGCTGGAGCGGTCGCGAAACGGTAAGAGAGTCCCGGCCAACCTCGTTCGGATGAAGGCGGCCGACCTCCTCGCCGCGGCCTTCCCGCAGGTGCTCGCGTGCCCCGAGACTCTGCCGGGTGGACCGATCCCCGTTCCGATGGAGCACCCCGTGGTCGCCCAGACCGTCGAGGACTGCCTGACGGAGGCGATGGACGTGGACGGCTTCCTGGAAGTGCTGCGCGGACTGAAGGACGGCTCGATCGAGAAGCGCGCGATCGACACGGTCGAGCCCTCGTCGTTCGCGCGCGGGATCCTGTCGTCCCAGCCGTACTCGTTCTTAGACGACGCGCCGCTCGAGGAGCGCCGCACGCAGGCAGTTCACTCCCGCCGCGTCCTCGATCCGCGCACCGCCGACGAGCTCGGGTCGCTCGATCCCGACGCCATCGCGCGCGTCCGCGAGCAGGCGTGGCCTCAGCCCGCGGACGCCGAGGAGGTGCACGAGGCTCTGCTCTGGATGGGCTACGTCACGGAGGAGGAGGGAAGACCCTGGCAGGCGTGGCTAAACGAGCTGGCGAGCGGCGGTCGCGTCGCGCTCGAGGGCGACCGCTGGTTCGCGGCGGAGGCGTCGCGCGATCCGAAGGCGGTCCTGCGCGGGCGGCTGGAGGCCGTGGGTCCGATCGTGAGCGACGACCCGCTGCTCTCGGAGCTCGAGGGGGAGGGCGTGGTTCTCCGCACGCGGATCGACGGCCGGCAGGCGTGGTGCGACCGGCGCCTCCTCGCCCGCATCCACCACGACACGCTCGACCGGCTGCGCCGCGAGATCGCGCCCGTCACCGCGGCGGAGCTCCTGCGGTTCCTCGCCTGCTGGCAGCACGCCGACTCCGAGCACCACCTCGACGGTCCGCGCGGCGTGGCCGAGGCCATCCGGCAGCTCGCGGGCTTCGACGTTCCCGCCGCGGCGTGGGAGGCCACCGTCCTTCCGGCGCGCGTTCGCGGCTACCGGCGCGAGTGGCTGGACCAGCTCACCTCTTCGGGCGAGGTGGCCTGGGCCCGGCTGTGGGGCTCGAGCGCCTCGGTCATCCGCCGCACGCCGGTGTGCCTGGTGATGCGCGAAGACCTGGACTCGTGGACGTCGCTCGCCGCTCTCGCCGAGGCTTCGGGTCCGCGCCGCGAGCCCACGAGGACCGCCGCGGAGGTTGCGGAGGCGCTCCGTTCCCGCGGGGCGATGTTTCTTCCCGAGCTCTCCCGCGCGACGGGTTTCCCGCGCGACCTCGTCGAGGAGGGGTTGACCGAGCTGATCGCGCTGGGACACGTCACGTGCGACTCCTTCAGCGGTCTGCGCTGGTTTCTCGTCCCGTCCTGGAGGCGGCGGCCCGGCGCGCTCACGTCGGGGCGCTGGAGCATCCTGCCGCGCGAGTCGCCGGCTGCCTCCTCGACCGAGGCCGCGGAGTTCATGGCGCGGAGGCTGCTCGCCCGGACCGGGGTGGTCTTCCGGAAGACGCTCGCCCGCGAGAAGCAGCCGGTCCCGTGGCGCGACTTGACGCGCGTCCTCCGGACGATGGAGGCGCGCGGCGAGGTGCGGGGCGGCCGATTCGTGGAGGGCTTCGACGGCGAGCAATACGCGCTGGCCGAGGCGATCACGCTCCTGCGCGCGGTCCGGCGCCGCCGGGACGTCGCCCCTCTGGAGGTGTCGGCCGCGGACCCGCTGAACTTCCGCGGGATCCTGACTCCGGACGACCGCGTCGCGCCGGGCGCGCGGACGCACGTGCGCGTCGCGTAGGCTTCCGCGGCGCTCGCCTCAGCTCGCTTTCGGAACCGGCCGCCGGACGATCTCCAGGAGCACCTCCGGAGCCACGGGCTTCAGGAGATGCTGGTCGAACCCCGCGATCCGGGATCGCTCGCGGTCCTCGGCCTGTCCGTATCCGGATACCGCGACGATGAACGCTCGCTCGCAACCCGGGATGGACCGCAGCGCCCGGGCGACCTCGTAACCGTCCATGCCGGGCAGTCCGATGTCGAGCAGGACCACCTCCGGCGGAGAGCTCACCGCCGATTCGAGAGCGCTCGGTCCGTCGCCCGCGCTCTCCACCTCGTGCCCCTCGTCTTCGAGCAGTAGCTTCAGGGCTTCGCGCGCGTCGGCGTTGTCGTCGACGACGAGGACGCGCCGCCCCGAGTGGGAGACGCGCGCGGCCCGGGCGTACGCGATCTTCGCCTCCCCGGGCGCGGCCTCGGCCCCCGCCGGCGACGCCCGGGGCAGGCGCACCACGAACTCGCTCCCGCGGCCGGCGCCCGCGCTCGCGGCTTCGAGCGTGCCGCCGTGGAGCTCGGCGAGCCGGCGCGCGAGCGTCAAGCCCAGGCCGAGTCCCCCAGGGGCCGGTCGAGCGACGGCGGTCCCTGTGCGAAGAGCTCGAAGATCCGCTCGGTATGTTCGGGAGCGATGCCCGGACCGTCGTCCCGGACCACGAGCGCGACCCGTCCGTCCTCCTCCGCAGCGGTGACTGCGATCCGGCCCCCCTCCGGCGTGAACTTGGCCGCGTTGTGCAGCAGGTTGGCGATGACCTGCGCCAGCCGCGTTGGATCGGCGTCCACGGAGAGCGGTTCGTCCGGCAGCTCGACCGACAGCTGCTGCCGCCGCTGCGCGATCAGGTGGCGCCACGTGTCGATCGCGCCGTCCAGGACGTCCTTCACCGCCACCGGCCGCCGGTCCAGGCGCACCGTGCCGCGGGTGATTCGCGAGACGTCGAGGAGATCGTCCACCAGCCGCGTGAGGTGCGCGGACTGACGGCCGATGATTTCCCGGGCCTTGGATGCCCGTTCGGGATCGTCGTGGCCGAGGAGGTCGACCGCGTGAAGGATCGGAGCGAGCGGATTGCGCAGCTCGTGCGAGAGCATCGCGAGGAACTCGTCCTTGCGCCGGTCCGCCTCCCGCATCTCCCCCGTCTGCTGGCGCAGCTCTTCCTCCAGGCGCTTCTGCCGGCTCACGTCGATTCCCACTCCGACCATGCGGATCGGTTTGCCGTCCGAGTCCTGGACGACCTGGCCGCGAGCGTCCGTCCAGCGCGTGACGCCGTCGGCCCCCACCATGCGGAACTCCTCCTCGTACGGCGCGCCTCCCTCGATCGACTTTCTAATTGCGGACTCGACGCGATCGCGGTCGTCCGGATGGATCATCGCGTGGAACGCTTCGTACGTTCCGGCGAATCCTCCTCGCGGCATGCCGTGGAGCGGCTCGAGCTCCCCCGACCACCGGACCTCGCCGGTCGCGAGGTCCCAGTCCCACACGCCCATCCGCGCTGCGTTCAGCGCGAGGAGGAGACGGCGCTCCGAGAGCTGCGCGCTCTCCCGCGCCTGCCGGTGCTGCGAGGCAATCGCTCCGAAGAGAAGCCCCGTCATGGCGACCACGCCCATGAACACCTGGAGCGGAATGAGGCCGCCTTCCGGGCCCGAGCCGGCAAACGGCCCGAGGCCGCCGTGGGTTGCCCAGACCGCGACGGCGTACGTCGCCGCCGTCACGGTTGCCGTGGCGGGAGGGCCGAATCGAAGCCCCGCCCAGATCAGAAACGGAAAGGCAAGGTACTCGAGGGCCAGCGTGGGCGAGCGATCTCTGAACGCGAGGGAGGCGACGACGACCAGGCCGGCCAGCAGAGCGAGGCCCTCGGCCAGCCACCACCGGCGGCGCGTGAAGGCCCACCGGTGCGTCCACGTGAGAAGGAGTGGCGCCAGGATCAGAGCGCCGAGCGCGTCGCCGACCCACCACACCCGCCAGAGGTCGGGCAGACTGCCGGGAGGTTGAACCTGGCCGGCGCCGAGGAAGAAGACGCCGATCGTCGCGCTCACCACGGGGCTCGCCAGCGCGGCGCCGAGGAGAGCCAGAGCGTCACGAGGCCGGACGAGTCGCTCGTCGAAGCCGAGGCGGCGAAGGATGGCGGTGCCGACGATCGCTTCGAGCGTGTTGCCGATGGCGATTCCGGCCGCCACCCACAGCGGCTCCTCCGCCGTGGCGTTCGCGAAGAACGCCCCCAGGAATACGCCGGCGGCCGCTCGCCGTCCGTATCGGAGGAGCGCAAAGAGCGCCAGACCCGTCGGCGGCCAGACCGCGCTGACCTGCGGCGCCTGGAGCGCGAGCGCGAGCCCGAGTCGCGCAGCCAGGACGTAGAAGACGGCGACTCCGAGCACCACGAGAAGGCTGGAGACCGGGATCTCCCGTGGTGAACGGCGCGGGGAGGGCACGACTGCGATTAGTCTAAATCGAGTCATGGGGTTCTCCGATCACTTCTCGAGTGTCGCGTCGCAGTACGCCGAGTTCCGCCCCCGTTACCCCGACGCGCTCTTCGACTGGCTCGCCGCGCTGGCCGAGCATCGGGGCCTCGCCTGGGACTGCGCGACCGGCTCGGGGCAGGCGGCGGTCGCCCTCGCTTCGCGATTCGACCGCGTGATCGCCACGGACGCGAGCGCCGGGCAGATCGCGTCGGCGACCCCGCATCCACGCGTGGAGTACCGGGTCGGGACGGCGGAGGCGAGCGGCCTGGATCCGGGGTCGGTCGATACTTTGACGGTCGCGCAGGCGCTCCACTGGTTCGACCGGCCCGCGTTCTACGCGGAGGCGCGGCGGGTCGTGCGGCCGGGCGGGGTCGTGGCAGCGTGGACCTACGGGCATCCCTCGATCGACGAGGCACGCGCGGACTCCGTCCTGCGGCGTTTCTACTCCGAGACCGTCGGACCTTTCTGGCCGGAGGAGCGCGCCCTCGTGGACGCGGGGTATCGCACGATCGACTTTCCCTTCACCGAGGTGGCACCGCCCGCGTTCGAGATGGAGACGCGGTGGACGCTCGACGCTCTCGTGGGATACGTGTCCACCTGGTCCGCCGTGACGCGGTTTCGCGAGGCGAGGAAGGAAGACCCGGTGCCCGCATTTGCGGAGGCGCTCACGCCGCTCTGGGGAGACCGCGGGTCACCCCGCCGGATCGCGTGGCCGCTGGCGGTGAAAGTGGGGCGGGTCTGAAAATCAGGATGCGGGTGCAGGCCCGCGGGGCCTGTCCCCGCGACTTGCTCGAGGGGGTCAGATCCGCATTAGTTGGTAACTGCTATATCATTCAGTAATATAGCTGCGCAAGATGGCGATCTCGCTCGACCCCTACATCCTGGAAACTCTGATGCCGGACCTCGTGGGCCGCGACCGCCGGCCCGTCGCGTTCGCGGTCTACCTCTACCTCTGGACCCGCACGTCCGGTGCCCGGAAGAGCGTCCGCGTCAGTCACCAGAAGATCGCGGACGACCTGGCCGTCTCCAAGAGCGCCGTCCAGGCCGCGGTGAAACACCTCACGCGCCGGCGGCTCGTCCGGGCGAGCCACGCGTCGCGGACCGCCGTGCCCGAGTACTTTCCGCTGCGCCCCTGGGCGGCCCGTGGACGCTAGACTCCGCGAGACCGAGCTTCGCGACAACGTCTGGGTCTGGACGCTCGGCGGCGAGCGAATCGAGTCGAGCTACGGCGCGAACTGCACGGCGGTGGTCGGGCGCGAGGCGGTCCTTCTCGTGGACCCGCTCATCGCGCCGTCCCACGCCCGGCTCGTGGAGGAGGCGCTCTCGACGAAGACGCGCCTCCCGGTGCGGTTCGTCGTACTGACCCACCACCACACCGACCACGCGCTCGGCGCCGGCTGGTTCGCGGGCCGCGGTACGAACGCGACGATCGTCACGCACCGCGCCTGCCAGGAGGCGATGGCCGCGGAACATCCCGGGCTGATCGACGCGCGGCGGAAGGTTCCCGCGCTCGCGGATCTCTTCGCGGACGCGCGACCGTGTCGGCCCTCCCTCGACTACGAGGACGAGGTCCTGACGTTCGACCTGGGTGACTGCGTGATCCGAGTGCTCCACCCGGGTCCGGGCCACACCGCCGGCGACAGCATCGTGCACTTCGAGAGCGAGTCCGTTACGGTGTGCGGGGACCTCGTCTCCACCGCGTACCACGTCAACTACGAAGACGCGGCGCTGGCGAACCTGGAGGCGGGTCTCGACGTCCTGCGCAGCCTGGGAGCGCGCAGCTACGTCCCGGGGCACGGGGCCGCGGCGGGGCCGGAGCTCCTCGACGATCAGCTCCGGTATCACCGCGCCGTGGCGGAGGCCGCGAGAGCCGCGGACCCCGCGGGCGCGGGGGAGGCGCTTCGCTCCCGATTTCCAGGGTATCTGCTGGAAGAGTTGCTCCCGGCGTCGGTGGCGCGCTGGCGGGAGGAAGCGTGAACGCGCCAGCGCTGGCCGGGACGGTCCTTCTGCTCCTCTCCGCCTCGGCGCCGTCGGCCGACGAGCGCGCGGATTGCGTCTGTCTCCTGGACAGCGCGACGTCCGCGACCGTTGGAGCGGTGCGCATCTTCGAAGGGAGGCGGCCGGAGAGCCCCGGGGCGGTGGCCGCGGCGCAGCGGGCCCTGGTCGCGGCGACCGACGCCCGCGACTCGCTCGAAGCCGCCCGTCCTTCCGCGGCGTGCGGACCCTCCTGGGCCGAGGAGCTCGTCTACCTGAACCACTTGATCCCGGGCATCCGGGGGTGGCTCGACGCGCGGTCCATGCGACCGCCCGCGGACTACGACGTCTCTTCCATCATCCGGCGGGCGCGCGTCCACCGGGAGCGGGGCCGCGCCCGGCTTCGGTAGAGACGCCGGGGCCACTTTCGCCGAAACCCGGGGCCGGTATCGGGAGTATTTTCGGCAGACGAAGGGAGTCCGCGAACATGAGTGAAAAGGCCACTTTCGCCGCCGGATGCTTCTGGGGGGTCGAGGTCGCTTTCCGGCAGGTGCCGGGAGTGCTCGACGCCGCGGTCGGATACTCCGGAGGCGGTTTCCCCGATCCGACGTACGAGGACGTCTGCACCGGCCGGACCGGCCACGCCGAGAGCGTGCAGGTCGAGTTCGATCCGGCGCGAGTTTCGTACGACCAGCTGCTCGACGTCTTCTGGGAGAACCACGACCCGACGACCAGGAACCGGCAGGGCCCGGACGTCGGCACGCAGTACCGGTCGGCGATTTTCTTCCACAGCCCGGAGCAGGAGAAGGCGGCCTCCGAGTCGAAAGCGCGCCTCGATGCGAGCGGCCGCTTCCGCCGCCCGATCGTCACGGAGATCGCTGCGGCGTCGCAGTTCTGGCGCGCGGAGGACTATCACCAGCGGTACCTGGAGAAGCGCGGCCTCGCTCACTGCAAGATTTGAATGGGGTAAGGCCTTCAGGGAGCAGGAAGGAAGATTTCGACATGACGACTGAAGGCCTGACCCCCGACAGGGGCGGCCTGACCCGCGACAGAGACTCGCTGGGGCGGCTCTACCTCGCCGACGCGCTCGCGGAACTCCGGAAGTACAAGGGCTTCGCGGACAAGGCCATCGCGCAGGTCTCCGACGGGGACTGGTTCCGGCGCCTCGATCCCGAGTCGAACTCGATCGGCCTCGTTCTCAAACACATCTCGGGCAACATGCGGTCACGGTGGACCGATTTCCTGACCACGGACGGCGAAAAGCCGGACCGCAACCGCGACTCCGAGTTCGAGGACACCGACGGGGATTCGAGGGACTCGATTCTCGAGCGGTGGGAGGCGGGGTGGAGGCTCCTCTTCGAAGCGCTCGAACCCCTGACGGACGAGGACCTCCAGAGGACCGTCACGATCCGCGGCGAACCGCACACGGTTCTCCAGGCCATCAACCGGCAGCTCACCCACTACGCGGGGCACGTCGGACAGGTCGTGTTTCTCGCGAAGCACCTGGCGGGCCCGCGGTGGCAGACCCTTTCGATTCCGCGCGGGAAGTCCGGGCAGTTCGACGTCACGAAGGATGGCCGGCCGTACCGGCCCTGACAACGGAACGGAGGCTTCGATGATCGTGGTTCGCAACGTCTTCCGCCTCAAGTTTGGAAAAGCAAAGGACGCGCTGGCCCTCTGGAAGGAGGGGCGGGATATCGCGCGCCGGACGGGTTCCGGCGAGAAGATGCGGGCGATGACGGATCTCGTCGGACCCTTCTACACGCTCGTGATGGAGGAAGAGTTTCCGTCGCTCGCCGCCATGGAGAAGGAGTGGGAGAACGAGATGGGCGCGGAGGAGTGGAAGGGCTGGTATCAGAAGTTCGTGCCTCTCGTCGACAACGGTTACCGGGAAGTCTTCACGCTCGTCGAGTAGAGAAGATAAGGAGGCGGGTGCAGGTTGAACAAGGTGACGGGTGCAGGGCTTGTACTGCTGCGGGTGCAGGCCCCTTCGGGACCTGTCCCCGCGACTTGCTTAGGCCTGTCCCCGTAACTTGCTTAGGCCTGTCCCCGCGACGTGTTCAAGACATGACGACATCCGCTGGATCGGTTCGCGAGCTCTGGCGTTACCCGGTCAAGTCGATGCTGGGCGAAGAGCTCCAGGCCTGCGAGCTCACCGAGCGCGGGTTCGTGGGCGATCGGGCGTACGCGCTGGTCGACGCGGAGAATGGCAAGGTCGCGAGCACCAAGAATCCGCGCAAGTGGGCGCGGCTCTTCGAGTGCCGCGCCGAGTTCCTCGACGGCGCGGGCGCCGTTCGAATCACGCTGCCGGACGGCAAAACCGTCTCCGCGGCGGAACCGGAGGCCGCGGAGCTTCTCTCGACACTCTTCGGTCGCAAGGCGACACTCGAGACGTCGGCGGCGGGGGCGCCCGTCCTGGAGGAGCTCTGGCTCGACGGGAGCCCGGATGGACGCTCCGTGACCGACGAGACGTTCGCGAAGGGGTCGCCGCCCGGCACGTTCTTCGACTACGGGGTCGTCCACCTCGTCACGACGGCGACGCTCGGGAGGCTGGGTGAGCTCTATCCCGAGGGGCGTTTCGACCCGCGCCGGTTCCGGCCGAATCTTTTCGTCCAGTCGGAAACCGGAGACACCGGCTTCGTGGAGAACGGCTGGATCGGGAAGACGGTCGCGGTCGGCGACTCCGTGAGGCTCGCCGTCACCGACCCCTGCGCCCGGTGCGTGATGACGACGCTCGCGCAGGAGGATCTGCCGGCGGATCCCGGGATCCTGCGTACGGCGGCGAGGCACAACTCCGTCGTGGGCGGAGAGGCGCGGGGGCCGAACGGCATGTACTCGGCGTCGGTCGGCGTGTACGCGTCGGTGCTCTCGGGCGGGGTCGTCCGTCGAGGCGATCCGGTCCGGGTCGTCTGACGCGCTCCGCCGTCGCCGGAACTTCGCGCCCCTTTTACATCCGCCCCGAACAACGGTCGCGTAAGCTGCCTCTCCGAACGGAGAGACAGATGAGCATCACGCTCTTCCACGATTCCGAAGAATGCGAGTCGGTACCGGCGGGCCAGACGCTCTTCCGGGAGGGCGATCTGGGCGATGCCTTCTACGTCGTGATAGCGGGAGAGGTCGACATCCTCGTCGGTGACGAGCTGGTCGAAACGGTCGGGCCGGGCGGCGTCGTGGGGGAGATGGCGATGATCGACGGCGGCGCGAGGAGCGCGTCGGCCGTTGCGCGAACCGATTCCCGCGTGGTGCGACTCGACGAGAAGCGCTTCAAGTTTCTCGTTCAGCAGACGCCGAATTTCGCGGTGCAGGTCATGCGGATCATGGCGGATCGGTTGAGGAGGATGGACCTCCGTCTCGAGAGCCACGCGACGGCGGGTTCCGACCGGAGTCGTTGACCTCCTGCCCTCGGAGGGGGGTACTTGGGCATTTTCCTTCGCGTTAACCTCAGTCCGCCCAATGTTTACGCGGCAAAGTGGTAAGTGGAGACCTGACCCCTTTCCTGTTGATTTACGCCTTATTGACGCCTAGAGTCGGGGGATGTTCGAGCCCACCGACCCGCGCATCGTCTCGGCCGGGGCGCGCAAGGAGAGGCTCCGTCAGCGCTCCTGGAAACCGCCCACCTCCCGCGGAGCGCCGCGGCCGTACGCGGAGCTGCGGGCGGCGTCGGCGTTCTCCTTTCTCGACGGCTCGTCGCTCCCCGAAGACCTCGTCGAGGAAGCCGCCAACCGCGGACTGCCGGCGGTCGCGCTCGTGGACACGAACGGGGTCTACGGGGCGCCGCGGTTTTACAAGGCCGCGCAGGCGGCGGGAGTCCGAGCTCTCGTCGGGGCGGAGGTGACCGTCGCAGACGGTCATCCTGAGCGAAGCGAAGGATCTCTCCCTAAAAAGCCAGAGATTCCTCGTCGCTTCGCTCCTCGGAATGACAGAGAGGGCCGGAATGACGGGAAGAGCCGTCTCACCCTCCTCGTCGAGAACCGCGTCGGATACAGGAACCTCTGCCGGCTGATCTCGACGGGGGCGCTCGACCGCCCGAAGGGGGAGGGGCGGGTTTCCTGGGACGACGTCGCGGCGCACGCGGCCGGGCTCCACTGCCTGACCGGCGGCGACCAGAGTCCGGTCGCGCGCGCGCTCGGCGCCGCTGGTCCGGACGCCGCGGGTGATCTTCTCGGGCGGCTCGCCTCGATCTTCCCCGGCCGCCTCTCGGTCGAGCTCCAACGACATCACCTCCGCGACGAGGAGCACGCGAACCGCGCGCTCGTCGGGCTCGCGCGAGCGCGGGGCCTTCCCCTCGTCGCGACGAACGGAGTCCGCTACGCCCGGCCGCGCGACAAGGAGCTCCACGACGTCCTGACCGCGCTCAAGCACAAGACCGACCTCGACCGCGCCGGCGCGCTTCTCGCGGCGGAGCGCCACCGGCATTTCCTCGGCGCGACGGAGATGTCGCGGCTCTTCGCGGACCTGCCCGACGCGCTCGACGGCGCGTGGGAGCTCTCGCAGAGGCTCGACTTCACTCTCGCCGATCTGGGATACCGGTTTCCGGATTACCCGTTGCCCCCCGGAGAGACGCCCGCATCCTTCCTACGCCAGGTCGCGTGGAACGGGGCGCGCACCCGCTTCCGGCCGCTCACCGTGCGCGCGCAGGCGCAGATCGCGAAGGAGCTCGACCTGATCGAGAAGCTGGACCTCGCCGGCTATTTCCTGATCGTCTGGGACATCGTCCGGTTCTGCGGCGAGCAGAAGATCCTGGTGCAGGGCCGCGGGTCCGCCGCGAACAGCGCGGTGTGTTACGCGCTCTCGATCACGGCGGTCGATCCGGTCAGGATGGAGCTCCTCTTCGAACGCTTCCTGTCGGAGGAGCGGGGCGAGTGGCCCGACATCGACCTCGACCTTCCCTCCGGCGACCAGCGCGAGAAGGTCATACAGCACGTCTACGAGAAATATGGCGCCCGCGGCGCGGGGATGACCGCGAACGTCATCACGTACCGCGACCGGATGGCGGCGCGCGAGGTGGGGAAGGCGCTCGGATACTCCCCCGAACAGGTGGACCGGCTCTCGAAGCAGCTGTCGAGCTGGAACTTCGGAGAGCTCCGGGAGCCCATCGAGGAGCTGGAGAAGGAAGTCTCCGCCGCGGGCCTCGACCCGCGCGACGGGCGCACCCGGCACTTCATGCGGCTGTGGCTGGAGGTGCAGAACCGGCCCCGCCACCTGGGGCAGCACTCGGGTGGCATGGTCATCGCGGCGGGGCGGCTGGACGAGGTCGTCCCGCTCGAGCCCGCGTCGATGCCGGGGCGCGTCGTCGTCCAGTGGGACAAGGACGACTGCGCCGACATGGGAATGGTCAAGGTGGACCTGCTCGGCCTCGGGATGCTCGCGGCGCTCGAGGAGGCGATCCCGATGATCCGGACGAACGAGAAGGTCGAGGTGGACCTCGCCCACCTGCCGCCGGACGACCCCGCCATCTACAAGATGCTGAACGAGGCGGACACGGTCGGCCTCTTCCAGGTCGAGAGCCGCGCGCAGATGGCGTCGCTCCCGCGCCACGCGCCGAAGACCTTCTACGACATCGTGGTGCAGGTCGCGATCATCCGCCCTGGCCCGATCGTCGGCGGAATGGTCCACCCCTTTTTCGACCGGAGGCGGGGCCTCGCGCCGGTCGAGTACCCGCACCCGTGCCTCGAGCCCATCCTGAAGCGCACCCTGGGCGTGCCGCTCTTCCAGGAGCAGCTCCTGCGGATCGCGATGGTTGCCGCGGGCTTCACGGGAGGAGAGGCGGAGGAGCTACGGCGCGCGATGGGGTTCAAGCGTTCGCAGGAGCGCATGACGGCAATCGAGGAGAAGCTGCGGCAGGGGATGAGCGAGCGCGGGATCGCCCCCGCAGCGCAGGAGCAGATCGTGAAGTCCATCACGTCGTTCGCGCTGTACGGGTTCCCGGAGTCTCACGCCGCATCGTTCGCGCTGATCGCGTACGCGAGCGCGTACTTGAAGGCGCACCACCCGGCCGCGTTCTATGCCGCGATCCTGAACTCGTGGCCGATGGGCTTCTACCACCCCGCGACGCTCGTGAAGGACGCGCAGCGGCACGGCACGCGGATGCTGCCGATCGACGTCACGCGCTCCGGCTGGAAGTGCCGGTGGGAGAAGGGCGCGGTGCGGATCGGCCTGCGCTTCGTCCAGGGACTGAAGGAGTCGACCGGAAAGACGATCGAGGCCGAGGGGGCGAGGGCGCCGTTCGCGAACGCCGACGACCTCGCGCGGCGGTGCGCCCTTCGGGAGGACGAGCTCGTCCGGCTCGCGTACGCGGGCGCGCTTGCATCGTTCGGAAGGACCCGCCGCGGCGCTCTCTGGCAGGTCGCGAAGGTGGCGCGCCCGTCCGGCGAGCTCTTCGCCGGGATGGCGACCGACGATCCTTCGCCGCTACCGGACATGACGCCGCGGGAGGAGACCGCCGCGGACTACGACGCGACCCAGATGACGACGGGCCCGCACCTGATCGAGCACCTTCGCGCGGATTTCCGCCGCCGGGGAATCCTCTCGGCCGCGGAGATCGCGCGGCTGCCGGACGGCACCCGTGTCAAGACCGGCGGCTCGGTGATCGTGCGCCAGCGGCCCGGGACCGCGAAGGGATTCGTCTTCCTGACGATCGAGGACGAGACCGGCATGTGCCAGGCGATCGTGCGGCCCGACCTCTTCCGCGAGTACCGCACCGTGATCGTGGGATCGGGCACTCTCGTGGTCGAAGGCCGGCTCCAGAAACAGGACGGGACGCTGTCCGTGAAGGGCGAGCGCTTCTGGAGACTTTCGCAACTGGAGGAAGTGCCCAGTCACGATTTCCATTAGCCCCTCCTTGTCATCCTGAGGAGCGGCCTCCCCCTGTCATCCTGAGGAGCGGAGCGACGAAGGATCTCTCGAAAAACAAGAGATCCTTCGCTGCGCTCAGGATGACAAACGTACGAAACCTTTCGTCGCGAATCCCGTAACTTTTCGGCGTGAAGAGGCTGTCCCGTCTGGTCTTCCTGGGCGCGCTCTGTATGCCTGCTCTCGCAGCCGCGCAGGCTCCGGGCGCCACCGAGTTCGCACCGCCGATTCCCATGGCGAAGATCGGCTCCGCGATCGGGATCGACGGCGACCTCTCCGACGCGGGCTGGAAGGAGGCCGCGAAGGTCGAGACCTGGTACGAGACCAACGTGGGCGACAACGTCCCGCCTCCCGTCCAGACGATCGCCTACGTCGGCTACGACTCGCGGTTCCTCTACGTGGCGTTCGACTGCCGCGACCCCAATCCCGCGAAGATCCGGGCGCCCTACGTCGACCGCGACAACGTCTTTTCGGAGCAGGACTTCGCCGGGATCATCCTGAACGCCAAGAACGACCGGCGCTCGGCGGTCGAGTTTTTCGTCAACGCGCGCGGGATCCAGGACGACGGCATCACGAACGACGCGACCGGCAGCGAGGACTTTTCCCCCGACTTTTTCTGGGACTCGGCCGGATCGATCGGTCCGCTGGGTTGGGTCGTCGAGATGCGGATCCCGCTCACGTCGATCCGCTACCCGAAGGGGGATCCCCAGACGTGGGGTCTCATGCTGTACCGGAACTACCCGCGCGACTTCCGCTACCAGATCTTCGACGTCAAGCTTCCCCGCGGCGGGAACTGCTTCGTCTGCCGCTCCCGCGAGTGGACGAACATCACGGGGCTGCCGCGCGGGGGGCACATCGTGGTGGCGCCGTACCTGACGGCATCCGAGAGCGGACGCCCGGAGAGCGGCGAGCCGGGGACCGAGTTTCACAACGAGCCGATCGAGGGGGACGCGGGGCTCGACGTGAAGTGGACTCCGAACGCCGACACCGCGCTCGACCTCACGGTGAACCCCGACTTCTCCCAGATCGAGTCGGACGTCGCACAGATTTCGGCCAACGAGCGCTTCGCCCTGTTCTTTCCGGAGAAACGGCCGTTCTTCCTGGAGGGCGTCGACCTTCTCGAGACCCCGATCCTCGCGGTGTACACGCGCACGATCACGTCCCCGCGGTGGGGCGCCCGCGCCACCGGAAAGCTCGGCGCGACCGCTTACACGGTCCTCGTGACGGACGACCGCGGAGGCGGCCGCGTCATCATCCCGGGACCGCAGTCGTCGGAGCTCGCGGACCAGGACTTCTCGTCGCTCGACGTCATCGCGCGCGCCCGCCACGACATCGGACGGTCGTTCGCCGGGCTGCTGTTCACGGACCGCGAGAACGAGGGGGGCGGCTACAACCGTGTCCTGGGCCCGGATTTCCAGTGGAGGCCGAGCGAGGCCGACCAGGTCACGGGCCAGTTCCTCTACAGCTCGACGCAAACGCCCGACCGACCGGACCTGGCGGACGAGTGGGACGGGCGGAAGCTCGACGCGGGCGCGGGGTTCCTCTCCTGGCTGCACACGAGTCGCACGTGGTTGTGGCGCACGACCTACGAGGACATCTCCGAAGATTTCCGCGCGGACAACGGGTTCCTGCCGCAGGTGGGGTTCCGCCACGGACGCAACTTTCTCGGTTACCAGTTCTTCCCGAAGAACTTCTTCCTCAGCCTGATCGAGCCTCTCTTCGTGGTCAACTGGTGGTGGGAACGCGACGGCGACACGCTCGATCGGCGTCTCTATTCGGGCGTTCAGTTCAGCGGCAAGCTGAACTCGAGCGGCGAAGTGGACGTCAACTTCGACTCGATCCGGGTCGGGGAGAAGCTCCTGTCGCGGAAGAACGTCGCCTGGACGATCGGTCTCTCACCGGGCCGTCTCGTCTCGCGGATCTCATTGAACGGGTTCATCGGCGAGGACATCGACTTCGACAACGCGCGCGTGGGTGACGGCGGCCGCTTCGGGATTTCGGGAACCGTGCGTCCCACGGATCACCTGGACCTGCAGTTCACGGGGGACCGGCGGTGGCTCGACGTCCGGTCGGAAGAGGCGGGCCGCGAGGGACGGTTGTTCACGGCCACGGTGGCGCGGCTGCGCGCGGCCTATACGTTCTCGGCGCGCGCGTTTCTCCGGGTGATCGGCCAGTACGTGGAGACGAAGCGCGACCCGGGTCTCTACACGTTCGACGTCTCGCGCCGGAGCGGTGGTTTCGAGGGGTCGGCGCTCTTCTCCTACAAGCTCAACTGGCAGTCGGTGCTGTTCGTGGGGTACGGCGACTCGAGCGTGCTGCGGGACTCGGGAGACCTAGCGCACTCCTCGAGACAGTTCTTCCTCAAAGTTTCGTACGCGTTCCAGAGATAGGAAGGCCTTGTCATCCCGAGGAGCGTAGCGACGAGGGATCTCTCACTAAAATTCGAGAGATCCTTCGCTTCGCTCAGGATGACGGGGGAGGGGTCAGAACCCAGCCGACTGGAGAGACGCTAAAAGCCATACCCGATCGAGAAGTACGGCTCCTGGTAGTTGCGCGCGGAGCGGCCCCAGACCCACTTGTTGTAGCCGACCTCCACGTTCCAGTTGCGGTTCGGCCCGAGGGGGATCGGGATGATCAAGCCGGCGCCGACCCGCCCCATGCTCGCGTCGTTGAAGGTGAACGTCGGGTTGCCGCCGAACCGGTCGTCGGGCTGCCGCGGCGAGTCGTTGTGGAGACTCCACACCCAGAGGACCTGGCCCTTGACCGCCGCTCCGAACCTCGGCAGCGGGTAACCCGCCTCGAGCACCGCGGGGATCTGATCGGCGGGCGATCCGGACCGCCACGTATAACCGGTCGTGAAGTTTGCCCACCCCGCGCCGCCCAGGAACGAGTGGCTCACGTAGTACTGGATCGTGTAGTCGTACTTCAGCACTCCCCGCCACTCGTCGTTCAGACCGGCGATCCGCCCCTGGTTGTCGAAGACGTACCGGTTGTACGGTCCTTCGCGGTCATAGAACATCGGCGTGCGAAGGGACGCCCCGAGGGCCATTGGGTAGGCGCCGCGGCGGAGCTGGTACTTCAGGCCGAACCAGGCGTCGGAGAATCCGACGTTTCGTTCGTGCTCTCCGGGGGGGCCCTCCCGGCCGTCTAAGAAAGTCAGCAGGAACTGCGCCGAGAGATTACGGAAGAGCCCGACGTCCCCGTCCAGGTACGCGTAGCGAAAGTCGTGCTGGCTGGGGTTGTCGAACTGCGCGCCGAAGGCGTCCCAGGAGCTCGCGGCGTGCTTCCTCGAGTATCCGAGATTGAAAGAACCGTCGCCCGGTTCGGGCACCCAGGCACCACCCGCCACGGCAACCGAGGCCGGCACGGCGAGGGCGGCGAAAAGGAGAAACCCGCGAATTGAACGTCGCTTCATCGGCCGGTCCGCGCCGTTTGTAGCAGAAGGTTGCGAGCGCCTGCAACGACAGAATTTTGGAACCTTCGATCCAACGGAACGTACAAGGGAGAGTTGTGAAGCTCCCGGCAGCGCTCCCGGTTCTGCTCGCTCTGTCGGCCGTGGCGGCGCCCCCGGCTTCCGCGGCGCCTCCGGACGCGCCGCCGATCGCGGTCCGCCGGACGACCGGCGCCATCCAGGTGGACGGCGATCTCTCGGATCCGGGCTGGAAGGACGCCGCGGTCATCGACACGTTCTTCGAGACTCAACCGGCCGACAACACGCCGGCCAAGGTCGCGACTCGGGCTCTCCTGACGTACGACGCGAAGTACTTCTACATCGGCATCGACGCACCCGATCCGCAGCCCGGATCCATCCGCGCGCCCTACGTCGACCGGGACCAGATCATCGGAACGGATGACAACGTCGCGGTTTTTCTGGACACGCGGAACGACCGGCGGTCGGCGGTCGAGTTCCGGATCAACCCGAGGGGGAGCCAGGCGGACGCGAGCTGGAACGATGCGACCTTCACCGAGGATTTCTCACCCGACTTCTTCTACGACACCGCCGCCCGGATCACCGCGACCGGCTGGACGGGCGAGTTCCGGATCCCCTTCTCGTCTCTGAGGTACCCGAAGGCCGACTCGCACACGTGGGGAATCCTGGTCTGGCGCAACTACCCGCGCGACTTCCGGTACGCGTTCCACTCGAGCCCCATCCCCCGGGGCTCGAACTGCTTCATCTGCCACATGCAGTCGGTGACCGGCCTCTCCGGACTGCCGGAGGGCGGTCACCTCGTGGTCGCGCCCTATGCCACCGCGCGGCAGGAGGCGACGCCGGAGGCGGGCCCGGGCTCGCCGCTCGAAAACGGCTCGATCGAGGGGGACGGCGGCGTCGACATCAAGTGGACGCCGGGCTCGAATCACGCGCTCGACGCCACCGTGAATCCGGATTTTTCGCAGGTCGAGGCGGACGCCGCGCAGATCGCGGTCAACCGGCGGTTCGCGCTCTTCTTTCCGGAAAAGCGGCCCTTCTTCCTGGAGGGCGTGGACCTCCTCGAGACGCCCATCCAGGCGGTCTACACGCGCACGATCACGTCACCGCGGTGGGGCCTCCGCGCGACCGGAAAGATGGGGGAGTCCGCGTACACGGTCCTCGTCACGGAGGACCGCGGGGGCGGAAGCGTCATCCTGCCGGGGCCGCTCTTTTCGAACTTCGCCCCGCAGGACTTCAAGTCGATCGTCGCGATCGGACGCCTGCGGCACGACTTCGGAAACTCCTTCGCCGGTCTCCTGGTGACGGACCGTGAGATCCGAGGCGGCGGCCACAACCGGGTCGTGGGGCCCGACGTTTCCTGGCGTCCCAACGCGAGCGACCAGGTGAGCGCGCAGTTTCTCTGGAGCGACTCGGAGACGCCGAACCGTCCGGATCTCGCGGCCGAGTGGGACGGGCGCGGCCTGACGGGCTCGGCCGCGGACCTGCGGTGGCAGCACATCACGCGGGCGCCGGAGTGGTTCGTCCACTACCGCGAGCTCGGCCGGGGATTCCGGGCGGACGACGGGTTCGTCCCCCAGGTGGGGCTGCGGTTCGGAGAGGCGTTCGCCGGGTGGAACTTCTATCCGACGGGGCTTCTCAACCGAGCCCGGCCGCAGTTTCAGTACACCTACTCGGAGGACCGCGACGGGAACTTGATCGATCGAAACGTGAGCCCGGGCGTGCTCGTGCTGGGGCGTCGAAACCTGCAGGGAGAGGTGGACCTGAACGTGGGCGCCACCCGCATCGGCGAAAGTGTCTTCTCCCGGACCAACGTCTTCTTTTTTTTCCAGATCGACCCCTCCCGCCGATTCTCGAGGTTCGCGGTGGACGGCAACATCGGCCAGGAATACGACTTCGAGAACGGACGGGTCGGCGACGGTCTGCGCCTTTCGACGATTTTCACGGTCAAGCCGACCGATCACCTCGCGCTCGAGTTCATTGGCAACCACCAGACCTTAGACGTCGACGGGGACGAGGGGGAGAGCGGCCAGCTGTTCCGGGCCCAGACCGCCCGGCTCAAAGCGACCTATACGTTCACGGCCCGCGCGCTCCTGCGGCTGATCGGTCAGTGGGTCGAGACGCACCGCGACCCCGACCTCTATCGTTTCAAGGTTTCCCCGAGAGAGGGGGGCTTCGACGGGTCGGCGCTCTTCGCCTATAAGCTCAACTGGCAGACCGTGCTGTTTCTCGGCTACGGGGACAACCGGGCGCTGCAGGGCAACGGCGATCTGAACGCGGCCGGACGTCAGTTCTTCCTCAAAGTTTCCTACGCGTTTCAGAGCTGACGTCGGGCCGGATCTCGTCTCGCCCTGCTCCCAGGAGGGGACGTCGACTAAAGTCCATGATGCGCGTTAGTTGACACTCGGAGCGCGCACCTGTAGCTTCTCTCCAGCTTCGCCAAGCTTTCCACACATGTCCGACAGAGCACGCACCGGTTCCGTCGTTCTCATTGCGAGCCCGATCGCGGGCGTGCGCGCCCAGTGGGCCGTGGGATTGCGGGAGAAGTTCCCGCTCTACGAGGCCGCCGAGAGGTCCGTGCTCGAGCGGAACATGACGAACCTGAAACCAGCGATTCTCCTGCTCGATCTGGCGCTGCCGGGTCTCGGCGGCGTGGACGGCGTGGGTGGCGTCCAGAAGATGTCGCCCTTGACGTCGATCATTCTCATGACGAGCACGCCCAACGATCGCGAGGGATTCTCGGCCTTGAAGGCCGGTGCGCGGGGCTACTGCACGCTGGACATGGACCCCAACCTGCTCCGGAAGGCGGTCTCCGTCGTCATCAAGGGCGAAATCTGGGTGGCCCGGAACGTGTTTGCCCCTCTGCTCGAGGAGCTCACGGCGCTGACCGAGCGGCGCCACAAGGAGTTTCCTCCGAACCTCGACACGAGGCTCGACCGACTCACACCGAGAGAGCGCGAAATCGCGCAGCTGATCGGCGGGGGGGCGAGCAACAAGGAAATCGCGGGCCGGCTGAACATCACGGAGGCCACGGTGAAGGCGCACTTGACCGCAATTTTCCGCAAGCTCGGACTGTCCGACCGCCTCGGGCTCGCCCTTTTCGTGACCGAGTACAACCGGGTGGCCCGATGAAGGCGCGCCCGAAGGAGAAGGTTCGGACGAGCGCGAAACCGAAGCCGAAGAAAGCCGGCCGCGAGCGGGGCGGAATGGACTGGGTGAAGAAGCGCCCGATTCCGGTCGTCAGCATCCTGATCGCGGACCCGGAGCGCGCGAGTCGAGCCGCGGCCACACGCGTCATCCAGTCGCTTCGAGGGCTGCGGGTCATCGGAGAGGCCCAGACCGCGCAGGAGGCCGTTTCCGCCACGGCGCGGTTGAAGCCGCGCATCATCCTTCTCGACCTCGAGCTCTCCTCGGATTTCGGAGCGACGCTGATTTCGGTCCTGCGCCGCCGAAGCGCGCGCAGTCGCGTCATCCTTCTCGTGGGTCGCGCCTCCGAGGACCGCATCGTAGAAGCCCTCTCCCACGGCGCCGTGGGCTGCGTGACGAAGAAGGAAATTCCGCTCTTCCTGCCGAAAGCACTCGAGGCAGTCTCCTCCGGCGAGGCGTGGATGTCGCGAAAGCTCGTCCCGAAGATCGTGGACCGGCTCGCGGGGTTCACCCCGAAGAAGCGCAAGTAGCCTAGCGCCCCCGGCGGCCCGCTTGAAGCGCGAGCTGGTCCGCGGCATCGGTTTCCTCGACGCGACGGCGCTCGTCGTCGGCTCGATGATCGGCTCCGGGATCTTCATCGTCTCGGCGAAGAGCGCCCGCGTTCTGGGTTCGGGAGGCTGGGTTCTCGCGGCGTGGGCCATCGCCGGAGTGCTCACGATGATCGCCGCGCTCTGCTGCTCGGAGCTCGCGGCGATGATGCCGAAGGCCGGGGGGCAGTACGTGTTCTTCCGCGAGGCATACGGGCCGCTCTTCGGATTTCTCTTCGGCTGGACGATGTTTCTCGTCATCCAGACGGGAACCATCGCGGCGGTCGCCGTCGCGTTCGCGAAGTTTCTCGGCGTGGTCTGGCCCGCGGTCACCGAGGCGAAAACGCAGATCGGTCCGTTCTCGGTGTCGGCGGCGCAGGGCGTGGGCGTGGCCGTGATCGCGATCCTGACCGCGTCGAACGCGAACGGGTTGAAGACCGGAACGGCGACTCAGAACGTCTTCACGTTCGCCAAGCTGGCGGCTCTTCTCGCGCTCACCGTATGCGGGCTCCTTCTCGCCCGGGAGGGGGCGGCTCTCCGCGCGTCCGGGTTCTGGGAGGCGGTGACGCCCGAAGGCCGGGCGCTCACCGGCGCGGCGCTCGTCGTGGCTCTCGGAACCGCGATGGTCGGACCGCTCTTTTCGCAATCCGCCTGGAACAACGTGACGTTCGCGGGCGAAGAGGTGGAGGCGCCGGGACGCACCCTGCCGCGGGCGCTCCTCGCGGGTTGTCTCCTCGTGACGACCCTCTACGTCCTCGCGAACGTGGCCTACCTGAACGTGCTCCCGCTGTCCGCCATCCAGCAGGCCCCTTCCGACCGCGTCGCCACCGCGGTCGCAACCTCTCTCTTCGGACCCGCCGCGGCCGGCGCGATGGCGATCGCGATCATGGTCTCCACCTTCGGCTGCGTGAACGGGCTCATCCTGTCGGGCGCCCGCGTCTCCTTCGCGATGGCCCGTGACGGTCTCTTCTTCCGGGGGCTGCAGCGGCTGAACTCCGCGGCGGTGCCGCGAAACGCGCTTTGGGCGCAGGCGCTCTGGGCCTCGGTCCTCGTTCTCTCCGGAAGCTACAGCGACCTCCTGGAGTACGTGATCTCGGCCGACATCCTCTTCTACGTTCTGCTGGTCATCGCGGTCATCGTCCTGCGCCGCAAGCGGCCCGACCTCCCCCGGCCGTTCCGCGCGCCGGCCTATCCGTTCCTCCCCCTGCTCTACGCGGCCGCCGGCGCGGTGCTGATCGCGATCCTTCTCGTCGCCAACCCCCGAACGACGTGGCCCGGCTATGCGATCGTCGCCACTGGGGTGCCGGTCTACTTCCTGTGGCGGCGGCGCGCCGTTTCGTGAAGCTCGAATCGCGAGACGTCTCGGAAGCCTCCTTCCTCCTCGAGTTCCCGGACCTTCCGGATTCCGACGCGAACCGGCTCGCCGTCGCGCTCGCAAACCGGCTGAGCCGGCAGTCCCGGCGCGGCCTGCTCGACGCGATTCCGGGAGCCCGGACGCTCTTCGTAGTCTTCGATCCGCGTCTCGAGCGGCGCGGTTCCCTCGTCGAGCGGCTCCGGCGGCTCGCGCGCGAGGGGGAAGGGTCTCGTCCCGAGAGCCGGAGCTTCCGGATCCCGGTCGTCTACGGAGGAGAGGACGGCCCCGACCTCTTCTCCCTGGCGCGGGAGCGCGGGATCTCGCCGGAGGAGGCCGCCCGGCGGCACGCAGCCGCGGAGTACACCGTGGCGTTCCTCGGCTTCTCGCCCGGCTTCGCGTACCTCTCGGGGCTTCCGGCGGAGCTCGCCATTCCCCGCCGGGCGAGTCCCCGTTCCCGCGTCCCCGCCGGAAGCGTCGCGATCGGCGGGGCGTACACGGCGATCTATCCGGAGGAGACCCCGGGCGGCTGGACGCTCATCGGGCGATCGCCCGTCCGCCTGTTCGACGCGGCCGCGAGCCCGCCGGCGCTCTTCCGGCCGGGCGACCGCGTCTCCTTCGAGGCGACCACGTCCGGAGATCTCCGTGGGCGGCGCGCGGACGCGGCGGCCGCGTCCCGGGGGGAGCGAGGGGTGGACGCCGGGGACGCGGTCTTCGAGATTTCGATGCCCGGCCTGTTCACGACGATCCAGGGCGCCCCTCGGTTCGGTTTCGGAGCGAGCGGCGTGCCGGCGGGTGGAGCCATGGATCCGGTCGCGCTCGCGCGCGGCAACGCACTCCTCGGAAATCCGGCGGGCGCGGCGGCCCTCGAGATGACGCTGTCCGGCCCGGAGCTCGTCTTCCTTCGCGAGGCTCTGGTCTGCGTGAGCGGCGGCGACCTCGGGGCCCGCCGGAACGGGCAGGCCATGGCGGCGGACGAGCCGGTGTTGGTTGCGGCGGGAGACCGGATCTTCTTCGGATACGCGTCCCGGGGTTCGCGCGCATACCTGTGCGTCGCCAGGGGGCTGGCGGAGAGGCGACCCGGCGAGCCGGTCCGCCGTCTCGCGAGAGGCGACGTCGTCTTCGGGACGCGGAGGACGCGCGCGGCGGCGGCTCCCGCGGGCGCCCGGGACGTCCGAACGGCCCCGGCTGTGCTACCCGGTGGCGAGGTGATCCTTTCCGTCCTGCCGGGCCCGCAGCTGTCCGACTTCCCGGCCGAGGCGACGGATCTCCTCTGTTCAGCGGCGTGGACGATCTCGTCCGAGAGCGACCGCCGCGGGATCCGGCTGCACGGTCCGGCGCTCCCGTTCCTCCGGCCGCCGGACATTCCGCCGGAGGGCACGGCGCTCGGTGCGATCCAGGTTCCGGCGAACGGTCAGCCCATCGTTCTCGGCCCGGACCGGCCAGTGACCGGCGGCTACGCGAAGATCGGGACAGTAGTCGCCCGGGACTGGCCGCTCCTCGCTCAGGCCGAGCCGGGCTCGGTCGTTCGATTCCGCCGGACCTCGTTCGCCGACGCGGGTGAACGGGCTAGTATTGGGTCCCCTTGAGCGTGGACCTGAACGCGGACGTCGGGGAGGGAATGGATGACGCGACGGTCCTGCCGTACGTGACCTCGGCCAACGTCGCATGCGGCATGCACGCCGGAGATCCCACGGTCATGGACGACACGGTGAGGTTCGCGCTCTCGCGCGGCATTCGGGTCGGAGCGCATCCGGGATACTCCGACCGGGCGAACTTCGGCCGGGTCACCGTCGAGATGCCGGCGGGTGAGATCGAGAACCTGGTCGTCTACCAGGTGGCGGCGCTCGAGGGCTTCGTCCGGTCGCGCGGCGCGCAGCTGTCGCACGTCAAACCCCACGGCGCCCTGTACCACGACGGCGGTGAGTTCCCGGACGTCGCGCGCGCGATCGCCGAGGGCGTGCGCCGGGTGGGAACGCGTCTCGTGCTGGTCGGCGCCGCCGGGTCCATGCTCATCGGGGCCGGACGCGAAGCGGGCCTGACCGTCGCGGAAGAGGCGTTCGCCGATCGCCGCTACCGCCCGGACGGCACCCTCGTGCCGCGCGGGCAGCCCGGCGCGCTCGTGACGGACCCCGAAGAGGCTGCGGAGCAGGCGGTCCGCCTGGCCCAGGAGCGCGTCGTCATCGCGAACGACGGTTCGCGCATCGAGGTCCGGGCCGACACGATCTGCCTGCACGGCGACACTCCCGGCGCCGCGGACATCGCCCGGAGGATCCACGAGCGATTCCGCCTCGCCGGCATCCGGATCGCCCCCCTCGACCCGACCGTTCTGCCGGGCGGCGAGCTGGAAACGGCATGATTCCGCCCCGCGCCGGAGCGTTCTGATGGAATCCGACGAAGCCCTTCAGGAGGACCTTCCCCAGCCAGGCTGGAAGGAAAGGGCCGGCTCCGTGCGCCGGGCGGCTTCCGCGCTCTTCGCCACCCGCGCGGAGATCTTCCGCGAGGAGCTTTCCGAAAAGGGATCCCTCTTCGCCAGAGCCGCCATCGGGTTCGCGCTCGCGGCGGCCTTCGGCGTGCTCGCCCTCCTTCTCCTGACGGCGCTTCTCGCCGCCGTGCTGTCGCGCCTCCTCGGCGGTCCGATCGCGGGAATCGCCGCGACGCTCGTCCTCTACGTCGTCGTCACTGCGGTGGCCGCGATCCTCGGAGGAAAGACCATGGCCCGCGTGCGACCGTTTGTCTTTCCCGCGACCCGCGACGAGCTTCGGAAGGACTTTGACGCCGTGAAGAGAACCGCGGAGCTCCGCGACGAGGGCCCCGCCGGCGTCGACGCTCTCGCGGCGGAGAGGGCGAGCGTCCAGCCGGACGAGGAAGAGGCGGATAGGGTCGACGAGGATGAAGACGAACAGGATCGCAAGCGCGACGTGGCGTCGTTGACCGAGATCGAGGACCGCTTCCGGGCGGGCTCGGAGTGAGCGGGGGCAAGCGCGCGGGGCGCCGGGCGGACCGCATCGAGGGTCTCCGCCGGCGCGGCGAGTTCGAGCGCGACGTTCTCGCGCGGGAGGTCTCCGGCCTTCGCGCCGAGGTCGACCGCACCGGCGCCCGGTGGAAGACCGCAGGATGGGTTGCGGGCGGGCTCGCCGCGGCGTGGACGGTCGGGCACCGGCTCTTCGGAAAACATTCGCTCTCCGCGAAGCTCGGTCGTCTCTCGTCGGTGGCCTCCGTGCTGTTCGGGCTCGGGAAGGCGGTCGGGCGCGCCCGGAAGTTCTGGTAGCGGACCCCCCCGGTTCTGAGCAAGCGTCATCGATCCGTCTCGTTCTGACCCTTCGAGCGGACAGAAATCCGGGTTGACGCGCCGCTAAGTCCTTTTCCTTCAGTCAAATCTTTGTGGCACCCCCGTTGCCTTGACTCCCTAGTGCCGCTCGAGGAAGCGGCAGGAGGTCAAGATGAAAAAAGCTCTTCGAAATGGCGTCGTCGGAGCGGTCCTCGCAGGCTCGCTCCTCTTCCTGGCTCCGGCTCCCGGAGAGGCCCAGGTCCAGGTGCGGGGCCGGATTCCGCTGCCGCACGGCTCGATCTCGTTCAGCGTGGGCGACAGTTACGGCTACTCCAGGTATCCGGTCGGTTCGTACGTCCCGTACGGGTACCGCGTGGTCCGGCGTGCCCGGTTGGGCTACGGCTTCTACAGCCCGGTGTTCTTCTGCCGTACGCACGGAGTTCGGCACCCGCACTGGGTCCCGGTGCGTTCCCATGGCCGGCGCTACGTCGTGGTGGAGCGCCCGGACGTCGTCGTCGAGCGTCGGGTGAACGACCGCTACAACGACGGCCGCTACGGCGTCGATCCGCGCTGTCAGGAAGACGGCGCGTACTGCGGCGATCCCTACTACGACTTCAACCGGGAGTTTTGGGATCGGAACTATCACCCCTACGACCGCTAAGTCGTCGGCTCGGGTAGGCCGGGTACTCCTCCTTCCCGGCAGGCCGCCTCGATTCCCGAGGCGGCCTTTTTATTTTCTGGACTGCGGCGGGTTGACCTGTGGCGGGTGCAGACCCCTTCGGGATCTGGACTGCGGCGGGTGCAGGCCCCTTCGGGACCTGTCCCCGCGACTTCTTTGGACTGCGGCGGGTGCAGACCCCTTCGGGATCTGTCCCCGCAACTCTCCCGGGGGGATCTGTCCCCGCGACTTGCTCAGGGCTGCAACGTCTGCACGACGCGGTCCGCGACGGCGCGATATCCGTCGCGGTTGGGATGGAATCGGTCGGTCGCGAGCCGGTCGGGCCTGCCGGCGAAGAGGTCGAACACCGAGACCACGATGACGTTCGGGTAACCGAGTGCGATCTCGGAGATGAGGTTGCTCCATGACAGCACGAGCGATTCCCCCAGGCGCGCATCCCGCCCGCTGCCCGTGAACGGCTGGTAGAGACCGAGGACGCGGATGGGGGCGGACGGGTTGGCCGCCCGGAGGGCCGCCAGGATCGCCCGAAGGTTTTCGGCGAGGCGCGAGCGCGCTGCCGCTATTCCGGCCAGCGCGTCCGCCGGGGCGCCCGCTCGCCCGATCGAGTGCGACAGGTCGTTGCCCCCGATCGAGACAAGAATCACGTCCGCCGACGTCGCCAGCGAGCGCACGTTGGCGCTGTCCACGAGACGGCGGAGGTCGGACGACTCCGCCCCGGCGACCGCGAGCTTCACGGTCTCGATCGGTCCGCGCCGTGCGAGTGACGCCGCGACGTCCGCCGCGTAGCCCCGTCCGGTGGGATCGCCGGTGCCGTGGGAGAGGGAGTCTCCGAGAACGAGGACGAGGCGCTTGCCGGCGGGTTTGGGGGCCTCGTGCCGCGCGGCCGGCGGCGGTGGATCTCCCAGCGGCGCGCCGGCGCTTCCACGAAGGGCGAACCAGAAGCCCGCCGTGAAAACGATTCCTGCCACGACGGCGACGGTTGCCGGGACGCGCCACAGCCAGACTCGGGAGAGTGTCCGCACGGCAGGATGATACGTTCGGACGGAGGATCCGGACCTGGAGCCTACGATCGTTCTCGCCGCCGAAAACTTGACGAAGCGTTTCGGAAAGCGCGAGGTCGTTTCCGACGTCTCCTTCGAGATCGTGGGCGGCGAGGTGTTCGGGTTCCTCGGCCCCAACGGCGCGGGCAAGACGACGACCATCCGGATGCTCGTCGGCCTCGCGCGACCGGATCATGGGCGCGTCCGGATCGCGGGCTTCGACGTGGCGCGGGATTTCGCGAAGGCGATGTCCCGGGTCGGCTGCATCGTGGAGTCGACAGACCTCTACCCGTATCTGACGGGGCGCGAGAACCTCCTCCACTTCGCGCGGATGCTGCCGGACGGCGCGCAGGGGCGGATCGAGGAGCTCGCGCAGCTGGTATCCCTCGAGGGGCGGCTGAACGACCGCGTCAGCACCTATTCGCTCGGAATGCGCCAGCGCCTGGGGCTCGCGCAGGCCCTGCTGGGGGCGCCGGACCTCCTCGATCTTAGACGAGCCCGCGAACGGCCTGGACCCCGCGGGCATCCGGGAGATCCGACAGCTGATCCGCCACCTGGCGGAGGACCGCGGGATCGCGGTTTTCGTGTCGAGCCACCTCCTCGCGGAGGTCGAGCAGATGTGCGACCGGGTCGCGATCATCCACCGGGGGAGAACTCTCGCGATGGGGCCGGTCCGGGAGCTCCTCGCGAAGCGGGGGGCGGACCGCCTCGTCTTCCGCCTCGAACCCTCCGCGCCCGCCATCGAGATCCTCGCCGGCTTCTCGCGCGACGGCGAAGCCCGCGCCGACAACGGGGAGACCGTGTCGTCGGAAGTGCCGCGCGAGAGAGTTCCCGAAGCCCTCGCGGCGCTTGCGGCCGCGGGCGTCCGGGTCTTTGGAGTCGAAAAGCAATCGTCGACGCTCGAGGAGCTCTTCCTCGAGGTGACGGGAGGGGAGACCGTATGAGGTTCGCGCCGCTCGTGGAGAACGAAATCCTGAAGCTGCTCAAGCGGAGGCGCTTCCGTGTCGCGCTCCTCATCCTCGTGGCGCTGAACGGCCTGATCGTCTTCGCGCAGACGCAGGCCAAGGACCGGAAGCCCCAGCGCGACTGGCGGATCGAGGCGCAGGAGCGAGTCGCGCGGATGCAGAACTGGGAGCGGTCCGGCCGTCTCCCGCAGACGCAGCTCCGCTGGGTGCGCTTCGAGATCGCCCGCGTGCAGTATCACCTCGACCGGAACGTCGACCCGGAGGCGATTTCGGGACCGATCTTCGCGCGGGCGTTCGCGAACGCTTCGAGCTACCTCCTCCTTCCGCTTCTCGCGATCCTCTTCGCGGCGGACATCGTGTCGTCCGAGTTCGCGCAGGGGACCGTGAAGCTCCTGCTCACCCGACCCGTGGGTCGCGCCCGCGTGCTGTCGTCGAAGTTCGCCGCGCTTGCCGTCGCGATCACGCTGACGGTGGCGCTCGGAGGCGTCGTCGCCTACCTGTTCGGCGGGCTCGCCTTCGGATATCGCGGCTGGGGGGCGCCGGTTCTCACGGGGTTTCGGCTGTCCGGCGAAACATTCGATCCGGGCGCCGTCCGTTCGCTGCCGCTCTGGCAGGACGCTCTCCTCGCCTTCGGGCTGGCGTGGTTCGCCGCGCTGACCGTGGGCGCCATCGCGTTCCTGACCTCGGTGGTTCTCCGCTCGACGGCCGCGGCGATGGGGACGATGCTCGCGGCGCTCATCGCCGGCACGATTCTTCCGCGCGTCGCCCCCTCCTGGGAGGCGCAGCGCTACCTCTTCGTGACGAACCTCCCGCTGCCCGACTACTACTCCGGTTCGCCCGCGCCGATCACGGGGATGACCGTGCCGTTTTCCGTTGCGGTCCTGACGATCTGGGCGCTCGCCGCGACCGCCGTCGCCTACGCGGTCTTCGTGAGAAGAGACGTGCTCGCGTAAGCACTGTCGGCTGTCCCCTATCCGGACTGTCTGACGGCCTCGTTCTTCTGCAGCGCCTGGAAGAGCAGCGCGACGTTGACCGGCTTCTGCAGCACGGCGGCGACTCCGCACTTCTCGATACGCCGCGTGTCCTCGTCCGCGGTGATGCCGGTCAGCGCGATGACGTGGAAGGGCGGAGGGCCTTCGCGCCGGGTCCGCAGGCGCAGCCACTCGGCGCCGTCCCCGTCCGGAAGAGTGATGTCGAGGATCAGGACGTCCGGCGGATTCCGGCGCACGACGACGTCGGCTTCCGAAAGCAGGGCAGCCTCCCCGACCTCGTACCCTTCCGATTCCAGCAGGCTCTTGAGGCCGTAGCGCGAGGACGCGTCGTCTTCCACGATGAGCACCCTCCGACCCTTCCCGCTCTGTCCGTCCGGGGCTGCCGACTGGGAAACCGGAACCATCTCCTCTTCCGTTGTGGCCCGGAGCTTCGGCACGGTCAGAGAGACGCGGGTACCCTCCCCCTCGCGGCTGTCGAAAATGAGGTCGCCGCCCATCAGCTCGACGAGCTGCTTGGAGATCGTGAGGCCGAGGCCCGTACCTCGGGGCGCTTCGCCCGCGCCCGTGCGGATCTGGCGGAACGGCTCGAAAACCGTGGCGACCAGGTGGGCGGGCACTCCGTTCCCGGTGTCCGCGACCTCGAAGGCGATGCTGTCCTGCCACGGCGTCGCACGAACGGTCACGTTTCCGTGTTGCGTGTACTTGACGGCATTCGAGAGGAGGTTGATCAGGACGCGGGAAACCTTCTCCCGATCGAGAACGGCCGTTTCCGGCAGGTCGGGGCTGATTTCGACGGCGAGGCGGAGCCCCTTCTCGCGGGCCAGCGGCTCGAGAAGGTCGGCCGTCTCCTGGAGCAACGGACGCAGCGGCACCAGCTGCGGGTGCAGATCGCGCTGACCCGCCTCGAGCTTTGCCAGGTCGAGGATGTTGTTGATCATCCGCAGAAGCGTTTCCGCGCTCTCGCGGATGACGTGGATGTCGTGGAGCCGGCGTTCCTCGTCGGTCGGATTCTTCCCCTCCCGCTCGATCAGGTGGGACAGCAGGATGATCGTGTTCAACGGCGTCCGCAGCTCGTGGGAGACCGTCGACAGGAAGTCCGACTTCAGCCGGTCGAGCTCAGCGAGCTTTTCGTACGCTTCGGAGCGTTCCCGCGCCGCCCTTCCCTGCGAGCGGATCGCCCGGCCGACACGGATGAGGGAGCGGGCGCGCGCGACGAGCTCCACTGGATCGAGCGGCTTGGCGACGAAGTCGTCCGCCCCGGCCGCGAACCCCTTTTCCCGGTCGATCTCTCCGGCGGTGACCAGGAGGACCGGCAGGTACTCGCCGGAGCGGGAAACGAGCTCCGCCGCGAGGTCGTACCCGGAGTCCGGCCCCAGCATTACGTCGACGATGGCGAGGTCGAACGGATCGTCGTCGCGGGCCAGCCCGGACGCCTGTTCGAGGGTGCGCGCCAGGACCACCCGGTGTCCGTCGCTTTCGAGGTCGAGCCGGATGATCTCGGCGACCTCCGCGTGATCGTCCACGACCAGGATGCGGCCGGGCTCGGCGAAGCCGGTCCGGGGAGGAGCCGGGGGAGCCGCGGCGTCCGGAGTCGGAGACGACCCCTCGTTCACCGGGGGGCGCAGGTGCGACATCACGAGCGCCTCGAACGTCTCTTCGTCGATCGGCTTGGGGATGAAACCGTCACAGCCGGCGGCCAGCGCGCGCTCCCGGTCGCCGTGCATGGCGTGCGCGGTGACGGCCACGACCGGGATCGAAGAGGTATCCGGGTTCTCCTTGATCGCCCGGGTCGCCTCCCAGCCCGACAGGACCGGCAGCGAAAGATCCATCAGCACCAGGTCGGGACGCACGCGCTTTGCAACCTCGACACCCTCGCGTCCGTCGGAGGCCGTGGTGACTTCGTGCCCGGCGGCCTCCAGCAGCATGCGGATGAGGACCCGGATGTCGGGCGAGTCCTCGACGACGAGGATGCGGGCGCTCACGCCGTCTTCTCTTCCTCGACGGCCTGCAGGACCTGGGCGACGAGTCTCGAGGGATTCGCCGCCTTGTGGATCACGCGCTGCGCCGCGCCGCGCAGGATCTCGCGGTCCCGCTCGGTGAGTTCCTTCGCGGTGACGATGATGACCGGGATGTCGCGAAGATCCTCGTCCTCGCGCATCCGGCAGAGGACCTCGAAGCCATCGGGCGGCCGCATCATGAGGTCGAGCAGCACCGCGCTCGGCCGCTCCTTCGACATTGCGGCGAGTGCCTCCGCTCCGCCTTCCGCGCTCAGCACCCGATAACCGGCGCTGACGAGGCCCTGCGCGAGCAGGTTGCGGACGTCCGGATCGTCGTCCACGACGAGGAGGTGTCCCCGGTTTGCGAGCACTCCCGCGCGCGACAGGCTGTCGACGAGCGCCGAAGTCTCGACCGGCTTCAGGAGATAGTCGAACGCGCCCAGCGAGAGCCCGAACGCCCGGTTGTCGACGACGGAGAGGATCACGACCGGAATGTTGCGAGTCTCCGGACGCTGCTTGAGCAGGCGAAGGGCTTCCCACCCGTCGATCCCGGGCAGCAGCACGTCCAGGAGAATCGCGTCCGGCCTCTCGGCGGTCGCTATCTCCACCGCGGTCCGGCCGTCGCCCGCCTCCAGGATCCGCACTCCGAGAGACTCCAGCTCGTAAGCGAACAACCTCCGAACCCCCTCGTCGTCGTCCACGATCAGGACACTGCGGCCGGGCTGCGGTGCGGCAATGGGCCACTCCGCGGTCTCCGCGGCACCCGCCGACGCCTCGTCGTCCTGCGGGAGCTCGCGAGGTAGGACGACCGTGAACCGTGATCCCTCTCCGGCGGCGCTCCGGATTTCGACGGCGCCTCCAAGGACCGCCGCGATCTTCTTGACGATCGCGAGGCCGAGACCGGTGCCGCCGCGGCCGCGGTGCTCGACTGCTTCGCCCTGGCGGAACTCCTCGAAGATCGTGGCCTGTTCGTCCACGGGGATTCCGATGCCCGTGTCGGAGACGACGATCGCCCACGATTCCGGGTCCCGCGGCTCGAACCGCACGGTGATGGAGCCGCGCTCCGTGAACTTCAGTGCGTTGCCCACGAGGTTCGCGATGATCTGCATCACGCGCTCGGGATCGCTCGTCACGGACTCGATTCCGGGCGCGATCTCGAACTGGAGCGCCAGACCCTTGTTCCGCGCGGCTTCCCGGTAGTCCGACTCCAGCTGGCGGGCGAGGCTCGGCAGGAAGATCCGCTGACGGTGGATCTCGACCTTACCGGCTTCGATCTTCGAGATGTCGAGAACGTCGTTGATCAGGCCGAGCAGCAGTTTCGCGTTTCGCTGGACGCGTTCGAGGCTCTCGCGTTGCTGCGCGTTCAGGTTTCCCTGTCCCCCCTTGAGCAGCGCTCCCGTGAATCCCAGGATGACGGTCATCGGGGTGCGCAGCTCGTGGGATACGGAGGCGAGGAAGCGGTCCTTCAGCGCGGACGCCCGCTGGAGCTCCCGGTTCGCGCGGGCGATCCGGCTGCGCTGGTCCTCGAGCAGCTCGTTCTGTTCCGAGAGCCTCCGGGTCTGTTCGGCGACGCGCTCGTTCGCCGCGGCGTTCGCGACTGCGACCGCGAGGCTCGGCGTGATCGCGGTGAGGACGTTGCGGGCGTTCGTCGTGAAAGGCTGAGCGGCTCCGAGGGCGAGCACGCCCACGACGTGGTCGAAGTAGATGAGCGGGATGTGGACACTCTCGCGCGGCAGGATGCGCCCGTCGAAGACGTTGATCGTGGGCGTTTGCGCATGGACCGATACGAAGACCGGCCTCTTCTCGGAAGCGGCCCGACGCGCCTCCTCCGCCCCGATCCCGTCCTCTGCCGGCGTCCAGCCCAGGGACTGCGAGGGCCTGTAGGCGCCTCCCGGCTCCGGAAGGTAGAGCACCGCGGACGACGCATCCGACACCGAGATCAGGGTCTCCAGCACCTTCGAGCCGAATCCCTCCAGGTCGTTCACGGTCGCGGCGACCGCGAGCACGTCGTTGACCGAGGCCTGGATGTCGCGCTCGGCGAGCGCCCGCCGGCGCGCGCCGTACGCGGCGGCAGCGCGATTGAACTGCCGTCCGAGCTGGCCGATCTCGTCGCCGGAAGCTTCGAAAAGAGTGGGAGGCTCGCGGTCCGCGGCGAGATCTTCGAGCGCTCTCGCCGCGGACACGGCGGGCGCCAGGATGTGACGGTCCACGTCGGTCAGGAACCAGACGAACCCGGCGAGAATGAGCGCCGCCAGGATCACGAGCGCTGCGGTCGCGGAGTCGCGCGCCCCCGCGAGGCGCGCCTCCGCGATGGACTCGCCTCGTCCGAAACGGCTGTCGAGCTGCTGAAGGATCTCGCGGAGCGACGCCGCCGCGGGCGCGACGACGTCGTCGCGGACCTGCCGCGCCGCGGAAGGGCTTCCGGGAGCCCATCGCGCGATCGAACGATCTGCGGCCTTCGAGTAGATGTCCTCGTATGCCTCCGCCTGCTGCACGGCGCCGCGGGAGCTTTCCGTCAGCACCCGGCGGCGCATCGCACCGAGCGCGCCGCGCAGTGTCGTGCGGCTCGCGTGATGCCGGGAGAGGTCGTAACCTTCTCCCCCCTGCGTGTAGCGATCGAGAGAATCCTCCGCCTCGGCGAGCGCATTCCTCGCGTCGCCGACGCGCTCGCGAAGATCCGTAGTTCTCTGGATGTCCAGCGTGACGTCATGCAGAGTCAGGACCTGGTTGACGGTGTAATAGAGCCATGCCGCAATGATGCCGAGTCCAACGAGCGCCGACACTTTGAGTCTCGTCTTGAGCGACGAGCGGGCCGGCGCGTCCGAGCGGCGGAAATCGACCGGGACTTCTGCGGAGAGATTTGACATACGATGAATTACCCGGTGGGGTTGTTTGTAGCACAAAGGATGCCGATTTGATGCACGATTCGGACGATCGCGCAGGCACTGCCCGACGGCAGTTTCTCCGCACTTTTTTTCACGATCTCGCGACGCCGCTTTCCGCGGTGTCTCTGCACCTCGAGGGAGCCAGCCGGCGTCACGCGCGCGGGCAGGACCCCGCCGAATCGCTGGAGATCGCAAAGACCGAGCTCGCGAAGGCGTTCGAGCTCTTTGAGCAGGGGAGAGATCTCCTCCTGTCTCAACCCGACCGCATCGAGAGCTTCGCGTTCGACGACTGGGTGGAGACCACGCTCCATGCTTCCGCGGGCGACGGAGTCCCGATCCAGGGCGAGACTGGAGGCCGCATCTCCGGCGACCGTGCGCGACTCTCCGAGGCGCTCACGGCACTCGTCGTCAACGCGCTCGAGTCCTCGCCCGGCTCCGTGGTCGTCGTTCGCGACCGGTCCGATTCGGGTCTTCGCGTCCGCGTCGAAAACCCGGGACGACTTTCGGGCGACGATCCCGAGAAGCTGTTCGCCCCGCGAATGGGGGGTGAGGGCAAGAATTGGGGAATGGGGCTCGCCCGCGCGCGGTTGTACGCCGCCGACGCCGGAGGTGTCGTGAGCCTGGACCAGGAAGGTGAGCACGTGACCGCCACTCTCCAGATTCCGGAGGAGACGAGTTGAAGGTTCTCATCGTCGAAGACGATCTCGCGACTCGAAAGGGTCTCGAGGAATCGGTCCGGGACCTGGGCGGCGAAGCACGCTCGGTCGGAACGGTCAAGGAAGCGGCCCGCGCTGTCGAGGAGTTCGATCCACGTCTGCTGATCGTCGACATTCACCTGCCCGACGGCGACGGAATCGAAATTCTCCGCAGCGCGCGCGAGACCGATCCGGATCGGGAGGGGATCGTCATCACGGGCCAGGGATCGATCGACAACGCGATCGAGGCTCTGCGCGCCGGCGCCGTCGACTACCTCTTGAAGCCACTGCGGCCGGCGCAGCTCGAGGTGGTGTTCACTCGGCTCGCCGACCGGCGGCGGCTGGAGAGTGAGGTCGAAACGCTCCGCGCCGAGCTCCAGGAGACGGGGCGACTGGGAGATCTCGTCGGGCGCTCGCCGGTCATGACGCAGATCTTCGACGTGATCCGACGCGTGGCGAAATCGAATGCGCCCGTGCTCATCACGGGAGCGTCCGGCAGCGGCAAGGAGGTCGCGGCGCGCACGATTCACCGCCTGTCGCGCCGCGCCGCGAAACCCTTCGTGGCGTTCAATTGCGGAGCGATCTCACCGACCCTGATCGAGAGCGAGCTGTTCGGTCACGAGCGCGGCTCGTTCACCGGAGCGGACAAGCGGCGGGTGGGTTACTTCGAGGAAGCGGCGGGCGGGACTCTCTTCCTGGATGAGATCACCGAAATGGGCTCGGAGCTCCAGGTGAAGCTCCTGCGCGTTCTGGAGGATCGGACCCTGCGCCGGGTCGGCGGCTCGCAGGAGCTCAAGGTAGATGTACGGCTCATCTCCGCCACGAACCGCGATCCCCACGACGCGATCAAGGCAAAGAAACTGCGCGAGGATCTCTACTACCGCCTGAATGTTTTCCCGCTGGCGCTTCCGACGCTCTCGGAGCGCCGGGAGGACATCGCGCTTCTCGCCGAGCATTTCCGCAAGATGATCGAAGAACAGGAGCGCTCGGGAGTCGCCAGCTGGGACCCGAAGGCGCTGGAGATGCTGCTCGCCTACGACTGGCCCGGCAACGTCCGGGAGCTTCGCAACATCGTTCACCGCGCTTACGTCATGACCGAAGGCAAGACGATCCGGCCCGACGTAATGCAGTCTCTTCTCCCGAAGGCAGCGCGGGCGGCAGCTCTTAAGAAGCCACCATTGAAACAGAAGGCGGCGGCCGGAGGCGCGCGTAAGAAGTAACGGATCGAATTTGCCATTGTCCTGTTGTACACTCGCGCCCCTGCGAAGAGTCGAGTAACAGCCCTTCTCTAAGAGGTACGCAACGATGAGGATCACACCCGCCGAATCTCACTATGTTCTGCAGGCATTGATGTCCCAGGGACGTGTGCGCCTGAATCAGGTCAAAGCTGTATTGAACGGACGCTCCAAGGTCATCGCAGAGCTGCGCGAGCGTCTCGCGAGTCTCGAGGGAATGGGCGGCGGAGGAGCGCGAGGAGCGCGGGGGCGCAAGGCCGGGGCGACCCGGGCGGCGAAGAAACGGCGCGTCGCGATTTCGCCGAAAGTCCGGGCGCTGCGCCGGCTCCAGGGAAAGTACATGGGTTACGTTCGCAGGTTGAAGCCCGCGGAGAAGGCCCGCGTTCGCGAGGTTCGCGAAAAGCAGGGCATGCAGGCGGCGATCAAGCTCGCCGCTTCGCTCTCCAAGGCCTCCTGATCGCTCAAAAACCGGCCAAAAGCGGCCGAACCGATCCGCGAGGAATATCCTGACGTAAGGTTCGATGTAGGGGAGGGGTCCGTGAGCTACCGGCCCCTCGCTGAATTAACAGATGCCTGATCGAAAGACGACACCGCCTCTCGCCGGAGACCGGCCCTCGCGTCCGAGCGATTCCGGCGAGCGGCGCTCGAGCGACAGCGGCGAGCGGCCCTCGCGCCCGAGCGACACCGGGAAGAGTCCCAAGAGGCCAAAGGCCGAGCAGTACGAGCTGAAGGTCCGCTGGGAGACCGCGCGGCAGGTGCTCGAGGTGTCGCCGACCGGCGTCCGCTTCGACTTCAACTCACCGCTGAAGGTCGCGACGCGCTATCCCGTGAGTCTGAAGGCGCCGGGAGTCGCGTTCTCGACGACCGTCGAAGTCACCCGCTGCCAGCTGACCGTGGATCCGACCTCCGGGAGGTTCTTTCGCGTGACCGCGAAGTTCTTCCCGTACGTCGAGTAGTCGCTTCGGCCCTCCTCACTTTTCCCGTTTCGTGTCCCGTGTCCCGTGTCCCGTGTCCCGGAACCTGTAGGCCACGTTCCACGCCGACACGCGGACCTCGCGGTCGTACGTGAGGCCGTCCTTCGCGAAACCCTTGACGAGGTCGGAGAGCTCGAGCCGGTGAACCGCGGGAGTCGTCGGACCCCGGACCTTCCGGAGAGCCGTGACGACCCAGATCGCGCCGCCGCTGTCGAGCCGTTTGACCGCACGCTCGAAAACGGAACGCGACCCGCCCCGGTCCTCCCGCCACACGAGGATCGCGTCGAAGGTCTCTTTGACCATCCGGAGAGCGTCCCCCGCCGCCCGGTGCGTGGTTGCCGGCGCAGGGCGCGCGCTCTCGACGAGACGGGCCAGCTCCGGGGCCGAGTCGATCAAAAGCACCCGTTCCGGTTGGATCAATTCCAGCCGCGCGACGAGGTCGGCCGGGTTCTTCAGCGGCAGATTCATGCCTCTGCGGTCCCCCGCCGGTGCCCCGCCCGGAGGGGAGACGGGCGGCGCCGGGGGTCGAATCTGGCACGGGCTTCGCTGTAGGTTTTGGGCTGCCTCCGGTGGCTCGAACTTAAAGGAGGAGACGACACCATGCTTTGGACCATTTTCATCATCCTGCTGGTTCTGTGGCTCTTGGGGTTGATTACGGGCTACACCATGGGAGGCTTCGTCCACATTCTCCTGGTGATCGCAGTCGTGGTTCTCATCATCCGCCTGATCCAGGGTCGGCCCGTCGTCTGATCGCTCCGGTATCCGATCCCCGAGCCCCGGGAAACCGGGGCTTTTTCACGTCCGGAGGCGGCTCGGAACGCGACGGCGCAGAAGACGGCAACGGAGCCGTCAGCTCGATCCGCGGCGAAATGCGCGGAGAAATGCCGTGACGAGGTACCCCAGGAACACCGCGCCCACGACCAGTACGAGAAAGCCGACCGTGGGCATGGATCTCTTCATGTTGAGGAAGAGCAGCACGAAAATGGCCGCGAACACCGCGAACGAGAAGCCAGCTGCCAGGAGCAGCATAGGACGCGGCTTCTTCTTTCCCTCCCACGGGAGCACCTTCATCACCTCGAGCTGACGCGCGGCGTCTTTCGGGATCGCCGGCCGGTCGATCCACTTGAGCGCCTCGGGTTCCTGAAAGCCGTCTTTCAGGTCGGGTGGAAAGGTCTCACCGCAGTACACACAGTGAGCCAGCCGCCACGCGGCGAGCGTTCGATTGCATCGCGGGCATCGGGGTCCGGGCGAGGAGGAGCTCATTTGAGTTTTCCGTGAACGTCTTCGATTATACGGGCGGGGCTCCGCGGTTAGACTCGCGGGATGGCGGCGATTCCCGAGAAGATCCCGGTCGGCGTTCTCGGCGCGACCGGAACGGTGGGCCAGCGTTTCGTGGAGCGGCTCGCTGACCATCCGTGGTTCGTCATCTCGGCCCTGGCCGCATCCGAACGGTCCGCGGGCCGGCCCTACGGCGAGGCGGCGCGGTGGCGGCTCCCCTCCCACCTTCCTGACGAGATCGCTTCCCTGAAGGTCCGGTCCGTCGGCGAAGTGCTTCCCTGCCGGGCCGTCTTTTCGGCGCTCGACGCGGTCATCGCCCGGGACGTCGAGCCGTTTTTCGCGCGGAGCGGGGTCTTCGTCTTCTCCAACGCCTCCGCTCATCGCATGGACGAGGACGTCCCGCTCCTCATTCCCGAGATCAACCCGGACTCGCTGCGCCTTCTCGACCGCCAGCGGGGAGAGCGCGGCTGGAGCGGAGCGCTCGTCACGAACGCGAACTGCTCCGCGATGTTCGTGACCATGGCGCTCGCGCCGCTCGCGAGCGCCTTTGGCGTCGAGAGAGCGTTCGTCTCGACGATGCAGGCCGTGTCGGGAGCGGGCTACCCGGGCGTCGCTTCGCTCGACATCCTGGGCAACGTGATCCCCGACATTCCGGGCGAGGCCGAGAAGATCGAGCGAGAGGTCGCGAAGATTCTCGGAGGAGCGAACGACGGTCTCGGCGGACCCGCGGCCCTCGTCGTCTCGGCCATGACCAACCGCGTGCCGGTGGAAGACGGACACACGGAGTCGATCTCGGTGGGTCTTTCGAGAACGGCCTCCGCGGAGGAGATGGAAGCGGCGTGGCAGGGCTTTCGCGGCAACGAGGAAGTCGCGGCGCTGCCGTCGGCGCCGAAGCGGCCGGTCCTGTACCTCCGCGAGGCGGGACGGCCCCAACCCCGCCGGGACGTCGACGCGGACAAGGGCATGTGCACCGTGGTTGGCGGGCTGAAGGCGTGTCCGCTCCTCGACTGGAAGTTCACGGTTCTCGGACACAACACGGTTCGCGGCGCGGCGGGCGCGTCGATCCTGAACGCGGAGCTCGCTGTGGCGAGAGGACTGTTGAAGTGAAGCGGTCGGCTTCTTACCGATGGCTGACAGCTGACAGCTAACAGCTAACTTCCGTGCTCATCCAGAAGTTCGGCGGCACGTCGCTCGAGGACGCGGCCGCGCTCGAGCGGCTGTGCGGAATCGTGGAGCGGTCTCGCGGCGAAAGCGCCGTGGTCGTCGTCTCGGCGATGGGGGACACGACCGACCGTCTCGTCGAATCGCTCGAGCTGGCCGCGGTAGGAGAGGAGGCACGGGCCCTCACCTGCCTCTCCCGGATGCAGCGGGACACCGAGCGCGTGCTGAAAGATTTCTTCGGCGCGGGGTCGGCCGCGGTCGAGGCGGACGTCTCTCCGCTGTTCGACGAGCTCTCGCGCATGGCGCGCGCAGTGGCGGTCCTCCGCTCCGTGCCTGCGGCGGGCCGAGACCACTTCCTGGCCCACGGCGAGATGGCCGCGGGAGGCGTCGTCGCGAAGGCGCTCTGCGCCCGGTCTCTGCCGGCGGTGCCGGTCGATTCCCGGGAGCTCGTCGTGACCGACGACCGATTCGGCCGCGCGCAGCCCGACCTGCAGGAGACGGATCGGCGGGTGCGGGCGAAGGTCGCCCCGATCTGCGCGGAGGGCCGGATCCCGGTCGCCGCCGGATATATCGGCTCGAGCCACGCGGGAGCCACGACGACCCTCGGCCGCGGGGGCTCGGACTACACCGCCGCCCTCTTCGGGGCGGCGCTCGAGGCGGAGGCCGTCGAAATCTGGACGGACGTCGACGGAATGATGACGGCCGACCCGCGGGTCGTTCCGAACGCGCGGCCGATCGCGACGATTTCGTTCGAGGAGGCCTCGGAGCTGGCGTACTTCGGCGCTCGCGTCCTCCACCCGCTGACGCTGTCGCCCGCGATCGAGAAGGGCATCCCGGTTCGCGTGAAGAACTCGCGTCGGCCCGACTTTCCCGGAACCGAGATCCGTGCGACGGCCGGCTCGGAGGGGCTAGGCGTGCGCTCGATCGCCTTCAAGAAGGGGATCGCGACGGTGGACGTGGTGACGAGCCGGATGCTGATGGCGTCCGGATTCCTGCGGACGCTCTTCGACGTCTTCGCGCGGTGGGAAACACCCGTCGACATGGTCTCGACGTCCGAGATCTCGGTGTCGGTCACCGTGGACGATCTCGCACGCCTGCCCGAGGTGCGGCGGGACCTCGAGCGGCTGGCGCAGGTCGAGGTCGCCCGCGACCGCGCGCTCGTTTGCCTGGTCGGGCAGGACTTGAAGTTCACCCCGGGCCTGGCGGCCCGCATCTTCCGGACGATCGAAGACGTGAACGTCCTGATGATTTCCCAGGGCGCCTCGCGGAGAAACGTCTCGTTCGTGGTGGAAGAAAGAGATGTCGAAGGCGTCGTCCGGCGGCTGCACCGGGAGTTCTTCGAATAAGATCCGCCTCGTCATTCTGAGGCCCGCAGGGCCGAAGACTTCGAAAAACAAGGGATCCTTCGCTCCGCTCAGGATGACGAGGGGGAAGGATGCGCTTCGGCATCGTCGGAGCCGGCAAGATGGGCGCGGAGATCGAAACCATGGCGGCCCGGCGGGGTCACGACGTCGTCTGGAAGCTCGACTCCCGGGAGAATGCCGGCGGCGCCGGGCTGACGCCGGAGAGGATTTCCGGAGCGGACGTCGTCTTCGAGTTCACCAATCCCGTCGCGGCGCCGGCGAACCTGAGCGCGCTCGCCGGTTCCGGAGCGACAGTCGTCTGCGGGACGACCGGGTGGGACCGCGAGCTCCCGCGCGTGGCCTCGGCCTTCCGGTCGGGAGGGGGCGCGCTCGTGCACGCCTCGAACTTTTCGGTCGGCGTGAGGAACTTCTTCGACCTCGTGAAGGTCGCCGCGGGTCTCTATCCGCCGGCCGGCTACGCCGCGTACCTCGTCGAGGAGCACCACGCCGAAAAGAAGGACGCTCCCTCCGGGACCGCCCGGAGGATCGCCGCGATCGTTCAGGCGGAGTCGAGCGAGGCGCCGCCGATCGCGTCCGCGCGAGCGGGGACGGTCCCCGGGCTGCATCGCCTGGTGTTCGAATCGCCGGAGGACGAGGTCGAGTTGATCCACCGCGCGCGCGGCCGGGCCGGCTTCGCCCGCGGCGCGGTCTGGGCGGCGGAGCGCGTCGCAGGACGCCAGGGAGTGTTCGAGTTCGGAGAGCTGCTGGCGGATGCGCGCTGAGAAGGAGGCACCCGTGCATCGAGTGGACTGGAAGGGATGCGGGACCGCTCTGGTCACGCCGTTCGACGACAAAGGGCGGATCGACTTCCGCAGTCTGGCGAAGCTCGTCGAGTGGCAGATCTCCTCGGGGATCGACTTCCTCGTCCCCTGCGGAACGACGGGGGAGTCTGCGACGCTGTCCGGCGAGGAGCGCAAGGGCGTCACGGCCGCGGTCGTGAAAGCCGCGGACGGCCGCGTGCCCGTCATCGCGGGAGCCGGCGGCAATCACACCGCCAAGGCTGTGTTCTGGGCGCGAGACGCGGTCGAGGTCGGAGCCGACGCAATTCTCTCGGTCTCGCCGATGTACAACCGGCCCTCCCCCGAGGGACTCGTCCGGCACTTCTCCGCGATCGCGGAGGCCGCGGACGTCCCGGTCATCGTCTACAACGTCCCCTCGCGCACCGGCACCGACATGGACGTCGAGACGATCCTGCGCCTGGCCGAGATTCCGCGGATCGTGGGCTTGAAGGAAGCGTCCCCCAACTTCGGAAAGATCGCGCGTCTCATGACCGCGCTCCCCGAGGACTTCGTCGTTTTCTCGGGAGAGGACTCGACCGCGCTCGCGCTCATCGCGCTCGGCGGCCGCGGACTCATCTCCGTGGCGTCGAACGAAATCCCGGCGGAGATGAAGGCGCTCGTGGGAGCGGCGCTGGACGACCACTGGGACGAAGCGCGGAGGCTGCAGAGAAAGTACCTCCCGCTCATGGAGATGAATTTCTGGGAGTCGAGCCCGGGGCCCGCGAAAGCGGCACTCTCCGCCATGGGCCGGTGCGGAGACACCCTCCGGCTCCCGCTGGTGCCGGTGCGCGACGACACCCGGCGGAGGATCGAAAAGCTTATCGGCGGTCTGAAGCTCCTCCCGAAGAAAGTCGCGGCGCGATAGCCCTCCCGGCGTGAAGCGCGAGACGGAGAACCTCGCCCGCTCGATCGAGGCCGCAGCGGCGGAACCGGAGCGGCAGCCGCGGGCCGAGCTGCGCCGCGTCTTCGAGGAGCTCAAGGCGGGGCTGAACGACGGAACGATCCGCGCCGCCGCGAAAGAGGGCGATCGCTGGGTCGTCGCGACGTGGGTCAAAAAGGGGATCCTGCTCGGCTTCCGGATGGGCGAGATCGTGGAGCTTCGAGACCCGCTCTTTCCCTTCTTCGACAAGGACACGTTCCCGCTGAAGACCCTGACGCCCGACTCCGGGGTTCGGATCGTCCCGGGCGGGACCGCGGTGCGCGACGGCTGCTACCTCGGGCGCGGGGTCACGATCATGCCCCCCTCCTACGTCAACGTCGGCGCCTGGATCGGAGAGGGGACGCTCCTCGACTCGCACGTCCTCGTCGGTTCGTGCGCGCAGATCGGCCGCCGCGTCCACGTCTCGGCGGGCGCGCAGATCGGCGGGGTGTTGGAGCCGGTGGGGGAGCTACCGGTGGTCGTCGAGGACGACGTGCTCGTCGGCGGCAACTGCGGGATCTACGAAGGAGCCGTGGTTCGGGAGAGGGCGGTGATCGCCGCGGGAACCATCCTCACGGGAGGGACGCCCGTCTACGACCTCGTGCGAGGAGAGGAGTACCGGCGGCAACCCGGCCGGCCGCTCGAGATTCCGGCGGGAGCGGTGGTCGTGCCCGGCGCCCGGGCGATCCGCGACGGCAAGGGAAAAGAGTGGGGACTCTCCCTTCAGACCCCGGTGATCGTGAAGTATCGCGACGCGAAGACGGACGCGTCGGCGGGTCTCGAGGACCTTTTACGGTAGCGAGTAGCCTAGAATCCCCGACATGGCTTTCGACACAGAGGACATCCGCAAGGGGCGCGAGGACGACTGGTTCCGGCAGAACGAAGCCGCGCTGATCGAGGCGGCGCGGAAGAAACGTGAGCTCGCGGAGAAAGCGAAAGAGTCCAGCGAGTCCGAGGAACGCCGCAAGGCGCACTGGCGGAAGTGCCCCAAGTGCGGCAGCGACATGAACGTCGAGAACATCGCCGACATCGAGGTCGAGAAGTGCTCGTCCTGCGAGGGGATCTTCTTCGACCGCGGCGAGCTCGAGCAGCTCCTCGTCAAGCGCGAGCCGGAGCGGCGGGGTTTCTTCCGCCGCCTGATCGGGTTCGAGGAGACGCCGAAGCGCTGATCAAATCCGCGACCTCGACGTCGGCTTTCCGAGATCCGCGACGCGGCGGAAGTAGTCCGCGAACGCCGCCATGCCGCCCTCGGCCTGCCGCCAGTCGAAGTTCTCGTTCGGCGCGTGGTACCCGTGCTCGGGCAGCGAAAGGCCGAGGAAGTACACCGGCGACTTCAGGACCCGTTCCATCGAGAGCACCGCGCCGATCGAGCCGCCCTCGCGCACGAAGACGGGCTCCTTGCCGAACGCGAACTTCATCGCGCCGCGGATCGCGTCGGCGTACGGTCCCGTGGTCTGGCCCTGGTAGGCCGGGAGCGCGTGCTCCGCGCTCAACCTTCACGTCGGGGTTCTTTCCCTTCACGAACTCCGTGACGAGCCGGACGATCTTCTTCGGGTTCATGTTCGGCACGAGGCGGCAGGAGACGATCGCCGTCGCCTTCGGCGGGATGATCGTCTTGACGCCCGGGTCCCTGGTAGCCGCCCGCGATCCCGTGGACCTCGAAAGTCGGCATCATCCAGACCCGCTTCATGATCTCCAGCGGGTCGTCCACGCGCAGTGACCGGAACATGTGGTCGCGCTTGAAGTCCTTCGTCGTGAAGCCGCAGTTTTTGAGGTCCTCCAGCTCCCGTTTCGTCGGCGGGACGACGTCCTCGTAGAACCCCGGGATCTTGACCCGGCCCGTGCGGCCGTCCACGCACTCCGCGATGAGCCTGGCAGATCTCCGTCACGGGGTTGCGCGCCGCGCCGCCGGCGGTGCCGGAGTGCTGATCGGTCTCTCCGGTCTGGAGCGTGAATCGGAAACCCTGGAGGCCGCGCAGGCCGGCCGGCTGGGCCGGACGCGCGCGCGAGACCCACACCGTGTCGGAAACGACGACGGAGTCGGTCGCGAACTCCTTGGCGTGTTCCTTGATGGTCGTCTCGAAGTGCGGGCTTCCGATTTCCTCCTCGAGCTCCCAGAGGAAGTGGACGTTTGACCGGGATGTCCTGCTCCCACGCGTAGCTGCGCGCCGAACAGCGCGGTCATCGCCGGACCCTTGTCGTCCGTCGTGCCGCGGCCGAAGTAACGGTCGCCCTTCTTCGGACGAAGTCGAAGGGCGCGGTCTTCCAGTCGGGCCCGTCGGCCGGCTGCACGTCCAGATGGTTGTAGACCGTGATCGTCGGGAGGTTGGCGCCCCGTCGAAGCGGCCGTAGACGATGCGGTGTCCCTTCGTCTCGTAGAGCCGGGCCTTCGCCCCGAAAGACTCGAGGAGCGAAACCGCAAACTCCGCGCCGCCGGCGGACGTCGGCCTTCCGCTCCGGCTCGACCGAGACGGTCGGGATCTCCACCATCTTTTCCAGGGCCTCCTCGTACTTTCCGCGGCGCCCGACCGCGTACTCCCGGAGGTCCTCCTTCTGAAATGCTGCGAGCATCAATCCTCCCGTTCGAAAGGCGGCGATTGTATCGGAGGAGGCGGTTTTCTTCGGGACGGGAACGGCGCGCCGCCGGAGCGGCTTACTTCTTCTTGGCGGGTCGGACGGATTTCTTTTTCGGCGGGCCCGACTTTGCCGCGCTCTTCTTTTTCGGCGCGGGCGCGGCCTTTTTCTTCGCGGGCGTGGGCGCCTTGGCCTTCTTCGGCGCCTTCGCGGCCTTCGCCACGGGTTTCCGGGTCCCCCGGCCGCTTTCTTCGCGGCCTGCCGGGCGGCCGACGCGGTTCGCCGGGCGATCGCCGCGGCCTCCTTTTTCTGGCGGGCGCGTTTCTGCGCTTCCCGCTCCATCTCGGCGAGCCGTCCGAGAGCTCGGCTCCGTGTGATCGTCGCCTGGGGCAGCCGCTTCGGACGGCGTCCAGCCGGTCGCTCCGGAACGCGCAGCAGGTACAGCGCGACGTCCTTGGTCTCCTTGGCCTTGGCGATGTAGTCCGCGGTCTCGAGGGCGTGAGACGGCGCGTGTGAGAAGTCCATCGCGATCGCGATAGGGCTTCTCCCGCTTCGCGATCTCGAAGAATCCCGGCCACCTCGGCTCGGAAACGATGCATGTGCGCCCCGCTGCGGGCGAGCTTCTGGACCCGGCCCGCGCGTTCGTCGCTCTCGTAGTGCGAGGTAGAGAAGGCTCATGGCAGGAGGCCGCGGACTATAGCAGCGTCGCCCGCTTCCGGGAGGGCGCGGGAACGTCCGCCGCACCGTTCTCGCGGTAGTGAGTTCCCTTCGAGACCCGGTTGTCCGAAGCGGCGCGGTGGATCGCGAGCGCGGTCTGGATACCGTTTCGCAGGCCGAGGAGTGCGTCGGACATCGTGCCGCGCCGGTAGAAGTCCTCGATCTCGCCCTGCAGCTCTCCTAAGATCCGGCCGGCCCGGTCGAGCCGCTTCTCCGAGCGCAGGAGCCCGACGTAGTTCCACATCGTGTTGCGGATGACCATCCAGTCCTGCGCGATCAGCGCGGGATCGACCGGCTCGAACTCCGGCTGCCAGGGCCGGACCGCGGGCAGCGCGCAGTCGCGCGTCCGCCTCACCTTACGGGCGGCGGCCGTCCCGGCGCGCCAGCCCCAGAGCAGCCCCTCGAGGAGCGACGTCGAGGCGAGCCGGTTCGCCCCGTGGACGCCGGTGCACGAAACCTCGCCGACCGCGCGCAGGTGCCCGAGCGTCGTGCGCCCGTCCGCGTCCACCGCCACGCCGCCGCACGAATAGTGCGCCGCGGGAACGACGGGGATGGGCCCGGCGGTCAGGTCGAAGCCGTACTCGAGACACCGTCTCGTCAAGCCCGGGAAGCGCTCCCGAATCCACTCCGCCGGTTTGTGCGAGATGTCGAGGAGGGCGTACGGCTCGTCGCGCTCCAGCATCCGCTGGTGAATCGCCCGCGCGACCACGTCGCGGGGCGCGAGCTCGGCGTCGGGGTGAACCTCTGCGAGGAACGAGTTGCCCGCCGCGTCGGTAATGCGCGCGCCCTCCCCGCGCAGGGCCTCGGTCAGGAGCAGGCGCCCCTTCGGGTGGACGAGGGCCGTCGGATGGAACTGGATGAACTCGAGGTTCAGGAGACGCGCTCCGGCGCGGCGCGCCATCGCGATCCCGTCGCCGCGCGCCCCTGGGGGTTGGTGGTGTGGAGGTACACCTGTCCGAGGCCGCCGGTCGCGAGGATCGTCTCCCGCGCGAGCACCGGCCGGACTTCTCCGGTCTTGCGATCGAGCACGTGCGCGCCGACGACCGTCGGCCGGTCGTACCGGTCGGTCGGGTCGAGGGAGTCGTGCGACAGCGTGAGCAGGTCGACCGCGGTGGTCGCAACGCAGCCATCGGATGTTCTTCTCGCGCCGGCAGGCCCCGATCAGCGCGTTCTCGATCGGAGCGCCCGTTTCGTCCTTGACGTGGAGGACCCGCGCGACCGAGTGCGCCCCCTCCAGGGTCCAGTGAAAGTCGTCTCCCTCGCGGTCGAAGGGCACCTTGAGCTCCTCGATCAGGAGCTCCTTCACCAGGTCGGGACCCTTCGCGGGCGAGGAGCATGACGGCTTCCGGGTTACAGAGCCCGTCGCCCGCGCGCTCGATGTCCGCGGCGAGCAGGTCCGGAGAGTCTCCCGCGGGTCGCGCCACGATGCCGCCCTGCGCGTAGAAGGTGTTGGACTCGGCCACCTCGCGGGCGCGCGTCACCACGGTGACGTCCGCGCCTTCCCGCGCCGCGGCCAGCGCCGCCGAGCAGCCGGCGATGCCCGTGCCGAGCACGAGGACGTCGGTCAACCTGTCGCGCGGGATCTGACCCCCGCCGGGGATCAGACCCCGGACTTCGCTCACCGCTTCACCTCGACCTCGAGGGAGATGTCGGCGGCCTCGACCGAGTGGGTCAGCCTGCCGACGGAGATCGCGTCCGCTCCGGCGAGCGCGTAGTCGCGGAGCGTGCCGAGATCGACCTTGCCCGACGCCTCGATCCGGGGCGGGCGGGGACCGCTTCGCGCGATACGGGCCCAGCGGGAAACGGTTTCGGGAGTCTGGTTGTCGATCAAGACCACGTCCGCGCCGCCCGCGACGGCCTCCCGAAGATCCTCCTCCGACTCCACTTCGACTTCGACGATCATCGTTTCGGGAGCGTAGCTGCGGACGGCCTCGAGCGCCGCCGTCACCCCGCCCGCCAGAGCCCGGTGATTGTCCTTGATCAGGACCTGGTCGAAAAGGCCGAAGCGGTGGTTGGTCCCCCCGCCGTCGCGGACCGCCGTGCGGTCGAACACCCGCAGCCCCGGCGGGGTCTTGCGGGTGTCCAGGATCCGGCAGCCCGTGCCCTCCACGGCTTCGACGTAGCGGCGGGTCGCGGTTGCGATCCCGCACATCCTCTGGAGGAGGTTCAACGCGACCCGCTCGGCCGTCAGGATCGCGCGCGCCTTCCCGGAGAGCCGGGCGAGCGTCGTGCTCGCCGGGACCTTCGAGCCGGCCGGCGTCCGCTCCTCCCAGGACAGAGCGGGGTCGAGGAGCTCGAACACGCGGCGGGCCACCGGGAGGCCCGAGACCACGCACTCGGACTTCGCGACGATCTCGGCCGAGGCGACCGCGTCGTAGGGGACGATGGCGTCCGTCGTGACGTCGGCGAATCCGACGTCCTCGACGAGGAACTCGCGAAGGCGTTGATCGAGCTCCTCGCTGGAGAGGCCCTCCATGCGGGGAAGACTAGCCGAAGCCGGGACAGGGGACACGGAACACGGAACAGGAGGGACCCGGGCTCTTCGTGTCCCGTGTCCCGAGTCCCGCGTCCCGATTCAGGACAGCTCGAGCATGCGCAACAGTGGCCGCTCGGCCGCCTTTCGCAGCTCCTCGGGCATGACGATCTCGGGACGCTCGTCGCGCAGGCACAGGTACAGCTTTTCGAGGGTGTTCAGCTTCATGAACGGGCACTCGTTGCAGCGGCAGCCGTTCTCGGGCGGCAGCGGGATGTACTCCCGGTCCGGCGCCAGCTTGCGCATCTGGTGGATGATCCCTTCCTCGGTCGCGATCACGAAAGTCTTCCCCGGCGCGGTCGTCGCGAACTGGAGGATGGATCGGGTCGATCCGACGTGGTCCGCGTACTTCAGGATCCCCTCGGGGCACTCCGGGTGCGCGGCGACGAGGGCGTCGGGGTGCTGCGCCTTCAGGCGCAGCATTTCGCGCTCCGAGAACTGCTCGTGAACGATGCACGTGCCCGGCCAAAGGGTCATCGGCCGGCCCGTCTTCTTTGCCAGGAACGCGCCGAGGTGCCGGTCCGGGGCGAAGAGGATCTCCTGGTCCGGCGGGATCGACCGCACGATCTTCTCGGCGTTCGACGACGTGACGATGATGTCCGAGAGCGCCTTCACCGCGGCCGAGCAGTTGATGTAGGTGAGCGACACCGCGCCGGGGTGCTCTTCCCGCCAGGCCCGGAATGCCTCGGGCGGACAGGAGTTCTCGAGCGAGCAGCCGGCCTCGTAGTCGGGCAGCACCACCTTGCGCGTCGGGTTCAGGATCTTCGCGGTCTCCGCCATGAACCGCACTCCCGCGAACGCGATGATCTGCGCGTCGGTCTCCTGCGCGCGGCGCGAGAGGTCGAGCGAGTCGCCCACGAAGTCGGCGAGGTCCTGGATCTCCTCCTCCTGGTAGTAGTGGGCGAGAAGGACCGCGTTCTTCTCCCTCTTCAGCCGGACGATCTCTCGCTCGAGGTCCAGCCGCGGATCGATGGAGGAAACGTCCGGCGGCGCCGGCCGCGGCGGGGGACCCGGAGTGAAGGGGGCGTCGAGGGGAGACGGCGTGCTCATGTCGAGAGATGACAACAATATGCGTGTCGCAAACCTTTCGCGCGGGCTCGGCCGAACCGTTCCCGCGGGACCCTCTGGTATATTTCCGAAAGGATGGCAACCGAAGTCCAGTCAGACAAATACAGGGGTCTCGACGCCGCGAAACTGGTCGCCGCCTACCGCAACATCTACCTCTCCCGCCGCGTCGACGACAAGGAAATCCAGCTCAAGCGGCAGAACAAGATCTACTTCCAGATCAACAGCGCCGGGCACGAGGCGGTCACGACCGCCGCGGCGATGCTGTTGAAGCCCGCGTACGACTGGTTCGACTGTTACTACCGGGACCGCGCCTTCTGTCTCCAGATCGGCGTGACCCCCTACGAGATGTTCCTGCAGTCGGTCGGGGCGAAGGACGACCCGTCCTCGTCCGGCCGGCAGATGCCCGCCCACTGGGGCTCGCGGCGGCTGAATCTCATCTCCAAGTCGTCGTGTACCGGGACGCAGTTCCTCCACGCGGTCGGCGCCGCGGAGGGGGGCTGGCGGCTCTCGGAGATCCCGGAGCTCGCGGGCCGCGGCGGCTTCCGGAACGACGAAGTCGTGTACGTGTCCGCCGGAGAGGGCCAGACGTCGGAGGGGGAGTTCTGGGAGTCGCTCTCCTCCGCGTCCAACCTGAAGCTGCCGGTGCTCTACCTGATCGAGGACAACGGCTACGCCATTTCGGTCCCGGTCGAGGTCAACACGCCGGGCGGCTCGATCTCGAAGCTCCTCCGGAGCTTTCCGGACCTGTCGATCACGGAGGTGGACGGCTGCGACTTCGTCGAGTCCTACGACGCGCTGCGCTCCGCCGTCGAGTACTGCCGCGCCCGGCGGGGTCCCGCGCTCGTCCACGCCCAGGTCATCCGGCCGTACAGTCACTCCCTTTCGGACGACGAGGCGAACTACCGTCCGAAGGAGGAGCGCGACCGCGACCAGGTGCGTGATCCGGTCGTCACCTTTGCGGCCTTTCTCGTCGCGGAGGGAATCCTGTCGGAGGCGTCCCTCGAGCGGCTGAAGGCGGAGGTGGACGCCGAGGTCAACGAGGCAGCCGACCGCGCGCTCGCCGCGGAGCTGCCCGCGCCCGAGTCCGCCTACGATTTCGTTTACTCCCCGGACGTCGACCCGACGTCGGACGCCTTCTCGTCGCCTCCTCCGCCCCCCTCGGAGGGCGGTCCGGGTCCCACCACCATGGTGGACCTCGTCAACGCCTGCCTGCGCGACGAGATGAAGCGCGACCCCCGAATCGTGCTGTTCGGCGAGGACGTGGCCGACGCGTCGCGGGAGGAAGTGCTCGCCGAGTGCAAGGGGAAGGGGGGCGTTTTCAAGGTCACGCACAACCTCCAGCGCCTCTACGGCAAGGCGCGGGTGTTCAACGCGCCGCTCGCGGAGGCCAACATCGTGGGGCGCGCGATCGGGATGGCGCTTCGCGGGTTGAAGCCCGTGGTCGAGATCCAGTTCTACGACTACATCTGGCCGGCATACATGCAGATCCGAAGTGAGCTCGCCACGATGCGCTGGCGCTCCGGGAACACGTGGACGTGCCCGGTCGTGATCCGCGTCGCCATCGGCGGTTACATCGGCGGCGGCGCCATGTACCACTCGCAGTCCGGCGCGGTGCTGATGACCCACAACCCGGGGCTGCGGGTGGTGATGCCGTCCAACGCGCTCGACGCCAACGGCCTCCTGCGCACCGCGATCCGCTGCGACGATCCGGTGCTCTTCCTGGAGCACAAGCACCTCTACCGGCAGACCCACAACAAGGGTGTGTACCCGGGGCCCGACTTCATGGTGCCGTTCGGAAAGGCCTCCGTGGTTCAGCAGGGCGCGGACGTCACGGTCGTGACCTATGGGGCGACGGTGTACCGCTCCTGGCAGGCCGCCGCGGCGTTCACGGAGGAGACCGGGAAGTCGGTCGAGATCCTGGATCTGCGCTCGCTGTCGCCCTACGACTGGAGCGCGATTGCCGAGTCGGTCAAGAAAACAAGTCGGGCGGTCGTCGTGTACGAAGACCCAATCTCGTGGGGGTATGGGGCCGAGATCGCCGCCCGGATCTCCTCGGAGCTCTTTCCGTGGCTGGACGCCCCGGTCGAGCGCGTCGCGGCCACCGACACCTTCGTGGCTTATCAGCCGCAGGTCGAGGACTTCATCCTGCCGCAGGCGTCGCACATCCGGAAGGCGCTCGCGAGAGCGACCGCTTTTTAGCGGCGCAACACCCCTGTCCTCCTGAGGGCCAGCGCTTCCGGCATCCTGAGGAGCGGAGCGACGAAGGATCTGGCCGGACCCTCCGTATTGTCATCCTGAGGAGCGGAGCGACGAAGGATCTCTGGATTCGAGAGATCCCTCGCTGGGCTCGGGATGACAGGCGGGTTGAGATCCTTCGCTTCGCTCAGGATGACCACTGCGCAGTCCGGTCCCTCGCTGCGCTGGGATGACAGAAAGCTCGAGTGACCTCCGGATCGGACGTTTTTCCTCAATCTGGCGACATTTTTCGGCCTTCGACTTCAGTCAAGTGCCCTTTTTTCAGATACATAACTGATGGTACGCGGTCTGCTCCTTACTCCGGCGTCGCGAGTAACGCGACAGAAGGAAGTGAGACGCCATGAGAAGGGAGTTGCAGTTGACCATCGAGGCGCCGGTGACAGGTAACCATCGCTCGCTCCGTCGGTGCCACAGCTGCGGCAACTACACGCGCCCCTTCGCCGAGATGGACGGGATCATCCGTTGCGAGAAGTGCGCGAAGAAGTCTGCCAGCTCGAGCGACGAAGAGAACGAAGACGGAAAACGGATCGAGGGGTACGGCGCGATCTGTTAACCGATAGCTGATACCTTCCGCGGCGTGCGCGCCGACCATCGGGCCACTCTCCTGCGCCGCCGCCTTTTCTCCCCCGGTTTCTTCTCCGTCGTCTTCCGCGCCCCCGAGCTCGCGCGCGGTGTCCTTCCCGGGCAGTTCGTCATGCTGGAGGTCGCCGGGCGACTGCGCCCGTACCTCCGCCGCGCCTACTCCGTCGCGGACGCCGAGCCGGGCTCCGGGGAGGTCGAGTTCCTCGTCCGCACGATCGGACCGGGCACCGCCGCCCTGGAGGACCTGGCGGAGGGGTCCACGGCTTCGCTCCTCGGACCGCTCGGTAACGGGTTTTCGCTCGCCGGCCTCGACCCGGGTGCCCATGTGGCCGTCGTCGCGGGCGGCATCGGCGCCGCCCCGTTCCCGCTCCTTTTCCGGGCGTTCCGCGCGAAGGGGATCCGCGGGGACCTTTACCTGGGAGGCCGCAACTCCGCGGAGCTCGACTTCCGCGCGCGGTTCGAGGGAGTGGGCGCGGCCGAAACCGTATTGGCTACCGACGACGGCTCGCTCGGCTCGAAGGGCTTCGTCACGGACGCGTTCGCGCGGGGCGCGGCGGCCGCGTCCCCCTCCTACGCTCGCGTCTACTCCTGCGGCCCCATGCCGATGTTCGCGGCGCTCGCCCGTGTGGTCGAAGGGGCGGGGATCCCGGCCGAGTTTTCGACCGAGGCCGCGATGGGCTGCGGCTTCGGCGCCTGCCTGGGGTGCGTGATCCCCGCCACCGAAAAGCCTTTCCTGGTGTCCTGCCTCGAAGGTCCCATCCTGCCGCCGGACCGGATCGCGTGGGAGAAGGTGCGTTGAGCGACGCCCTGCAGACCCGGCTGGGGCCGCTCGTTCTCGCGAACCCGATCGTCCCGGCGTCCGGGACGTTCGGGTACGGGCTCGAGTTCACGGATTTCGTGGACATCTCGAAGCTCGGGGCCTTCTGCACGAAGGGGTTGTCTCTCGAGCCGCACGCGGGCAACCCGCCGCCCCGCATCTGCGAGACACCCGCGGGAATGCTGAACGCGATCGGCCTCCAGAACGTGGGCGTGAAGGTCTTCGTGGAGGAGAAGCTGCCCCGGCTTCGGGAGCTCGGCGCGACCGTGATCGCGAACGTCTGGGGGGACGCCGAGGACGACTACGTGGCGGTCGTCGGTGCGCTGGAGGGTGTCGAGGACGTTGCTGCGATCGAGCTCAACATCTCCTGCCCCAACGTGGAGAAGGGCGGGATGCTCTTCGGCAACTCGCCGTCCGCGACGGCCTCGCTCGTGTCGCGCGTGCGCTCGGCCACGCGACGGACGCTCGTCGTCAAGCTCTCGCCGAACGCGCCGGACCTCGTCCTGTCTGCGCGCGCCGCCCGCGACGCCGGCGCCGACGTGCTCTCGCTCGTCAACACGTTCGTCGGGATGGCGATCGACCCGGTCACGGCGCGGCCCCGCCTCTCGTTCGGCACCGGCGGCCTCTCGGGCCCCGCAATCAAGCCGCTCGCGCTGCGCATGGTCTTCCAGGTTGCGCGCGCTCTCCCCGGCGTGCCGATCATGGGCATCGGGGGCATCTCGGATCTCGCCGACGTCCTCGAGTTCCTCGCGGCCGGGGCCTCCGCGGTGCAGATCGGGACGGCCAACTTCCGGGATCCCGGGGTCTGCGGCAGGCTCGTCGACGAGCTCGCGGCGTACTGCCGGGATCGGAAGACCACCGTATCGGAGCTCGTCGGCCGCGCGCAGCGCTCGAAGGCTCCGACCGGCGGGGAAGCGGGGGCGGAGGGTTGAGAGAAGAGAGGCTCTGCATTGCGCTCGACTTCGCCACGCGCGCCGAGATCCTGTCGGCCGCGCGGCGGTTCGGCCCGAAGGTCGCGTGGCTGAAGGTCGGCCTCGAGGCGTTCGTCTCGGAGGGGCCCCGCATCGTCTCGGAGGTCGCGGAGACCGGCGCCCGCGTATTCCTCGACCTGAAGCTCCACGACATCCCGACGACCGTGTCCCGCGCGGTCGCGGCGGCCTTCCGCTCCGGCGCCTCGATCGTCAACGTCCACGCCCTCGGGGGGCGCGCGATGCTCGTGGCGGCGCGGGAGGCGGCGAGCGCGGCGGGGCCGACGTGCCCGCCTGATCGGAGTCACTCTCCTGACCTCGCTCGACTCGCGCTCGCTCGCCGACCTGCCGGTCTCCGGACACCCAGAGGGGATCGTGCGCCGGCTCGCGGCGCTCTCGAAGGAGTGCGGCCTGGACGGCGTGGTCTGCTCGCCCCACGACGTCCGCGACGTCAAGGCCGCGTGCGGATCCGCATTCCTCGCGGTCGTGCCCGGAATCCGCCCCGCGGGAACCGGGCTCGACGACCAGAGGCGCGCGGCGACTCCGGGGGAGGCGCTCTCGGACGGCGCGGACCTGCTCGTGGTGGGCCGGCCGGTCACCGCGGCGCCCGACCCGGACACCGCCCTGGACTCGCTGCTGGCGGAAATACAATCGGCGCCGTGACGGACGCGGCCGGAGTCGACCTCGCGAGCGAGTGGCGTCAGCCCCACGCCCCCTGGATCGTGGGTCACCGGGGAGCGCCGCAGCGCGCGAGGGAAAACACGATCGAGAGCTTCGACTGGGCCGAGAGCCTGGGCGTGGACGCGATCGAGTTCGACGTCCGCCTCACTCGCGACGGGGAGGCGGTCGTCTTCCACGACGACGACGTGAGGCTCGGGAACCAGCACGTGCCGGTCCGCAGCTTCACCAGCCGCGAGATCGAAAGGCTCACGCTCCCCTCGGAACAGGGCGAGTACCACATCCCGAGACTCCAGGACGTCTTCCACCGCTACGGCCGGGCGCTGCGGTACGTCGTGGAGGTCAAGCCCTCGCCGGGTTACGACCGGGGCGTCATGGCGCGGCGGGTCGCCGGGCTCGCCGTGGAGTACGGCGTGATCCCGCGCTGCCTCGTGGTCTCCTTCGACGCCGACTTCTGCCGGAGGATGCGGGAGGTCGAGCCGCGGCTCGCGACGGGATACCTCTTCGACCACCCGGTCGCGCTGCCCGAGGAGGGTCGGTTGACCCCGCTCTTTCCGCACGTGGACGCGATCGGGCCGGCGCGCCAGCTCGCGACGTCGGCCCTGATCGCACAGGCCTCCGCCGCGGGCCTTTCGGTGCACACGTGGACCGTCAACGAGCCCGACGAGATGCGCCGCTTCCTCGCGGAGGGCGTGGCGTCGCTGACGACCGACGTGCCCGACGTCGCGCTGGGAGTTCGCGCGGGAACGGTGCCGGCCCCCTCCTCCGCCTCCTCCTAGCCGGCCGAGAAAGGAACCGACATGCAGCTGTTCGGGCTCGTCGCCATCGGGATCGTCGCGGGCGTCGCCGCCGGGATGTTCGGCATCGGAGGAGGGCTCATCATCGTGCCGGCTCTCGTGCTCCTCTACGGCCTCTCCCAGCACGCGGCTGTCGGGACGTCCCTCGGCGCGATCCTGCTGCCGGTCGGAGCACTCGGTGCGTGGGTGTACTACCGCGACGGAAACCTGAACGTCCGCTACTCGCTCCTGATCGCCGCGGGACTCCTCGTCGGCGCGTTCCTGGGGGCGAAGCTCGTGCAACCGGTCTCGGACCTGACGCTGCGGCGCCTGTTCGGGGGATTCCTGCTCCTCGTCTCCGTGAAGATGCTCTGGGGGAAGTAGCTCAGAGCGGCAGGTCGCTCCACATGCGGTGCGAGATCCGCCACTCGCCCGCCTCGTTACGGCGCAAGACCATCAGGGTGTTGCCGCGGTTCCGGCGCTCGGTTCTCTTCCCGCCGCTCTCCCACCAGAAGTCGAACCGGTAAGTTCCCACGACCCAGGCCGTCGTGCCGGTTCCGCCGACCTGCGCGACCCGGGAATCGAACACCGTCACGGTCGTGCGCGGCCCCCCGGCCGGCCACCAGAACCGGCGGATCTCCTCGAGCCCGCGGACCGGAGCCCGGCCCGGGGGCATGAGAACGGCGTCGGGCCAGAGCGTCGCAAGAATCGCGGCTGGGTCGTTCCTGACCCAGGCCGCGGCGTAGGCCGCCTCGACCGCCCGCACTTTCACCTCGTCGGCCGGCAGCAGCCGGTCGGCTGGAGCGATCGGGATCGGGTGAAGGCCCAGGAAGCCCACGGTCAGGATCGCCAGGGTCGCACGGCGCGCCGCGGATCCTCTCATCGACCCACCTGCCGGTATCGAAAGCAGCCGACGACGTGGTCGTTCACCATGCCCACCGCCTGCATGAACGAGTAGCAGGTCGTCGGTCCCACGAACCGGAACCCGAGACGCTTCAACTCCCGGCTCATTGCGCGCGACCCTTCCGTCTCGGCCGGAACCTGGCGGGTCGTCTTCCAGGCGTTCCTCCGGGGCTTTCCGCCGGCGAGCTTCCAGAGCTCCCCGCCGAAGGATCGACCTTCGCGCCGCAGCTCGACCACTGCCCGGGCGTTGGCGCGGACCGACTCGAGCTTTCCGCGGTGACGGACCACGTCGGGATTCCGGAGCAGGCGCTCGATCCGCTCCGGACGGAAGCGCGCGACGGCTGCCGGATCGAATCCCGCGAAGCCCTGCCGGTAGCCGTCCCGCTTTCGAAGGATCGTGATCCACGAGAGCCCGGCCTGCGCCCCCTCGAGGGACAGCAGCTCGAAGAGGTGTCGGTCGTCGAAAGAGGGCACACCCCACTCTTCGTCGTGGTAGGCGCTCAGGAGAGCGTCACCGTCGGCCCAGGAACAACGCGCGAGCTTCACGGCTGGATAGTCAGGTGCGTTCCTCCGAGGACCTCCAGCGCCGATCCCGTGATCGCGGCGGCGTCGTCCGACGCGAGGAAGAGGACGGTCTTCGCCACGTCGCGCGGCCACAGCTTTTCGGCCAGCGGCTCGGTCCGCGAGGGAGCGCCGGTCTCGTCCTGCCGGTTCTCGACGGTCCCGGGGCACACCGCGTTGACTGCGATGTTGAACCCCCGGTACTCCCGGGCGAGGCTCTGCGTCAGACCGATCAGCCCGAACTTCGCGGCACTGTGGGCGGCCAGGTTTGCCTCGCCGCGCATGCCGTGGATCGAGGAGACGTTGACGATGCGGCCGCGCCGCCGTCCGATCATCCCGGGCAGGACCGCGCGGCAGAAGTTCGCGGCGCCGGTCAGGTTCGTCGATAAGACGAGGTCCCACTCCTCCGACGAGAGCTCGAGGAACGGGCGCCAGAGGAAGACCCCGGCGTTGTTGACGAGCACGTCGACGGGGCCGAGCTCCGCCTCCGCCCGCGAGACGCAGGCTTCCACGGCCTCGCGGTTTCGGATGTCCGTGGGGATCGCGACCGCGCGCGCGCCGGCTTTCTCGACCAGGCTCGCCGTCTGGATCAGCTCGTTCTCGGTGCGTGCGGCGAGCGCGAGCCGCGCCCCCTCCTCCGCGAAGCGCAGCGCGATCGAGCGCCCGATCCCGCGGGAAGCGCCGGTCACCAACACCGTCTGATCGCGGAACTTCACCGGGTCTTGTCCCGCCGCCCGAGCTCCTCGAAGAGCTCCTCGGAGAACAGCCGGTCTCCGCTTCCCGCGGTGAACGTGGGTCCGCCGGCGAGCGCGACCGCTCCCTCTTCGGGCAGCGGTCGGTCCACCTTCACGCGGACGATCGCGATGGGGAAGATGTGGCGGTCCGCGTCGAATAGAGAGACGTGGCCGCGGCCCGCCTTTCCCTGGACCCACACGGCCTTGTTCCGGGCGAGGTAGAAGAGCATCGCGGTCTTTCGCCGGATAAGGTTCGCCGCCGTGTGGCTGCCGGCGCGGACCGCAACCGAGAGGAGCGTCCGGGACTGGGCCCGGATCTCCCCGAGCGTCAGGAGGGCCGCCCTGGGAAAGCCTCCGGGATCGACCGTCAGAAAGGGGAGCGCAAGACGGCGCCGCGCCCGGAATCCCGCGCCCGAGAGGGCGAACTGGATGTCCACGGGAAGCCGGTCGACCTCCATCCCCCGAAGTGTATGGCCAACTCCGGATCTTCGCCCCTGTCATCCCGAGCCGCCGGCAGGCGCGAGGGATCTCCTTTTGGTTTGCAAATATGATCGGTGCGTGAGAGCGCGCCGCCTTCCGATCCCGGTCCTCCTCCTGCTTCTCGCACTGGGCTTCCTGCCTTTCCCCCTCGCCGCGGACGAGAGGGCCGACGCGGTCGCGCGGGAGCTGGTCGCGTCGCTCGGCGGAACGGCCGCCTGGGAGAAAGCCCGGCAGTTCCGATTCGACTTCGTCGTCGAGAGCGACGGAAAGCGCGTCGTGGAGTTTCACCACGTCTGGGACCGATACACCGGCGACTACCGGCTCCTCGGCACGGACAAGTCGGGCGCTCCCTACGCCGTCTACTTCAACGTCAACACCCGCGAAGGGACGGCGTTCGTCAACGGACGTCCGGTCGCCGGGGACGAGAAGGCGAAACTCCTGGAAACCGCGTACGGCCGCTTCATCAACGACAGCTACTGGCTGCTGGCGCCCTGGAAGGTCTTCGACCCCGGGGTGAATCGCGTCTACGACGGCGAGAAGCCCGGCCCGGACGGCTGGATCTGCGACGTCCTCAAGCTCTCCTTCGAAAGCGTGGGCATGACGCCGAAGGACGTGTACTGGCTGTGGGTCACCCGCGAGGGCCACCAGATGGTGCAGTGGCAGTACGTCCTCGGGGGCGCGGCGGACGAACCGACCACCGCGCTCTGGAAAGACTGGCGGACCTTCGGAGGCATCCGTCTCGCGGTCGAAAAGGTCATGACGGGGCGCCGAATCCTGTTCGAGAACGTGGCCGTCTCGTCCTCCCGCGACGACTCCCTCTTCGCGGCGCCGCCGCCGGCCGCCCCGACATCCTCTCCGTAGCAACCCCCGTCCCCGGATGACACGGAAGGGCGCACTGCTCGTCGTCCTGCTCGCCTCCGGCTGCGCCGGGACGAGGATGCCCGGCCCGCCCGGGTTGTCGTACGTGACCGTCCCGACGGCTTCTCTCCCCGCTCCGCCGCGGTGCCTCGTCCTCGAGCCGCCGTCCTACGCGCGTTCGCCGCAACGCCGGTATCCCGTTCTCCTGTTTCTGCACGACGGGTACGGCGACGTCCGGACCCTGGAGCGACGGGGCGTCGCGGCGGACCTCGCCGCGCGAATGGCCGACGGGCGTCTCCCAGAGTTCCTCGTGGTCGCGCCGGGCGCGCGAGGCTCCTGGTTCTCGGACTCGGCCGACGGAAAGCGGCGGTGGGAGGAGTTCCTGACCGGCGACCTCCTGCGCGACGTCGAGAGGCGTTACCGCGTCGTGCCGGGAAAGTCGGGGCGCGCGATCACCGGCATCTCGATGGGAGGCTTCGGCGCCGTGAAGATCGCGATGAAGCACCCGGACCTCTTCGGAAGCGTGTCGTCCCTCTCGGGAGCGCTCATCCCGATCCGGCTTTCGGACCTGCCCCGCTACGGTTGGGTGACGCGGCTGACGTTGAAGCGGGTCTTCGGCAGGCATCCGGATCCGCGGACCCTCGCGGCCAACGACGTCTGGGACATCCTGGAGGAAACGCGGTTCGCGAGTCCGCCGTTTGCGGCGCACCTGCGGGCGGGCACCGAGGACTTCTACGGCCTCGATGGTGTAGCCGCGCAGTTCGGATCCTTCCTGAATGAGCACGGGATTCCGACGGACGTGGTGCTGGAGCCGGGAGGTCACGACTGGGAATACTGGCGGCGCGGTCTGCTCGCGATCGCTGAATGGCACTCGAAACGCTTCTCGTATGATGAGAAACGCTCCCAGCGGTGAGCGGATGACGACCAACGGAACCCGGCTGATTCTCTTCGACATCGACGGCACGCTCCTGTCCGCGGGGCGGGCGGCGCGCGACTCGATCCTCGCAGCGCTCGACTCGGTTCTCGAGTGGAAGGGTTCCGCCGACGGGAACGACTTCTCCGGGAAGACGGACCCGCAGATCCTGCGCGAGCTCGTCGGAGAGACCGTGGGCCCCGACCGTTTCGATGCAACGCTGGCGGAAGTGCTGGATCGCTACGTCGGGGAGCTGTCGAAACGGCTACGGCCCGAAGCCGTCGTCCCCAAGCCCGGCATTCCGGAACTTCTCGAGCGCCTCGGACGGGAACCGCGGGTGGTTCTCGGCCTCCTGACCGGGAACATCGAACGCGGCGCCCGGCTGAAGCTCCAGCCGCCCGGGTTCAACCGATACTTTCCCTTCGGGGCGTTCGGAGACGACTCCGCCGACCGCTACTGCCTCCCCGCCGTCGCGGTTGCCCGGGCCCGGGAGCACACCGGCCGCGACTTCCCACCGGCGTCCGTGGTCGTCATCGGGGACTCGGTGCACGACGTCGGGTGCGGCCGGGCTCTGGGCGCCCGCACGATCGCGGTCGCGACCGGCCCCACGCCGCCGGAAAAGCTCGAGGCCGAGCGCCCGAACGCCCTGTTCGCCGACTTCTCGAATGTCGAGGCCGCAGCCGGAGCGATCCTGGGATGAACGCCCGCGCGGGACTCCTCCTTCTCGCGGCCTCACTGTCGCTCTCCTGCGCCGGCTCGGCGCCGGCGCCCGCCGGACCGGCCGCCGGAGCGCCGCGCGCGCCGTACGAAGCGCCCCCGGCTGGCCGCCACTCGATCGAGATCCAGGTGGACTCGCGGGCTGCGGTGGAAATCCTCGCATTCCTGTCGCGGCCCGCCTTCGAGGCCGAGAGAGCCCGCTCGATCGGCGAGCTGCCGGCGGTCCGGCTCACGATCCAGGACTCGAGAAGGACGCTCGAGACCTTCGAGCGCGACCTGGCCGCGGCGTTCGACGAGGAAACGAAGAGTGTCGTCTTCGACCTCCACTCGATCCGGGCGGCGAGGCCCCGGTGGGAGGCGGTACTGGCGGCGGTCCCCGCGCGCGAGGCCGACATCGCGCGAATGGCGGGGGAGCGCGCGGCCGCGCTCCTTCCGGCCCAGCCGCCGGTCTCCGCGCGCCTGCAGGTCTACCTGACGTTCGGTCTGGCGGGCCTGGCCGATCACCTGGTGGTCAAGGCGACGGACGGGACCGAGGCAATGATCGTGGACATCGCCCGCGCGCTCGGCGACGCCGCCGGCGAGTCGGTGGACAACCAGCTCGAAAGGGTGGCCCGGCTGATCGCGGGGGAGGCCTTCCGGCAGGCGTGGCGGACGTACCGGGCGTCCCGTCCGACCTGGACCCGTCACGACGCTTCGCTCGGCCTTCTCGAGCCGCTCTTCCAGACCGTGGGGGAGCATGGACCCACCGCGGTCTTCCACGTGGACGAGAACTTCTTTCCACTTTCGGTGTGGTTGAAGGAGCCGATGAAGAGGTCGATCGCCGAGCTGAACCGGACGGCCGAGCGGCTCGTGGAGTCGGAGAGCGAGCTCGAGGCGCGCGTCGAGCTCGGCGCCCAGATCAAGCGGCCCGATTTCATCCAGCGCGTCGCGGCCCCCGCGGGCGCGTTCCTCTGCGACGGCATCGTCCAGAATCTGGGTCTCGACGCTTTCCGGGCGGCGCTCGCTGCCGGTCCGAAAGCCCTCTTCGTCGCCTACGACCAGGCGCAGCGAAAGTCCCGCGACCTGGTTCCGCTCTCCGACGTCATCCGGAAGCGTCTCGCGGAACCGTCGAAGTAGCCCGAGGCGCGACCTGGAATCCCGCGACCTTCCGCTTCGAATCGGCGGCGCAGAGGTCACGACCGGCGACTGGATAAGTGTCCGTTCCTCCTGGACCGGGAACGCTTTGGCGAGAGTGGCGAAGGCGGGTCCGGCGGAAATCGAGCAGGCCATAGCCTCTGCCGCCGCCGGTTTCGAGGAGACGCGCCTCCTGCCCTCTCACCGCCGCTCCGAGATCCTGCGCCGCGTGCGCGGAGAGGTCGAGACCCGGCGCGCGGAGTTCGTCCAGACCATCGTGGACGAGGCCGGGAAGCCGCGACGCTACGCGGAGTCGGAGGTCGAGCGGGGGCTGACGACGCTGCGTCTCGCGTCCGAAGAGGCGACGCGGATCCCGGGTGAAGTCGTGCCGGTCGACATCGACCCGCGGGGCGAGGGAGCCTTCTGCGCCGTGCGGCGCTTTCCGGTGGGACCCGTCACGGCGATCACTCCCTTCAACTTCCCGTTGAATCTGGCGCTCCACAAGGTGGCCCCCGCGCTCGCCGTCGGAAACCCGGTGATCCTGAAGCCGTCGCCGCGGACTCCCGTGACCGCGGACCTCCTCGCGCGAGCCGTGGAAGCGTCGGGCTGGCCCGCAAAGGCTTTCTCTCTCGTGCACGCCGACCCCGCCGTCGCTCGCCCGCTCTGGACCGACGACCGGATCCGCTGCGTGAGCTTCACCGGCAGCGACACCGTCGGCTGGACGATCAAGGGGGAGGCCGCGCGACGGAAGGTCATCCTGGAGCTGGGAGGGAACGCCGCGGCGATCGTCTGCGAGGACGCGAACGTGGGCGACGTCGCGGACAAGCTCGCGACCGCGGCCTTCGCCTATGGGGGCCAGGTCTGCATCAAGGCGCAGAGACTCCTGATCGCGCGGTCCGTCTATGACCCGTTTCTCGCCGCCTTTCTCGCGGCGGCCCGCAAGATCGAGCCGGGAGATCCGAACGAGGAATCCACCTCGCTGGGTTCGATGATCGACCCCGAGAGCGCCGCGCGGATCGAGGCATGGGTGGCGGAGGCGGAGGCGGCGGGGGCGCGGATCCTGCTTCCCGTGCGGCGCGAGAAGTCGAAGCTCTGGCCGGTCGTCGCGGCCGACGTGCCGCGCGGGTCGAAGCTCCGCGAGCGCGAGATCTTCGGGCCGGTCGCGACGGTCGAGGCGTTCGACGACTTCGACGAAGCCCTCGATCGGGCGAACGACAGCGCCTACGGTCTGCAGGCGTCGGTCTTCACGCGCGACGTCTCGAGAGTGATGAAAGCGTTCGAGCGTCTCGAGGTGGGCGGCGTCATCGTCAACGAAGCGCCCACGATGCGGATCGACAACTTCCCCTATGGCGGCACCAAGGCCTCGGGATTCGGCCGGGAGGGCGTCCGCTATGCGATGGAGGAGATGACCGAACCCCGGGTACTGTTCCTCAAGACGTAAACGGAAAACGGGGGAATCCTGGAACAGGTCGCCAGCTCGCCGATTGCTCTCGAAAAGCTGCTGCTGCTTCTCTGCGCGGACATCGCGATCATCGTCGGCGCGGCGAGGTTTTTCGGTTGGCTCTTCGGCCGGATCGGCCAGCCGCCGGTCGTTGGCGAAATCCTCGCTGGCGTGATCCTCGGGCCGTCTCTCCTGGGCCGCCTGTATCCCGGAGCCATCCAGACCCTTCTGACCCCGCAGGTGTCGGCGATCCTCTCCGCCTTCGCGCAGATCGGGCTCGTGCTGCTGATGCTGCTCATCGGCCTCGAGTTCCCGTTCGACCGGATGCGGCACGCCGCGAAGCCCGCCGTTCTCGTGGCCATCGCCGGGATCGTCGTGCCGTTCGCGGCGAGCTGGGCGCTGGCGGGGCCTCTGTATGCGCTCGCGCCGGGGAGGTCCACCGCGACGGAGTTCAAGCTCTTCTTTGCGACCGCGGTCTCGATCACGGCGATTCCGGTCATGGGACGCATCCTCATGCACACCCGGCTCACCCGGACGCGCATGGGTCTCACGTCGATCACGGCCGCGGCTCTCGACGACGTCCTCGGGTGGATCCTCCTCGGTGTGGTCTTCTCGACGGTGACACGCGGGCACGCGGACCTGCGCACGGTCGCGACGTCTTTCGTGGGCGTCACGCTGCTCGGCGCGGGCTTCTGGGCGGCCGGGCGCTTCGGCCTTTCCCGCCTGCGCGTGCCGCGCACCGCGACCGGCGGCCTCACGCCGGGGGCGCTCGCAGTCGTTCTGGTGATCGTCTTCGCGTCCGCGACCGCGACGAACGCGCTCGGCGTGTTTTCGATCTTCGGCGGATTCCTCTGCGGGGTCGCGGGTTCCTTCAACCGGGACCTGGTCGAGTCGATCAAAGCCTCGATCGGCGACGTTGTCGCGGTCCTGTTTCTGCCGATCTTCTTCGTCTTCTCGGGCTTGCGCACCGACGTCGGATCTCTCGGCGCGGATCCGCGGCTCTGGCTCGCGCTCCTCGCCGTCCTGGTCGTCGCGTGCGTCTCGAAGTTCGGTGCGACCGCCGTCGCCGCGCGAGTCGCCGGGCTGTGGTGGAAGGAGTCGCTTTCGATCGGGCTCCTGATGAACACCCGCGCTCTCATGGCGCTCGTCGTCATCAACGTCGGCGCCGACCTCGGGGTGGTCTCGCCGGCCGCGTTCTTCTGGCTGGTCGCGATGGCACTCTTCACGACCGTCATCACCACCCCCATCCTCCGGCGCGCGTATCCCTCGCCGGAGGCCGTATCCTGGGAGCCCGAGGACGAGGCCCGCTCCCGGCTCGAGGTCCAGTAATGCGGGCGAACCGGTTCGATATGATTGCGGCGACGCCAACGGGAGTTCGCCATGCAAGCGGCCGTTCCCGACGATGAAGACGCCCGTCTCGAGGCGCTTCGGGAGCTGGAAATCCTGGATTCCGCTCCGGAAGGGGAATTCGACGACCTCGCCCTGATCGCGTCCCAGATCTGCGGAACCCCGATCTCGTTGATCTCCCTGATCGACCGCGACCGGCAGTGGTTCAAGGCGAAGGTCGGGACCGACACCCGGGAGACGTCCCGCGACATCGCTTTCTGCGCCCACGCCATCCTCCAGCGCGACCTCTTCGTCGTCCCCGACGCGAGCGAAGACCCGCGCTTCTCGGACAACCCCCTGGTCAAGGCGGATCCGGGAATCCGGTTCTACGCCGGCGCCCCCCTGCGGAGCCCCGACGGGCACGCGCTCGGGACGCTGTGCGTTCTGGACCGCAAGCCCCGTCAGCTCACCCCGGAGCAGGAGGACTCCCTCCGCGCGCTCTCCCGGCAGGTCGAGGCGCAGCTGGATCTCCGGAGCCGGCTGATTCAGGAACGCCGGGACTCCGGCGAGGCTCTTCGCGAGAAGGAAGTGAGCGTCCGGATGCTCGCCGAGCAGATGCCGGCGGTCCTGTGGTCGGTCGATCGCGACCTGCGGTTCACCTCCTCGATGGGCGCCGGTCTCGCGAACCTGAACCAGACGCCGAATCAGTTCAACGGGCTGAGTCTCTTCGACTATTTCGGCACGCAGGACGCCGACTTCCACGCCATCGCCGCGCACAGCCGGGCGCTCGACGGAGAGTCGGTGACCTACGAGACCGAGTGGAAGGGGCGCACCTTTGCGTCGCACGTCGAGCCGCTGAAGCACGCGGACGGAAAGATCTACGGAGTCATCGGGGTCGCCTTCGACGTGACGGAGCGCAAGGAAGCCCAGCTGGAGCTCGAGAGCTCCGTATCCCTCCTGCGGACGACCCTCGACTCCACGGCCGACGGCATCCTCGTGCTCGACCACGAGGGCAGCATCGTCACCTACAACCGGAGGTTCCTGGAAATCTGGAAGATCTCGGAGAAGGTCGCCTCCACGGCGAACCGCGACGAGCTGCTGGAGTCGGTCCTCGACCAGGTGAAGGACCCGGGGGTGTTCGTGCAGCTCGCGATGCGCTCGTACGCCCGCCAGGATTCCGAGACCCTCGACGTGGTGGAGTTCAAGGACGGCCGGATCTTCGAGCGCTACACGCGCCCGCAGATCGTGGGCGGAAAGAGCGTGGGGAAGGTCCTCTCTTTCCGCGACGTGACCTCCCGCCGCCGGGCGGACCAGGAGATCGAGGAGAACGTCTCGCTCCTGAAGGCAACGCTCGACGCCACGACCGACGGAATCCTGGTCGTCGACGACAGCGGAAAGATGGTGAACTTCAACCGGAAGTTCATCGAGATGTGGCGGATCCCGGCGTTCATCGCCGAGACGCGGGACGACAACCGCGCACTGGCCTGGGTGCTCGACCAGGTCAAGGACCCGGAGCGCTTCATCAAGAAGGTCAAGGAGCTTTACGCCCAGCCGGACTCGAAGAGCTACGACTGGCTGGAGTTCAAGGACGGCCGCATCTTCGAGCGCTACTCGCAGCCGCAGAAGATCGGGGGCAGGACGGTGGGAAGAGTCTGGAGCTTCCGCGACGTCACCGAACGCCGCCTGATGGAGATGACCTTGAAACGGCAGGCCCGGTACTTCGACCACATCTTCGACGGCGTGGTAGTGACGGACCTTGATGGGAAGATCGTGGACTGGAACCCGGGCGCCGCGCGGATGTTCGGTTACTCGAAGGAGGAGGCCGTCGGACACACCCCCGCGGTCCTCCACCGCGCGGAGGATTCCGGCCTGACCGGCGCCATGCTGCGCGCGATGCGCAAGGACGGCCGGTGGTCCGGGGAAACGACGTTCGTTCGCAAGGACGGGTCGGAAGGCGTCGCCGAGACGCTCGTCGTCTCGCTCGGTGACGAGTTCGGCCGACCGCTCGGGGCCATCTTCGTCAACCGCGACGTGACGGAGCTGAAGCGCCTGCGGGGTGAGTGGCCGAAAACCGCGGCGCGCTAGAAGGACTTCTCCGGATCAGGAGGCGGTCGCGGCTTGCACCGAAGCCAGCAGGGTTGCCAGGCCGAACGAGCTGCGATACCGGACCGAGTTGATGAACAGGGCCGGAGTCTCGCGGACTCCGCTCCGGCGACCTCCCGCCACGACGGCCCGGAGCCGCCGTTTGTGCGCCTGGCCGACCATTTCCCGCTGGAACCGGCGCACGTCCAGGCCGACGCTCGCCGCGTACCGGGCGAGGCGAAACTCGTTCAGGGATCCGCGGCTCTCGAACATCCGATCGTGCATTTCCCAGAACTTTCCCTGGGCGCCCGCGGCCTCCGCCGCTTCGGCGGCCTTTTGCGCCAGCTCGCCGCCGCCGGCCCCGGGAAAGCTCCGAAAGACGTAGCGCATCGTCGGCATCTTCCTCTGGACGCGCTTGACCTCCCGGTATGTCTCGGCGCAGCGGGGGTTGGCGAAGTCGCCGTACCCGACGACGGTGACGGGAGAGCGAGCCGGTCCCCGGACATGATCCCTCTGGCCAACCGCCGCTGCCAGTAGGGTTTTGGTGATTTTTTGAATCATCTTGAAATCCCGTTTCGTTGGCTGGAAAATTGCGGTACAGGAGAATCATGGGGACTCGCAGGTCGTCAGGTCCAATCGTTTGTTACGTTGAACCTGAGATCTCTCAACGCTCAGGAACGCCATGGAGCTACGCCACCTCCGCTATTTCGTAGCCGTCGCCGAGGAGCTTCACTTCGGGCACGCGGCCGCTCGGCTGCGCACCTCCCAACCCTCGTTGAGCCAGCAGATCCGCAACCTGGAAAAGGAGCTTCGGGTGGAGCTGTTTCGCCGAACGAAGCGCAAGGTGGAGCTGACGTCGGCCGGCCGCCGATTCCTCTCGGAGGCGAAGGAAATCCTGCGGGCGGCGGAGCGGGCTGCCGCGCTCGCGCGGGAAACCGAGAGGGAGGAGACGCAGAAGCTCGTGGTCGGTATCTCTCCCGACACGGACTGGGAGTTTCTGGGAAAGGTCATCCGCGCCTTTTCGCAGAAGCTGCCGGGGGTCGAGCTCTCTTTCCAGAACCTCGTTCCCGAAGACCAGGTGAAGGCGGTGCGCGAAGGGAGGCTGGACGCCGGCTTCCTCGGGTTACCGCTCACGGAAGACGGCGGCCTGGTTGCGGAGGTGACGGCGCGAATCCCCCTCGTGGTCGCGATTTCCGCGAAGCACCCGAAGGCCCGCGCCGGGAAGCTGAACCTGAAGCAGCTGAGCGACGAGCCGTACGCCCTCTGGCCGCGCCACCTCTCGCCGGGGATGTATGACCAGATGCTCGAAATCTTTCAACGGGCCGGTTTCGGGCCACCGGTCACGATGGAGGGGGGCATACCCTCGTCCCGCACGCTGATCGGAATGGTCGCCGCCGGTCTGACGATCGCGCTCGTCGATCCGGCGACCCGGGACATCGCTCCCAGAGGGGTCCGCTTCTTCGCACTGCCGGACGCCGAAGGGATCTCGGAGTCCGGCGTCATCTACCGGCGGGACGATCCGTCGCCCGCCCTGGCGGCGTTCCTGGAGGAAGTACGGATCGCGGCGCCGATCGCTGCGGCGCCCGCGCGGGCAAAGGTTCCGGCGGAAGGGGGAAAGCTAGGAAGGCAGAGCGGCCGAAGACCCGGAGGATGACGCAGCCCCCCGCGGCACAGGGACGCGGGGAATACAGAAGCCGAACCTGCTCCCGCCGCCGACGCGGCTGCGCGCCCAGATCCTCCCTCCATGTGCGTCCACGATCCAGCGCGCGATATATAGCCCGAGCCCCAGTCCGGCCCCGTTGAAGCTCTTCAACCGGGCGTAACGCTCGAAGATGATGCTCAACTGGTTTTCCGGGATGCCCTTGCCGGAATCGAGCACTTCGACCTCGATGAAGCGGTTGTTGCGGCGGGCCTCCACTCGGACTTCTCCGTTCACGGGAGAGAACTTGATCGCGTTCACGAGGAGATTGGCCATCACCTGCTGGATGCGGGGAGGATCGATCCGTGCGGCGAGGCGCCCATCCGGAAGGACGGCCCGAAGGGCGACGGACTTGGCGCTGGCGACGGGGCGGAACAAATCGACGGCCTCCCGGATCACCTGAACTGTGTCCTGGACTTCCGGCTTGACTTCGAGCTTCCCGACGTCGATCCGGGCGAGATCCACGAGGTCGGAGATCAGGTGATCCATGTGCGCGACGGCACGCTGGATGCTCCGGATGCAGGCGTGGTCCTCCTCCCGGGGAATGTGTCTCGCTGCGTGGCGTTGCAGGAGTGCCGCGTTGACCGAAACCACCGAAAGATCGTTCCTCAGGTCGTGACTGGTGATCGTCACGAACTCCTGGTGTGTCAGCAGGGCCCCGTCCGCAGCAGTGTGTGAAGTGTTCTCCTCGGCGAGGGCGTCGGACAGGCCCGCGAGGTTCGCATCGGTCCGGCTGCGCTCGATAGAGAGCCGGCTGTCCGTATCCCGGCGCGACTCCTCCACTTCTCCGACCGAAGGCGCGGCAACGCCCTCCCCGGTGGAGTCGACCTGCTCTCTTTCTCGGCGAATCGCGGCGTCGGTCCGGCTACGACCTGCCTTCCGACCCGATGCGGCGGCTCTCTTCTCGCTTCGTTGCGACATCCTTCTCCTTATGAGACGGATTTCACGCTAGCTGGACGAGGCCGTCGTTGCCAATCGTTTAAACATCTCACTGCAAGAGGAAAGAACTCTGAGAGAAAAATGCGGTCACACCGCATGTATGAGTCGTACGGAGTACGACAACAAATGCGCACGAGATCCGCTGGTCTTTTTGGCTGGGCGAGCGATAATAGAAGACGGCAGCGCCCGTGTCTGATGGACTCCGACACGGGTGGGAAGGTGTACATGTCCAAGGCAATGCAGAGCAAGATCGACCTCGCGGCCGAGAACGAGTCGCTGCGGATCCGCCTCGCCGAGCTCGAGCGGTGCGTGGCGGGAGCCGTCCAACACAGCAGCCTGCCGCGGAGTGACTCTTCAGTGCGGGCGTCCGAGATCCGGTACCGGCGCCTCTTCGAGACCGCCAAGGACGGCATACTCATCCTGGACGCCGACACCGGGAAGATCACCGATGCGAATCCCTACCTCGAAGTGCTCCTGGGATACTCCCGCGCGGAGCTCGTCGGCAAGACGCTGTGGGAGATCGGACCCTTCAAGGACGTCACGGCCAGCCGGAACGCCTTCCTGGAGCTTCAACGGAACGAATACATCCGATACGAGGACCTTCCGCTCGAAACCAAGGATCACGAGCGGCGAAGCGTCGAATTCGTGAGCAACGTTTATCTCGAGGACGAGATGCGGGTCATCCAGTGCAACATCCGGGACGTGACCTCGCGCAAACAGGCGGAGGAGATCACCCGGCACGACAACCAGGAGCTGGTCAGTCGCGTGATGGAGCTGCGCCGTCGGGACAGCGACATGCAGGTCCTCAACCGGATGACCGATCTTCTCCAGACGTGCTCCACGCAGGAGGAGGTCTACAGGGTCGTCGCGCTGATGGCGGACGAGCTCTTCCCGGAGATGAACGGCGCACTGGCGATCCTGGGGAGCGGGGACCGTCTCGAGACCGTCGCGCGCTGGGGCACGGAGCCTCCTCAACAGCTCCTCTTCGCCCTGGACGATTGCTGGGCGATGCGAAGAGGCCAACCCCACGAGGTTCTGGATCCTCAGGGAAGTCTGCTCTGCCGTCACTACGAGAGGAGACCGGACACCGGTTATCTCTGCGTCCCCCTGACCGTGCAGGGTGAAACCCTGGGCGTGTTGTGCCTCATCGGGCTTCCGATGTCGAAGCGGGATGGACAAAGCGGTCAGACCTCCCTGGCCATCACCGTTGGCGAAGACATCAAGCTGTCGCTGTTCAACCTGCGGCTGCGGGAGAAGCTGCGGGAGCAGGCCACGCGAGACCCGCTGACCGGTCTGTACAACCGGCGTTACCTGGAAGAAAGCCTGGCGCGCGAGCTCCATCGGACGAAGCGCGAGGGGGTCCCGCTCTGTGTCGCGATGCTCGACCTCGACTACCTGAAGCAGTACAACGACACGTTCGGGCACGAGGCGGGCGATCGTGTCCTGCGCGAGCTCGGCCGGGTGTTCCGCGAGAAACTGCGCAAGAGCGACATCTCGTGCCGGTTCGGGGGCGAGGAGTTCGTGCTGGTCCTTCCCGGGTCTACCCTTGCGGATGCCGAGCACCGCGTCGAGCAGATCCGGTTACTCGTCAAGGACCTGCAGGTCCGGCACAACGACCAGATTCTCGGCCGACTGACCGTGTCCGCGGGCGTGGCGGTCTCGCCCGATCACGGTTCGACGGCGCCCGAGTTGTTACAGGCGGCGGACGACGCCCTCTACTGTGCGAAACAGTCCGGGCGGGATCGTGTCGTCTCTTACAAGGGGAAGGAGCCGGCAGAATAGGATCGGTACCGGTCTTGTGCCGGAAGAGAGATCGAGGGCGGGCCCAGGCCTCCTTCTCTCGCCCCGCCTGCCACTCGCCAGGCGGCGCTCGGTACCGAATTCCCCGGCTGGCGCGGTCTCGTGGCGGAGGAGGAGAGATGAGTGCCGGCTCGACGCCGGCACTTGTCGCACGCGCTCTGTCGTCGCTGCGCTCCGACAGAGGGTGCTCGGTACCGAACTCCCGGTGGCGGAGGAGGAAGGATTAGCGCGGGCCGTTGGCCCGCGCTTGTCGCGCCTCTGCAGCCATTCGCGAGCTCATGGCCGCAGAAGGCGCTCGGTACGAACCCCCGGCTGGCGCGGTTTAGTGGCGGAGGAGGAGAGATTCGAACTCCCGGTACCTTTCGGTACAGCGGTTTTCAAGACCGCCGCCTTAAACCACTCGGCCACTCCTCCGGAGAATCAGTTTAGCGGGATTCACGACTTCGGGCGCGCTCCCCGGCTTCTCTTCTCCTGCAGCTTGCGCGCGACCCGGGTCGCCAGGCGGCGCGGTCCGATGCGCGCCCCGTAGGAGAGGACGCGGTTCGCGAAGCCGGGAACGACGACTCGCTTCCCCCTCATGGCGCCCCTGTACCCCACGCGGGCGACGAACGCGGCGTCCGCGACGAGGGCGCCGCTGACGAGCGGCGTGTCCTCCATCCCGGCTTTATCCTGGAACTCCGTGAGAGTCGGTCCGGGACAGAGTGCGGTCGCGGTCACGCCGGTCCCGCGGAGCTCCTCGGCCAGCGCCTCGGTGAAGGCGAGGACGTGAGCCTTCGTCGCGTAGTACACGGCCATGAGCGGGCCGGGCTGAAAAGCCGCCGTCGACGCGAGGTTCACGATCACGCCGCGCCGCCGCGCCACCATCCCGGGCAGGAAGAGCTTCGTCAGCTCCGTCAGGGCCAGGACGTTGACCCGGATCGTCTCGAGCTCTCTTTCGAGAGGAGTGTCGGCGAAGTAACCGTGGACGCCCAGCCCCGCGGCGTTGACGAGAAGGTCGACCTCTCCGGTGCGCTCCGTCGCCTCGCGAAAGATCCGGGCGGGTGCGTCGGGTTCGGAGAGGTCCGCCGGGAGGGAGAGCGCCGTGACGCCGAATTCCTGAGTCAGCTCAGCGCGGAGCTCGTCGAGGCGGTCCCGCCGGCGCGCGACGAGCACGACGTCGCGGCCACCTTTTGCCGCGAGCCTTGCGAACTCCCGACCGATCCCGCTGGACGCGCCGGTGACCACGGCGCTTCCGCGAAGACGGGCCTCAGGCGTGGGCGCGTTCCTCTTTCCGAACTCCCTCGGACGGCAGCCGGGGAACGATGGTCTCCGCCGAGGTGCGCTTCCGGGGCTTGACCACGTAGGTCCACGCGTTCTCGAGCTCCGCCTTCCACCAGCGAACGAGCCCGTGGCCCAGCATGACCCAGGCCGCGAGCCGGGTCGAGAATCCGACGAGAACGGGCCGCCGCCCGGCGTTGTGGTTGCCGTAGATGCCGAGCTTCTTCTTTCGCTGCGCGATCTTCACCAGCCGGCGGTTGTAGAAGCGGATCGGGTAGTAGCCCATCTCGGCTCCGTCCTGGAAGAACGGCGGGACGCCGAGCCGGTCCGCGCTCCACCGGTAGATCGGGATCACGGCCGCCACGTAGTAGAGGGCGGTGTCGAGCAGGAACGCTACCGTCATGGTGTCGTAGTCGCCCATGACGTAGTACTTGTCGCGGAAGATCGACTCGTAGAAGTAGTGAAAGTAGCGGCCGTACTGCCGGTTGTGATCAGCGTACGCCTTCGTCATCTCCTCGGAAGGCGCGCCGGTCAGCGCGCGCTTGATCAGCTCCACGCGCGAGTGCACGGAGAACGACATCTGGTCGAGCCCCGGTGAGTAGAACGGGTCCAGGAACCCTCCCGCGTCTCCGACGCACGTCCACCCCGGTCCGATGTAGGTGTCCACGAAGTAGGGGAGGTGGCCGTAGGAGCGGCAGTCTTCCGCGACGGGCTCGGCGTGCTCGAGGAGCTCGCGGGTCAGCGGGTTCGCGTCGCAGAACCGGGCCAGCTTGTCGAGGTGCGTCTTTCCCTCGGGCGTCACGAGCCGCTTGTCCCACACGAGCCCGACGCTGGTCTCTCCGCCCTGGAGCGGAATGAACCAGATCCAGTAGCCCCAGCCCGTGAAGTGGTTGGTGGCCAGGCGTCGCGAAGCCAGCACCGCGCGCGCGTACTTGTCGGCGGGATCGGTCCCGGCAATGTCGACCCCGTCGAGGTCCTTAACGCCGCGGTAGCGCACCCAGATCGCGGAGGTCGGATGGGACTCGATCGGCGTCACCCCACCCCGTTTGCGGGCGAGCATCGCGTGCCGGCCCGTCGCGTCTACCAGCCACTTGCAGTGGATGGTGACGCGCGTGCCGTCGGACTTCTCGACGGTGACGGTGTTTCCCGCTTCGCCGTTCAGCGCGAACGAGGTCAACCGCGCCGGCCGCCAGACCTCGGCGCCCTCGCTCGCCGCGACCTCGAGCAGGTGCGTGTCGAGCTTCGCGCGGTCGAGCTGGAAGGACGGCACCCGCACGAGCTGCGTGGGACCGACCTCCGAGGCCTCCTTGATGCAGGAAACGTCCTCGTTGAAGAACCAGTAGCGGAAGGCCTGCTTCGGGAGCTGCTCGCGGCACAGGTAGTCGTACTGCTTGAGGACCCGCGTCAGGAAGTAAGAGGAGACTTCCACGGTCGACTCGCCGACCTTCCAGTCGAACGCGTCGGATTTCTCGACGACGAGTACGCGGACGCCCGGGATCCGGCGCTTGAGCAGGATCGCGGTCGACGCGCCCGCGACGGCCCCGCCGGTGATGACGACGTCGTAGGAAAGAGTTTCTTCCATGAGGGCTCCGATTTTAGTTCAGAGCGGCGACGATTCCGCGGTCGCGGTCGACGTCCAGGGTCCGGTCTACCCGCTCGATCGGCCCCAGTTTCTGGACTTGTCCGGACGGCCAGGTGATCGTCAGGTCTGCCAGTCGGGTTTCGGTTCCGAGACCGAGGTGCACGATCGGGCTGGCGGTCGAGAGATATCCACTCGCGTTGCCGTTGTCGCGCACGAGCCGGCGCCCGTCCGGCAGCGTGGCGACGATCCGGCATCCCAGGCCGGCCGAGTTGTCCTTTTTCGCGGACCCGCCGGCAAGCCGCACCCGGAGGAAGTGCTCGTCTCTCTCACGCCTCCCCAGGAAGATCGCTTCGGGCTTCTCGACCGACCGCACGTAGAGGTCGAGCGCGCCGTCGCCGTTCGCGTCGAAGGCAACCGCCGCGCGGCCATTCGTCTCGAGATCCAATCCCGCGAGAAAGGCGGCGTCCTGGAAGAGCGGAGCCTCGCCCGTGGGAGTGCCGCCGTTGTTGTGCCACCAGCGGTCGCGCTCGATTCCGGCGATGCCGGCGCCGCGGCGATCGAACGTCCGCTTCTGATCGACGTACTCGTCCCACCACGCGAGGGTCTCCCACCAGAACTCGAGCTCCATGTCGTGGTCGCGACCGTCCCCCCACATCCCGTTGGTCGAGTACAGGTCGAGCCGGCCGTCGTTGTCCAGGTCCGCGGCAATGGAGCTCCAGTTCCAGCCCGCCTTGCGTGCCCCGGAACGCGCGGTCGCGTCCTCGAACGTCCCGTCGGCACGCTGGAGGAGGAGCGAATTCCCGACGCGTCATCTTCTCCATCCACCCGATCGCGGTCGAAAGGAAGAGCCGTCCCGGGAACGGGATCGGAAGGGACGGGTACTCGTGCAGGAAGTACCACTGTGTGTAGCAGCCCGTGGCGTAGAGATCGATGCGTCCGTCTCCGTCGAAGTCCCCCCACGCGCCCGACATTCCGTACGCGCGATCCTCCACGCCGGCGCGTCGCGTGACGTCTACGAAGCGCTTCCCGGAGTCGTTGCGGTAGAGGTTCTTCAGCCCGAAGTCGTTCGTGACGACGAGGTCGGCCCGTCCGTCACCGTCGTAGTCCGCGAAGAGGGACGAGAGCGACCATCGTTTCGGGCGCGTGACGCCCCACTCGTCGGAGGCGTCCCGGAACCGGCCCTGGCCGTCGTTGACGAAGAGGTGGTTGTGCCCGCCGTCCTCCGCGTCGTAGGGGGGATCCGGCATCTGCGCGTAGTAGTCGCCGGTGACGCACACGAAGACGTCCAGGTCGCCGTCGCCGTCCACGTCGGCGAAGGCCGCGGACCGCGCGTTCCGGGGTACTGGATGCCGGAGGAAATCTCTTCGAAGCCGGTCCCGCGCCGATTCACGAACAGGCGCGCCGGCCCGAACGAATCCGTCGCGAGAAGGTCCGGGAATCCGTCTCCGTTCACGTCGCCCGCTGCGACGCCGGTCGAAGCGATGCCCTCCGACGGCGAGCGCGCGAGCCCCACGCGCTCCGTGACGTCGGTGAAACAGCCGGTCCCGTCGTTCTCGTAGAGGATCGCCCGCACGCCGTCTCCGACGAAGAGGTCCTCGTCGCCGTCGCGATCGTAGTCGAGGACCGCCGCGCCGGAGCCGGGCCAGATTCCGGCGATCAACCGGTTCGTCCCGAGCTGCCGCGGGTCCTGCCGGAGGGCGCCGAGTCCGGCTTCCACGGTCGCGTTCCGGAAACGCGGCGAAGTCTCGAAGCTCTCGAGGAGAACGCGCTCCAGGCGGACGCGGACGGTTGGCGGGTTCACCTCCACGCGGGCGGCGGCCGCCCGCTCGACCCGCGCTCCATCCGGACGGAACCCGCCGACCGTAAAGTAGACGAGCCCGCTCGTTCTTTCGGGGTGGTCGGCGTCGTGCGTCGGCTTCCGGACGTCGTAGGTCACGTACCCGAGACGGTCGAGTCCCCGCCAGGCCCAGTCGTGCAGCGGCGCGATCCCCTCGGGGCGCTGACTCTTCGTGTCTCGATCCTTCAGCGCGCGCTGCACGGCCTCGACACCGTCCCGCCACGCGCCGAGCCGATCCATCCATGGAATGAACTCGCGGCGGAGGGTCGGAAGGTGCGCGTTGCGGTACACCCAGACCCCGGCGGCGGCGAGGGCGAGGAGGAGGAAAACGGCGGCGAGGTGTCGGCGCTTCAACCGGCGGCGATGTTAGCGTGCCGCGCCCGGGCCGACTAGAACTCGCCGGTCGCTCCGCCGCCGCCGTACTTGCCGCCTCCCGCGGAGAAGTCGGCATCGTCCGTCGAGTGCGGCGAGACCGGCACGGTCGCCGCCGCGGCCAGCGCGGCCGCCGGGGAGAGAGTCCCGGACTCGGCGGAGAGGAGCGGCGAGGCCGTGAATCCCCGAATCTCCTCGCCGGCGGCTTGCCTCAGACGCCGGTTGAGCCAGAGCGCGAGACCGATGAGCGCGAGGCCGAACGCGGTGATCGCGACCGACCCGAAGCGAACGTAGTACTCGACGGTCAGAACGGAGAGCGCCGCGAGGACGGCCCCGGTGTCGAAAACGAGACGGCGTCTCGCGCGGAGTCCCCAGAGGATGAAGGTGATGGGAACGAGCGCCGTCGCGACCGCGGAGGCGAGCCGGGCGCCGGCGGGCAGCGCCCCGGGAACCCATCTCCGCGTTCCGATGCCCAGGATTTCGACCATGCGATGGTCGAAACTGTAGAGGTTGATCGCGCCATAGAGCGCCAGAGCCGACACGACGAAGACACCGGCGAATGCCCGGCGTCGCGGGGACGTGAGTCGGCGTTGGGCGGAAAGCCGCGCCGCGATCACGCAGAGAGCGACGCCGACCAAAACCCACGCGATGCGTCCGAACGGGAAGCGCGCGAGAACGAGAAAGCCCGCGACCGCCGCGAAGGCGCCATAAAGCGAGAATCCCCAACGCGTGCAGGCGCCGGCCCACGCGCCGCTGGTGAGTGCGATCGTCGCGGTGAGCGAGCCCTGGCTCTTCCCGGCGTCCAGGAGGATGCCGTAAGCGATGATCAGCATGACCACGGCCCAGAACGACGTGGCCGCGTCGCTCCCGGTGTCGGAGAGCCGTGAGCCGCGCAGGATCTCGGTGGCCGCGACGAGGATCGCCGCGAAGACGAAGAAACTTCCGGAGCCCTTCGCATCGAATCCGAAGACGCCGACCTGGACGCCCACGACCGCGACCGAAACGAGGATGAAGATGAGGACCTGCCACGCCCGCGCGAGCTCCAGCCGGGAGTGAGGAAACTCGGCCTCGATCGCGGCGAGCGTGGCTTCGTCGATCGCACCGGCTTTCCTCCAGCCCCGCGCCGCTTCGCGAACCTCGGCGACGCGCTCGGCGTCGACCCACGCCTGTCTCATCGCTCCGCCTGGATGCGGCGCGTCGCGCGAACGAGAACGACGATCGCGACGATGCTCCAGACCGCCGCGGCGAGGTAGAGCGGCTCGCGTTTCAACACCTCGCCGGTCAGCCGGAGCACGCCCAGCCAGAGGGCCGCGACCGCGATCGCGAAATCGATGGACCTCCGCAGCCTCCACGCGACCGCCAGCACGGCCGCTCCCAGGAGTCCCAGGGCCGCTTCCCATGCGAGCCAGCTCGAAGACGAGGGCTGCAGAACTCCCGAAAGAATCCCGCCGAAGAGCAGGAGGAGCCCCGCCGTCACGTAGACCTTTTCAAAGTGCGGCTTGCGCCCCGACCGGACCGAAAGGAAGCCCGCCGCGACGAGGATCGCGCCGATCGCGAGCGCGTTCGCGCGGAGGATTCCGACCGCCGCTTCTCCGGGTCCGCCGAACGCCGTGGTCACCGAAACCCCCCGCCATGCCGCAACAGCGGACACCGCGAGGGAGAGGACGGCCCGCGAGTCAAAGCGGTAGGCGAGGAGAAAGTAAATGACCGCGACGACGAGGAAGTGGTACGGCCATCGGTCTCCGAGGATGCCGAACTGTCTCTCGACGTAGGCCAGGTCGGACGCGAGGAGCAGCGCTCCGAGAACCAGCACGTAGTCCGCAGCCAGGTGCGGCGACACCGTCTCGCCCCACGAGAAAGCCGGAGATCGCCGGAAGGCATAGACGAGGCAGGCGAGCGCCGCGGCGGCGAGCGCGGACGCGATGACCACCGGCCCGAGGCGGTCGTGGTAGTCCCGGACGAACTTGCCCACGCCGCCGACCGCGACCAGGACCCCGACGTACAGGAGGGTCTTGAGCTCCAGCCGGACCGGAACGAGCTCACCGCGCGCCACCCGAAGCAACGGCGTCGCGCGGGCGTCGGTCAGGATGCCCTGGTCGCGCAGGCGGAGGACGGCGGCTTCGACTTCGGGGTTGACGGGGGAAAGTCTAGCGCGGCGAAGAAATGGCGGAGAGGGCCGGATTCGAACCGGCGGTAGGGTTATTAGCCCTACGGCGGTTTAGCAAACCGCTGGTTTCAGCCGCTCACCCACCTCTCCGGTAACGGCGCGAGTGGCCGATGTTAAGGAATGAGCGGTGATCAAGCAAACCACTTCGCTCCCCAACTGTCATCCTGAGGAGCGTTGCGACGAAGGATCTCTTGCGTTTCGAGAGATCCTTCGCTTCGCTCAGGATGACAGTCTTGGCCGCGGTTGGTTGGAATCGAAACGCCCGCCCGACTATTGTGCCTTTCGTGGCCCTCGAACCCGGCACCCGCCTCGGCCCGCACGAGATCATCGAGAAGATCGGCGCCGGCGGTATGGGTGAGGTCTACCGCGCTCGGGACACGCGGCTCGACCGGATCGTCGCTTTGAAGGTGCTCGCCGGCCACCTCGCGGCGGACGATCACCTCCGACAGCGGTTCGACCGGGAAGCTCGAACGATCTCGCAGCTCTCACATCCCCACATCTGCGCTCTCTTCGACGTCGGGCACCAGGACGGGATCGACTACCTCGTCATGGAGTATCTCGAGGGAGAAACGCTGACCCGGCGGTTGGAAAAAGGCGCGTTAGTCCCCGAGCAGGTCCTTCGATACGGGATCCAGATCGCCGACGCGCTCGAGAAGGCGCACCGGCAGGGCATCGTCCATCGCGACCTCAAGCCCGACAACGTGATGATCACAAAATCGGGTGTGAAGCTCCTCGATTTCGGGCTGGCGAAATTGACCGCGACCTCGCCCGGGAGCGTCTTCTCGGGCGTCTCGGTCCTGCCCACCCAAACGGACGCGACGCTCACCGCCCAGGGCACGATCATCGGGACCTTCCAGTACATGTCTCCCGAGCAGCTCGAAGGGAGAGAGGCCGACGCCCGTAGCGACATCTTCGCGCTCGGGGCTCTTCTGTACGAGATGGCGACAGGAAAGAACGCTTTCGGGGGAAAGAGCCACGCTTCGATGATCGCGGCAATCCTCGACCGCACGCCCCCACCGATTTCGACGGTCCAGCCGATGATGCCGCCGGCCCTCGATCGAGTCGTGAAGACGTGTCTCGAAAAGGATCCCGAGGACCGCTGGCAGACGGCGCACGACGTGAAGCTGCAGCTCGAGTGGATCGCGGAGGCCGGCTCGCAGGCGGGACTGCCGGCCGCGGTCGTCGCCCGACGCAGGACTCGAGGGCGACTCGGTTGGATCGTTGCGGGCGTCCTCCTCGCCGCCGGAATCGTGGCCACGGTGCTGACGCTGCGGCGGGAACGTCCGGCCGCCGCCGTCGTCCGATCCACGATCCTCGCGCCGGAGAAGACGACGTTTCGCTCGACGGGCGATGGCGCCGGCCCGGTTGCGATCTCTCCGGACGGCCGCGCTGTTGCATTCGTGGCTGCCGATGCGTCAGGCGCCAGTACGCTCTGGGTGCGAGATCTCGATTCGCTCGCAGCGCGCTCGCTTCCGGGGACGGACAGCGCACGCTATCCCTTCTGGTCTCCCGACAACCGATCGCTGGGGTTCTTCGCCGCCGGCAAGCTGAAGCGAATCGACGTCGCCGGCGGGCCTGCGATCGTGCTGTGCAACAGTCCCGATCCCCGGGGCGGAACCTGGAACGAAGACGGCGTGATTCTCTTCGAGCCTCAGTATCGGGAGCCGATCTTCCGCGTTTCCGCGAGCGGGGGAGCTCCCATCCGAGTCACTCAGCTCGACGCATCGCGCCAGGAAACGACGCATCGCTGGCCGTTTTTCCTGCCGGATGGGGAGCACTTTCTGTATTTCTCGGGGAGCCATCAGACCGGGACCGAGAGCGACCGCGACGCGATCTTCGTCGGATCTCTCGACTCCGCGGAGCGACCGAAGCTTCTCGTCCACGCGCGTTCCCGGGCGGAGTACGCCTCCGGCCAGATCCTGTACGTCCGACAGAAGACGCTTTTCGCACGCGCCTTCGATGCCGGCAAGCTCGAGTGGATGGGAGAACCGGTCCCGGTGGCGGAAAACGTGCAAGAGGACCCCGGCTTCTTCACCGCGGTCTTTTCCGTCTCATCGAACGGAACCCTGGCGTATCAACTCGGCGGCGGTGTAGTCGGTTTGACTCAACTCGCCTGGTTCGATCGCTCCGGTAAGAAGCTCGAGGCGCTCGAACAGCCGGCGGAGTACTGGGACCCGCGCATCTCGCCGGACGGTCGACGCGTCGGGTTTTCGGTCGGCGATCCGGGTGATGCCTGGAGCTACGACTTCGGGCGAAAGGTGCGAACACGGCTCACGTTCGGACCGGCCTCGGAGGGTTCGACCGTCTGGTCACCAGATGGGTCGCGGATCGCGTTCATGTCGGCGCGTTCGGGCGGCGGCGATCTCTACATCAAGCCGGCTTCGGGCGCGAGCGGCCAGCAGCTGCTGGTCGGCTCGAACGTCCTGAAGGTACCGACGTCGTGGTCGCGCGACGGCCGGTTTCTCTTGTACGAGGTCGCTACTGGATCTTCAGCGCGGCGGGACGCGTGGATCGTCTCCGTGCCGGAGAGAAAGGCGTCGCCGCTTTTGGCAACCGAGGCCGACGAGGCCGAGGCGAGCTTCTCCCCGGACGGGAAGTGGATCGTCTATCAATCTGACCAATCCGGCCGTTACGAAATCTATGTTCGTGCGTTCCCTGGCGCAGGAGCACAGTGGCAGATATCGACCGACGGTGGAATCCACCCCGTGTGGCGCTCCGACCAGAAGGAGATCCTCTACGAGAGTTCGGACGGAAAGCTCATCAGCGTCGACGTTTCGGCCGGCGCCGAGTTCGAATCCGGATCTCCGAAAACCCTCTTTCAGATGCGCCCGAAGGTGGCGCCGAACCGCAACTTCGACATCTCACTCGACGGCCAGCGAGTCCTCGTCAATACACCGGCGGTCGACGTCGGCGAGCCATCGCCTCCGGTCGTTCTGGTTCAGAACTGGACGTCTCTCCTGAAGCGTTGAGCGGCGAGTTCAGCCCCGCCGGGCTCCGGGCGCCTAAAGGTACTTCTCCCGCAGGATGGCCATGTGGTGCGCGAGGTGGCCGGCGGCGATGAAGGCGAGAGAGCGGACGGTGAACGTGTTGTCGCTCGCGATTCCACTCTTCATCCACGCGTGCGCCGGAAGGTTCCGGAAGAAATCGACGGTCGCCCGGCGGACGTCGTCGAACTCCTCGACGTTCCTCGACCAGGCGATTTCGTCGGCCCCGGCCATCGAGCTGGAGATGTTCTGATCGAAGCTCGGAAGGGGAGAGTCGAAGCCACGCGCGAACCACAGCGCCCGAAAGACGAAGACCCGTTCGGTGTCGGTGACGTGGTTGAGCACCTGGCGGGCGCTCCACTTGTCCGGTGCGTAGCGGTGGAGCGACCTCTCCTCCGAAATTTTGGAGAACAGGTCTGAGGCCTCGGCTCGCTGGTTGGTCAGCTCCCCGAGAACGTCGGCGTTCGAGATCCGGTCGATGTACCGGAAGTAGTAGGGTGGCGCTTCGTTGCGCTCGGGGAGGCCGATCACGTGCCGAATTCTAATCGGCGCCGGGTCTGAAGGAATTCGGGCGATCCGGCCGCCGTTTCCGACTGTTCGAAAGCAAACTATGAGAACGAAAAAGACCCTCCTGTCCCTCGGCCTGTCCGTCGCAGTCCTGCTCGTCCGCGGCGGCGATGGCGGCCTCCTCCCTACAGTTCACGGTCATCGGGATCGACTGCAAGGAGTGCGCTCCCCCGATCGTCCAGGCGCTCAAGGGAATCGACGGCGTCGAGAACGTCACGCTCGACTGGAAGAAGGGCGTGGCGACGGTGGAGATACCCGACGGGTTCGACCGGACGAAGATCCGGAAGGCTCTCGATGGTATCGGGTACGACGCCGTCTTCCCGGGGGAAAACCGCTCGGAGTTCCGGGCCCTGCCGGAGGACGTCGTCCGGAAGCTCGACGTCGTTTCGTTCGACGGAGCGAAGAAGCTCGACCTGAAGACGATCGCGGTCCCGGGAAAAATCACGATCGTCGACTACTGGGCGGAGTGGTGCAGCCCCTGTCATTTCCTCGAGAAACGCCTTCACCACCTGATGAACGAGAACCCGAACGTCGCGCTCCGGCGGGTCAACGTCGGAAAGTGGGACAACGCCGCGGCGCGGCAGGCGACCGCGGAGTTCCGGCTCGAAGCGCTGCCGTACGTCCGCGTCTACGACGCCCGTGGAAAGTTCGTCGACGACGTCACGGGCGGGAGCTGGGACGGCCTGTTGAAGACGTTCGCAAAGGCGAAGGCGCGCGGGTGACGATGTCGCGGCCGCGCGCCACGTCTCTCTTTGCCTTTCTGTTTCTCACCTTCGCGGTCGCCCCCGCCGCTTACGCCTGACCCGCCTGAGCCAACCCCAATCTCTCCGGCGGAGAGACCGAACGACAACTCCTTCCCCGCGGCGCCTGGCAGCTCCGGCTGTCGGCGGCGTACGGCACCTTCCGCACGTCGCACGTCGCGGAGTGCCCCGACGTCGCGCCGGAGTGCGCTGTCGCGTTCATCCCCCCGCACGAGCACCGCGCCCGGCTCGCGCTGTATCGCACGGATCTCGCGGCTTCTTACGGCCTGAACGAGCGGGTGCTGCTGTCGCTGCGTGTCCCTTACGAGGTCAAGGACCAGCGGATCGAGTACCGGACGCTCGAAGGCGATCCCTACAATCCTCCCTACGGCGACATCCACCACCGCACCGAACGTCTCGACGGGTTCGGGGACGGCGAGGTCGGCGCCGCCTTTTCGCCGGCGCGGGACTTTCTCGTCGGGGTGGGTCTCACGATTCCGCTCGGACGCACGGAGCCGGACCCGATCGAGCTCGGCCGGCGCGGTCTGAAGCATGAGCACATCCAGTTTGGAAGCGGCACCGTCGACCCGACGCTGGCGCTGCAGTGGTCCCGGGCTTTCGGGCGGATCCAGATCTCGGCGTCCGCGGACGCGCGCATCCCGCTTTACGAGAACCGACACGGATTCAAGGCGCCCGCAACAGTGAGGTGGGCCGTCGGGCCGAGCCTCGCGATCGGGACCGCCGGCCTCTCCGCGCACTACGCCGGCCAGCGCCAGTCGATCGGGAAGTGGAGTGGCGAGGTGGACGAGGGAACCGGCTTCCACAACGGCGGCGTTTTCCTGCGCGGAACGTTTCTCGTCGCGAAAGGCTGGCGGCTCACCCCCGGCCTCTACCGGGAGATCTACTCGCGCAGCCTTTCGGACGAGTCGTTCCGGCAGGGGACGACCTGGTCGATCGTCCTCACCCGGTTCCTGTCGAACTGACGCCGCGTCAGAAGCGCAGGTCGACGACCAGGGTCGCGGGTGCCGATCGGTTCCCCGCCTCGTCCACGGCGACCACCTGGACCGTGTTGTCGGCGCCGAGAGTTCCGTAGAGGACGGCCCACTCGAACCCGACGAGGCTGTGGTCGATCACGCCGTTCAAGAAGATGTCGTACCGCATGAGCTGCCGCGGGGTGACGTCATCGGTCGCGGGACCCCAGGACAGGTCGATCTCCGCGTCACCGGGGGTGTGGGCCCACAGGGCGGGCGTGGTCGGCGGCGTGACGTCGGAGGTGTTTCGCGGCAGCGTGGTCACGACGATCGCGTCCGAGATCGGCGAGAGTTTGCCCGAGTAGTCCCGCGCCTGCACGGTGAACGTGTACGTCGTTTCGTACTGCAAAAAGACGACGTTCCCGGACGTCTGCCGAGTGATCTGGAAGTAGGGGGCGCCGTCCTTGAAGACGTAGAACCAGAGCGGCCCACCTTCGTCGCTGGCAGACCAGGACAGAGCAGCGTGCGTCGGACCGACGGCGTTCAGCGTGATGACAGGATTCGTCGGAGGGCTCACGTCGGGCGGCGGCGTGACCGAGACCGTGTTGCTGTAGTTCGATACGTTGCCCGCGGCGTCCTGGGCGAACATCCGGAAGGAGTAGGTCTGGTTCGGCCGAACACCGCCGACGAACGTGTAGCTCGAGGCGGGGGCGGGAACCGTCGCGCTGCTGTTTTCGCCGCAGCAGATCCGGTAGACGAAGCTCCCCGAGTTGTCCGTGGACGGGTTCCACGCGAACGTGACGCTGTACGCCGTGGCGCCCGTCACGCGGAGGTTCGTCGGGGTCGTCGGCGCCTGCCGATCGCCGCCGCTCGGTGGTGGCGTCGGCGTCGGCCCTGGCTTCGGCGGCTTGGGAACGGCGGCGAGCGCCGCGGCGAAAAGGAAGATCGACGCGAGACTCGGAATCAACACGCGGATCGAGGGGATACGCATGGGGCCCTCCTTACAGGCGTGATCTTCCCTGCCGATCCGCGGGGCGGAGCCCGTCGTTAGTCTTTCGTAATCATTAAGTTTGGCTAAGAAAAAAGGCCCGTCCGGCGGACGGGCCAATGGGGTCAGTGAGACCTTACCTTCAGTGGTGGGCCTGCCCCTTTCCCGGATCGATCTGGCTACGCACTTCACCGCCCGGCCGGTTGACCGTATGGATGTTCACGTAGGTCACGCCCGCGCGCATCGCCCGAAGCAGCTCGTCGAACTCTCCGGCGACGAGGCCCTGACCGCCCGGGCCGACGATGTCATCCCCATCGAACGTTCCGCTGATGGTGCCGCCGGCGGGGGGACACGGTTGCGTGCCATCGGGCCCGTTGCCCAGATTCGAACAGAGAAAGACCGCGATCCCGCCGTTGACGCTTCGCTGCCCGAGGTGGATGTGCGCCTGCGTGACGTCGGACTCCATCGCGGAGTAGGTGACCTCCCAGCTCACGGACTGGTCCCCGTTGATCCGGGCGGTGAGCTCGCCGTTTCCGACGGTCGAGACCGCGGGGACCTCCTGATAGCCCTCCAGGAGAGCCTTGATCGCCGGGATGCCCTGGGATACGACCACCGCCGCACTCAGAACGACCGCCGCGGCAACAACCAGAAGAACTCGTCTCTTCATGTCTCCCCCCTTTCATTTCGATCGAATCGGTCTCCTCGAGGCTCGAAGGCCGTCGCGGTTCGAGCCTAGCCTCGGGGCCGATGTAACCCATCTCTCTAACGAGGCCTTAAGTTGGCTCCGAAATGCTCGACCCAAGTCGGTAGTCGCCATCTCTACTTCGTGCGGAAAATCTCGTACACGTTCCCGGTGTCGAGCGACACGACGAGCAGGTTGCCGTTGGGAGCCGTCTGGATGTCCGTGACGATCCCGAAGTCGCGGCCGACAATCAGGCTCTCGCTTTCGGTGTTGTCGTGGAATGTCAGGTTGTCTGCGACCCGATCCTCCAGCCGGGAATCGTCCACACCGATCTTCCGGCGATTCCCGGTCAGGTTGAAGCGCATCAGTCCGCCGCCGAGAAGGTCGTGAGGTCCGGGCAGCGAAAAGCCGACGAAGAGGTCGCCCTGGTACTGGGGCCCGAGCGCCCGGCTGTTCAGAAAGCCGATCGCCGCCGGAGCGAGCACGTGCTTCCAGCTGAACTCCGGATCGCTGTAGTGCGAGCCGGGCAGGGCGAAGAGGCGCGAGAGCGCTTCCTGGGGCGAGTCGGCGATGCGCTCCGGCCCCCACCGGAACTGCTGCAGGTTGGGGAAGTCCTCGTGGTGGAGAGCCGTCGTCTCGATTTCCTTGTACTGGGCGAGACGCGACACCGGCCCCATGATCTGAATCCACCCGGAGTTCATCCCCGGCTCGATCAGGTTCAGCTCGTCGAAGGCGTCCTCGCCGTTTTCCTGGTCCCAAAGGTTGCCGGAGATCGGATCGAACGCCATCCCGAAGCCGTTGCGGATGCCGTAGGCGAAGATCTTCTGGATGTTCTCGCCGACCTCTCCGCCGATCGCGGCTCCTGCCGCAAAGAAGGGGTTGTCGGAGGGCGTCGATCCGTCGTCGTTCAACCGCATGATGGAGCCGGTGAAGTGCGCGTCATCCGGTTCCGGGCCACCGAATTGATCGTCGGGGACCGTCGGGCCGAGTCCGGTCAGCGTGGGGCCGGAGGGGAGGTTTTGGAGTTGACCGCGGCGGCCGACATCTCCGAACAGAATGTAGAGCTTCCCGTCCGGACCGAAACGGATGATGCCGCCGTCGTGGTTCGCGCGGGCCGGCTGGACCTCGCCGTTCGGACCGGTGGGCGAGGTCGAGGCGTCGTTCTGGAAAGACCGCAACATGATCAGGTTCGAATCGAACGTCAGAGTCCCGGCCTCGCCGTCCCACACGAACCGATCCACGCGGTTGCCGAGAAGTGGCACAGCGAGCGTCTCGTCCGAGTCGTCTCCGAGCTCGGGAATGAGGGTGCACTCGTTGGCCGTCGGAGTGAACTGCGTTTCCTCGGGCGGCGCCGCCGCCGTGCAGCTCCAGAAGAGGTAAACGAAGTTGTTCTCATCGAAGTCGGGGTGGAGCGCAATGCCGAGGAGTCCCCGCTCCGACGCATTGTTCACGGCGAGGTCGAGCGCGGTTCCCGTGATCGCGCCGTCCTCGACCACCCGAACCTGTCCGGTTTGCTTCTCGATCACGAGCCACGTCGAGTCGGAGACGAACGCGAGCCCGATCGGTGTCACGAACCCGTCGGCCGCCGTGCGCACGTCGAGGTTCGGCACGGTCATCGTGGGTCCCGAGGCCTGGGCTCCGGCGCGCCCGATATTGACCGCGAAGACGAGAACCGCCACGGCGATAGCGCCGGCGACGGGCCAAACGAATCTCCGATGGGTCGAGTGAGATCGAATCTTTCGCATGGGATGAACCCCCGTGTGGAGGAAGTTGACGCGCCCCGCTTCCGGCCCATTCCGGCAGCCCGCGCGCCGAGAGAGCGAGCAAGGCTCGCGCCACCCGACTCCGTTAACCTCTTTCTAATCTTTACGTTACGTTAAGGCTGCGGGGGGCCGAGCGGTGATTTCACTTGCGCCGAAGTAGGGCACGAGCGCCGCGGGGATCTCGATCGAACCGTCGGCGCGCTGGTAGTTCTCGAGGACCGCGACGAGCGTGCGGCCGATGGCAAGGCCCGAGCCGTTCAGCGTGTGCACGAACTCGGGCTTCGCTCCCGGCGCGCGCCGGAAACGGATGTTCGCGCGGCGCGCCTGGAAGCTCTCGCAGTTCGAGCACGAGGAAATCTCGCGATACGTGTCCTGGGCGGGCAGCCAGACTTCCAGGTCGTAGGACTTCGCCGATGCGAAGCCGAGATCGCCCGTAGACAGTGACATGACTCGATACGGCAGCTCCAGCCGGCGGAGGACCTCTTCGGCGTGTCGCGTGAGCGACTCGAGGGTCGCCGGCGAGTCTTCGGGCCTCGTGAGAGCCACGATCTCGACTTTGTCGAACTGGTGCTGCCGGATGATGCCGCGCGTGTCGCGACCCGCGGCGCCCGCCTCGGCGCGGAAGCATGACGTGAAGGCGGTGTATCGGAGCGGCAGGACCTCCGCCGCGAGGATCTCGTCGCGGTGGAGGCCCGTGAGCGGGACCTCCGCGGTCGGAATCAGATACAGGCCTTCCCGCGTCTTGAAGAGGTCCGTCTCGAACTTCGGAAGGTGCCCGGTTCCCAGGAGCGTCTCGGCGTTGTTCAGGACCGGAGGCGCAATCTCGACGTATCCGTGCTCGCGCGTCTGGAGGTCGAGCATGAACGATGCGAGCGCCCGGGAGAGGCGCGCGCCGGCGCCGGTCAGCACGGTAAACCGCGCGCCCGCCAGCTTCGCGCCGCGCTCGAAGTCCAGGATGCCGAGCCCGGGCCCGAGATCCCAGTGCGCGGCGGGCTCGAAGTCGAAGCGGCGTGGCTCGCCCCACGTGCGCTCGACCCGGTTGGCGCTCTCGTCGCGTCCGCGGGGGACCGAGTCCTGGGGGACGTTTGGGATTCCCTGCTCGATTGCCGCGAGCTCGGCGTCAACGCGCTCCGTGCCCGCCTCCAGCTCGCGAATCTCCTCCTTCAACGTTTTCATCTCGGCGAGAGTCTGCGGATCCGGCTTGCCGCGGATTGCGGTGAGCTCGTTGCGGCGGCGCCGCTTCTCCTCCAGCCGGGTGACCAGAGCGCGGCGCTCTGCGTCGAGCGCGACGAAGCGATCGAGCCCCGAGCCCTCGAAGCGCTCCGGAAATTCGGATGTCAGGCGCTCGGCGTTCTCGCGAAGAAACTCGCGTGGTAGCATGAATTCGCGCGATTTCACCTCGCGCGGGCAGTCGAGTCAACCTTTGAGCCCTGCCAGTTCCCTTCCCGATGTGGATTGCGTCATCGTCAACCGCGACGGCGGAGCATCTCTGTTTACGGCGGTCCGCTCGCTCCAGTCGCAGACGGACGTCGACTTGTCGATCGTCGTGGTGGACAACGCGTCCCTGCCGGAGGAGCGCGAACGGCTCGCCGCCGAGGCGCCGAACGTCCGAATCGTCGCCTTCTCGAGGAACCTGGGCTTCGCAGCCGCGGCCAACGAAGGGATCGCGAGGACGCGTGCGCCGTTCGTGCTGCTCGTCAACAACGACGCGGTTCTCGCGCCGGACTACGCGGCCCGCCTCGCGGCGAGGCTGGCGATGGACGATCGTCTCGCGGCGGTGCAGGGGCTCGTTCTGGATCCTTCCGGGGATCGGGTCGATACCGCGGGGCTCGAGTGGAACGACCGGGGCGAAGCCGTGCCGCTCCTCGCGGGCACCGGGGCCTCCGCGATACCGCGAGACGTGTTCGAGGTGACGGGCGTGTCGGCGACGGCCGCTCTCTACCGCCGCGACGCGCTGACCCGGGTCGCTCCGCACGGCGCGGTCTTCGACGACCGCTTCTTCGCCTACTACGAGGACGTGGACCTCTCCCTGCGCCTGGCGCGCGCAGGCTGGCGTTTCGCGTGCGAGCCGCGGGCGGTCGCCCGCCACGAAGGCTCGCGGACCGGGAGGCGGACGCCGTTCCGGCGCGCGGTGTGGACGGCCCGGAACCGCTGGCGCACGCTGTTCGCCAACTTCGCGCCCGCGCTGCTGGCGCGGAGCCTCCCATCTCTTCTGCGCGCGGACCTCGCGCACGCGCGGCGTCTCGGGCTGGCCGGCGCGATGCTGCCCTTCCTCGTCTGGCCGTGGATTCCGTTCCTCGCGCTCGGGAGCCGACGGGAGACCCGCCTTCTCGCGCGCTGGCCGCGCGTCCCGGCCGCTGCGGCCGGATCGTAGGGAAGTGATCCGCGAGATCACGGCGGTTCTCGTCTCGTGGAGAGACGGGCCGGAGACGATCGCCGCGGTCGGTTCCCTGGCGGAGGCGCGGGCGCGGGTGGGCCCGTCCGGCCCGGCGGTCTCGCTCGTCGTCGTCGACAACTCCGGAGGCGCGCTCGCCGGCGAAGAGATCGTGGCCCGCTGGCCGGACGCGACGGTTCTCGTGAACCCGAAAAACCGCGGGTTCGGGCCGGCGGTCAACCAGGCAGCAGCCGCGGCGTCCGGGGACGTCCTCCTGATCCTGAACCCCGACACCCGCGCCGAAGGGGAGCCCTTCTCCGAGATCGCGCGCGCTTTCGATTCCCGCGACGGGGTCCTCGCCGTCGCGCCGAGGCTGGTCGACGTGACCGAGACGCTCCCGTCCTCTCCCGGGCGACTGGCTCCGCCCGGAAGCGAGGACCAGTTCACGTTCCAGCTGCGGAGGCTGCCCCGGCTGCGCGACGACGCGCGGGAGCTCCTTCTCGTCGACCACGTCGCGCCCAACAACCGGTCGCGGCGGCGTTTCCGCTACGCGGAGCGGGACCCCGACGCGCCGCTCGAGGTCGAGCAGCCTGCGGCGTCGGCGCTCGCGGTGCGGACCGACGCATTCCGGGCCATCGGCGGGTTCGACGAGACGCTCGCCCCGGCCTGGTTCGAGGACGTGGATCTCTGCGCACGGCTTCGCGAGCGCGGGACCATCCTCTACTGGCCGGCGGCGCGCTTCCGCCACCGCGGGGGGACCGCCGCCGGAGAGCTCGGATACGCGCGCTTTCTCCGCACGTACTACGCCAACGCAATCCGGTACCGCCGGCGCCGCTACGCTCCGGCCGCGCGGCTCGGATTCCGCGCGCTCCTCGCGGCGGGGATGCTTCTGCGCCTGGCGGCCCTGCCGTTGCGGCCCCGCCCTCCGCGGCCGCGATTGATCTCGGCCCGCGCGTACATCGGCGCCCTCGGCGTCGCCCTCGGTCTCGCCCGATGAGATCGCGTCCGGACGTCTCGATTGTCCTCGTGTCCCACGACTCCGCCGCGGACCTCCCGCTTTCGCTCCCGTCCGCCATCGCCCAGACCGGCGTGGCGACCGAGACGATCGTGGTGGACAACGCCTCGCAGGACGGGAGCCGGGACGCCGTCCGGAAGTTCGGAACGACCCTCCGCCTGATCTCCATGCCCGAGAACGCCGGTTTCGCCGCGGCAGTGAACGCCGGGATCGACGCGAGCTCCGGCCGGTACGTCCTGGCACTCAACCCGGACTGCCGCCTCGACTCACGATTCGCCGAGGTCCTCACGGCGGCGCTCGACGCCCGGCCGGACGTGGGCTCGGCATCCGGCCGCATCTACCGTGCGGAGGGCCCGGATCTCGCGCCGACCCCCCGGCTCGACTCGACCGGCATCGTCTTCACCCGCTCCGGGAGACACCTCGACCGCGGTTCCGGGGAGGAGGGAGACGGCCGTTACCTCGAGGTCGAGGAGGTCGCCGGGACGACCGCGGCCGCGGGTTTCTACCGCCGCGACGCGCTCGAGTCCGCGAAGATTTCGACCGGATACTTCGACTCCGACTTTTTCCTCTACCGCGAGGACGCGGACCTCGCACTGCGGCTCGGTCTCCTCGGGTGGAAGAGCGTCTACGTGCCGGGCGCGGTCGCGTGGCACCGGCGCCACAACCTCCCGGAACGGCGACGCCGGATGTCGGCTGCGGCGAACCTCCACTCCGTTAAGAACCGCTTCCTCCTTCGGATCAACAACCAGTCGGCGCGGGACTTCGCCCGGACCCTCGTTCCCGCGCTCGCCCGCGACCTCCTCGTGCTGGCCGCTTGCCTGACCGTGGAACGGAGCTCGCTGCCCGCGTTCTCGTGGCTCTGGAAAAACAGGCGCCGTCTGTGGGAGAAGCGCCGCGAGATTCAGTCGAAAGTGCGGAGAGCCGCGAAGTGAAGCTGGGCATACTCGGGACGCGCGGGATTCCCGCCCGCTACGGGGGCTTCGAAACGCTGGCGGAGGAGCTCTCCGCACGGCTCGCGGCGCGCGGCCACGACGTCACGGTCTACACGCGGACCCGCTACGCGGAGCCGGGCGTCCGCGAGTGGCGCGGCGCGAAGGTTCAGGTCCTCCCGACGATTCCGACGAAGTACCTGGACACCGTGGCGCACGGCCTCCTCTCCGGCCTCGACGCGGCCTTCGAGCGCTTCGACGCGGTCCTCGTCTGCAACGCGATCAACGCTGCCTCGTGCTTCCTCCCCCGGATGTCGGGGCGGACGCGCGTCGTCCTGAACGTCGACGGGCTCGAGCGGCACCGCCGGAAGTGGAACACGGCAGGGAAGCTCGCGTACCGGATCTCGGAGAAGCTTTCGACGATCGTTCCGGATGCGGTGGTTTCCGACGCGCGCGTGATCGCCGCCTACTACCGCCAGACGTACCGGTTCGAGTCGACCTACATCCCCTACGGCGGAGACCTGCCGGTTCCGTCCGGCCGGGAGACGCTCGACCGTTTGGGACTCTCGCCGGAGCGATACGTCCTCTACGTCTCGCGGCTCGAGCCCGAGAACAACGCCGACGCCGTCGTCCGCGCCTACCGCGACGTGCCGGGCGAGATCCCTCTCGTCATCGTCGGAGACGCGCCGTACGCCTCGGGGTACATCGAGCGGGTTCGCGCGGAAGCGGATCCCCGGGTCCGTTTCCCCGGCGCGATCTACGGGGAGGGATACCGCCAACTTCTCTCGGGGGCCGGGGTCTACGTGCAGGCCACGGAGGTCGGGGGGACGCACCCCGCGCTCGTCGAAGCAATGGGCTACGGGCGCGTCGTGTGCTACAACGCGACTCCGGAGAACGAAGAGGTCGCCGGGGGAGCCGCACTCCCATTCGACGTCCGGCAGCCGGCGACCCTTTCGCGTCTCCTGACGCAGATTCTGGATGACCCCGGTTCTCACTCCGTATGGAAGGAGCGGGCGACAGCCCGCACGAATGAGCGCTATCGCTGGGATGACGTCGCGGATCGATACGAAGCACTGTTGCGTGGTGGCCCCGTCCTTGATGGCGAGGCCGGCATCTCGTAACATCCGCGCCCGGCGCCTCCGTCAGCGGGGTCCCGTTTCATGCTGAAGCAGAAAGCCCGCGCCATCGCTTTCGGAGTACTCGGCGCCGAGCTTGCCCTCACGGCCCTTTCGCTGCCGGTTGCCTACCTGCTCCGCCACGGCATCCTCGCCCCGATTCTGCCCTCGCTCTATCCGATTGCGCCCCCCTTCGACCGCTACGTGATCCTGCTGCTCGGGATCCTCCCGATCTGGGGACCGATGCTCTACGCGGCGGGCTTCACGCGCAGCCACCGCACGCTTCCGCTGTTCGAGGAAATCTGGACGGTCGCGAAGGTCGCGTTCGGTGGCACCGCGCTCCTGACGCTTCTCGTCTACGGCCTGCGTCTCGAGTTCGTGAGCCGCTGGCTGCTCGCCGTGTTCGCGGTGGTGAACTTCTTCTTCCTGGCCGGGGAACGCGTCGCGCTGCGGATGCTGTCGCGGTGGGTGCGCTCGCGCGGCTACAACTTCCGCACGGTGCTGCTCGTCGGGACGGGACCGAAGGCGTCGCAGCTCGCCGACTTCCTCGAGGGGCACCCGCACTGGGGATTCCGGGTCCACGGATACCTCGACGACGAGAACGGCGGCGAGATCCGCAGGTCGAACCGCTGGCCGTGCGTGGGGCGGATCGGCGACCTCGAAACGGTGCTCGGCAGCGAGGTGATCGACGAGGTGATCTTCGTGATCGAGAAGGGGAAGCTCGGCGATTACGAGCACGCCCTGCTGGTCGCGGAGCGTCACGGCGTACGGGCCCACGTGTCGCTCGACATCTTCCCCCACGTGCTGGCGCGACCCGTCCTGGAAGAGCTGGACGGCGTGCCCCTGCTGACGTTCACGACGACGCCGTCGAACCCGGCGCAGCTCGTCGTGAAGAGGGCGCTCGACCTCGGGCTCTCGCTCTTCCTCTTCCTCCTGACGCTGCCGATCCAGGCTCTGGCGGCGCTCGCCATCCGCCTGACGTCGCCGGGCCCGATCTTCTTCCGGCAGGTCCGCTGCGGGCTGAACGGCCGGCACTTCACGCTCCTGAAGTTCCGCACCATGGAGGCGAAGGCCGAGGAGCGCCTCCTCGAGATCGCACATCTGAACGAGATGACGGGCCCCGTGTTCAAGGCCGCGCACGACCCGCGCCTGACCCCGGCCGGCCGAATCCTGCGCCGGCTGTCCATCGACGAGCTTCCCCAGCTGTGGAACGTCATCGTCGGGGACATGAGCCTCGTCGGGCCGCGGCCGCCGCTCCCGGAGGAGGTCGCGCGCTACGAGCCCTGGCAGCGCCGGCGGCTGTCGATGAGCCCGGGCCTCACGTGTCTCTGGCAGGTCTCGGGAAGAAGCGAGCTCGATTTCGACCGGTGGATGGCGCTCGACCTGAAGTACATCGACACATGGTCGCCCATGCTCGACCTGAAGATCCTGCTGAAGACCGTGCCCGCGGTCCTGTCCGGAAGGGGAGCGCGCTAAGCGCTCTCCCTCCCCGTCACTGCGAGGACCGGCCTACCGGTTCCCCCCGCCGCCCCCGCGCTGACCCTCTTCCTCGGTCTGCTTGAAGAGGTACTTGATCGACGCCTTCTGGATCAAGAGATTCGGGCCACGGTCGCGGTTCACCTTCAGGCAGTTCTTGTCGTACCACTCGATCCAGCCGCGGACTTCCTGTCCGTCGTTCAGCACGACGACCATGGGAGTCTTCGCGGCCATCTGCTTCAGGTAGTAGTAGCTCTCGGCGTTCGTCTGCTCCGGCGGAACCTGCTTGCGCTGTTGAAAGTTGCGGGTCGGATAACGGTCCGCGAGCTCGGACAGATTGGGTCGGATCAGCTTGCGGTTGCCGGTTGGGGCGTCGCTGTCGGGGCTGTAAGCCCCGGTCGGGTTGCGGTTCGGCACGGCTGTCTCTCCAGGTCCCCGTTAAGGTGGGACACTTTTCGCTAATTAAACCGGAGAGTCACCCTGAAAATTCTGTGCCTTAACCCCCGCTTCAGGAGCCGGAACCTGGGCCGCACCCGTCCGATACCCCTCCTCCTCGTAGGCCAGGCAGCACATGAGCCGCCCGCACATCCCCGATATTTTGGAAGGGTTTAGGGAAAGATTCTGGTTCTTCGCCATCCGGATCGTCACCGGGTGAAAAGATTTTAGAAAAGTCGAACAGCAGAGCGTCAGACCGCAGGGTCCGAGCCCTCCCCGCAGCTTCGTCTCGTCCCGGGGACCCACCTGCCGCATTTCGATCCGGACCGGGTGGTTGACCGCAAGATCCTGAACCAGCTTGCGATAGTCGATCCGGGTCTCGGAGGTGTAGTAAACGACGACCTTCCGGCCGTCGAACGTCTCCTCGATCCGGATCAGCTTCATCGAGAGATTCTTCTCTTCGGCGAGCTGTCGGGTGTCCGAGTAGAAACGCTTTTCCCGATCGACCTTCGCCTGGAAGCTCGCCTGGTCGGCGTCGGTGGCGATCCGGACGAGCCGGCGCGCGTCGCGCAACTGGCACTGTTTCAGGATCATCGGACGCAGGTTGGTCACCTGGGCGTACTCGAAGCCGTTTTCGCCCTCGACGATGACCCGCTGGCCCTTCTCGACCGAGATGCCCTGCGTGTCGCAGAACGGGGCCTTGCCGTCCTCGTTCTCGTTGATGCGGATGCCGACGTAGAGGCCGCCCGGATTCAGCTTGTTTCCGACTCCGCAACCGCCCCCGCTGCCACAGGACATCGCGAACCCCCGATAAAGCCCTCAGCTATCTCAGGTTAGCCGCGAGCTAAAGCTCAGTGTCTAAGGCTTTACCTTACCACGGCTCGCGCCCTGCCGGCGTTCCCGCTGGAGGCGGGCATCCTTGGCGACCACCTCCCGCTCCAGGGCCTTCCGGTAGTCGCGAAGCCGGCGGTCCAGCCGCCGGTCGGAGAGAGCGAGGATCTCGACCGCCAGAATGGCCGCGTTGCGGGCGCCCGCTTCTCCGATCGCGGTGCAGGCCACCGGGACCCCCGAGGGCATCTGGACCGTGGAAAGGAGAGAGTCGAACCCGGCGAGCGGCGAGGAGGCGAGCGGGACGCCGATGACGGGCCGGGGGGTCACCGCGGCGAGGGCCCCCGCGAGGTGGGCGGCCGCGCCCGCTCCCGCGATGAAGACCCGGGTGCCGCGCGCCGTGAACCGCTTGACAAGCTGGACCGTGCGGTCGTGAGTCCGGTGGGCCGAGGAGACGATAGCCTCGTGGGAGACGCCGAACTCCTCGAGAACCGCGGCGGCGCGGGCCATGACCGACCAGTCCGAGTCCGATCCCATGAAAATGACAACTTCGGGATTGCCCGCTTTGGACCGGTGGACACGACTTGTGCTCATCGAGAACTCCTCAGGTGCAATGACCTTCTCTACTTGCCTGACCCGATCCCCACCGGTACGAAAGGAACGTCTTCGTTCGAGAACGCCAGCGCGTAGCTGAAACCGGGCTGGTCCATCGTGACCGCGACGTAAGTTTCGAAGCAGCCCGCCACAGCCGAGCCGGGATTCGAAAAGCCTCCGAACTGCTGGATCGTATTCGGACGCAGCGTTACAAACTTCCGATCGATCAGCCCGCTATCGCAGGAACGGCGGACCTCGATGGCCGCGGTTGCCGGCGACGCACCCCCGTTGTAGACGCCGACGTTGATCCGGTTGCTGATCGTCACGAAGGCCTCACCATTGAACCGATACCCGATGTCGGTTCCGAGGTGAAGTTGGCGCTCGCCTGCCGGAACCAGCGATTTCCGGGCTTCCATCAAGATCGATCCCTGAACCGATCGAGTGCTGAATCCCAGCGGAATGGCAGCCGGACAGGCTTCTCGGACCTCGATCCGGGAGGACGTGACGACGCCCTCGGGCACGTCCAGCCTGGCCACCGCGAGCGGGACGAGGGAGTCCGAAACGGAGGGGTGCCACTCGAGGTCGCCGCCGAAGGGGAAATCATTTCGGATCTCTCGTGCCCCTCCGGGAGGCAAGGTCAGAGGAATCGGGGCTGCTCGAAGATCGCCGTTGCTGACTGAAACAAGCCGGACGACAGCTTCCTGACTGCTGTCGTTCAGAAAGGTGAGCCGATCCGCCCAAACCACCCCGCAATCCTGCGCAAGCGAGTGGCCGTGGGCGATTGCCCGCACGACCCAGACGTCCGCGGCTCGGAGCGGTGCGGCCAAGCCGGCCAGGAGAGCGATCCCGCAATAGCGAAGAAGCCGTCCTGCCATCGCAACTCCTTTTCGATCGCGGAAACCTGACATTACTCGGCCGACAACATGCCCGCTAGTGTATCGAGCAGGTTTGCCGGATCCTGTCCTTCCAACAGATGCGTGCCTTGGATTGGAGCGTCGCCTGCGGGCACGTAGAGTGGCGGCGCTCCGGGGTCCTCTTCGAGGATGACTCTCGCGACCTCCGACGCAAAGTCCCTGCCGCCGATCAGCAGCACCGCGTCGATCCGCCGGTTTCGCGCGAGTCGGTCGAGCGCCTGTTCGACGTCTCCGGCGTGGAGGAGCTCGAGCGACGGCATCCGCGCGGCCGCCTGGTCGAGCTCCCTGGCCCGGCCGGCCTCGGCGACGACCAGGACCGTGATCACCGCGTCTCCCCGACGCCCGAAATCCACAGCGTCGCCGTGCCCCCCGGCACGACGCTCTCCTCGCGCAGCGGCCTGGTGTGGAAGGTCAGCGTCCAGAGACCCGGCCGTTCGGGGACGAAGCGGAAACCGAAATCCCGGTCACGGCCGAAGCGGATGCGGTCGATCGTCGTGGTGCCGACGACCTTCAGGATCTTGTTTCCCTCCCCGACGAACGCCGTCTCGGTCCTGGGATACGAGTAGGACCTGCGGCCGTTCGCCTCCGCCCGCGTCAGCTCGCGGGGGACCGGCTCCCACCCGATCGTGACGAAGACGAGACGGCGTCCCGCGACGGGCGCGCCGCTCACCGCGACCACGCTGGATTCGGGGGACAGCCGTTCCAGGCGCAGCCACGCCAGGTGACGCACGAGGAACTCCTGCGCCATCCGAAACTCGCCGCCGGAGAGCGCGTACCCGACTCCGACGTGCGTCGCCTCGGGGTCGAGGATCGTGCGGCGGTGTCCGTCGTCCGGCGGTTTCTCCGCCATCATCGAGGCGTGTCCCTCGAGCGCCAGCCTCTCCGCGGGATCGTCGAAGGACGACGCCGTGGTCGTCCACGTCACCGAGTTCTCGAACTGCATGCCGAAGATTCCGGCGAACGAGGTCCGCGCGTACGGCGGGAGCCCGTCCTTCAAGTAGTGACCGCTGGTGTTCTCGCGGATCTGGTTCGCGCAGAACGCGTCGGCGACTCGCGACGCGCCATCGTCCCAGGCGACGGCCGGCAGCCCCGCCTCCGCGCGGTCCCGGTTGATCTGGTCGAACACGGCCGTCTTGATCGGGTCGTCGGGGCGCGCGCCGGCCAAGGGAAGCCCGTCCTCGATGGGCGAGACGAGCGCCGGCGCCACGATCGCCAGCGGCGGAGGATCCTCGACGGCGGACCCGCTTCCCGCGCAGGAGACCGCAAAGAGCGCGGCGAGAACGCCGACGGCCCGTGTTAGCTTGGCCGCGAAATGACGCCGATCCGTTTCGGGACGTCGGGCTGGCGCGCGGTGATTGCCGAGGAGTTCACGTTCGCGAACTCGCGCCGCGTCATCACGGCGATCGCGCGGGTGCTCGCGGAGGACGGCCATCGCGGCAAGCTCGTGCTCGTCGGCTACGACACCCGGTTCCTCGCTGAGCGATTCGCGGCGGAGGCCGCGCGGATCTTCTCGCGCGAGGGCTTCGCCGCGGAAGTCTCCACCCGGCCGGTCCCGACCCCGACCCTCTCTTTCGAGATCCGGCGCCGCGGCGCGGCGGGGGGCGTCAACTTCACCGCGAGTCACAATCCGCCACGGTATCTCGGGATCAAGTTTTCCACGAGTGACGGCGCGCCCGCGCTGCCCGAGCTGACGGTGAGGATCGAGGGCGAGGCGGCCGACATGCCGGACGTCCCCGCGCCGAGTGACGGGTCGCCTCTCGCCCCGTTCGACCCGGCGCCCGCGTACCTCGCGGACCTGGGCAGCAAGGTGAGCGCGGCCGACGTCGCACGCGGCGCCCCGCACTTCTCCCTCGACTTCCGGTTCGGGACCTCCGTCGGCTTCCTCGACGCCTTCCTGGAGTCCGCGGGCGTAACGCTGTCCCGCCTCAATGCGAAGCGCGATCCCCTCTTCGGCGGCGAGTCCCCCCAGTGCGGCGAAAGGGAGCTCGTCCGTCTGGGCGAGGAGATCCGGCTCCGCGGTTCGCGCCTGGGACTCGCGTGCGACGGCGACGCCGACCGATTCGGCGTCTGCGACGAGAGGGGCGTCTACGTCTCGCCGAATCGGCTCCTCGCTCTGCTGCTGCGCGACCGGCTCGGCCGCAAAGGAGTCCGTGGCGGCGTGGCCCGCAGCGTCGCGACGACCCACGCGCTCGACGCGGTCGCGCAGAAATTCGCGGTGAAGCTCTACGAGACGCCCGTCGGCTTCAAGTACATCGGTGAAAAGCTGATCGCGGGCGAGATCGTCTTCGGCGGCGAGGAGAGCGCGGGCCTGACGGTCGAGGGCCACGTACCCGAGAAGGACGGCATCCTCGCGGACCTCCTCGTCGCCGAAATGTGCGGCGCGACGGGCCGCACGATCTCCGAGCTCTCCGACGACCTCGACCGCGAGATCGGTCCGTTCCGATCGACGCGCGTGGACCTTCCCCTGACTCCCGACGAGAAGAAGAAGCTGGGCTCGCTCGCGTCCTCTCCGCCGAAGGCTGTCGGCGCGCGGCGCGTCGAGTCGGTCAACACGATCGACGGAATCAAGTTGATTCTCGCCGGTGGTTCGTGGATCCTGATTCGCGAGTCGGGCACGGAGCCTCTCGCCCGCGTCTACGTGGAGGGGAAATCGGACGAGGAGGTCGCCTCGCTCGCGCGGGCGGCCCGGGAGCTGGTGGCGGTCTAGACGTGGACTTCGCGATACAAGAGATCTCGGCCCGCGAGATCCTGGACTCCCGCGGAAACCCGACGGTCGAGGTCGAGGTGCGGCTGTCCGGGGGAGCGACCGGCCGTGCCGGAGTCCCCTCCGGCGCGTCGACCGGGACACGCGAGGCGATCGAGCTGCGGGACGGCGACAGGAACCGGTACGGCGGCAAGGGAGTCCGCAAAGCCGTGGGCCACGTCAACGGCGAGATCCGGCAAAAGCTCGAGGGCGCCGACGCCCGCGACCAGGCCGGCGTCGACCGCGTCCTCGTCGACCTCGACGGCACGCCGAACAAGTCGCGCCTCGGCGCGAACGCGCTCCTCGGAGTCTCGCTGGCGGTCGCGCGCGCCGCGGCGTACGCGTCGCGGGTCCCGCTGTATCGATCGTTCGGCGGCGCCTCGGGCACGACCCTGCCGGTGCCGATGATGAACCTGATCAACGGCGGCGCCCACGCCGACAACCGGCTCGACCCGCAGGAGTTCATGGCGTGCCCCGTGGGATTCGGGACTTTCGGGGAGGCGCTGCGCGCGGGAGCCGAGACGTTCCATGCGCTGAAGAGCCTCCTGAAGAAGCGCGGCCTCTCGACGGCGGTCGGCGACGAAGGTGGCTTCGCTCCCGACATCGGCTCGTCGCGCGAGGCTCTGGACCTCCTCGTCGCCGCGATCGAGACCGCGGGGTACCGGCCGGGCGACGACGTCGTGCTGGCGCTCGACCCCGCGGCGTCCGAGTTCTACCGCGACGGGAAGTACGAGCTGGCCGGGGAGGGACAGTCGCTCGACACTCCCGGCATGGTGGCGTACTGGCAGAAGCTCGCATCCGACTACCCGATCGCGTCCATCGAGGACGGGCTCGCGGAGGGCGACCGGGCCGGCTGGATCGAGATGACGCGCGCCCTCGGCCGCAAGATGCTCCTCGTCGGGGACGACGTCTTCGTGACGAACTCCGAGATCCTCGCCCGGGGGATCGCGGACGGCGTGGCCAACGCGCTTCTCGTGAAGCTGAACCAGGTCGGCACGGTCAGTGAGACACTGGAGGCAGTGAAGCTCGCGCAGTCCTCGGGATATCGGACGGTCGTGTCGCACCGGTCCGGCGAGACCTGCGACTCCTCGATCGCGGACCTGGCGGTCGCGGTCGACGCGGGTCTGATCAAGACGGGGTCGGCCTCTCGCGGGGAGCGGCTCGCCAAGTACAACCGACTCCTCGCCATCGAAGAGGAGCTGGGCGGTTCAGGGACCTTCGCCGGTCGGGGGGCATTCCCAGCGTGAGCACACGCACGACTCCCGCGCCCCGGCGCGAGCCGAAGCCGATGGCTGCGTTCTTCGTGTCGCTCGGCGTCTCGGCGCTGCTTCTCGGGATGATCCTTCTCACGGACGGCCGCGTCTTGGAGCTTCGCAAGGCGAAGGCAGATGTGCAGGAGCTCGACCGCAAGCTCGCCGACGAGAAGAAAGAAAACGCCCGGCTGATCGCCGCGATCCAGGCGGCGGACCGGGAGGAGTTCCCGGCAGAGAAGGTGGCGCGCGAGGAGTTGAACCTCGTCCACCCCGAAGACGTCGTCCTGCTGTACCCGGAAGGTAGCCTGACGAAGGACAAACCCACGCCGGTTCCGACGCGCTCGGGGCCGATCCGGACTCCTTCTCCGCCGCCGGTCAACTGAAGGCCCGGCCGCCTCTATCCCTTAGCGGATCGACGGAATTTTGCCGAGTCCTTGCCCTGTCATCCCGAGCGAAGCGAAGGATCTGGCCGAGTCCTTGCCCTGTCATCCCGAGCGAAGCGAGGGATCTGGCCTTCCATCGGCCGCCCCATCCCCCGTCGCTCGCTCCTCGGGATGACAGGGGAGCCGCTTCGCTCCTCGGGATGACAGGGGATCGGAGTTATAGGCTTGGGCAATGGACGAATGTCCCCACGTTTCTGAAATTCGCGAGGTCGTGCCGAGCGCCGACGGCTGCGAAGACTGCCTGAAGATCGGAGACACCTGGGTGCACCTGCGCGAGTGCCTGACGTGCGGCCACGTCGGGTGCTGCGACTCGTCGAAGAACAAGCACGCGACGAAGCATTTCCGCGCGGTGCACCACGCGATGGTGAAGTCGTTCGAGCCCGGGGAGGACTGGCTGTGGTGCTACGTCGACGAAATCTTCCTCGAACCGGGTCCATGAACCACGGCCCGTGGCCGGAGCTCGATCTCGCGGCCTGGTCGGAGACCCGCGACACGCTCCACCTCTGGACGCAGATCGTCGGCAAGGTTCGGCTCAACCTGACGCCGTGGATCAACCACTCCTGGAACGGCACGCTCTTCGTCACGTCGCGAGGTCTGACGACGTCGCTCATCCCGCACGGCGAGCGGCTCTTCCAGATGGACTTCGACTTCATCGACCACCGGCTCCACGTGACGACCGTGGAAGGCGAGCGCCGGACGATCGTGCTCGCGCCCAAGTCGGTCGCGACCTTTTACAAGGAGGTTATGGGCGTCCTCGATGAGCTCGAGCTGCCGGTCAAGATCCATCCCCATCCTTCCGAGATCGCCGGCGGCATTCCCCTTCCGGACGACGAGCGGCACGCGTCCTACGACACAACGTACGCGCGACGGTTCTGGCGCACGCTCGCCTCGACGCACCGCGTGTTGCAGAAGTTCCGCTCGACGTTTCTGGGAAAGGCGAGCCCGGTGCACTTCTTCTGGGGGAGCTTCGATATGTCGCTGACCCTCTTCTCGGGCCGCCCCATGACGCCGATGGACATGGCGCCGCCGCACATGCCGAAGTGGGTGGCGCGGGATGCGTCCACGCACGAGCAGGCCGCGTTCGGTTTCTGGCCTGGCAATAACGCCGGTCCGATGGCGGAGGCTGCGTTCTACGCGTATGTGCTTCCCAAGCCGGACGGCTTTGAAAAGACGAAGCTGCGGTCCATGGCGGCGACCTTTCCCGAAGCGATGGGGGAGTGGGTCCTGCCCTACGACGCCGTGCGGAAGGCGAAAGATCCCGACGCTGAGCTGTTCGCGTTCCTCGAGGACACGTACGCGGCCGGAGCCGATCTGGGCAAGTGGGATCGAAAGGCGCTCGAGAGAACGGAAACGCTGCCCCCGCCGGAGAAGCTGCCCCCACCGGAAACTCTGCCGGATTGATGGCGGGCGGTCGGCTTGACCGCGCCTCTCCTATTCCGTTAAGGTCCGCGTTCCTGACGCGGGGTGGAGCAGCCTGGTAGCTCGTTGGGCTCATAACCCAAAGGTCGCAGGTTCAAATCCTGCCCCCGCAACCAAGATTCCAAAGGAGTTCGGCGGAGTCGCCGGACTCCTTTTTCCTTGAGGTCGAGCGAAGTCGGGCGATTGCGTACGTCTTCCGTCTTCCCGGAACGGAGCGAGTGCAGGTCGTCGGTCGCCGCGATCCTCCGCAGTTCCTCCTCCAACCAGGTGCTCATCGCGGCGTCTCGCGTTCGATGACCACCTGGAACGCGTCAGGCCGACGGAACGCCTCAACGCCGGAATCAATGGTTGCCAGCTTGACTAGGCCCGCCGAGTAGCCGAAATCCTCGTAGTAGATGGCGAGGTTGCCCCACGGTGCGTAGTACGCGATGTCACCCACCGACGGATCAACGCCTGCCGGAGCGCCTTTCGTCGAGAGGCGCCGCGGCAGGTCACTGACTTTCTCGGTCGACGCGTGGTCGTTCAGCGTGAGCGTCAACGGAAGCAGCGAAGCGAAGTCGCGCGCCGTCGCGTTGTTCTCGAGCGTTGCGATGATCGTCGTGCCGTCAATCCTGATACGAATCTTCACACTGGTCACCTGTTCAGGAAGTGGCTGTAGTGCCGGCGGCGCAGGGCTGGTGTTCGTCTGGCCGCACCCCGACGTCGCCACTGCCATTGTCGCAACGAGGAGTACTCGCTTCACGCGCCGTGTCACGCTCCCGTGTCGATGACGAAGCGATACCGCGCCTGCTTGGCGACGACTCGCTGCCACGCGTCATCGATGCCGCTCATCGGGATCTTCGTGATTTCGGGCGTGATCTTGTTGCGCGCGCAGAAATCAAGCAGGTCCCGCGTTTCGGCGATCCCGCCTGTGTTCGACCCCGCAAGTGCGTTCCGGTACAGGACGAGATTCATCTGGCCTATTTCGTTGGAATCGACGACCTTGCCGACGCCGACTCTGCAGTAGGTGGCATCACGCTTCAAAAGTGGGATGAACCGATTCAGGTCGTGCTTGTAGGGGACGGTGTCGATCGCGAAGTCGAACGCATGCCGCAGCCGGGCGAAGTCCGCGCCGTCCCGATTGACGACGACGTCTCTTGCGCCGAAGCGCTTCGCGTCGTTCGTCTTTTCCGGCGACGTCGTGAACACCGTCACCTCGGCGCCGAGTGCGTTGGCGAGCTTGACGGCGAGGTGTCCGAGCCCCCCCATGCCCACAACGGCAACCTTCTGACCGGGAGATACGGACCATCGGCGGAGCGGTGAATACACCGTGATGCCCGCGCAGAGCAGCGGACCTGCTTGCGCCAGATCGATCGCGTCGGGAATCCGAATGACGAAATCTTCGTCGACGACCACGAACTTCGAATATCCCCCCTGAGTGATCGTTCCGTCTCTGTCTTTGGAGCCGTACGCCTGGGTGTTCCCGTTCAGGCAATAGTTCTCGTGGCCTGCCTGGCACTCTGTGCAGACCCGGCAGGAATTCACCATCGTCCCGACACCGACGCGGTTCCCGACGGTGAACTTGCTGACGCTGGAGCCGACGGCGACGACCTCGCCGCTGACTTCGTGGCCGACAATCTGCGGGTATTGGACCGGACCCCAGTCTCCGCGAATCGTGTGGATGTCAGAGTGGCAGACGCCGCAGTACCGGATCTTGATCGCCACGTCTTTGGGGCCGAGAGCGCGACGTTCGAACGTCATGCGTCGCATCGGGCCAGTCGCCGAATAGGCGGCCATACCGTCTGTCTGATACGGCCTGCGTCCGTCTGCAGAGGATTGGCCGGCGACGGCATCGCCCGAGCCCGCGAGCACGGCGCCTGCACCGAGAACCGCGGATTGGCGGAGAAAGTCTCTCCTCGAATGGTCGTGTGACTGGCTCATCGATAGCTCTCCTTCATATCAATCGTGGTACGTGCCGCTCCTTCGCGAGCGTTCCGCGCGTCGTACGTCGGAGTAACACGCGCTCTCAATTCCAACGGAACAGAGACTCTTCCGAGCCGGCGTGCATAGGCCGCCACACTGTTCCGGCATCAGTCAGATGCGCGACCCGTCGTCAGTGCGTCGCGTTCGGGTGCAAGAGCGCCTTGATTGCCCGGCGCTCGTCCATCGCGCGGTAGCCTTCCACCACCTGTTGGAGCGGCAGCGTCAGATCGACCCTGTCCCGGATCGATCTTCCGGTTCCACACCAGCTCGATCAGCTCGGGTAGGAATCGCCGCGCAGAGCCGGGCCGCCGTGCAGGTGCACGTGCGAGAAGAAGAGCTCGACGCGATCGAGCTGCACGCCGTGCGGTACGCCAACGTAGCCAACGTGCCCGCCAGGATAAGTGGATCGGATCGCCTGCATCATCGACTCCTGCGTTCGGACGCACTCCAGCACCAAGTCCGCGCCGATCCCGTTCGCCCGCCCCTGTTCCCGACACCAACGTAATGTCTCTCGCCAAGCTCGGTCAAATATTCGCGCAGGCATCCATCGGGAGACAGGGAAGAACGTACCTCCGGGAACCAGGTCAGTCAACGAGAGGCTCCTGTTGGAATGGACTCCGGTGTCGGGCGAAAGTCGGTCGATTTCGCGTCTACACCTGCCGAGAATCGCCGACTCGTGATACGAGAGGATTCGTGTCTTTACGGGTCTTTTCGCTCTCAGCAGACACCGAAGGAGTTCTCATAACCCAAAGGTCGCAGGTTCAAATCCTGCCCCCGCAACCAAGATTCCAAAGGAGTTCGGCGGAGTCGCCGGACTCCTTTTTTGTTCACGCCGGGCGAAAGTCGGGAGGTTCGGAACCTTCCGTAGAGCCCTAGTTCTCCAGCGCAGCCTTTTTGCGGCCGCGGTGAATCGCGAATCGCCGTCGCTGTGAGGCGCATCTGCCCGCCGAGGCGAATCTCCCCGCCGGTCTTCGGCGTTTTCAAATCAGCTTCGGGCGACTGGGGCGCACAACGACGCTTCGACAATTGCCTCTAAGTGTCTCGGCGCCACGGGCTTCTCGACGCCTCGGTAGGCAGGTCGCCTTCCGGGTGAGCGAGTCATGCGGCACTGGTACGCGTTTTGACCCATCTCGCAGTGACCGGCCCCGCTGATTCCCAGCAGCCGCCGTCGGCGTCCGGGTTTTCAACAACCTATGCAAAAGGAGATTAGTTGTGCCCTCAATCATCGCCGCCCTCGCCTTCGCTCTAATGCTTCCGGTGTCGCCGCCGGTCCATTCGGCGAGGGCCGCCCATTCGGCAGCCGCCTTCAAGGTTCCTCTCGATCGAGACGACTACCACGATGCGATGCGGCAGCTCTGGGAGGAGCACGTGACCTGGACGCGCCTCTACATCGTCAGCGCCGTCGCCGGTTTGCCCGATACCCAGGCGACCGCGGAGCGGCTGCTCCGGAACCAGACCGACATCGGCGACGCAATCAAGCCGTTCTACGGCGAAGGGGCTGGCGACACCCTCACGGCGCTACTCCGGCCGCACATCCTGATCGCGGCCGAGGTGGTCGACGCCGCCATCGCGGGCGACAACGGCCGGTTGCAGGACGCGTTGGCGCGCTGGTACGAGAATTCGGACGAAATCGCGGACTTCTTGAGCGTCACGAATCCCGACAACTGGCCCCGCGAGGCGCTCCGCGCCGAGATGCGTCACCACCTCGATCTGACGCTTCAGGAAGCGCAGGCCCGGCTCCGAGGCGACTGGGCCGCGGACATCGCCGCCTACGACACCGTGCATACGCACATCCTGGGAATGGCCGACATCCTGTCCTCGGGGATCATCCGTCAGTTCCCCCGGAAGTTCCGGTCATGAGCGCGGTGCGGGAGGGGTTGGGCGAGACGTTCGCGCCTCGCCCGATCCCTCCGAACGTGTACCCGATGCACCAGGAGGTGACCGGCACTGCGGAGGGAGAGTTTCCGGTCGAACGGGTCGCGGCAGCCTTTCGAGGCTTTCTCCAGTCAATCGGGCTCGATCTTCGCGACCCGAATCTCGTCGCTACGCCGGAACGCGTGGCGCGAGCCTATCGGGAGATGCTGGGAGGCCTCCGGAGCCCGGAGCCGCCGCTCTCCACCTTCCCGAATCCGCGAGGGCACAGGGGGATCGTAGCGGTCACCGACATCCCGTTCTACTCGGTTTGCTCGCACCACTTCCTGCCGTTCTTCGGTTCCGCGCACGTAGGCTACGTGCCCGCGGACCGCCTCGTCGGCCTGTCCAAGGTGAGTCGGGTCATCGACTTCTACGCGCGCAGACCCCAGCTCCAGGAGGATTTGACCGAGCAGATCGCATCGCTTCTCCACGAGCGACTCGAACCGGCCGGGGTTATCGTCGTTCTCGAGGCGCGGCACCTCTGCATGGAGATGCGGGGCGTCTCGAAAGCAGGCGGCATGACGAAGACGATGGCCGTTCGCGGCGCGCTCGGCGATCCCGTCCTCCAGCAGCAGTTCTTCGCCCGGATCCGGGACGCCGGCGACGCCGTTCCGACGCGCGGGAGCTGACCTTGGCTCACTATGCGCTACCTGATCGTCGGCGGCGGGATGACCGCTGACGCCGCCGTCCGCGGCATCCGCGAGCTCGACGCGAACGCGCCCGTCGGGCTGATCAGTGCGGAGAAGGATCCACCGTACTCGCGCCCGCCCCTCTCGAAGGGGCTGTGGAAGGGTGAGCCGCTCGAGAATGTCTGGCGCAAGACCGCCGACATCGGAGTGGACCTCCACCTCGGGCGTCGCGCGACCGACCTCGACCTCTCGCGCAAGCGGTTGGTCGACGACCGAGGCTTGGAATACACGTTCGACCGGCTCCTGCTCGCGACTGGAGGTACTCCGCGCCGGCTGCCGTTCGGGGGCGAGCACGTCATCTATTTCCGCACTCTCGAGGACTATCGCCGGCTCCGCGCTCTCGCCGACGAGGGCAAGACCTTCGCCGTCATCGGTGGCGGCTTCATCGGTTCCGAGATCGCCGCGGCCCTCGCGATCCGAGGCTGCAGGGTCTCGATGCTCTTCCCGCAGCAGGGAATCGGCGCACGCATTTTTCCGGAGGACCTCGCGCGGTTCCTGATCCGCTACTACGGCGAGAAAGGCGTGGACGTCCGACCCGGCGAGCGGGTCACGAACGTTGCCGAGACTGGATCCCGACTGGTGGTCGGGACGAAGGGCGGGGCAGAGCTGACAGTGGACTCGGTCGTGGCGGGCCTCGGCATCGTGCCCAATACCGAGCTTGCACAGGCGGCCGGGCTCGTCATCGACGACGGCATCGTCGTCGACGAACATCTCCGAACGAGCCATCCCGACGTCTTCGCCGCCGGCGACGTGGCGCGTTTCAATGCGCCCACGCTCGGAAAACGGATCCGCGTCGAGCACGAAGACAACGCGCTCACGATGGGGCGCGCTGCCGGCCGGTCGATGGCAGGCGACCTTTCGCCGTACACGCACCTGCCGTTCTTCTACTCGGACCTCTTCGACCTGGGCTACGAAGCGGTCGGCGAGCTCGACCCGCGCGGCGAGACGGTCGCCGACTGGAAGCGAGCCATTTCGCGAAGGGGTCGTCTACTACCTTTCCGGCGGCCGGGTGCGGGGTCGTGCTCCTGTGGAACACGTGGGGCCAGGTCGACCCGGCGCGCGCGCTCATCGCCGAGCCCGGACCCTTCGGGGCGAGCGATCTGGTCGGGAGGCTGCCGGCTGAAGCTGAGAGACCGAAATGAAAACCAGGGTCGCCATCAACGGTGTGGGGCGCATCGGGCGCGCGATCCTGAAGTTGGTGGTCGACGAGCCATCGCTCGAGCTCGTCGCCGTCAACGACCTGGTGGACACCGAGAACCTCGCTTACCTGCTTCGATTCGACACGGTGTACGGACGGTACGCGAAGCCCGTGACGGTCGACGGCAACGACCTGGTCGTCGCCGGCCGCAAGCTGCGGGCGCTTGCGATTCGGGATCCTGCAGATCTCCCGTGGAAGGACCTCGGCGTCGAGCTCGTCTTCGAGTGCACGGGGGCGCTCACGAGGCGCGAGGATCTCGAGAAGCACGTCCGCGCGGGCGCGCGGATCGTTCTCTTGTCGGCGACGTCTCAGGACTTGGAGACGATCGTCCACGGTGTGAACGTGGCCGGCGTCGAGTCCGCGATCATCTCCTGCGCAAGTTGCACGACGAACTGCATCACGCCGATCGTCGAGGTCATCGGCCGCCGCATCGGTTTCGAGAAGGCTGCGATGACGACGGTGCACGCCTATACATCTTCCCAGTCGATCGTGGACGGACCGAGGAAGCGCTTCCTCCGCGGTCGGGCAGGGGCCGTGAATCTCGTGCCGACCACGACCGGCGCCGCCCACGCGACGACACGCGCGTTGCCGGAATACGCCGGCCGATTCGATGGGCTCGCGATCCGCGCGCCGATTCCCGTCGGCTCGATCGCGGACGTCACGTTCGTCACCTCGCGGAAGACGACGGTCGAGGAGGTGAATCGGATCTTCGAGGAGGAATCCGAAACGAAGCGCTACGCCGGGGTGCTGGGGGTCTCGCGTGAGCCGCTCGTTTCCTCGGACATCGTGGGCGATCCGCGAGCGTCCATCGTCGATCTCGAGCTCACCAAGGTCATCGACGGGGATCTGGTCAAGGTCATGAGCTGGTACGACAACGAATGGGGCTATGCAAATCAGATGGTGCGCGAGGCGATATCCGTGACGAAGAACGCCGCCTCGTCGAGCACATGAGCCATGATTCAGATCAAACGGACTTATGACGCGCCTCGGCGTGGAGATGGCCGGCGAATCCTCGTGGAACGCCTCTGGCCCAGAGGAATGAAGAAAGACGCCGTCGCCGCGGATGTGTGGATGAAGGAAGTCGCCCCCAGCACGGAGCTACGGAAATGGTTCGGTCATCGGGTGGAGCGATGGGACGAGTTTCGGCGGCGATACCGGAAAGAGCTCACCGCGAGCCCGTCCGCGTGGGAGCCCATCCTGGATGCCAGCGGCCGCGGGACGGTAACCCTGCTGTACAGCGCCCACGACGTCCTTCACAACGGCGCAGTGGTCCTGCGCGACTATCTGGTGGAGCGACAGGCCCATCCGTCCCGGCCCGGAAAGCGCGGAGGGAATCGGGTCATCACGAAAACGATCGGCCCAAAGAAGTCCTTCGTGACAGTCCGCCGCAAGTCCAGGGCACGGAAAGGCAGCTGACCTCGTGAGGGGCCTGCGACGCCCCCCTCAGCGCGCGCTATTCCTCCAGACCTTGAGCGGGTCTGTGCGGCTCGAGGTCGGAACGACCAGCACGGGGCAGGGGCAATCGCGAACGACCCGCCGGGTGACGCTGCCGAGAACGGACGCAACCCCGCTCTTTCCCGAGGCACCGACCACGACGAGATCGACGCCGTCTTTCTGAGCCTCGAGGATCCCCCGGCCGGCATCTTTGCGCTGCACGACGATGCCTTCGATGGGAATCGATCGAGATCCGAACCGGTGCACCTGTGTTTCCGCTCGCTGCCGTTCCTCACGAACCATGTCCAGAGCCATGCGTCGCAGGCGCGGTGCCCAGCGCGCGCTCGTCTCGGGCAGCACGTGCAGCAGCCGCAGGCCGGCCCGTGCCAGGGAGGCGAGAAGGAGACCCCATCCAACCGCCTTGCGTGAGAAAGGGGAGAAGTCGACTGGCACCAGTACCCTGCGAACGCGGTACCCGGAAGACACGCTGCGATAGAAGAGCACGGGCGCGGATGCGGCCTGCATCAAGCCGGCCGCGACGCTCCCGAGGCCTGCGGATCGATTACGTTTCCGTCGAGGGCGTGCAACGATGACGTCGGCTCGCCAGAGCTCAGCGTGCTTGAGCACCTCCGACAGCGCGGAGCCGGCTGTGACCTCGACCTCGACCGCGAAGCCCGCGTCTTCCAGCGGTGCGACCTGGCGCTCCACTGCCCTCCGCGTCTTCTGCTCCCAATCGACCTGCTCCCGACGTAGCGACTCGAACGCCTCCAGCCCGGGCGGCAAATAGAAGAGAGGGACCGCAACCTTTCCGACATGGAGAGCGCGTAGACGAACCGCCTTCGGCGCGAAAAGTCCTGCCAGCAGCCGGGCCGGCTCGTGCGCCGACTCGCCGCGTTCCACGGGGACCAGGATTCGCACCGGCTCGGCTTTCACGTCACGCTTCATCGAAGTCAATCTCTAGGCCAGCAGCTGATCGAGTACGTACGGAAGGATTCCGCCCGCCTCGAAGTACGCCGTTTCGATTGGAGTATCGATCCGGACGACGAGCGGCACGACCTCGCGGTCACCTCGTCGGCGCTCGATGTGGAGGGTCGCCGGCTGACGCGGGCGCACGGGCGAGTCGAGCTCCAGGTCGAATCGCTCCGCGCCGTCGAGACCGAGCGTCTGAGCGCTCACCTCGTCGGGAAGCTGGCAGGGAAGGACCCCCATACCGATCAGGTTGGACCGATGGATCCGCTCGAATCCCTGCGCAATCACTGCGCGCACGCCGAGCAGCCGCGTGCCCTTGGCAGCCCAATCACGCGAGCTGCCCGCCCCGTAGTCCTTTCCGGCGAACACGAGCAGGGGCACGCGCTCGGTACGATAGCGCTCGGCCGCATCGTAGATCCCCATACGCTCGCCGCTCGGCTGGTGCCGGGTGAGTCCGCCTTCGACGTCGGGCACCATCAGGTTCCGGATACGGATGTTGGCGAAGGTTCCGCGGACCATGACCTCATGGTTGCCCCGACGGGCGCCGTAGCTGTTGAAGTCCGCGACGGGTACGCCTCGATCGCGCAGGTAATCTCCCGCCGGCGACGTCGATTGGATCGCGCCGGCCGGGCTGATGTGGTCGGTCGTGATCGAGTCGCCGAAAATGGCGAGCGCGCGCGCGCCGGAGACCCTAACGGGACCTGCGGCCGCCATCGAAGGGTCGAAGTACGGCGGCTCCCGGATGTAAAGCGACGCCGGGTCCCATTCGTAGACGTGTCCCGTCCCGGCGGGAATCTCGTTCCAAAGCGGATTCTGGTCGGCGAAGTTGGCATAAACGCGCCTGTACTCGGCCGGATCGAACGCGCTGCCGACAAGCTCCTCGATCTCCTGAATCGATGGCCAGATGTCGCGCAAGTAGACGTCGCGCCCGTCGCTGACCGCGAGAGGCTCCCGTGTGAGATCGACGTCGATGCGCCCGGCGATGGCGAATGCCACGACCAGCGGCGGGCTCATGAGGAAGTTTGCCTTCACGCTCTGGTGAATGCGGGCCTCGAAGTTGCGGTTCCCTGACAGAACGCTCGCCGCGATGAGATCGTTCTTCGTGAGTGCCTCTTCGAGCGACCGATCGAGCGGTCCCGAGTTGCCTATGCAGGTCGTGCAACCGAAACCGACCAGGTTGAAGCCCAGCTGATCGAGGAATCGTTGCAGCCCCGTCTTCTTCAAGTATTCGCTCACGACGCGAGAGCCCGGCGCGAGCGACGTCTTGACCCACGGCTTCACGTTCAACCCGCGCTCGACTGCTTTTTTGGCCAGCAGGCCCGCGGCCAGCATGACGGTCGGGTTCGAAGTGTTGGTGCACGATGTGATGGCCGCTATGACCACGTCGCCGTGCGCCAGCTCGGAAGGCAAAGCGGGTGCAGGAGGTGACCCGGCGGATCCGAGCCGGTTGGGCGTTGGCCGGTTGTTCATCATCTCGGTCTCGGTGAGCGGGTTCGTGTCTTTCTCGGTCCCGTCGGGAAGCGTCTCGATCGACTGGTCGCCGCCACCGGGCCGTGGGCGGTCTTCGTTCCCGGGCTGAACCGTCACCCGGCGAGCGACTTCGCCGGGCGGCTTGCCGTAGCCATCCGGGCGGGTGAGCAGCGCCAGGAATCGCTCCTTCAGCTGGCCGAGCGCGATCCGGTCCTGGGGACGCTTCGGACCGGCGACGGACGGCTCGACTGCAGCGAGATCCACCTCGAGCACAGTCGTGTAATCGCACTGTCCGCGCCCGGGCATCCCGAACAAGCCCTGGGCCTGATAGTAGCGTCGCACCAGCTCCACCTGCTCGGCGCTCCGGCCGGTCGCCTGAAGATATCGACACGATTGTTCGTCGACGGGGAAGAACCCGATCGTCGCGCCATACTCCGGCGCCATGTTCCCGAGCGTAGCGCGGTCCGGCACCGACAAGCTCGCGGCGCCCTCGCCGTGAAACTCGACGAGCTTGCCCACGACGTGCGCTTCCCGCAGCAGTTCGGTGATGCGCAACACGAGATCCGTCGCGGTCACCCCCTCGCGAAGTCCCCCATGGAGATGGACGCCGACGACGTCCGGCATGAGGACATACACCGGCTGGCCGAGCATCGCCGCCTCCGCCTCGATGCCCCCGACTCCCCAGCCGACGACACCGAGCCCGTTGACCATCGTCGTGTGCGAGTCGGTGCCGACGAGCGTATCGGGGTACAGGACGCCGTCTCTCTCGAGGACCCCGTGCGACAGGAACTCCAGGTTCACCTGGTGGCAGATTCCGAACCCGGGCGGGACGATCCGCAGCCCGTCGAATGCCTGCGCGCCCCACTTGAGGAAGCGATACCGCTCGCCGTTGCGGCGAAACTCCATCTCCATGTTGAGCCGGAGTGCTTCTTCCCGGCCGAAATAGTCGACCTGCACCGAATGGTCGATCACGAGATCGACGGGAACCAGCGGCTGCACCCGCTCGACGTCGCGGCCGCGGCGCGCCACCTCCGACCGCATCGCGGCGAGGTCGACGAGGAGGGGCACGCCGGTAAAATCCTGAAGCAGCACGCGGGCGACGACGAAGGGCACTTCCGCGGTCCGCTCGGCGTCCGGCTCCCATCGCGCAAGCTCCTGCACGTCCTCGTCGCGGATGCGCCGGCCGTCCTGATTGCGCAACACCGACTCGAGCAAAATGCGGAGGCACACCGGGAGCCGCGAGATGCTCGAGAGGCCTCTCTTCTCGAGCAGGGGAAGCGAGTAATACGCCGCCGATGCTCCCGAGGGGAGGTCGAGGCGCTGGCGCACTTCGATCATCGCTCTTTTCATGATAGTTCTCAGGCGAGGGATGAACCATGACGACTTCCGGCGGTCTCCTGGAAACCGTCAACCGGAGCTTCGACGCCGCCGCTGCCTTCGGAGAGTACCCGCCCGGTCTGCTCGAACAGATCAAGACCTGTAACAGCGTCTACCGCTTCCATTTCCCGATCCGGAAAGAGGGTGGCGGCTACGAGGTCATCGAGGCGTGGCGCGCCGAACACAGCCACCACAAGCTTCCGGTCAAGGGCGGTATTCGCTACTCACCGGAGGTGGACGCAGCGCGAGGTGCAGGCTCTCGCCGCTTTGATGACCTACAAGTGCGCGGTCGTCGACGTGCCGTTCGGCGGCGCCAAGGGCGCCATCCGAATCGACCCGCGAAAGAGAAGCGTCGAGCAGCTCGAGCGGATCACCCGGCGCTATGCGGCGGAGCTGATCAAGAAGAACTTCATCGGTCCCGCCATCGATGTGCCTGCCCCGGACTACGGCAGCGGCCCGAGGGAGATGGCCTGGATCGCCGACACCTACGCCCAGTTTCATCCGACGGAGATCGACGCGCTCGGCTGCGTCACGGGCAAGCCGGTCACGCAGGGGGGAATTCGAGGGCGCAGCGAAGCGACTGGGCGCGGGGTCTTCTTCGGGATCCGGGAAGCCCTCGCGGACGCAGATCTCGCTCGCGGCCACGGGCTCACGCCGGGACTGGCCGGAAAGCGGGTGGTGGTTCAGGGTCTCGGAAACGTCGGTTACAGCGCCGCCCGATTCCTGCAGGAGGGCGGCGCCATCCTCGTCGGCCTCGCGGAATACGAGGGGGCCATCGCCAACCCGGACGGGCTCGATCTCGAGTCGGTCGTCAGACACCGCAAAGAGACGACTCGAATCACCGGCTTTCCGGGCGCGCGGGACCTGCCGTCGAGCGCGGCGGCGCTGGAGCTCGATTGCGACGTTCTCGTGCCGGCCGCTCTCGAGAACGTCATCACGCGCGACAATGCCGAGCGCATCCGGGCGCGCTGCGTCGCCGAGGCGGCGAACGGCCCGACCACCTCCGATGCGGACGAGATTCTTCGCGCGCGAGGGGTGCTGGTGATCCCCGACATCTACCTGAATGCCGGCGGCGTGACGGTGTCCTACTTCGAGTGGCTGAAGAACCTCTCCCATGTCCGGTTCGGCCGAATGGGGAAGAGGTTCGATGAGTTGAGCGCGCGAAGGATGGTGCAGGCGATCGAGAGCACGACGGATAGGGAGCTGGCCGAGGCGGAGCGCAAGCGGCTCGATCCGGGGAGCGGACGAGGAGGATCTCGTCAACTCAGGTCTCGAGGAGACCATGAGCAGTCGCGCTCCGCCAGATTCGAGATCATCAGACCGCCAACCCCAGGATCCCGGACCTCAGGACCGCGGCTTTCGTCTCGGCAATCGAGAAGATCGCCCGCAGCTACCTCGAGCTCGGGATCTTTCCCTAGGACCAATCCGTTCGACCAGTCCGGCGGTCGTCGCGCTCAGATCGACTTCAAGTACTCGATCAGCTCTTTCTTTTGCTGGTCTGACAGGTTCAGCTTGAGAAAACCGTTGTAGTGCTCGACGACGTCGGCCAGCTTGGCAAAACGGCCGTCGTGGTAGAAGCCGCCCTTGTGAATCTTCTCCGTGTCGAACAGCGCTCGTAGGGGCGTCGTCACGTAGCGCCGCTCCGGGCCGCGGTCGGCCTGGAAACTGTCGATCCCGATCTCTTCGGCCGTGTGAAGGTTGTGCCCGGGCTCCGTGAAGATCGGCGGCACGTGGCAGGTCGCGCACTTGGCGGTGCCGTTGAACAGCATTTTTCCCCGCTCCGCCGCTCCGCCGTCGAAACTGCCGGGAGGCGCTTTGGGGACGGGCATCGCGAGTTGATAGAAGTGAAGAGCCGGAAGCTTCGCGGTGATGAGGTCTTTCGCGTCGCGCTTGCGCCCCCAACCGGCCTTTGCTGCGACGGGATATTGCTTCGCATTGTCGAGGCGTGAATCGATGAAAGTCCCCTGACCGTACATCTGCGTGTTCGCGACGTAGGCGTTCCAGTAGGTGACGGTGCCCCAACCGCCCGTCCACGTGTGCTCGTTCACGCCCGCGAGCCCGAACGCTGAGGGCATCATCGTCGCCGCCGGTTTTCCGTCGGGCCTGGCGGCCTTTCCGTCCATGTTCAGCTCGGCGTCGTATCGGCCGGGTCCCCAGCTGTTCAGCACGGTCTTTACCGTCGTCACGTCCACGCCGAGCAGATCGCTGAACGGCTGGAGATTCGGCGCCGTCGCCACGATCGCGCCAATGTTCAGGTCGCGGTTTCCCCAGCCGTCGAGCCGCTTGCCGATGCCGGGCGCGAACGAGTCGTCGACCGTGGAGTGACAAATTGCGCACTGGATGCCGATGGACCTCAATTTGCCGTCGGGATTGAAGAAGCCGGTCACGCCCACGACCGCATTCAGCTTCAACAGCGCGGCGGTAGTCGCCGGGGAATCGAGATCCACCTTCCCGGCTTTGATCTGCGCGACCAATTGCGCCGGAAGCGCCTCGGCATCGACTTTCAGGCCCAGACCCAGGGCAGCCTTCGGACTGACTCCGGCAATCGCCTCGTGCAAACGGAGCTTCCCGCCCCAGAACTCCTCGGAGCCGAACGTGTCGAAGCGGAATATTCGCTTGCCCTCCTCGAGCATCCGCCGGGCGTTCGCCTGGATCTGTTCGTCGTAGTTCTTTGGCGCGGCTGCTGACGTCTTCTCGGGCGCCGATTGAATCGCCCAGACCGCCACCGAGAGAAAGGAAATGGCCCCGATGCCGATCGCAAGAAGGTGGAGCTTGCCTCGGGCCATGATGCACCTCCTCTGAGAAACCCATTCCATCACACCGGA
>CAVXYF010000009.1:0-227221 GCA_963765835.1 uncultured Acidobacteriota bacterium | reverse complement strand
TTCGACCATCCCGCCGAACGCGTCGATCCGGCGGAAGTAATCGAAACAGCCCCGCTCCATCGCCGTGGTGGCTTCCTCCACGAAGTACGACCCTCCCAGGGGATCGATCGTGTTTGCGATGCCGGACTCGTGCGCGATCACCTGCTGTGTTCGAAGGGCAAGCTTCACCGCGAAGTCGCTCGGCAACGCGAGGGTCTCGTCCAGAGAGTTGGTGTGGAGCGAGTTGTTCTGCCGAGCACCCCCGCGAGCGCCTGGGAAAGCGTCGTGCGCACGACGTTGTTGTAGGGCTGCTGGGCCGTGAGGGAGCAACCCGCCGTTGGCGTGTGGAACCGGCACATCCAGGATCGCGGGTCCTTCGCTCCGAAACGCTCCCGCATCGTCTTCGCCCAGACGCGTCGCGCCGCCCGGGGACCTGGCGCCACCTCCTCGAAAAAGTCGTTGTGCGCATTGAAGAAGAACGAAAGGCGGGGGGCGAAGTCGTCTACGGCCAGACCGGCATCGACTCCGTACTTCACATACTCGACGCCGTCGCGCAGGGTGAACGCCCAGCTCCTGGAGGGCGGTCGAGCCGGCCTCCCGGATGTGGTACCCCGAGATGGAGATCGTGTTCCAGGCGCACGTGCTTCATGCAGAAGGAGAAACGGTCTCCGATCAGCCGCATCGACGGGCGGGGCGGGAAGATCTACTCCTTCTTGGGGCGCGATGTACTCCTTGAGAATGTCGTTCTGGAGCGTGCCGCCCACCCGATCCCACGGTGTTCCGTGCTTCTCGGCGACCGCCAGGTACATCGCGAGCGCGATCGGCGCCGTGGAGTTGATCGTCATCGACGTCGTCACGATGCCCAAGTCGATCCCCTTCAACAGGACCTCCATATCGGCGAGCGAGTCGATGGCCACCCCGCACTTCCCCACCTCCCCCCGCGCCATCTCGTGGTCGAGTCGTAGCCGTACAGCGTCGGGAGGTGGAAGGCGGTCGAGAGGCCGGTCTGGCCGTGCTCCAGGAGGTAGTGGAAGCGCTGGTTCGTCCGGCGCGCCGTGCCGTACCCCGCGAACTGGCGCATGGTCCAGAGCTTTCCGCGATACATGGTGGGTACGAATTCTGCCTGCCCCGCCCGGCCACCCGCCTTAAGGCCCAGGTCGCGCTCGGGATCGAAACCCGCGAGCGAGTCGGGAGCGGCGAGCGAGTCGACGGGCGCCCCCGAGACCGTCGTGAAGCCCCGTTTCCAGGGCGCCTTTCGCGCGAAAGACTCTCCGACGGACCGCCCCAGCGTCCACGGCCTTCCCAGACCTCGGAAGGGATCGTCGGATCTGCGTCTTTTTCGTTGGTCATCGGCCTGCCGATCCGCAGAATAGCCGAATCGTTTGTGACATTTCCAACGGTCTGCGGATATCGCGGAGGGCGGCACGAAACATGCAGAGATCCCCCGTGGCCATTGGGCCGGAGCACAAGGAGGAACTTCATGACGAAACGGATCACAACTTTTCTGGGGATTCTCGCTGCGGTGGCGTTCTCGGTTGCGTGCGCGCAGACCGATGCGGGGATCACGGGCAAGGTCAACTCGAAGCTGGGCTGTGGATGACACGGTGAAGGCGTATCAGATCGACGTCGACACCAAGGACAAAATCGCGACTCTGTCGGGCAACGTCGACAGCCAGGCCGCCAAGGATCAGGCGGTCGCGCTGGCGCGCGGTACCGAGGGCGTCGCCGACGTTGTCAACAACATCACGCTGGCGGGTGGATCGGAGCCATGCCCGGCGAGAACCCGATGGGCACGGTGGACCCCAACGCTGGCATGGCTCCCGCACTGGGCGGTGAAGGCGACGCGGCGATGGGCGGCAACGCGCCGAACCCGGAGCCGGATCGGGCGCCGGAAACGGTCATGGATGACGGGCGATCACCGCGGCCGTCAAGGCCAAGCTTCTGGCGGACCCCACGGTGGGCGGCCTGAAGATCGACGTCGACACGCGCGAAGGTGTGGTCTACCTCACGGCCGACCACATGAAGAACCAGGGCGAGATCGACCTGGCTATCAAGCTCGCGAAGGAGACCTCAGGGGTCAAGAGCGTCGAGAGCAAGATGGTCGTGGGCGACGCGCACTGAGGACTTCGTCTCTGAGGCCCGGTGAGTAATCACCGGCCAGTCCCCAAAGGGCCGAGCGCAAGCTCGGCCCTTTATTTTGTCGGGACATGGGAAACGAGGTGGGCTAGCGGGTGGGCAAAAGGGCGGTCGAGGCGAGTTTGCTGAGCCCTTTGATGAGAACGGCAGGCTGGGGCGTCATGAAGCACGAGTGCGTACACCAGCACTCTCTGTTGGCGATGCGGCCGCGCATCGCATCGGCTTTCTCCGAGAACCACGCTTTCTTGAATGGACCACCGAAGTCGCGGATGTTCCCGATCTCCCACTGGACCTCGCAGAGCGAGATCGTTCCTTCGGGATTCAGGACTCCCGACACCGTGCCGGCGTAGCACTTGTAGACCATCCGCTCCTGCTCGAGGGTCTCGAGCTCGGCGTCGCGCGCCGCCACCTTCAGGCTTCGAAGGATCGGCCGGTATCGATCGAACCGCGCCCAGTACGGTTTGAGCGTCGCGAGCGCGTCGGCGTACTCCGCCGCGGTCAGCGGACGGATGGTGGAGTCGGGAAACGGCGGACGCAGGAGCTCGAAGGAGTGAAAGTTGATCCCGGGAAAGTTGCGTCCGACCCAGGAAGTAATTTCCCCGAGGTCGTCGCGGTTGAAGGAAGCCAGCACGGTCTGCACGTTCACCACCAGCCCCGCGTACTGATCCTTGAGCCCCATCAGTCGCCGGTACGTCTCCTCGACCTTCGGGAAGTTCCCGGGTGCGCCGCGAATCTCGTCGTGCCGCTTCCCCAGGTGGTCGAGCGAGAGGCCGACCGTGAAGCTCTGGCGATCGTCCTTCCGCGACTCCAGCACCCTCGCGACGATCGCCTCGACCTGCTCCGGGATGAGGGAATTCGTCGGCATCGTCACGTTCGACGCGTCGTGACGGCGATAGAGGAGCCGTGTTATCTCGGGCAGGTCGTGGTTCAGCGTCGGCTCGCCCCCCGTCAACACGACGCTGAAGAGAGAGGGCAGGTCGGCCAGGGCACGGTCGTAGTCCTCCAGCGACATCTCGAGGTGCCGGTTGACGTTCAGGTGGTCCCAGTAGAAGCACGTCACGCACTTCGAGTTGCACAGGTTGGTCATCCCGAGGATCAGGTACCGCGGCAGCGTGCGTCTCCCTTTCAGCCACTGGGAGGCGAGAACGAGTTCGTTCATCGGGCCGCCACGGTGAGGAGCCCGCGGGCGATTCCGGTCAGGAGTCCCGCGAAGTACGTGAGGTGGTGAAGAGCGAACGCAAACGGCACTGCCGGGAAGAGAGCCGGGTCGTGGCGCCAGATCGGGAAGGAGAAAGCCCACGTCGAGGTCGCGTAAGCGACGGCGGCCGGGACGAGGAAGGGCAGGCCGAACAGGGCCACGCCCGCCGTGGCGAGAAACCCGGCGGAGAGGAAGACCGCCATCCGTCCGCTCGAGTAGAGGCCCGGGCGCTCGATGAAGAGCCGTCCGGTCTTGACGCGGTACTGCCAGCGCTGCGCCAGGTATCCGCCGGGAAAGGGGCGGCGGCGATGGTGAACGCGCACCGCGGGGTCCAGTCGCGCCCGCAGGCCATGGGCCAGGGCCCGGCGCACGAAGTCCGTGTCCTCGCCGACGTAGCCGAGCGACTCGTCGAGACCCCCGAGCGACTCCCAGGCGTCGCGCCGGACGAACAGGTTGCAGAGCGCGACGTCGTGCGGCGAACGCACCGGTCCCTCGGGCGGCTGGCGCTCGTGCGCCGGCACGCCGCTGCCGATGCGGGGAGTCGCCAGAAGGAGGTCGGACACGCGCTCGAGATACGGCGCGCCGGGAGGGCCCAGGTCCGGTCCGCCCGCGATTTCGGCGCTGTCGAGCGCCCGGAGCCCCGCCGCGATCCAACCTGGCTCCGCCTCCGCGTCGTCGTCCAGAAACGCGAGGACCGTCCCCTTCGCGCGGCGGGAGGCGACGTTGCGCCGCAGGGCCGGGTTTCGACCCTCGACGGCGACCCACTCCCACGGGAAGGGTAAGGCTCGCGACGGTTGCGGCGGCGTCGAGGACGCGATCAGGACCTCGAAACCTGGTGGTAGCTCCTGGCGTGCGAGCGAGCTCAGGCAGTCCTCGAGCGAGCCCCTCACGCGATCCGAAGCGATGATGACGGAAACGACCGGCTCCACCGGTTCATCTTAGTCCTCGGGTTCTCCCTTCGCGTCCCGTGTCCCCGACTCCCATGTCCCGTCTTTTATAATCCGGCCCCTTCGATGGCGGAGCCCACTCTCGAAAAGCGGCTCGAGCCGGGCGGCGACGGCGCTATAGGGTACTGACGAGTCCTGTCATCCTGAGGGCCGCAGGCCCGAGGGATCTCTCGCTTGACGGAGAGATCCTTCGCGGAGCCTGTCCTGAGCGGGATGCCACGGCAATCGAGAAAGAGATCCTTCGCTGCGCTCAGGATGACATCGCGAAGGGCTCAGGATGACAGGGGGAGAGATCCCAGCCTTATCAGCGCCTTCCGCAGCTTCGCGTGTCTCTGGAAGAGGCGCAGGTAACGGATTTCCTCGGCGCCCTCCTTGGCACGGACGATGGGGACGATCGCCGCGCGCTCGTCCCGCGTCCACCGCGGCAGATCTGGCACGGCGTCGAGGACGAGTGCCAGGTTCTCGAAGGCACGGCCGGGAGGAATCCGAATCGAGAGGAGTTTCGCGACCCGGGAGGTCGCCCGCCGCCGCGCGAGGTCGGGACTACCTCGGTAGCGGGTCCGCATCCGGCGGGCAACGGCGAGGCCGACCTTGCGGACGTGGAAGCGGTCCCAGTCGCGCGACGGCCGCATCTCGTAAAGGAGATTCCCGGTGACCAGGCGGCGGAGGGTCCCGGCCGTGGAGCGGTAACCCGGAGTCTTCGCGATCTTCCCCTCCTCGCGCTCGAGAAGGCGCGCGCTCCCGGTTCCGGTCGGGCGGAAGCCGAGCTTGCGGTAGAACCAGAACGCGCCGGAGTCGATCCCCTCCGGGTTCTCGTGACCCAGCTGGTAGGGGTCGATGGAGAACGACGTGACCCCGAGGACCTGGTGGAGCATCCGGAGGATCTTCGCGAAAATCCACGCCGACTCTCCCTCCCGGAACGTGTAGTAGACGTTGAAACCGACCTCGATCCGATCGATCAGAGCGAGGGACTCGAAGTAACAGACGGGCACGTCGTTCTTGACGACGAATCCCGAGTAGCCCGATCGGAGCGGCAGCCGCCGTCCCTTCTCGAGGCCGACGAGGAAGATCTCGACTCCCCGGCCGACCCTCGCGGCGCGGACGCTCGCGGGGTCGCCGTACGTGAACTGGTAGTACTCGCGGTACCGCACGGCCGTGGATTCGCGGGCGAAGTCGAGGAGCCTGCTTCCCTGGCGGCGGGACAGCCGCCGCACCGGCAACGGCCGAGACGCCAGCTCTTCCGGGAGAGAAACGTCGCGCCGGGCGAGCAGCGGGTCGCGGTGAAAAAAGACGTCCCTGGACGGCCAGCGCATCCGGGTGCGGGTGACCCGACCCGTGCCGAGGCTCCAGACGATCGGCAGCTTCAGCGCCTCGTAACGCTCGGCCCGATCCTCCTCTGACAGAGGCAGCCGTTCCAGGCGGTCGATCAGCCAGCGGAGGTCCTTGCGTGGATGGGGCTGGGCCGCGCGGAGCCACTCGAGGTACGGAACGTTCGCATCCTCGAGCGCCTCTTCGTCAAGAAGCGGCAGAAACCGGGGAAAGAGCGCGCGCAGCCGGTCCTCCCGGTCGTCACTCTCCCAGTCGAGGACGATGTGCCCCGGGAAACGTAGCGCGAGCCAGCGGACCACGTCGAACGAGTAGTCCGTCGAGATACGCGTCCCGGCGATCCCGGCCACCTCCGGCTCGCCGAAGGGCTCGGGGCTCGCGCCGGCGCGAACCAGCGCCACGACGCGTTCCCCGAAGCCCGCCAGGATGCCTTCGGCGGCCTCCCGGGTCGCGCGATCGTGGGGATAGGCCCGCAGAAAAAGGACGGCCTCGTGAAAACGGATGAGGCTCTCCGCGTCCGGGAAGCGGCGGCGTTCGAGCGCCCGCAGGAGGCGGACCGTCTCGCCGGAGTCTGGGCGCTTCGTCCGGCAGGCTTCCAGCCGGACGAGCAGCCGTTCGGTCTCCGCGCTCACGGCCCCTCCCGCAGAACCTCCTCGACGGCCGAGAGAGTCGGTTCGATTTCCACGGGCCGGTTGGCCCCTGGCGGCGGCGGATCCATTTCCTGGTGATAGCGCAGGAGCAGTCCGGGGTCCTTGAGGATGTGGCCGGTCAGAACGGCGACCACGCTCTCGCCGGTCGGATGACTCCCGCGGCCGCGAGTTTCTTCACGCCGGCGACGCTCGCCGCGCTCGCGGGCTCGCAGCCCGACACCCGAGGAGTCCACCACCGCCTTGGCCTCCAGGATCTCCGCGTCGGTCACGTCCGTGACCACGCCGTCGGTCGCGCGAATTGCGTCCACGGCCCGCTCGAGCGAGGCGGGGTCGCCGATGCGGATGGCGGTCGCCGCCGTCTCCGCCTTCACGCGGTGGCGGCGCGCGAAGCCCTCCCGGAAGCCGCGCGCGAAGGGGTTCGCACCCTCGGCCTGAATGGCCGCGAGGCGGGGCAGGCGCGAGATGAGACCGAGGTCGCGGGCTTCGCGGAGCGCCTTGCCGAACGCCGAGGTGTTGCCGAGGTTGCCGGCCGGAAGAGCAATCCAGTCGGGCGGCTCCCACTTCCTCTGCTCGAGAGCTTCGAGAACGATGGTCTTCTGTCCCTCCAGGCGGAACGGGTTCACGGAGTTGAGGAGGTAGACGTTCAGCTTCTCGCTCGCCTCGCGCGCGAGGGCGAAGCACGCGTCGAAGTCGCCCCGGACGAGGAGCGTCCGCGCGCCGTAGGCCAGGGTCTGCGCGAGCTTCCCGAGCGCGACCTGGCCGGCCGGGACGAAGACCAGCGCGGGCATCCCGGCGAGCGCTCCGTAGGCCGCGAGCGAGGCGGACGTATTTCCCGTGGAAGCGCAGGCGATCGCGCGCGCGCCGATTCTTTTCGCGACGGTGACGCCCACCGTCATCCCGCGATCCTTGAAGGAGCCCGTCGGGTTGTGCCCCTCGTGCTTGAGCAGGAGCCGATCGACTCCGCACCACCGGGAGACCGACTCCCTTCGCAGGAGCGGAGTGTTTCCCTCCGGCTGCGAAACGACCTCACCGGCCGACACGTCGGGCAGGACCGCCTCGCGGAACCTCCACACGCCGGAGCGGTCGAGGTCTCCGTCCCCGCCGCGCCGCGCCGCGAAGAGGCTTCGAAGCGCGGGGCCGTTCGATCCCGGCGGACGGTGTCGGACCTCCAGGAGGTCGCCGCACGCCGGACACGAGCTCCCGGCGAACGAGAGATCGAGATCGCGGTGGCACCGCGGGCACGTCTGCCAGCTCCGGCGTTCGGCGTCCACTCCGTCAGTCCTCGACGCCGACGATCCGGGCGCCGGCCGCATCGATCGCACCGACGCGCGCGCTCGCGGCGACACCCACCGCTCGATAAGCCGCGACCATCGCCTTGCCGATTCGGCGCGCGGGATCGTCTCCGACCGCGAAGGCGAACGAGGCGGGCCCGCTTCCCGAGATCGAGCAACCGAACGCTCCGGCGTCGAGCGCCGCCGACTTCGCTTCGACGAAACCGGGCAGGAGCGCCGATCGAGCCGGTTCGGCGATTCGATCTTCGATCGAGCGGCGCAGAAGGTCGAAGTCGCCAGTGGCGAGCGCGGCGACCAGGGCTCCGACCGCCGCTGCCTGGGCGAGTGCGACCGGAAGCGGGACCGAAGGCGGGAGCCGCGAGCGCGCCTCCTCGGTCCGCAAGCTCTGTTGCGGCGCGACGATGACGACGCGGAGCTCTGCCGGGAAGGAGAGCCGCACGACGTCGACCGGATCCATGCTGCGGATCAGGACGACCCCTCCGAAGAGCGCGGCGGCGACGTTGTCGGCGTGACGACCGGACACGACCCCCTCGGCGTCGAGGCAAGGCTCGAGCAGATCTTCCCTCCGCAGAGGAGAACCCAGCAGCTCGTTCACGGCGACCGCGGCCGCGACGGCCGAGGCGGCGCTTCCTCCCTGTCCGCCCGAGAGCGGGAGGCCCTTCGCGATGTCGAGAGTCACTCCGACCGAGGCCGCCGACGCCATCGCGCACACCCGCGCGGCGGCGATGCCCGCCGTGTTCTTTTCAGCATCGAGCGGAATATCGGCATGTCCGGACGAACGGATCTGGATGCCCCGGTTCGAGGAGCGTTTCGCCGTCACGGTATCTCCCGCACCCGCGACGGCGAGCGCGAGGATGTCGAGGCCCGGTCCGATGTTCGCCACGGTCCCCGGCGCGAAGACACGGACTCCCCTCATCCGCCGGCGAGCTCCAGCACGTCGTTCAGGATTCCCGCCGCTGTGACGCCGAGGCCGGCGCCGGGTCCCTGGATGACGAGCGGGTTCGCGCGGTAGCGATGCGTCGTGAACGCGACCTGGTTGTCGGTCCCGCGCAGTCCGGCGAAGGGACTGTCCGGCCCGACTTCGACCAGGCCAACCGCGATCTTCCGGCGCGTGACGGTCGCGACGTAGCGGAGCGACCGCCGGTGGGCGCGAGCGCGGGCCAGCCGGTCCGCCCACTCGGCGTCGAGCTCCTCGAGCCGGTCGAGGAATCGCGCCAGGGGCACCTTGCGGAAAGCCGGCGGGACGAGCGAACCCACCGCGACGTCCTCCGGTTCCCCGGGGAAGCCCAGCAGCCGGCCGAGGATCAGGGCCTTGCGCCCCACGTCCGCACCCGAGAGGTCGTCACGGGGATCCGGCTCGGTGTAGCCGAGCTCGATCGCCCGGCGAAGTCCTCGGGAGAATGAGCGGCCGGCCTCGACCTCCGAAAGGAGGAAACCGAGCGTGCCCGAGAGACACCCCTCGATTTTCAGGACGCGGTCGCCGGACTCGACGAGCTTCCGGTACGTGTCCAGCACCGGCAGCCCCGCGCCGACGGTGGCCTCGAAGCGCAGGCGCCGGCCCCGCTTCTCGACGGCGCCTTCGATCGCGAGCGCTTCCTTCCGGCGTCCCGAGAGCGGGCGCTTGTTCGCGAGCACGACGTCGAAGCCGGCGGCCACGGCCTTCTCCAGGAGCGGCCCGGTCTTTCCGGCCGTCACGTCCACGAGGATCGGACGGGACAGGGCGTGCTCCGAGAGCGCTTCGATCGCCTCGCGCCCTCCGGCCTGGACTCCGCCGGCTCGTCCCGAGATCGGACGACCTTTGGCCTTCAAGGATACGAGCTCGCGCAGGTCGCGGGCGGAGAGTCCCTTGGGGCGAAAGACGTATCCGGTGCGGTCGACGACTCCGACGAGCGAGAGCCGCGTGCGGCGCGACGATCGGACGACGAGGCCGGCCAGGGTCCGGCCCACCTGCCCGAACCCGAGGAGGACGACGTCGGTGCGGAGAGACTGGGCGGCGCGGCCCCCGCCGATCTTCGAGAGCTGAAAGGCGTCGTGGATCCGGCGCTGCGCCTCCCCCGCCCGCGATCCCTCCACGACGAACGAGATGTTCAGCTCCGAGGAGCCCTGCGCGATCGCGACGACGTTCAACGCGGCCGGAGCGAGCGCGCTGAAGACCCGCGCCGCGATGCCGGGAGTCCCGGCCATCCCGAGGCCCACGACCGAGATGGTCGCGAGATCCCGCAGCATCTCGACCCCGTCCACCTCGCGCCGCGCGATCTCCTCGCGAAAAGCCTCGAGCAGGCTCCTCCGCGCGTCGTCGGCCTGCGCGTCCGGAATCCCCGCGCAGATCGAGTGCTCCGAGGAAGCCTGCGAGATGAGCGAGACCGAGATCCCCGCCCGGTGCAGGGCCGAGAACGTGCGGGCCGCGATTCCGGGAACGCCGAGCATCCCGTTTCCGGTGACCGTGACGAGCGCCTGCCCAGGGATCGCGGACAGCGCCTTGACCGGATACCGGTCGAGCGTGCGTCGGCCGGAGATCTCGGTTCCCGCCTCGGCCGGGTCGTCGAAGGGACGGACGAAGATCCGGAACCGGCCGGCGGGAGTGAGAGCGCGCGGGTGGAGGACCTTCGCGCCGTAGTACGCGAGCTCCGCGGCCTCCCGGACGTTCAGCTGCGGAATCACGCGCGCATCCGGTACGACGCGGGGATCGGCCGTCAGAAAGCCGGGGACGTCCTTCCAGAGAGTGACGGAGCGCGCCGACAGTGCCCGGCCGAGAAGGGTCGCGGTCAGGTCGGATCCTCCCCGACCGAGCGTCACGACGCGGCCCTCGGCGTCCGCCCCGAGGAACCCGGGCACCACCGGAACGACCCCCTTCGTCAGCAGGGGACGCAGCCTCGCCCGGGCGCGCCGGTCCGTCGCGGGGAGGTCCGGCGACGCGTGGCCCGCCCGCCCGTCGGTCGCGATGACCTCGACCGCGCTCACGTACTCCGCCCGGACGCCGCGCCGGGCGAGCCCGGCCGCGAAGATCCGCGCGGAGAGCTCCTCTCCCGAACCGAGGAGGTGATCGATCGACCTCGGCGAGAGCTCCCGCAGCATTCCGGGCGCGGCGGTCAGCGCCGCGATCTCTTCGAAGGTCGCGCGCACCCGCGCCAGGAGCCGCTGCCGGTCGTCGCCGGGCCGCGAGACCTCGCGGGCGGAGGTTTCGTACCGGCGGCGCAGCCCCGACGCGGTGCGGCGGACCGCAGCGTCGTTTCCGCGGGAGAGGTCGCCGGCGATCCCGATCAACGCATCGGTGACGCCCGCGAAAGCCGAGACGACCACCACCGCCGGACGGTCCGCACTCTCGACGATCGACAGCGCGGCCGCGAGGGCGCGTGCATCGCGGAGCGAAGCCCCGCCGAACTTGTGGACGAACGGCACCGACGGCCGGGAAACGCGACTCACGCGCTCACGCGCCGGCTTCCGCACCCAGGAGGGCCGTCAACCGGGCATGCCCCTCCCGACTCACCGGGATCCGAGATCCGTCCGAGAGAATCGCCACGTAGCTCCCCTTCGAGTAGAGCTCCAGCCGGTCGAGCCGCTCGAGGTTCAGGATGTAGGAGCGGTGCACGCGCACGAACCGGTTCGGGTCGAGCGCTTCCGCGAGGCCCGCGATCGTTCCCTGCTTCAGGAGCTTGCGCCCCTCGGTCCGGAGCGAAACGTAGTCATCCTGCGCCTCCACGAGGTCGAGCTTCTCGACCGGCACGACGTGCACGCGGGTTCCGTCGCGGACCACGATCCGCGAGAGGTGAGTTCCCGGCGGACGAGCGGCAGTCGCGAGCGAGCTCGCGTCGGCCGGGGCCGGCGACGCTCCCCGCCGCTCCCGGGCGCGCTCGAGGGCCGCCCCGAGCCGCTCCGCGCGGAACGGCTTCAGGACGTAGTCGACGGCGTGGACCTCGAAGGCGCGCAGGGCATAGCTGTCGTAGGCCGTGACGAAGACCACCGCGATCTGCGGATCGATCAGCTCGCGGACCTCGAAACCGTCGAGCTTCGGCATCTCGACGTCGAGAAAGACCACATCCGGGGCGAACTCCGCCGCCGCCTTCACGGCTTCGAAGCCGTTGGAGCACTCCCCCACGATGGACACTCCCTCCCTCCCGGAGAGCATTTCGCGCAGGATCGACCGCGCCGGAGCCTCGTCGTCCACGATCAGGACGCGGGTTTCCCCGACCGCTCGATCCGTCAATCGGTCACCTGAGCCGGCATGGACAGGACCACCAGGTATCGATCCGCCAGCCGCCGCGCCGCGAAGAGCGCGTCCGACCCGTATCGCGCGGCGAGACGGGAGCGGACGTTAGCGAGGCCGACGCCGGTCCCCCGGCGGGGAGGCGCCTCGGGGTCGAACGGGTTCTCGATCAGGATCCGGAGGCGGTTGCCGCTGCGGCGCGCCTCCAGGCGGATCACCCCGCCTTCGATGCGGGTGGCGATGCCGTGCCGGACCGCGTTCTCGACCAGCGGCTGGAGGAGAAGCGGCGGCACCAGGCACGCCTGCCCCCCCGTATCGAGGTCCTCCTCGACGGTCAGACGGGAGCCGAAGCGGAGGCCCTCGACCTCGAGATAGGCCTTCGCGAGCGCGACCTCTTCATTGACCGGAATGCTCTTTCTCTCTCCGAGAGCGAGACTCTTGCGCAGGAACTCCGAAAGGTAAAGGCACATCTCCCGCGCGCGGGGCGGGTCCGTCCCCACGAGCGCCGAGATGGAGTTCAGGCTGTTGAAGAGAAAGTGGGGATGGATCTGCGCGCGCAGCGCCTTCAGCTCGGCCTCGCGGGCGAGGACCTGGAGCTCCAGGGCGCGACGCTCCGCCTCGCGGGTCGCCTCGACCGCCAGGAGGGCCGAGTGGAGCGCGAGCGACAGCAGGTAGAGGAGGATTCCCGTGCTGAAGAGGATCGGCACCTGCGCGGCGAACCGTTCCGGGAATGCCGGACCCCAGAGCGATACGAGCAGACGGGCTGCGCCGGCCCCCGACAGCACCCAGACCGAACAGAGGAGCACCGCTGCGACGCCGTGCGTGACGACGGTCTGGAGGATCTTGCCGCCGCGAAGTGGTGCGGCACGCGCGACGTACCAGACGGAGAGAAACAGGAACAACCCGGTGAGCGCGAGCGGCCAGGCGAGCGAGACTGCCTCGCCGAACCGGAACGCTCCCGGCCGTGCGAAAAGCGCCGTCAGGAGAGCCGCCAACGGAATGGTCGTCGACAGAACAGGGGCGAAACGGCCCTTGCGTGCCAGGATCGGGTGCAGCGAGCTCATGGGTCGAGATCCTCAGTTCTTGATCTCGACACCGCCCATGAGGGCCGTGCCGCGGATGACGAGCTCCTGCGCCGGAGCGGAGGTGTCGCGGACCGAGGACCGGGCTTTGTTCTCGAAGGCTCCGAGGATCGGCATCGCCTGCACGTCGACCTTCCACTCGGGCGGTACCATGATCTCGATCCCTCCCCAGAGGGCGAACACGTCGATCACCGCGGGCGACGTCACGATCGTGGACCCGCGCAGATCGAGCTCGACCGCGCCCATCACCGCCGTGGCCTCGCCCCCCCGGAAATCGGAGCTCTCCACGACCCGGTGGATGCCGCCCATGATCGCGAATTCCGAGAGCTGCGAGGCTGACTCGGTGGTCGGAGGACCCTTGCCGCGCCCGAGCGCGCGCCAGACGAGGAAACCGCCGATCACGACCAGGAGGAACGGCCAGGCGGAGCGCATGCGCGTCAAGCCGAGAAGCTGGAGCTGGAAGAAGGCTCCGAGCGCCAGCAGGGCGTAGCCGAGCTTACGTTGCCCCTCGTGCGCGGGCTGGATCACCTTGAAGAGGCCGAGCGCGATCAGAATGACCGGCCACCAGGTCAGCGCGTCGCCCGCGTCGAGCAATCCCATGTTGTCCAGGGTGAAGAGCACGCCGAACAGGATCAGCAGAGCTCCGGCGACGAGCCTTCCGTTGATGCGAGAGGCCGGGCTCGCGTTCGCGTTCATCGCTGCCCCCCGTTTTCCAGAGATCCCGCCGGCGACGCAGGCGAGCTGCGGCGCTCCGCGAGCGATCGGGCGATCAGGGAGATGCCCGCGACCACCAGGAAGGCCGGCCAGATGTCCTGGAACCGCCAGTCGATGACGTCGAAGTTCCGCAGGAGAAAGAACGCGCCGAGCGCGGCCACGGCCGCCCCCGTTGCGGAGTCCCCCGGGTCCTTCGGGGCGACGAGCGACGCCACGCCGAAGCCGATCAGGATGACGGGCCACCAGTCACGCGGCCGCCCCGCGTCGACCATTCCGAGATTCTGCAGCAGGAAGATCACGCCCAGTCCGATCAGGATGACCCCGAACACCGCCGCCGTCGCGCGTTTGTTCCGTTCTTTCGCTTCCAAACCCATGGTTCGTCTCCTCTCGGAAGTAACCTACGGGCTCGCCTCGCACGCGTCCCGCGCTTTTCGGTGAACGGCGTCCCACGACCGGCGAACGGCGCTCAGTGCGCCGGCGACCCGCGGGAATTGCGCAACTTCGATGCTATTCTGATCCGGTTTCGGAGGAGGTGGGATGGCGACAGAAATCATCATGCCCCAGATGGGCGAGTCGATCGCTGAGGGCACGATCACCAAGTGGCTCAAGAAGGTGGGCGACCCCGTGAAGCGGGACGAGCCGATCTTCGAGATCTCCACGGACAAGGTCGACGCGGAAATCCCGGCGCCGGTGGCCGGTACGTTGACCGAGATCCGGGTCCCCGAGGGCCAGACCGTCGCCATCAATACGGTCGTGGGAGTGCTCGGCGAGGCGGGCGAAGCCGCCGCCTCCCCCCCGCCGCCGCGAAGCCCGCGGAGACTCCCGCGGCAGCCGCGCCCGCCGCCGCTCCCTCCGCTCCCGCCCCCCCCGCGCCGGCTCCCCCCGCACCCGCCGCCGCGGCCCCGCCGCCGCCGGCAGCCCCTGCCGCACCTGCCCAGCCGGCTCCGGAACCCGCGGCCGCGCCGCGACCCGCTGCGCCCCGCCCCCGCGCCGACTTCGGCCCCGGCTCCGGCCGTCGCCGCCGAAGCGTCCGGCGCGCGGGTCGAGTCGATCGAGGACCGGATCCGCCAGCGCTCTTCGCCCCTCGTACGGAAGATCGCGCAGGAGAACGGGCTCGACATCCGGGAGATCGAGGGCACCGGCATCTACAACCGCGTCACGAAGAACGACGTCCTGTCGTTCCTGGAAAATCGCAAGGTCGCCGGCGCCGCCGTCGGAGCCGGTGCCGCAGCCGCTCCCCGCGAGGCCGTCGCTCCGGCGCAGCCGCCTCCGCCGGAGCGCCCGGCCCCGGCTCCGCCTCCCGCCGAGTCCGCCCCCGCTCCGCGCGCGCCGATGGCGGCCACGGATCGGGACGAAGTCGTCGCGATGACCCGGATCCGGAAGATCACCGCCGAGAACATGACGCTCTCGAAGAGGACGTCGGCGCACGTGACCACGGTCTTCCAGGTGGACTACACGAACGTCGCGCGGCTCCGCGAGCGCGACAAGGAAGCGTTCCTGGCGAAGAACGGCCTGAAGTTGACCTACCTGCCCTTCATCTTCCGCGCCGCCATCCAGGCCCTGAAGGAGTTCCCGCAGGTCAACGCGTCCATCGACGGCGAGAACATCGTGTACCACAAGGACGTGCACCTCGGCATGGCGGTCGCGCTCGACTGGGGCTTGATCGTCCCGGTGATCCGGAACGCCGACGAGAAGTCCATCCTGGGGCTCGCCCGCGCCGCCCAGGACCTCGCGGAACGGGCGCGCTCGAAGCGCCTCAAGCCCGAAGAGATTCACGGCGGCACTTTCACGGTGACGAACCCGGGCGTCTTCGGATCTCTCTTCGGAACGCCCATCATTCCTCAGCCGCAGGTCGCGATCCTCGGCGTGGGAACGATTGAAAAGCGGCCGGTGGTCGTCGCCGACGAGAACGGCAACGACGCTCTCGGAATCCGTACCGTCGGATTCCTCGCGCTCTCCTTCGACCATCGGCTGATCGACGGCGCGGATGCCGATCGTTTCCTGGCCACCGTCAAGAAGACGCTGGAGAAGGGCGAGTTCGATCTGGGATAGGAAAGGCTCTCCGCTGTCCGCGGACAGCCGGGAGCCCCCGGAGCTCGGAGCCCGCTCCCTCGGATTCCTCTTCGCCCTTGCCCTCGCCGGCCGGCTCGCCGCCGTGGCCATTGCGGGCTTCTCGACGGTCCGGTTCGGCGATGCCCGCGCCTACCTCTACGCGGCCGGAGAGCTCGCCCGAGAGGCGCGCTACCCGCTGACGACCGAGCCTTTCTACTTCCGCGCTCCGGGCTACCCGTTCTTTCTCGCGGTCGCCACGCTCGGGCGTCCCGACTCCGTCCCCCGTGCGAAGGTCGCCACGGCCGTCGCGGGAGCGTTCGCCGCCCCGCTCCTGGCGCTGCTCTCCGCGCGGATCTTCCGAAGGCGCGCGATCGCGCTCGCGACCGGCGCGGCTGCGGCGCTCCACCCCGTCTTTCTCTGGAACTCGGCAGACGTGCAGAGCGAACCGCTCTTCATGACGCTCCTGCTCGCGGCCGGCTTCCTGCTGATCGTTTCGACGGACCGGCCGTCCTCGACGCTTGCCCTCGTCGCCGGGGCGGTCCTCGCAATGGCCGCGCTGACCCGCGCGAGCGCGCTCGCGCTCGTCCCGTTTCTCGCGGCGCCGCTCCTCGACCGGCGCTATCCCATTCGCGCGCGCGCTCACGTCGCGGGAGCGGCGGTCCTCGGTTTCCTCCTGGCGATCGCGCCGTGGACCGCGCGGAATGCCGTCGTCTTCGGAGACTTCGTCCCGGTCAACGACGCCGCGGGAAACGCCTTCTACCAGGGGAACTCCGACTGGCAGCTCCGGTTCTTCGAAGTCCGGAGCCGGGACGAATACCTGCGGTGGGTGGACGCGATGCACCGCGACATGGCCCGCCAGACCGCGGAGCTGCAGGTGGCCGGCCGGACCTCTCCGTCCGAGCGGTCCCGCTACTTCGCTTCGCGCGCCATCGCGGAGAGAAGCTCCGACCCGGCCGGCTGGGCGAGGCTGATGCTGCGCAAGTCGTGGGAGTGGCTTCGCCCGTATCCAACTCCCTGGTTCTGGCCCCGCTCCGTCGTCTTGGCCGTCGGCGCTTTCTCCGTGTTCCTCTTCGCGTTTGCCGTCGCGGGATTCCTCGCCGCTCCCCGGCCCGGCGTGCGCGCGTTCGCGCTCGGAGTGCTCGCCGTGTCGATGGCGGCGCACGTTCTCGTGCTCGTCGTGTGGCGCTACCGGGTTCCCTACTGGGACCCGGTGCTCCTCCTCTACGGAGTCTTCGGCGCGGGCGTTACACTTCCGGGGCCATGGAAACGTTGAACGCCCGGGCGCCTCGGGACGCGGTGGACTCCCCGCCGGCCCGGCAGGTCGAGGCGCGGTGGCTGGGACGAGTCGGATACGGGGAGGGGCTTTCTCTCCAGGAGGAGGCGGCGGCCCGGGTCGCCCGCGGCGGTCCGGAGACCTTCCTGCTCCTGGAGCACGAACCCGTCTTCACCCTGGGGCGGAACGCCTCCGCCGCGGACGTCCTGTTCACCGCGGCGAGGCGCCGGGAGCTCGGAATCGGGCTGGTGGAAACGGACCGCGGGGGAAAGGTCACGTACCACGGGCCGGGGCAGCTCGTGGGCTATCCGGTCTTGAACCTCGACCCGGACCGCCGCGACGTCCGGCGCTACGTTCGGGACCTGGAGCGCGTCGTGATCGACACGCTGGCGGACTTCGGCGTCGCCGCTTCGCGCTCGACCGCTCCGGAGCGAGTGTCTTCCGTCTGGGTCGGGAACGACAAGGTCGCCGCGATCGGCGTCCACATCTCGCGCTGGATCACGACTCACGGCTTCGCCCTGAACGTCACGGACGAACCGATCCCGTACTTCCAGGGAATCGTGCCGTGCGGAATCACGGACGGCGGTGTAACGTCGATGGAACGGATCCTGGGCCGGCCGGTCGAGCCCCGCGACGTCGTCCCGGGGCTCCTCGGGCACTTCGCGGACGTCTTCTCCCGGACCGTGGAGCCCGCGGGCGCGTGAGCGATCTCCCGGTTCTCCCCCACGCCTCCCGGCTCGAGCGCCCGCCGTGGCTGAAGGTCCGCCTCTCGACCACCGGCGAGTACGACGAGGTGCGTCAGATGATGCGGCGGCTCTCCCTCGTCACGGTCTGCGAGGAGGCACGCTGCCCGAACATCCACGAGTGCTGGGCTCGCGAGCGCACCGCGACGTTCATGCTGATGGGCGACGTCTGTACACGCACCTGCGGGTTCTGCGCCGTCGGCAAGGGCGCGCCCGGCTCTCTGGATCCGGAGGAGCCCGCGCGCGTGGCGGAGGCGGTGCGGGAGCTCGGCCTCTCTCACGCGGTCGTCACCTCGGTAAACCGGGACGACCTCGCCGACGGCGGAGCGGAACACTTCGCCGGGACGATCCGCGCCATCCGGAGCGCGGTTCCGGAGTGCACGGTCGAGGTCCTCATTCCCGACTTCTGCGGGAATTGGGACGCGCTCGATGCGGTTCTGCGCGAGGTGCCGGAGATCCTGAACCACAACCTCGAGTCGGTCGAGCGCCTCTACCATCGGGTCCGCCCGCAGGCGCGCTACGAGCGCTCGCTGGAGCTCCTCGCGCGGTGCGACGCCCGCCGTCGCGACGACGGTCTTGCAATGCGGACCAAGTCGGGAGTGATGGTGGGCCTGGGCGAAACCATGGACGAGCTCGTCCGCGCGCTCGAGGACCTGCGCCGTTCCGGCTGCGACATCGCGACGATCGGCCAGTACCTGCAACCCCACGAACGCCGGCTCCCCGTCGAGAAGTACTACACGCCCGAGGAGTTCGACGCGCTCCGCCGCGAGGGCGAGCGACTCGGATTCCTCCGGGTCGAGGCCGGGCCTCTCGTCCGCTCCTCCTACCACGCGCGGCGCGCGCTCGAGGCGGTGCCGGCGTGAGGAGGTTTCTCGATCTCCTCGTGCTTTCCGTCCTCCTCACCGTTCCCGCGCTCGCGCAGACGACCGGCGCGGAAGTGCAGAAGTACCAGGAGGCGGTCTACCCCGAGGCGTTGCTCAAGGGGGAGCAACAGGGAAACGTCCTTCTCTCCGGGCGCATCGACAAGGCCGGGAGAGTCGAGGACCTGCGGCCGATCGCGGCGAGCTACCCCGCGCTGGTCGGTCCGGCGATGACCGCCGTGAAGGCCTGGACGTTCAAGCCGGCGACGCGCGACGGAAAGCCGGTTGACATCGCCGCGAACGTGGGCGTGCGATTTCGCGTGAAATCCAACAAGCGGGGCCTGATTCCCCAACCGATCCTGGGCGACCTGCCGGTCTTTCCGGCCGACGCCTCCGGAAAGAAGTCGGCGCCGGAAGGGTTCCCGATCCGCCGCGGCATCGATCCGAAGCTGCTCGCGGAAGCTGTCATCGACGTCGAGCCGCAGCCGAAACCGAGGAAGTTGAAGGTCCGCGTGGAAGCGACGTCGCCCACCGGCCGCCCCTACATCCTCTTCGACACGCCGGTCTCCGTCGCCGGAGGAGCCACGGACGTCCGGGTGCCGGTCGTGGCCGCCGTAGGCGCGGACTGGGAGGAGGGCGTGTGGACCCTGCGTTTCCTGACGGACGGCCGCGAGGCCGGCGGAGGACAGTTCTGGGTCGCGCGCGATCCGTCGCGTTTCGATTTCGCGTCCGCGCTCCGCAAGCAGTAGCCGTCGTCCTCGGCGCCCTCCTGCTGGTGCCGGGCTCGGGCTGCTCCACCCGCGCGGCGACTCCCGCCCCGGCGCTCGGACTCGCCTCGTCGTGCGCCGGTTTCGTGGCCGCCCGGCCGCGGATGCTCCGCGCTCCCGAATACCCGGACACTGCGAAGAAGGCGCGGATGTCGGGAGAGTCGACCCACGAGGTCCTCGTCGACCGGGCCGGCAAGGTCCGGGACGTTCAGATCGTCGGCACGACCTTCATGATCTTTGCGATGGCGACCGACACCGCGCTGCGCGCCGGCAGTTACTTTCCCGCGACCCTGGAGGGCCGCCCGGTGGCGACGCGCTTCTGGGTCCGCTACCCCTTCGGCCTCCCGAAGAACGTAGAGTCTTCCCCGGCGCGCAACCGCGTCACCGCGTTCGTCCCGGGCGAGGAGGCCTCCCGCGCCCGCTGGCAGCTGGCGAACGCCGTGCATCGCGTGACCGTCGTGGCCGACGTCGCGTCAGCGCCCGCCGCGGAGGTCGCGGTGGTTGCCCTCGCGCCCGGCGGCGCCTCGCGCGTCCTCCTCCCGACCGGGAGCGTCGCTCCGCACACCCGGGAAACGGTGAAGACCGGCAGCTTCTTCGAGAAGGCCGGCGACTACCAGATCCGGCTCCAGCACGGAGAACGCAAGATTGGAGAGAGCCTCTTCACCGTGGCCGCAGATGAGCACTCCGCGGTCGTCAACGCCTGCACGGTCGAGTGAGCGCTCTCCCGTCCGACCCGCGGCACTCCGGCGCGATCCGCGTCGGAACGGCGGGGTGGATGTACAAGGACTGGGAGGGAATCGTCTATCCCCCGCCGCGGCGGGACTTCGACCGGCTCGCCTTCATGGCATCGCTCTTCGACACCAACGAGATCAACTCCACTTTCTACCGGATTCCACCCGTCTCCATGGCGCGCAGCTGGGCGCGCCGTGTCTCCCACAACGATCGGTTCCTCTTCAGCGTCAAGCTGTACCGCGGCTTCACCCACGACGGCAACGCGACCCAAGAGGACGAGAAGGCTTTTTCGGACTCGGCCGGAGCACTCGCCGACAGCGGTCGTCTCGGGTGCGTGCTGGTCCAGGTGCCCATGTCCTTTCGATCGACCCCGGAGAACCTCGCCGTACTGGCGAAGATCTTCGACCGGTTCGAGCGGTTCCCGATGGCCGCCGAGTTCCGGCATTTCTCGTGGGACACGCCGGAGACGATCGCATTCCTCGAGGACCGCGGGGTCGGCTTCGTCAACATCGATCAGCCGCGGCTCTCGGGCAACCTGCCCGCGACCTCGCACGTGACCGGTTCCGTGGCGTACTACCGGTTTCACGGTCGCAACGCCGCGAAGTGGTTCGGGCCCGACACCTCCAACGAGGAGCGCTACAACTACCTCTACTCGGAGCGCGAGCTCGAACCGTGGGCGGAGCGGATCCGCGAAGGTCGCGTCCGTCGCGCCGACACGAATGCGTTCGCGATCATGAACAACCACTTTCGCGGCCAGGCCGTGGCGAATGCGCTCCAGCTGCAGCAGATGCTGATCGGTGAAACACGCGCCGCGCCGGAAAGCCTGAGAGAGACCTATCCCGCGATCGCGGGGGCTACGAGGCCGGCGGAGGCGCAGGGGCAGAAGCGGCTCTTCTAGATACGACCTTCGTCTAGTCGCTTGCAGGGTCCCTGCGGCGACAGAATTCCGATACACAAAACTCGCGGCTCACTTTTCGATAAGGAGGGGACTTGTCATGCCCGCCCGCCGCCTCGCCGTTGCCGTCGCTATTGCCCTGTCGTTGTCCGTAGCCGCCAGCGCGCAGGGGATATCCGGAGGTTCTGCGGCCGATCGCGTCACGAACTGGACGGCGCCCCCGTACTGGGCACCTCCGATGTCCGCGCTTGCCGACTACCCGGCGAAGGAGTCGCTCACTATACCGTTGAACGGTATAGCTCACTCCTCTCCGGAAGCGCGGCTCTCTCCCGAGGCCGCCGAGGCGGTGCCGACCGCACCGCTGGCCTTCACCGGGATCACCCCGTGCCGGCTTGCCGACACTCGGGGCAACGGGTTCTCGGGTCAGTTCGGTCCGCCGCAGATCACCCCGGTCGGGCGCACGATCACGGTCGCCAACTTCTGCGGAATCCCCGCGGCGGCCCAGGCGGTCTCCTTCAACTTCAGCGCGGTCAACGTACCCGCCGCCGGATTCCTCGTGGCGTATCCCGCGGGCGGCGCGTTCCCGGCCTCGGCCACCATGACCTACAACCAGAACACGCCCAACCTCTCCAACGCCGCGGTCGTGCCGCTGGGCACGGCCGGAGCGATCACCGTCGTGGCCGGAGTCGTGAGCATCGACCTCGTCATCGACGTCAACGGTTACTACGCGCCGCAGACCGTCGTGAACACGGTCAACAATCTCTCCGGCGCGGTCACGCTCGCCGCCGGCTCGAACGTCTCGATCACGCCGTCCGGTCAGACCCTCACGATCGCGAGCAGCACCCCGGCCGCGTGGTCGCTCACCGGCAATGCCGGAACGACGCCGGGAACGAACTTCGTCGGAACGACGGACAACCAGCCCCTGGAGCTGAAGGTGAACGCCGCGAGAGCTTTTCGACTCGAGCCCACGTTGACCTCACCCAACGTGATCGGCGGCCATCCCGCCAACTTCGTCGTCGCGGGCGTGGTCGGAGCAACCATTGCGGGAGGGGGAAATGCCGGTCAGCCCAACCGAGTCAGCGATCATCACGGCACGATTGGAGGCGGATACCTGAACCTGGCCGGCGATCTCGCCGGATCGGTCGACGATCGCGAATTCAGTACGGTCGGCGGCGGAATCTCCAACAACGCGACCGGCTCCTCGGCGACCATCGCAGGCGGGAGCGGAAACACGGCGAGCGGGACCGTCGCCACGGTCGGAGGGGGCACGGGAAATGTCGCCAGTGGGCTCAATGGCACGGTTCCTGGAGGCAACAGCAATACTGCGGGGGGGTCCTACAGCTTCGCCGCTGGACGTCGCGCTAAGGCGCTCCACTCCGGGACGTTCGTCTGGGGCGACGCCGAGGCTCCGGGCGCCGACGTCGCCTCGACCGGAGTCGACCAGTTCATCGTACGCGCCTCCGGAGGGATCTGGCTCGGAACGACGAACACGCCGAGCCTGGACATCGCGACAAACTTTCTGACCACTTCGACCGGCGCTCGGCTGACGATCGGCGGTGTGTGGACGAACAACTCCGACCGGGCGGCCAAGGATCGGTTCGAGCCGGTGGACGGACGCGACCTTCTTTCGCGGGTCGCACGGCTGCCGATCTCGAAATGGAGCTACAAGGTCGAGGACGGATCGGTCCGCCACATCGGACCGATGGCTCAGGATTTTGCTGCGACCTTCGGAGTTGGCGGCGACGACCGGTCGATCGGCACGGTCGACGCCGACGGGGTCGCGCTCGCGGCGATCCAGGCGCTCTATGAGATCGTGAAGGAAAAGGACTCCAGAATCCACGCCCTGGAGCAGAGACTCTCGGCGCTCGAGCAAGCGAAATAAGACGATCGGTAAGACAAGACCGCGCCGTCAGGCGCAATAAAACGAGGAGGGAGCGTGGAACCGAAACGCTTCGCGACTGTTCTGGGTTCGGCTCTGCTCTGGAGCTTTCTCGCCGGGGCTGAGTCGAACAACAAGATCGTGAACTGGATAGCGCCGCCCTACTGGGTGCCGGCCTCGGTCGTCGTGCCGGAGACGTTAGTAAAACAGCCGCCCGAGTCGGTGGCCTCCACGGCGGGGACCGAGGCCGTCCCGACCGCACCGCTCGCGTTCACGGGGATCAATCCCTGCCGGGTCGCCGACACGCGCGGCAACGGTTTCTCGGGACAGTATGGTCCTCCCCAGATCACGCCCGCCGGGCGAACGATCACGATCGTCAACCAGTGCGGAATCCCCGCCGCGGCGCAGGCAGTCTCCTTCAACTTCTCGGCGGTCAACGTCCCCGGAGCCGGGTTCCTGGTGGCCTACCCGGCGGGCGGAGCGTTTCCGGCGTCGGCCACGATGACCTACAACCAGAACACCCCCAACCTCTCCAACGCGGCGGTCGTGCCGCTCGGCACCGGCGGAGCCATCACCGTCGTTGCGGGCGTCGTCTCGATCGACCTCGTCATCGACGTCAACGGCTACTACGCGCCGCAGACCGTCGTGAACACGGTCAACGGACTCTCCGGCGCGGTAACGCTTTCAGCCGGCTCGAACGTCTCGATCACTCCCTCCGGCCAGACGCTGACGATCGCCAACACCGCGCCGGCGTCGTGGAGGCTGGCCGGCAACGCCGGGACGACGCCCGGAACGAACTTCCTCGGCACGACCGACAATCAGGCGCTCGAGTTGAAGGTCAGCGGCGCGCGGGCCTTTCGTTTGGAGCCGACTCTGGGAGCCCCAAACGTGATCGGTGGCCTCGGCACGAATATCGTGACTGCGGACGTGGTTGGCGCGACGATTGCCGGTGGCGGTCTAACCAGTGGCTTCGGCAACGTGGTGACAGATGACTATGGAACGATCAGCGGCGGAGCCGGAAACCGGGCGGGTGACAATGGAGGAACGACCTCCGACAAAGAGTCCGCCACCGTCGGAGGCGGCGTTTCCAATACCGCGAGCGGGACGCTAACCTTTATCGGAGGGGGCCAGGGGAATACCGCCAGCGAGGCCTACTCCACCGTCGGAGGAGGCGTCTTCAACGTCGCGAGCGGGTACGCCGCCACCGTCCCGGGGGGTTATCTGAACACCGCGCTCGGGAATTACAGTTTCGCGGCGGGGAGCCGTGCAAAAGCGAATCATGTCGGTACATTTGTCTGGGGCGACAGCACTGCCCTGGACGTCGCATCCACCTCCATCAACCAGTTCATCGTCCGGGCCTCCGGTGGCATGTGGCTCGGAACCACCAGCACCCCGAGCATTACGATCGCAACCGACTTCCTCAACACCTCGACCGGCGCGCACCTGACGATCGGCGGCGCGTGGACGAACAGCTCGGACTCCTCACGCAAGGAGAACTTCGAGGAAATCGACAAACACGACGTGCTCGCGCGCGTCAGCTCTCTGCCAATCACGCGCTGGAGCTACAAGGCCGAGGGATGCTCCGTGAGGCATCTCGGTCCCACCGGTCAGGACTTCGCCGCGGCGTTCGGCCTCGGGACAGACGACACCTCGATCGCGACGGTCGACGCCGACGGAGTTGCGCTGACCGCCATCCAGGCGCTCTACGAAGAGGTCCAGGAGTTGAGAAAACGGCTGGCGGCGCTGGAGGGTGCGAAAGACTAGACCCGGAAGTCCCGCACGTCCTTGAACGGCGTCTCGCGGTTCGTGAAGTCCGGGCGGTAGTAGCGGTTCGCCGTCTCGAGCTCCTGCTGGAAGCCGTTTTCGAAGCCAAGCGCCTCGAGCGCGGCGAGCGCCTCCTCCCACTCTCCTGCCGTGATGCCGCGGGAGAGAGCGGAGTACCGCTCGTTCGAGGCCGCGCGGTGGATCGGGTAGTACTGTGCCATCAGCGAGATAGCGACCCGGGGTGAGAGTGTTTCCGCAATCCACGCCAGCGACTCAGCGATTCCACCGACGCCGTTGGGCAGGACGAGCATCCGGACGAGAAGACCGCTCTTCAACAGCCCGTTGTCGCCGAATACGAGCGCGGACCCCTTCTGCCGGTACATCTCGAGAAGCGCCTCGCGCGAGCGCTCAGCGTAGTCCGGTACCTTGGAGTATAGGGAGCCCGCCGTGCTGTCCGCGTACTTGAAGTCCGGCAGGTAGACGTCGACGACGCCGTCCAGCAGCTTGAGGACCTCGACGGAGTCGTACGCGTTGGTGTTGTAGACGATCGGAAGCCGCAGCCCGGCGCGCGCCGCGAGGAGCACCGCCTTCGCCATCTGCGGCGCGTAGTGGGTGGGCGAGACGAACCCGATGTTGTGGCAACCCCGGCTCTGCAGCTCGAGGAGCACCTCCGCGAGCCGCTCGACGGAGACCTCGTTCTGCCGCTGACCCTTCCAGTCCTGGCTGATCTGCCAGTTCTGGCAGTAGACGCAGCGCAGGTTGCAGTTGCCGAAGAAAACGTTCCCCGCGCCGCGGGTGCCGGAGAGCGCCGGCTCCTCGCCGAAGTGCGCGGTGTAGGAAGACACGACCGGGTCGAGGCCCGACGCGCAGGAGGCGAGGACGTTCGCCAGCCGGTCGTTGCCGCAGTCGCGCGGGCAGACCGTGCAGGCGGCGAGGAGCTCGTAGAGCCGCTCGACTCGGTTCTCGAGCTCTCCGCTCTCGAGCAGCGCCACGAAGCCGGGCTCGGACATCGAAATCAGCTTAGCATCCGGACCGTGCCGGAATCGTGGGCGACGCGTCGCATGCGCTGGGGCTTCAATTTCTTTCCCGCGTTCCGAGGCACGGGCGCCCGCATCACGTACATCGCAGGCGACTATCGGGAGATGCGGGTGGAGCTGCCCCTCAACTGGCGCACCCGCAACTACGTCGGGACGACCTTCGGCGGGAGTCTCTACGGCGCGGTCGACCCGCACTACATGATCATGCTGATCAAGATCCTCGGTCCCGACTACGTCGTGTGGGACAAGGCGGCGACGATCCGATTCCGCAAGCCGGGACGCGGCACCCTGTACGCGCGGTTTCACCTGGACGAGGAAGAAATCGCGACGATCCGCCGGCTCACGGACGACGGAAAACCGACCGACCGCGTCTACACCGTGGACCTGACCGACGCAAAGGGCGCGGTTTACGCGAGGGTGGAAAAGACGGTCTACATACGGAGAGATCCCTCGCTGCGCTCGGGATGACAGAGGACTTTCGGTGACTCAGTCGGGGACCGGGAACTCGATCGTGTCGGGATCTTCCGGGTCGTAGGGTAGCGACTTCAGCATCAGGAATTCGGAGTCCTCCCGGAAACGGATCGCGTGGGACTCACCGGTCTCGAAGAAGACGCCCTGGTTCGCGGCGAGTCGGAACTTCTCTTTCGCGCCGGTCTCGACGTTCACGGTCCCGACGTCGGCGGCACCTTCGAGCAGGTAGAAGAAAACCCGCGTCCGCCGATGGTAGTGATTGCCCATCACCGCACCCGAGTTCATCCGCCCGGTGACCACCGTCCCCGCCGGAAAGCCCGACAGGATCTCGAGAAAAACGCCCCGATCGTCGCGCCTTTCAAACCGGGGGCCGAGAACCTCGTGCTTCATGTGAGGAATCAAGCATAACGGCGCAAAAAGGTGGACCGCGTCGGAGTCGGCTGCTACACTTTGCGCGAAGCAGTACAAAAAAGGTTAGACCAAGGTCCGGCGCCACCGGCTCTCCTGCCCGTACTTCGCATGCTTCCGAAGGAAAGCGGCCGGAACGCCTGTCCGCCACAGGAGGCGACATGACGAGTTCCCCCATCGGGCCCCGGAGAGAAAAGAACACCGCATCGCGACTTTCTTTCCTCTCCGTTGCCCTTCTTCTCCTCTCCGCCCCGGTCGTCGTTGCGACGACCGTCGTCCCGCTCGCGACCGGCGATCTGGCGAACCGCTCCGACGCCATCGTGCGCGGCGTCGTTCTCTCGACGTCCGTCTCCCCCGACGCGGAGGGCCGCCCCGAGACAGTCACCGTGATCGCGCCCCTCGAGGTCGTAAAGGGAGTTGTCCCGGGCGATCTCGTCCTCCGCCAACTCGGAGGCCGGCTCCCCGACGGAACTTTCTTCCAGCTGTGGGGCCGTCCCGAGTACGTCCCCGGCCGCGAGGTCGTCGTCTTCGCGATCGCACGCCCCGACGGCGACTGGCAGACGGCGGAGCTTCTGCTCGGAAAATTCTCGGTGGAGCAGGACGACAAAGGCGCCCTCTTCGCGGTGCCCGAAGCGGCCACGCCCCACGTGGGAGTGACCATCCGGCGTCCGGAGCGGCTCGGCGGAAGTGTCTCCGAGGGCGCGCCGTTCGACGCGCCGCGCGACCTGGACGGATTCCTCGCATTCGCAAGGGACCCGCAGGGCGCGGAGGCTTCGTCGGGCCCGGGCCCCGTCGGCCGGCTTCGGCCGGTCGTGCACCCGGAGTTCGAGACGGTCTCGCCCCTCTGGGGAAGCATCAACGGCAACCGGTGGCGCTGGTCGAACGGCGCGTCGGCGCAATGGTGGCTGGACGGGACCGCGAACATCACCGGCGGCGGCGTCGCCGAATCGCAGAACTCGACCGCCACCTGGGACGACGAGCCCAATTCGACGATCGGCTACACGATCTCCGGGAGCGGAACCAATCCCATCCACCTGAACGCGCTCTCGTCGGGCTGCGGGTGGACGACCTGTCTTTCGGGGGGCGGAGTCATCGGCTGCGGCGGTCCCCGCGGAGGCGGCAACCACACGTGGCGGGCCGAGTCGTGGTCGACGATCACCGGAGGCGAGGTCTGGCTTCGCTCCTACTGCACGACGAACGGCTTCGACTCGATCACGACGCAGGCCGTCCTGACGCACGAGCTCGGCCATACCCTCGGACTCGGACACTCCGACCAGGACGTCTCCACGCATGACATCTGTCGGGGCGACGAGAGCGTCGCGCAGATGCGGTCGTCGGTCCAGCACCGCACGACGCTCGGCTCGGACGACGCGGATGCCGTGCGCTGGCTCTACGGCGACGGCGGTAACTCCTGCAACACGACCAACCGCACGCTGACGGTGACCAAGGCCGGCGGCGGCGCCGGCACAGTTACGAGCTCGCCGACCGGGATCAACTGTGGGACCACCTGCTCCGCGGCGTTCTCCGACGGCACGGCCGTTGCCCTGACCGCCTCACCCGCGGCCGGCTCCACCTTCGCGGGATGGAGCGGCGCCGCGGACTGCGCCGACGGAAGCGTGCAGATGACGTCGGACCTCACGTGCACGGCGACCTTCTCCCGCCTCGCGGACCTGTTGGTCTCGGCGCTCTCCGGGCCAGCCTCGGCGCTCGCCGGAGGAGCAATCTCGATCAGCGACACGACCGCGAATGCGGCCGGCGGCCTGTCCGCGGGAGCGTCGACGACGGGCCTCTACCTGTCCGCCAATTCCACGTGGGAGGCGACGGACGTCGTCCTCGCCAGCCGCGCGGTGGGACCGCTCGCGGCCGGGGCTTCGAGCTCCGCGGCAACCCCTGCCACGATCCCCGCCGGCACCGCCTCGGGAGCCTGGTTTCTCCTCGCGCGGGCCGACGCCGGTTCCGCCGTGGCGGAGAGCGACGAGTCGAACAACGTTCGCGCGGCCTCCATTCAGATCGGCACGACGCCCCCGCCGCCGGCCATCGCGTTCATCAAGACGGTCGGCACGAGGACGGCGAACGGGAACATCTCGAAGCTGGCCCTCACGATCCCGGCGACGGGCGTTGCCGCGGGCCGCAGCCTCGTCGTCGTCCTGCAGGCCGGGAACAACGGCTCCCTCGCGGGAGTCGGCTGCAGCGATCCCATCAACGGCGCTTACGGCCGGGACGCGGGCGCCGGCGGCGGCGACCGTCCGTTCGTGGCCGTGCTGTCGCGTCACAACACGGCGGCGCTCGCCAGCGGGCAGACCATCACCTGCACGTTCCCGAAGCAGCGCAACGGCGCCGCGATGGTCGTCAACGAGTTCTCGGGCCTGTCCGCGGCGGCCCTCGACCGCACCGCAACCGCGGCGGGCACGGCGTCGGGCCTTCAGAGCTCCGGGCTGACCGCGACCACGACGCAGGCGAACGAGCTCGTGTTCGGTCTCGCGTACGCGCCCGACGGATTCACGCCGGCCGCGTCGAACGCGGTCGAGGGCGTCTACTCACCCGCGTACGCGGCGGCGGGAACCGCCTCGGCGTTGCGGCCGTTCCATCGGGTGCCGGCAGTTCCGGCTCTGCGACAGTACGAGTTGAACGGCACGCTCCCGAGCTCCGGCGCGTGGTCGCTCATCGTCGTCACCTACAAGTAAAGCAGCGGGGACAGGATTTATCCTGCACCCGCCTCCTTATTCAACGCTGAACAACGACTGTGGGGGCAGGTCCTTCCGGACCTGCCCTGCTTTTCTTTGGGGTCAGTCGGGACGACGCAGTCGAGCCACGAAGATGCGCGTGACGTACTGCATGCCCGTGCGGAGGAACCGCCAGAGGCTGGGCGCCGACTTGGAGATCCCCTTCTGGCGGTCGCGGAAGGTGTAGGGCACCTCCCGCACCGTGAGACCCTTCCGCCGGCAGGAGTAGAGGAATTCCATGAAGTACGCGCCGTAACCGGTCGGGATCAGGGACACGCGGTCGAACACGGTGCGCCGCAGGACCACGAATCCGCTGTCGTAGTCGCGGATCCCGTAACCGAGTACGGTCGTCGCCACGCGGTTGATCAGCCGGCTCGCGACCACGCGCAGAGCGGCCCGGTCGTCCTTTCCTCCCGGCGTATAGCGCGAACCCACGACGACATCGAACTCGTCCAGGAGTTTCACCATCCCCGGCAGCATCGCGGGCGGCATGCACATGTCGGCGTCCATCCAGCCCACGACCGACCCACGGCTTTCCAGGATCCCCCGATTGAAGGCGGACGCCAGGCCTCGCGTCCCGATCCGCCGGATTACCTTCACCCGAGGGTCGTCCAGGTCTTCCGCGAGCTGCCACGTGCCGTCGGGAGAGTCGTCGTCCACCACGATGACCTCGGTCGAGCGGCCGAGGTGCTCGAAGATCCCGTGGATCGTGTCGAGGATGTTTTCCCGCTCGTTGAAAGTCGCGAGCACGATCGACACCCGGGGATCGCCCGGATTCGCGCGCTCGTCCCGCGTCAATCGCGACACTCCGCGAGCTTCCCGACAACCTCCTCCACCTGAGCCCGCGTCAGGCCGAGGCCCGACGGCAGATAGAGGCCGCGCTTCCAGAGGTCGTCGGCGACCGGGTACGCGCCGGAAACGTCCGGAAAGCGGGGATCGTCTCTCTGAAAAACCGGCTGCTGGTGCATGGGGCAGAAGAACGCGCGGGTCTCCACCCCTTTCTCCTTCATCGCCGCCATGACGCCGTCGCGCCCCCGGCGGAACGAGTCGCCGAGCTTGACGCCGTACATCCAGTAGACGTTCCTGGCATTCGGCGCCTCCCACGGCAGATCCACGTCGTCGACTCCGGCAAAGGCCTCGCCGTACCAGCGCGCGACCTCGCGCTTTCTCTCGACCTTTTCCTCCACCTTTTCAGTCTGGGCGAGACCGATCGCGGCCTGCAGGTTCGTCAGCCGGTAGTTGAACCCGATCTCGCGGTGGACGAAACGCGGATGGTCGAACGCCTGGTTGCGCAGCAGGCTCATTCGCTCGGCGAGCGCGGCATCCCGGCAGAGCACCATCCCGCCCTCGCCGGACGTGAGGATCTTGTTGCCGTAGAAGCTGAAGCAGGCGGCGTCTCCGAAGCTGCCGACCTTCCGGCCGTCGATCTCCGCGCCGTGCGCCTCGGCGCAGTCCTCGATCACCAGCAGCCCGTAACGGCGCGCGATCGCCTGGATCGCGGGCATGTCGCATGGGTGGCCGTACATGTGCACCGGCATGATCGCGCGGGTCCGGGGACTGATCTTCTCCTCGAGCCGACCGGGGTCGAGGCACCACGTCTTCGGGTCCGAGTCGACGAGCACGGGGCGCGCGCCCGCCTGGATCACCGTGTTCGCCGAGACGATGAGGGTGAAGTCGGGAATGAGGACCTCGTCGCCCGGCCCGACCCCGAGCGCCACGAGCGCGAGGTGGAGAGCGGTCGTGCAGCTCGACGTCGCGACGCCGTGCGGCACGCCGCAGTAACTCGCCACGCTCTCCTCGAAACGCGTGATGTACGAGCCGAGCGACGAAATCCAGTTCGTCTCGAGACAATCGAGAACGTAACGCTTCTCGTTGCCGTCCAAGACCGGCTCCCAGACCGGAATCATGTCGCTCCTCTTGAATAAGGACGCGGGTGCAGGATAAATCCTGTCCCCGCTATAGTTCGGACGCGGGTGCAGGATAAATCCTGTCCCCGCCACTTTCTAATCCGCCTCCTGCGGAGGCGCGGATGGTATCGCGGGACGGCGGCGGCTTTTCCGCCACGCAGAAGACGGAGAGGCCGAACGGAAAACTCCCACCCAGCCGCCGCTCGACCGCCAGAACTCCCGAGAGGATCGCGTTGACGAAGCCCGGCACGGGCCGGACGTCCGATCGCGCGCGATCCGGCGAAGTCCGCCGACGCCGGCCGGCGAGGCGCACCGCCGCTGCAAACGGAAAGAGAAGGGCGTTGCGGTACGCCGATCGGCGCGAGGCGAGCCCGGCGCCGGACAGGAGCCGGTCCACTTCTCCCCGCCGGTAGCGGCGCTTCGTCCAGACGGCGGCGTCGTGTCCTCCGCGCAGGAACTCGAATGCCGGCACCTGGGCCAGAAGCAGTCCTCCGGGCCGGAGCACCCGGGCCGCCTCCTCGACGGCCAGCCGCTCTTCCACGCCGGAGTGACAGAGCACGTCGATCGAGATAACCGCATCGAACGAGCCGTCGGCGAACGGGAGTGCGGCGACGCTGCCGCGGACGAGCGTGAGGCCCCGCGCGCGCGAGAGCCGGATTCCCTCCGTCGAGATCTCCACGCCGACCTTCCAGGCCCGACCCCGGAGGTTCGCGAGCAGGCCTCCGGTGCCGCTACCCGCGTCCAGGACCCGCAGGGGCTCGCCCCCGGGGCGCCGGAGGCGATCCAGCCACCTCTCGACTTCCCGGCGTACGCCGACGTACCACCAGTGGCGGTCCTCGACGTCGAACATCGCGCGGTATTCGGCGGGATTCACTCCTCAGGCGACCCAGTGCCAGTTCACGAAGCGGGCGGCGAACGCCAGGAGGAGAACGCCGGAGACGATCCACCAGGCGAGCCGGAGGCGGGGGCGATCCCGGGACCCTTCGGCGAGGGCGTAGTACACGGGGTAGACGACCAGCAGGAAGCGGGGCATCCCTCCGGACAGCCCGGTCGTCATCGGAAGCGCGATCGCGCCGCCGGTCCAGGCCGCGTCGGACCACTTCTTCTTGACGAGCTGATACACGGCGACCGCCGCGAAGACTATTGCCGCGCCGTAGTCGAGCCCGAGGCTCGGGTCGCGCAACCAGTCCAGGTGCTTGAAGCGCAGGCCCATGGAGAGGAACCACGCTCCGATGCCGGAAAGCGAGCTCGTGGCCCGGTGCCATCCCTGCATCGAGCGGAAGAAGAGGCCCGGCTCGCCGAAGATCCAGCCGGTCCCAAAGATCCAGAGAAAGACCGTCGCGGCCGGAACCGCGCCCGCGAGCACAGCCCTCCCCCAGCGACGGCGGCCGTCCGGCGCCCGCTTCTCCAGCACGGCGAGGAAGAGAGCGGGCGCGACGACGAGCGCGGACGCCCGCGTGAGACCCAGGAGAAATCCCCAGAGCGCGGCCTTGCCGGAAGGTCCGTCTCGGGCGTCCCGGAACGCGAGCAGCGCCAGGAGCAGGAACAGGGATTCGGCGTAGACCGCCACGAAGAAGAAGGCCGTGGGAAAGAGGAGCAGAAAGACGACGGAAGCCCGGGCGTCCTTCTCCCCGAGCCGCCGGACGCCCTCGCGGTAGAAGAGGCTCATCGCCAGGAAGAGGCTGACGTAGGTCACCACGAGTCCGGCGTGGAACCCGTCCATCGCGAACGTGTCGTGGAGAACCTTGGCGGTCGTCGGGTAGAGCGGAAAGAAGGCGTGGTTCGACGGCTTTCCGTCGGGGGGCGGCTTGCCGTATCCCCACTCGATGATGGCGAGGTACCACCCCGAGTCGAACTTCGCGTAGAGCGGCGCCCGGAGCTCGAGCGGGATCTCCCACTTCAACCGGTGCTCCAGGGGAAGGTACGTTCGGGCGACCATCCCCCAGGCGCCGAGCGCGAGCACCCACAGCGCGACCGCGAGAAAAAGCCGCGGCGGACCGAAGAGGCGGTCGAGGAACCGAACCAGCTTTTCGAGACCGGTCACGTGGAGCGAAGTCTAGCTGTGGCTAGAGTCGCTTCAACGCCGCGATCGCCGGCTTCAGGTCCTGCCGGCTCTTCCAGAAGTCCTCCCACGGGTCCGGCTTCTTCAGGCGCTGGGCGAAGTTCGACATGTTGAACGTTCCGGGGTCGAGCGTGGGTTTGACTTCGGCCCACGCGAGCGGCGTGGACACGGGCGCGCGCGGAAAACGCCGGACGCAGAACGGCGACACGACCGTCTGCGCGAACCCGTTGCGGAACGGGTCGAGGTAGACCCTCCCCTTCCGCCGGGCGATCGAGTTCTCCATCGTCATTTCCTTCGGGTACGCCGCGGACAGCTTCGCCCCCAGCGTCTCCGCGAAGCCACGCACGTCGTCCGCATCCGGACCGACGCGGATGGGAACGAAGAGGTGCAGACCCTTCTTACCGGACGTCTTGGCGAAGGACTCGAGCCGCAGAGCCTCGAGCGCCGCCTTCACTTTCAGGGCCACACGCGCGGTGTCGGCGAACTTTCCGGAGTCCGGGTCCAGGTCGAAGCACAACCAGTCCGGCTGGCGCGGGGTCGCCGCCCGCGAGCCCCACACGTGCACCGCGATGCAGCCCAGGTTCGCGAGGGCGAGCTGCGTCTCCCTCTTTCCGCCGACCACGTAGTTTCGAACTCCGTTCTCGTGGACGATCCGCTTCGTGGGAGTGTCCGCCGGCATGGAGTCCGGTTTTTCCTTCTGAAAGAAGCAGTTGCCCAGGAGGCCGTTCGGGCAGCGCTTGAGCGAGAGCAGGCGGTCCTTCACCCACGGCTGGAGCTTCGGAAACACGAAGTCGTAGAAGCGCACGAGGTCGAGCTTCGTGTAGCCCTCGTCGGGCCAGAAGACCTTGTCCGGGTTGGAGACCTTCACCGGCAGGCCGGCCGCCGGTGCACCGGCTCCCGGCGCCGGCTTGCGCCGCGCGGCGGTCACTTCGCCTCCGGCAGAAGGACCTCGGTGGGCTTCTTGTCGTCCCGGAGTCCGTAGAAGACGGGTTGGCGGAGTTTCTGGTCGTCGGTCCACTCCTGGAACCCGACCTGGGCAACCATTTTCGGCGCCAGCCACGTCGAATCCTTGATCCGGGGAGGGGCTACGAAGGGCGACTTCTTCTGGACGAGCGGCTGAAACTTCCGGTGCAGGGCGGAGAGGGTCTTGTTGTTGAATCCGGTGCCCACCCGGCCGACGTAGTGCAGGTCCCTGCCGCGGTACGCGCCGAGAAGGAGCGATCCGAAGTGGCTGCGCGAGCCCGCCGGCGCGGTGTAGCCGCCGATGACGAATTCCTCCTCCTGCTTGATCTTGACCTTGAGCCACTTCGCGCTGCGCCCCTCGACGTAAGGAGCCGAGACCTCCTTGCCGACGACACCCTCCCAGCCCTTCCGCTTCGCCGTCTCGTAGGCCTTCAACCCGTTCGACTCCAGCCGTCGGGAGGGGAACAGGTGGACCGTGTCGCCGATCGCGTCCTCCATCGACTCGCGGCGCGCCGTCAGCGGCTCGTTGCGGAGGTCGCGCCCGTTCCGATACAGGCAGTCGAACACCGCGTAGACGTAGGGGACGTCCCCCTGCTGGAGGAGCTGAAAGCGCGACACCAGCTTGCTGTCGAAGGCGACGGCCTCGCCGTCTAAGAGGAGCGTGCGGTCCGGCAGGGTCGCGATCGCCCGCGCGACCTGCGCGAACGACTCCGTCCGGTCCTTGGCGTTCCGGGAGTAGAGCGTGACGTTCGCTCCCTCCTTGTACGCGAGAATCCGGTAGCCGTCGTACTTCTCCTCGTAGACCCAGCCGGGCCGGTGGAAGGGCTCGGGGACGAGCGTGGCCAGCATGGGGTGCACGCGGAAGGGGATTCGGGCGGAGGCGGGCCGCGCCTTTCGAGCGGGCGCGGCGGTCACGAGGTCACCGGTTGGAGTTCCAAACGGCCTTGCGGCGCCCGCGCTTCGGCGGGGCGAGCAGCTCCGGCTGCTTCAGGAGCTTCTTGATCAGCGCGGGCGGGTCGCCGCTCGCCGCCTTGACGATGTCGCCCCCTTCGTCGCGCGCGATCTCCGCGAGGATCCGTTTCGACACGATGGAGCGCGGCTCCTTCTCGGCGATGTCGGTCTTGCCCGCGAACTCGTCGCGGTGCTTGATGAGGAGCCACGGCGGCCGGCCCCCCTCGCGAGCGCGGATGCGGACCAGCACCCAGGAACCGTGCAGCTTCTGGCCGTCGAGAGAGAACTTCAGGTCCCCCTTCTTCAACGCCGCGTCCACGTCGGGCGACTCCGGAGTCCACGTCCCCGCGTCCCAGATCATCACCGTGCCGCCGCCGTACTGTCCCTCCGGGATGATCCCCTCGAACTTCGCGTACTCGATGGGATGGTCCTCGGTCGGCATGGCCATCCGCTTCACCGCCGGGTCGAGCGACGGTCCCTTCGGCACGGCCCACGACAGGAGCACGCCCTTCCACTCCAGTCGGAAGTCGTAGTGCAGTGCGGTCGCCCGGTGCTTCTGAATGACGTACGAGAGCTTCTTCGTCTTCGCGCGGGCGGCTTTCTTTCCCCCCGCCGGCTCCGCGGTGACGTCGAATCGTCTCTTCCGGCGGTATTCGGTCAGTCCCATGCGCCCGCCTCCGCTGCAATCAAGGTGCCCCGATTTTGGGGACAGTCTATAAACTCCTGTGAGTGCTCGACATCCTGAAGTGGGTCCTTGCCGTGGAGGTCCTCGGACTCGCGGTAGCGCCGGCGCTCACGGTGTTCTTCGGGAACCGGCGCGACGCGGCGCTCCTGTCGCGGCCGGTGGGACTCGTCCTCGCGGGATGGCTCGCGTGGGCGCTGTCCGTCGCGACCCCGCTCGGGTTCTCGCGGGCCGCGATTGTCCTGGCGGTGCTCGTCCTCGCCGGGATCTCCTTCCTTTCCCGGCGCGCCGGCGGGCGGGGGGCCGACCCCTTCTGGGGTCCCGACGAAAACCGCGGCGCCCTCTTCTTCTGGGTGCCCGCGGCGGTGTTGCTCCTCGTCCGGGCGGCGGTGCCCGAAATCCTGGGGGCCGAGAAGTTCATGGACCTCGCGTTTCTGAACTCCCTGACGCGCGGCACGGACATGCCCCCGCTCGACCCGTGGATGTCGGAGAAGACCATCAACTACTACTACTGGGGCTACCTCCTGGCCGCGACGATCGCGAAAGGCGCCGGTGTCACGACCTTCGTGGCGTACAACCTGGCGATCGCGACCTTTGCCGGTTACTCGTTCGCCGCGGCCGCGTGCCTGGGGTTCCGACTGACCCGCGGAAGCACCGCCGCGGCGATCGGCGCCGGCTTCGTCAGCGTGTTCGCCGGGAACCTGACCGGCGCCTTCGACGGGTGGGCGCGCCCCTTCGCGAAGGACTTCGACTACTGGCACGCGTCCCGGGTGATCGGGAACGGCGACACGATCAACGAGTTTCCCTTCTTCACGTTCTTCCACGCGGACCTGCACCCGCACCTGCTCGCCTTTCCCCTCTTCCTCGCGGCGTTCGCTTTGGCCGACCGGTGGATCGAGGCGGGTCCGCTCGACCCCGCGGCCCGGAAGAGTCTTCCCGGCCGCGCGGCTCCTTTCCTCCTCGTGGCCATGGTGGCGGGGGCCGCCATCGCCGCGAACCCCTGGAACGGGCCGGCCATCGTCATCCTGCTGGTCTTTGCGGGCGTTGCGCGCGCCACCCGCGGCGAGGGCCTCCCGGGCCAGGGAGCCGCGCTCCGCGGCGCCGTCACCGGGGCCGGCGTGGCCGCGGCGTCGGTCGCGGTGATCCTGACCTACGTGCGGTCCTTCCAGCTGCCGAAGGCGGGCTTCGGACGGACGCACGCGTTTTCGGGCATCCTCGAGCTCCTCGGCGTCTGGGGAATCCTGTTCGCGGTCGCCGCGCTCGGACTCCTCTACGGCGCACGGGAGGACACCGAGGAGGGACGGCGGCGGCGCGACTTCGGCTTTGCGGTCGCGGGACTCCTCTCCGTGGTCGTCGCGTTCGTCCGCAAGGCGCCGGCCCTCGCCCCGCTTCTCTTTCTCGCATTTCTGGCGGCGCGCGCGGCGTGGAAGGCGCTCCGCCGGGATCGCAACCGGGAAGGCGTCTTCGCGGCCTTTCTCCTGATCCTGGCGCTCGGGATGATCGTCGGCTGCGAGATCGTCTACTTCAAGGACTCGTACGGCGACCAGCTCCACCGCATGAACACGGTCTTCAAGTTCTACCACCAGGCCTGGCCGCTCCTCGGCATCGGAGCCGTCGTTTTCGCCGATCGCGCGTGGCGTGCCGCGAAGCCGCCCCGCCGCGTGATCGCGGCCGTCCTCGCCGTGGCCACGTTCGCGGCCGTTCTCTACCCGGCGACCGCGATCGTCTCGCGCCTGCGGCAGAAGGACGGCGGGTTCTCGCTCGACGCCCGGAGGGCGCTCGGACGGCGGAACCCCGGAGACCTGGAGGCCATCGAGTGGCTCCGGAAGAACGCGCCGCGCGGCTCCGTGGTCCTGGAAGCCACCGGCAACCCCTACACGGAGTACGCGCGCATCTCGTCGCACACCGGGATTCCGACCGTGCTCGGCTGGGCCAATCACGAGGGGTTGTGGCGTTCGAACCCGCCCGACGTGCCCGCCCGGATCGAGGAGGTCCGCGCCTTCTACTCCGCGGCGGACCCGGCGGCCGCGCGGGCGATCCTCGAGAGGCATCGCGTCAACTACGTCGCGGTCGGGAGCCTGGAGCGCAGCACTTACCCCGCCGCGGACCGGGTCGAGAGCTTCCCCTTTCTTCAGAAGGTCCACTCCGGACCGACCGCCATTTACCGCGTCACGGCGGCGCCGTGAAGGTGCTCATGTCCCTCGACTACTACCGCCCGAACATCTCCGGGCTGACTCTCTACGTCGAGAGCCTGGCCAAGGGGCTGGCCGGGCGCGGTCACGACGTCACGGTCCTCACGCACGCTCATGCGGCCGGGTTTCCGACGGAAGCGGTCGACTGCGGCGTGCGGGTGGTCCGAGCTCCGGTCCTCGCGCGGGCCGGGAAAGCCCTGATCTCCCCGGCGATCCTGCGGGCTGCCCGCCGGGAGCTCGCCCGGGCGGACGTTTTCCACCTCCACTCTCCGCTCGTCAACGCGGTGCCGCTGGCGCTCGCGGGACGGACCGCGCGCGTGCCGATCGTCGTGACGTACCACTGCGACCTGAGGCCGCCGCCCGGGATCGTCCAGCGCGTGATCGAAATGCTGGCGCGAGGCTCGCAGGACTTCGCGCTCGCCCGCGCGCACACCATCGTGACGTACACCGAGGACTACGCACGCCACACTCCCTCGCTCGCGAAGCGGATCTCCCGGGTTCGGTGGATCCTCCCACCGGTCGTGGCGCCGCGCTCGAGCGATCGGAGTGCCGACGAGATCCGCGCCCAGTACGGGATCCGGGGCGGCCCGGTCCTCCTCTTCCTCGGGCGGTTCGCGGAGGAGAAAGGGCTGTCGTACCTCGTGGCCGCGCTTCCGGAGATCCGGAAGCGCTTTCCGCAGATCGCCCTCGTTCTCGCCGGAGAGAAGGACCGCGTGCCCGGCGAGACCGTGGGAGAGCGGCTGGCGCCTCTGCTCGCCGATCCGGCTTCGGGCGTCGTCGCGACCGGGTCCGTGCCGCCCGAGCGGATTGGTGACCTGTTCCGGATCGCCGACCTGCTCGTCCTGCCTTCGATCAACTCCACGGAGTCGTTCGGCCTCGTCCAGGTCGAGGCGATGCTGGAGGGCGTCCCCGTGGTCGCGTCCGACCTGCCCGGGGTGCGGCAGCCGGTTCGCATGACCGGAATGGGTGAAATCGCGCCGATCGCCGACGCGGCGGGGCTCGCGGGGCAGATCGTGCGGGTGCTCGGGTCGCCCGCGTCCTATCGCCGGCCCCGCGAGGAGATCCGATCGAAGTTCGACATGGAACGGACGATTTCCGAATACGAGGACGTCTACCGGAAAGCGGTCGGGAACGCGTCTTGAAGCCGCCGGAGCTTTCCCCCGCGAGCTCCTGCGCGCGCACCTTCGGGAGATGCCGCTCCACCGGGTCATCATCCGCTCGATCGAGGCGCGCATCCTCTCGGAGACCGACTACCCGCGGCCCATCCTCGACGTCGGTTGCGGCGACGGCCACTTCGCAACGGTCGTCTTCCCGGATGGCGTGGACGTCGGCCTCGATCCCGGGATGGAGGAAACCGTCGAATCGCACGGGCGCGGCGCGTATCGCCTGGTCGTCCGCGCCTCGTCGACGGCAATGCCTTTCGCGAGCCGCTCCTTCGGCTCGGTGGTTTCCAACTGCGTTTTCGAGCACATCCCGGACATCGAGACGACAATGTCGGAGATTGCCCGGGTGCTCAAGCCGGGCGGACGTTTCGCCTGCACCGTCCTCGGCGAGCACTTCAACGAATTCCTCACGGACCAGCGCCTCTGGGCGCGCCTCGGACTCTCCCGTGCCCGCCGCGCCTACGTGGACTGGCTCAACCGGAAGGCGGTCCACTACCGCTGGGACTCGCCGGACATCTGGCAACGCCGCTTCGAGCGGGCGGGTTTTCGGGTGGAGTCGTGGCGCTACTACATGTCGGAACGCGCGACCCGCGCCTTTCACCGCGCGCACTACATCAGCTTCCCGCACTTGATCGCCCGCCGCTTGACGGGACGCTGGGTGCCCAGTCCGGGGCTCTTCGACAACTCGTTCTGGATCCGGCGCTATCTGCCATTCGCCGAAGAGCCTGCGCCCGAGCGCGGCTCGTGCATCGCGTTCGTGTGCTCGCTAAAATGACACGTTTTCCGGAAAGCGGGCCGTGTAAGGAGGGTCGGATTCCATGAGGGTCCTGATCACTGGAGGGGCGGGTTTCATCGGCTCGAACGCCGCGCGCCGCTTCCGCGAGCTCGGGCACGAGACCGTGCTCTTCGACAACCTTTCGCGGCCGGCGGCTCGATACAACCTCCGCTGGCTCCAGGGTCTCCACCCGGACGTGCGCTTCGTCCAGGGTGACGTCCGCGACGAGAACGACCTCCGGATCATCGAGCAGGAGCCCTTCGACGCGATCCTGCACCTCGCGGCGCAGGTCGCGGTGACGACGTCGATCGTCGATCCCTTGGAGGACTGGGGCTCCAACGCGCTCGGAACGTTTCGCGTGCTCGAGGCGATCCGCCACCGGTATGCGTCCGCCCCGGAGAAGGCGCCTCTCCTCGTCTACTCCTCGACGAACAAGGTCTACGGACACCTGAGCTCCGGCGAGACCCTGCGCGACGGGCGCTGGGACCTGGCGGTGGCCACCGACGGGGTCTCCGAATCCGAGACGCTCTCGTTCGAATCGCCCTATGGCTGCTCGAAAGGCGCGGCGGACCAGTACGTCATCGACTACCACCGCAGCTACGGTCTGCCCACGGTGTCCTTCCGCCAGTCCTGCATCTGGGGCACGAGACAATTCGGCGAGGAAGATCAGGGCTGGGTGGCCTGGTTCGCGCTCGCGGCGACCTTCGGGCTGCCCATCACGATCTACGGCGACGGCCTCCAGGTTCGCGACCTCCTGTGGGTGGACGACCTGGTCGACGCCTACGTCGCGGCGATCGAACGGCGGGACGCCGTGGCCGGTCGGGCGTACAACGTCGGGGGAGGTCCGGCGTTCCGGCTTTCCCTCAAGGAGCTCATCGCGATGCTCGAGGAGCGCATCGGCCGCAAGGTTCCCTTCGAGTACGGCCCCGCCCGCCTGGGCGACCAGAGAGTCTTCTACTGCGACATCCGGCGCGCGCGGCAGGACCTCGGCTGGGACCCGAAGGTCGATCCGTCCACGGGCGTCGACCGCCTTCTGGAATGGATCTCCGAAAATCGCGGAGAAATCGCCGAGTTTCTCGCGCTCAAGGGCCTTCGGGTCGCAGCAAGCTGATCTTCGTCGGCGGTCGAGTGAAGACAGAGGGACGCGCGTGCGCCTGAATCGGGTCCGCGCGCGGCGTGTCTTCGGTGCGGTCCTCCTCGTCGCAGCGCTGCTGCGCGTGATCGGCATCAACTGGGACGACGGGCACCACCTGCACCCGGACGAGCGTTTCATCTCGATGGTCGAGGAAAAGCTCGCCTTTCCGAAGAGCCCCGGGGAGTACTTCGACTCGCAGCGATCGACCCTGAACCCCTACAACCGCGGACACGACTCGTTCGTCTACGGCACGCTCCCGATGTTCGTCACCAAGGCGGTCGCCGGACTCCTGCACCGGGACGGCTACGGCGGCGCGTACCTCGTCGGGCGTGCGCTCTCGACCGTCGCCGACCTGTTCTCGATCTGGATCGCCTACCTCCTCGGGCGCCGGCTTTCCCGCGACCGCCGCGTCGCCCTCACCGCCGCGGCCTTGATGGCGTTCTGTCCGCTCGGGATCCAGCTGTCGCACTTCTGGGCAGTCGACACGTTTCTAACGGCGTTCACGACGGCCACCCTTTTGGGAGCGGTACGTCTGGCACAGCGCCGCTCCGGGCTGGCGGAGGTCGGCGCAATCGGGATCGCGATCGGCCTCGCCGTCGCCTGCAAGGTGACGGCCCTCGCCCTCTTTCTGCCGGTGGGCCTGGGAATCCTCATCGGGGAGCTCTCGGGCGTCTCCGGGAACGCGAGAACGGTCGGCCTCGCGCTCGCCCGGATCGCGGGGCGCTCGGCCCTTTGCCTGGCGGCGGCGGCGGTGGCCGTGCGCGTCGCGCTTCCGTATGCCTTCGCCGGGCCCGGGTTCTTCTCCTTCCACCTGGATCCCCGGTACCTCGCGGACATGCAGCGGCTCGCGCAACTCTCTTCCACCGTGTCGGGATTCCCTCCCGCCTTCCAGTGGGCCGGCCGGACGATCCTCTTCCCGATTCAGAACCTCGTTCTCTGGGGCGCGGGGCCGTTCTTCGGGCTGGCGGCGATGGCATCGCTCGTCTGGGCCGCGGTCGTCGCTTGGAAGGCGCCTCGCCGGGCGATGCTGCCGCTCCTCGCGCACGCAGTTTTCCTCCTCCTGTACCACGGTCTCGCGACCGTCAAGTCGATCCGATACTTCTATCCGGCTTACCCGGCGCTGGCCGTGCTCACCGCTCTCTTCCTGGCTGACGTGGCGGTACGGGCAGGTTCCGCGCGTCTCCAGGCGGCCCGCATCCTGCGCTTCCTGCCGGCGGTCGTCGCCGCCGGCGCGTTCCTTTGGGGAGTGGCCTTCACATCGATCTACCGCCGGCCGCACCCCCGCCTTGCCGCGGCCCGGTGGATCTTCGAGAACGTGCCGCCGCCGGCCCGGTTCGCCAACGAGGCGTGGGACGACGGGCTCCCCCTCCCGCTGCCGGGCTACGAGATGAGCGCCTACAACGGGCCACAGCTCGCGCTCTTCGATCCCGACTCGTCTCAGAAGGCGGACGCCGTCGTCGAGATTCTGAAGAAGGCGGACTGGGTCGCCGTCACGAGCAACCGCGTCTACGCGAACCTCACGCGAATCCCGGAGGTCTTCCCGATGTCGCGGGCCTACTACAGCGCGCTCTTCGAGGGGCGGCTGGGCTTCGACCTCGCTGCGGACTTCAACTCGTATCCCTCGCTCGGGCCGCTGAAGATTCCGGACGATCGCGCGGAGGAGCAGTTCACGGTCTACGACCATCCTCGCGTGGTCCTCTTCCGCCGAAGCGCCGCTTTCTCGCCCGAGCGGGCGAAGCAGATCCTCCTCGCCTCGATGACGAAGACTCCCCCGACGCTGAACGACTGGGAGAAGTGGCCGCGCTCCCGGCAGATCGTCACGTCGCCGATCTATCCCCCGCGCCGCGCCGACCTCCAGAAGACGTCGGGCGCTCCCGCCTCCCGCGAGCTCGACCTGGGATCCTTCGGCGCCGCTGTCGTGTGGTACTTCGCCATTCTTCTCGTGGGCGTGGTCGCATTTCCGATTGCCCACGCCTTCTTCCCGCGGCTCGCGGACCGCGGCGCGGGCGTTTCGAAGACGCTCGGCATCGTCGGGGCCACCTACCTGCTCGCGGGGACGGTTCAGCTCCGGATCCTTCCCAACGGGCGGGGGGCGGCGTGGACGTGCTTTGCGGCGGTGGCACTCGCCTCCGCTTCCGTCTTCTATGCGCGCCGCCGGCTCATCTCGACGTTTTTCCGGGAGCGGAAAGATCTCCTGATTGCGGGAGAGGTAGCGTTCGCGTCCGGATTCCTCCTGTTCCTGGGAATCCGCGCGCTCAATCCTGAGATCTACTGGGGCGAGAAGCCGATGGACTTCTCGATCTTGAACATCCTGGTGCGGACGCGGACGTTTCCCGCCTCGGACCCCTGGTTCGCGGGAGCGCCGCTCGGCTACTACGTCTTCGGCCACCAGACGGTGGCGTTCCTGACGATGTTGACGGGCCTCTCCACCCGGTTCACTTTCAACCTCGCGTTCGGTCTCCTGGGAGGCCTCCTGGTCCAGGGCTCGTTCACGCTCCTCCGGAACTGGGCCGGGACTCTTCGGGCCGGAGTGGCCGGCGCCGCTCTCGTCGCGATCCTCGGAAACCTGTCCGGCCTTCGAGAGTGGCTGGTGAACCACCGGACGCTCGACTGGAACTACTTCTGGGCGACGTCGCGCGTCATCAAGGACACGATCAACGAGTATCCGTTCTGGAGTCTCGTCTTCGCCGACCTCCACGCCCACGTCCTGGCGATGCCTCTCTTCCTGCTTTTCTGCTCCGCCGCCCTCCACTTCGTCCGCGTGAATTCCGATCCGCCGGCCCGGGCCGTCTCCCGGATCGCGTCGGGAGTCATCCTCGGGTTCGCCGCCGCCACGCAGGCACTGACGAACGCGTGGGACGTACCGCTGCTCGCCGGACTCTGCCTGCTCGTCTTCGTCGTCTCGGCGTCCGCCCGCCGGTTCTCCGGTCCGAGCCTGGCGCGCGTGGGGGCAGGCGTCGCCGCCGCCCTGGCGACCGGATGGGTGACGGTCGCACCGCTGTGGGTGCGCGGAGGAGGTCGGCCCGGTCTCGGCTGGGAACAGGAACCCGGGGCGAAGGGCGTGGACGTTCTCACGGTCTTCGGGCTCTTTCTCTTTCTCGCACTCTCCTGGTGGTTCGCGTCCACGGCCGAGAGGCTCGCCGGCCAGGGCGTCGGGAGACGGACGGGTCTCCTCGTCCTGGCGCTCTTCGGCGGTCTGCTCGCCCTGCTCGGTTTCCTGTCCGCCGACGTTTTCGCGGCGGCCGGCTGTCTGCTCTTCCTGGTGGCTCTCGTCAATCCCGAGGCGGATCCGGAGGAACGCCTGGCGTGCGGCTTCGTCGCGGCCGCTTTCTTTCTCATCCTCTTCACGCAGCGGGTCTACATCTCCGACCGGATGAACACGTTCTTCAAGCTCTACCTGGAGGCGTGGCTCCTCTTCGCGGTGGCGACGGCCGCGCTCGTGTTCCGGACGAGGGACCATCGCGGCTCCTTCTCACGCTGGCGGCTCGTTCCGCGCGTCGTGTTCGGAGTGCTGGCGCTCGCCGCCCTGTTCACGACGGTCACGGCCGCCCGCGGTGCGGTCAGCAACCACTTCGCGGCCTACTCCGGCCCCTCCCTCGACGGGCTGCGGTACCTCGAGGAGACGAGAGCCGGCGAGTACAGGGCCGTGCTCTGGCTCCGCCGTTCCCTGCGCGGAACGCCCGTCGTGCTGGAGGCGCAGGGACCCTCCTACCAGGAGTTCAGCCGGATCTCGATGCTGACGGGCCTTCCCACGGTTCTCGGCTGGGAGCACCACGTCAAGCAGCGCGGCAACCCGGAGCCTGACATCGCCGAACGCCGTCAGGCCGTCGAGCGGATCTACTCCAGCAAGGAGGCGGCGCCGATCGAACGCCTGCTCCGGCGTTACCACGTGGGTTACGTGTACGTCGGAGGGCTCGAGCGGAAAACCTACCCGGTGGACGGCCTTCGCAAGTTCGACCGCGCGACGGACCTCTTCGAGCGCGTCTACGAAAACCCGGAGGTCCGGATCTATCGCGTCATCGGCGGCGACTCGGAAGACGTGATCGTTGCGGCGCGGGAAACCGTGCCCGTCACCGCGGGGGCCGAGGTGGTCGAAGAGGAAGAGCCCCCGAAGATCGCGGAAACCCCGGAAGAGGGCCGGGCGCCGTTCTTCGGAATGAAGGAGCCGCGCGACGGCGATTTCGACGACAAGGACCGGCTCTGGATTGCCGACTTCGGAAACTCCCGCATTCGAATCTTCGACCGGGACGGCGGTTTCCTGGGAGGCTGGGGTGGCCGGGGCAGCGGGACCCACTCGCTCCGCGAGCCCTGCTCGGTTTCGATCCGGGGCGACGACGTCTACGTCGCCGACACCTGGAACGGCCGGGTCCAGCACTTCTCGCTCGCGGGAGAAGCGAAGGGGGTCGCACCGGAGCTCTACGGTCCGCGGGGAGTCGCGGTCGGCCCGGATGGAAGGGTCTGGATCACCGACACCGGCAACCACCGGCTCGCGGTGTACGACGCCGAGCTCGGAAACCGGCAGTTCATCGGAAAGCGCGGAGCCGGCCCGCTGGAGTTTTCGAGTCCGGTGGGAATCGCGATCAGCGCTTCCGGAACGGTCTACGTCGCCGACGCGGCGAATCGGCGCATCCAGGTCCTGGCCCCCGACGCGAGCTACCTGCGAAGTCTGCCGGTCAATGGTTGGATCGGCCCCGTCGAGCCCCACGTCGAGGTCGGGAAGGACGACACCATCTACTTCACGGATCCTTCGGGGAACGCGGTGGTCGCCCTGGATTCGACCGGCGCCGAGAAAGGTCGATGGACCGGAGACGGCGAAGGAGGGAAGTTCGCGAACCCTACGGGGCTCGCGCTCGGTCCAAAGGGGGCCGTCCTTTACGTTGTAAACTCCGGAAGCAGCACGATTTCGAAGCTGGAAATCCACCCGCAAAAGGCGCCATGAAACACGCCGAGACTGCTCCTACCCGCGCGGGTCGCGTCCATGCCGTCGCTGCGGCTCTCCTCGTCCTCCTCGTCGTCCTCATCGCCGGCTGCCGGCGTTCCGAGCCGCGCGCGGGGAGCGCGGAAGCGCCCGCCGGGGCGAAAACGCCGGCTCCGGAGACGGAGGAGCCGCCGAACATCCGAGACAGCGCCGAATCCGGACTCGCGCCCTTCGAGGGGCTCAAGGAGCCGCGCGACGCCGCCGTGGACTCCCGCGGGCGCATCTGGGTCGCGGACTTCGGACACTCCCGTCTCCGGATCTTCGATCGGGATGGCGGTTACCTCGGGGGATGGGGCGGCCGGGGGAATGGGACCTACGGCTTTCAGGATCCGTGTGCGGTCGCCATCCGGGGAGCGGACGTGTACGTCGCGGACACCTGGAATGGACGGGTGCAGCACTTCTCTCTCACCGGCGAACCGAAGGGAACCGCTGCGGGCCTCTTCGGTCCCCGGGGAGTCGCCGTCGCAGCGGATGGAAGGGTCTGGGTCACCGACACCGGCAACAACCAGGTTCGCTCCTACGACTCCGCCCTCGCCAGCTTCCAGGCCATCGGCAAGCGCGGGCCCGGTCCGGGCGAGTTCTCGAGCCCCGTCGGAATCGCCGGCGGTCCGGACGGAAAGATCTACGTTGCGGACATCGGCAATCGAAGGATCGAGGTTCTCGACGGCCAGGGGCGGTTCCAGCGCAGCCTGCCGGTGCCCGGCTGGGAGGGGGCGGCGGAGCCCTTCCTCGAAGTTGCCGATTCCGGAGCGATCTACGTGAGTGACCCGAACGCCGGCAAGGTACTGGAGCTCGCGGCCTCGGGCGAGCTTCGGAACTCCTGGAGCGCCGGCGAGGACGGAAAGCCCTTCGCGCGGCCCACGGGCGTGGCTCTCGACTCCGGGCAGGGCGCCCTCTACGTCGTGAACTCCGCCAGCAACGTCGTGTCGAGAGTCCGCGTCACCGCGTCGAAAAAACCGTGACCGATCCGCAGACGCTCGAAAAGGCCGAGGCGTCGCCCGTTCCGGCTCCCGGTTCGAGGCAGGCTCTCCTCGCCGCGGGACTGCTCTTCGTCGTCCTCGCGCTGACCACGCGCTTCTGGGCGCTGGGCGACCGGCCGTTCCACCACGACGAGTCGATTCACGCGCACCAGTCCTACACGCTCATGAAGGACGGCAACTGGCGTTACGACCCCGCCTACCACGGGCCGTTTCTCTACTACGCCAATGCCCTCGTCTACCGGCTTCTGGGCGTCACGAATACGACGGCGCGGCTCCTCCCCGCGGTCTTCGGGCTCCTGCTGATCGCCGCCGCGTTTCCTCTGGCCCGTTGGATCGGACGGGGGCCCGCGTTGGCGTACGCCGTCCTCGTCCTGATATCGCCGCACTTGACCTACTTCTCTCGCTTCATCCGGGAAGACCTCTACTCGCTGGTGTTCACGTTCGGAACCATCCTCGCCTTCCAGGCGTTCCTGGAGACGGATCGGGCCCGCTGGCTGACGCTCGCCGCGGTCTCCTTCGCGCTCGCCGGCGTGACGAAGGAAAACGCCTACATGACCGGCATCCTCTTCGTCGCCTACGGCGTCTTCGCCTTCATCGTCCGCGTGCAGCAGGTGAAGGGGAAGGACCGCCGGCCCCTGGCCGGCACCGTCGGAGCGACGGCTCGGTGGATCGGCTCCCGCATTCTTCCGCTCCTGACGGCCGCGCTGGTGTTCCTGGCGATCTGGGCTCTCCTGTACTCCGCCTTCGGGAAGTACCCCGGGGACTGGCTGGCGATTCCGAAGGCCGTCAAGTACTGGATGGGCCAGCACTCGATCGCGCGCATCCCGGGACCCTGGTACTACTACATTCCGCAGCTTCTCTACTACGAGACGGCCATCCTCTTCGCGGCGTGCTTCGCGTTTCGGAGGGGTGCCGATCCCCGTACGGCGCCGGATCCTCGCTCGTCCGCGTTCCTGCGCTTCGTGGCGTTCTGGGCGGTCGGATCGCTCCTCCTCTACGCCTGGGCGCGGGAGAAGGTGCCCTGGCTGACGGTCCACTCGCTCCTGCCGATCACCATCCTCGCCGCGGTCGGGGTCGCCTCCCTCTGGCGGGACCGCCGCGAAAGGGGGCCGCGGATCGCTCTCGCTGTCTTTTTCTTTCTCGCGTTCGTCAACGCCAGCGGCATGCTGCTCGCCTGCTTCCGTTACGGCGCGCACGACGTGGAGCGCGAGCCCAAGCACGCCGAGATCCTCGCGTATGTCCAGACGACCTGGGACCTGACGCGCGCACTCCAGAGCGTCGACCTCGCCCGCCCAAAGGTTGCGCCGGGAGAGGCCGTGGTCACGGTGTCCGGAGAAGCTTCCTGGCCCCTCACGTGGTACCTGCGCGACACGCCGACCAAGTGGGTCGCCCGCATCGAAGACGCGACGACGCCAATCCTCGTCGCGGACTGGGATCCGCAGGGAGGGCTCGAGAAGCAGCTCGCCGACAAGTACACCGCCAAACGGGTACCGATCCGGGCGTGGTGGTTCTCCTACAAACATCAGCCAGATCCGAACGGCCCCGCGCGGCCCAACCTGACCGACCTGGTGCGCTGGTGGCTCTTTCACGAAATCTGGAGCCCCATCGGCTCACAGGACTCGACGTTCTACGTGCGCAAGGACCTCGAAAGCTCGGGGCCGCTCGCTCCGATCAACGTGCCGCTCCAGAACACGTCGGCCCGGGAATACGGGGGAGGATCGGCGAAGGTTGTCGCCCCGGCGCGCGCCTTCGGAGAGCCGGGCTCCGGGCCCGGCCAGTTCAACGAGCCGCGCGGCCTCGCCGCCGACTCCCGCGGCAACCTCTACGTCGCCGACACGAAGAACAGCCGGATCCAGGTGTTCGACCCCAACGGCCAGTTCCTCCGAGCGATCGGCGCCCCGGGCTCGGGTGACGGACAGCTGAAGGAGCCCTGCGGCGTGGCCGTGGACGCCGACGGTACGGTCGTCGTCGCCGACACGTGGAACCACCGCATCGCCCGCTTCCGACCCGACGGCTCCTGGATGGGGGTCTGGTTCGACTCTCAGCGGGGGTTCTTCGGTCCGCGCTCCGTCCTCCTCTCGCGCGGCTTTCTCTACGTCGCCGACACCGGTAACAAGAGGGTCGTCCGGTTCGACAAGGACGGCAAGAAGGTCTCGGAGTGGGGTAAGGCCGGCAGCGGCCCGGGCGAGTTCGTCGAACCCGTCGGCCTGACCGCCGACGCCGCCGGGAACGTGCTCGTCGCCGACACGGGGAACCACCGGATCCAGGTCTTCGACCCGGAGGGAAAATTCGTCCGCGAGTCTCCGGTGTTCGGCTGGAAGGACTTCTACACCGAGCCCTACCTCTCCTTAGGACCCACCGGATCGATCTTCGCGACCGACTCGACGGAGGGCCGCGTGAACGAGTACGACGCGGCGGGCACTCTTCTCCACTCTTTCCGGCCCGATGGCATTTTCAAGCGACCCACCGGGATCGTCGTGGACCCGCTGGGCCGCGTGGTGGTCTCGGACCGAGAGACCCACCGCATCACCCTCTGGAACCTCTCGGATGTCCTCCGCTAGTGCGGACGCGGAAGACGTCCGGAAGGTCGGGTGGCTCTCGCGCTGGGGTTATTACGTCGGTTCGATCCCCACGCTGCTTCTCCGGATCCGTCCTCCCCTGCGGGTTCTCTCCTCCTTCCTCGGCCTGACCCGGAGCCCCTTCACGATCGAGCTCTCCCCCGGCTGCCGCTTCCTCGTGCGGAACCGGATGGACATCTGGATCATCAAGGAGACCTGCCTGGACCGGGACTACGAGAGAGATTTCGTTCCGGTTCAGAACGGGTGGACGGTGGCCGACATCGGCGCGGGTCTCGGAGACTTCGCGGTCCGGATCGGGCGGCAATGTCCCGACTCCAGGGTCTACGCGTTCGAGCCCCTGCCCGGATCCTACGCGCTCCTCCTCGCGAACCTGGAGCTGAACGGCCTCGCGAACGTCCGAACGTTTCCGGTGGCCCTCGCCGGAAAGGCCGGGACCCTCTACCTCTCCACCCGGCCGGGGCTCGCCGAACGTTCGCGCACCCACGCCGGACCGGAGGAGGGCGCGACCGTCCCGGTCCAGGCGATCCGCCTCGACCAGGCCTTCGAACGCGCCGGCATCCGGCAGTGCGACTTCCTGAAGATCGACTGCGAAGGCGCGGAGTACGACATCCTGTTCGGGGCAACCGAGGATTCGCTCCGAAGCGTCCGGCGAATCGCCATGGAGTACCACGAGGGGGTCACCGCGTATGGCCGCGACGACCTCGTGCGATTCCTCGAGGATCGTGGATTCCGGGTTCGGACGCGGCCGAACCCGGCGCACCGGGAGATCGGGTTTCTCTTCGCCTCGCGGGAGGAGCCGTCCGACGTGCAGCTCCCCCCGCGACTCTTCAGGGAACGTAGTAAACGGCGAAACTCCTTTCCGAAGGGGTCTGGCGAACGACCGAGTCGTTTCCGCCGGGATATCTCTTCTGGAGCTCGGCAAGGATCGGAGCGCCCTGCGTGTGAAGGAACACGAGCGGCCGCGCCGCGGTGGGCGGAGGTAACTCCCCAGTCGGAAAGATCTGGGTCGTCGCCCACGACGGATCCCCGAGCTCGAAACCGATGTTGCGTCCATCCACCCAGTAGTCCGAGTAGAGCAGGTACATCTGACGCAGTGGGACGCCCTTGTTCCGGTATTGCTCGAGGACTCCCGCCATCGGGATTGCGTGATCCACCGAGAGATCGTAGGAGTCCCGAAAGTCGACGAAGTAGTGACGGTAGTTCAAGGCTATCGAGAAGAGGAGGAGGCCTGCGAGAACCGCGACAGCGGCGATCCGACCCGGGCCGCGCCGCCGCGGGACCAGGGCGACCACGGCAAGAGCCGCCACCAGGAAGACCGCGGGAATCGCGGTTCCGCTCCGATTGATGCTCGGGTTCTCCTCCGGAAAAGACAGCGACAGAGTCGATGGAAGGGTGAGGACGAAGAGGCCGATTGCCACCAGCGGCCACCGAAGCGAGCCCCGGATGAGTCGCGCGGCGAGGAGGACGATTCCCGCGGTTGCGAGGGCCGCCGTGGCCGCGTCGAGGAACGGTTCGTACTGGCGGACGACGACCCACGTCGAAGCTCCCTTCCAGCCGAAGGCGAGCAGCATGTTCCAGAGGTTCTTCCCGAAGATAACCAGGGGCTCCGCTCCGATGGTGCGCTCGAGATTTCCGGCTCGGGTGGCGGCGCGGTACCAGAACTGGTCGGGGCGATCCGTCATGTAGTGGAGGAGCGGCAGCGCCACGAGCACCGCCGTGAAGGCCATCAGCAGCCCGTCGCCGAGAACCCCGAGCCGCTTTCCCCGCAGGCGTCGGTCGGTGAGTGCGATGAGGACGGCCACGGGGATGAGAAGGGGAACGACTCGAAACGAGATGTAGCCGTGCAGACCCAGTCCCACTGCGACGCCGACCCAGAGGACCGAAGCACGATCGCCTCGCCGGAGCCAGCGCAGGAGCGCCCAGAGGACGGCGACCGTCGGCAGGACGCCCAGCGGATACCGAAGTCCCTGGCGCGCGAGCGAGACCGGCCACTGGCTCCACGACGCGAGAGCCGCGGTCGCGAGGCCGAGAGGCGGGCCTCCCATCTCGCGCCCCAGCAGGTACAGGAGCGGAATTGCGGCCAGGCCGATCAGGGCAGTTCCGATCTTCAAGGTCAGATAAGTCAGGGGAAGGCCGAAGATCTGCATGAGCGCCCAGGTCCAGTAGAACTGGAACGGTTCCCGGCCGGTGTTGCGAATGAAGAAGATCGGCCGCTCGCCGTGGACGAGGTCGAGAACGTCCGAGAGCTTCTCCGCGTGGTCGCTGGTCGGGTTGCCCGGCGTCCCCGACAGGTCGTAGAACAGGAACCAGGCGCCGACCACGAGGATCGCGGCCAGAGCGCCGTAGCGCCAGAACCGACGGCCCTCCGGGGTTCGCGGCTTTTCCTCCGCCGGGACGTCCATGCGCCGGGGCCACCAGGCGGCCAGCCAGCAGCCGACGGACGCGATCCAGGTCAGAACCCCGGTCGTGCGATAAACCGCGCCGGCCGTCAGGAGCCAGGTCGCGACCGCGCCGGCGATGGCAAGAACGAGCAGAGTCGCCCGCGGACGGCCGGGCGAGGGAGCGAGCGGCACTGGCTCCTCTTTCGGTGGCCGGAAAACGAATGCCAGAACGATCGACAGAAGGACTCCCGCCGCGAGCGCACATGCCGCCCACAGGGGCAGCCGTTGTTCGCGCATCGGCAGGTGAGCGGCTGTGAGCAGCCCGAGGGCCGCCAGTCCCACCCAAACCGCCCACGGCGGGCGTTCGCCGTCGGTGTTCAAGAGCCGTCGCTCGGGCTAAAGCCGAGGCACCCGTGAGGGGCGGTTCTAGTCAAGTCGATAGACGAAGAACAGAGGCTCGCGAACGTTCGGCCGGCGCCGAATGGAGAGGAGCTTTCCTCCCGCATGGACCTGGCGGATCCTCTCCACCTCGGGGCGCAGGTGAGGAAGCGCAACGAAAACGAGCGGGCGCCTCTTGCCGCGAATGTCAGGCACGGTCCCCGCGGGGAAGTCTTCGCCCGGGACGCCCCCGGAAAGAAAATCCGTCGAGGCGAACGAGCGGTACCACATGCGGGGACGGCCCGAGAAGTAGACCTGCCGGACCCGAGGCTCTCGGGCAAGATACCGGCCGAGCTCCGTTCCCACCTCCCCGTCCAATTCCGTGAAGTAGTACCGCGGGGTGTATTCGCGAAAGTAGAAGGACAGGCTGGTGAACGCGAGGAGCGAGACCGTCGCGAAGGCTCCGGCCACCTGCACTCTCTTCGCGGAGATTCGTCCGACGATGGACCACACGTTCCAGATCCCCCATGCGGCGAAAAAGGCCACCGCCGGCGTGGCGAGAAGAAGCCGCTCGGCATGCGGGGGCGGCAGGATCAGCGCCCCCCCGAACAGGAGGACCGACCAGAACCAGATGTTCAGGAGCGCATGCCTGGGGTCGGGCAGGCGGATCCACGAAAACATGATCCCCAGAAGAAAAGCGATCGACCAGAACGGGTCGAGCAGCGGCTTCGGTGAGTTGTAGAACCCGCCGATGGCGGGCGCCGAAACGAAAATCGAGAAGGACCGCACCAGCTGGCGGCCGAGCAGAAAGACGGCCGAATGGCCGCTTCGAGCGGCTTCCTCGCCGAGCCAACCGCTGTGGAAGACCCCCATCTGACTGAGACGTCCGAGCGCAATGTCGGTCTTCTGCAGAAAGTGCACCGCCGTCGGAAGAACGGCGACTGCGAGCGCGATCACGAAGAGCAGCAGCCTCGTCCAGCTTCTCCGGAACTCCCGATCGGTTGCGAAGAGATAAACCACGTAAAACAGCGCGATGACGAACGCCAGCCGCGCTCCGGCGAACGAATAGATGGAGAAGCCACAGGCGAGGCCCGCAGCGACGAACCGGTCCGGTCGGCGCGTCGAGCCGAGCGCGTAGAGCAGTCCGACGACCACGCAGACGAGGAGGGTGGCATCCGCGTTGTTGACTGCGATGCGACTGAAGTGAAGGTGGAAGGCCATCGTCGCAAGAAGCGTCGCCGCGAGAAAAGCGACGGTCCGGGAGAACATGGATCGCGCCAGGAAGTAGAGAACCGGAACAGTGAGCGTCCCGGCCAGCACGGGAAACAGGCGAAGCCCGACCAGTGTCTCGCCGAACTGCGACATCGACACCGCCGGACCGAGAAACGACAGATTCGGTTGCAACGACCAGCCGGTCCGGAACATGTCGGTGCTCGATCCGGCCAGAATTTTCAGTCCTTCGACACCGACCGACGCCTCGTCCCCTGAGATCGGATACGGCACATCGGCCAGCCGCACGAAGCGCACGATGAAGGCGCCGGCGGTCAGGCCGATGACCGCAGCGAGCTCGAGCCGCGAAACCCGAAGCGCGTCCGAAGCCCGCCGGGATCTAGCGATTTCCCGGACGATGAAGGCAACCAGCGCGAGAACACCCGTCAGCCAGAAGCCAAAGGTCGGCCATCCCCGGGCGGCTGGTTGATTCCCCTGTGAGTAGAGGGTTGCGACGAGGCTGCTGACGAGCGCCGTAGCGACCAGGATCAGTCCGATGAGATCCGACGGGAAGATGCCGGCGACCGCTCGGAGGATGCGGGTCTCCAACCGCGTCAACGACCCTTCCTCCAGAGCTCGCACCAGGACGATCAGCAGAACGAAGCTGCCGGCAAAGGCGACCAATCCGATCCAGGCGTGCCGGGGTGAATACGAAAGGAGGATCTGACCGGCGGCCGCCAGCGTCAAGCACAGCAGCAGCAGCGCACTCAGGGTGGTCCGGGATTCGAATCGGCGAGGGCCGTCGTCGCGCGGCAGGTCATGCGTCGGCATTCTTCGGACTTCCGGCATTCAACGAACTGCGGCTTCAGGGCTTCGCTCTCGTTAAGCTAGCACAGCAGTCAGGTGATCTCGGAAGCAGCAGCCATCGAAATCACGCCGACGCTGAACGAACGAGAGAACGTCGCACTCCACATCCAGGATGTCTTCGGAGCTGTGCCGGAAGCCTCGATGCTCATCGTCGACGACGGGTCGGACGACGGCACGGCCGACGTCGTGAGAGCTCTGGGCGCGCAATTCCCCCGGCTTCACCTGATCGCGCCAAACGGGCAACCGAGCTTTGCCGGCTCCTATCGCGATGGTTTCGAGTGGGCCATCGACAACGGCTTTTCGTTTCTCGTTTCCATGGACGCCGATCGATCGCATCCGGCGGATGCGATCCCGACGCCGCTGCGGGCCGCAGCGGATGCGGATCTCGTCGTCGGGTCCCGATACGTCCAGGGAGTGAGCGTGAGGAACTGGCCACTGCACCGGGTCCTGATCTCCGCTCTGGCGAACCGCTATGCCCGGGCCGTGACGTCGCTGCCCTGCAGCGATTTGACGAGCGGGTTCTGCCTGTATCGCGCGCAGGGCGCACGGAGCGCCCTTTCGGGAGGTCTGTTCTCCTCCGGGTACGCCTCCTGATCGAAACCAAGTACCGTGCCTGATGGGCCGGAGCGCGACTGCTTGAAGTTCCCGACACGTTCACGGAACGGCGCCTGGGCGCCTCGAAGCTCAGCGGGAAGCGTCTTCTGGAGGGAATCGTCGCCCCATGGTGGTGCCGTCTGCGGATTCGGGCCGGTCGCTATTCGATGCGCAGTTCCCGCAGATGAACGTGGTCGGTGTCCAGCGCATGCAGGTTCCGGATCTCGATTCGTATCCGGTCGACCTGCCTCGCCGGAGGGGCGATCGCCAGACGGACCGTCGGATCGGGTGGCAGTTTTCGGAAAGTCTTCTCGCGTGTTTCCGGACTTCCCTTTCCGCCGAACAGATCCACCTTCAGGGAGAGCTCCATGCTCCCGGTCGTCGCGGTCACCCCCCGGACTACCCGGGGCGACCGGAATCGGAGCTCGACGACTGCGGGGTTGACGCGATCCGTTCGAACGAGGGTCTCGGGGTTGCCGTCGAACAGATTCCCGAGAGGCCCCATATCGAGACGGGAGTGCGCAATCTCGACGGGGTCGCCCCCCACGGTCGATGACTCGCTCACGAGCCGGTGTCGCGACTCCCGTTCCGCCGCCATGAGATGGTCGACGTCCGCGGGATAAGCGACGCGGACGAAGTGGAATCCGGCCGTCCCGTCGGGATACCGGAGGACCGGGCCGGCGGCCGAGACCGCCAGGCGGGGATCCTTCCGGGCGCGCTTGTACTCTCCGTCGGTCAGGACGGCGATCGAGTTCGATCCAAAGTCGCGCTTCTCCGACGTGTACCAGTCGAGACCCTGTAAGTCCACCCGCTCTTCATTGCCGAGGAAGAACCGGGCGACCTCGTCGGTCCCGTTCGTCCAGATCGGCGAGACCCCGATGCGCAACCCGGGGTCGGACCCGAGCCGCCGTCGGACCTCTCCGAAAACCTGTCGGGCTCCGTACTGCATCCCGCCGAGCCCGTAGTCGCGGTACCACCGCGGTCCGTTCGCCAGCGCATCCCACCCCATCGCGAGCTGCCCGCCCGCGAGCAATACGAATAGCACGGCGGCGACCGGCACGTCGCCCACCTTCCGGCCGAGCGGCGCGGCCACCCTCTCCAGACCGATCGCGGTCAGGATAGCCGCCGGCACGACCAGGACGAGCGCGCGCGTAATGCCGATCGCGGCAAGCGCGGCCCCCGTCGGAGCGGCCGCCAGGGCGATGAGGACGACCCGGTACGGAGCGGAGCGCACCCGCCACAGGGCCGTCGCGAGACCGATCACGGCGAACGGGAGCGTGACCGCCAGGATGTGTCCGTAGCCCTTCATCCGATGGCGGACCAGGTCGCGGGCCGGCTCCGGACCGTACCAGTACCCCGGGGACAGTCCACTGAGGTACTCCCGCCCGTACTTACCGAGCTTCTGCGGCGTCGTCAGATCCGGGTCCGCCCAATAGGAGTAGAGCTCCCGCATGTGGCGTTGCGCGCTCCCAGGGTGCGTCCGGAGGAACCGGCCATAAGGAAGGAAGAGGAGCACCACCAGCACCGCTCCGGCGAGCGCCGTCCGGCCGTTCGCGCGGTGATGCGGCCAGTCGAAGACGAGCAGGAGCACGCCGGTCACGACCACCACGAGCTGCATCGGGCTGTACGTGTAGAAAGCGAGGGCGCCGAACAAGAGTCCCGGGTAGAGCGAGCGCCGATGCCCCGCCCGGTATCGAAGGTAGAAGTACAGGAACCACGCGTAGAACGACGTCGCCATGGCGGTTTCGAACGCCGTCCGGCTGTGAAGGAACCAGGCGGGGGTGATGCCGAGGATGAGCGCCGCGGCCCACCAGAATCGGGCGCCGAAGAACTGCCGGAGGATCAGCGCCACCGGGATGGAGGCGGAGACCGCAATCAGCGCCGCGGCTGCGCGGGTCGCGAACAACGACATTCCGAACAGGGACACCGGAAGAACCTGGGCGTAGACGCTCAGGCTCAGGTTGAACAGCGGGCCGTTGCGGAAGAAGGTCGGGAAGTACTGGTGGAACTCGTCGCGGAACCCGGCGCGGAGGAACTCCGAGGCGCGAACGGCCTGGACCGCTTCGTCGCAGAAGAAGTAGATCGGAAAATCGGAGAGCCCGACGAGCCGGCTCGCCAGGACGACCGCGACCGCCGCGAGCAGCCACACGCCTCCGCGTTTCGAGAGCGCTCGCCCCGCGACCGGGGCGGCCCGGGCTCCCGCTCGAGGCGGACCGGGCGTCTCGATCCGTTCGGCCAGGGAGGAGATCGCACCCCCGAGTCGGCCCAACGCAGCCGCGATCTCGCGGCGAATGGCGGGCATGCTAGCTTCGGAAGACCCTCTCCTCGGATCCGTCGAGCCAGCGATCCACGACTTCCTTGCCCTGCATGAGCGCGTGATCCTGATTCCCGATCTCGTACTTCCACGACCCGAACCGCCCCCGCGAGTAGATCTCCTTCGACTCGAGATAGGACTGGATCACCCCGAGAGCCTCGTCCCGGTCCACGCTGGGGATCGGGTACGCGTGGCCCGCGTGGATCAGGTAGACCGACTCGATCGTGGACAGATCCTCGGGCTGGAGGATGTCCTCGGCGACGAGTCCGTCGATCACGGCTTTCGCGAAGTCGCCGCCCGGGAGGGGGCGGAAGCGCGAGTAGGTGGTCTCCATGAGGAGGGAGCAGTGACGGGAGGTGTCGCCCCCCGGGACGATGTCGGGTGAGTAGTTGGAGAGGTACGTCATCCGGTAGAACGGCGTCTTCGGGTTCGGAAAGTAGATCCAGTTCTTGTTCGACGGCGAGGGGCGCTTCAGCCCGACGCCCACCGAGAAGAGCCGGTTGAAGAGAAGTCTCTTCGACGCCGCGCGGACGTGCTCGGGCGCGTGCGCGAGCCTCGCGACGAACGCTTCGAGGGGAAGCGTCGTGAGGAGCTTCTCGTATTCGCTGGACGAGCCGTCGGCGAACCGGATCTCCCGCTTGTTCTCGTCCACGCAGACCGCCCGTTTCCGGTAGCGGACGCGGTCGCCCAGGTGCGGCAGCACTGCCAGCCACAGTCCCACCGTCCCGCGCGTCGCCGGATATCCGAACGTGGCGTTCGGTCCCCAGTCCACGTTTTTCGGGAGAAGGGCCGTCTCCAAAGCCTTCTTCCAGTCGACGACGCTCACGCGCTCGGCGATCCAGTAGAAGCCCATCTTCGAGAGCGGCATCGCCCAGACCTTCTCGTTGTACGGGATCATGAAGTGCCGGGAGACGCCCGCCCCGAACTTCGCGAAGACCCACTCCTCGAAGTTGCGGAACGCCTGGTCGCGGTCGATCGTCTGCGACTGGACCAGCCCGATCAGGCACTCGAGCATCGCCTGCTCCGGAAGTGAAGAGAGGTGGTTCTGGAACGGGTACCGAACGTACCGGTCCTCGAACTTGATCCAGCTCTCCCGGTCGATGCGGCGGATGCCGTCCGGACCCAGCATCTTCTCCAGGAACTCGTTGAAGTAGGCGTGGCCCGAGAAAATGATGTGCCCCGAGACGTCCCACGTGTACCCCTTCGGGTCGTGGAAGCTCGAGGACAGCCCGCCGATCTGGCCGGCCCTCTCGAAGATCTCGAAGTCGTCGACCCCGCGCTCGCGCAGCCGGTAACCCGCGCCGAGCCCGGTCGGTCCTCCGCCGAGAATCGCGATTCGCGCCATCCGAAGGGGCGCTACACGGCGCCGGCCACGCGCTTCATCGAGTCGGCCCGGCGGATCTCACCGCGGAGCTCGAACAGATAGCGCATGACCCGCGAAACCGTTCCCAGCATCTTCCACGGCCGGTGGATGCTCTGCCCCGCTTCCCGGGGAAAGTGGCGCACGACGACCTCCGCCACCTTCCAGCCGGCAATCCGGCAGCGGGCGAAGATCTCGTCACCCACGAAGTTGATCCGGTGACGGATCTCGATGCGCCGGGCCACCTCGCGGCGGAAGGCGCGACAGCCGCCGTTGATGTCGTGGAGCGGTGACCCCAGGGTCCAACCCGAGAGGGTGTTCAATCCCTTCGAGAGCACGAGCCTCGGCCACGGGTCGTTGCGCTTCTTCTTCCAGCCGAAGACGACGTCGGCGCCTCGGTCGATGGCGGCGAGAAAGAGCGGGGCGTCCGCCATCGTGTGTTGGCCGTCTCCGTCCACCACCATCACGACTTCGCCCGGCGCGTTGCGCAGGGCGGTCTCGGTCGCTACCGCGTAGCCCTTGTTGCCGTCATGGTGGACGACCGAGACGCGCGGGTCTTTCGCCGCGAGCGCCTCGGCGATCTCGCCGGTGCGATCGCGGCTCCCGTCGTTCACGACCATGACCCGCCAGTCGAGGCCCTCGATCGCGGAGAGCGCCGTGACCGCTTCCGCGACGGTTTTCTCGATGGCGCCCTCCTCGTTGTACGCGAGGAAGGCGACGCCGAGTCGCGGCTCCTTCTCAGCCGGCATAGATGATCCACCCCGCGGCCGCGACCCAGCCGAGCACGATCAGCAGGATCCACGGGTCGTCGATCAGCAGGGCCTGCGTCGGACTCCCGCCGCCGCCCCGCCGGTAGACCAGCCGTACGTACCGAGCCACGCCGAGGACGACGAACGGCACCGTGGCGGCGAGCGAGCGACCTCCGTGGATCGAGATCGTGGACGGCACGACGGTGTAGGCCGAGTACGCCGCAACGGTCGACAGCGCCGTCACGACGAACAGGAAGTCGAGGCCTTCGCCGCGATACGCCGCGAGAACCGGCCGGTGCTCGGACGAGGAGATGTGGCCGGCGTGCTGCAGCTCCCACTGCCGCTTGCCGATCACGAGGAAGAGTGCGAGCAGATAGGCGCAGCCCATGAGAAACGTCGATGCGGCCAGGCCCGCAAGTGCCGCCCCCGCCAGCGCCCGCAAGGGCAGGCCCGCGGCGACGATCAGCGCTTCGAGGAACGGAATCCTCTTCAACCACAGCGAATAGCCGAGCATCAGGCCCGCGTAGAGGGCGCACCACATCCCGAACGATCGCGAGAGGAGAAACCCCGCCGCCAGACCCACGACTCCGAGGACTGCGGCCGCGGCGATCGCGGTACCGACTCCGAGCTCTCCCGCGGCCAGTGGGCGCCGCCGCTTCACGGGGTGCGCGCGATCCCTCTCCCGATCCATGACGTCGTTGACGAGGTAGATCGCGCTCGTGATCGCGCAGAAGACCGCGAACCCGGCCGCGGCGAGCTTCCAGCCTTGCGCGGAGGAGAGGGCGCCGCCGAACAGGAACGGCAGGGGTAGGACGAGGTTCTTGACCCACTGCGCGGGTCGAGCGGAGATCAGGAGACCCGACAGGCCGCGCGCGGCGGGCAGAGAGACCGCCGGGTAGCGCTCTCCCGGACTCGTTACGGCCATCGACCCATTGTAAGGGACGAAGAAGTCTTGCCGCGGCCGATTCGCGGTTCGGGTCTCGGGCAGCGCGGCGGTTACAATCGGAAACGTTTCCTGGGAGGTGCCACTCCTGCCTGTTGCCGGTACTCTCATCGAAGGCAAGTACGAGATCCTCCAGAAAATCAAGGAAGGCGGGATGGGGACCATCTACAAGGTTCGCCACCGTCTCCTGGACGAGATCCGTGTCGTCAAGGTCATGCGTCCGCAGATCGGCTCCGACGAGGAGTTGAAGCGCCGCTTCACGCAGGAAGCCAAGACCGCCACCCGGCTGAAGCATCCGAACATCGGCGCCATCCTCGACTTCGCGCTCGACTCCGACGGCATGGCCTACATCGTCATGGAGTTCATCGACGGAGTGAACCTCTCCGAGCTGTTGTCCGCGTCGGGTCCTCCCGGCGTTCCGATGACGCTCGAGCTCGCGCACCAGGCGCTCCTCGCGCTCGGCTTCCTCCATCGGAAGAACGTCGTCCACCGCGACGTCTCGCCGGACAACCTCATGCTGACGCACGACGACGAGGGCCGTCCCCAGCTGAAGCTGATCGACCTGGGAATCGCCAAGCCGCTCGACAACACGATCAACCTGACTTCCACGGGCGTCTTTCTCGGAAAGCTCAAGTACTCCTCGCCCGAGCAGCTGGGCGGGCTGACGCCCGGCGAGACGCTCGACGCCCGGAGCGACGTTTACTCGATGGGGGTGGTCCTTTACGAGCTTCTGACCGGCAGGCTCCCCTTTCCGGGTGACTCCCCGAAGCAACTTCTCGCGGCGCACCTCTTCAAGGAGCCCATCCCCTTTTCCGTGACGGACCCGAACAACCGGGTTCCGGGACCGGTTCGGGCGATGGTGCTGAAAGCCATGGACAAGGAGCGCGGCCGGCGGTTCGGGAGCGCGGAGGAGTTCGACCGGGAGGTCCGCGCGCTCCAGCAGAGCCTCGCCCCCTCCTACGACCCGGACGCGACCCAGCGCCTCCTCGCGAGGGTCCGGGAATCCAAGGAGGTTCCCAGAGACACCGTGACCCCCAGCGCGCAGGACCGCCTGGACCGCCACTTCCTCGCGCAGGGGACGCCGACGCCGCTCTCCCGGACAGGCGCCCCGGCGACCCAGCGCACGGGAGAGTGGGAGGAGACTGTCGCAACTCCGATCGGCGGGACGGAGCGGCCGCGGCGTCTTCCCGCGGCGGCGCTCATTCTCGCCGGTGCCGCCGCCGTCATCGTCGTCGTGCTGGCGTTGACGAGGGGAAAACCGGACGTGCGCCCGCGAGCCGAGTCGGCGCCGCAGGCGGCAATCCCGACGCCTCCGGTCGTCGCCGCCGTCGTGCCGCCCACCGCCCTGCCGGAGGAGGTCCCCAGCCCCGCCCCTCCGACGGAATCTCCCCGGGAGGAACCGACCGCGCCCCCCGCGCCCGCCGCGCCCGCCGTCGCGCCGGAGGACTCCGCCCGGCTGCGTCGCGTCGCCGACGACGCGCGTTTACGCTCCCGCTCGGCGCGCGGTTCCGCCGAACGGGCGCGCGCCCCCGAGCTCGCCGCCTCCCTGTACGAGTCGGGGCGGAAGAAGGAGCGCGAGGGCTCGAGGCTCGCGGGAGGGGGCCGCTACGACGCGGCTGCCGCCTCCTTCGACAACGCGACCGCTCTCTTCCGACAGGCCGAGAGCTGGTCGCGCACGGCGCTCTCCCGTCAGCCGGAGCGCGTCGCCGCAATCCCCCCGGTCCGGGAGCCGACCGTGGGACCCGCCCCGCCTCCCGCGAAGCCGGCCGCCGTCGTCGTCCCGACGGCCGTGCCGGAGGAGCCGAAACCGGCGCCCGTCAGGCCGGCCGAGACCGCGGCAAGAGTCCGATCCGAGGAGGACCGCATCCGCGACGCGGTGGCGTTGTACGTCCAGGCCCAGAATTCGCTGGACGTCGCCCTCTACGCGCGGGTTTACCCGTCGCTCGCGGGCTCCCGCCGCCGGATGGTCGAAGAAGCCTTCCGAGACCTGAAGTCCCAGACGCTCGAGCTCGACGTCCGGAAGGTCTCGGTGGACGGCTCCCACGCGACAGTCACCGGATTCGAGCGACGGCTCGCGGTCCCCCGGGTCGGCGGCGAGCAGCGCGACGCGCGGGAGCGCGTCATCCGGCTGGAGAAGCGCGGGGACGGGTGGGTGATCACGGAGCTGCGCTAGCCGGGACGCGGAACACGGGACACGGGACACGAAAAGAAATCCGGACCCGGCTCGTGTTCCGAGTCCCGAGTCCCGTGTCCCGTATTAGAAGCTGTAATCCACCGCGACGAGCGGCGCGAAGTCGTCCTGCAGCCCCTCCTTGTTCAGGGAGAAGAGGCCGTTGACCGTGATGAGGAAGTTTCCGAACGGGTTGATCTTGAATCCCACCGATCCGAGCAGGACGTTCGAGTCCCCCTGCTCCGCGACCAGCCGGGGGAAGGTCGCGGTCACTATGGTGGGCGGCCCGCCCGGACTGGTGTTCGCTTCGAACGTCGTATCCACGACCCGCACCACTCGAGAATCGATCCGGTTCCGCCCCAGGACGTCCACCGCGAAGGTCATCCGGGGACTCACGGCCCAGTCGAAGCCGGCCGCATAGGAGATCTCGTCCGGGATCTCGGTGTCGTCGTCCGTATTCGACGACCACGTGTAGCCGGCGTTGACGTGCGGGGAAAACGGCCCGAGGTGGAGCGACCCGATCAGGAACGTCTTTGCCTGCGTGGCGCCGGTGCCGAGGAGGTCCCGCTCCTCCCCCGTCGGAAGCCGGAGGTCTTCCGCGATCGAGAGACCTCCGCGATCCCCGCGGAGGACCTGGAACTTGCCGCGCAGGAGCACGTCGCCGACGCCGCTCGCGCTGCCGCTCTGGCGGAAGGTCTCCGACGAAGTCCCGTTCACGAACTGGTGGATGTCCGGCGCGTTGGCAGCCGTCGCGATGCGTTCGATGGTGGCGTCCGTCTGGGCCTGCAGATCCACGTGGACCAGAGGGACCGCGATCCCGAGGTCGAACCGGTCGGTGACCCCGTAGCTGACGACGAACGCCGTGATGTCCGTCTCGATCTTCAAAAACAGGCGCGCCGTGATGATGTCCCCCTCGAACCACGGCGAGCGGTTGTCCTCGTCGCGGTTGACGTCCTCGTGCGTGAAGACGAGGCGGAGGTCCCCGTCGCGCAGGGACAGGTCGTTGATGTGGTCGAAGGAAAAGTGGCTGAAGTTGACGCCCACGTTGAATTTCCCCTTGCCGATGGTTTCCGCGCGCTCGGTGTACACCGGCCCGAAGCTGTCGGCGGATCGCGTGAAGACCCCGAGAGCGGGGTCAAAGCGGTACGTGAAGCCCCCGGCGGAGGACGCGATCGGAAAGGCGGAGAGCTCGTTCGCCAGCGCGCCGCTGAACTGCTGGACCGCCCGGAACTGGGGGGAATCCGCGGCTATGAAGTGCGCCTCGTGGCTGGGGAAGGGCGCTGCCGGCGGCGCGAGCGTGATCCCTTCCCGCAGGAACTCGGTCAGGAGGTCGCGAAGGTTGAACGACTGCGCGCCGAGCGGAGCGGCGAAAGCAGCGGCGACGACGACAGCGAAAGTCGTGAAACGACGGAAGGTCATCGGGACTCTCCTCTTCGGTTGACTCGGATTCTAGTGTTCGGGCGTCTTGAGCGCTTCGGCGATTTCCGCGGCGGATCGGGCCCCAGTCCCTCCTCCTGCTGCATCACGACGTTCATCGCGAAGGCCGCCTTCGCGCCTTCGGCCGCAGCGACGATCGCGAGCTGGACGTCCCGGGACGCGTCGCCGGCGACGTAGAGCCCGGGAATGCCGGTCCCCTCGAGACGGTCCGTCTTGACCGCTCCCTTCGAGGTGAAGCGGCAGCCCAGGAGCCGCGGCAGGTCGGAGTGAAGCTCCTGACCGGTCGAGAAGAAGAGCGCGGCCCGGGCAGCGCGCTCGCCGTCGCCGAACACGACGGTCAGCCCGCCGCGCCGCGGTTCGAATCGCAGGATCGGCTTATCGACGACGCTCACCCCCTTCTGGAGAAGACGGCGGCGCTCGAGAACGGTCAGGCGCGCCTTCCCGTTGGTGAAGAGAACCACGTCCTGGCTCCACGTGCGGAGAGAGAGCGAGAGACCCATCCCCGAACGGCCGCGCCCGTAGACGCCGATCGGCCGGTCCGACGCCTCCCAGCCGTCGCAATACGGGCAGTGAAAGACGCTCCGGCCGAACACCCTTTCGATCCCCTCGACCGCGGGCAGATGGTCCACGACGCCCGTGGCGATCAGGAGGGTGCGGGAGGACAGACGGCGGCCTCCGGCGAGAACGACCTCGAACCCGCTCCTCGTTCGCCGGGCGTCGGTGACCTCGGCGGGTAGGCGCTCGACGCCGTATCGCGAGAGCTGGCGGCGAGCGATTCGGAGCAACTCGCGCGGCGGAATTCCGTCCCGGGAAAGAAAACCGTGCATCGCCCGGGCGACCGCGTTGCGGGGCCGGCCGGTGTCGCAGACGAGAACGCTCCTCCGGCAACGTCCCAGGATGAGGGCGGCGGAGAGTCCTGCGGGTCCGCCTCCCACGACGATCGCGTCGTACGTGGCGCGGCGCGTCACGGCGCCGCACGTCGGAATCGGGCGCCTCTCCTCACCGCGGCGTGGGAGTCGGCGTTGCCCGGGAGGCCGAGAAGTAACGGTTGAATACCCGTCCCGTCGAGTCGCGAGTCGGGGTGGAGGCGGGCCGCGCCGTAACGGTGCGGGTCGGAGGCACGGCGGAGGACGTCGGCGGCGCAGGAGTGGGGGCCGCACCGCCGCCCAAAGCGCCGATTCCCTCCAGAACTGCGGGGATCGCGTCCAGCCCTCCCAGGAGGAGCAGCGCTCCGCCCTCCGTCGCCTTTAGACGCTCGGCGAAACGCGAATCCGGGGGCAGGAGCACGGCCCGCGCTGTCTTCCTCCGCTCCAGCAGGAAGGCCTCTTCCGCTGCTCCGGGCGAGCCGGAGAGGAGGACGACCAGGTCCGCCGCCGGCGCGTCTGCGAAGGAGACGTCCACGAGAACTTCCAGGCCGCCCTTCACCCGCACGCGGCCGGATTCGGCGACGAGCAGGAAGCTCTGCGGAGACGGCACCGCGGATCGCGCCCGGTCGACGACGGCGAGCTCCGCACCCGGGGGCACGATCAGGAGAACACGAGCGCTCGGCGGAGACGCCAGTGCCATCGTTGACAGGACGACCGAAGCGATGAAAAGGACGATGGCCACGGACGAGCGGTCGGATCGTTTGCAGGATGCGTCGGGCGGCATCGTGGGGTCGCAAGCCTAGCAAAGTCGCGGGGACAGATCCGGAAGGGGTCTGCACCCTCGGCGTTCATTTGTTGACCCTCCTCCGAAAACCGAAATAGAGTCGAACCAGTCTTGGATCTTCACAAATCGTACGGTCACACGGTTCGGCCCGAGCTTCGACGGGTGTTTTCCGGCGCGGCGTCCGCGACTCTCCTGCTTCTTCTCTCCGCCTGCGCCTCGCGAGTCGCTTCGGCACCGCCCCCGGTCGAGACCGTTCGACCTGCCAGCCCCGCGCCGGCCGTAATCGCGCGCGACTGGTCCGACGACGTCCTCTACTTCGTCCTCCTCGACCGCTTCGCCGACGGCGATCCGGGCAACAACGCGAAGGTCGACCGCACCGCGAAAGGCACGTTCCACGGCGGGGACCTGAAGGGCCTGACCGCAGCACCTCGACGAGATCGCCGACCTCGGAGTCACCGCGATCTGGATCAACCCTCTCGTGAAAAACATCGACGGATTCGTGACGGGCGCCGGCTTCCCCGACTGGGGATACCACGGCTACTGGGCCGACGACTTCACCCGGCTGGACGAGCGCGTTCGGCACCGAGGAGGAGCTTGAAGGCGTTGGTCGACGCCTGCCACGCCGCGCGGCATCCGCGTGCTTCTCGACGTGGTCTACAACCACGCCGGGCTACGACTCTCACTACCTGACGGATCCCCGGACCAAGGGCTGGCTCCGCTCCGAGGAGTCCGGCACCTGCGGCGCGGACGACCTCACCTCGCTGCGTGTCGGGCCTTCCCGACTTCAAGACCGAGCTACCGGACGTCGACGATTTTCTCCTCGGCGCCCAGCTCGAGTGGGCGAAGCGATCCGGGATCGACGGCTTCCGGCTCGACACCGTCAAGCACGTGGACCACCCGTTCTGGAAGGAGCATCGGCGCCGCAGCCGGGAAGCCCTCGGGCAACGGCTTCTTCCTCCTCGGCGAGGTCTGGGGCGGGGACTGCCGAGGTCCTCGACCCCTGGTTCGCAGGCGACGAGATGGACGCCGGCTTCGACTTCGCATTCCAGGGGAGCGTCGTCGGCTGGCTGCTGGGACGGGGCCGCACCGTGGCCTTCGACCGCTACCTGGAGTCCCGCGAGAAGATCCGTCCGGGCTATCGCGTGTCGCACTTCCTGTCGTCGCATGACGTTCCCGGTGCGCTGTCGCTCCTGAACGGCGACGTGGCCAGCTTCCGCCTGGCAGCGGTCCTCCAGCTCACCGTGGCGGGCATCCCCATGATCTATTACGGCGAGGAGGTGGCGCGCCGCGGCGGGGACTGGCCCGACAACCGCAGCGACATGCCGTGGGGGTCGCGGCAGATCCTTCCCGGCGCGGGTGGGCCCCGGGACGAGGCGCTGCGGGACGACTACCGCCGGATGATCGCCATCCGGCGGTCCCATCCGGCGCTGTCCCGGGGAACGCACGCGGCGCTGTCGACGGAGGGAGACCTGCTACGTCTTCGTCCGGCGCGACGCAGCGTCGCGGGACGCGGTCGTCGTCGCCGTGAATCGCGGCGCGACCTCCGCGACCGCGCGCTTCGCGGCCGCCCCCGAGTGGGAGGCCGCCCGTCCGGAGGAGCTGTGGGCCGGCGGAGCCGTGCGGGCACCGGCAGAGGGGTCTCTCGAGATCGACGTGCCCGCGGCCGCCGCGCGGATCGTCACCGTCCGCCGCTCGGGCGACCCGGCGCCGGCAAACCCATGACCCAACCGGAAGAGAGGAGCTGCCCATGGCCGGCGTGACCTTCGACCGCGTGGCTAAGCGATACGGAGACGTATCCGTGATCGAGGACCTGAGCCTCGACGATCCCCGACCACGAGTTCATGGTCCTCGTCGGACCTTCCGGCTCCGGCAAGTCGACCGCGCTGCGCATGATCGCGGGGCTCGAGGACATCAGCGACGGCGAAGATCTCGATCGGGGATCGGGTCGTCAACGATCTCCCTCCCAAGGACCGCGACATCGCCATGGTGTTCCAGAACTACGCGCTCTACCCGCACATGACGGTCCGCGAGAACCTGGAGTTCGGCCTCAGGATCCGCAAGACGCCCCCGGCCGAGGCCGAACGCGCTGGTCGAGAGACGCCGCGGAGATCCTCGAGATCTCGCATCTCCTCGACCGCAAACCGAAGCAGCTCTCGGGCGGGCAGCGGCAGCGGGTCGCGCGTCGGGCGCGCCATCGTCCGCAAGCCCGCGGTGTTCCTCTTCGACGAGCCGCTGTCGAACCTCGACGCCAAGCTGCGCGTGCAGATGCGCGCCGAGATCAAGAAGCTCCAGCAGAGGCTGAAGACCACGACCGTCTACGTCACCCACGACCAGATCGAGGCCATGACCATGGGTCAGCGCATCGCCGTCATGAAGGACGGCAAGATCCAGCAGGTCGGCACGCCGCTCGAGATCTACGAGCCGCCCGGAGAACCTCTTCGTCGCCAACTTCATCGGCACTCCCCCCATGAACTTCCTTCCGGCGACGCTCGCCGACGGCGGCAAGGCTCTCGCCGGCAAGGGCTTCTCTCTCCCGGTGCCGCGAGCCTGCGCGCGTGACCGCCGGCGGGGACGGCCGGAAGGTCATCGTCGGCATCCGTCCGGAGAACATCCTCGACCCGTCCGCGACCGCGCGGGGAGAGACCGCCCGGCTCTCGGGAAGGTCGAGGTCGTCGAGCCGCTCGGCGACGAGGTCATCGTCCACGGCCGCGTCGGGCGACGACCTCCTCGTCTCCAAGGTCGAGCCGCACGCCATGCCCCGAGATCGGGAGACGACGTCGAGCTCGTCTCGAGCTCGACACAGCTCCACCTCTTCGACGCCGACCACCGAACGCCGCCTCGCGGCATGACCAGACCGTTCACGAGGGAGGACCCATGAGAACCGCCGCACACTCGTCCGGCTCGTCGCGCTCGCTCTGCCGTCGCTCGGACCCGCTCTTCGGCCGGCCGAAGATCATCGTCTGGCACGCCTACCGCGGCCGAGGAGAAGGCGGCCCTCGAGAAGGTGGTCGGCCGCGTTCAACGCGAGCCCGGCCGCAAAGGGAATCAAGGTCACGACGCTCGCCGTGCCCTACGACGCCTTCGCCGACAAGATCTCGGCGGCCGTGCCGCGCGGCAAGGGCCCGGACGTCTTCATCTACGCCCAGGACCGGCTGGGCGGCTGGATCGAGGCGGGCAACACGGTCGAGCCGATCGACTTCTTCCTGGACGCCGCCGACCAAGGGGCGCTTCATCCCAACGACCCTCGAGGCGATGACCTACCGGGGCACGGTCTACGGCCTGCCGCTCAACTTCAAGGTCATCACGATGATCTACAACAGGAAGCTCGTGCCGACGCCGCCGAAGACTTCGGCGGAGCTGGTCGCGACCGCGCAAGAAGCTCACCAACAAGGCCGCCGGCAAGTTCGGCCTCGCCTACTCGTATCGCCGACTTCTACTACCACGCGGCCCTGATGAACGGCTTCGGCGGCGCGCGTGTTCGACGCCGGCACGAAGCCCGTCCTGAACAATCCCGCAGAACGTCCAGTCGCTCGAGCTACTGATGAAGTGGTTCAAGAAGGACCAGATCCTGCCCGCCGAGCCCTCGACCGCCCTGATCACCTCCCTCTTCAACGGGGGCAAGGCGGCCATCGTCTTCTCCGGCCCCTGGTTCCTGGGAGAGATCGCCAAGGGGGTCGACTACGGCGCTCGCTCCCCTGCCCACGATCGACGAGGCGGGCGGCAAGCCGATGCGCCCCTGGATCACGGTCGAGGGCGTGTACGTCGCGGCGCCATCGAAGAACAAGGACGCGGCCTACGAGTTCGCGAAGTATCTGACCGACGTCGCCGCCGGCGAAGGTCCTGGCGCTCGAGGGACGGCAGACGCCCGCGAACAAGGCGGTCTACTCGGACCCGAAGGTCGGCGGGCGATCCGTGCTCGACGCGCTTTCCGCAAGCAGGTCGAGGTGGCGGTGCCGATGCCGAACCTGCCGGAGATGACCATGGTCTGGTCGCCCGGCGACCACCGCGATGAACACCGTCACGAAGAGAACGGCCACCCCCAAGGTCGGCGCTGGACGCGGCCCAGAAGGAGGTCGGGCAAGGCGATCGCCGAGCTGCGCAAGAAGTGAAGCGGGTGCCCGCGCCGGCGCCTCGCGCTTCGGTGATCGGCCTGGCGCTCGCTGCTGCGCTGCTCGCGGGCTCGGTCGTCGCCGGCTTCCTCGGCGGCGGGCGCGCGGCGACGCGGACGCCCAGGGCGCGGCGGAGCGGGCAGGCGATCGTCGACGCTGAACGCCCTCGACGGGCGCCGTCGACTCGCGGGCAGGGATCTCGGGCGAGCGGAGTTCGCGTCGCCGTGGCGCGCCGTGGGCAACGTGCCGCACCCCGCGCTCGCCGCGATCCGCGTGGTCGCTTTCGACGGCATCTCGCTGGAGGCTTCGACCGCGCCCGAGGAACGGGGAGATCGGCGGCGCCCCGCCGGCTCTCGCGCGACGAGAAGGCTCTCTACGATCGCGGGCAGAGGCTGCAGCGGCCGCGGTCGAGACCGAACCGGCAGGAGGGGACGGCCCGCAAGGAGGAGATCGAGATCGCGCGGCGCGCCGGGGGCGCGCTGACTCGCCGGCCCGGTCGAGAAGGACGGCGAGGTCGTCGGGATGATCGGAGATCCGGCACGGCGGCGGCCGCCGGCCGGGCGGCCTCTCCCGGTCTCGACCGCCCTGCTCTTCCCGGTCGCTCCCCTGGCGGTCTACGCCGGTGCCGCGCTCGTCCTGGGCGAGCGACGCGCGCCGCTCGCGATCGCCTCGGCGCGCGCTCCTTCGTCGGCGCCTGGCGCTCTTCCTCGTTCGCGCGCCAGACGCTTCGGATCCTCGAGGCGGACCGCGAGGCGACGGAAGCGGCCGTCGCCGAACGCACCGCGCAGGAGGCGCGGCTCGATCGGGTACGGTCTCGGCCGAGCGCGGCGCCACTGGAGCCGTCGAAGTGGGACACCGACGTCTTCCGACGGCCCGCGCCAGGCTCGCCGCCCGGGTGGACGACGCTGCCGGCGAGGAACGCGGAGCGGCCGGGGCCGCAACGCGCTCTGGTCGGCCTGGCGATCGCGGCCTCTGCGCTGCTGGCGTTCTTCGGCTTCGGCCTGGCGGCGCGTCGTGGGCGCCACGCTCGTCGAGCACCGGGTCGCCTATGCCTACATCGTCCCGGCCATGCTCGGCGATGATCGTGCTCGTCTTCTTCCCCTTCCTCTACGGCATCGCGCTCTCCTTCACCGAGCCAGACCATCTACAACACCGGTCAGCCGCTGTCGCGACCTCTGGGTCGGCCTCGAGAACTACCGGCACATCCTGGGAGACTTCGCGATCGCGAAGCGCGCCGCGGACGGTCTCTCGCGTTCAACTACCTGAACTTCTACTGGACGCTGGGCTTCACGATCGTCTGGACCATCACCAACGTGGCGATCGGGGTGACGCTCGGGCCTGCTCCTGGCCCTCATCCTGAACACGGCGGGGCTGGCGCTGCGGCCGGTCTACCGGGTGCTGCTGATCCTGCCCTGGGCGATGCCGAACTACATCACCGCGCTCATCTGGAAGGGCATGTTCCACCGGCAGTTCGGGGTCATCAACCAGGTGCTCCAGATGTTCGGCGGCCAGCCGATCTCCTGGTTCGACAAGCCGTTCACGTCCTTCCTGACCGCGCTGGCGACCAACGGCTGGCTCTCCTTCCCCTTCATGATGGTGATCTCGCTCGGCGCCCTCCAGTCCATCCCCGCCGAGATCTACGAGGCGGCCCGCGTCGACGGCGCCTCCCGCTGGCAGCAGTTCCGAGCGATCACCCTGCCCTCGCTCAAGCCCGCGCTGATCCCGGCGATCATCATCTCGGTCGTCTGGACCTTCAACATGTTCAACATCATCTTCCTGGTCACGCAGGGCGAGCCCGGCAGGCGCCACCGAGATCCTGATCACCCAGGCGTACAAGTTCGCCTTCGAGCGCTACCGCTACGGCTACGCCGCGGCGTACTCGGTGATCATCTTCCTCATCCTGCTCGCGTACGGCACGATCCAGAACCGCGCCACCAAGGCGACGGAGGCCTGATGGGACGCCGCAGCCGCGAAGAGCTCCCGCACCCCCCGCTTCACGTGATCCTCCTCGTCGCGACGCTCGTCACGGTCTATCCGATCCTCTGGGTCCTGACGATCGCGCTCTCCGGCAAGCAGAGCCTGGCGATCGCCGACCTGCCGGCGGACGCCTGGCATTTCGGATCGGCTGCGCGCCATCGTCCCCTGGCCCGAGACCATCTCGCTCGCGAACTTCCGCTCGCTCTTCGCCGACCAGCCGTTCGCGCGCTGGCTCGTCAACAGCGCCATCGTGGCCGCCGCGACCACGTTCCTCGGGCGTCGTTCCTCGCGTGCACCGCGGCCTACGCCTTCTCGCGCTTCCGCTTCCCGGGCCGGCGGGCCGGGCTGATGTCCTTCCTGGTCTCGCAGATGTTCCCCGGGCGTGCTGACGCTCATCCCGCTCTACATCATCCTGGTCAAGTGGCTCGGCCTCGGCTCGACGCGGATCGGGCTGGTGCTGGTCTACACGACGACCGCGATCCCGTTCTGCGTCTGGATGCTCAAGGGCTACTTCGACACGATTCCCGAGAGACCTCGAGGAGGCGGCGCTGATCGACGGCGCCTCGCCGGCGCCGATCTTCTGCCGCATCGTGCTGCCGCTCGCCAAGCCCGCGATCGCGGTCACGGCGCTCTTCTCGTTCATGACCGGCTGGAACGAGTTCATCCTCGCCGCGACCCTCATGGACAAGGAGAACATGTACACGGCGCCGGTCGGGCTTGCGCTTCTTCGTGGGCGGCTTCTCCCAGCAGTGGGGCTACTTCGCGGCCGGCGCGATCATCGTGTCGATCCCGATCGTCGCGCTCTTCTTCTTCCTCCAGAGATATCTCGTATCCGGCCTGACCGCCGGAAGCGTCAAGGGTTGACCGGAAAAACCGATAGAGCAGTAAAAGGAGGTTTCCGATGAGATTGCCGATTCGACTCGCGACTCTGGCGGTGTTTGCCGCGGCGCTCTCCGGGGCGTCGGCGTTGGCGCAGGAGGTCTCGTTCAAGGATCCGACCGGAGACGACAACGGTCCCGGGAAGTACACCTACCCGACCGATCCGGTCTACAAGTCCGGGCTCCTTCGACCTCACGGAGCTCAAGGTGAAGGAGAGCGGCGGGAAGGTCAACTTCGACGTCTCCGTCAATTCCGCCCTGGAGGATCCCTGGGGGATGAAGGGCGGCTTCGCGGTGCAGATGGTCTTCATTTTCATCGACACCGACGGGAAGGAAGGGAGCGGCAACACGAAGGGCTTGCCCGGACTGAACGTCGAATTCGCCCCGAAGGACGCCTGGGACCGGGTCGTCATCCTTTCGCCGCAGCCTCCCGGCCGCGTCAAGAGCGAAGCCGAGATCAAGGCGGCCGCGATGAAGGGGGCGATCATCGTTCCGGGGCGTACGCGCGGGAGTGGACGAACGATCTCGGCCTCGGTCGACAAGAAGGACCTGGGCGACGGCGACCTCACGACGTGGGGCTACCAGGTCGTCATGCAGTCGAACGAGGGCTTCCCGGCCTCGACGGACCTCCTGACCCGCAAGGTCAACGAGTACGAGGGGCAGCACCGCTTCGGCGGCGGCACCGACAGCGACTGCGACCCGAACGCCGTCGACGTCCTCGCGGGGGACGGCAAGGGCGACAAGTCCGAGATCGAGGCCCAGCACCAGATGCTGGCCTACGAGTGCAACCCGGACGGGACCCCCAAGAAGATGGCGACGCTGACGATGGTGCACAAGAAGTAGGACGCCGGGTGGAGGGTTCGATGACGAGTTCGAGGCGGGCGCGGTTCACCCGCCAGAGAGGATGATGATGAGATCTCCAGGACGCCACGCCATCCCTGTCCTGCTGGCCTTGGCTCTGGCCGCTCCGGCTCTGGGGCAGGAGTTCAAGATCAACTGGCGGCGGGACGATCTACACCAAATGGCTCTGGGGTAACGCAGCGCGACGCCGGATCGCTCTACAACTTCACGACCGTCCCGGGCGAAGGGCTACGGCGACAACGGTCAGGGCACGAGATCGAGCTCCTGCTCTCCGGCAAGCTCTCCCGGAAGGTCGAGGTCAAGGCCCGCATCCACAGCCGCTTCAGCCAGAACTTCTGGACCAACTTCGGCGGGTTCGGCGGCCGCAACCCCGCCGGCTCGGGCGGGGACTGCATCGAGCGGCGACTGCGGCGAGTTCGACCCGCGCTCCAACCAGTACGTCAAGCTCCGCGGACGCAACCTTGATCTTCACCCCGGGGTATTCGTGGCTCGACTCGGCCTCGCTCGGCGCCAACGACTTCGGCCAGTTCGACCCGTTCGTGATCGGCCGGATTCGCTACATCGACCGGGACAACGCGGCCGGGATCCTGCTGCAGGGCTCGGCCGCCGGACGCCGCCTCACGTGGGACGCCGCGCGGATCTCGCTCCCCCGCCTCTGGGCGGGTCCGGGCTTCAACACCGGCAACTACACGGCTTCCGACGCCGCCTACGGTGCCCAGTTCCGGGTGGCGATCTCCCCCATGTTCGACTTCGGCGGCATCGGCGAGTACGTCAACGACATGGAGGTCGACGCGACCGACCGCAACTTCGACAACGGCCGCCGCGTTCGCACGCGGTTCCGGAACACTGTGGTCGGCGCGAAGACTGGCATCCACGTCGGCACGAAGGTAGACGTCCGCGGTGCGTTCTACTACTCCAGCCACGACTCGTCGGCGGATCTCGGCGCGCCGGCGTCGTTCGGCCTCGCCGGGTTCTCCCCGGTGATCGCCGGCCGGCACACCGACCACAGCTGGAAAGCCAACGTCGACCTGAACGACCCGTTCGGCGTCGGCCTCTCGTTCAACGTGGAGGGGTTCTTCATCGGCGCCGAGTACACGTCGATGATGGCGGCCCGCCGGGAGTCGGACGTCCTCCTGACCGAGGGTCACGACGCGGCGTTCGCCTTCCCGGGTCCGTCCAACGCGGCCTTCGGGGTCTTCGGCGGCAACCCGACGAGGATCGGCTACGGCGGGTGGGACGGAAACGCGGTCCAGGTCGCCACGATCAACGTCGACAACGAGTTCACGGACTTCGACGAGCCGATGGCGGAGACCGCGATCGGCTGGAACGGCGTCACCTTCGTTCCGGTGTTTTCGAAGGGAGCGCTCGAGCTCTCGGGCGAATACACGTATCTCAGCTACGACACCAACTGGCAGGCCTGGGACGACCCGAGCCGGGGGATCGAGGACACCGAGTTCGCGGCCCACGAAGGCGACACCGGCGTCTTGCACAACTTCCGCACTGCCTACGCACCCTTCCAGGACAAGAAGACCCACATCCTCCTCGTCAAGGGCAAGTACGTCATCGAGGCGGGCAAGGGGATCGACCTCTTCGGCAAGGTCAAGTACATCAAGGACACCGACAAGCGGATGAACGACTCGAGATTCCTGCCCTTCCAGGCGGGTGACTGTCCGGGAGGCGGCACCGACTGTGCGGGCAACCGGAACTTCTACAGCCCGGGCCACTCCACCGCCGACATCTACGGCAATCCGCCGGTCATCACGGTCGACGGCGTCACGGGTTACCAGTGGAAACCCTTCGACAGCCTCTCCGACGACGACCGGGACCTCAAGTACTGGATGTTCAACGTCGGGGCGGGCTACCAGCTCGCCGAGGATCTGTACGGCTCGCTCACGTACCAGTATTTCAACGCCGACCTCTTCGACGGCAACACCGCGATGCAGGGTTATCGTCTTCACGAGATGGCGTCCGGAAAGCACAAGAAGAATCAGCTCATCGGCCGGTTCCGCTATACCCTCGCCGGACTCTCGGAGTGCGGTCTCGAGTACCAGTACAACTTCGGCACGTTCGAGCCCGACTTCGGGGGAGGCTTCGTCACCCAGTTCGCCAGCGACGAGGTTTCGAACAACGTCAAAGTGCCCGTGGGCTCTCCCGGCTTCGCGGGTCGTTTCGGAGGCTGGAACAGCCTGCTCAAGCGCGACTTCGATCAACAGCGTCTGAAGGCGTACGTCAAGGTGCAGTTCTAGGGACCACCACGGAAGGCCCGGCGGTGCGAGCCGCCGGGCCCCCTTTACCGAGGAGCCATGTACAACTCTTCCAGGCGACTCCGGTTCGCTCTCTCCGCCGCGGCGCTCCTGGCAATGCTCTCCGCCATCCCCGCCCGGTCGGCCGGCTCCCGCTCGATCTTCGTCCTGAACGACCCCCGCGGCGACGACCACGGGGACGGAAAGCTGATTTATCCGCGGCGCGACGACCTCCGCCCCGGCGACCTCGATCTCCTGTCGCTCGAGGCGCGGGCTCTACCGGACGGGACCGAGTTCGAGGCGCGGTTCGCTCGCCCGATCCAGCCAACCGCGCGCCGGACGATCGACATCGGGGGCGGGTCCCTCGACGACATCGCCCGCTACAACTTCTATACATTCAATCTCGACATCTACATCGACACGGACCGGGTGGCGGGATCCGGCTCCGTCGTCACCCTTCCGGGCCGAAAGGCGGAGGTCGACGCCGCGAACGCCTGGGAGAAGGCCATCTGCCTGACCCCTCGTCCGAACGAAGCCCGCGTCGCTTTGAAGCGCCTCCTCACCCGCTTTGCCCGGCGCGACCGGAAAACGCGCGGAGAGCGCCTCGACTCCGCGCAGAACAAAGAAGTCGACGTCCAGATCGACCAGGACACCGACGCGCGGGTTTTCTTCCCGTCGAGGATCCACGTCTTTGGGCCGACGATCCGGTTCTTCGTCCCGGCGTCCTTCCTCGGCGGAATCGCGAAACCGACGTGGAGCTACGTGGTCGCGGTCTCGGGCGCCGACATATACCAGGAGCTCGACATCGGCGCGGCGCTGAAGATCACGGCGGCCGCGCCCGATAGCCTCATGATCCTGCCGATCGAGCCGGGCAACTGGAGCGACCGGTTCGGCGGAGGACGCGATGACGACCCGCTCAACCCGCCCCTGGTGGACGTGATCGTGCCGCCGGGGCGCACCCAGGAGGCGATCCTCAAGGACGACGACCCATCGACCGGCCGGCCCGTGCGACTGCCGGGTGTCGTGCCGTCCGGGGAATCGCCCGCGCGGTAGAGAGCTCGCCGTTGGATCCCGGGGACTACGAGCGCTTCACCCGGGATCTCCAGGCGCGTCTCGAGGCCGACCCGCGCGTGCTCGGGCTCGTCGCGGTGGGCTCCCTGGCCCGTCGCGACTACCTGCCGGATCGCTGGTCCGACCACGACTTTTTCGTCGTCGTCGAACCCGGCACTCAGGAATCCTTCCGCTCGAATCTCGACTGGGTTCCGCGGCACGACGAGATCGCCCTCTCGTTTCGCGAGACCGCGCACGGCGTCAAGGCGATTTTCCGCGACGGCCACCTGATCGAGTTCGCGGTGTTCGATCCGGACGAGCTCGACATCGCCCGTATCAACCGCTACCGCGCCCTCTTCGACCGGGAAAGGATGGGCGAACGCCTGGCCCGCGTCGCCGAGGCGACGGCCGCCGGCGCGACCCCGCCCTCGGACGAGTGGCTGGTCGGACAGTTCCTGACGAATCTCCTGGTGGGAGCGGGTCGTCACTCCCGCGGCGAGCGCCTGTCGGCGCGACACCTCGTCCAGGGGAGCGCGCTCGGGCACCTGGTTGCGCTCCTCACCCGCCACGCCGATTCATCCGAGGCGGCCGGCCTGGATTCCCTCGACTCTCGGCGGCGGTTCGAGGCCGTCTTCCCCGCTCTCGGTCGCCGGCTGGATTCCGCCCTCAGCCTGGATACTCCGGCGGCGGCGCGCGCTCTGCTCGGCATTGCGGTCGAAGAGCTCCCGGAGCGCTTTCCGGAGGTGGCCGTCGCGGCGGTCCGGCCCCGCCTCGGGCCGGCGGCTCCCCCGAAATCCGGGGAGAATTGAGAACTATCGCAGCCCGAAGACCGCGCTCGTTCGCGGAGCGAGCGTCACGCGCCAGGCCCCGTTCGGCCCGGAGGGATCGCCGACGCCCTCGTCGGTAAAGAGGCGGTCGGAGCCGGAGGCCGTCACGGCGTACGGGCCGCCGGTGACAAAGGAGTCGGTCACGTTGTGAACGACGAAAACGCGTTCGTTCCCTTCGACTCGCAGAAAAGCGAGGGTGGGCGAGGAGGCGGTGGAAGTCAGCAGTTCCAGGTCTCCCTTCGCGAGCGCGGAGGACGAATGGCGAAGCCGGATCAGGTCCCGATATCGGGAGAGAAGGGACGTCCGATCACCCGTCTGCGCCGCGACGTTGTCGGTCTCGCGGCCCGGCGCGAACGCGAACCACGGCGTTCCGGTCGTGAAGCCTCCGCCGGCCGCTCCGTCCCAGGGCATGGGGGTGCGCTTGGCCTCATCGTTCCCGGTGGTGCCGTTCTGGAGGCCGACTTCCTCGCCGTAGTAGAGAAAGGGCGCGCCCGGCAGCGTCAGGAGGATTGCCGCGGCGTTCTTCATCTTCGAAGCGTTTCTCGAAAGCTGCGTCGCCACGCGCACCTGGTCGTGATTGGTCAGGAAGGGAGCGTCTACCGCGCCGGCCGGATAGAGAGACTGGATCTCCGCGATCTTCTCCGCGATGTCGCCGGCGTCTCCGGCGTTGACGCCCCGGACGATCCGCTCGGCGAGAGGAAAGTCGAAGTTCATGGGGAGCTCGTCGCCTCCGGCGACTGCCGCGGTCGATCCGAAGTAGGTGGCGATCGTCGGGGTCTCGGTCCAGTTCTCCCCCACCAGCGTCGCCGAAGGATGCGTGGCGCGGATGGAGCCCGCGAACTCCTTGAGGAACGCGTGCGTTTCGGGAGTGTCGGACTGGCCGGGCCCGGGTCCGGTCTCGACCAGGTGACGGGTGGCATCCAGCCGGAACCCGTCGACGCCGCGGTCCAGCCAGAGCCGGGCCAGGCGCTCCATCTCGGTCCGGACCGCCGGCGTGCGGAAGTTCAGGTCGGGCATGCCGCTCCAGAAGACCCCGTAGTAGAAGGCGCCGCCCTTCCCGTGCCAGCTGGGGTCGTTCCCCCACGGCTGCTTCCAGCCCGGATCCGAAGCGCTCCAGACGTACCAGTTCCTCTTCGGCGAGGCAGCACCCGAGCTGGACTCGACGAACCAGGGGTGGCCGGATCCGGTGTGGTTCATCACGAAGTCGACGATGACCCGGATGCCGCGCCGGTGGGCCTCGCCGAGGAACCGCTCGAAGTCCGCGTTCGAGCCGTAGTCGGGGTTGATCGTCTCGTAGTCCGTGGTGTCGTAGCCGTGGTAGCTGGGCGACCGGAAGACCGGCATGAGCCACACGGCATCCACCCCGAGGTCGGTCGTCGTGGCGGGATCCCCGTCGTTCAGGTAGTCGAGCCGGGAAATGAGGCCGTTCAGGTCGCCCTTCCCATCGCCGTCGGAGTCGGCGAAGCTCCGGACGAAGATCTCGTAGAAGACGGCGCCCTCGGCCCAGGCGTGGTTCCACTGGGGCGATCCGCGCGGCGCGACGACGCGGGTCGCGGGGCGCGGGCGGCCCTGGGATGCGCACGTGGCGAGCGCCAGGGCGAGAGGGAGCACGCAAAGCCAGCGGAGCGGACGCATGGTCACGCGGATTCTAACCATCTGGAGTCGCGCTCGTGACCCGCTTCGACGCCGCGAGGCGCTCCGCGTTGATCCAGGACCTGCTCGCGCAGGTGCGCGGGCGTCCCGCCGACCTCCTGCCCTTCAGCGCGGTCCGGGAGAGGTTCCAGCTTCGGAATTTCGTCGACCGCGGAATCCAGGAGGTGTCGCTGGAACGGATCGTGGGAACGGTGGAGCGACAGCGGGACTTCAACCGCGCGTTTTTTCCCCGGGAGGAATCGCTTCGCGACCGATGGAAGGAGATCGAGGGACTGGCCGAAGGAATGAGGGGCTTTCCCCCGGTCGAGCTGTACCGCGTGGGCGACACGCACTTCGTCGTGGACGGGCATCACCGGGTCTCGGTCGCCCGCTCGATGGGCGCGCGCTCGATCGAGGCCCGCGTGAAGGAGTTCACGGCCCCCGTGTCGCTCCCCTCCGATGCTTCGGTCGAGGACGTCATCGCGCGCCAGGGGCTCGCGCACTTCCTCGAGACGACCGGCCTGACGCAGCGGAGCCACGACGAGTTCCGGACGACGGAGCCGAACGGTTACGAGCGGCTCCTCGATCACATCAACGTCCACCGGCACTTCCGGGGCAACGCCGAGAGCCGGGAGATTCCGTGGCCCGACGCCGTGGTTTCCTGGCGCGACACCGTTTACCGGCCCATGATCGAGCGGATCGAGGCGAGCGGCATCCTCGAGGAGTTTCCGGGCCGCACGGCGGCGGACCTCTATCTCTTCGTGATGGACCACCTCCACTACCTCCGACAGCAGTATGGAGACGTCGCGGCCCGGCCGACCCGGGCGTTCGAGCACTTCCGCCTCTCCCGCCGCCCGAAGGAGAGCTTCCTCGAGAAGCTCCGGAGCTGGTGGGACGGCCTTCGCGGTTAGGGAGCCGCCCGGCGTCAGACGATCCCGAGCCAATCCTTCCCGCGATCCCGGAACCGCTCCCGGATCGCGCTCTGGAGCTCGTCGGGCAGAGGGCCGCGTTCGAGGGCCGCGAGATTCCCCTCGAGGTGCTCGATACTCCGCGTCGCCACGAGCACGCTCGACACCCCCGGCGCGAACGCCGCGAAGCGCAGCGTCGCCTCCTCCGAAGAGAGGTCCCCGAAGTCGAGCGAGAGAGCTCTCCACCGCTCCCGATAGGTCGCGACCGGTGCGTCCTCGCCGGGAACGGCCTCGCCCCTCCAGACGGCGTTGGCCATCGCCCTCTTGGCGATGATGCCCATCCCGCGCCCCGCGGCGCGCGGCACCGCGGTCTCGATCGAGCGCTGGTCGACGACGTTGACCGAGGACTGGATGCTCCCAAAGTTCCCGGAGTCGACGGCGAAGTCGAGCGCGTCGCCGTCGCCGGAGTACGCCGCGACACCGACCTTCCCCCCCTCGACCGCCCGGACGAGGGCCTCGGCCACGCCGTTGCGTTCGAGAATGTCGCGCGGGCAGGAGTGGAGGTGGACGACGTCGATCACGTCGGTGCGGAGGTTGTGGAGCGCCAGGTCCACGCCCGCCGTGACGCACTCCGCGGTCCAGTCCTCGAAACCGGGCACCGAGTAGCCGACCTTCGTGGAAAGCACGAACTCTCCCCGCCGACCTGCGAGATGGCGGCCGATCCTCTCCTCGGACGCCCCGTAGCTGCGGGCCGTGTCGATCAGGCCGACTCCGAGGTCGAGGACCGCGTTCAGGAGGGTCTGCGCCTCGCCCTCCGACAACGCGGGATCACCGACCCCGCCGGCGCCGAAACCGAGGACGGGCACGGTCAACCCCGTGGTCCCGAAGCGCCGCCGGGCGACGCTCATTTCGCAGCCGGGTTTTTCTTCCGCCGCCCTGCCAGCTCGGCCAGGTCGGCGAGCCGCGCGTTGCGATCGTTCCGAAATTCCTCGTCCCGGGCGCGCCAGCTCCAGTTGCCCTCGGGCTCCGACGGTGTGTTCATCCGCGCCTCGCTCCCGAGCCCGAAGACGTCCTGCAGCGGGACGATCGCGCGTTCCGCCACGGAGGCGTACGCCGCGCGAATGAGGTCCCACTCGATCTCCCGTCCGTCGGTTCCCAGGTACGCGGACGCGCGGCGCCGCGCATCCGGATCGAGCGTCGCCCACCAGCCGCGGGTCGTGTCGTTGTCGTGCGTGCCGGTGTAGACGACGGCGTTCGGCACGTGCCGGTGCGGCAGGTACGGGCTGTCCGGCTCGTAGAATGCGAACTGGAGGACCTTCATGCCCGGGATACCGAGCTTCGAGAGGAGACGTCGGACGTCGGGAGTAATCGTGCCCAGGTCCTCGGCGACGAGGGGCACGTTGCCGAGCTCCAGCCGGAGGGCGTCGAAGAGCTTCTTGCCCGGGCCCGGCAGCCACCGCCCGTTGATTGCGGTCTCCTCCGCGGCGGGCACCGCCCAGTACGCGGCGAAAGCGCGGAAGTGGTCGAGGCGCACCAGGTCCGTCATTCGGAATGCGGCCTTCAGCCGTTCGATCCACCACTGGTATCCGTCCTCGGCCATCCGATCCCAGCGATACAGCGGATAGCCCCAGAGCTGGCCGGTCTTGCTGAAGAAGTCGGGGGGCACTCCCGCCACGTCGGTCGCGTGGCCGCTCTCGTCCAGCGCGAAGAGCGCGGGATGCATTTCGATGTCCACGCTTCCGGGTGCGACGTAGATGGGAACGTCGCCGAAGAACGAGATCCCGCGCCGGCGGGCTTCCCAGCGGAGGCGGTCCCACTGGCGGAAGTACGTGAGCTGCAGGAACTCCTGGTACTCGACCTCTTCCGCGAGCTTCTCGGGACCCGCATTCGCCCCGACCTCCCACCTCGCGGCGTACCGGGCCCAGTCGGCGAGCCACAGTTGCTGCTCCGGCGCCGAGCGGAAGGCCTCGAGAGATTCCCGGACGCGCGCAGAGCCCGACGCGTGGGCCCACGCCGCGCGGAAGAAGCGGTTCTTCCACTCGCGGACGTGGACCCAGTCCACGCGCTCGGCCGGGAAGTCCGGTACCGACGCGATCGCAGACTCCGGCGCGAGCCCGTCCTCCACCATCTTTTCGGGGGAGATGAGGAGGGGGTTGCCCGCGAAAGCGGAGACGGACCCGTACGGCGACGTTCCGCCCCCGGTGGGGCCGAGCGGCAGGACCTGCCAGATCGTCTGGCCCGCCGACTCGAGCCACTCGAGGAACCCCTCCGCCACGGGGCCCAGATCGCCGATCCCGAACCGGCCGGGGAGCGACGTCGGATGAAGAAGGATTCCCGCCGCTCGCTGAGTGATCATCGGCTCTGGAAATTCGAGACGGGGCCTAGATCCCTTCCGGCGCGAGCTGAGCGGGCCCGGCCGTTCATCGCCGCGATCCGGCGCTCCGCGGCCGGCAGGTAACAGAGCTCCAGGTACTCCGTGACCATCCGGTCCGATGAGAACATGCGGGCGATCCGGGTGGCGGAGAACACCATCTTCTCGATCCACTTCCACGGAATTCCGTCTTCGTCGCGATCGCGGAAGAGCGGCAGGACTCTCTCCTCCAGCGCCTCGTAGAGCGCGGTCGCCGCGCTCTCGCCGACCGACTCGTCCGCCGCCTCGCCGATCACGAAACCGGCTTCGTCGTAGGGCGCCTCGTCCCACCAGCCGTCCAGGACCGAGAGGTTCAGCCCGCCGTTCATCGCGGCCTTCATTCCGGACGTGCCGGACGCCTCGTGCGGCCTCACCGGATTGTTCAGCCAGACGTCGCATCCCGCAACGAGCGCCCGCGCAATTCCCATGTCGTACTCCGGCAGGAACACCACGCGGCCCCGGAACTCCGGGCTTTCCGCGCGGAGGACGACCTCGCGAAGAATCTCCTTGCCCGGATCGTCCTGCGGGTGAGCCTTGCCCGCGAACACGAACTGCAGCGGATACGCGTCGAGCAGCCGCTTCAATCGGGCGGGGTCGGAGAAGAGAAGCGTCGCGCGCTTGTAGGAGGCGAACCGCCGCGCGAAGCCGACTGTCAGGGCGCCGGGGTCGAGGGCCCCGCCGACCGCCTCGATCTCACCCTCCGCGGCTCCCAGCCGCCGCTTCCACGCGGTGAGACGGTCCCGGCAGAAAGAAACCAGTCGGCTTCGCAGCCGCTCGTGGGTCTTCCAGAACTCGACCTTCGCGGCAGGGTTCGGACTCTCCCCCAGCCGGAGCATCGCGATCTCCGGGTCGGTCCAGGTGGCGCGGTGAACGCCGTTGGTGATCGAGCGGATGCGGACGTCGACGTCGGCGAGCTCCGGAAGAAGCTCCATCCAGAGCCGCCGCGAGACTTTCGCGTGCAGCTGCGACACCGCGTTCGCGTGGGCCGAGTGCCGCAGCGCCAGGACCGCCATGGAGAAGGGCTCCCCCTCCCGCTCCGGAATCTCCCGCCCGAGCCGCATGAGCTCCTCGATCGTGATCCCGCACTCGCGGGCCATGCCGGACAGGTACTTCTCGATGATCGGGAGGGCGAACCGATCCATGCCGGCGGGGACCGGCGTGTGCGTCGTAAACACGTTCCCCGCCGCCGCCACTTCGCGCGCCTCGGCGATCGTCATCCCCTCGTTCACCACGAGCTCCCGGATTTTTTCCAGCACCGCGAACGCCGCATGGCCCTCGTTGATGTGCCGGATCGAGGGGGTGAGGCCGAGCCGCTTGAGCGCGCGAAGTCCCCCGATTCCGAGCGTGATCTCCTGGCGGATCCTCATCTCCTGGTCGCCCGAGTAGAGCCGGGCCGTGATCGCCCGGTCGTCCGGGTGGTTCTCGGGCAGATCCGCGTCGAGAAGAAAGAGCGAGATGCGTCCCACCCGCGCTACTCGAATCAGGAACTCCACGGTCCGCTCTCCGAGCTCGAGCCGGATGGTCGGCGGGCTTCCATCCTCGGTCCGCGGGATTGCGAGAGGCAAGTCTTCCGCGTCGAGCAGCGGGTTCTCCTCGTGCTGCCATCCCTTCGCGTCGAGAACCTGCCGGAAATATCCCTCCCGGTAGAAGAGGCCGACGCCGACCAGCGGCAGCTTCAGGTCGCTTGCGGACTTCAGCACGTCTCCGGCCAGCACGCCGAGACCTCCGGCGTAGATCGGAAGGACCTCGGTCAAGCCGAACTCCGCCGAGAAGTACGCGATGCGGTCGTTCCCGGTCACCAGGCCGCGAACCCCAGGGTGGAGCGGCTGCGCCGTGTCTTCGAACGCGAGCTCCGACGCGATGCCGTAGAGCATCGTCAGGAAGGCGGCGTCGGACGCCGCGGCCTCGAGCCGCTCCCGGGGAACGCGGCGCAGAAACGCCGCCGGGTTGCCGCGAACCGCTGTCCACAGGTCCGAGTCGAGCGACGAGAAGAGAGCCCGGATCGAGGGACGCCACGTCCACCGAAGGTCCCGGGACAGCCGGAGGAGAAGGGCCAGATTGGGCGGGAGATCGGGACCCGAATCGCGCTGTGCCTGTTCGCCCATCGACTCGATCGAGAATAGCAGATGGCCGGCGCGCCGCCGCTAGCTGGGCAGAGCGGCGGCGGTCGGCGGAAGCGGGGCGCGCAGGCTTCGATAGAGCTCGGAGGCGTCGGGTCTTTCGCCGAGTCCGCTCCGGACGCGTTCGAGCAGTCGCAGGAAGAGAGGCTCGATCGAACCGCCGAGGTGTTCTTGGGCGAGCTCCACCGCGCGCGCCGCGTAGCGCAGAACCTGCCGCGTCTCGAGCCCCGCCGGATCGTCGAAGAACCAGCCGCAGCTGGTATACATGAGGAGGGCATTGCGCTGGAGCTCGAGCAGCCCCAGCGCGAGCGCGCGTTCCTCGGGCGTCAGCGAGCCGATCGCGTGGCGCTCGAAGAATCGGTCGATGCTTTCCGCCGATGGGTCGAGGATGACGTCGATGGAGTCGTCGCGCGCGGCCCACGGGTCTCTCAGGAGCCCCGAGGCCGCCGCCTCGTAGAGCGGGGCGAGGGTGTCCCGCAGCCAGTCGAGAGCTTCCCGCAGGGGACGCCTCCAAGGATGCTTGGCGGCGTGACCCGCGGAACAGCCGCAGTCGTCCGTCCAGCGGCCCACGCCGTGCGCGCAGCTCCACGACGTCCTGGAGACCACGAGGACTTCCCGGCGCGGGGGAAACCTTTCCAGATGTTCGCCGGAGTTCGTCAACCTCGCGAAACCAGAATCCTCGACCGCGTCCAAGGCTTCCTTGAGCGCGCGATCTCCCCCGGCCACGTGGTGTCCGTACGTCTCCCCGTCGGTCGCCACGTGCACGAGCTGCGCATCGGGAGAGTTCTCGAAGCGTTCGAGCAGTGCCCGGGCGAGAGCCGCGCCGCTCCTCGCGAGATTGCCGAACGCGATCCCGTTCGCCAGATTCCCGTCGTAGAAGAAGACCGTGATAGCGCGGCCCGATGGAAGGGGCGCGCGGTACGGCTCGCGAGGATCGACCCCCGCCGCGCCGAGCTCGCGCCACTCGCCCCCCGGCTCGCGGACCCGGCCCGCCTGCGAGGGCGCGAGGATCGTGAAGGCGATTCCCCTTTCCGCGAGGATCTCCAGCGTGGCGTCGTCCACCGCGGTTTCCGGGAGCCACATCCCCTCGGGTCGCCGACCGAACCGGAACTCGAAGTCCCGGATGCCCCACACGACCTGTGTGACCTTGTCCCGCCGGTTCGCGAGCGGGAGGATCGCGTGGTTGTAGGCCTGCGCGATCGCGGATCCGTGGCCCGAGAACCGTTCGCGGCTGGCGCGGTCCGCTTCGATCACCGACCGGTAGGTCTCGGGCGAATTCGTCTCCAGCCAGGCGAGCAGAGTCGGCCCGAAGTTGAAGCTGATGCGCGAATAGGTCGAGGGCGACGCGGCGCCGAGCGGCGCGTAGCACTCCGCCGTGATCCGTTCGTTCCAGTCGTGGAAGGGGCGCGCGGAGAGCTCCCGATCGACCTCGCCCGTCCACGGGTTTTCCCGCGGCGGCTGGTAGAAGTGCCCGTGAATGCAGACGAAGCGGTTCATGGCTCCGGCTTGAAGAAGACCGCCCCCAGCGGCGGCAGCGTGATTTCCATGGACTGGGGGTGGCCGTGGGCCGGTCCGCCCGACGCCTCGCAGCCTCCCAGGTTGCCCACGCCGCTTCCGCCGTAGTCCGAGGCATCGCTGTTGGCGAGCTCCCGCCAGAAACCGGGGGCCGGCACTCCGACCCGATATCCGTAACGAGGCACCGGCGTGAAGTTGAACGCCGCCGCCACGACGTCGCCTTCGGCCCGTCCGTGGCGCAGGAGGGCCACCACGCTGCGCTCGAAGTCGGCGCAGTCGATCCACGAAAATCCGGCCGGTTCGAAGTCGAGCTCGTGCAGGGCGCGCTCGTTCGCGTAGAGCCCGTTCAGGTCGCGTACCCACTTCTGGATGCCGACGTGCGCGGGGTCGCCCAGGAGACCCCACTGGAGCTCGTCGTCGTGGTTCCACTCGCGCCACTGGCCGATCTCGCCCCCCATGAAGAGCAGCTTCTTCCCGGGCTGCGCCCACATCCAGGCGAAGAGGAGACGCAGGTTCGCCCGCCTCTGCCAGTCGTCCCCCGGCATCTTCGTCAAGAGCGACCCCTTCAGGTGCACGACCTCGTCGTGCGAGAGGGGCAACAGGTAGTTCTCGGAGAACGCGTACAGGCCCCGGAACGTCAGCTTGTCGTGGTGGAACTTTCGGTAGATCGGATCGAGCTTCATGTACTCGAGCGTGTCGTGCATCCACCCCATGTCCCACTTCAACCCGAAGCCGAGGCCGCCGACCCACGTCGGGCGGGTCACCATCGGCCACGCGGTGGACTCCTCCGCGATCGTCTCGGCGCCGGGCTGCGCCCGGTAGACCTCCTCGTTCATGCGGCGGAGGAAGGCGATCGCCTCGAGGTTCTCGCGCCCGCCGAACTGGTTCGGGTCCCACTCCCCCGCCTTCCGCGAGTAGTCGAGGTACAGCATGGAGGCGACGGCATCGACCCGCAGTCCGTCCGCGTGGTACTGCTCCAGCCAGAAGAGCGCCGAGGAGAGCAGGAAGCTGCGCACCTCGCTGCGGCCGTAGTTGAAGACCAGGCTTCCCCAGTCCGGCTGGTACGCCTTGCGGGGATCGGAGTGCTCGTAGACGTAGCTGCCGTCGAAGAACACGAGACCGTGCTCGTCGGAGGGAAAGTGTGACGGAACCCAGTCGAGGATGACGCCGATGCCCTGCTGGTGGAGCTGGTCGATCAGGAACATGAGGTCCTGGGGGGTTCCGTACCGGCTCGTGGGGGCGAAGAACCCGGTCGTCTGGTATCCCCACGACCCGTAGAACGGGTGCTCCATGATCGGCAGCAGCTCGACGTGGGTGAATCCGAGGTCGCGGGCGTACCCGGCGAGGTCGGGGGCGATCCCGCGGTACGTCGGGAGCCGCCCCTCCGGCCGCCGCCAGGACCCCAGGTGGACCTCGTAGGCGGACGCCGGGCGATGCCGCGTCGCGTGCGGAGTCCGGCGCTCCATCCAGGCGGCGTCGCCCCACTCGTACGAGAGATCCCAGACGATCGATCCCGTGCTCGGGGGAGTTTCCCGGCGGAAGGCGAACGGGTCCGTCTTGTCGACCTCGTAGCCGCCGTGCCGAGAGCGAACGTGGTACTTGTAGAGGGCGCCGGGCTCGACGCCGGGCACGGACCCTTCCCACAAACCGGACGAGCCGCGGGGCTCGAGCGGATGCGCGTCCGGGTCCCAGCGGTTGAAGTCCCCGATCACCGAAACGCCCGCCGCCTCCGGCGCAAAGACGCCGAAGGTCGTCCGGACGGAGTCTCCTTCGGGAACGGGATGGGCCCCCAGCTTTTCCCAGAGACGCGTGTGAGAACCCTCGTTGAAGAGGTGGAGGTCCTCGGGGGTCAGAAGGAACGAGCGTCGCGACGACCGGGGCCGGCCCGGCTGCGCGGGCGAACCACCCTTCACTGAGACCGGGACCGGAGAAGGGTTCGGTACGTTTTCAGGTGTCGGATGGCAGCGGCGGGTCGTCCGATCCGCTCGCAGACTCCGGCGAGGTTGAAGAAGGCGTCGGCGTGGTCGGGATCGAGGGCGGTCGCCTTCTCGTAGGCTTCGAACGCTTCCAGGTCTTTGCCGAGGTCCTCGAGGGCCACCCCGAGATTGAACGCCGCGATCGCGTCCTCGGGCCGCGAGCCCAGGGCGAGGCGATACTCCTCGGCCGCGGCGGCGGGCTCACCGCGCTCGTGGAGGAGACGGCCCAGGTTGACGTGCGCGTCCGAGCGGGCCGGATCGAGGGACATGGCGCTTCGATACGCGCTCTCGGCCGCGGCCGGGTCGGTCGCTTCGAGCGCGCAGCCGCGTTCGAAGAGCTCCTCGGCGGACTCGGTCTCCCGGGGGGCGGCGGAAGGTCGGGCGGCGGGAGGCGCCAGGGGGACACACGTTCCGCCGATCGGCTCGGTGAATTCGATCAGGATCTGGCCCGACTCCGGCTGCCACCGCGCGGACCCGTCGGTGACGACGATGCGGGTGCCTTCCGCCGAGATCTCGAGGTCGGCGAGGGCCGTGCCCTCCGGAAACTGTTCGCGCAGTCGGGAGAGCGCTCGCCCGATCCGGCGAGGGCCGATACGGGCGCCAGCGAGTCCTCGCGCGGCCTCGAGCAGCGTCAGGTCGTGCGCGGAGAACCGTAATTCTCCATGGGGCCCGCGCTCCGGCTCCAGGAGACCCGACCGCACCCAGGCCCGGACCTGCGCCACGGAGAGGCCGAACATCCGGGACACTTCGCGCGGTCCAAATCCGCCGCCGGGTTCGGTGCCGGGCGACGCCTTCATGCCCGGTGGATCGTCACGGGCCTACTTGCGGGCGGAGGCCGTCCGCTTCTCGGCGGCCCGGGGGGCGCTGCGGGGAGGCTTCCTCTCCGCGGACGCGGATGCGAGCGCCTTCGGCGCGGTCTTCCGCGGCTTTCCGAGGCTCGCGCGCAAGGCTTCCATCAAGTCCACGATCTCGCCCCCCTTCTTGGGGGCGGCGGCGACGGCGAACTGGCCGCCCTGGACCTTGCGGTCGAGAGCCTCGTGGACGCGCTTGCGCACCTCGTCCTCGTAAGCTTCCGGACGGAAAGTGTCCGACGAGCTCTCCTCGACGAGAAGGCGCGCCAGCTTGAGCTCCCCGTCCTTGACTTCCGCTTTGTCCAGAGGAACCTCCGAAAACGAGCGCACCTCGTCGGCGTAGAGAAGCTGCTGCATGACGAGCCCTTCGCCGGAGGGACGGAGCATCACCAGATACTGCTTGCCGCGCGCGGCGTACTTGGCGAGGGCCACGCGACCCGTTTCCTTCATGACCTCGGTCAAGAGCCGGTAGGGCTTCGCGCCCCCCTTGTCGGGCCCCAGGTAGTACGGCTTGTCGTAGTAGACGGGATCCACGGAGTCGATGGGAACGAACTCGGTCACCTCGATCGTCTGCGTCGCCTGCTCCTCGAAGGCCTTCAGCTCCTCCTCGGTGAAGAGGACGTACTGGTCCTTGTTGAACTCGTAGCCCTTCACCATGTCGTCGCGCGAAACGACCGTCTCCTCCTTGGAGCAGATGTACTGCTGCTTCAGGCGCGACCCGCACTTGCGGTGCATCAGGTTGAAGGAGATGGCGGAGGAGGTGTTGCTCGCGGTGTAGAGCTTCACCGGGATCGAGACGAGACCGAAGGAGATGCTGGCGTTGCCCAGCGCTCTGGCGCTCATGCGGCTTTGTATTCTAGCACTTGCGGACTACCCCTCCAGGTACGCCCGGCAGAGGTAGCACCAGAGCCAGCCGGGGTCTTTCCTGAACAGCCCGGTGGCCCCGGGCCGGATGAAGGCGTGCCCCGTTGCCTCGAAGTGGTCGCTGTCGTGCCCTTCGTGCGACTCGCAGCAGCCCACGAAGCCGCAGACCTGGCAGATCCGCAGTTCGTCGGTCGCTCCGCACGTCTCGCAGGCCTTCTTCGAGGTTCGGAGGGCCTTCGCGGGAAGGAGAGCTCCTCCGTGCGGGCAGTCGGCGCGGGGTTTCTTCACGGCGCGTCCCGGACGGTCGCCTGTTCGAGCCGCCGAACGAAGGACTCCCGCCACGCCGGATCGAGTCGATCGTGCGCCGCGAGACGCTCGATCGTAGGGGTGTCGTCCCGGTCGAAGAGGTGCACGCGCGCGATGTCCGAGACCGGAATTGCGCCAGGGTCGGCGTGGATCCGTTCGAACTCGTCCCCCGGCGAAAGCGGCCCCTCCGTGACGACGCGGAAGTAGACGCCCCAGCGGCGCGCGTCCGCAAACGTCCCCACCATCCCGGGATCTCCGAATCGGAGGCCGAGCTTGTGACACGGGAGTCGCGGTTCCGTCGCCTCGAGCTCCGCGCCGCCGGCGCGAAAGACGTCGCCCACGTGAACGTCGGTTCCGGAAAGACCCTGGATCGTGAGGTTCTCGCCGAAGTTCGCGGGCTCGAGGTCGTGCCCGAGGGCGGCGCGCCACCAGGCGTAGTCCTCGGCGGCGTACGCGTACACCGCCTTGTATTCCCCGCCGTGAACCGAGAGGTCGGACTGCCGGTCCCCCTCCAGGTTGTGCCGCCGGACCATGACCGGACCCGCCACCGGCGTCTTGAAGATGGAGGTCACCACCTCGCGGGCTCGCCACTCCACCCTGCGCGGCGTGCCGACGGAAACGGCCACGATCGTCATCGACATCCTTCGGGGAGAGTTACGCCGCGCGGGCGCCGCGGGATTCCGTCAGGCGAGGATCTCGCGAAGTCTCCCGGCGAGCCGGGGACCGGTCCCCTCGTCCTCGTGCTTGAAGAAGACGTAGGCGTCGCTCCACGTCTGCGCGCGGATCCGGTCGGCCCACGTGGCGACCTCCGCCTCGCCGTAGTCCGGCCGGCGGAGCCGGAGATAACCCCACCCGACGGTGGCGCGGTGGGGCGTCGCCAGGTCTTCGTCCTCCGCCCAGCAGAGAGCGGCGCCCGCGTCGGAAAGTGCGGTGAAGACCTCCTCGTCGAACCACGACTCGTGCCGGAACTCGATTGCGGCCCGGGGCGACCGGGGCAGCGCCGCCAGGAATTCCGTCAGGCGCGGCAGGTCTTTCTTCAGGTTCGGGGGTAGCTGAAAGAGCACGGGCCCGAGCCGATCTCCGAGGGTCGTTGCGACCTGCAAGAAATACGAGACCGCGTCACCCGCGTCCTTCAGACGTTTCCGGTGGGTGATCTGCTGCGAAGCTTTCAGCGCGAATGTAAAGCCGTCGGGCACCTGCTCGGCCCAGCCTTCGAGGAGGGAAGCCTTCGGCATCCGGTAGAACGTGTTGTTGATCTCGACCGCGGGAAGGCGCGACGCGTAGAAGCGGAGCATCCCGGCGTCGGGCAGATCCTCCGGGTAGAAGCTGCCCTTCCACTCCTTGTACGAAAAGCCGCTGGTGCCGGGCAGGACGCGCACTTTTTCATTGTATTTGGCGGGCCGCGGACCGCTCGAAAACACGAACCGGCGGTGACACGATTCCGTCTCGGCCGACGATCCGCCGCCAAAAAACGGCGTTTTCCCGGGCCCGTGCGGGAGATCGGGAGCAAGCTGCGCCTCGAGGAAGGGCCGGGCCCCGGAAAAAGCACACGGCCGGTGAGGGGCTTCGAGCCGACAGTCTGGCCGCCCCCCGGGGCGGGAGTTCCTACCCCGGAGCTCACCGGGCCGGATCTGAGGAAAAACGCCACTCGAAGGCCTTTCGGCGCTTTTCCTGGGCGCCGACCCGGACCGCGGGATGCGCACGGCCGACCAGAGGGCGTTATGAGAGTGCGCGGGGGGGCTGGACGAGCGGCGCAGACCTCCCGCTCCTCTGGATGACTTCGCCTGTCGTGGCATTTGCGTTGCGTGGCAGATCTCTTTGGCGGGCCTCGGAATTCGAAATACAGCGAACAGGAGCAGTCATGTTTAGGACCGACTTCACCCCGCGAGCCGGGATGTATTCGATGGTGATTCTCGCGGCGACACTTCTATTGGTGTCGGCGGCGCAGGCGCAAACCGTGAACGTGTCGGTTTGCGGAACGGTGACGGCCTACGCGGCGCCCAGTCTCGTCCCCGGCCTCATCGTCATCGGAGGGCAGACGATCCCGATCGCCCCTGGCGCCGGCCTGACCGGGTCGGGCCTGATAGCCGTGGGCTCCGACCTCTGTCTGACCGGCAGCTTGAACCTGATCGGAGAGCTGCAGACGGGCACGATCACCGCCAATGCGACGACCACCTTGAACGTCTGCGGCACTGTCACGGCCTATACCGCCGCCACCGCCCTGTTGCCCGGAGGGATCACCATCGGCGGGCAGACGCTGCCCATCGCCGCCGGGACGGACATCAACGCGTCCGGCCTCGTCAACGTCGGCGCCAACCTCTGTGTGAACGCCACGCTGAACGGGCTGGGACAGATCGTCCCCCCCACCACCGTCACGACCAACGCGACGACGTTCGTCAGCGTTTGCGGAGTCGTTTCGGCGTACACCGCCGCGACGGCATCGGCGCCCGGCTCCATCACCATCGGCGGCCAGACCTTTCCGATCGCCGCGAACACGACGCTGAACGGGGCCGCGCTGATCAACGTCGGCGCCAACCTCTGCCTGAACGGGACCCTGAACGCGCTGGGACAGCTCGTCGTTCCCACGTCCGTCACCGCCAACGCAACCACGTCCGTCAGCGTCTGCGGTGTCGTCTCGGCCTACACCGCGGCGACGGCGACGGCCCCCGGATCCATCGCCATCGGCGGCCAGACGTTTCCCATCGCCGCCGGCACGATCATCGAGGGCTCCAGCCTCATCAGTGTCGGCGCCAGCGTCTGCCTGAGCGGTACGGTCAACGCCACCGGGGAGCTCGTCGCGCCGACCTCGATCACGGCGAACACGACCACCACGGTCAGCGTCTGCGGCGTCGTGGCCGCTTACACCGCGGCGACGGCTTCCACTCCGGGATCGGTCACCATCGGAGGCAATACGTTCTCCATCGCGGCCGGCACCACGATCACGGGGAGCAACCTGATCAGCGTGGGCACGAACGTCTGCCTGAACGGCACATTGAACGCGCTCGGACAGCTCATCGTCCCTTCGAGCGTGACCCTCGACGCCAACTCTTCGGTCAGCGTCTGCGGGATCGTCTCGGCCTACACGGCCGCCACGGCGTCGACCCCCGGGGCCATCACGATCGGAGGGCAGAACTTCTCGATCGCGGCCGGCACCAGCATCGCGGGCAGCGGCGTCATCGCGGTCGGAGCCAACCTCTGCCTGAACGGCACCCTCGGCGCGGCGGGGCAGCTCATCCCGCCGACCTCGGTGACCGTGAACGTGGGAACCTCCATCACCGCCTGCGGAATCGTCACCGCCTACACGGCGCCGAGCGCCGTCACATTCGGCTCGATCACGATCGGTGGCCAGACGCTTTCGATCGCGCCGGGCACCGAGCTCACGGGCGCCGGGCTGATCCAGATCGGCGCAAATCTCTGCCTGTCCGGAACCTCCGCCGGTGGCGCCCAGATCGGAAGCGGTGCGATCACCGCGAATCCGAACGCGCCTCCGACGACGATAGCCATAAACGTCTGCGGCGTCGTGAGCGCGTTCGTTCCGGCCACCGGTTCGGCTCCCGGAAGCCTGACGATCGCCGGCCAGACCTTCGCGATCGCACCCGGGACGTTCTTTGGATCAGAAGTCCAGGTGGGGGCTTCGCTCTGCTTCAACCTTCCGATCGCGACCGGGCCCGGGGGCGGACAGATCACGAATCCCGGATCTGGACCGGTTCCGTCCACGCCGGCCAACGAGATCATCTTCCCGGTCGTCGCCCACCTGACGGGCGTCGGCGGCGCGCAGTGGCGGACCGACGTGCGCGTCGCCAATCTGAGATCCGCCCCGGCCACCGTGACGTTCGAGTGGTATCCGTTCTCGCCGGCCGGACGACCCGGCCCGGCGCAGACGAGCCAGGTCATCGTCAACCCCGGCGTCCAGGGCACGTTCAACCGGGTCCTCGAGTCCCTGTTCAACACCGAGGGGGGCGGGTCTCTGCGCCTGGTCTCGGCTTCGTTCGAGCTCGCCGCGGCGCTGCGCCTCTACCACGATACGGACGACGGCCCCTGCGAGGGGACCTTCGGAATGTTCGAGAAGGGGCTCCGTCGGACGGAGTCGGTGAGCCGCGGAGCGCTCCTCGTCCTGGGCCACAAGCCTTCGGAGTTCACGCACATCCGGACCAACGTCGGCTACTTCAATGCGAGCCCGGCCCCCGTCCAGATCACCTTCCGGGTCCACGCGACCGACGGCCGCGTGCTGGGAACCCGCTCGATGACCCTGCCTTCGTTCGCGAACGACCAGAGGAGCATCTTCGACGTGGTCGGGAGCGTGCCGGTCCCGGACCGCGAGCAGCAGGATCTCTACATGACGTTCGAAGCCCAGGGTGGGCTGCCGTTCGTCTACGGTTCGGCGGTCTACAACTCCACCAATGACGGCCTTTTCGTGATCCCCTGGCAGTACTGAACCGACACGGAATCGTTTCGAAGGCGGCCCGGCGGAAGCCGGGCCGCTCCTTTTCGGGCCTTCGGGCAAAAGAAAAGCCGCCGACTTGCGCCGGCGGCTCTTCAGGTAACGGAACGGGCTACCTAGTAGCGGCCGCCCCCACCGTAACCGCCGCCGCCACCGGAACCCTCGTTCCGGGGACGCGCTTCGTTGACCTTGAGTGACCTTCCGCCGAAGTCCGTTCCATCGAGCGCCAGGGCGGCCTTGCCGATCGCGGCATCCTGGAATTCGACGAACCCGAACCCCTTCGACTGTCCGGTGCTGCGATCGATGATCACAGTCGCCGAATCCGGCGTGCCGAACCGCGCGAACGCGTCGCGAAGCTGGTCATCCGAAATGTTGTACGGGAGGTTTCCTACGTAGAGCTTCATCCGATCCATCCTTTTGCCAGGGCTGTCCTGGCCATTGCCGGGAGAGAAAAAAAATGTCGGGGGACCGCCGGCGCAGCACACCGAATTCTCGTCATTCTGATTCGTTCGATTTTCGTCAGAAATTGGTCTGAGAAAGGGCGAGCGAGGCGAGAACGTCACGGACTATAGCACACAAGTTAACCCTGCCGACTCAAGGGGATGGCCGGGAGACGTCGGCCGCTGGTTCGATTCGAGCCGCCTCTCCCGGGATCTGCTCGACGGAACCTGGCGAAGCGGGTACGCAGCCACCCGGGGCAACCTTCTTGCCGCGGCACGTTCCTGCCGAGGCCGGCTCCGCTTCCCCGCTCTCCTCGCCCGGAACGTCCACTCCCCCCGGTCGTCCTACGACTAAGATCTAATTGGACTATGGATCAGATGGGTAGTCTAATCGCGACATCGAGGGATGGAAGGGTCCTCGCCCCTCAAAGAAGGGTTGCTTGTCCAAAGCGTGAAGAGTTCCGAGTCGCGTGTCGAAAATGGCGGAATTTAAGGAGAGGGAAGATCATGAGTAAAACCATTCGATGTAGTCGGACGACCTTGCTGCTCGTAGCAGCGATTTTCGTTCTCGGCACCGCCACTGCGATGGCGCAGCACACCACCGGTTTCAACATGGCGAAGACCTGTCCCACGACGGTCCTCTCCGGCGCCAGCTTCAACTGCTCCGTGACGATCGCCAACCGCGACGTGGACCATGGCGTCATCAATCTCGCGCTGACGAACCAGGTCCCGTTCCCGGGTGGGCCGACGACGGCCCTGACGTGCTTCCAGCCGTTTGACGCGACCGAGTGCGACACCACCGGGCCGACCGGAACCGCCGTGAACTCGCTCGGCGTTGCCGGCTCGTTGACCGCGTCCTGCGGCGCCTGTATCCCGGAGACGGCTCCGATCAACTGCACCGCGAACAACATCAGCTACGTCGACGAAGTCCGGGCCACGGGAACGGATGCGGCTGCTTCCCCCAGCCCGTTCTTCAACCTGCCCGTTTCTTCGGCCACGACCAACGCGACGCCGGTCGCGCCCCTCGTGTGCGACGACAACAGCGCCTGCACCACGGACACGTGTGACCCCACGGCAACGACCGTGCAGGCCGCCTGCGTGTTCACCCCGATCACGTGCGACGACAACGACGCCTGCACGACGGACACGTGCGACCCGGCCACCGGCTGCGTTGCGACCCCGATCGTCTGCGACGACAACGACGCCTGCACGACGGACACGTGCGACCCGGTCACCGGCTGCGTTGCGACCCCGATCACGTGCGACGACAACGACGCCTGCACGACCGACACGTGCGACCCGGCCACCGGCTGCGTTGCGACCCCGATCTCGTGCGACGACAACGACGCGTGCACGACCGAGACCTGTGACCCGGCCACCGGCTGCACGACCCCGGTTCCGATCAGCTGCGATGACAACGACGCGTGCACGACCGAGACCTGTGACCCGGCCACCGGCTGCACGACCCCGGTTCCGATCAGCTGCGACGACAACGACGCGTGCACGACCGAGACCTGCGACCCGGCCACCGGCTGCACGACCCCGGTTCCGATCAGCTGCGACGACAACGACGCGTGCACGACCGAGACCTGCGACCCGGCCACCGGCTGCACGACCCCGGTTCCGATCAGCTGCGACGACAACGACGCGTGCACGACCGAGACCTGCGACCCGGCCACCGGCTGCACGACCCCGGTTCCGGTCACCTGCGACGACAACGACATCTGCACCGATGACGCGTGCGACCCGGCCACCGGCCAGTGCGTCTTCACGCCGGACCCGACCAATGACCCGAGCTGCGACAACGATGAGATCTGCCGTACCCCCGGATTCTGGGGAACGCACGGCGGAACCGAGAAGGGCGGCCCGAACGTTACGGGAACCGTTCTCGCCCAGTATGGCGGCAACCTGCTGATCTGCGGTGAGCCCATCACGACCGTCGACCTCGGCGATCAGTCGGCGATCCAGGCGATCTGTGTCAGCCCGAAGGGTGACAGCAACCTGCAGCTGGCTCGCCAGCTGACGGCGGCAGCCCTGAACTGCATCGTGAGCAACAGCACTTCCTGCGAAGGCGCCGGCCAGAATGCCACCAACGTCTGCGGTGGCACCTCCATCGAGGACCTCTTCGCCGAGTGCAACGCGGTATGTGCGGACCCCAGCTCGACCCAGAGCGAAATCGGCGACTGCATCGGAGCGATCGACTGCTTCAACAACGGCGGCGCCTCTTATGACGCTGCGACCGACATTTGCTCCGGAGACAGCGGCTGCCACGACCGCTCCCTGGGTTGCATCGGCTTCCAGAACACGGGTCCTGCTTCGAGCCCGAAAAAGTGCAACGACGCACGCAAGGACCCCGAGACGATTTTCTAAACCTGAATTCAGGGCGCCCACCCGGGCGTCCGATTTTTGAGGGGCGCCTGCGGGCGCCCCTTTTTTTTGCTGCGTCCGCTGACCGAGACGCGCGAGCTCGGAAAAGACGGCAGCACGACGTTCGAGATTTCGGATGCCCGGTCGGTATCACTCTTTCGGTTTCGGCAAACCTGGACAGTGGTAAAGGCGCACAAGAATTAAGGGTTCCGGTATCTCGATTCGATCCCGAAGGGGAGGAGCAATCCTCCCCTTCTTTTTTCTTGCCCGGGGAGGAGTCGGCGGACCGGCCTAGGGCTGTTTCGAAGGCTCCGGGGACGCCGTCGCATCGGTCGCGACCGAGAACTTCCGGTAGTCGGAGTACTCGGAGACCGCGTCGATGTGGAGCCCCTTTACCAGGAAGACCCGTGCGTGCCCCATGAAACGGGCTTCCGCCGGGAGCCAGATCTCGTCGTTGACCTTCCTCCGCTGGAGCTGCGCCCGGGCGCCCTTCTTCAGCTTCGCGAGGATGCCGAAGCCAAAGGAGAGGTCGTCGTTCAGCTCCGCCTCGGCGCGGACGAGCTGGCGATCCTTTTCATCGATCCAGGCGCGGCCCGAGAACTTCTTCACGATCCGCCCCGGCCTCGTCGTCGTCTGGAGCCCGGGCCGCGGCGTAAACGTGACGAGGATCGCGTCGCGGCCTTCGAGCGGCTCGCGCCGGACGATCCGGATGTCGTAGAGGCGGAAGATCTCGTCGATGGCCTCGTTTTCCTTGTTCCTTCGCTTCTCCTGCGCCTCCCGGGACCGCGCTGCCGCCTTCGCCTCCTTCGCCTGCTGCTTCCGGTCCTCCTTCGCGAGCTCGTCCGCCGGCAGCGGCTTGCCGTCCCGTTCGACGAGCTTTCGGTAGGTGTGCCCGGGCTCAGCCGAGGGATAAACCTCGTACGCGGCGGAGGTGATCTTCTTGACCTTCCCCTTCGCGTCCATATGACGCTCCGTCCGCTTCTCGGTGAACGTGTACTGGTCAAGAAGGAAGTCGTCGGTGTGGAGTCGCTCCCGCACCTCGAGGAGAAACGCCTGCGCGTCGGGGAGCGGAGGCCCGGTCGGATCGTCCGCGGTTCGGGCCGACGCCGCAAAAGCCAGGAGGCCGAGGAGCCCAAGCGCGGTCGTCAGCGGGCGGGAAGCGGGTCGAGCCATTGATCGAATCAGAACCCGCGAACCCCCTCCCGGATTCCCTCCGGAGGCAGTCGACGGCCATTCTCGACACGTCTCGCACTGATAAATTTGGGCGATGAGCGGGGGCCCGTGAGGTGAGAGAGGCGGAGAACGAAGTGCGCCTGCCGCCCGGACAAGTGTTGACGGCGAAGTGGCCCGTCCTCACCTACGGGGCGACTCCCCGCACTGACCTGCAGGCGTGGACGTTTCGATGCTTCGGTCGGGTCGAGAGGGAGATCTCGTGGACCTGGAAGGAGTTTCTCGAGCTTCCGAAGGTCGAGGTCACGTCCGACATCCACTGCGTCACCCGCTGGAGCCGTTTCGACAACCATTGGGAGGGCGTCTCCGCGAGCGAGATCCTCCGCCGCGCAAGCGTCCGGCCGGACACGGTCGCCGTGATGGCGCACAGCGAGGGTGGCTACACGACCAACATCCCGATAGCGGACCTTTCGGGCGACGACGTCCTGCTGGCCTACCGGCACGACGGGAAGGACCTCGAGGCCGAGCACGGCGGGCCCTGCCGCCTGGTCGTTCCGAAGCTCTACTTCTGGAAGAGCGCGAAGTGGATCCGAGCGTTCGAGTTTCTCGACGTCAACGCTCCCGGCTTCTGGGAGGTCAACGGATACCACCTTCACGCCGACCCGTGGACGGAGGAGCGCTACTCCGACCAGGAAACCGACGCCATGCAGCGGATGCGCTCGGAGTCCGCCCGTCGCCGGCGGAATCTCTGAAGTGAGCCGTCGAGCCGAGCCCGCTCCGGGAGACCACCGGTCCGGCCCAGTCGAGAGTTCGTCGCCTTTCAGCGGGTTTGAGCCCGCGAGGGAGTAGCTATGGCCTCTTACGAGGAAAAGCCCTTTCGTTCCGAAGAGGAGTCCGCCACGGAGCCGGCGGAGGTCAACATCCGCATGGGTAACCCGCGGGTCCGACCCCACGTCGTTCCCGCCGCCGGCAAGACCGGTAAGTTGACGAAGCACGACTTCGTGACGAGCTTTCTGGTGGCGTGGGAGCCCTCGCCCACACCGCCCGCGCACTGGGTCCAGCTCCTGCGGGAGGCCCCGTTCGGCACGCAGGCCGTCCGCGCACGCGACCTCCACTGGAACGGCCGCTCTTTTTCGGTCGAGGTTCCCAACGAGTCCGACATCGAAGCCTTCGACGTCGAGATGCCGGATTGGGTGGCCTTCGCCAACACCGAGTTCGGGCGGCGTGTGCACACGCCAGCCGAAGAGGCGCTCGCGGAGGCGCAGAGGCGCGCGATGACGCTCGAGAGCCGGCTCCGGCGCTGAGAGACGGCTCGGCAGACCGCCCGGCCCAGCTCGGATTCTGGTCCGCGGCCGCGCTCGTGGTCGGACACACGATCGGCGTCGGGATATTCCTCACGCCCGGAGAGCTGATCGGCGCCCTCGCCTCGCCGGCGCTGACCGTCGGTCTCTGGATTGCCTGCGGAGCCCTCGTGTTCGCCGGCGCTCTCACCTTCGGGGAGCTCGCTTCGCGGTATCCGCAGGCCGGCGGACTCTTCGTGTACCTGCGCGAGGCCTGGGGCTCGCGCGTCGCGTTTCTCTACGGCTGGCTGTGTTTCCTGATCCTGGATCCGGGGATCGTGGCATCGCTGACGATCGGGCTCGCCGGTTACCTGGTCGTACTGTGGCCGGGGGCGGCGGGTCACGAGCGCTGGGTGGCGCTGGCGACCGTCTGGATCCTGGCGCTTTGCCACATGGCGGGCCTGCGCCTCTCCACGCGCGCTCTCAACTTGCTCACCGCCCTGAAGCTCCTGGCTCTCGGCGCGGTCGTCGTCGGGGCATTCACGATCGGGGACGGCAGCTGGTCCCACTTCGAGCCGCTCGTCGCACGGCGACCGGGAGCTCCCCCGCTCCTCCCGGCACTGGGGCTCGGGCTCATCGGCTGCTTCTTTTCGTTCGGCGGATTCTGGGAAGTCGGCCGGATCGCCGGTGAGGTCCGGGATCCCCGGCGGCAGCTACCCCGGGCGCTCGCGCTCGGGGTCGCAATCGTGACGGCCGTCTACGTTGCGACGACCCTGGCGTTTCTCTACCTCGTGCCCGTTTCCCGCGCAACCGATCCCGCCGCGTTCGCCGGGCTGGCGGGCGAGGCGCTGCTCGGGCCGGCCGGACCCCGGGTGTTCGCGGCGACGATTGCGGTATCGGCCGCCGCGAGCGCGGCAGCGCTGGTTCTCCTGGCGCCGCGTCTGTACATCGCGATGAGTCGAGAGGGCCTCTTTCCGGCGGATCTCGCCCGGCTTCACCCGGTCACACAAGCGCCCGTCCGCGCGACGATCCTGCTTGCGACGCTCGCGAGCATCTTCGTGGTGTCCGGGTCGTTCTCCCAGATCGTCGCCTTCTTCATCTGCCCTACTCTCGTTTTCGTCGCGCTGGCCGCCGCGGCGCTGTTCGTCGTCCGCCGCCGCGACCCGAAGGCCCCGGTTTTCCGCGCGCCCGGCTACCCCGCCACTCCTGCACTCTTCGTACTCCTTCTCCTCGCAGTCGTTGCGTTGATCGTCCTTGCGCACCCTCTTCCGGCTCTGGCAGGATGCGCGCTGGTGCTGATCGGTCTTCCGCTCCATCGCGTTCTGCTCCGGGGGAACCGGTGACCTGGATCAAGACGATTCCCCCTTCGGAAGCCGAGGGGAAGCTGCTGGAGGCCCTCGAGAAACAGCGCGCGCTATATCCGCCGGAGTACGGGCCGCCGAGGAACGTCGAGGGCGACGAGTCCGGCGGCATCGTTGCATCCCATTCGCTCATTCCCGACGCTCTGTTTCACGCGTTCGCCACGTTCGGCGCGCTCATGTCTCCTGATCTCCCGCTGACCCGGCGACAGCACGAGATGATCACGACGGTCGTGTCGGTCACGAACCGCTGCCACTATTGAATCGAGTCACACGCAGAGTTTCTGCGTCGGGTGACTTTGGACGAGGAGCTGATCGAGGCGATCCGGCGGGATTACCGGACCGCGCCGATCGATCCGCGGGACCGCGTCATGCTGGACTACGTGGTGGAGCTGACGCGCGACGCGACGCGAGTGACTCCAGAACACCACGAGCGGCTGCGCGAGGCCGGATTCGACGACGTCGGGATCCTGCAGATCACGCTGATCGCGTCGTGGTTCAACTACATCAACCGGGTCGCTGACGCGCTCGGGGTGGGGCGGGGCTGACGCCGATCCTCAGTCCTCGTCCAGGTACTCCTGGGGAACGTCATCGACCGGAACCTGGCGCGTCCGGATTCCGCCTTCGTCGGCGTTGGGCGCGTCTTCGACGCCGCTGATGACGCCCGCTTCGAACGCCTGACCCTCTTCGACCAGCTCCTCGACGCTCTCCGAGTCGGCGATCTGTTCTTCCGAGAGTCCCTCGATGTCGCCGGACTGACCGCCGGCCTCGGGACCCAGGCCGTGGGTCGGCCCGTCACTGCCGCGTTTCGTATTGGCCATGGCGGGACTTTACATCCATCAACCTGAGCCGGATTCGAGCCCCAGGAATGCGCGCATTCGGTCCAGTTCCGCCTCGAGCTCCCGCCGGAAGGCACGATCACGCGGAGGCCTTCCGACGTAGCCGACCTCCGACTGGAGCCGGCCGTTTTTCACGGAAAGGTTGCCCCAGCCGATGACGCGGTCGCGCCAGAGGAGAGGCAGAGCGTAGTAGCCGCGCTTTCGCTGGGGCGCCGGCGTGTACGCCTCGAAGCGGTAGACCCAGCCCCAGAGCAGCTCGAAGCGTCTCCGGTCGTGCACCACGGGATCGAAAGGCGTGAGCAGGCGGACGCTCTCCTCCGGCTTGGAACGGGCCGGGTCTTCGCCCACCGGCCAGTACCAGTCGACGCCGTCCACCCGGGCTTTCGACAGCCTCTCCCGAACCCTCCGCAAGGCCTCGGTCAACCGGTCGCGCCACTGCGGCGCCGCGAAGCGCAGCCGCCGGACGAGGTTGGACAGGATAGCGCCCGGCAACGGCGAATAGAGAGCGACGGCGACGTCGACCAGCGCGTCGATCCGGCGGCGCCGACTGGCTTCGTCCCGCGGCGCGGCGCCGTGGCGGTGCGCGGTATAGATCCGGATGCCCGCATCGCGGCGCGCCACGCGCAGCAATCCCCGGTACTGCATGGCCTCCAGGAGACGGGTCGTCGCGTTCGACGAACCGCCCCAGTAGTTCGTGACCTTACCGTGCGCGAAATGGGCGTCCACATGGCGGGGGTGTGCCTCGCCACGGCGGCGCACGAATGCGAGAAGCGCCTTCGCCCGCTTCCGGCGCTCCGCCGGCCAGGGCACCGGTGCGTCCGCCGGGACGCCGGTCTCCGTTCGCGGATGCATCAACGCCTGGAGCCGTTTCGTCACGAAACCGTAGTTGACGAAGAAGTCCTCCTCGAGGCCGAGCTCTTCGTAGCGACGTTCGAGGTCCCCCGCCCGGTAATTGCGGACGCGGTGGCGCAGCGTCAGGTCCTGAGCCCGCGCCGGCGCACGGATCGGATCCGCCTGCACGAAGCCCAGCCGGTCGAGCGCGCGTTGCAGCGTCGTGGGCGTGAAGAGGCTGCGGGCGACGGCAAAGCGCCGCAGGTCGTCGAGAGTGATCGGCACCGCCGCGCGGATCAGACCGGGCGAATCAGCGCGCGAGCTCGGCGTTCCAGTTCAGCACGACGGTGGTCGGGATCAGGGCCTCGCGGCCGAGCGGGGCGGAGAGGAGGAAGCGCTGGCCGTCGCGCGAGGCGACGTACTTGTTTCGCGTCGTTCCTGCGCGCACCCGCGCCGGGAAGAGCGGCTGCGGGAGGCCGACGTTGAACCCGTCGCCCGCCTGGATCTCCACCGCCATGAGCTTCTGGTCCGCCGAGCGGTAGTAGAGCGCCTTGCCGTCGGCGCGCCACGACGGGTCCAGGCCGCCGGCGTTCGAGATCTGCCACTTGCCGCTCGCGACCGGGAAGGACTGAACGTAGATCTCCGGATTTCCCGACTCGTCCGACTGGTAGGCGACGAACCGGGCGTCGGGCGAGAAGACGGCATTCACCTCCACGAACGGCCCGGCGACGATGGGGAACGGCTTGCGGTCTCCGAAGGTCGGCAGAGCCATGACGTTCCAGCTCGTCTTCGGGTTCTGGCTCGAGAACGCGATGTAGCGGCCGTCCCGGGACCAGCTGGTCGGCACTTTGGCCTCGTCGCTCTTGAGAACGAGCTTCTCCTCGCCCTGGCCGCTCGCCGCCTTCTCGAAGAGGTCGGGCGTTCCGTTGCGGTCCGAGCGGAACAGGATCGTGCCGCCGTCGGGAGACCAGACGGGCGTTCCGTTGTTGGCTCCGCCGAAGGTGAAGCGGGAGTTGACGCCCCGCGCGAGATCCCGGACCCAGACGTCGTCTTTCCCACCGCGGGGATCCCCCACGCTGATCGCCAGGCGGTCGCCGGACGGAGAGAGCGCCGGGTTCCGGTAGTCGCCGCGCTCCCCGACCTGCTCGAGCTCCTTCCCGGAAACATCCACCCAGACCAGGCGGCCCCCGGTCTCCCCCGTCCGGTAGGCGAGCGTTCCTTCCCGGGACACGGAAAAGGTCGCGAGGCCGACGTTGTCGGTCCCGATCTGCTCCGCGAGCGGGATCGGTTCCCCCTTGGTCTTGATGGCCTTCGCATCGAACGGTTGCGCGACGAGCGTCCGGTCACGGACGAACAGAAGGTGGCCGGGAGGCGCGTAGGTGACGAGGGTCTGCGCCGGCGCGAAGAGCTTGCTCTCCGCCGAGTCGAGGGTGCCCACGCGGTAGTTGCTGTCGTCCGGTTTCGCGCCGATCGCCATGAAGAGGTAGTGGCGGCCGTCCGGCAGAAACTCGGGCCAGCCGACCTGTCCATCCTTCTCGGGTTTCACGGCCACCGTGGGTGAGCCGCCCCCTGCCGAGACGCGGTAGATCGGATCGGCCCCGGTGCCGTCATAGAGGATGACGCCCTGCGAGCTCCAGCTGCCGTCCGCGCCCGTCGGCGCGTCGCAGATCTTCTGCGCGGGCCCGCCGGTGACCTCGATCTTCTTCAACTTTCCCTCGGCAAAGAATCCGAGGAACCGGCTGTCGGGGGACCAGAAAGGCCGCGTCGTCCCCTCGGTACCCGGCAACGGCTGCGCGGCGAGGGCGTTCAGGGCCCGCACCCAGATCTGGGTTTTCCCCTCCGCGTTCGTCGCATTGAAGGCGAGGTAACGCCCATCGGGCGAGATGCGGGGCGCGTCGATGGAGACGACGCCTTCCGGAATCGCGATCTCGAAACGGACGGGTCGCGGTTTTACGGGCGCGCGCCGGACGAAGCCGAATCCCAGCGCGGCCGCCGCGAGGAGCGCGGCCGCGGCGACGCCCCACGCGAGGCGCTCGCGGCTCTTGCGACGGGCAGCGACAGGAGCCGGCACGCCGGCCTGCGATCCGCCCTCTGCGACCCACTGAAGCTGCAGCTTGGCGTCGTGAGCCGTCTGGAACCGGTCCTCCGGATCCTTCGCGAGGCACGTTTTGATGACGCGATTCAAGGCCGGCGGCATCATCGGCGCGATCTCGGTGACGGAAGTCGGGTCGTCCCGGAGGATCGCGCCGGCGAGGCTCGCCTGGCTCTTGCCCGAGAAGGCTTTCTTCCCGGTGGCCATCTCGTAGAGCAGGGCGCCGAAGGCGAAGATGTCGGAGCGCGCGTCAGCCTCTCCCCCCTCCAGCTGCTCCGGCGCCATGTACTGGAACGTGCCGAGCACGGTGCCTCGCTCCGTCAGGGGCTGGCTCTTCTGGGCTTCCGTCTTCAGCACCGACACTCCCGAGGCCAGCTTGTCGCGAGCAGCCTCCTGGAACTTCGCGAGACCGAAGTCGAGGAGCTTGACCCCGGACTTGGTGATCATGACGTTGCCGGGCTTCAGGTCCCGATGGACGATCCCGAGCCGGTGCGCCTTGTCCAGGGCGTCGGCGATCTCGATGCCGTAACGCAGGAGCTGCTCGGCCGGCAGCGGCCCCTTGTCCAGGCGCGCGGCCAGGGTCTCTCCCTCGAGGAGCTCCATGACGAGGTAGTCGCGATCTCCCTCCCGGCCGACGTCGTAGAGCGCGCAGATGTGGGGGTGCGAGATCTGCGAGATCGTCTTGGCTTCCCGCTCGAAGCGCTGTCGCAGATCCTGATCGGAGGTCAGATGCTCCGGCAGGACCTTGATCGCGACGGTCCTCTCGAGCCGCGTGTCCCGCGCCCGGTAGACCTCGCCCATGCCGCCCGCGCCGATCGCGGAGAGAATCTCGTAGGGACCGAGCCGGGAGCCGGTTGCGAGCGTCAATTTGCCTCCTGTCGAGAACGGGTCGGGGAATCATAACGTCGCCGACGGGGATTCAGAGGCTACGACCGAAGGAGGGGGCGACGCCCGGCGCGGGTCAGAAGTAAGCGATCAGGCGCCCGCAGGTGATCACGCCCGACCAGAGCAGAAGCGAGGCCACCGCGGCGGCTCTCGCTTTCGCTGGCGCAGGACGGTCCCGGTTCCAGCTGGCGACGGACGGGAAAGTCCAGCGGTGAAACACCAGAGCGTTCACGCCGGCGGCGCCGAGAAGGATCATCTTCAGCCGGAAGGCGGGATTCGCCCATGTCCCCGTCGCACTGCTGATGAAAAGGAGGAAGCCGGATGGAACGACCGCGAGAAGGCTCCCGCGCGACCAGGGGAGCACGTGCCGGGCGGTCTCATCGACCGGCAGGTGGCGCGAAAAGCCAAGAAGGCGGAGATCGAACATCGCCGCTGCTCCGACGAGGATCACGAAGCCGATGATGTGCACGATCTCGATCGTCGGATAAAGCCGCGGCCAGTCGCGGACCGCCGCCGCGATCGGCGTGCTCTCCAGCCAGCGAAGCAGTTCCTGCCAGTCCGACACGAGTCCGCAGGGTTGCCTCAGCGCAGCTCGACGGTCTTGCCCTCGACCGTGATGCGCTCAGCCCGCATTTCCTCCGCCCTCTCCCGGTGCGGATACCCGACCACGGTCGCTTTCGTCCCCACTTTCAACATCTCCGCAGTCAATCCTCTGTTCGTCATCCGGGAGGTTGGCGCGAGGATGCAGAGCCATGTCTTGCCCTCTTCACCCTCCACCTTGAGCCGTATCACCCCGTGCGGATTCGAATACTGGGACTCCTGGATGACGCCCGTCAGGTTCAGCGTCTTGCTCGCGTCGTAGTCGCTCCAACCGTGGTGCGCGAAAGCTGCGCTCGCGGCGACGAGGCTCGCCGCGAGGGCAATCGCAACACCTCGTTTCGCTCTCGATCCTCTCTTGTGCATGGGTCGTTCTCCTCGCCCGTTCATAATCCCGCGGCGAGGGCCCGGATTCCCGCGATTCGGCCAGACCCAGCGTCTGCATCTGCGCCGCGCCGGAATCGCGCTCGTCAGCGCCGGGCGACTGGTCTCTTTCCGGCCGCCGCCCGCATCGAGCGCGAGATCGCGGCCGATCCGTCGTGGCGCGAAGTTCCCGCGGAGCCCGACATTTCGGGCTGGAGGGCGGTCTAGCTGCGCAAGTACGTCCGATCCTCCGGGGAGCGATAGACGCTGATCACGGGATCGGCTCCGACGAACTGCTGGCAGAATTGGTCACAACGGCAGCTCCGTCCCGGCCTGCTCCGCGACCATGTACGCCGCGTACCAGTCGGCCCAGTTCGCGTCTCGCTGCCCGGTGCGCTTCTCGTGCTCGCCGTGGGCGGCCTCCGCGCGGCGCATCGCGCTCGCCAGATCGCTCGTGGAAGCGAACGACGTCGCAGCAGCATCGATGCGCCCGGTGAGCCGGGTCGTGATCTCTTGGAACAACCAGCGGTTGCCATCCGGATCCCTGAAGGAGGCGAAGGAGCTATAGCTGCGACGCTCGGGATCCAGACCGCTGACTTTGCCCTTCGCTCCGACGTGAAAGACTTCGCTCACCTCGACGCCCGCGGCAGCCAGCTTGTCCAGCGCGGCCTGGATGTCGGAGACGATGAGCCAAAGGCCTTCGGCCGATCCGGGCGCAGCGGACGTGCGGTTCTTGCCGAATTGGACCGAGCACCCGGAGCCGGGCGGCGTTAACTGGACCACGCCCGAGCCGGGCGGCGTGACGTCCTGCCGCCATCCAAGACCCACGTAGAACTTCGTCGCGCGGTCAACATCCGAGATGGGGATGGTGACCACCTCGAGCTTCATGTCGATGTCCTTACGAATCGCGGTACTGCTCACGGCTACCTCCTTCGTTTCGGATCTGTTTGCTCAGATCGATCAGACGAGCACGCTCGCACACGTATCAGCGTTTCGAGAGACCCATCCGCTCGAGCAGCGCCTGGAAACGCGGCTCGCCGCGGAGGAGGTCGAAGCGCGGGTGCACCTTCAGCCACACGAGTGAGGAGTCGCGCTCATCGAAGGCCCGCTCGAGCCAGTGGAGCGCCTCTTCCCTCTCACCGAGACCCGCGTGGATCGAGGCGAGCGCCCAGGGCGAGACGTAGCGTTCCGCGCGGCGCCGCGAGAGCTCCGCCAGCATGGCGCGCGCCTCGTCTGTGCGACCGGCGAGGACGAGCGCATTCGCCAGACCGGCGGAAACTCCCTGCATCGACGTCCCGGCCAACTGGATCGCGCGCTCGTATTGCTCCATGGCTTCGGTCGTGCGCCCGGAGTACTCCAGCGCGCGCGCGAGGTCGCCACGCGCGGGCATGAACTCCGGATCGATATCGAGGATCCGACGGTGAAGGGCGACCGCTTCCTCGTAGCGCTTCGCGTAGAAGTGGGCGGCTCCCGCGACGCTCAAGGTGATGAGCGAGAGCGGGTCGAGCTCGAGCGCGAGACGCATCTCGGCGAGCGCCTCCTCGGGGCGGCCGAGCCCCGAGAGGAGGTAGGCGTACCAGGTGTGCGCCATCGCATAGCCGGGCGCGAGCTCGAGCGCGTGCCGGAACGCGCTCTCCGCGCCCGCCCAGTCCCACTCCCAGAACCACCGGACGAGGCCGAGCGAGACGTGGGCCTCCGGCTGCTGCGCGTCGAGCTCGAGCGCGCGGAGCGCGGCGGCCTTCGAGCGCGGGAAAGATTCGGCGGGCGCGATCGTCTTCGTCTCGCCGAGGATCGCCCAGGCGTCCGCGAGCCCAGACCAGGCGAGCGCGTTGGCAGGCTCGAGCGCGATCGCCTCGTCGTATTGCCGGACCGCGGACCGCATCGAATCGGGGGTGAAGCGGTTCGCCAGGTAACGTCCTCTCAGGTACGCCTGATACGCGGGGCTGCCGGCAGCGGGCGGGCGCGGAACGGTCTTCCGAGCTCGCTGAGCCGCCTTTCCCCGGAGATGCTCCGCGAGCTGCGTGCCGATCTCGTCCGAGATGGACTGGAGGTCGGCGAGCGGCCGTTCGTAGCGCTGCCCCCAGAGCCGCGCTCCGTCCGCCACCCGCACGAGCTCGCAGCTGACGCGGACGTCGTTGCCGCGCAGCCGCAGTCTCCCGGTCACCACCGCGCCAACGCCGAGCTCGCGTCCGACTTCGATCGGCTCGTCGAGACGCTTCTTGAAACGCATCACGGTGCTCTGGGCAAGGACGCGGAGCTTCGGAAGCCTGGTCAAGGCGTCCAGAAGGCTCTCGGCGACGCCGTCGCTCAGATATTCGATCTCGGCGTCGCCGGACTCGTTGACGAAAGGGAGCACAGCGACGGAGTCGGGAGTGCTCGTCTTCCGCGGCGCCGCTTTTCGAGCGGTCGTGATCGAACGTCCGCCGTCCTCCCGGAGCGCGTCGATCTCCTCGACCAGACGGCGGGCCGTGGCGATGCGGTCCTGGCGGTCCCGGGCGAGACACCGGCCCAGAAGATCCTCGAGGCGCGGGTCGAGACCCGCGGGCAGCGTCGGGGTCTCGGTGAGCGTGGCCGCGAAGGTATCGGCGTTCGTGTCGCGTCGGAACGCCGCCCTTCCGCTCAGGAGCTCGTACAGGACGCACCCGAGGGAGAAGAGGTCCGCGCGCTCGTCGACGGCCTCGGCGCGGAGCTGCTCGGGCGCCATGTAGCCGAAGGTTCCGAGAAGGGTCCCGGCCACGGTCCCCGTGGGAATCGCAGTGTTCGCCTCCGCGCCGCTCGCGCCCATGGGCCGTGTCAGCTTCGCGATGCCGAAATCGAGGATCTTCACGCGCCCGTCGGTGGTCACGAAGAGGTTCTCGGGCTTCAGGTCGCGGTGCAGGATTCCCTTTTCGTGCGCGGCAGCGAGGCCACCGGCAATCTGTCCCGCCCAGTCGAGCGCACGGCGTGCCGGCACCGGGCCCTCGATGAGCACCTCCCGCAGCGTGCGGCCCGAAAGGAGCTCTGTCACGAGATAGGAGACGCCGGCCTCGACTCCGAAGTCGTGGACGGTCAGGATCGCGGGGTGGTTCAGGGCGGAAGCAGAGCGCGCCTCGACCTCGAAGCGCCGCATCCGGTCGGCGTCACCGATGGCGTCGAGTGCCAGAACCTTGATCGCGACCTCACGCCCGAGCCGATCGTCCCTCGCGCTCCACACCTCGCCCATCCCGCCCGCCCCGAGGGGAGAGAGAACCTCATATGGCCCGAGGCGGGCGCCCGGCGATAGCGGCATGATTTCCTGGCGGCGGATTCTATGGGGCCGGTCAGCCGCCCGTCATTGGACGATGGTTGGGACCCGGTCGCGGCATAGGCCCGAAACGTCGAACCGCCAGCGCGATCGGCAATCCCACGCACGTCATGTGGACGAGCAGAGGCAACGGCCAGAGCGCCGGGAGCGAGCGTTTTACTCTGTCGAGGTAGAGCGTCCGCAGCGCGGCCGTCAGCGGAATGACGCCGCGGTACATCACGAGGAGCCAGAAGACGCCGAAGAGGATCCCGCTCGGCACCGCCCACTCGACCATCGCGGGAATCCGACGGCTCAGCCAGTAGAAGATCGCCGTGGCCGTGAATGCGATGCGAAGTGCATCGCGAGACCGAGCGCCGCGGTGGCGGCGCCGTATTCGTAGCTCACCGGACCGAGGAGAGCGCCGGCGATTCCCTGGAGCATGCGGACGGGCGACCCGCCGTTCGCAATCGAGATGATGATCGCGGAGGTGATGTCGAGAACGCCGCAGGCCAGGCCACCCGCGAGGATGGCGCGGACGGCGGTTCGGCGCGGCTCTTCTCGGGAGGTTCCGGAGGCGCTCAAACGCCGAGCGCTCTCGACGCCAGCTCCGTGCCGGCGACGCGCGCCCGGACCTTGGCGAAGGCGGTGTCCCGGGAGGTCGAGGTGTCGTCGCCGAAGGGAGAGAAACCGCAGTCGTCCGTGGTTCCCAGGTGCGCCGGGCCGATGAACTTCGCCGCCTCGAGCACGCGGTCGCGGACCTGCTCCGGCGTCTCGATGCCCGGATCGATCGGGTCGATCACGCCGACGAAGATCCGGCGATCTCCGGTCGCATGCTCGCCGAGGATCCGGAGCACGCGGGGTGGGTCTTTCTCGCTTGAAAGCTGGACGTAGAAGTTCGCGACGTTCAACCGGAACAGTTTCGGCAGCAGCTTCGCGTAATCCACGTCGGCACTGTGCGTCGAGTCCTGGTCCCCTCCCGGGCAGGTGTGGACGCCCAGACGCCGCCTCTCGTCCGCGGTGAACGGCTCGAGAACGCGGTTGTTCAGCTCCACGAAGGAATTGAGCAGGTTCGTCGAGGGATCGAGCTTGACCGCGAGCCGGCCTTCCGTGAAGTCGATCTGGACTGTGGCACCCGAATCGAGGCACCTCCGGATGTCCGTCTGCACCTCGCGAACGAGATCGTCGAGGAAGGCCTCGCGCGGGTATCCCGGAATGCCGTCCTGCGGATAGAGAAGACTCAGAGCCGAGGCCGAGATCACGGCCTGTTTGAGCGGGGCCCGAGCGTACTTGCGGGCCGCGTCCAGATAGCTCGAGGCGTAAGTCGTGTAGCGAAAGGGACCCCGCGTGAGGACCGGAAGCTGCCTCGTGTGGCCGTCCTCGAACGGGATGGTCACGCCCCCGGGACCGAAATTCTCCGCGCCGTGAATCGGGTAGGTGGCGAAGGAAGGCTTGCGCTGCTCGCCGTCGGTGACCACGGGCGATCCGGTCTCCTCGAAACGCCGGATCGTGTCGCGCACGGCGGCGTCGAACAGCGACTCCATCCGGTCCGGCGGCAGGCTCCCCGACGCGAACGCCGCCATGCCCTCCATCAGCTCGGGAGACCGCGGAATGCTGCCGATGGGTTCGGTCGGAAGGGGCATGCCGCGAAGCTAGTTGAAATCGTCTGCGGGTGTCAAAAGAGACGTGGGAACCGTCGATTCTGAGCCGGCTCGAGGTTTGGAGCGGGTCGAACTCGGGACATCCACCCTGCTCTCAATCTTCAGAACCTCGACACGATGAAAAGACCTCCACCGATCGCCACCGCGTCTTCCAGGCCGGCGATGACGATATCCGGAACCTTGAGCACGCGCACGAGCCTCATGCGAGCCTGATAGCCCCCAAACGCACCGGCAATCCCACCGGCCGCGCCGAGAATGGCGCCGAGCGGGATGGACTGCGACGCCGCAGCCGCGACGGCCGCGCCTGCCAGGCCGCCGAGGAGGATGCGGCCGATGAGCGGCGCGGGCTTCGTGCGGCTCGGGGTCCTTGGAAGCTTGTCGGCGACGAGCTCACCGAGAGCGCCAAGCGTGAACACGACGACGGCGGCAGTCGACCCCATGAAAGCCAACGGCGTGTCGTGAAGGTCGATCCAGCCCAGGCGGGCGGCCCAGGCCACGACCGCCGGCGCGGTCATCGAGCGGAGTCCGGCGATCACGCCGATGAGAAACGCGGCCATGCTCTTCGACCGGAGAGCGGCGCCCTACGGGCGCGTCGCGGACTGGCCGTCGTGGTACGCAGAGTTCATCGTGAACGCGCTCCGCGAGCGTGAGGAGGGACGGCGCTTCCCGCCGAGCACGCTCCTTTCGTACTCACCGTGCGCCTTCTCCGCCTCGCAGAGAAGGCGCGTGAGCTCTTCTTTCGTCAATTCCCCGAGGCTCAATACGACGAGTCTACCGCCGGGAGAGGCCGAGTACTCAAGCGGACGGCCTCGAGGTTGCGGACCTGCGAAGCTGGTCCAGGGCGGCCGGATGTCCGAGACGATCAGCCACAGGCCCTCGGCGGATCCGGGCGCGGCGGACGTGCGGTTCTTGCCGAAGTGGACCGAGCACGCGGATCCGGGCGGCGTCAGCTGGACGACGCCGGAACCGGGCGGTGTGACGTCCTGCCGCCACCCGAGACGCAGGTAGAAGTCCGTTGCGCGGTCGACGTCCGAGACGGGAATGGTGACGACCTCGAGCTTCATGTCCACCTTGCCGGCGCGCGCGTCGCTGGCCGTGGCTTCACTGCGAATCGGAGTCGTGCTCATACTGCCCCCTTTGTTTCATCACCGGGCGCTCACTTGACCACCGTGAGGAGCGGCTTGCCTTTTTCGACGATGTACGTCGCGAGCTCGGCAGCGCGGCCGGTGCCAAGATTCCTCGCCGAGTGGATCGTTCCGGCCGGAATGAACAGAACCTCCCCAGCCTTGAGGGTCACCGGCGGCTTGCCCTCCACCGTGTATTCCCACGTACCCTCGAGGACATAGATGATCTCTTCGCCCGGATGCGTGTGCCTCGGGGCCGTCGTTCCCGGCGCGAGTTCGACGATCGTCTGGACGACCTCTCGTCCGGTGACGCTCAGGTCGTGCCGCTGGAGATCGATGCGCCGGGCTCCCACCTGCTGCGCCTGACCCATGTGGAGCGCCAGGCCGGTTGTGGCGATCAGCGCGATTGCCATGATTCGAGTCGTTTTCACGTGGACCTCCTTTCGCTCAAACGATCTGCGCATCAGCCGAACGTGAACGCGAACACTTCGACGCCGGGATCGAGGAACTGGATCTCGAACTCTCGGTCGGCGATCGGCCCGGGCTGCCGGATCAGTTGATAGAGGCGCTGATCGCCTGCCGTGCCGTTGCCGTCGGCCGCGCGTACACGAGACTCGCCTTTCAGCGCAGCCTATACTCGATCGGCGGGCAGCTCCAGCCGCTCCAGCAACGCCCCGAATCGCGGGTCGGTGCGGAGCGGATCGAAGCCGGGATCCCCGGTGAAGTAGAGGAAGGCCAGATACTCTTCTTCGGCTCGCGCGACGACCTCGAAGGCCGCATCGATTTCCCCGAGCGCGCCGAGCAGCCAGGCCTCGGAGACGACGGTGGGCGCCCCCGGCGGCCGGGCTCGCAGCTCCTCGAGGATCGTCCGCGCCTCGGCCTGCCGGCCGGCGGTCGCGAGTGCCCACCCCAGCGTACCGAGAAAGTGAGCTCCCCGATGCGATATCGCCACTACACGTTCGAGCGTGGCGATTCCTTCCTCGAACTGACCCAGGGCGACGTGGGCCAGGCCCGCACTGTCCAGGGCCGTCGCGTCCTCCTTCTCGAAGGAGAGCGCGTCCTCGAGGTAGCGCAGGGCTTCCTGCGGCCTCCGGCAATTCAGGAGGCCCTTTCCGGTGAGGGCGTAGGGAAAGGACGCGAGGGGATCGGCTTGCCGGGCGCGCTCCAGGAACGGCAACGCCTCGTCGAGCCTCTGGCGCGAGCAGAGGACGATGCCGAACGACGCCAGGGCCAGGACGTTATTGGGCTCGAGTTCGATCGCGCGGCGCCAGGCGGTCTCCATCGCCGCCCACCTTCTTTCGATCCAGCCCATGAAAGCCTCGACATGCCAGCCCTCGGCTGACTCTCCCTGCAGTCGCGTCGCGGTGGCCAATGCCTTTCGCGCCGTGGCGCACGCGTCGCGCGCGGGGATCACGCCGAAAACGGACGCGAGGACGGTGATCTCCGCGAGGCCGGTCCACGAAGGCGCGTGAGAGGGATCGAGGCGGACCGCGTCCTCGAAGGCGCGAAGGGCCCCGGCGTGGTCCTCCTTCCCCCGAAGGTGCCGGCCTTTCAGGTAGCTGCGGTACGCCTCGGCATTCACGGACTGCGGCCGGGCGCGAACCGCGCGCTTCCCCGGGGAGAGGCGGGCCCTGACGGCGTCGACGACGCCCATCGTGATTTCGTCCTGGACCGCAAAGACGTCCTCAGCCTTGCGGTCGAAGCGCTCCGACCAGAGCTGGAAGCCGCTCGCGACGTCGGTCAATTGGGCGGTGACGCGCAACTGGTCGCCGGCCGTCCGCACGCTGCCCTCGAGCACCTGCCCGACCGCCAGCACTTTACCGATCGCCGGCAAGTCCGCCTCATGGCGCCGGGCCTGAAGCGTCGAAGTCCGCGACGCGACGCGGATGCCGCCGACGCGCACGAGCGCGTTCCGGATCTCCTCGGCCATCCCCTCGCAGAGATACTCCTGGTCCTTCGCCGCGCTCATGTCGGTGAAGGGAAGAACCGCGATTGCGACGGCCGTATCGGGCTTCGACGCGGGATCGCCTCCCGCCGGCGCGGGCGCGTCGAGGCCCGCCTTGCGCAGACCGTCGAGAAGGTGCTCGACGAGCTCCGGATCCCAGGATTTCCCGAGCTCCTCGCGCGCACCCTCGGCAAACTCCGGCTTCGCCGTGAGCAGAGCTTGCAGGGCATCGCGGGCCGCGTCACGGGAGCCGAGTTGCCCGTACGAGGCCGCGAGCGCGAGGTTCGCACGCCAGAATCCGGGCATGTCGACCTTGAGAGCCGCCTCGAGAGCCGCGCGGTAATCCTTCCGGCGGTAAGCATCGAAGACGGTGGCCATCCAATACCAGCCGGGATGATGGGGGTTGAGACGTCGGGCTCGTTCGGCGAGGGCGCAGCCGCGCTCCCAGTCGCCGGCGTAGGCGATCAGGAATCCCTGGTAGGCGGCCACATAACCGTCATTGGGATTCAAGGCGATCGCTCGTTCCGACGCATTTCGGAAAGCCGGAAGCTCCCGCCGGTAGAAGAGGACCGCGGCAAGCGCGTGGTACGCGAGATGATTCGACGGCGCGGCGTCGACCGCACGCCGGGCGGCGGCGAGGGCCCGGCCGAGCGGATCGGGCCGGGCGTTGAACCCGTGCGTGAACTCTTCCACGCAGAGGACCGCGAGCATGGCCAGACAGTCCGCGTGGCGCGGCGCCTGCTGGACCGCCCGCTCCAGGCCGTCCCTCGCGACAGCGTGCTCTTCCGCATTGACGCGCTCGACGTAGCCGAAGCTGCGCAGCACCGCCTCGTAGGGACTCAGCTGGTCGGTGCCCTTGCTCCGGACGACTTCGCTCATGCTGTGCGGCAGGACTCCGTGGGAGTCAGCGACAGTCGAAACGATTCGCGGAACCAGGTCGTCCTGCACATCGAAGACCGCTTCCGGGCGGAACGTGCGCTCGTAGTTCTCCGCCCAGAGATGGGCACCGGAGATCGCATCCACGAGCTGCACCGCGAGGCGCAGCTTCGTCCCCGCCTGCCGCAGACTGCCCTCCATCACGTAGCGCGCTCCCAGCTCTTTGCCCGCGGAGCGGACGTCCACCGCCTCGTTCGCATAGCGCGACGTCGAGCTGCGCGCGATCACCCGGAGGTAGGAGAAGCGCGACAGGCCGGTCACGATGTCCTCGGTCAATCCCTCGGCGAGAGCCGTGAGATCGGCGTTGGCGTCGCTGTACTTGAAGGGCAGCACGGCGACCCAGAACCCCTCGTCGGCGCGGGCCGCTCCCGAGTCGGACGCCGTCACCGCAGCAGGCGCTCCTGCTTCGTCCGGAATCTCCAGTCCGGCCTTGCGCAGCCCGTCGAGCAGGTGCTCCGTGAGCTCCGGGTCGAGCCACTTGCCGAAGTCCTCCCGCGCCACCGCGCCGAAGTTCGGCACCAGCGCCTGGAGTTCGCGCAACGCCGCGAGCGCGCGCTGCTGTTCGCCGAGCTGCCCATAGACGGCAGCCAGGTACACGTGCGGGTAGTGGTAGCCGGGCATGTTGACCTTCAGGGCGGTCGCCAGTGCGCCGTGATAGTCGCGCCGGCGGTAGGCGTCGCAAAAGGCGAGATAGTGATACCAGCCCGGATGATGCGGGTTCAGTTGGATCGCGCGATCCACGACGCCCAGGCCGTAATCCCAGTCGCCGGCGTAGGCAATCATCTGTCCGAGTAGAGCCGCGGTGGAGGAATCCATGCGGTTCAGGGCGAGCGCGCGATCCGCCGCCGACCGGAAAGCCTGGAGATCCTTCTGGAAGAACAAGGCGGTAGCCAACGCGTGGTGGGCGAAGTGGCTGGTCGGCGCTGATGCGACCGCTCGTTGCGCGGCAGCACGGGCGCGGCCCAGGGGATCGGGCTTGAGGTTGTAACCGAACGCGTACTCGGCCCAGTAGATCAAAGACAGCTCGGCAAGGCAGTCGCTGTGGCCTGGGGCCTGAGCAAGCGCCGCTTCGAGGATCTCGCGCACCTCCGCGTGCTCCTCCCGGGTGACGCGCTCCCAGTAACCGAAGGCGCGCAGCACAGCCTCGTGCGCGGAGTACTCACCGGCGCTTCTGCCGCGAAGCGACTCGCTCATGTTGTGCACCAGCGCGCCGTACTGATCCGCAACCGTCGAAACAATCCGCGGAACCAGGTCGTCCTGCAGCTCGAAAACAGCTTCCGGGCTGAACGGGCGCTCGTAGTTCTCGGCCCAGAGATGAGCGCCGGAGGCGGCGTCCACGAGCTGGACGGCAAGCCGCAGCTTCGTGCCCGCCTGCCGCAAGCTCCCCTCCATGACGTAGCGCGCGCCCGGTTCCCTGCCCGCGGAGCTCGCGCCAGCCGCCGCGCTGCGCGCGATCACCCGGAGATAGGAGAACCGCGACAAGCCCGTCACGATCTCCTCGGTCAGCCCCTCGGCCAGGGCCGTGAGGGACGCATCGGTGCCGCCGTACTTCAACGGCAACACGGCAACTCGGAAACGCTCTTCGGACCGGACCGCTCCCGAGGCTGTGGCCGACTCTGCCCGCTCTGCCTTTGCCGTCACCGTCTCGTTCCGCCTCGCCGGCTCGAACGATCCGTCGGTCGAGGAAATCGATAACCCCGCTTTCCGCAGTCCTTCGAGGAGTGGCTCCATGAGGCCGCTCGCGAAGTGCCAGCTCGCGATGTTCGAGCGCGCGTGCGCCGCAAATTCGGGATCGATCGCCAGCAGGTCCCGGACCGCCGCCTCGGCTTCGGCACGCCGGCCGAGGTGACCGCAGGCCGACGCCATCACGAGGTAGGGCCAGAAGAGTCCGGGTACGTCCACCCGGTTCGCGCGCTCGAGCGCCTGCTCGTACTCGCCCTTGTGGAAGTGGTCCCAGAGCGGAGCGAAGTGCATCCAGCCCGCGTGGTTGGCGTTCAACTCCATCGCGCGCCGCACGATCGCGGTGCCTCGCTCGAATTGACCCGTGTGCACGATCTGTAGCCCCAGGATCCCGACAGCGTCGGTGTTGAGCGGGTTCAAGGCCATCGCGCGCTCGGCCGCCGGGTGAAACGCCGCGAGGTCCCGCCGGAAGAAGTGCACCTGCGCGAGCGCGACGAGAGCGAACTGGTTCGCCCGATCGAGCTCGACAGCGCGGCGGCCGGCGGCCAGGGCCCGATCGAGCGAGGTCGCGTCGCTCCCCGGAAAGCCGAACGCGTGTTCGTCGACGCAGATCAGGGCGAGGCAGGCCCAGAGGTCCGACTGACGGTTGTCCCGCTCCACGACGCGCTCCAACCGGCTCTTGAGTGCCGCGAAAGACGCGGGCGTGATCTGCTCGCGGTAGGCGAAATACTGGAACTGCCACTCCACCGGCGCGAGATCGGCGTCCTTTCGCCGGATCGCGTCCCTCATCGAGTGCACGAGCACCCCGTAGCTGTCTGCGACTGTTGCGACGATGCGGGCCGCGATGTCGTCCTGCACCGCGAAGATGCTCGACGTCTGGAGGTCCCGGTTGTACGTCTCGGCCCAGAGCTGCGCTCCCGTCTGGGCATCGACGAGCTGGGCGCTCAGGCGAATGGCCGACCCTCCCTTGCGGATGCTCCCATCCAGCACGTAACGCGCGCCGAGCCGGGCGCCCAGGGCCTGTTCGTCCCCAGTCTCTCCCTTCAGGCGGGCGGTCGAGGCGCTCGCGACGACCGAGAGATACCGAAAACGCGAAAGCCCGGTCGTGATCTCTTCGGAGAGGCCATCCGCGAACGACTCCATCTCCGCGTCACCCGAGCTTTTGAACGGAAGCACCGCGACCCAGAATCCCGCGGCACGGATCGGCGACGAGGTTTCCCGTCCGCCGCTCGGGGCTGTCGAGGAGGACTGCTCCGAAAGGTTGAACGCGATGTCTCGGGCCGACTGGAACCGGCGATCCCGGTCCTTCTCCAGGCAATGCTGGACGATCCGGTCGAGAGCCGGCGAAATGTTCCGCCCCGACTCCGACAGCTCCGGCGGCTCGTCTCGCAGGATTGCCGCCATCGTCTCGGCGCTCGTATCCCGCTTGAACGCCTTCTTGCCCGAGAGCATCTCGTAGAGGATCGTCCCGAACGAAAAGATGTCCGAGCGGTGGTCGACCGCGAGGCCCTTCACCTGTTCGGGCGACATGTAGCCCGCGGTTCCCATGACAGTCCCGGGCTCCGTGTGGCCCTGGTTCGTGGGAGCGCTCGTCTCCTCGCCGGGAGCGACGGGCTCGACCCGCTTCGCCAGGCCGAAGTCGAGGATCTTGACGTGGCCGTCCCGGCTGACGAAGAGATTCTCGGGCTTCAGGTCCCGATGGACGATGCCCTTCTCGTGCGCCGCGGAGAGACCCCGGGCAACCTGGAGCGCGTAGTCCACGGCCTGCTTCTGGGTGATCGGCGCGGCGTCGAGCTTCCCGCGCAGCGTCTCGCCTTCCAGGAGCTCCATGACGGCGTACGCGATCCCGTCCTGGTTGCCGAAATCGTGAATCGCCAGGATGTTTTGATGGGAAAGCGCCGCGACCGCCTTCGCCTCCCGCTCGAACCGGGCGAGCGTGTCGGGATCGGACGCGACGGACTGAGGGAGGACCTTGATCGCGACGACCCGATCGAGCTTACTGTCCCGCGCCCGGTAGACCTCCCCCATTCCACCCGCGCCCAGTGGCCCGAGGATCTCGTAGGGCCCGAGACGGGCTCCGGCGGAAAGTGTCATTGGATTGGGGAACGAACTCTATCCCTGCGATCGGAATCCGGTGACCCCGAGTGTCGATTGGAGCGGGAAACGGGGGTCGAACCCGCGACATCCACCTTGGCAAGGTGGCGCTCTACCACTGAGCTATTCCCGCTCGGGGCGCGAAGGCGCGAAGAATAGCGAAGCGCGACTACGGAAGCAAGGCGCCGGCGGTGATGTCCGTGGATCCGCCGCAGTGGGAGCACAGCCGGACCACGTTGTTCTCCGAGACCTTTTTCTCCGGCGCGCACTCCTCGCAGAGCGGCCGATCACTGGCATGGCAGAGGAAGTGCGCCAGCCGGTCGGTGTGCGCCCGGCAGCAGCGGGGAGGCGTCTTCGTCGAGGTCCGCTTCAGATCGAAGAGAGACTTCAGCTCCGGTATCTCGACGGCGACGACCCAGGACCCGTCGGCCGTGAACATGTGGTCGGTTTCGAGGATTTCGCCGGTCCGGATCAGGTTTCGGATATCGCGGCGGGTGAAGTTGTCGTCCTCCCAGCCCCGCTTGTCCACCCGGAAGGGCTTTCCGTCGGCGGCGCGCGAGGTCGTCTTGACGAGCTCCTCGGCCTCCGCCGATCGGCGGGCGGTTTCCGCCTGAAGCTTGGCCTGGATCCGCGCCTGGTCGCGAGAGGGGAAGTCCATCACCTCGCCGCACTTCTCGCACGGGAACCGGGCGCGCACCGGAGGAATTCGTTCAACGAGAATCGAGAAATTCTCCGAGCAGCTCGGGCACGTGTAGCACAGCTCCAACTCGCTCGGCATCACTTCTCCGGGTGAAGAAAAATGGTAGCACGCGCCAGCGGAATCAGCGGCGTCTTCGCGGCGGCGCCGGCCCCCGAAACGCGTCACGGAGGATCTCCACCCGGGGCCTCTCGTCGCCGCCCGCCAGGATCGCGACGACGTCGAAACGGCAGGCCTCGTCCTCGCGCCGCTCTCGAGCGAGCCACGCCTGGGCGGTTCGAAAGATGCGCCGCTGCTTTTCTGAGGTGACCGCCTCCGCCGGCAGGCCGAAACCCGTTCCGCTGCGCCCCTTCACTTCCACGAAGCAGAGAACGCCGTTCTCCTCGGCGACGAAGTCGAGCTCCCCCGACCGCGTGCGGAAGTTGCGGTCGAGAATCCGGTATCCCGCCGAGGTCAGCCGCTTCTCGGCGAGTCTCTCCCAGTCGTCCCCCGCTCCGCGCAGCCCGGCCGGCCGCGGCTCCCGGCCCGACGCCCACCGCACGATCCGGTCCAGCACCGAGCGCGGGGTCACGGCGTTCCCCGATCCCGGACGTAGCGGGGAGCTTCGCCCTTCCCCCAGGGGTCGTAGGCGGCCGCAAACGCGAGGCGATCCGCGAGCGGCGGATGGGAGTACAGCCAGAACGTCACGATGGGGCCGGGGTGCGGGTCCGCCAGGTTGATCTCTCCCAGGATCTGGAAGGCCTCCGCGGCGACGCGCCCCGAGTCGGGGACGAGTCCGTGGATCACCTCGAGACCGTAGACGTCGGCGGCGTGCTCCTGCGCCCGCGAGTAGGTGTTGATCGCGGGCAACGCGAGCTCCGCGGCGACGGTCAGCACCAGCAGGAGAACCGGGAGCGACGCCCGGTCCGGGAGTCCGTGGACGCCCCACCGGACCTTCCCCGCCGGGAGGACGCGCCTCAACACGAGGTGGGAGAGGAAGAGGAGAACCAGCAGCACCCCCGCGATGAAGGCGATCGTCTTCGGAACGTGGGCGAGCGCGTAGTGCCCCATCTCGTGACCGAATACCACGAGGGTTTGCGGGGTCGTCATCCGGGAGAGCGTCGTGTCCCACACGACCACGCGCTTCGACGAGCCGAGCCCGGTGACGTAGGCGTTCAGCGCCTTCAGCTTCCGGCTGGCGTCCATGAGAAACATCCGGTCGCGAGGGATTGCGAGGCCGCCCCGCGCGGTGACCTGTTCGATCCGCGAGACGAGCTCGGGCGCCTTTCGCTCGAGCGGCTCGAAGTGGAAGAAGAGAGGGTCGATCACGAAGGGCGCGATGAAGACCACGAAAACGATGATCGGAAGAGTCGCGAGCCAGAAGTAGAGCCACCACCGCCGCGGGCTCTTCTGGAGGATCGCGTAGAGAATCGCGAGAAGCGGCGTCGCGATCGCGAGCAAAACGAGGTTGCCCTTCAGCCAGTCGCCCAGCCAGGATCCCCACCCCTGCACGGACTGGCCGTAGGAAAGGGAGAGCCGGTGACCGAGAGCGTCGATCGGCAGCTGGAGGATCCCGAGGACGGTCAGCAGGAGCGGAAGGAAGACGAGGGCCTGGACGAGGCGCCGCCGCGACACCCTTTCCGCGAGCCGGCGGAATCGCGGCGCAACCGTGAGAGCGATGAGCAGGACCAGAAAGAGAATCTCCCACGCCACCGACAGGAAGTGGAGCCGGTAGCGGGCGCGCGAGTACGCGACGGCCTTCGCGCGTTGCTCCGGCGCGAGCGTGTACGCCGCGGGAGCGCCGGACGGCGTCGAAACCGCGACCGGGGTTCGTCCGGCTGCGGGCGCGGGCGCCTGCGCCGCAAGAAGAGGCGCCGCGGCCACGGTCGCGAGCGCGACCAGGGCCGAGGAGAGCAACGCCGCCCGAAAGCGCCGCGTTACAGCGCGGGGGTCGGAGCCGGAGCGGCGGTCTGTCCGCAGAGACGGACCCGATCGCTGCGGTTCGTGTGGTACTCGTACGTCGCGTCCCGGACCCGCAGCGTGATCCGGTAGCCCGGCGTCAGTACCTGCGCGCAGTTCTCCCCCGCTTTGACGCACCCCAGGCACGAGTCGGGCCACGTCATGTCCTCCTGCGCAACGCCCGCGATGTCCGACTCGGGCGCCCCGATCTTCTTCGCCAGATCCTTCACGGACTCGCGGAACGCCTCCTGCCGGCTCTTGCTGTCGGCGCCCTGACCGGAGGGGGGCGGCGGCGTCGCGCGGGACTTCTGGAAGAGGCAGCCGGAGAGGGCCGCACACAGGGTCAGACCCAGGATTGCCACTGACGCTCTTTTCATTTGTTGTCTTCTCCTCGATCTTTCGTTTCGGCTGCAAGCGCGGTGCCCGCCGTCAAGCGGGCCGCTCCGCGCGGGCGACCTCACCCATCGATTTTCTCGCAAGCTCCAGCACGTCGAACGGCTTCGTCGTCGCACCGATCTCCTCCCTCGCGTTCCCGAGCATGATCATGCAGAAGGGGCAGGAGAGTCCGACCGAAGCGGTCCCGACCTCTTCGATTTCCTTCATCCGGGTCTGGTTGATGCGGGCGCCCAGCTTCTCCTCCATCCACATCCGGCCGCCGCCCGCGCCGCAGCAGAGTCCCCGCTCGCACGTCCGCGGAAGCTCCTGCACTTCGAGGCCCGGGATCGCGCGCAGGATGTCGCGGGGCGGGGCGTAGACGCCGTTGTAGCGGCCGAGGTAGCACGCGTCGTGGTACGAGATCGTTTCGCGGACCGGATCCGTGAACCGGATACGGCCCTCGCGCACGAGACTGCTGACGAGCTCGGTCGCGTGAACCACCTCGTAGGTGCCGCCCAGGACCGGGTACTCGTTCTTGATGCAGTTGAAGCAGTGGGGACAGTTCGTGACGATCTTCTTTACGCCGTACCCGTTCAGGGTCTCGACGTTCTGCTGCGCCAGCATCTGGAAGAGGTATTCGTTGCCCATCCGCCGTGCGGAGTCCCCGGTGCACGTCTCTTCGACGCCGAGGATCGCGAACGAGACGCCGGCCTCGTTCAGGATCTCGACGATCGCCTTCGAGACGCGCTTCGCGCGGTCCTCGTAGGAACCCGCGCAGCCCACCCAGAAGAGAACCTCGACGGGGCTCCCCGCCGCCTGGGACATCGTAACGACCGGCAGGTCCCGGGCCCAGTCCGCCCGGGCCGACGCCGAGATGCCCCAGGGGTTGCCGTTGGTCTCCATGCCGCGGAACGCGGTCTGCATCTCCTTCGGAAAGTCTGCGCGCTCCAGCACCAGGTGGCGCCGCATCTCCGTGATCTTGTCGACGGCCGGGATGATGAAGACCGGACACGCGGTCGTGCAGAACCCGCACGTCGTGCATGCCCAGATGGTCTCCTCGGACAGCCAGCCGCCGATGAGCTCCTTCCGCGCGGGCGGCGCGCCGTTGCCCCGGCCCGAGGCCGCCGCGAGGATCTCGGGCGTCGCCTCGCGAACCGCGTCCCGAACGTCGCCGATGAAGACTTTCGGGTCGAGCGGCTTTCCGGTCAGGGCGGTCGGGCAGACCACCCGGCAGCGGCCGCACTCGGTGCACGTGTAGCCGTCGAGGACCGACTTCCAGGAGAGGTCCTCGACGCGCGACACCCCGAACCGCTCGGAGGCCTCGAGGTCCGGCGTTCCGAGGCGCCCCATGGGGTCGAGCTTCATGAAGAAAACGTTCGGAACGGACGTGATGATGTGGAAGTGCTTCGAGTACGGGAGGTAATTGCCGAAGAAGAGGATGTCGGCGAGGTGCGTCCACCAGGACGCGTCGTAGAGCTTCTGGAGGGCCGGGCGGGAGAGCGGCGCGAGCAGGGCGGCGATCGTGGCCACCGCGGGAGACCACGGGCTCGCGAGCTGCGGCGCGAGAGCGACCTTCGCGCCCTCCGAGACGAGGTCCGCGGCGATCAGGACCGCGATGAGAAAGAGGATCAGCCAGGCGTCGTTCGTGAGATCGAGGCGCGCCGGGCGCGCGATGGCGCGGCGGGCGACGGCCATCGCCACTCCGACGAGCACCAGCACCTCGAAAACGTCCTTCGCCAGCGTGTAGACGTCCCCGGTCCGGCCCGGCAGGAGAAGGAATCCGGGGACGAGCCCCTCCACCACCAGCGCGACCGTCCGCACGAGCAGAACGACGAATCCCGCGAACAGAAAGATGTGGAAGGTGCCGGCATAGAGGTCGCGGAACATCCGCTTCTGCAGGATGGCGTACTCGAAGGTCTTCCGGAGGCGCGTCCCGATCCGGTCGAACCGGTTCTCGGCCGCGGTCGCGAGCAGGACCCGCACGCGGCGGGACATGGAGTAGACGAAGGCGCCGGTGGCAATGAGAACAAGGAGGCCGAAGAACCAGGTGCCGGGGAGGCCGAAGATCGCCCGCTCGGTGGGAAGCGCTGGCACGGGACAACTCTAATCGAGAGTTTGTGGACTGCGGCGGGTGCAGGATAAATCCTGTCCCCGCGACTCGCTCATTCCGCTTTGGCTGCCCGCACCGCCTTCGCCACTTCCGGCACGATCTGGAAGATGTCGCCCACGATCCCGTAGTTCGCGACCTGGAAGATCGGCGCTTCCGGATCCTTGTTGATCGCGACGATCACCTTGGACGTTCCCATCCCCGCCAGGTGCTGGATCGCGCCCGATATCCCGCAGGCCACGTAGAGGGTGGGCGAGACGACCTTCCCCGTCTGGCCGACCTGGTGCTGGTGGTCGATCCAGCCGGCATCCACGACCGCGCGGGAGGCGCCGAGCGCGGCGCCGAAGGCCTCCTGGAGGTCGCGGACGAGCGGCCAGTTCTCGGGTCCCTTGATGCCGCGGCCGCCCGACACGATCACGTCGGCCTCGGAGACGTCGAGCTCCTTCGACTCGGACGTCTCGACGGAGAGGACGTGCGCGCGCGGGGTCACGTCGGGGAGCTCGAGAGCTTCGACGCGGGCATCCGCCGCGGCCTCGTCCCTCTCCGCCGGGAAGACGTTCGGCCGGGTGGTCGCGATCTGGAGCTCGGCGACTCCGCAGTCCACCGTCGCCCGCGCCTTGCCGGAGTACACCGGCCGGGACCCCACCAGGCGGCCGTCCTCCACCGTCAGGTCCATGACGTCGGCCAGGACCGAGACGTCCCGGCGCGCCGCGAACCTCGGCGCCACATCCTTGCCCATCGCGGTGGCGGCGATCAGCACCGTGTCGGCCTGTTCCTTTTCCGCGGCCGCGGCGAGAGCGCCGACGTATCCCTTGTTGCTGTAGAGCGCGAGGTCTTCGCGATCCGCGACGTACACGACCCCCGCCCCCGACTTTCCGAGGCCCGCGGCGAGCGGCGTGACCGCATGGCCCGGCAGGACCGCCGCGACGGGTCCTCCGGCGAGCCGGCGCGCGAGCGCGAGGGCCTCCAGGGAGGCCTTCCGGACCTTGCCGTCGCGCTGCTCGATGAAGACGAGGAACTTCATTCGTTGTCATCCCGAGGCTCGGAGGGCCGAGAACACCGAGCGTGGAGCGCGACGTCCCGAGCCTCGGCGAAGCCGAGGCGACAAGCCGCGGGGCCGCCGCGGCTAACCGCCGTCGTCGAGACGGCGCTCATCTCTCCCTCGAAAAGCCAGAGATCCTTCGCTTCGCTCAGGATGACAACCCTGCTCACAGGACCTTCGCCTCTTCGCGAAGCAGTCTCACCAGCTCCTTCGCGGCGGCGGCGGGGTCGTCGGCCGGGATCATGTGGCACTTCTCCCGCGGCGCCGGAAGCTCGAGCTTGCGCCACCGGGTCTTCGCGTTCGCGGGGTCCGCCTCCGGGACGCCGAGCTCGGCGAGCTTCTTTTCCGCGATCGGTTTCTTCTTGGCCCCCATGATCCCCTTGAGCGACGCGTACCGCGGGTCGTTCAGTCCCTTCTGCGCGGTGAGCACGACCGGCAGGGACGACTCGACGACCTCGTGAGCGCCCTCGATCTCGCGGTGCGCGGTCACTTTGCCGGCGCCGACCTCGAGCTTCACGACGCTACCGACGTGGGGCAGGTCCAGGAGCTCGGCGACCATGGGCCCCACGAGCGACTCGTCGTATCCCACGCCCTTCTGCCCGAACCAGAGGAAGTCGAAGCTGCCTCCGCGGGCGACCGCCGCGATCGCCTTGGCCGTCGCCAGCGCGTCGAGGTAGCGCGAATCTCCCGCGTCCACCCAGACGGCGTCGTCCGCCCCGCGGGCGAGGCACTCGCGCAGACCGGTCTTACCGCGCTCCGGCCCCACGGTGACGACGGTGACCGCGCCGGCAGCCGCCGTCTCCTTCGTGCGGATCGCCTCCTCCAGCGCGAACTCGTCGTAGGGGGAGACGATCCACTTGACGTCGCTCTCGTCGAGCGACTTGCCGTCGGCTGCGACCTTGATGCGGCTCTCGGTGTCGGGGACGTAGGCGATGGCAACGAGCGAGTTCACGCCGAGCCTAGACCGCTTTCAACACGAGGCAGCCGTTGGTGCCGCCGAAGCCGAAGGAGTTCGAGAGAGCGTACTCGACCCGCTTCTCCCGGGCGACGTTGGGGACGTAGTCGAGGTCGCATTCGGGGTCCGGGGTCTGGTAGTTGATCGTGGGAGGGAGGACGCCGTGGTGGAGCGCGAGCGCGACGATGGCCGGTCTCGAGCCCCCCGGCGGCGCCCAGGAGGTGGCCGGTCGAGCTCTTGGTCGAGGACACCGCGACCTTGTAGGCGTACTCCCCGAAAACCATCTTGATCGCGATGGTCTCGATCTTGTCCCCCATCGGGGTCGACGTGCCGTGCGCGTTGATGTACCCGATGCGGTCCGGCGCGACCTCGGCGTCCGCGAGCGCGTTCTTCATGACGCGCGCCGGGCCCGTCGCCGTCCTCGGACGGCGCCGCGATGTGGTACGCGTCGCCGGAGAGACCGTAGCCGACGAGCTCCGCGTAGATCCGCGCGCCGCGCTTCTTCGCGGCCTCCCACTCCTCGAGGATCACGAGGCCGGCGCCCTCCCCCATCACGAAGCCGTCGCGGTCCCGGTCCCAGGGGCGCGACGCATGCGCGGGGTCCTCGTTCCGGGTCGAGAGCGCGCGCATCACGGCGAAGCCCCCCACCGCGAGCGGCGTGATGACTGACTCGGTCCCGCCGGCGATGGCGGCGTCCGCGTCCCCGTACTGGATCATGCGGTAGGCCTCGCCCACCGCGTGGGCGCCGGTCGTGCACGCCGTCACGGTCGTCAGGTTCGGCCCCTTCAGGCCGTACCTGATCGACACGTTGCCGGCGGCCTCGTTCGCGATGAGCGCCCGTGATGAAGAAGGGGGAGATGACGCGGGGACCGCTCTGGAGGTACCTCTTCTGCGTCTCCTCGATGATGGGCAGGCCGCCGATGCCCGACCCGATGACCACCGCGATCCGCTCGCGGTTGTCGTCCCGTGACCGGGAGCCCCGAGTCCTCCATGGCGAACTGCGCCGCGGCCATCGCGTAGTGGATGAAGGTGTCCATCTTCTTGATCTCCTTCTTCTCGACGTAGAGAGAAGGATCGAAGCCCTTCACTTCACCCGCGATCCGGCAGGAGAACGCGGAGGCGTCGAACCGGGTGATCGGACCGATCCCGTTCTCCGGCCGGCGACGCATGGCGTCGCCAGTTTTCTGCGTTGCCGATTCCCAGGGGCGAGACGAGCCCGACCCCCGTCACGGCCACGCGGCGCGGAGAGGAAACGCGAGGCATGGGTTTTCAGTTTTTGCGAGGAGTTCTTCTCGATGTACTCGATGGCGTCCTTGACCTTCTGGATCTTCTCGGCGGCCTCGTCGGGGATCTCGATGTTGAAGGCTTCCTCGAACGCCATGACGAGTTCGACAGTGTCGAGAGAATCTGCGCCCGAGATCGTCCACGAAAGAAGCTTCGGGGGTCACTTCGTTGGCGTCCACGCCGAGCTGCTCGACGATGATGCTCTTCACCTTTTCTTCGACAGCCATTCCTTCCCCCTTCTTCGCGATCGGGAAGCGGCCGGTATTCTAGACGGAAAGGTCACACAAACGCAAAACGACCGGACGCCGCCTTACATATAGAGTCCCCCGGACACGTTCAGCACGGTCCCCGTGACGTAGCCGGCCTCTTCCGAGGCGAGGAACGCGACCGCGGCGGCGACGTCCTCGGGTACGCCCAGGCGCCGAGCGGAATCTGGGCCGAGAGCGCCTTCGCGCGCGCCCTCGGTCATCCCGTCGGTCATCGCGGTCGGGATGAATCCCGGCGCGACGGCGTTGCAGGTGATGTTGCGGGAGCCGAGCTCGCGCGCCACCGACTTGGTGAGGCCGATGAGACCCGCCTTGGAGGCCGCGTAGTTCGCCTGGCCGGCGTTGCCCATCAGACCCACGACCGAAGTCACGTTGACGATCCGGCCGTAGCGGCGCCTCACCATTCCCTTGACGACGGCCTGCGTCAGGAGGAACGACGCCCGTCAGGTTCGTCGCGATGACCCGGTCCCACGCCTCCCGGGACATCCGCAGGATGAGGTTGTCCTCCGTCGACGCCGGCGTTGTTGACCAGCACGTCGATCTGGCCGTGGGAGGCCAGCGCGCTCTTGACGACCCGCGTCGATCGACGCCGCATCGGCCACGTCGAGCGCGTGGGCCCTCGCGCTGGCCCCCCGCCCCGCGATGTCCGCGACCACGCGCTCTCAGGGCCGCGACGGTTCGCGCCGCCGGCGATAATCGTCGCCCCCTCGGCCGCCAGCCGGCGGGCGATCGCCTCGCCGATCCCCCGGGAGGCGCCGGTGACGAGGGCGACCCGGCCGTCGAATCGGTTCATGGACCGAGTCTACCGTCTGCCTTTGTCATTCCGAGCCCATACCCTTCCTGTCATTCCGAGGCCCGCAGGGCCGAGGAATCTCTCCCTAAGTCGAGAGATCCTTCGCTTCGCTCAGGACTCGCTGCGCTCAGGATGACACCTGTCATTTGGGCTCTCCCGGCAGTTCCGGAAGGTCCCGGCTCCACTCCGTCACGATCGCCCGCGCGATCTCTCCCATGGCGATCGCGGCGGGGTGGGTCGTGGCGCCCTCGTTGGCCGCGGGACTCCCGGACGTGAAGACGACCAGGATGAATCGCCCCTTGCCGGTCCGGAGGATCCCGGCGTCGTTGCGCACTCCGGCCATGGTCCCGGTCTTTCCCGCCCACAGGTCCGCCGAGGAGAAACGCCTCGCGAGCCGCGCGCGGCTCGGGCTCGTGTCGAGGTACTGAAAGATCCGGCGGGACGCCTCGGCGTCCAGGAGCTCGCCCCGCGCAACGCGGGCCAGCCAGTCCGCCACTTCCCGGGGCGTCACGACGCCGAAGTTCAATCCGTCCCACGGGGACCGGGTTGCGTTTTGTCGAGCCACGGGAGGACCGAGAGCAGCCGGGTCTCGTGGAATCCGAGCGACTCCATCCGCGCGTTGATCCGGTCGAGGCCGAGGCGCTCGATCCACGCGTTGGTCGCGGTGTTGTCGGACGGTCCGATCATGAGAGTCAGCAGGTCGTTCCACGTCGGGTTCAAGCCGGCCTCGAAGAGCTTCAGCCAGCCCGACTCGGAAGCCTTGTTCGAAGCCGACAGGGTCCACCGCTCCGAGAGGTCGATCCGGCCCTCGCGAACGCCCGCCATCGCCTCGGTCAGCACGGCGATCTTGACGACCGACGCGGCCTCGAAGCGCTCCGAAGCGTTGCGCTCGTACGAGCGACCGCTCTCGACGTGCAGCGCGGCGACCCCGATCCGGCACGCGCACAGGCGGGCGCCCGCGTCGACCGTGCCATCGATCCCGGAGGCCGGGCGAGGCGGAGCGACTGGGCGCGCCGCGGTTCCCGCGCACGCAACGGCCACGCTGGCCGCGAGGAGGACCGCAGCCTGAAGGGGCCGACGCTTCACGCCGGCGGGACCGCGGCCTCGACGCGGATCCCTTTTTCGATTCGGCGCACCAGTCCGGCCAGCACGTTGCCCGGGCCGATCTCCAGGGCGCGATCCACTCCCTCCGCCGCGAGCCGGCGCACGCTTTCGACCCACCGCACCGGCGAGTCGATCTGCCGGACGAGCGCGTCCCGGAGAAGGTCCGCGCGCCCCGCCGGCTCCGCGTCCACGTTGGTCACCACCGGGAATGCCGCGTCCGAAATCCCGGTGGCCGTCAGGAGCTCCTGCATGCGCTCCCTCGCGGGACGCATGAGGGCCGAGTGGAACGGCGCCGATACGGGCAGGCGGATCGCCCGCTTCGCTCCCCGGGCGAGGCACGCGGCGGACGCCCGCTCGACCGCGCCGGCGTGACCCGCGATCACCGTCTGCTCGGGAGAGTTGTAGTTGGCGGCGGAGACCACTTCGTCGCCCGAAGCGTCGCGGCACGCCGCTTCGACGTCGGCGGCGGCGAGTCCGATGATCGCGGCCATGGCGCCCACGCCGGACGGCACCGCCTCCTGCATGAATTCGCCGCGCCGGCGCACGAGGCGGACGGCGTCCGCGAACGTGAGGGCTTTGACCGCGACGCACGCCGAGTACTCCCCCAGGGAGTGTCCCGCGGCAAAGCCGGCGCCCTCGAGTTTTCCGGGATCGCTCGCCCGAACCTCGGCGAGCGCCGCGATCGAGTGAGTCAGGATCGCCGGTTGCGTGTTCGCCGTGAGCTGGAGCTCCTCCTCCGGACCCTCGAAGCACAGGCGCGAGAGCGCGAAGCCGAGGACGGCGTCCGCTTCCTCGAAAACCGCGCGCGCGGGAGCAGAGCTCTCGAAGAGCGAGCGGCCCATTCCGACGAACTGGGAACCCTGGCCCGGAAAGAGAAGAGCGAGGACAGCCAAGGAGCGCGGGCTACCAGCGCAGGAGAACGGAACCCCAGACGAGGCCCGAGCCGAACGCCGTCAGGAGCACGAGATTGCCCTCGCGGACCCGCCCCTCGCGGACGCACTCGTCCAGAGCGATCGGGATCGAGGCGGCCGAGGTATTCCCGTAGCGCTCGATGTTCGTGTAGACCTTTCCCGGGGCGATCTTCAGCTTTTCGCCGACCGCCTTGATGATCCGCTCGTTGGCCTGGTGCGGGATGAAGAGGTCGATCTGCTCGTGCGTGAAGCCCTGTTCGGTGAGCAGCTCCGACGTGACGTCCGCCATCGCCTTGACCGCGACCTTGAAGGTCTCGTTCCCCTTCATCTTGATGTAGGGCAGCTTCTCGGCGATCTGCGTGGAGTCGTTCGCGGGGCGGTTCGACCCGCCGCCCGGCATGCAGATGAAGTCGGCGTAGTTGCCGTTCGCCTTCATCCGACTGCCGAGAATTCCGTGATCGCCCTTCGTCGCCTCCAGCACGACGGCGCCCGCGCCGTCTCCGAAGAGGACGCAGGTGGAGCGGTCCGTCCAGTCCACGATTCTGGTGAGGATTTCGCCCCCCACGACGAGAACCTTCTCGGCCTTGTTCGACTGGATGAGCCCGTCTGCGAGGTGGAGGCCGTAGAGGAATCCGGCGCAGGCCGCCGAGACGTCGGACGCCGCAGCCTTCGTCGCGCCGATATTGCGCTGCACCAGACACGACGTGGCCGGGAAGAGCGTGTCGCTCGAGATCGTCCCGACGAGGATCATGTCGATGTCCTCGGGCCGGACGTGGGAGCGTTTCAGCGCGAGCTCGGAAGCCTTCGTGCAGAGGTCCGAGAACTTCTCCCCTTCCGAGACGATGCGGCGCTCCTTGATGCCGGTCCGGCTCGTGATCCACTCGTCGGAGGTGTCGACCAGTTTCTCGAGGTCCGCGTTGCTGAGGACTTTCCGGGGCACGGCTGCGCCCGTGCCGACGATGCGGGCCCGGTTCATGCCTTGGCGAGAGAGGCTTCGCGCGAGTGCAGGTCAGCGATCGCCGACTGGATCTTTCCGGCGAGCCCCTGGCGGGAGAACTCCGCGGCGAACCGAATCGCGTTCTTGATGGCTTTCGCGCTCGAGCGGCCGTGGCAGATGATCACGCACCCCTTGACGCCGAGCATCGGCGCGCCGCCGTACTCGGAATAGTCCAGGCGCTGCTTGAAGCTTCGGAAGGCGCTGCGCGAGAGAAGGAATCCGACCGAGGCCTGCAGCGTGCGTTTGATCTCCTCGCGAAGAAGCTTCTCGACCATCTCTCCGAGGGCCTCGGACACTTTGAGGATCACGTTGCCCGTGAAGCCGTCGGTGACGATGACGTCGACCTTCCCGTCGAAGACGTCACGGCCCTCGACGTTCCCGATGAAATTCAAGCCCGTCTCCTGCAGGACCTTGAAGGCCTCCTTCGTCCGATCCGTGCCCTTCGTGTCTTCCTCGCCGATCGACATCAGTCCGATCGACGGCGACTCCTTTCCGAAGGCGAGCTGCGCGTAGATCGACCCCATGACCGCGAACTCCTTGAAGTGCTGGGTCTTCGCGTCCGGGTTCGCACCGACGTCCAAGAGCAGGCAGTGCCCCGAGAGGTTGGGCAGGATCGCGGCGAGTGCGGGACGGTCCACCCCCTCGATCGATCCGATGACCATTTTGGCCGAAACCATGGCGGCGCCGGTGTGGCCGGCCGAGACGAGGCCGCCGGCGCGCCCGTCGCGGACGCAGTCCGCCGCCACGCGGATCGACGAGTTGCGCTTGCGGCGAATGGCCGCCGTCGCGGGGTCCGCCATGGTGATGACTTCCGGCGCCTCGACGATGTCGATGTCGGATCCCCGGTAGCCGCTCTCGGCGACGAGCTTCTCGAGTTTGGCGGAGGCTCCGACGAGCAGGGTCGAGATCCCGAACTCCCGAGCCGCGGCGATGGCGGCGTCGACGTTGACGTGGGGAGCGTGATCGCCCCCCATCGCGTCCACTGCGATGCGCATCTAGCCGGGCAGTCCCTTCCGAAGCACGGAGGCCGGATTATAAGACCCGACCCGCGGAGAGCCGCCGGGTTACACGCTGATGAGCTGCTTGCCCTTGTAGTACCCGCAGCGTCCGCAGACGCGATGAGGCGCCTTCGCCTCGTGGCAGTTGGGGCACTCCGAAAGGGCGGGGGGCGGAAGTGCGTCGTGAGCGCGGCGCTTGTCGCGGCGGGCCTTGCTGTGCCGGCGTTTGGGATTGGGCATGGGGGACTCCTAGCTTTTCTGCTGCTTCAAGAGCTCGAGCGCTCTCCACCGGGGGTCGATGAACTCGACCACGCAGTCGCACTGTTTGATGTTTCGATCCGCGCCGCACTGGACACAGAGACCGAGGCAGTCCTCGCGGCAGAGCGGCTTCATCGGAATCGCCATCTGGATACGCTCTTCGACGATCGGCGCGACGGGGACGTTCGGGTCGTCGTAGAAGTAGGCATCGAGATCTTCGCTGTCGAGCTCCAGGTCCGGCTCGGAAGTGGCCTTCCGCGGGTAGAGGACGAGCGTGAATTCCTCCTGGTGGGAGAAGTCGTAGTCAGCGAGGCACCGGCTGCACTCGAGGCGACCGTCCCACGCGAGGCTGGCCGTCAGCGAGTGCCCCCCCTCGACGGGGGTGACCTCGCCGGCGAGCCGGGCCGGACGCACCGCCACGAGAGGCTCGCGGTCGAGCTCCTCCCGGGCGAACGGGACCTCGTACTCGAAGGAGAGAGGCTCCTCGACGATCGTCTCCAGCGGAAAGAAGGGGAGCTGTGTGGCCATGGAACCGGTGATTCTAGCGATTCCGGGCCCCCAGTCAAACCTCTGATAGCTTGGGTCCGCGATGAGAATCGCCGTCGACGCGCGGGCTCTGCTGGGGCAGAGCACGGGCATCGGCACCTATACCCGCGGGATCTCGCGGGCCCTGGCCGCGCGCGAGGCCGTTGAAGTGGGTCTCTTCTCCCCCCGGCCGCTAGCCGACCCGCCCCCGTCGAACGGCTCTCTGACTCTCCACCCCGACGGGCACAAGTTCGGAATCGTCTGGCTCCAGACCACGCTGCCCGGACGGGCCTCCGCGTGGGGCGCGGACGCCCTGCTGGCTGCCCTGACCATCGGGCCGGCGCGGGGCGACGTCCCCTTCGTGTCGGTCGTCCACGACCTGACCGCGGTCACCCATCCGGAGTGGCACAGCACGCGGACGCTGGTCGGGTTCCTGCCGCTCTGGCAAAGGACGGTCGAGCGGGCCGCCGGCTTCCTCTGCGTCTCGGAGGCCACGGCCCGCGAGCTCTGCGCGGCGTATCCGGAGATCCGGGACCGGGTCTCGGTCGCACAGAACGGCGTGGAGGACGCCTTCTTTCCGCTGGCGGACTCGACCGCCGCGGAGCGGACTCGCCGGCGCTTCGCGGCGGGGCGGCGCTTCGTGCTGTCGCTCGGTACGCTCGAGCCGCGCAAGAACTTAGAGACGCTCGTCGCGGCGTGCGAGCGGCTCTGGGCGCGCCGGCGCGCCCGGCCCGACCTCGTCCTCGCAGGCGGAGCCGGCTGGAAGTCGTCGGCGCTCCACCGGCGCATCGCCCGCTCCCCCTTCCGCGACAAGATCCACCTCCCGGGTTACGCCTCGCGCGCGCTCGCCGCCGACCTCTACCGGGCGGCGGAGGTTTTCGTCTACCCGTCGCTCGCGGAGGGATTCGGCCTCCCCGTGGCGGAGGCGATGGCCTGCGGAACGCCGGTCGTCGCGGCGGACGTCGAAGCGCTACGGGAAGTGGCGGGAGACGCGGCGCTCTACGCCCCGCCGCGGGACGTCGCGCTCCTCGATCAGGCGATCGAGCAGGCACTGGAGGACGGGGAGATCCGGGAGCGCCTCCGGGCTGCCGGTCCGCCGCGCGCCGCTCTCTTCACCTGGGAGGCGGCCGCCGAGCGCACTGCGGCGGCGCTGGCGCGAGCGGCGAACGGGACCCGGCGGTGAAGGGCCTCCAGCCCAAGATCGGAATCGACGCGCGCAAGCTCAGGGACTTCGGGATCGGCTCGTACATCCGCAACCTTCTCGAGGCGATCGCCCGGCAGCCGGAGGCAGAAAGGTATCGCTTCCGCGTCTATACACGCCGGGCCGACCGGGAGGCGCTGCCCCCGCTGCCGGGGAACTTCGAGGTCGTGGAAGAAGAGTCTCCGGGCTACTCCCTCGCCGAGCTCACGCGTTTCGCGTTCCGGCTCTACCGGGATCGCCTCGACCTCTTCCACGCGACCCACTACGTCCTGCCGCCGCTCCGCGGCCGGGCCGTGGTCACCATTCACGACATCATTCACCTCCTCTATCCGCAGTTCCTTCCCAACCGCCTGGCGCTCGTCTACGCGCGGGTGATGGTCCGGCGCGCCCTGTCGCGGGCGGACCGCATCATCACCGTCTCCTACAACAGCAAGAGAGATCTCGTGGACTACTTCGGGATCACTCCCGCGCGGGTGGACGTCATCTACAACGGCGTGTCGTCGCGATTCCGCCCCGACGTCCCCCGGGAGGAGCGCGATCGGGTCGCGCAGAAGTACGGCCTGCGGCGGCCCTACCTTCTCTTCCTGGGCGGACAGAGGCCGCACAAGAACGCGCAGAACGTCATCCGCGCGTTCGGCGAAGCGCGGCGGAGTCGGCCGGATCTCCCGCACGTTCTCGCCCTCGCCGGCCCCATGTCGAAGAACACGGCGCGCATCGACGCCCTGATCGGAGCGCTCGACCTCGGCTCCCTGATCTCCCGCCCCGGGCTCATCGAGGAGGAAGACCTGCCCGGCCTCCTCGCCGGCGCCGACGTGCTCCTGTATCCCACCCTCTACGAGGGCTTTGGCCTGCCGGTCGTCGAGGCCATGGCGTCCGGCACTCCCGTCCTGACGTCGTCGACGTCCGCGCTCCAGGAGATCGCGGGCGGCTACGCCTTCCTCGTGGATCCGTTGGACGTCGACGCCATCGCGCGCGGCATCGTCGCTCTGACGACCGACCCGAAGATCCGGTCGGACTACGTGGAGCTGGGACGCAAACGTGCCCTCGACTTCTCATGGGACAAGGCCGCCGAAAGGACGTTGGAGGTGTACGCCGAAGCCCTGACGGGAGCCGGAACTCGGAACACGGGACACGGGACACGAGAGTCGTGAGCGTCCGTGTTCCGTGTCCCGTGTCCCGTGTCCCGTCATGAAGACCGCCGTCGTTCACGACTGGTTGAACGGCATGCGCGGCGGCGAGAAGGTCCTCGAGGAGATCCTCCCGCTCGTCCCGGATCCCACGATCTTCACCCTATTTCACGTGCCGGGCTCGGTATCCCCCGAGATCGAGAGCCACCCGATCCGCGCTTCCTTCCTGAACCGCCTCCCCTTCTCGCGGCGCCACTACCGTCAGCTCCTCCCGCTCTTCCCGCGCGCCGTCGAGTCCTTCGACCTTTCCGGCTTCGACCTCGTGGTGTCCTCGTCTCACTGCGTCGCGAAGGGAGCGCGCGCGCCCGCGGGCGTACCGCACCTCTGCTACTGCCACACTCCGGTGCGCTACGCGTGGGACCAGTTCGACGACTACTTTCCGCGTGAGACGACGCGCCTGTTTCGCCTCAAGAAAACAGTCATCGACCGGCTTCGGGAGTGGGACCGGGCAACCGCCGGACGGCCGACGCGCTACCTGGCGAACTCCGCGGCGGTGGCCGAGCGGATCCGCCGGCACTACGGACGCTCCTCAGACGTCGTCGCCCCGCCGGTCGACGTGGATTTTTTCGGCGGTGGCGCTACGCCGCGAGCCTCCTTTCTCCTCGCGGTCGGCTCGCTCGTCCCCTATAAGCGTTACGAGATCGCGATCGAGGCGGCCCGCCGCCTCGGACGGCCCCTCGTTCTCGTGGGGAAGGGTCCGGAGGAGGAGAGACTCCGCGCGCTCGCGACGCCGTCCGTACAATTCCTGGCGGACCTGGATCGGGAAAAGCTGCGCGACCTCTATCGGACGTGCTTCGCGTTCGTCCAGCCGGGAGAGGAGGACTTCGGCATCGCGCTCGTGGAGGCCACGGCGTGTGGCGCGCCGGTGGCGGCTCTGGGCCGGGGCGGGGCGCGGGACACCGTCCTCGACGGCGTGAACGGCGTCCTTTACGAGGAGGAGGGGGCGGAGGGTCTCGTCCGGGCGATCGAGCGGATCGGAGAGCGAAGCTTCGACTACACTTCCGTCCGGGCGGCGGCCCTGCCATTCGCACGCGAGCGATTCGCCCGGGAGTTTGCGGGCGCGGTCGCGGAGGTCTCGGGCGTCGGAGCGCCGCGTAAGGGAAGAGCGCAGAAATCGAACACATGATCCAGCACTCCAACCGCCGCCTCGCGGCGCTCTTTCTCGCCTCCGACCTGATCGCGACGCTCGTCGCGCTCGCCGCGGCGTACTGGCTCCGCTTCGACGCCGAGATCATTCCGGTGACCAAGGGGGTACCGGCGATCTCGACCTACCTCCGGCTCTTCCCTTACATCGCGTTGGTCTGGCCCCTGGTCTACTACTTCCACGGCCTGTACCAGGTTCGCCGGAGCCGCTCGAGCGTCGAGGAGGGCCTCGCCGTTCTCGTCGCGACGGCGCTGGCCACGCTTCTCCTCATCGGCATCGCGACCTTCTCGCGCGGCTTCGACTATTCCCGCGCGGTGCTCGTCCTCTTTTTCGCGGCCGACGTGCTCTTCGTCTTCGCCGGAAGGACCGCGATCCGCCGCTACCTCGAGGAGGCGTGGCGGCACGGGTACGGCGTCCGCCGCGTGCTCGTCGTGGGCGCCGGCCGGCTCGGCCGGGCCGTGGTCGACAAGCTCGCCGACCACCCCGAGGCGGGACTGCGGTCCGTGGGCTTCGTGGACGACGACCCCGCCAAGCGCGGCGTTTCCTATCGAGGCGTCCCGGTCGTCGGTCTCACGTCGGACGCCGCGCGCGTCGTCGAAGAGAAGCGGGTCGACGCGGTCTTCCTCGCCCTGCCGCTGGAGGCGCACCGCACCATGCTGGCAGTTCTGAAGGACGTCGCGCGGACCGTGGCCGACGTGCGGGTGGTTCCGGACCTCCTCCAGCACATCACCTTCCGCGCGGGGGTCGAAGACTTAGACGGCCTCCCGGTGGTCCACCTGACGCAGGTGCCGCTCACCGGCTGGATGAGCCTCGTGAAGCGCACCCTCGACCTGGCGATCGCCGGGACCGCGCTCGTCCTCCTGTCCCCTCTTTTCGCCCTGATCGCCCTCGCGATCCGGCTGTCGGAGGGCCCGCCCGTGCTGTACCGGCAGCAGCGGATGGGCCTGGACGGCCGGCCCTTCGAGATCGTGAAGTTCCGGTCGATGCGGCGCGGGGCGGAGGACGAGTCGGGTCCGACGTGGGCCGGTCCGGACGATCCCCGTAGGACGGCGGTCGGCCGGTTCCTGCGGCGCTGGAGCCTGGACGAGCTCCCGCAGCTGGTCAACGTCGTCAAGGGCGAGATGTCGCTCGTCGGACCGCGGCCCGAGCGGCCCGAGTTCGTCCGCGAATTCAAGGAGAAGTTCCCCCAGTACATGGTCCGCCACCGGGTCCGCGCCGGCATCACGGGCTGGGCGCAGGTGCACGGCTGGCGGGGAAACACGAGCGTCTCGAAGCGGATCGAGTACGACCTCTACTACATCGAGAACTGGTCGCTCGCGCTGGACGTCAAGATCCTCTGGATGACGCTCCGGTACGGCTTGCGCCACCGGAATGCCTATTAAAACCGTCCGGGGTCTGATCACGGAGGATGTTTGATTCCGAAGGCATCAAACCCCGAAGGGGTCAGATCCCGCGGGGCATTTCTCGTCGCCGCAGTGGTGGTCGCGGCGGCGGCGTCCTCGCCCGCGCCGCTCGTCCGACTCGATCCCCCGGCGCACGCCGGCTCACTCGCGCCCAACCTCGCGGTGGACGGGAAGACCGTTCTCCTTTCCTGGCTCGAACCGGCGCACGCTCGCGTCAAGCCGCAGGACGGTGACTACGCGCTCCGCATGTCGCGTCTCGTCAACGGACGCTGGTCCGATCCCTCGACGATCGCGGAGGGGAAAGACTTCTTCGCGAACTGGGCCGATTTTCCGTCAGTCACGAGCACGGGCCGGGGCCTCCTGCTCGCGCACTGGGCCGAAAAGACGGCGCCCGACACGTACGCCTACGCGGTCCGGCTGGCCCGTTCCACGGACGCGGGCCGTACCTGGATTCCGATGGGGATCGCCCACGACGATCGGACGCCGACGGAGCATGGCTTCGTCTCGGCCGTGCCCGAGAACGACAAGGTCCGTCTCTTCTGGCTGGACGGCCGCGACACGGTCGGCGGTCGGGGCGCGATGGCGCTCCGCACGGCCCTCGTCGGCGATCGGATCGGCGCGAGCGAGCTCCTCGATCCGCGCGTGTGCGACTGCTGCCAGACCGACGCCGCGGCCACGCCCGGGGGTCCCCTGGTCGTCTATCGCGATCGAACGGCCCGGGAGATTCGCGACACGGCGATCGTCCGCCGCGACGGAGGGCGGTGGACGCCGCCGCGCGGCGTTCACCCGGACGGGTGGGTCATCGACGGGTGTCCGGTCAACGGTCCCGCGGTTGCGGCCAGCGGCCGCAACGTCGCGGTCGCCTGGTTCACCGCGGAGGCCACTCGTCCCCGGGTGAAGGTGGCGTTCTCGAGCGATGCCGGCGCTTCCTTCAGCCCGCCGCAGACGGTCGACTCGAACGGCCCGCTCGGCCGCGTCGGCATCGTGCTCGACGAGAACGGCGATGCACTGATCGCCTGGGTCGCGGCGAAGGGTAAGGCCGCGGCGATCCGGCTGGCGCGGTTGACTCCCCGCGGCCGGATGGGAGCCGCGGTCACGGTCGCGGGAACCGAAACGAGTCGGGCGAGCGGATTCCCGCGCATCGAGCGCAGCGGAAGCCTGCTCGTCCTGGCGTGGGTCGAGGCGGGTGAGCCGTCGCGGATCCGGGCGGCGACGCTTCCCGCGTCCCGCGTCCCCTAGCTCGCGAGCTTCTTCAGCCGGCGGACTCGCTCTCGAAGCTCGCGCGCGGTCGCCGCGTCCGTCGTCCGGCCGCCGAACGCACTCTCGCAGTAGGCCTGGACGACCGCGCCGGCGTCCTCGGCCGACTCCGGGGCGGCGGCCGCGAAGAGACGCACCACCTCGGCCGGGGGCACCGCGGGCGTCAGGCTCCCGAGCCGCTGGGCGAGGTGCCGGCGGAGCGCGATGTAGGCGCGCGTGGCGGGGGGAACCACGGGTCGGCGCCGGATTCCCTTCAGCGCGATCAAGCCGAGCACTGCCAGGGCGAGAAGGACGACGACGACTTTCGCTCCACCCGGAAAGACGCCGCCGGAGCCCCCCTTCCAGAACTTCAGAGACCGGCCCGCGCCTCCAAATGTCTCCCGGAACGACTCCGTCAGCTGGACCTGGTCGCCCGAGTCGAAGCCGAGGATCCGCCGGTCGTAGAACACCTCGATCTCGCGCCCGACCGTGACGAACCGTCTCCACCACGAAACGCGGGACGTCGTGGGAGGAACGCCGCCGGGCGGCGTGGGCTCCACCACCTGGAAGCCCGTGCCGTCCAGGTCCGCTTCCACCCAGGCGTGGAGGTTCGCACCCCGGACCACGATGGCGTCGGAAAACGCTCCCACCTCGCCCCCGTACGATCCGGTCACGAGCCTCGACCGCACCCCGCGGGAGGCGAGCATCATGGCGGCGGCCGATGCGAAGTACTCGCAATGGCCGGCCTTCGATCGGAGCAGGAAGTTGACGAGCGGGTCGCCGCTCCCCTTCGGAGGATCGAGCGTGTACACGAAGCCGCGGCGGAAGTGCGTGACGATGCGGCTGGCGATCTGGACCGGATCGGCGAGATCCCCCGTCAGCTTCCAGGCGTAGTCGCGGATCTCCGGCGGAACCTGCGACGGATCGATGCTGCTCCGCCCGGCCCCCCTGGCGGGCTGCTTCGTCACCGAGATCTCGTACCGGACGGTCGTCCGCCCGGAGGAGACTTGCACCGAGCCGTCGGCGTGGAGAACCGGCCGCCCCCGCTCGACGCGCACGTGCGACGATCGGTACGGCAGGAACAGGAAACCGCTGCCGAAGAAGTTCTGATCCACGGAGAGGTGGGCGAGCCGGCTCTCCTCGGGGAGGGAGTCCTGGCTCACGAGCCGGACACCGGCGCTGCCGTGGGCCTCCCGGGCCGCGCGGAGGCTCCGCGTCCACACGCCGTTGCGGTACTGCGTGAAGACCGCCTCGCGCAGCCGGAGCATCTCCGGCAGGGACACGGGCGGGTCGATCGAAAGCCGCAAAACGACGCGGTCGCTCTGCTTGGCGCCGCGGAACGAGTCGAGGTCCACCCGGTCGGTGGCGACCGCGGTGGAGGGCGAGTCGTCCAGTCGGATTGGCGAGAGCGCGAACGGCCCGTGGAGGCGCGGGAGGAGAAAGAAGAGCGGCCCGGCCACGAGGACGCCGCCCAGGAGGGCCGTGGCCGAGAGGCCGGCGGTGGGCACTGCGGTGAGCACGCGTGCCGGAGGCCCCTCGTCGAAGTCCGCGAGCACGGCGAGCCGCGAGAGCGTGCGGAAGCCGATCACGCCCATCGCTGCGCAGTAGATGAGCGATGCGACGTGCGTCGAGGACGAGATCGCGGCGAGGACGAGCAGGAAGATCACGAGAAGCGCGGTGCGGGCTTCCCCGGGACGCTTGAGAGAAGCGAGCTTCGCGATGGTGGTGAAGAGAAGGAGGTGCGACACCGACCGCAGGAGTCCGGGCCGGAGCATCGCCGTTTCCACCGCCAGCCAGAAGAAGTACGAGAGACCGATCGCGTTCAGCACCGCGTCGGAGAGACGAACGGGTCTGCCGGCCCGGGCCCGCAGGAAGAGAAGGACGAGTGCCACCTCGTAGAGCGCGATCGCGAACGGCGACGCGCCGCGGGTCCAGAAGAGCGGGAGCGGCGCGAGAAGAGCGGGCGGTCCGAGGACGCCCAGGTACGCGGCCCGGAGGCCCTGGGGCATGGAAGGGGTTTTCACGTAATCACCAGCCGGTGGTCGCCGCGGCGGTGCGGCGGGAAGGGGGGCGCCGTCCTGGCCGCCACGGGCTCGAGTCTGGCCAGGGCGTCGAGGAGCCGACTCCGCTGGGTGCGGCCGGAGCGCGGCGCCACTTTCACTCCGCGGGACTGGAAGCCCACGTCAGCGCCCCGCGACAGCAGCATGACCGCCTGCCCCGCGCAGCGCGAGATCGCTCCCTCCAGCCGCTCGAGGGCCGCCGGGTCGGTCGGGTCCTCCAGAGCGTTGTCGACGATCAGGAAGACCGCGCGGTCCCGGTCCGCCTCCCGCTCGCGGACGATCCACCGGCGCATGCGCGCGGACTGCTTCCAGTGGAGGTCGCGGGGATCGTCGCCGGAGACGAAGTCCCGCAGAGTGCGGATGTCCGCTCCGCTTCCGGCTCGGTGCGCGTGCGGCCGGCTGCCCCGCGAATCCTCGGGGGGCACGTCCGCGATCGCGGTGGCGAGCGGCACGGGGAAGACGACGATCTCGCTCGTCACCAGGGCTCGTCGGTACTTCCGGAACAGACCGATCGGGAAGCGGGAAAGGAGACCCGCGTCGGCCTCGCGGAAGACGCCCCGCCGCGGAAAGATCGCCTCGACGACGACGTCGCGGGACTCGCCCGGCTTCAAGGGGTCGATCCAGAGAGGTCCGGGCAGGGACTCGTGGAGGAAGAAGAGCGACTGCGCGGTGCCCGCCCGAAGCTCGTTGGCGAGGCGCAGACGCAGGAGCGCGGGCCGCGTGGCCACGACCTCGGAAAGCGCCGCAATCTCGCATCGGACGCCGCGGACGTTGCGCCGCGACAGCATCCCCGAGACCGCCATGCCGCCGAGCAGCGCCGCGAGGACCAGGTACAGCCCGTTGTTGCCGGTGTTGGTCGCGGCGATGGCCACGACCAGGCACATGAGGATGTAGCCGAGGCCGAAGTTGGTGACCCGGATGCCCCAGTCGGGGATGAGGCGGGTCACGGGAAGACGGAACGCGGGACACGGGCCACGGGACAGGAGGGGAATCGCATGTCGTGTTCCGTGTTCCGTGTCCCCTGTCCCGGTTAGACGGGCACCGGCACCTGTTCGAGCACCCTCTTGATGACCTCGCGCTCGCGCCCCCCTGCCCCGAAGCCGTCCGACGACATGGACAGGATGCGATGGGACAGGACCGGCATGGCCACGGCCTGGGCGTCGTCCGGCGTCGCATAGTCGCGGCCCTGCACGAGTGCGAAGGCCTGCGTGGCGCGATAGAACGCCTGAGCTCCGCGGGTCGAAACCGGGAGCCGGAGCTCACCCGAGCTGCGCGTGGCCGCGACGAGCGCGTGGAGGTAGTCGAGAAGTCGGTCGGCGACGACCACGCTCTCGGTCGCCGTCTGGAGCTCGAAGACCTCCTCGCGGGTCAGCACTGCTCCGAGCGACGCGAGCTTCCGCTCGGTGCCCCCCAGGCGCAGGAGGGCCTTCTCCTCCATCATGGTGGGATAACCGAGCGAGAGCCGCAGAAAGAAGCGGTCCATCTGCGACTCCGGCAGCGGATAGGTGCCGAGGTACTCGACCGGGTTCTGGGTCGCGACGACCATGAACGGCTGGGGCAGCTCGCGCCGCTCGGACTCCACCGTCACCGCGCCCTCGTTCATCGCCTCGAGCAGCGCCGACTGCGTCTTGGGGGTCGCGCGATTGATCTCGTCCGCGAGGACGATGTTCGCGAAGAGAGGCCCGGCGTGGAACTCGAAGCGGTCGCTCGCCGCGTGAAAGATGGAGATCCCGAGAACGTCGGCGGGCAGCGTGTCGCTCGTGAACTGGATGCGGCGGAATTCGAGCGAAAGGCTCCGGCCGAGCGCGCGGGCGAGCGTCGTCTTCCCCACTCCGGGAACGTCCTCGATCAGGATGTGACCGCGCGCCAGCAGCGCCGTCAGGACGAGGTCGATCACCCGGGGATCGCCGCGGTACGCGAGGGCCACGTTCTCCTTGAGCCGGCCGAGATCCGTCGAGATGGAGACGCTCATTCCGCGGTCTCCCCTTTCCGGCGCAGCCTTTCCACGGCCCCGCGCAGCTCCCGCTCCCGCTCGAACGGCATCACGAGGACTCCCTCGGGTCCGACGACGATCGCCGTATCGCGCAGGCCCGGTGCGAGGACCGGCGTCTCCGAGAGGATCAAGTTGCCCGCGTCGTCCGACACGCCGCGCACGTCGCGAACGGCCTTCCAGCTCCCGACGTCGCTCCACCCCGCCCGCAGCGGCACGGCCCGCACTCCCCGGGCCCGCTCCATCACGGCGTAGTCGAGCGACACGTCCGGAAGCGCCTCCCAGACGGAGCGGGCGCCCTCCGGATCGTGTTGGAGGCGCTCCCGGTACCCGGCGACGGCGCTCACGAGGCTGCCGGCCACCCGGCGTGCTTCGGCGAGAAGACGTGAGGGGCGGAAAACGAAGATCCCGGCGTTCCAATAGTGCCGTCCCGATTCAAAAAAGGTCCGGGCCTGGGCGAGGTCCGGCTTCTCGGCGAAACGCGCGACGTCATAACCGTTGGGTATCTCCGTGCTTTCGACTTCAAGATAACCGAATTCGGTGTCGGGCCGCGAGGGCGGAACGGCGAGAACGACGACAGAGCTCGAGTCGGCGAGGCGCGCCGCGGCGGACAGCGTCGCCCGGAACGCCTCCGGGTCCGCGACCGCGTGGTCCGACGGCAGCGCAGCCGTGACGGGGTCGCCGTCCGCCTCGAAGTCGAGCGCGGCGCGGACGATGGCGGGCGCCGAGTTGCGGCGGCAGGGTTCCAACAGGACCCTTTCCGCGGGGACTTCGGGGAGCTCCGCGCGAACGAGGGACGCGTAGCCCTCGGAGGTCGCCACGAAGATTTCGGAGGACAGCGGCGACACGCGTTCGTACGTGTCCGCCAGGAGGCTCCCGGAGCCCACGAGCGGGAGGAACTGCTTGGGACGCGCGCGCGTGGAGAGCGGCCACAGCCGCGTGCCTCCGCCGCCCGCGAGGAGCAGAATTCTCATCGCGCGGGACCTCCGTGTCCCGTATCCCGTGTCCCGTGTCCCGCCCCGTTCACTCCCACTTCAGCCCCAGGAACTCCACTTCGGGCGAAAGGGTAACCCCGAATTTTGCCCGGACCGAATCGCGCATGAGCTGCATGAGAAGGACGACGTCGGCGGCCCGTGCGCCTCCCAGGTTGACGACGACGTTGGCGTGGCGGGTCGAAATCGCGGCGTCTCCGCGCCGCTCTCCCTTCAGGCCGCAGGCCTCCACGAGCCGCCCGGCATAGTCGCCCGGCGGGTTCTTGAAGACGCTTCCGGCGTTGGGCTCGCTCGGGAGCGCGCCCCGCCGTTTCTGGCTCACGACCCGCGTTCGCTCCGCGATCTCCTCGCGCGATTCCGGACGGAGCCGGAGGGTCGCGGCGCTCACGATCTCGTTCGTGTCGCAAAGCTGAGTCCAGCGGTACCCGTGCGGGATCTCGGTCGCCGCCACAGCCCGCCGCTCTCCGGTGCGCGAAACCAGCCGGATGGTCTCGAGCACGTCGAAGATCTCGCCGCCGTAGGCGCCGGCGTTGATCCGCACGGCGCCCCCCATCGACGAAGGGATCCCCGAGATCGGCTCCAGACCCGAGAGGCCCGCGCGGGCGGCCGCCGCGCACGCCCCGCCGAGAGCCGCTCCGCCCCCCGTGATCAGGCGGTCCCCCGAAACCTCGATCCGGAGGAAGTCGCCCTCCAGCCGGATGACCCACCCCGGAAAACCCTCGTCCGCGGCGACGACGTTCGACCCCATCCCCAGGAGAGCCAGCGGGTCCCGGCTCTCCGACGCCGCGCGGAGAACCGCCGAGAGCCCCTCCTCGGTCCGGACCCGGCAGTACCAGCGGGCCGGACCCCCGACCCGCAGGGTCGTGTGGCGGGACAGGGCTTCGTCCCGAAGGACGATCCCGTCGCTGTCGGAAAGCTCGAGAGTCAAGCGGGCCGCGACGTCAGAAAGGTGGCCAGCGCCGCGGTGACTGCCGCCGCGAGGGCGCCGGCGGCCACGTCATCCACCACGATTCCCCACCCGCCGGGCAGCGCCTGCCAGCCGTGGATGGGCCCCGGCTTCCACACGTCGAAGGCCCGGAATGCCAGAAACGACGCGATCCACGCGGCGGCCGCGGCGCTCGCGGACGGGTAGGCGAAGAGCGGGACGACCGCGCTCGCCAGGAGCTGCCCCGCGATTTCGTCGAGCACGATGCAGCCCGGGTCCTTGCGGCCGAGAACCTCCGCGACGCGGCCGCAGATCCCGACGCCCGCCACCGCGATCAGGAGCCCGGACGTCAACAGTCCCACCCCCGCGACAACACTGGGCATGTGAGAGGGAGAGATGGCGCGCTCGAAAAGCCACGCCGCCGCGAGAGCCAGCGCCGAGCCGGCGGTGCCCGGCGCGATCGGAGAGAGTCCCGTGCCGAGGCCCGTCGCGGCGAGCGTCGAGAGCGGAAGCTCGCGAAACGCGCGGCGCAGGTCGGGCGCGACGGGATCGGCAGGGGCGGTCGGTGAGATCGTTTTCATCGGATCGCAGGCGCGCGTCGGAGGAAAGTCCGCCGACCGCGCGTCACGGCGAGGTCGGCGCGATTCCGGAGTCTATAATCGCGCGAAAGGAACACCCGATGTCCAGTGTGAAAACCACCGAGAAATCCAACGAGAAATGGCGCGCCGTCGAGACGGCGCTGACGCAGATCGAGCGGCAGTTCGGAAAGGGCTCGATCATGCGCCTGGGCGACCGCCCGGAGGTGCCGGTGTCGGTCATCCCGACCGGATCGCTCGCCGTGGACGCGGCGCTCGGCATCGGAGGGATCCCGCGAGGTCGGGTCATCGAGATCTTCGGGCCGGAGTCCTCCGGAAAGACGACTCTTTCGCTCCAGATCATCGCGCAGGCGCAGAAGACCGGCGGGCTCGCCGGCTTCATCGACGCGGAGCACGCGCTCGACGCGGAGTACGCCCGGAAGCTCGGCGTGGACACGGACAACCTGCTCGTCTCCCAGCCCGACAACGGGGAGCAGGCGCTGGAGATCGCCGAAATGCTCATTCGCTCCGGCGCCATGGACGTGATCGTCGTGGACTCGGTGGCGGCGCTCGTCCCCAAGGCCGAGATCGAGGGAGAGATGGGCGAGGCACAGATGGGTCTGCAGGCCCGGCTCATGTCGCAGGCGCTGCGCAAGCTCACGGCGATCGTTTCCAAGTCGCGCACGAGCCTCATCTTCATCAACCAGATTCGCGAAAAGATCGGGGTGATGTTCGGCAACCCCGAAACGACGACGGGCGGCCGGGCCCTGAAGTTCTACTCCTCCATCCGGATCGACATCCGCCGCATCGCGTCTCTGAAGGACGGAGACGTCGTCGTCGGCTCCCGCACGAAGGTCAAGGTCGTGAAGAACAAGGTGGCGTCGCCATTCCGCCAGGCGGAGTTCGACATCACGTACGGCGAGGGGATTTCGCGGACGGGCGAGCTCATCGACCTGGGGATCGAGGCGAAGATCGTGGAGAAGTCGGGCGCGTGGCTCTCGTACGGGGACCTGCGGATCGGCCAGGGGCGCGAGAACGCGAAACAGTTCCTCAAGGAGAATCCGGAGCTCGCGAGCGAGATCGAGGTGAAGCTCCGCAAGGCGCTCGGGTTGAACCCCGTGGAAACGGCGACGGAAAAGATGTCGGCGCCGCCTCCCGCCGCGGTCGAGCCGCCCCGCGAGCGGGAGAAGGCGCGGCGCTAGTCGGGTCCGCGGGAACAACTCCCGCGACGACGCCGTTCTCCGCAGTCGGATGAGTAGACGATACGGGTGCGCCCGCGTGCTCGCGGGCGTTTTTCTTTTTCTCACGGGGTCGCTCGCCTTGCGCGCCGCCGAGCGCCTGACGATCGCGGCAGAACGCGCCGATAGGAGCTGCCCGGCGAATGGGCCTCTGGGCATCGTTCAGATTACTCCGGAACAGGAGCTTCCCGCTTCGCTCGAACGCTGCCTCGTTCTCTTCGAAGTCGGCGACCTGACCGAAAGCGCCGTGCTTCGCGATGTCGAGCGTCTCGCGAAGACGGCTGGCGCCTCGGGGGTCGTGCTCGACTTCACCCGCTTCATCCAGACCCCGGACGATCGAGTCCGGGGGCGTCTTCCCTTCGCCATCAAGCGGCTCTCTTCGGCGGCTCGTGCTGCCTCGCCGGCAGGGCGGATCGCGCTCGATTTCTCCCGAGGCCCCGGCGAGCCGTTCCAGCTCGATCTCGAGGAGGGACTCGGCGCGTACTTCGACGCGCTCTCGGCGTTTGCGGGACGCCTTCCCCCCGCCTTCCCCGACGAGAGCAAGGAGCGCTGGCTCCTCCTCCTACGCGAGCCCGGCGCTACCGCGCCCGGCCAGATCGTGCGAGCACTCGAACCCCCCGTCGGGTCGGGTGCTGCCCTGCCGCGAGTCGTCGGAGTCTTCGCGGTACCGGAGGCGCGCGTCGACGACACCGACTGGGAGTCGCTCGCCCGGCTGCAGAGGTACTGGACCGAAGATGTGTCGCGGGATCCTACCGCGACGATGGCCACCCGGACGGATGGAACGCGGTTCCCGGTTCTGCGCTTCTTCGACGGCAAGAAGTTCACGCCGATCCTCCTGCTGCCGGAGGACCCGTCCGGCCGCGTCACCGTGGAACTGTCCGGCGGGACGTACGCAAAGGCCTCCGTCGAGAATCTCGCGTCCGGCGCGAAGCGGGACTTCGAGCTCGGCGGCGCCAGGACGCTCGAGCTCGACCTGTCGCGCGGGCCGCTCGGCGTCGTGCTGGAGCCCGCGAAGCGCCCGGACACCCGCACGGCGGTCGAGGTCGGCGCGACGCGGGGCTTGACCGCCGACGAGATCATCGCGCGCGAGCGCGCCTGGGACGCGGGTCAGCGCGAGAAGGTCGCGTCCTTCACGGCGGAGATGGAGGCGTCGCTGCGCTTTCGAGTGGCCGACGTCAACGAAACGTTCGACCTGACCATCCGCGGCCCCTTCTACTTCCGCCGCGGAGAGGCGGCCGACTGGGTGTGGCGGGACTTCTACCTGAACGGCGTGAAGTGGAAGGGCAAGACCCTGCCGAAGATCCCGATCCTGCAACCGGAGAAGGTCACGACTCTTCCCCTCGACATCCGGCTGACCGAGGACTACCGGTACGTCCTCGATGGCACGTCGGACGTAAACGGCCGACGCGCGTACGAGATCACCTACACCCCGAAGGAGGCGCTCGGCGACAAGCCGGCGTACCGGGGGAAGGTCTGGATCGACGCGGAGACGTTCGGCCTGCTCCGCCGCGACTCGGTCCAGCTCAACCTCAAGGGCGAGACGCTCTCGAACGTACAGACCGAGATCTATCTCCCGGTGCCCGGTCACCCCGACGTGGCTCTTCCGCTGGAGATCCGGGGCGAGCAGGTCTTCTCCACCGCGGGAAGAACGACCGCGATCCAGCGGGACGTGAAGATCAAGGACGTCGCGGTCAACCCGCCGACGTTCGAGGAGCGCCGTCTCGAGGCGTACAAGTCGGACCTCCAGATGATCCGCGACACCGAGCGCGGAATGCGCTACCTGATCCCGGATCCGCAGAAGCCGGGCAGCCGGATCGTCGAGGAGAAGATCTCCAAGAAGAGCACCTTCGCCCTGGCCGGCGCCTTCTACGACGACTCCCTCGACTTCCCGATTCCGCTGCTGGGAATCCAGCACTTCAACTTCGACCTCTGGGGGAAGGGCAAGCAGCTCTCGCTCTTCTTCGGCGGGGCGCTCCTGACCGCCAACTACACGGACCCGTCGCTCTTCGGCAGCCGCTTCGACCTGGGAGCCGACCTCTTCGGAGTTGCCGTGCCGTTCGGCGACGCGGCGTACCGCGACGGCAAGGAAGTTCTGGACGAAAAGATCAAGCACCTTCCGGCGGTCTTTCAGGTCAACGTCGGTCGGCCGATCGGCCCGTACCTGAAGACTTCACTCGGCCTCTTCACGCGCTGGGACAACTTCCAGCGCGACCCGGACACCGGTCCCCTGTTCGTGACGCCGGTGGACACGTTCACCGACGGCGCAGAGCTCAGACTGGTTGGAAACTACAAGGGATTCAACGCCACCGCGATCGGCAGCTACTACCGCCGGCGTGAGTGGGACTTCTGGGGAAATCCCGAGACGACCGAGTTCGACGAGCGGCACCGAGACTACGTCAAGTACCAGATCTCGGTGTCCAAGGATCACTACTTCCCGGGCTTCCGGAAGCTGCACGTGGGGCTGACGTACTTGGACGGCAAGGACCTCGACCGCTTTTCCAAGTACGAGTTCGGCGCGTTTTCGGGGGCGCCCATCCGCGGATTCAAGAGCGGCAGCGTCAAGACGCAGAACGCGATTCTCGGCAGCGTCTCCTACGGCCTGAACATCCAGGACATCATCCGGTTCGAGGCGTTCTTCGACCAGGCCGTGGTCCGGGACCGTCAATCCGGGTTCGACAACACCTACTTCGCGGGCGCGGGACTGCTCGGGTCTCTGAACGGCCCGTGGAAGAACTCGCTCCTGAGGTTCGAGGTCGGCGCTCCGGTCGTGGGACACGGCATCAAGGGCTTCGTCGTCAACGTCATCCTGCTGAAGCTATTTTAGAGATCTGTCCGCTTCCGAACCCGGAAGACGAACGTCGTCCCGTCCCGCTCGGTCGAAAGCAGCTCGTGCCTTCCCTCCTGACAAAACGTCTCCACGTCCTTCACGGCCGCCGGGTCCGTCGCGAGAAGCCTCGCGACGGCGCCTCCGGGCGCCCGGCGGAAAGCCCGCGCCAGCCGCAGAATCGGCAGCGGGCAGAGGAGCCCGCGGGCGTCGACATCGAGATCCGGGCCGGACATGCTTGCTATATTGCCCCACGATGTCCGAGCCGATTCCCTTCCCAAAATTGGTCACGCCGGTCCGGCGCGCGCTCGTGTCGGTCCACGACAAGGCGGGGGTCGCGGAGCTGTGCCGGGGCCTCGCCGAAGCGGGCGTTCGGGTCGTCTCGACGGGCGGAACCGCGGCACACCTGAAGGAGTCCGGGATCGACGTCGCCCTCGTCGAAAACGAGACCGGGTTCCCGGAGATCCTCGGAGGTCGCGTCAAGACGCTTCACCCCAAGATCTTCGGGGGCGTCCTGGGGGACGACCGGCGCGACGACCACGCCCGCGACATGGAGTCCGCCGCGATCGAGGCGTTCGACCTCGTCGTCGTGAACCTGTATCCGTTCGAGGAGACCGTCGCCCGGGAAGCCCCGCGCGCCGAGACGATCGAGATGATCGACGTGGGGGGCACGGCCCTGATCCGCGCGGCCGCGAAGAACCACTCGCGGGTGGCCGTGGTGGTCGAGCCCTCCGACTACACCCAGATCCTGGAAGAGATCGGCTCCACCGGGGGAACTCGCCTGGAGACGCGGGAGAAGCTGGCAGCCCGCGCATTCGCGCGCACCGCTGCCTACGACGCCGCCATCGCGGCCTACCTCGCCGAGGGCCACCGGCAGGAGGTGGGCTTCCCGGACAGCCTGGTCTTCGCGTTCGACAAGACCGGCTCCCTTCGTTACGGCGAGAACCCGCACCAGCGCGCCGCTCTCTACCGCGAGCGCGCGGCTCCGGCCGACGCCCTCGTCCGCTTCGAGATGCTCCAGGGCAAGGAGCTCTCGTTCAACAACCTGCTCGATCTCGACTCTGCGATCACGCTTGCACGCGACTTCGACCGGCCCGCGGCCGTGATCGTGAAGCACAACAACCCCTGCGGCGCGGCCATCGGCGACACCGTCCTCGAGGCTTTCGGGCGCGCGTTCGCGTGTGACCCCCTCGCGGCATTCGGCGGAATCATCGCAATCCGAGGTCGCGTGGACGGTGCGCTCGCATCCCTGGTGCTCCAGCACTTCGTGGAAGTGGTCGCGGCGGACGACTTCACGCAGGAGGCGATCGACTACTTCACGAAAAAGCCGAACATCCGACTTCTCCGAGTGCCGGTGTCGCCCCGGCCGGTAGGAGGGCTCGACTGGAAGCGGATCGGGGGAGGGCTCCTGCTCCAGGACGCCGACTCCGAGCCGGACCAGACTTCGGCGTGGCGCCTGGCCTCGCAGCGCAAGCCAACCGCCGTCGAACGCGCGGCGTGCGAGCTCGCGTGGAAGGTCGTCCGCCGCGTGAAGTCGAACGCCATCGTCCTTGCGAATGCCCGGCAGACGATCGGCATCGGCGCCGGACAGATGAGCCGGGTGGACGCGTGCCGGCTCGCCGCGACGAAGCCCGTGCTCCCAATCGTCAACTGCGGGGCGGCATCCGACGCGTTCTTCCCGTTCCGCGACGGGCTCGACATCCTGGCGGAGGCCGGCGTCACGGCGGTGGTGGCGCCGGGTGGATCCATCCGGGACCAGGAGGTGGTCGCCGCGGCCGACGAGAGGCAGATGGCGTTCCTGACAGCTCCGCGCCGGCACTTCCGGCACTAGGCCGGACGGCCGCCGAATAGAACCCTGGATGAGCTTGTTTTGAGAGCTTCGTGAGACCGACCCGGACTCTCCTGACTTTCACGCTGGCGCTCGCGGCCGCGGGGGCGCTGGCGCAGCAGAAAACTCCGCCGACTCCGGCGCCGACGGCGGCCCCTTCGGCCGGCGCGGCCGCGTCGATCCCCGCCGCGGCGTCGGCGGCTCTCGCCCGCGCCGTTGCGCTGTACGGCGACGGCGCCGCGCACGCCGCCTCGTTCACCCAGATCTACACGCCCTCCGGATTCGCCACCGCGCGCCGCGAGTCCGGGTCCCTGGTGATCCAGGTCCCGCAGAGAGTCCGCTTCGACTACGTCGCGCCCGAGAAAAAGGTCTTCACCTACGACGCCGGAGAGGGCCGGTTCTTCGCACCGGAAGACAAGCAGCTGACGGTGCGACGCCTGTCCGAAGAGGAGAAGGCCCGCCTCCCCATCGTCTTTCTGACGCAGCCGGCGGACCTCGGGCGACAGTACGAAATCGCGGTCGAAAAGGATGAGGCCGGGTCATCGACCCGACTCCTGCTGACCCCCCGCGTGCCGCGGCCCGAGCTCGCCTGGCTCCGGCTCGCGATCGACGGGAGCGGCCAGGTGACCGGGCTGTCCTACCAGGACTCCGCCGGGAACGTCACGGAGTTCCGCTTCGAGGGGTGGCGCGCGGGGAAAGCGCGCCCCGCCGCGGACTTCCGGATCACCGGCCCGCCCGGCACGCGGATCGTCGAGAATTGACCGCCGCAGGCGGTCATCCTGAGCGAAGCGAAGGATCTCTCTGATAGAAAGGGAGAGATCCCTCGGCGCTTCGCGCCTCGGGATGACAAGGTGGTGACATGCCCCAGGACTTTTCCTTCGACGTCGTCAGCAAGGTGGACCTCCAGGAGGTCTCGAACGCTGTCCAGCAGGCTTCCAAGGAGATCGCCACCCGGTTCGACTTCCGCGGCAGCGCCTCGAGGGTCGAGCTCAAGGAGAAGGATCTCGAGCTCGTCCTGACCTCCGACGACGAGCACAAGATGAAGTCGGTCGTCGACATCCTCGAAACGAAGCTCGTGCGCCGCGGCGTGGCTGTGAAGGCCATGGACTACGGAAAGATCGAGCCCGCGGCGGGCGGAACCGTCCGCCAGGTTGCGAAGATCCAGCAGGGAATCCCGTCCGAGAAGGCCAAAGAGATCGTCAAGGCGATCAAGGACCGCAAGCTGAAAGTTCAGGCCGCCATCCAGTCGGACCAGGTCCGCGTTTCGGGCCGGGTCAAGGACGAGCTTCAGAGCGCGATGGCTCTCCTGCGGGAGCGCGACTTCGGTCTTCCGCTCCAGTTCACCAACTACCGATGATCTTCTCGCGGGCGACCAACCCGCGCTTCCTGCGGGCCTACGACCTGATCGCGGACAAGCTCGCGCAGGTCGAAGAGGAGCTCCTCGTCCACTTCCGCTCTCCCATTCCGACGATCGACCGGATCGGCGGGCACCTCGCGCAGGGGGGCGGCAAGAGGATCCGGCCTGCCCTCCTCCTGCTCTCCGCGCGGCTCCTCGGATACGAGGAAAAGGGAAGGAAGGACGTCCGGTACGCGACCGTGGTCGAGTTCATCCACACAGCCACGCTCGTCCACGACGACGTGATCGACGAGGCGCGGCTGCGGCGCGGCCGCACGTCGGCCAACGCCCGCTGGGGAAACAACCTGACCGTCCTGTTCGGCGACTACCTCTACACGAAGTCGATGGGGATCGCACTCGACGAGGGGGACCTGACCATCCTCAAGGTCCTCTCCGACACGACGCTGTCGATGATCGAGGGGGAGATCATCGGAACCGAGAAAACCGGCAGCCTTCAGCTCACGCGCGAGGAAGCGCTCGACATCATGCGCCGCAAGACGGCCGACCTCTTCTCCGCAGCGTGCCGCCTTCCCGCCCACTTCGCCCCCCGGGGAGACCTCGTCGCAGCCGAGCGCCTGGCGGAGTACGGCCGCTGCCTCGGCGTCGCGTTCCAGTTGATCGATGACCTGCTCGACTACACCGGGAGCGTCGAGTCGACCGGCAAGCCCGTGCTGAACGACCTGCGCGAGGGAAAGCTCACGATGCCGCTCCTTCTCGCGCTGCCGAAGGCGACCGCCGCCGAGCGCGAAAGCGTGGCGCAGGTGATGCGCGAGCGCGAGTTCGGCAGTGTGACGGCCGCGGAGATCCTCTCGATTGCCGAGCGGCACGGGGGCCTGGACGAAACGCGGGCCCTCGCCCGGGACTACGCGGCCGCCGCCCGGGTTGCCCTGGAGTCCTTCCCGGAGTCCGACGCGCGGGATGGCCTCGTCCTGGCCACGGAGTCCGCGATCGAACGGGTCGGATAATCTCTTCGCCTTATTTCATTCGGCGAACCTGCCCTGTCTCCTAACAGTGATCGTACCCAGAAGTCGAGAGCTCGAAAGTCGAACCTTTTTCCGACTAAAGTAAGGTAATCAGCCTCCTCCGCCGAAAAATTTCTTGCAACCTCGCGTGGCGTCGCTATACTCGAAGCGACTCCCGATGTCGCGCAATATCTCCACTATCAACGGTCTGGCGGCTTCCCTTCGGCAGCTGGCGGGCATTTCGGCGTCTCGGACCAGTTCGGCGGGAGAGGCCCGTCTCTACCTCCAACGCGCGCTGAAGGCCGCCTCGGAGGAGAGGTTCGACGTCGCCTTCGTCTTCTGTTTGAAGGCCCTCGAAGTCGAGCCCGGGAACCTCGGCGCGCGCCTGCTCTCCGGACGACTCTACGATCACGCGCGCAACGACGTCGACAAGGCGGTGGAGGCTTACCGCAAGGTCATCGCGCTCGCCGGCTACGACGAGACGAATCCGTACTGCGCAGCGGCCCGCCAGGCGCTCGACGCCCTGGCGACAGCGCGTTCACCGGCGTAGTTCTCAGTTCTCGGTTGTGAGCTCGTCCGGTCGCGGGAGACGCGGCCATCCCCACGGATACATCGGAGGACTTCCCCACACTGCCGGCCGATATCGCCCTCCCGTCCGGATCGCGTCGCGCGACGGATCGACGCGCCACCGCACGTCCGAGACGACGGCGTCCCTTCCGGAATCCGAGAGGTCGAGGGAGAAAAGGAGACCGCCCGCGCCGGTGTCGCTTCCGGCCTCGATCGCGATCCGGTTGACTCCACGCGAGAGAAGCGGAGCAATCTCGTAGAGCGCGAGAGGCGCGCCGGGACTCTGACTCACGCCGCCCGCCTTCCGGCCGTTCACCCACAGGACGTGCCAGCGGTCCGAGAAGATCTTCGCCGTCGCCCGCGCCGGGGCGCGGTCGAGAACGACGTCTCGGGTTGCGACGAAGGCGATCGGGCGCGGCTCCTTCACGTCGCGCGAGTACCAGATCCAGCGCGCGTCGCCGGTCCTCGAGAGCTCCCGATCGGAGTGCGCCCGAAGGGTCGCATGAATCGCTCCGGCCGCGGCGAGGAGGAGCGCCAGCGCGTACAGGAGGGCGAATCCGGGCCGTGAGGGCAGCGTTTCTCGAGTCAGCGTATTCTCCATTCTTGACCGATCGCCAAACGCACGCTACCCTATAGTCCCGATGTCTTCATGAGAGTCATCGGAGTGATTCCCGCCCGTTACGCCTCCGTCCGATTTCCCGGAAAGCCCCTCGCTCCCCTCGCCGGCCGTCCGATGGTGCTCCACGTGCTGGCGGCGGCGCGAGCGGCGAAGCGGCTCGACCGGGTCTTCGTCGCCACGGACGACGCCCGCATCGCCGAGGTCGTGCGGGGGAGCGGCGGAGAAGCCGTCCTGACGTCGGCGGAAGCGGCCAGCGGCACGGACCGCCTGGCCGAAGCGGCGCTCCGGGCGGCGGGCGACGTTTACGTGAACCTGCAGGGGGACGAGCCGCTCATGGCGGCGGAAAACGTGGACCTCGTGGTGGAGACGCTCCTCGCGAGCCCGGACCGCGAGATCGCGACGCTCGCGCTCTCCGGGATCGGCGAGGACGTGGCGCGCGACCCCAACGTCGTGAAAGTCGCGGTCGCGGCCGACGGTCGGGCCCTCTACTTCTCGCGGGCTCCCATCCCCTATCCCCGTTCCGGGACACCCGCGTTCCGCAAGCACCTGGGCCTCTATGCCTATCGCGCGGATACCCTTCGGAGGCTCGCGGCCCTGCCCCCGTCGCCCCTCGAGAGAGCCGAATCCCTCGAGCAGCTCCGCTGGCTCGAGGCCGGCTGGTCCATCTGGGTCGGAGAAGCCGTCTCCGACTCGATCGGAGTCGACACGCCGGAAGATCTTGCGAGAGCTGAAGAGACTTTGAGCGCAGCGGGGACAGGTCTTCGACCTGCACCCGCCACAGTTCCGAAATGACTGACTTGGAAAAAGAGGTGATCGGATGAGCGCCAAGTACGTTTTCGTGACGGGTGGCGTCGTGTCCTCGCTCGGCAAGGGAATCGCGGCGGCCTCGATCGGGGCCCTCCTCGAGGCCCGCGGGTTCAAGGTCACGCTCGCGAAGTTCGACCCGTACATCAACGTAGATCCGGGAACGATGTCGCCGTTCCAGCACGGCGAGGTCTACGTGACCGACGACGGCGCCGAGACGGACCTCGACCTCGGACACTACGAGCGCTTCACTTCGATGACGTCCTCGCGAGTCAACAACACGACGGCCGGCCGGATCTACGCCACGGTGATCGAGCGGGAGCGGCGGGGGGACTACCTCGGCAAGACCGTGCAGGTCGTTCCCCACATCACCGACGAGATCAAGGACTCGATCCGCAAGGTCGGCCCGGATGCCGACGTGGTCCTGATCGAGATCGGCGGCACCGTGGGCGACATCGAGTCGCTCCCCTTCCTGGAGGCGATCCGCCAGATGCGGCAGGAGGCAGGGCGCGGCAACGCCATCAACGTGCACCTGACGCTCGTGCCGTACATCAAGGCGTCGGACGAGCTGAAGACCAAGCCCACGCAGCACTCGGTCAAGGACCTCCTCTCGATCGGGATCCAGCCGGACGTCCTCCTCTGCCGCACGGATCGCCCCCTGCCCGACGAGGTCAAGCGCAAGATCGCCCTCTTCTGCAACGTCCCGGTGGAGGCGGTGATCAACGCGAAAGACGTCCCTTCCATCTACGAGGTCCCGCTGCAGTTCGCGGCCGAGGGCCTCGACGAGATCCTCCTCGACCTCCTGAACCTCCCCCACTACGACCGGGACCTCTCGAAGTGGGAGAGCCTCGTCAACCGGATCAAGAACCCCTCGGGCGAGGTCGAGATCGCGGTCGTGGGCAAGTACGTGGATTACGGCGACTCGTACAAGTCGCTGAACGAGGCGCTCGGACACGGCGGCATCGCGAACAACGTGCGCGTCAGGCTCCAGTACGTCGACGCGGAGACCCTGGAGAACGATCAGTACCCCGACGCTCTCGTTCGCGCCGACGCGATCCTGGTGCCGGGCGGCTTCGGCCGGCGGGGAGTCGAGGGGATGATGCGGGCCATCCAGTACGCGCGCGAAAAGCGCGTCCCCTTCTTCGGCATCTGCCTGGGGCTCCAGTCCGCGGTCATCGAGTACGCCCGGCACGTCGCCGGACTCGAGGGCGCCAACTCGACGGAGTTCGAGGAAGAGCCGAAGCACAAGGTCATCTTCAAGCTGCGCGACCTGATCGGAGTCGAGGCGCTCGGCGGCACGATGCGGCTCGGCAAATATCCGTGCGAGCTCGCGACCGGCTCCTTCGCGGCCCGGGCCTACGGCGAGAACTCGATCTCGGAGCGGCACCGCCACCGCTACGAGGTCAACCAGGAATTCCTGCCGGCCCTGAAGGAAGCGGGAATGTCGTTCACCGGGATGTCGCCGGACCGGAAGTTCGTCGAGATCATCGAGCTCCACGACGACCACCCGTGGTTCCTGGGTTGCCAGTTCCATCCGGAGCTGAAGTCGAAACCGTTCGCCTGCCATCCCCTCTTCCGCGACTTCATCCGGGCGGCGAAGGCCCACCGCGCCGCGAAGGAGCAGCAGGACGCGCGGGACGAGATCCGCGGCGTCGGTCCGCCGGGAGGGCGTCTGACGCGGGTCCGATCGTTTCGAGATCGCGCCGGGCTGGACGATCGGAGAAGGCGCCCCTCCCCTCTTCTTCGCGGGACCCTGCGTCATCGAATCGCGGGCGCACGCCGTCGCCATGGGGAAGCGCATCGCGGCGATCGCGGAGGAGACCGGCGCGCGAATCGTCTACAAGTCGTCCTTCGACAAGGCGAACCGCTCCTCCCGCGACTCGTTCCGCGGACCCGGGATCTCGGAGGGACTGGACATCCTCGCCGAGGTGAAGGCGAAAACGGGGCTGCCACTCCTTTCCGACATCCACGAGCCGGGACAGGCGGAGACCGCCGCGAAGGTCCTGGACGTTCTCCAGATTCCGGCGTTTCTCTCCCGGCAGACCGACCTGCTCGTCGCCGCGGCGAAAACCGGTAAACCGGTCAACGTCAAGAAGGGCCAGTTCCTGGCGCCGGAAGACATGGGGCTCGTCGTCGAAAAGTGCCGGGCGGCCGGCAACGACCGGATCCTCCTCTGCGAACGGGGAACCTCGTTCGGTTACCACAACCTGGTGGTGGACATGCGCTCCTTCCCGATGATGCGCGCCCTGGGCTGTCCCGTGATCTACGACGTCACGCATTCGCTCCAGCTCCCCGGCGGGGGGAAGGAAACGGGCGGCCTGAAGCAGTACGCCCCGGTCCTCGCCCGGGCGGCCGCTGCCACCGGGAGCGTGGACGGCTTCTTCCTGGAGGTGCACGACGATCCGGAGCACGCGCTCTCGGATGCCTCGACGCAACTCGACGTCCGGATCCTCGCCGGCCTCGTCCGATCGCTCACGGCGATCGCCGAGCTCGCTCGTGCAGAAGGGACCACCCGATGAAGGATTTCTGCCGCCAGGGAGCTCTCGCTCTTGCTTGCGCACTTGCCCTCTCGCGTTGCGCGGCGTCCTCGCACCCCCCGGAAGCGGTCTACGGGCGCCCGCCGGCACTGGCGACCACGCCGTTGACGGTCGGGCGCGCGACGTCGGAATCCAACGTGGGCCGGACACTCGCCGTCCGGGGGTCCGCGGCCGAGGTCTGCCAGGCGAAGGGATGCTGGATGGTGCTGACGGAAGGCGACCGCTCGATCCGCGTCACCTTCCGGGACTACGCCTTCTTCGTGCCGAAGGACATCGCGGGCAAGACCGTCGTCGTGGAAGGAGTCCTCTCGAAGCGGTCGCTCTCGAGGGACGAGGCGGAACACTACGCCGCGGAATCCGGCGCCGGCGCCGCCCATCCTGGTCCGCGGGAGGAGTGGTCGCTGGTGGCGACGTCGGTCGTGATCCCCGGCCCGTAGGCCGCCCGAAGTCGCCGCTAACCGCTCCGGCTGGCGACGACCCGGCTTCGCCCCGCCCGCTTGGCCTCGTAGAGCGCGTGGTCGGCGGCTTCGAGCCAGCCGGTCAGGTCCTTCGCGCTCCCGCTCATGGCGACTCCCGCGGAGAAGCTGGCGTGGAATGAGACGCCGCCCGGACCGCGGTGCTCGATTTCCCGGAAGTCCGCGAGGAGGCGTTCGGACAGCTGAACCGCGTCCTTCTCCGACAGGTCCTCGATGAGAGCGCCGAACTCCTCGCCACCCAGCCGCCCGATGGTATCGGACTGCCGGAGACGGGAGCGCAGCAGGGAGGACAGAGCGGTGATGACTCGATCCCCGACGGGGTGACCCCACGTGTCGTTGATCTTTTTGAAATGATCGATGTCGAGCACCGCGAGCGCGGCGGGTGCGGCGTCGGGCCGGCGTCGCCGCCGCGCGAGAGCCGCCCGGACGCGCTCCAGGAACGCGGTGTGGGTGAGCAGCCGCGTGAGGCCATCCCGCTCCAGGAGATCCTTCAGGAACCGCGATCGCTCGATCCGCGCGGCCACCGTCGAGAGAAGGAGTCCCGGGTTGACGGGCTTGGTCAGGTGATCGTCTCCGCCTGCCTTGAGCGCTTCGATGCGGACGTGGATCTGCTGCTCGGTCGTCAGGAACAGAACGGGGAGGGTGGCGTAGCGCTCGTTCTGGCGGAGGTATCGCGCGAGGTCGTATCCCGAGACGTTGCCCGCCAGGAGGATGTCCATGAGCACGAGGTCGGGCTGAAAAGCGCTCAGGGCCTCCTCGAATTCGGCGGGATTTGCCGCGATCGAAACCTCGTAACCGGCGGACTCCAGCACCGACTTCAGAAAGCGCGCCTGGTCCGGGTCGTCCTCGACGGAGAGAACGCGAGGCGCCTCGGCGCCGGCGCGCTCGATCAGCTGCTGCAGCCGGCGGCCGATGGACTCCGCGTCGATCGGCTTTTCGAAGAGCCCGTCGGCGGCGCAGTGGATGGCCTCGACGCGATCGAGGACGGTGGCCACTCCGGCAACCAGGAGCACCGCGATCGTTTCGCCCCCCGCAATGCCGCGAACGCGCTCCACCAGCGCGTAACCGGAGCCGTCCGGCAGCTCCGTGTCGACGAGGACGGCCGCGGGCATGCGGAGATCGAGCGCCTCCAAGGCTTCGACGCGAGTCGTCGCCGTACGCACGGTCAGCCCCGCACGCTCCACCACGCGAGCGAGATCCTCGCGGAGATTTCGATCCGCTTCGACGACCAGGCCCTCGCGTCGAAGCGCCGCCGGCCGGTCGGCCGCCACCGCCGGAGCGACGAAGCTGGACCCGAGCTCCGATCGAAGGCGGTCGAGCAGCTTCTCCCAGGCCTTCAGATCTTCCGCCCGGAGTGACCGCCCCGGCGCATCCAGGGTGTCGCACCGCCGCTCCCCCTCGATCCCGAGGATCGTGACCTGTGGAAACCCGTACGTGCCGCCCAGACCCGAAAACCCGTGGAAGGCCAGCCTCAGGTCGGCCAGCGCCGGAGCGTCATCGGGGTATGAGCGAAGTCTCTCGAGATCCGACTCGATCCGCGCGAGCCGCGCCGCGGAACCCTGGAGGAACTGCTCCCGCAGCGCCGGAAAGGTTGTTTCCCAGTCCGCCACGAGGTGGTTCAGGCCGCGCGGAGGTAGATCGCGCGGATCAGGGCCGCCAGGGACAAGGGATCGAAGGGCTTCGGAATCACGTCGACCGCACCCATCTCGCGGTACCGCTCGACCTGCTCCGGCTGGATCTTCGCGGTCATGAAGACCACGGGCGTCCGCGACGTGACGTCGAGGGAACGCAGGGCCCCGAGGGTTGCCGGCCCGTCCATACCGGGCATCATCACGTCCAGCAGGATGAGTTGGGGGCCGAAGGACGCGGCGGCGGCAACGGCCTCGTGGCCGGAGGCGCAGCTCTTGACCGCAATTCCTCCCAGGTCCAGAGCGAGCGCTCCGACGGCCCGAATGTCGGGATCGTCCTCGACGTAGAGGACCCGCTCGAGCACGCCATTCATCGGCGGATCGCGACTGCACCCACGTCGAGAACCGGCAGATCGACCCAGAACGTGCTCCCCTGCCCGAGCTGCGTCTCGAATCCCACCGAGCCGCCGAGCTGTTCGACGATCAAGCGCGTGATCGCCAGACCGAGCCCCGTGCCCCCCTTCTGGCGGGTGTCCGACGAATCGGCCTGCTGGAAGCGGCCAAAGATCCGCGATCGGAAGTCCTCCGGAATCCCGGGGCCGTGATCCCGGACCTCGATCCGAACGATGCTCTGACGGCGGCTCGTCACCACCCGGACCGTCCTGCCCCTCGGCGAGAACTTGACGGCATTCGAGAGCAGGTTCGTGATCACCTGCGTGAGGCGATCCGCGTCCGCGCGAACCCGCACGTCGGGGGTGTCGTTCTCGACGTCGAGGGCGACTCCAAACCCGTCGGCGTAAGGGCGAATGCCTTCGACCGCCGCGTCGAGGAGAGGCTCGACCGCCAACTCCTCCATCTTGAACTCGAGCTGCCCCGCCTCGATTTTCTCGGTGTCGAGGATGTCGTTGACGAGCCGCGCGAGCCGCTCGCTGTTCTTCAGGGCGATGTCGAGAAGGCCCTTCGCCTGCGTGGACAGAGGTCCCGCCGCCCCGCCCGCGACCAGGCCCAGAGCACCCCGGATGGACGTCAGCGGCGTGCGCAGCTCGTGGCTGACGGTCGACACGAACTCCCGCTTCAAACGGTCCACCTCACGCCGCTCCGACAGGTCCTTGACCGCTCCGCCGTAGTGTCGCCCCTCGGCCGTCCAGAAGTCGAAGAGAGACAACTCCATCGGGAAAACGTCGCCGCTCTTGCGCCGGCCAATCCACTCCGTGACCCGTCCCATCGCGCGGATTCTCGCCTGGCGCATGAATTCCTGGGGCGCGTCTCCGCCGTCGTTCGGAATCAGACAGGTGAGCGGCTGTCCCAGGAGCTCCCCACGCCCGTAGCCGAAGATGCGTTCCGCTGCGGAATTTACGGACCGGATCTGCATCGAGGCGTCCGTGATCACGAGGCCCTCGAGCATGCTCTCGATGATCGACCGCGTGATCGCTTCGCTCGCTCGCAGCGACTCGGCCGCCCTCTCCCGATCGATCCCGAGCGCGATCTCGTCGGCCACGGTTGCCATGGCGTCCAGCGCAGGTTCGGTGATCGGCTCGCGAGCGCACATCGCCATGACGCCCAGGGAACGTCCGCCGACCGCGAGCGGGTAGCCCGCGAAAGAAACCATCCCGTTCTGGCGGGCCCACCCCTTGTCGTCGTCCAGCGGCGGCTCCGAGGTCAGGTCGATGATGCGGGGCGTCCCCTCCGCGGCAATCCTTCCGATCCGGAACTTTCCGAGGGGAATGCGGTCGACCGACTCCGGCACCAGCGCGCCGGCCGCCGCCCGGCGTTCGAGAACCGGCTCCTCCGGGTCGACGACCCAGATGCTCGCCATCCCGGCGCCGAGATGCTGCACCATCGCCTTCGCGCACGCGTCGAGCGCGCGCGAGAGGGATTCACTGCGCGTCAGGGCTCCGCCGACGTCCGCCGTGAACGCCGCCAGACGCGCGCGCTCCGCGTGCCCCCTCTCCCGCTGCGTGATCTCGACCCGGAGATCTTCGTTGGCGCGCGCGAGCTCGGCGGTTCTCTCGGCGACCAGTTTTCCCAGCTCGGCTTGAACCCGCCGCAGCTCTTCCGCTCCGCGTCGTTCGACCACGCGTCCGACGATCGAGAGCAGCGTCAGGATGCAAAGGGTGACGCCGAAGACCATGTAAGCCAGGTCGTCGGAGAGCAGCGTCGAGGTGGCCTGGCCCGCCGAGGCCCCCCCCGTCGGGACGAAGACCGCCGCCGCCATGCCTGTGTAGTGCATTCCGCAGACCGCCACGCCCATCACGAGGGAACTGGCCAACCTCTGCCATCCGCGGCCGAGGTTGAAGGCGATCCAGAAGGCCGCTGTCGCGGCGACGATCGCGATGACGACCGAGGCGACCACGATCCACGGCTCGTAGATCGTCCGGGCCGGCAGACGCATCGCTGCCATGCCCGTGTAGTGCATGCCGGCCACTCCGAGCCCGGTGAAGACGCCGCCCGCGATCAGCCGGCGATAGCCCGCGCTCACGCGGCTGACGACGTGAAGGCCGATGCCGGTCGCAACGACCGCAACCAGGAGAGATGCAACGGTTACCGGAAGGTCGTAGGCGACCGGGACCGGGAGCCTGCAGGCGATCATCGCGATGAAGTGCATCGACCAGATCGCGCCGCCGCCCATCGCAACGGCCGCGCCCGTCAGCCAGACTCCCCGCGCCTTTCCGAGGGCCGTCGAAATTTGGCCGGCCCACTGCAGCGCGCAATAGGCGCCGAGCACGGAGATCGTGTACGACAGGATGACGAACAGCGGCCGGTAGTGGCATTGAAACGTCTCGAGATGGTTCATGCGTCCGCCGGGCCGCGCCCTTCTTCCGGGGGACCCAGGTGCTTCCGAAGGAGGTCCCGGAGCAACGCCAGCTCCAGCGGCTTCGAGAAGTAGTCGTCCGCCTGGAATTCCCGGTAGGCCTCGTACTTGTATCTCGACGCCGTGTACACCGAGGTGGCGATGACGATCTTCATGGAAGCCGTCTCCGGATCCGCCTTCAGACGCCGACACATCTCCCGGCCGTCGAGCTTCGGCATGAATGCGTCGGTCAGGATCATGTCGGGCTTGTAACGGACGGCGAGATCCATGCCCTCTTCTCCGTTGGACGCCACCACGGCGTGATACCCGAGACCCGTGACTGCGGCAAAGGCCAGCCAGCGCATGTCTTTCTCGTCGTCCACGATCAGGACGAGGGGATGCCCGACCTCCTCAGGGTCGGAGTTTTCCGGCAGGTCACCCAGGTGATGATGTTCCGCGGCGGATCGATCCCAGAGCACCGGGGGCGCCCGCTCCCAGAGGGCCTGCTTGTACGACTGCGGCGACTGGCAGAAGCACTTGCGACAGGCCGAGCAGACGAGAGAGCGTCGGGTGCTCAGGCACTGGCACCACGGAGCGGCGACGGCGTCGAAGAGTGCCTTGCAGTTGTAGCAGGCCACCTCGTAGGCAGTCGCCAGGCCTCTGGAACCCGCGTCGATATTTGTCACGGAAACCTCTTATTCTAACGCGGTTCCGCCCGGATCGGTAAGATCCCGCGCGTCAAGAGGCTCTCTCGAACTCCTCGAACTCGTAGCCGGCGTCCAGCCACGCCTCCAGGCCGCCCGCGAGCGGTCGGACTCTTCGGTATCCCCTCTCGATCAGCATGCGGGCCACACGGGCCGCCGACGCCTCGTTGGGTCAGGTGCAGTAGAGGACGATCTCGACCTCGGGAGGAATGCCCGGCAGCTTCGCGTCGATCTCCGAGACGTCCATGGTGGTCGCGCCGGGTATCCGTCGCGGGTCGCGGTTCCTCTCCCCCTCCCCCCGGACGTCCACGACGACGGGCTGCAGGCCGCTCTGGAACAGGCCGCGCAACTCGCCGACCGTGATCCTCGCCATCCGGAGAGTCCTGTAGAACCGGCGGCGCTGCCACCACTTGAAGAGAACGAAGAGCGCGAGCGCGGTGCCGAGGAGGTACAGCGCGCCGGTGCCGAGCCCCTCCAGGAATCCGAGGATGTCATCGATCGCGCGGTGGAAGACGAAGCCGAGGATCAGGCCGGTTCCCGCCCAGAGAATGGTCCCGAGCGAGTCGTAGAAGAGAAAGGCCGGAAGGCTGGCCCCCATCGCACCCGCGAGCGGGGGCGCCACGGTCGAAAAGCCGGTGATGAACCGGGCGGCGACGACCGAGGCCATTCCCCACTTCTCGAAGGTCGCCTCCGTGTGCCGGACGCACGAGTCCGGAGACAGCGAGATGCGGCAGAGCGTCTTCAGCACCCGATGGCCGTACCGCCGTCCGAGGAAGTACCAGGCGGTATCCACGACGAGCGACGCAGCGACGGCCGCCGCGAGGAGCGCCAGGAACGAGAGCCTGCCCTCCCGCACGAGCGCGCCCGCGACGATGAGAGTGGGAAGCGCCGGAATCGGGATGCCGATCTGCTCCACGAGCACGTTCGCGAAGACGAGGATCACGCCGTACTGCGCGACGTACGCAACGAGCTTGCTCACCCGGCCGGCGCCTCCACCGGCCGGAACGCGAGCGACGTGAGGGACAGGTTCGAGTACTGGAACCCGGAAGCGATTTCCTCCATGACGTCGGAGTCGCCGGCGGCTCCGAGGGCGAACAGGAGCGGGTCGAAGTGCTCGCTCTCCGGCACCGCCAGGCTGGCGAACGGCGCGCGCTCCGCGTATCGGGCGATCTCTTCCTTATCGCGCCGTTCCATCCGCTGCTTCACCCACGCGTCGAACTGCCGGGCCCAGTCGTCGACAGGGCCGTCCGGCAGGTCGAGCCTCGCGCGTCCGAGGTTGTGCACGATCCCGCCGCTTCCGAGGAGCAGCACGTTTCGCTCCCGGAGCGGAGCGAGCGCCGCCCCCATCCGAAGCACCGAGGCGGGGTCGCGCGGAATCGGGAGAGAGATCTCGACGACGGGGACGGCGGCCTCGGGATACAAGAGGCGCAGCGGAATCCAGACGCCGTGGTCCCAGCCGCGGCGCGGGTCCGGCGCCGCCGGCAGCGAGCTTTCGGAGAAAAGGCGCACGACCTCGGCCGCGAGACTCGGCGACCCGGGCGCGGGGTACTGCAGCTCGTAAAGAGCGCGGGGGAAACCGCCGAAGTCGTAGATGAGCGGCGGCGCGGCCGCGGCCGTGACCCGGATCGGCCACGGCGCTTCCCAGTGGGCCGAAGCGACGACGATCGCGTGGGGTCGCGGGATCCTCTCGCCGAAGCGGCGCAGGGTCTCTCCGAACTCTCCCGCCTCCAGGCCGAAGGTGGGGGAACCGTGGGCCACGAAGAGTGCGGGCGCTCGAACCATCGGGACCATTCTCCCCCTCCCTATGCAGCGCCGGAACGTTCGGATTCGCCTTCGCGGCGACGGCCGCCGGTCCGTCTCCGTATCGAATCCAGGATGAAGGAGGACATCCCGACCGCGCCGACCGGGTGAAGCATCTGGGCGACGACGACCTCGTCCTCTACCAGGACGGGGAGATCCGGACCGCGCCAGCCGAGAGACACCTCCACGTCTGCCGGGGTTGCCGCGACCGCCTGCAGGCCCTCGACCTGGAGATCGACCGCCTGAAGAAGCCGCCGTCGCCCCGCCTCGGTCCGCCGACTCCGAAGATCGCGGCATGGCGCCGCCTCCTCCGGCGGCTCAGCGGACGCCTCTTCCGCCCGGATTGACGGGGGCCGGCCCTAACCGCACTCTCCCGCGGGCGTCTAACCCCACGATGTCGCAAACCGTGGACGCTCTGCCTGCTTTCGACCTAACCTTTCGGTCCGGTTACCGTCTGAGCAAGCCGATGGGGGGATTCGACGTGCTCCCTGCCGAGGGATCGGACTCCGACTCCTTTCGGGCGCTCGTGGAAGAGCACAGCCCGATGGTGTTCCGGCTCGCCCATCGCATGACCGGCAACGTTTCCGACGCCGAGGACGTCGTGCAGGAGACGTTCCTCAAGGCGCACCGCAGCCTGGGCGGCTTCGACGAGAGGGCCCGGTTCGGAACGTGGATCTATCGCATCGCGGTCAACGCGGCGATCGACCTGATCCGGCGGCGGGGCCGTCCGACCGCGTCGCGCCGCTCGGGCGACGACGATCCTCCGATCGTCGAGACTCTGGCTTCGAGTGACCCACTGCCGGATCGACTCGCGATGTCGGGTCAGATCCAGCGCGACGTGGCCGCCGCGCTCACACAGCTCTCCGCGCGCGAGCGCGCCGCCTTCGTTCTCCGTCACATGGAAGGAATGCCGATCGAGCGAATCGCGGAAGTCCTGAAGATCGGCCCGAACGCCGTCAAGCAGACGGTTTTTCGGGCCGTCCAGAAACTGCGGCGCGAGCTCGCGCCGCTCGCAGGTGTTGCATGACTCACGTATCCGAACAGGACCTGGCCTTCTACGCCACGGGCAGCGAGCTGCCGGACGCCATCCGGGAGCACGTCTCGGCGTGTTCCTCCTGCCGGGCGACTCTCGAGTCGTTCCGCCGGACGATCGAGATGGTGACCGGCGCCGAGCGGCTTCCGGAGTTGAACGACTCGTACGGGCGCGACGTCTGGCGCCGCGTCTCGCAGAGCCTTCCCCGGAAGACTCCGCGAGCCTGGCCCGCTTTCTTCGCTCCCCGACGGCTCGCTTTTGCCGGAGTCTTCGCGCTCGTGCTCGTCGCAACGTTTCTCGCCGGCCGGTTCTGGAAAGTCGAGCAGCCCGCTCCCCTGTCGGCCGGAGTCCGGGAGCGGATTCTCATCGTCGCGCTCGGCGAGCACCTCGAGCGGTCGCAGTCGGTCCTGATCGAGCTCGCCAACGCGCCCTCCGGCTCGCCTCTCGACGTGACGGACGAGCAGGCGCGGGCGAACGACCTCGTCGTGGCGAACCGGCTCTATCGTCAGACGGCGAGCCAGTCGGGCGACCGCGCCGTCGCCACGGTCCTGGAGGAGCTGGAGCGACTGCTCTTAGACGTCGCGCACGGGCCGGCGCAACTGTCGCCCGAGGACCTCGCGACCCTGCGTCAGCGAATCGAAACGAAGGGCGTTCTGTTCAAGGTACGGGTCATTGGATCGAACATGCGGGAACGCGGCGAGCTTCCCGCCCCCGGAGCCCGCGAAAGGAAAAGAACATGACTCTGCGATCTCTCGTCCCCCTCGTCCTGGCAGCCGCGCTGGGGTTCCACGCCCCCGCGAGCGCGGAGGAGGGCAAGAAGGACGCGTCGGTACAGGCGGAGAAGATCTACAAGGCCGGAACCAAGGCCCTGGACGACGAGCGCTGGAAGGAGGCCGAGGCCGCGTTCACGGAGGTCCTCCGGCTCCGCGGCGCGCGTTCCGACGCCGCGACCTATTGGCTGGCGTACGCGCTCAACAAGCAGGGGCGCAAGGCCGAGGCCCTCGCGCTCGTGCGCGCGTTCGGTTCGAAGTATCCCGGCAGCTCCTGGGGCAAGGAGGTCCGCGCGCTGGAGCTCGAGATCCGCGGCGGCCGGGGCCCGAAGGCCAACCCGGACGCGGAAAGCGACGACGAGCTGAAGCTCATGGCAATCAACGCTCTCGTGCACACCGACCCGGAGCGCGCCATTCCGCTCCTCCAGAAGATTCTCCGGGGACAGGGCTCCGAGGAGCTGAAGGAGCGAGCCCTCTTCGTCCTGGCGCAGACCGCGTCTCCGAAGGCGCGCCAGGCCATCGCGGACGTCGCCCGCGGAAACGCCTACCCCGACCTCCAGGAGAAGGCGCTCCACTACCTGGGGGTCTTCGGCGGAGCAGAGAACCGCCAGCTGCTCGAGGAGATCTACCGGTCGACGTCGAACGTCGAAATCAAGGAGCAGATCCTCCACGCTTACATGGTCGCGGGCGATCGCGCGCGCGTCCTCGAGGCCGCGCGCAGCGAGAAGTCCACGGAGCTCCGGGGCGAGGCCGCGCACCAGCTGGGCGTCATGGGCGCCCGCACCGAGCTCTGGCAGCTCTACAAGACGGAACGCGTTCGCGACGTCAAGGAGGAGATCATCCAGGGCCTCTTCGTCGCCGGCGACATCGAGCACATCCTCGAGCTGGCGCGCACGGAAACCGACCGCGAGCTCCGGGAGGAGGCCATCCAGAAGCTGGGCATCATGGGAATGCGAACCGCGCCTGCCCTCCACGAGCTCTATCGCACCGAGCGGGACGTCGAGCTGCGCAAGGCCGTGATCCAGGCGTTCTTCGTCCAGGGCAATGCCCGCGCTCTGATCGAGATCGCGAAGACCGAGAAGGACCGGGAGCTCCGGCAGGAGACCGTCGAGAAGCTTTCGGTCATGAACAACAAGGAAGCCACCGAATATCTGCTGCAGTTCCTGAACGATTGAAGGAGGAGCTCATGACGCGTCGACTCTCGCTCGGACCGGTTCTGTTTCTCGCGCTCGCTGCGGCCGCGGACGCCGAGTCGTCGGTTGACCTCTCGATCGACGCCGACCGCGGGGTCTCGACCTGCCGGGACGTCCGAATCCAATACGACTCGCGCGACGCGGCGCGGGCGGAAGACTCCTTCACCCTTCCCGCGACCGCGGCCCCGCTTCGCGTGCAGCTCCCCGAGAACTCCGGGATTTTCGTCAAAGGCGGGAAGCGGGACACCTTCGACGTCACGGTCTGCAAGGCCGCCCGGCGGTCGGAGGCGTTGGACGGGATCCACGTTTCGCCGGCCGGCGCCGGCCTCGCATTTCGCGGACCCTCCGGCGGGGACTGGATGGTGTACCTGATCGTGAGCGCCCCGCGGGACGCGGCTCTCGACCTCGAGGCCAGAAACGGACCCATCGCGGTTCACGGCGTCTCGGGCCGGATCACCGCGCGGACGACGAACGGGCCCATTTCCCTGGAGGACTGCTCCGGGCCGCTCGACGCCAACGCGGTGAACGGCCCGATCTCCCTGGAGCGCTGCAGCGGCACGGGAGAGGCGCGGGCGGTCAATGGGCCGATCGACTTTTCCGGAAGCCGGGGTACGTATCGGCTCGACACCAAGAACGGCCCCATTTCGGTGGAGCTCGAAGGCAACCGCTGGGAGGGGGGAAGCCTGGACGCGAACGCCGTCAACGGGCCGCTCAGCCTCAAGATCGCGGACGGTTATGCCTCCGGGGTCCGCGTGGAAATGCTCGGCCACGGTCCGGTCACGTGCCCGTCCTCGGTTTGCCGCTCCGCCCGCAAGTCGTGGGACGAGGAATCCCGCACGATCGAGTTCGGGGACTCCGGGAGCGACCCGGTGGTCCGGCTGTCTACCGAGAACGGTCCGGTCTCCGTGGCGTCGGCGGACTGACCATGAAGTACGCGCTGCTCGTCCACCTCCTCGCCGCGATCTCCGCGCCGCCCGGAGTTCAGAACGCGAAGGTCACCGTGCGGGCGGTCGCCCCCGGAGGACTCGCCGCCGAGGTCCGGACTGCCTCCGCTCTGCCGGGCCCGTCCTGGATTGGTTATTCGCAGCCCCTCCTCGACGGGCCCCGGCAGATGTGCTGCTTCGGTTCCGTCTCCGGGACGTTCCGCGGACACTCGAAGGTGTGCTGCGGAGGGTGCCGTCTCGAGAACGATTCCTCGTTTTCGATCGGCCGTGATTCGGGCCCCGTGGAGCTCGAGTCGCCGCCGCGGTTCCGGGTTCTGCTCCGGGTCCACCGCGGGCAGGTGTCGAAGGTGCGGGCGCTGTCGGAGGACTGCGCGCTCGACGCCGGCGGCCTCCCCTTCCTCTGGTTGACCGGAGTGACGCCGCGCGAGAGCCTGGACTTCCTGGGGAACGTCGCCCGCAGCGGCGCCGTCGCCGAGGACGAAGACCGCGCGGGGCAGATTCTCGCGGCGATCGCTCTCCACGCCGACCCCGGCGCGGACGCCGTGCTCGAAAAGCTGGCGGCCCGCGGGCAGCCGCCCGAGCTTCGCAAGCAAGCCGCGTTCTGGCTGGGGAACGAGCGCGGGCAGCGGGGCTTCGAGGTCCTCCGGGCCGCGACCGCGGATCCGGACGCGGACTTTCGACAGCACTTGACGTTCTGTCTCTCCCAGAGCCCCGAGCCCGAGGCGCTCCCGACGCTGATCCGGATGGCCCGAGGGGACACGGAGGGCGAGGTGCGCGGACAGGCGCTCTTCTGGTTGGCCCAGAAGGCCGGCGACCGCGCGGCCGAAACGATCCGCGACGCGATCCGGGAGGACCCGGAGGAAGAGGTGAAGAAGAAGGCCGTCTTCGCCCTCTCCCAGCTTCACGGCGACCAGGCCGTCACCGAGCTTATCCGCGTGGCCCGCACCAATCGGAATCCGGAGGTCCGAAAGCAGGCGATCTTCTGGCTCGGGCAGTCGCGGGACCCGCGGGCGCTCGACTTCATCGAAAAGATCCTCTCCAACTAGACCGCTCCGCGGCCGCCGGTCCGTTAACATCCGCGGCGTGCTCGTGCTGGCGGCTCTCCTCGCCTCTCTGACTCCGGCTCCCGCGCCGGAAAAGCCGGTCGCGAACCTGGTCGCGAACGGAGCGTTCGCCGCGAACCCTTCGGGTTGGAAAGTCTCGGAGGGTGACTCGAATACGGACAGCGGAAAGGTGGGCTGGTCCCGCCTCGACGCCGGTGGCGCGAAGGCGTCCGGCTCGCTGGAGCTCGTCACGTCCGCGACCGGGGACCGGGACTCGTACCGCGTGGGGCAGTGTTTCCGGATCGACCCGGGAGTCGAAAACCTGACGTTCGGCGCGAGCATCCGGGTGCCCCCCGGCAGAAAGCCCGCGGGGTCGCGAACCTGGAGATCGAGCGCTTCAAGAGCGCCGACTGCTCCGACGACGTCATCCCCTTCGGGGGCCTGGGCGGCATCGCCAACGCGGACTTCTGGTCCAGCCGACGGGAAATCGTGGCCGCCGCCGGATCGCGATCGGCGCGCCTCGTCGCTTCGGTCACGAAGTTCTACGAGTGGCAGGGCGGCGACGAGATCGGCGAGACGGACGACGGGAACCTCTTTCGTGCGTACTTCGACGACGTGTTCGCGGCCGTCCTCGAGAGGGGTGGCCCGGGAGGCCGTGAGCTCGTCCCGGCCGACGCTTCGCGCTTTGCGCCGGCCGCCGCACCCGCCAGGAAGGAGCGCTGGGGTTCGCACCTGGTCGAGGCGCCCGTCCTCTCCCTGGCGGTGCTCGACGCGGGAGGACAGCCGCACGCGGCCGGGGTCGTCGCGGAGTGCTCGAGCATCGACGCCGTGCGACTCGAGGTGACGCTCCGCAATCCCTACCCCGAAGACGATCCCCGGTTCTATCCCCTGCAGCCCGTGGTGCTCGAGGGCGAGGGCAGCCTCGGTCCGCGCCCCACGGTGGAGCTCGGCCTCTTCCAGTCGGGCGACCGCGAGCGCAAGCTGGTGCCGATTTCCTGCAACGTCGGACCGACGGCGACCGAGCTTCGCGTCCTCGGCGACCGCACGCAGCGGGTCGCCGGAATCCGCGCCTTCTACGACTGCCTGAGGACGACGCTGCCCGAAGACGCCCGAACCATCGTTCCGGAGAAGCTCTCAGACGACGAGATGCTGTCCTGGAGGCTCGCGAACTCCATCGTCGCGAACCCCGCCGGAGAGTACGAGGTCGTGGCGCGGTACCGCGCCCGCGAAGCCGGGTTCTGGCATGAGCCGGTTCTCTCCAACTCGGCCCGCTTCCGGATCGTGCGGACGGACCCGTGCCCTCCCGGTACCCCGAACTGACCTGCCGCTAGCGGGCGACCGGCCGGCCCTCCGCGTCTAAGATCACGACGTCCCCCAGCTTCGTTTCGCGGATCCCGGCCTCGATCTTGGACCGATCCCCCACCAGCAGGAGGGTCGACCGGCCCGGGACCGCGTACTTTTGCGCCGCGGCCCGCGCCGCCGCGAGCGTCACCTTCTGGGTTTCCTCGCTCTCCCTCTGGAGCTCCGCCATCGGCAACCCGAGAACCCAGAGCTCCGCGATCTGTTGGGCGATCCGGCCGAGGGACTCGAACTGCTGGGCGTACCCGCGCACGCGCTTCACCTTGGCGTCCTCGAACTCCGCCTCCGAGATCGGCTTCGTTCCGGCGAGAGCCTTGAGCTCCTTGTCGAACTCGACCAGCGACTCCTTCGTCTTGTTGGTCTGGACTCCCCCGCCCGCGTTCCATAGTCCGCCTTCGCGATAGAGGGCGAGGTTCGAGAAGACGCCGTACGAGTAGCCCTTCTCCTCGCGGAGATTCAGGTTCAGGCGCGTGCCGAAACCGCCGCCGCCCCAGACCGAGTCGGCGAGACGCAACGAGTAGTAGTCCGGAGTCTGGCGGGCGGGCGCCGGAAGAAACTGCGAGATGACGGTCTGCGCGGCGTCCTGCCGGTCGACGATGTAGAGCTTCCCGGCGGCTGCCGGAGCCGGCGGGGGAATGGGAATCGACGGGGTTGCCGCGCCGGACCAGGCGCCGAACTCCCGGCGTGCGAGACCGACCGCCTCGTCCAGCTTGACGTCTCCGACGAAGATGAGAGCCGAGTTCCCCGGCTTCCACCACTTGTCGTGGTATTGCGCGAGGTCCTCGCGCGAGATCTTTTCCACCGAGGACGGAAGGCCCTGCGCCGGCCGACCGTACGGATGGTCCGGTCCGAACGCGAGGATCGCGCGTACCCGCGCGGCCACGGCGCCCGCGTTTTTCGCCTGCTGCGAGAGCGCGTCGAGGTGACGCTTCTTCTCGCGATCGATCTCCTCCGCGGGGTACACCGGGTTGCGCACCACGTCCGCAAAGATCGACATCGCCGGAGTCAGGTTGCGCTTCAGGACCTCGAACGACAGCTGCGTCGCTTCCCGCCCGGCGACCCCGGCGAGACCCGTTCCCAGGTCCCCCAGGGCGTCCTCGATCTCCAGGGCCTTGCGGGTCTTCGTTCCCATGTCGATCGTATTGACCGCGAGGTGCGCCGTGCCGCCCTTCCCCGCCGGATCCGCGCCGCTGCCGGCTCTCGTGGCCAGCGTCACCGCCACCTTGGGGAGGTCGGCGCGTTCGACGACGAAGACCTCCAGGCCGTTCTCGAGCTTCGCGGACTGGACGTCGGGAGCGTGGAAGGGGCGGTCGGCTCCGAGGGAGGGCTCCTTCGACCGATCGAGCTCCGCGGTCGTCGAGCGGGTCGACTGCTCCGGATGGAAGCGGACGAGGAGTCGATTCCGGGTGTTCAGCCACCGGTCCACGGTCTGGCGGACGTCGGCGACCGTGACTTTCTCGTAGCGGGCGACGTCCTCGTCGAACTTGCCGGGGTCGCCCAGGTAGGTGTTGTACTGGTTGAGAAGGTCGGCTTTTCCGCCGAAGCCGCCGATCCTTTCCAGGCCGGTGACGAAGTTGTACTGCTGCTTCGTCTTCGCGCGGGCGAGCTCCGCCGGCGTCGGCCCGTTCCTGGCCAGGCGCGCGATCTCGTCCGTCACGATCCGCTCGATTTCCGTGAGCGACGTCCCCGGCCGCGCGGTTGCGATCACCGCGAACCAGCCCGAGATCTCGGCCGAGTTCTGGAACGACTGTACGGCCGTGCAGAGCGGCTTGTCGTAGACGAGAACCTTGTTCAGGCGCGAGGACAGACCGTCGGTCAGGATGAGAGAGGTCAGGTCGAGCTCGGCGTCTCCCGGCGCAAAGCCCTGAGGCGAGGGCCACGTCATGTACGTGCGGTCTTGCGGCACCCGGTCGGTCGCCTCGATGATCCTCTCCCGCTCGAGGACCGGGATCCACAGCGTCGGGCGATCCAGGGGCGGGCCGGCGGCGATGCCCCCGAAGTACTTTTCGACGAGCCGCTTCGCCTCCGCCGGATCGAAGTCGCCGGCGATGACGAGGGAGAGGTTGTTCGGCGTGTAGTAGGTGCGGAAGAAGTCCTTCACGTCGTCGAGGCTCGCCGCGGTCAGGTCCTCGTGGCTGCCGATGACGGTCCACGAGTAGGGGTGTCCGGCCGGATGGATGTTCTCAGTGACCAGCTTGAACCAGCGGCCGTACGGGGTGTTCTCGAGCCCCTGGCGCCTCTCGTTCTTCACGACGTCGCGCTGGTTGTCGAGCTTCTCCTTCGTCAGGGCATCGGGCAGCGTGGCCAGCCGGTCCGACTCGAACCACAGGACGTCCTCCAGGTTTCCGGAGGGAACGGTCGCGAAGTAGTTGGTCCGGTCGTTGTTGGTCGTCCCGTTGACGCCCCCCTCCGCGAGGTTGGCGCCGGCCTTTTCGGCGTACGCGAAGTAGTCCTTCGACGCGTTCTTCGACCCCTGGAACATCATGTGTTCGAAGAGGTGGGCGAACCCGGTTCTCCCGGTCCTCTCGTTCTTGGATCCGACGTGAAACCACTGGTTCACGTGGACGATGGGGAGCTTCCGGTCCACGTGCAGGATGACCTGGAGGCCATTCGGCAGGGTGTATTTCTCGAACTCCACCTTCGGAATCGCGGACGAGGCGGGGCGGGAAGCGGTAGCCGGACGCTTGGCGGGCGCTGCGCCGATGACGGCGAGCGCGATGACGAGTACCGGAAGGGACTTACGAAGGTTCACGAAAACTCCTTTTCTGGAGGAAAGCTGCTTTTCTCGGCGTTCCGCCGGCTTTATACGTCAGAAGTCGCGTCTGGTTATCGCCGAAGCCCCGCGGACGCTAAGATTTGGGGGTGATCCTCGATGCCGCCCGGAAAGTCCTGCAGATCGAGGCGGACTCGGTCCGGGAACAGATCCGGAACCTGGGCCCCGACTTCGAGCGCGCGGTGGAGGAGATCGCCGCGTCGGAGGGACGCCTGTGCGTGGCCGGGCTCGGAAAGTCCGGCCTGATCGGCCAGAAAATCGCGGCCACCCTGTCCTCGACCGGGACTCCCGCCTACTTCCTGCACGCGGCCGAGGCGAGCCACGGGGACCTCGGCATGCTGGTCGCCGGCGACACGGTCCTCGCCCTGTCCTTCTCGGGAGAAACGCCGGAAGTCCTGCGCCTCCTCGAGTTCGCCCGGGAACGCTCCCTTCGAACGATCGCCATGACGGGCGAGCCCGGCTCCCCCGTGGGTCGCGCCGCGGACCTCGTGATCTCGGTCGCGATTCCGCAGGAGGCCTGCCCGCTGAACCTCGCGCCGACCGCCTCCACGACGGCCATGCTCGCGATGGGTGACGCCCTCGCCATGGCCATCTCCGAGAAGCGCGGCTTCCGCGAGGAGGACTTCGCGGCCCTCCACCCCGGGGGGCGTCTCGGCCGCCGTTTCCTGAAGGTGCGCGACCTGATGCGAACGGGCGAGCGCATTCCCGTCGTCACCCGGGACACGCCGATGACGGAGGCCATCCACGAGATGTCGCGCAAGATGATGGGCGTCACCGCGGTCGTGAACGGCCGTGGCGAGCTTTCCGGCGTCATCTCCGACGGGGACCTGCGCCGGCTCCTCGAAAAGGATCCGACCCTCCTGACCGGAACCGCCGGCGACTGCTCCCACGCCGGCCCGAAGACCGCGCTCGGCGAGGAGTTCGCCTCCGCGGCTCTCCAGCGGATGGAGGACGCGAAGATCACGTCCCTCTTCGTGCTGGACGGCGAGGGCCGCCTCGCCGGAGCGATCCACCTGCACGACCTCCTCTCCGCGGGCGTGGCTTGAAACGGTCGGGCAAGCTCTCCCCTCCGATCCGGGCGATCTTCCTCGACGTCGACGGCGTCCTGACCGACGGTCGGCTCTACATGGACGACCGGGGTCGCGAGATGAAGGTCTTCGACACGAAGGACGGCCACGGGATCAAGATGGCCGCGGCCGCCGGGCTGAGAGTCGTCTGGATCTCAGGTCGGAAGTCTCTCGCGACGGCGCGTCGCGCGCGCGACCTCGGCGTGCAGGATTGCCACCAGGGGGTCGCCGACAAGGAAAAGCTGTACCGGCAGCTCTGCCGGCGCTGGTCGCTCGATCCCTCCGAGACCGCGGCGATCGGCGACGACGCGCCCGACGTGCCTCTGCTCTCGGCGGCGGGCTACTCGGCCTGTCCGTCGGACGCGGCGCCTCCGGCGCGGAGGGCCGCGCAGGTCGTCCTCAAGAATCCTGGAGGGCGCGGCGCGGTCCGGGAGTTCGTCGAGGCGGTGCTGGCGCGCAACCGCGTGGAGTCAGGCTCCCGATCCCGCTGACTGTCGGTCCCGCCTCCGGAAGACCCACGAGATTCCGACCCCCAGCAGGTAGAGAAGGAGCATCGGCACCGCGAAGACAGTCTGCGTCGTGACGTCCGGCGTCGGGGTGATGACAGCGGCGATGACGAAAACGACGAGGACCGCGTACTTGAACTTCCGGAGGAGCCAGCGCTCCGTGACGACGCCCATGCGGGTGAGGAAGAAGATGACGATCGGCAGCTCGAAGCAGATCCCCAGGCCCAGGATGATCTTGGTCGCCGTGGACAGGTACTCGTTGATCGTGATGACCGCGGTGAACTGCGTCCCCATTCCCACGAGAAATCCGACGACCACCGGGAACGCCACGAAGTAACCGAAGGCGCAGCCCGCCAGAAAGAAGAAGATGCTCGCGAACAGGAACGGGATCGCGAGACGCTTCTCGCGCCGGTAGAGCGCGGGGGCGATGAAGAGCCAGAGCTGCCAGAGGATCACGGGCGAAGCGACGATCAACCCGCCGAGCAGCGCCACCCGGAAGTAGAGAAGAAAAGGTTCGGCGAGCGTGGTGTAGGCCAGGTTCTGCCCGGGCGGCAGAAAACGACGGACCGGCCGCGCCAGGAGCTCGAAGAGCACGGGAGCCTTCGACCACGCGATCCCGAACGCCGCGGCGAGAGCGATCAGCGACACGACCAGGCGGCGCCGGAATTCCTCCAGATGCTCGAAAAACCCCATCCGGGGGAGCTCCTCGCTGTCGCCCCGGAGCCTTCCCTCCGGCATTCCGGGGTCGAGCTCGGGCGGGGGCGGGTCGGCCAGCTTCACGCGGACTGCCCGCCCTCCCGCGCGGGAGCGCTCAAGAGGGCCGGATCGGCCCGGGGACGGGGGCGGGGGTCTCGGGGGCGGAACCCGCGGCCTCCGCGGGCGGCGCGGAAGGAGATCCGACGGTGGAGGCGACCGTGTTTCGGAGGTCCCCTGCCTGCCGGCGCAGCGAAGCCACCTCGTCCTGCACGGCGGAGACCTGGTGCTTGCCCTGCTCGATCTCGTCCTCGATCGTGCGCTTCAGGTCATCCGACGCGCGCTTGAACTCGGCGATTCCCTTGCCGAGCGAACGGCCCAGATCGGGGAGCTTCCTCGGCCCGAACACGAGGAGGGCAACCAGAAAAATCAGGATCAACTCGGGCATTCCGATGGGGCCGAACATGTTTGGCTACTCCATGAGGGATTCTACGCCGGGGCCGTTCGGCCTCCATGTCACAATGGCCGCTTCAGGAGGAACCGATTGAGCTCCAGCCGTTCTCGCTTTTACGTCGCCGCCGCCCTCATCGCCGTCTGCACCCTGGCCGGGGGCGCGTTTGCGACGCTCCTCTTCGCCTCCCCGGAGCGCGAGACCCCACCTCTTGATGAATACGCCGATATCCTGACCACCCTCTCGGAGTGGTCTCCCCAGCCCGTCGCGCCCGAGCAGTTCGTATACGCATCGATCCACGGGATGCTGTCCCGTCTCGACCCGCACACGGCGTTCCTCGAACCCGAGGACTTTTCGGCCATGCGCGAGAAGCAGCAGGGGTCGTTCTTCGGGCTCGGAATCCAGATCCAGAAGCGGATGGGCCGGATCACGGTCATCGCCCCCATGGAGGGCACGCCCGCCTTCAAGCTGGGAATCCGCGCCGGAGACGTCATCACGCACATCGAGAACGAGGAGATCAAAGAGGACGTCACGACCGACGACGTCGTCCGCAAGCTGCGCGGCCCGAAAGGCAGCCAGGTCACGATCACGATCCGGCGGGCCGGCATCGACGAGCCCCTCCGCATGACGATCACGCGCGCGGAGATCCCGACGTTCTCGGTGCGCTACGCCTTCATGATGACGCCCGAAGTGGGCTACCTGCTTCTCGCCGACTTCACGCACACCTCCAGCCGCGAGCTGAAGGCGGCCATCGAACGCCTCCAGAAGCAGGGCATGAAGAAGCTCCTGCTCGACCTTCGCGGAAACCCGGGAGGAGTCCTCGACCAGTCGGTGGACGTCGCGGACGTCTTCCTCGAGAGGGGATCGAAGATCGTATACACGCGGGGGCGAACGAGCTCCTCCGCCCAGGACTACGGCGCTCCGGGCGACGGCCTGCACTTCGACCAGCCGCTCGTGGTTCTCGTCAGCCGCGGCTCAGCTTCGGCGTCGGAGATCGTGGCCGGGGCGATCCAGGACCACGACCGCGGGTTGCTCGTGGGGCAGCGCACGTGGGGCAAGGGCCTCGTCCAGAGCGTCTACACGCTCCCCTACGGCGCGGGGCTCGCGCTGACGACCGCCAAGTACTACACGCCATCGGGGCGCTGGATCCAGAGGGACTACAGCGACCTGCTCGCCTACGTGAACCCGGACGACCACGATGGCCCCGGCGAGGAGACGTTGACCGAGCCGGGCCGGAAAGAAGGCGAGGTCTTCTACACCGACGCGGGGCGTTTGGTTTACGCGGCCGGAGGCATCACGCCGGACGTCGTCGTCAAGAACAACCGCGACTCCAAGCTCCTGACGCAGCTCCTGGCCCGCAACCTGCCCTTCAACTTCGCGGTCAACTGGCTCGTGAAGCACGCAGACGTCACCCGCGACGTGACGGTGACGCCCGCCATGCGCGACGAGTTCTTCAAGTTCGCGGAAGCGGCGAAGTTCTCGACCGCCGAAGAGCTTCGCCGGACCTGGAACGAGGACCCGAACCACGACCTCGTGGATCTGGCCATCCGGGTGGAGCTGGTCAACGCGAAGTACGGACTCGAGGCGGGCTGGGGAGTCCGCGCGACCGGCGACGCCCAGGTCCAGAAGGCGCTGACCCTCTTCGGCGAAGCCGAGCGGATCGCGGCGCTCCCGAAGAAGAAGGCCCCGGCCCGGGCGGCGCGCGACTAACCGTCGCGCTCCCGCGGCGCTCCCGAAGAAGAAGGCCCCGGCCCGGGCGGCGCGCGACTAACCGTCGCGCTCCCGCGGCGCGAGGCTCCTCCCTCGATTACCTCGGGAGACTCCTCGCGCCGCGCACCTAGAGCTCGCAGCAATAAGAAGCCGGGGCAGGGCCCCGGCTTCTGGGTTCTTGCTGAGAACCCTTCCTATCTGTGAGTCAGCACGTTGTTGTTGACCACGAACTTGCGGCGGCCGATCTCGGTGCGCCCCGGCACTCCGAACTGGTTGTCCACGACGTAGATGACGAGGTCGTGCTCCGAGTCGGAGAGCTTGGTCGTGTCCAGCTGGAACGCGAACCCGAGGTTGTTCGAGGGAGCTCTGGGGTCGTTCTTGGGGACGTCCGGCCGCGAGAGCCCGATGGTGGCGTTGCCCACGACCTGGCCGTCCACGTCCACCTCGATCCGCTGCACGCCGTTGAAGTCGAAGGCCCAGCCGAACACGGTGAAGATGCCGTTGATGAACTGGTAATCGGTGGGCGTGTCGATGTAACCGAAGGCCGGGAAGTCCGCGCCGGTCGGGTCGCAGAGGACCTCGACCGACATCGCCCCGAGCTGCGTCACCGTCTCCTCTTCATCCCCGACGCGCACGGCTACCGTGTGCTTGCCGGGCCGAATGAAGCCGACGATGTCGAAAATCTGAGAATCCGCGGTGGGCCGCGTGATCGCGATCAGGCCGGACGAGTCTGCGCTGCTCGTGATGAGGCCGAAACTGAACAGAAAGCCCGCATTGTCCGCATTTACGTAACCGGAGTAGTTGCGGGCGACGTCGGGCCGGTTGATCCCGTAGCAGTTCACGAGCGCCCTGCCGACCTGGATGCAGTCGGTGCGGGTGTTGGCGATGATCGCGCCGTCGATCAGGAGCTCGACGAAGGAAACCTGACCCTTGTCGAGCCGCGCGCCGACGTCGAGCGCCCAACCCGCGACCACGTTCGAGAGCACGAAGCCGCAGACGTCCGGCGTGCAAGGCGAGGGAATCCCGACGTCAATAGTCGTGCAGAAGAACGAGGACTTGTCGAGCGGGACGTCGATCTGGCCGAAGGGCGCGAGGTTGCTGCCGTTGTTGATCACCTGGATCGTGCGCGTGCCGATCAGCCGGGAAGCGCCCTGGTTGTCGGTCACGCGGACGGCCAGCTGGTGAATCCCGTTGATGAGCTTGGACGTGTCGATGTTGGCCTGGAAGCCGCTGTAGAGGGAGTTGGGGACGTCCGGAAACGCCGCCTGAACGTCCGGACGCGTCGTCCCGTAGACCGCGGAGGAGGGCAGTCCCCGCCCCACAGCGCCCGCGACGATCTGACCGTCCATGAGGAAGTCGATGTGGTCGACATCCTGGTCGTCGATCGCCCAGCCCGAGACCGGCAAGGGCCCGTCGGTGCCTTCGACGCCGGCCGGGCCGGGGATGTCGATGTAGCCGAATGGCGCCTGATTGATGGTGTTGTCGACGATGACAGTGAACGGCCCGATGATGAATGTCGCCTGGCTCGCCTCCGTCACCCGGATGGAAATCGTGTGCGGCCCGTTGGCGAATCGGCTGGCCAGGAACGAGGAAACGAAGCCGGGGTTGGGCGTTGCGCTGTTCACGTAGGTCGGAAAGACCTCGAGAACGTCGGCCCGGGGAAGGCCCGTATCGGCGCGGTTGGCGAACGCGCCGTCCACGAGGAGCTCGACCTTGTCGAGCTGGTTGAAATCGAGGACCCAACCCGTAACCTTAACGACGCCCGAGACAGTCTGGCCGGAGGTCGGTTGGTCGATCACTCCGATCGGCTGCGCGCTCGCTTCGCGCGCGGCGAACAGACAGGCCCCAGCGACGAGAAGTGCCAGGAGCCCGGGCGACTTCCTAAGCATGCTTTTCCTCCCGAAAATTTAAGAAAAGAATGAGTAAATTGTGGCGGAAAGTCAAGCTCCGTCAGAAGTTCGCCTCATTTTTTTCGGCGGATCGCCGTCTGCGGATGCTAAAAGCATCGCCGGAGGAACCGTCCACAGTGTCTGAAATTGGAGGGAACTCGCGGAAGTTCCGGGCGCCGGACGCCGGCTGCCCGTGAAGCAGGCGCTGCGATCGCGCGCGGTTCAGATCCTCGTCTCCCTCGCGGTGACCGTCCTGCTCGCCGCCTTCTTCCTCCGGGGACTGCGGCTTCGCGAGATCGGGCGGCAGATCGCGTCGGCCGACGCCGGCTGGCTGGTCGCGAGCGTCGCGATGGGGCTCGCGACGTTCGCTCTCCGAGCCGTGCGCTGGACCTGGCTCCTGCGCCCGGTCGCCGTCGTTCCTTTCTACCCCGCGTTCGTCGCAACCGCCTTCGGCTTCGCCGCCAACAACCTGCCGGGAAAGGTGGGCGAGGTCCTCCGTCCGGCCCTCCTCGCTCGCAGCCGGAAGCTCCCCTTCTCTCCCCTCCTCGCGTCGGTGGTCCTGGAGCGCGTCTTCGACGGCGCGTCCGTCGTCTTCTACTTCCTGATCGCCGCGGCCACCGGACTTCCGAACTCGCGCGGGTTCGGGAAACTTCTCGTGCCCGCGGCGCTTCTCCTCGTTCTCGTGGCCCTGGTGGTCTTCTCGGTTTTTCGCCGCGCCGCGACCGAGAGATTCCTGGAGAAACTCTGGCGGCGTCTGCCGGAGCGGTTTCAGCCACGGGCGCGCTCCTTCGCGGAGACGTTCGTGGACGGTTTCGCGTCTCTCCGCGACCCGCGCCTGCTCCTGCTCGTGACCGCGGGCTCCCTCGTGATGTGGCTGGTCATCAACGTGCAGATCTATTCAGTGATCCGCGCCTTTCACCTGGACCTGCCGTTCTCCTCGAGCTTCGTCGTGACCGCTGCGGCTGTCCTCGGTCTCATGTTTCCGACTCCCGGAGGGCTCGGGTCGTACCACGTCGCGGTGCAGCTCGCGCTGACGGACGTGTACGCGGTTGCCCGGGACACCGCGTCGGGCGTGGCGCTCCTGGCCCATGCCATCTCTTTCATTCCGATCAGCGTCCTCGGGATCACGCTGTTCGCTCTGACGCGCATGCGATTGCAGAAAGTCGAGGAGCTCGCCCGGACCGAGACGGACACTCCTGCCGGGGGCCCGGCGTTTCGCCCATAATGTGGCCGCATGAAGTGCCCCTTCTGCGGCGCCGTGGACGATCGCGTCGTCGACTCGCGGGAGAGTCGCGAGGGCGAGGTGATCCGCCGCCGAAGGGAATGTGAATCCTGCGGTCGCCGTTTCACGTCCTATGAAACGATCGAGGAAATTCCGTACATGGTCGTCAAGAAGGACGGCCGACGGGAAGCTTTCGATCGGAAGAAACTCCGCGCGGGGCTCGTGAAGGCCTGCGAGAAGCGTCCGGTCGCGCCCGCGCAGCTCGATGCGATCGTCGACGGTCTCGAAACGATCCTGCATGACACCGAAGAACGCGAGATGGCCACGAGCGACATCGGCGCGCGCGTCATGGACCATCTCCGCGACCTCGACAAGGTCGCCTACGTCCGGTTCGCGTCGGTCTACCGGAAGTTCGAGGACGTCGACGAGTTCCTTCTCGAGCTCAAGAACCTGCTCGGCCGCGCCGACGCGAAGGCCACTCCGTGAGAGCGCCGTGAAGCGACTGAGGTTCTTCGGACCGATGGTCGAGCTTTCGCGCCTCCAGAGGGAGGTGAACCGGCTGTTCTCCCTCTTCGTCGAGAGCAACAACCCGGTCGTCGCTCCCGCGTCTGCGTGGGATCCGAGCGTGGACATCGTCGACGACGGAGAGCGGATCCGCATCCTGTTCGAGCTTCCGGGCGTCGATGCCGCCGACCTGAAGGTGTCGATCCGCGGAAGGGTGATGACCGTGCGGGGAACCAAGCGCGGCCGCACCCGGCAGCGGGAGGGGCTCCGCTTCTACTGCATGGAGCGGTACTTCGGTTCTTTTCTGAAATCGGTGCCGATCCCGCGGCCCGTCAACTCGCGCCAGGCGAAGACGAGGCTCTCGCGGGGCCTGCTGGAGGTAATCCTTCCGCGCGTCCCCGACCTCCGCGAAAAGGAGGTCGAGGTCGCGGTGAAGGCCGAAGAGGAGATCTCGTAGTGGTGGACAAGCTCGCCGAACTCGACGAAAAGGAGACCGTGGCGGATCGGGAAACCGATCTTCCGATCCCGGACATCCTGCCGGTCCTTCCCCTGAAGGACGTCGTGGTCTTTCCGTACATCATCCTGCCGCTTTCGGTGTCGCGGGAGAGGTCTATCAACGCAGTCGATGCGGCGCTCGCCGAGCAGCGAATCATCATGCTGGTCGCCCAGAGGAGCGCGCAGACCGAGACGCCGACGCAGGCCGACCTTTACCCCGTCGGCACCGTGGCCGCGATCATGCGGATGCTGAAGCTGCCGGACGGGCGCACGCGCCTGCTCGTCCAGGGGGTCACTCGCGCGCGGATCGACTCGGTGCTCTCCGAAGAGCCATACCTGAAGGTGAAGATCACGCGGCTCGAGGAGTCCACGCCCGAAAAGGAATTGCCTCCGGAGCAGGAGGCGCTCGTTCGGAGCGTCAAGCAGAACCTGGAGAAATCGGTTTCGCTCGGCAAGACGATCTCTCCCGAAGTCATGGTGATCGCGGCGAACCTGTCGGACCCCGCCCGGCTGGCGGACCTCGCGGCCTCGAACCTCGAGCTGAAGCTGGAGGACGCGCAGCGCATCCTCGAGAGCACCGACGCCATCGAGCGGTTGAGGCTCGTCAACGAGAACCTTGCCCGCGAGATCACGGTCCTGTCGATGCAGCAGGAGATTTCGACTCAGGCGCGTGGCGAGATGGACCGGTCGCAGCGCGAGTACTACCTGCGCCAGCAGCTGCGCGCAATCCAGCAGGAGCTCGGCGAGGGAGAGGAGCTTTCCGAAGAGCTCGAGAACTACCGCAAGGCGGTCGGCGCGAAGAAGATCACCCCGGAGGCGGCCGCCGAGATCGAGAAGCAGATCAAGCGCCTGGAGAGAAGCCACCCCGACTCCGCGGAAACCGCGATCATCCGCACCTACCTCGACTGGATGACAGGACTTCCGTGGGCGACGTTCTCGGAAGACGCCGGCGACCTCGAACGAGCCCGCGCCATCCTGGACGAGGACCACTACGACATCGAGAAGGTGAAGGAGCGCATCCTCGAGTTCCTCGCGGTGCACGCCTTGAAGAAGACGCTCAAGGGACCGATCCTGTGCTTCGTGGGGCCTCCCGGCGTCGGAAAGACGTCGCTCGGCCGCTCCATCGCCCGCGCGCTCGACCGCAAGTTCGTCCGGCTCTCCCTCGGGGGCGTGAGAGACGAAGCCGAGATCCGGGGCCACCGGCGGACCTACGTCGGCGCGATGCCCGGCCGGATCATCCAGGGCCTCCACCAGGCCGGCACGTCGAACCCGGTGTTCATGCTCGACGAGATCGACAAGATCGGCTCGGATTACCGGGGCGATCCGAGCTCCGCCCTCCTCGAGGTGCTCGACCCGGAGCAGAATTTCTCGTTCCGCGACCACTACCTGAACGTGACCTACGACCTCTCGCAGGTGCTCTTCATCGCCACGGCGAACATCCTCGACCCGATCCAGCCAGCGTTCCTGGATCGCATGGAGGTCATCCGCCTGTCCGGTTACACGGTCGAGGAGAAGCTCGCGATCGCGAAGCGCCACCTGATCCCGAAGCAGATGGAGGAGAACGGCATCTCGGAGGCGAACGTCGAGTTCGCCGACGGCGGCATCCGGAAGATCATCGAGGCGTACACGCGGGAGGCCGGCCTCCGCAACCTCGAGCGGGAGATCGGCGCGATCTGTCGCAAGGTGGCGGTCACCGTCGCGAAGGGAAAGTCTCGCCGCTATCGCATCACCGCTGCCACCGTCGAGAAGATGCTCGGAGCCGTCAAACACTTCTCCGACGAGCTCCTCAAGAGAGACCAGGTCGGCGTCGCGACCGGTCTGGCCTGGACGTCGGTCGGCGGGGACATCCTCTTCGTCGAAGCGCTGGCGGTCCGGGGCAAGGGCGGACTGCGGCTCACGGGGCAGCTCGGCGACGTGATGAAGGAGTCGGCGCAGGCCGCGATGTCCTACGCCCGCGCCCACGGGACCGACCTCGGGATCCCGGCGGACTTCTTCGAGACGCACGACGTTCACGTCCACGTCCCGGAGGGTTCGATACCGAAGGACGGCCCGTCAGCCGGAATCACGATGGCGGCCGCCATGATCTCGGCGTTCACGCACCGGAAAGTGAAGCGAGACGTCGCGATGACCGGTGAGATCACGCTCCGCGGAGAGGTCCTTCCTATCGGAGGCGTGAAGGAGAAGGTTCTCGCGGCGCGCCAGGCGAAATTCACCTCGGTCATCCTTCCGAAGTTGAACCGGCGCGACGTCAACCAGATCGGTCCCCGCATCCTGCACGGAATCAACTTCCGGTACGTGGAGAACGTGGAGGAGGTCCTCGAGATCGCGCTCCTGCCGGCCGAGCCCGAACCGGTCGAGCCCAAGGAGGAGCGCGCCGCTCCCCCCCCGCGCCGGAGGGCCGTGAGATCCCGGTGCAGTCGGGCGAGCGTTCGGAGTCCACGGTCCGGGCACGCACCCGGAAGCGGTAGGCGGCAGGCGGCAGGGAGGGGCCGCCGCCAGTGGCCGCCCACTCGTTCAATAATCCGGGGGGATGAGGCCCGAGGATCGTTTCGTCGAGCGGCTTCGCGAAGCGATTTCCGGCCGGGAAGAAGTCGTTGTCGGGCCCGGAGACGATGCGGCCGTCGTGCTCCTGCCGGCCGGACCGGTCGTCGTCACGACCGACACGCTCGTCGAGAGCGTCGACTTCCTACCGGGAGAGGATCCCAAACGCCTGGGTCGCCGCGCGGTCTCGGTGGGCCTCTCGGACCTGGCCGCGATGGGGGCGTGGCCCGACTTCTTTCTTCTGACGATCGGATTTCCCGAAACGGTGGATCCGGACCTCGCGTTCGCCCTCACGCGGTCGGCTGCAAAGCGAGGCGAGGAGTTCGGCGCGACGCTCGTGGGAGGAGATCTCTCCCGCGCGCCCGCGATTTTTCTCTCGGTAGCGGTGTGGGGCCGCCCCTGCGGCGAGGTGGTCCGCCGGTCCGGAGCGCGACCCGGCGACGTCGTGTTTCTCTCGGGGTGGCCGGGCGAAGCGGCCGCGGGACTCGCGGTCGCGCGCGCGCGCGCCGGGACCGACCGCTTCGCGTCGGGAGCCGCGTGGACTCCGGAGGAGCTCGCTGTCCCGGACGAAACGCGGCTGCTCGCGGCGTACCGCGACCCGGAGCCCCGGCTGCCGCTCGGCCGCGCGCTCGCCCGCGAAGGTCTGGCCACCTCCGCGATCGACGTTTCGGACGGACTCGGTGTCGACGCGGGGCGGCTCGCGCGCGCGTCCGGCGTGCGTCTCGTCCTCGAAAGGGAGAGTCTGCCCGTATCTTCGGCGCTCACGGCGTTCTCGGAGCTGGCGGGCCGCGACGCGGTCGAGATGGCTCTCTCCGGTGGCGACGACTACGAGCTCCTCTTCACCACTCCGCCCGACCGCGCCGGAGTCTTTGCCGATCCTCGTCCCGAGTGGGGAGCGACGGTGTGCCGTGTCGGACGGATCGAGTCCGGCGAGGGAGCTTTCCTCGACGAGGCTCCGGGGATGCGCCCGATCGACGACCTCGGTTTCGACCACTTCGGCGCCGTCCCATGAAGTGGCAGCTCCCGCGTGCGTTCCGGCGCCGCCGGCAACATCGGCTGAAGATCGGCAGGAGGTTGAAGGTCCTGCTCGCGGACCTCCTGGGCCGCGAGGAGCCGCCCGAACGGGTGGCCGCGGCGATCGCCCTCGGCATCGGGGTGGGGTTCTCCCCGTTCGTGGGCGTTCACTTCCTGCTTGCGATCGGTCTCGCGTTCCTCTTCCGGCTGAACCGTATCGATGCTCTTCTCGGCCAGTTCACCGGCAACCCCTGGACGATGCCCCCCGTGTTCGCCGCGGGCTATGCGCTCGGGCGCCTGCTCCTGCGCTACGACCGCAGCAAGGTTCCCGATCTCCCCTGGGATCGCCTGCTCCACCGCGACTTCTGGCACGCCTTCACCGGCCCCGCTCTCCGCCCGCGACTTCTGTCTTTCATCGTCGGCACGACCGTTCTCTCCATTTTCATCGGCCTCGCGGCGTACCTGCTGGTGCGGGGGGCGCTGCGGATCTACCACCGCCGCCATCCGCGCGTGGCGGAGCGCGCCGCGCGGCAGCGGGAGCGGGCCTCTCGGAATCGCCGGCGGCGCCGCGACGCCCGGGAGACGCGGCTGGACGAGACCTGAGCTTCGACAGAGACGGCTCGAGCGTCCGGAATCGCCGGCCGTAGGCGGGATCTTCCGCGGCGATGACGCGCAGCCGCTCGAGATCCGCGGCGGCCCGGGTCCTCCGAAAGATCTTCTCGGCTGCGAGGCCCTCCGCGAATCGGCGGCCGGTGTTCCTGCTCGTTTCCGCGAGGAGCCGGAGCGCCGCGACCTCGTTCGGCCGGCGCCGAAGGACTTCCCGAACCTGCGCCCGGGCCTCGGCGACCCTTCCGCGTCCGACGAGCCACTCCGCGAATCCCAGGCGGAACGGGGTCGACCCGCGCGCGATCCGGATCGCGTGGCGCCAGTCGGCCTCGGCGGTCGGCCGGTCGAGCTGCGAGCGAACCCTGGCAAGCCGGAACGCGAGGGGCGTCGAACGAGGATTCTTCCCGAGGCCGAGAGAGTAGGCCCGCTCCGCCCCGGCCAGGTTGCCGCGGAGCTCGCGGACGTAGCCGAGTCGGAAGAAGCCGTTCTCGTAGGAGGGAGCGATCTCCAGCGACTTCGAGTAGGAGCGTTCGGCCGCGGCGAGGAGACCGAGCCGCTGTTCGACCATGCCCTTTCCGGCCCAGGCGTCGAAGTACTTCGGGTAGATCTGCGTCGCGCGCGTGTACTGCTCCAGCGCGGTTTCCAGGCGCCCCTGCTGCAGCGACATCCACGCCAGGTTGTAGCGGGATTTCGCGCTCTCCGGCGACGTCCGCACGGACTCGGCGAAGAGCGTCTCGTCGTCCTTCCAGACCCGGTTGCGCATGACCGTCCTCGTTGCGAACGCGAGCGCGATCGCAAGAAGGATCGCGGCACGCAACCGGGAGATCGCGGGCCCCTTCGAGGGAGCGAGGATCGCTGCCGCGAGCGCCAGCGCGAAACCGGCGGAGGGCAGGTACGCGAGGCGTTCCGCGAAGATGGTGCCGGTCGGAAAGAACACGTTCGCGGTCGGGAGGAAGGCGATGAGAAAAAAGAGGACGCCGAATGCCACGTCCCGGCCGGCCCGCTCGCGGAGCACGGCTGTGACCACGATCGCGACGAGGAGAGCGAGCGCCGCGAGGCCGAGAGCGTCGAAACCGTGGCGGACCGGGATCGACCACGCCGACTCGTCGGCCGAGAGCCGCAGCGGAAGGAGAAGCCGGCCCGCCGAGCGGAAGAGGTTGGTGGCGGCGTTGGTGGCGCGGACGAGGGGAGCGAGCGGGGCGAGCGGATTCTCCAGCTCGAAGATGCGGAAGCTCTCGGATCTGAGGAATCCCCCGAGGACCCACCGCCGGTAGACGAGGTCGAGCGCGAGGATGACCGCGGCGCCCGCGTACAGGGGTATCCCGACCCGGAGAGCGCGTCCGATGCGGCGGGCCGCGCTCCCCTCTTCCCGGCGCCAGAAGGCGAGAAAAGCGAGCGCGGGCGCGACCGCGGCGCTCTCTTTCGTCAGCAGTCCGAGGGCGTACGCGACGAGCGCCGCGGCGAGAAACCGGGAGCGTCCGGCCGTGCGGCGCCGGTATTCGATCGCCGCGAGGAGGAACGCGAACACGAACGCGGCCGCCAGAGTCTCCCCGCGACCGACGAGGCTCGTCACCGCCTCGACGTGCACGGGGTGAACCGCGAAGAGGAGCGCGGCGCCGAACCGGGCCGGCTCCGGCACGTCGATCTCGCGGAGGAACCGCAGGAGCAGAAGGGTGACGAGCGCGTGCAGGAGGACGTTCACCACGTGATAGCCGACGACCGCTCGGCCGTGCACCCACCACTGAAACGCGTACGACGTCAGGAGAATCGGGCGGAATCCCGTTCCGGTTCCGCGCGGCCCGCCGAAGTAGGGCGTCGAAAAGATCTGAACGATCCCGGCGGGGGCTCGGATCCGCGGGTCGTCCCGCACGATTGCCTTGTCGTCGTAGGTGAAGTCGGCGGTGAGGCCGTTCGCGTAGCAGACGATGCAAGCCGCGAGCAGAAGCCACGTCGAAGTCGCCGAGACCCGGCGCGGCTGCCCGGCGCTGCCCTTCATCCGGCGGCGAACTCTACTTTGACATCGGGCTCCCGGCCGACTCGGATGGGTGGCCTCCCGACCTCGGGCTCGCGACCCCGAGGTCCTTCATCAGGTAGAGAAGCGCCTGACGGGAGACGCCGAGGTCGCGCGCCGCACGGCTGCGATTGCCCCCGGATCGTTCCAGCGCTTCCCGAACGAGCCTCCGGCGGTGCGCCGCGACCCGCGACCGGTAGTCCCCGCCGTTTGCGGCCGACCGGCCGCCGCGCCGGACCGACGCCGGAAGCAGCTCCGCGGAAACCGCGCCGGCGGGCTCCGCGAGAGCAGCCGCCTGACAGAGCGCGTTCTGGAGCTCGCGGACGTTGCCGGGCCAGCGGTGCGCCAGCAGGAACGCCTGCGCCTCGGCGGTCAGCCGGAGCGGGCCGCGCGAGAACTCCCTCGCATACCGATCCAGGTAGTGCCTCGCGAGCACCAGGGCATCGCGGCCGCGCTCGCGCAGGGGCGGCAGCGCGATGACGGCGACGTGGAGGCGATAGTAGAGGTCTTCCCGGAAGCGACCGGCCTCGACCTCCTTCGCGAGATCGCGCGAAGTCGCGGACACCACGCGGATGTCCACGGGTCGGGTCCGGTTCTCGCCGACGCGGCGCAGCTCCCGCTCCTGGAGAGTGCGCAGGAGTTTCGACTGGAGCGGCAGTCCGAGATCCCCGATCTCGTCGAAGAAGATGGTTCCCCCCGACGCCTCCTCGATCAGCCCGCGGCGGTCGCGCTCCGCACCCGTGAAGGCGCCGCGCGCGTGCCCGAACAGCTCGCTTTCCAGGAGCGCGGCCGGAATGGCGGAAACGTTCACGGACACGAAGGGTCCGGCGCCGCGGGGCGAGAGGGTGTGCACCGCTCGCGCGACCGCCTCCTTGCCGCTCCCGGACTCGCCGAGGACGAGGACGGTCAGGTTCTGCGGAGCGAATCGAACCAGCCGGCCGTACGCCTCCCGCATGGATGAATCCGACGTCACGATCCCGACGCGCCGCCAGCCGTCCGCGAAGTCGGAGGGCGGCTCGCACCCCTCCGGGCGATAGAGGAGCGTCTCGAGGAGGAGGGCGATCGGCGCCGAGATCTCCTCGCCGACCGGCGGGGCGAGCGCGAGCTCGAACCGCGCGCCGCCCGCCTCGAGCCGACGTTTCAGAACGGGATCCGTCGATGACGGGCGGGCGCCCAAACGCACGACGTCGCGGCCGTCGCCGTCCGTGATCGAGAGAGCGGCGAGCCCCAGTGCGGGCAGCGGCGACTTCGCCTCTCCGCCCGACGCCGCCGCGGCGACGGCGTCCCGCAGCGCGCGGAGCACCTCCGGGGGCGGCCCCACCCGGAGCACGCCGCCGGAGTCGCTAGTCACGTAGAAGGATTGTCTCGAGATCCCCGAAGAAGCCGGGGTACGACTTGCCGACGCAGCCGGGCGACTCGATGAGAACGGACGGCAGCACGAGCGAGAGCAGGGCGGCGGCCATCGCCAGCCGGTGGTCGCCGAAGGTCGGTATGCGGAGCGGCGCGGATCGGCCAGGACGCGGCGGGCCCGTGATCGTTATCTCGTCGTCTTCCGCGACGCAGCGCGCACCGGCCGCCGTCGCGAACGTCTCCACGCCGGCGATTCGATCGCTCTCTTTCCATTGGAGGTGACGGATTCCGCGGAAGCGGCTCTCCCCCGCGGCGAAGATCGCGAGAACCGCGAGAGCCGGCACGGCGTCCGGAAAGTCGCGCGCTTCGACCGAAACGGGGTTGAGAGCGCCGCGGTCCCCCCGCGCGCGGATCTCCCCGGCTCTCCGGTCGACGTGGACTCCCATCGAGGCGACAACCTCGAGCGCCTGCGCATCCGCGTCGCCCGACGGCCAGCGCAGCCCGGTCACCGACACCTCGCCTCCGGCGATGCCCGCCGCGGCGAAAAACGGAATCGCCGACGACCAGTCGCCCGGAACCTCGTAGGAGGAGATCGCCCCGCCACGCCGCCGCACGCCGATCGCGCCCTCCGGGTTTCGTTCCACGGAGTGCCCGAACTCCCGCAACGCCTGGAGGGTCGCCTCCACGTAGGGAGCCGATGCGACCGCTCCCCGGGATCGGACGGTCAAGCCTCCGTCCACCGCGACCCCAGCGAGAAGGAGCGCCGACAGGAACTGGCCCGAGCGGGACGCATCCACCGTGACGTCGCCGGGGCGCAGGGTCCCTCCGTCGATCGCGATCGGCAGGAATTCCTCCACGCCGGTGCACCGGACCGCGGCGCCCGCGGAGCGAAGCGCGGCGAGCAGCTCCGCCATGGGACGCCGGAGGAGCTGCCCCGAGCCGGTCAGGAGGTAGCGGCCAGGCACCGCCGCGGCGAGCGCGGCCAGAAATCGGGCGGCCGTGCCGGAGTCGCCGGCGTCGAGGACGACGTCTTCGCGGGAGGGACTTCCGAGCGGCCCGCACACCCACAGCTCTCCGGGCAGTTCGGTGATGCGGGCCCCCATCGCCCGCAGGCACCGTGCGAGGGCCCGGGTGTCGTCGGCGTCGAGCGGCCGGATGATCCGGACGGGCTCGGGCGACAGCGCCGCGAGCAGGAGCGCCCGGTTCGTGGCGCTCTTCGAGGGGGGTGCGGCAACGGCGCCGCGCACGGCGCGGACGGGTGGGAGGGCGAGGTAGTTGGGCACCGGGGTTAGGTTTCAGGAGACCTGATCAAAAGGGCTCGTCGGTCCCGGGCACCTCTACAAACTCACGAGTTTCGTCTCCCCCGTGTCCGACACCTCCATCCAGCGGTGATCGTCCACGAACGCCGGCAGGATCTCGACGCGACCGCCGTCCACGTCTTCGCACCAGGACCGGTGGAAGTGGCCCAGCAGCAGGACGTCGTAGCCCTCGCGGAACCGCCGCGTGGCGAAAGACCGGATCATCTCGACGGGGAGGCGGGTCTTGTGCTTGAAGTTGGATCGGTAGAGGCGGGCCTCGACCCGCCAGACGAGGCGGTTGGCGGCCTTCCGGGGGATGAAATCGATCGCCGTCCGGGAGAGCGGGTTCTTGGAGATCGCGCGCCAGAGCCGGTAGGGCCGGTCCTCCTCGTTCAGAAGGTCGCCGTGGGTGAGCAGAAAGCGCCGATCTCCCTCCTGGAAGGTCTCCTCGTCGCAGACCTTGCGGAACTTCGACTCGACGTAGGAGCCCCGAAGGAAGAAGTCGCGGTTGCCCTCGACGTAGGTGATGGGAACTCCGTCCTCCCGGAGAGTGTCCACGGTCTCCAGGAAGCGGGCGATCGCGGGCGTTTCGAACTTCGGGTGGGCGATGAAGAAGTGGAAGATGTCGCCCAGAAGAGAGATTGCCTGGGCGCCTCGGTCCCGCGCCGCCCGGAGGGCGTCGAGGAAGGGACCCTCGTCGCCGGGCTGCCGCCCCACGTGACAGTCCGCGAAAACGGCCCGCATGTCCCGGAAAGATAGCTTAAAGAATGGTTTTGGCCTCTCCGGGGCCCGGAATCGGGATTATTTTGGGAGCGGGAACGGTATTCTTTCTGCCGACCAAGCCGCGAAACCTTTTCGGGGGAAAAATGCGCCTCTACCGCCCTTCGCGACTTTCCGTATCCGTCCTGCTTTTTCTCGCGGCGAGCTCAGCCTCCCGCGCGCTCACGCCCGTCACCGCCGAGCAGGCGCCCCGGGCCGACGCCAAACTCCTTCGAGCCCTCGCGAAGGGGGCGCAGGAGGTCCGCGTCATCGTCGGCGTCAAGGACGGAACTCCCTCCGCCCGGGCGCTCCGGGAGAGTCCGGATCCCGCGGGCGAGCCGGCCCGGCGGATCCGCCGCCTCGAGGCGCAGAAGAGGCTGGCCGCAGACGTCGCCGGCGACGAGTTTCAGCCCCGGCACTTCTACGAGAGCTTCTCCCTCGTGTCGGGCCGCGCCACCCGCGACGGCGTGGTACGTCTCGCGAACCGTCCCGACGTCGCGTGGGTGACCCTCGACGAGACGCGCCGGCGGTTCCAGGTCACCCCCCAGGCTTCCCAGACCCTGATCCGCAGCGACGCCGCAAACGCCTCCGGGTTCACCGGCGCGGGCCAGGCGGTCGCGGTCCTGGACACGGGGGTGGACTACACGGCCTCGCAGCTCGGGGGCGGTACGTTTCCCAACTCGAAGGTCATCGGGGGAATGGACACCGCGGACGAGGACAGCGACCCGATGGACTGCGACGGCCACGGCACGTCCGTCACGGGTGTCATCGCCGGGCCGAACGGTGTCGCGCCCGACGCGAAAATCGTGGCGATCAAGGTGTTCGGATCGAACGACGCCGTGAACTCGACCTGCAAGGACACGGCGTTCGTCTCCGACATCATCCAGGGAATCAACTTCGCGATCTCGCACCGGGCCGAGTTCCACATCGGCACGATCAACTTGAGCCTCGGCGCCGAGCCGGATGACGCGTCGGACCAGGGGTATTGCGACGCCTCGGAGCCCGCGGAGGCGGTGGCGATCGACTCGGCCGTGGCCGCGGACCTGGCCGTCGTGGTGTCCTCGGGGAACGGTCTCTTCCAGCACTCGCTTGCCGCTCCCGCCTGCATTTCGTCGGCGGTCTCCGTAGGCGCGGTCTACTCCATCAGCTCCGCCCTGGTGCGGTGGAGTGATTGCACCGATCAGCCCGTCACCCCCGACCTCGTGTCGTGTTTCTCCAACTCCAATACGAACCTGTCCCTGCTCGCTCCCGGGGCCTTCTGGAACACGGTTGGCAAGGGGGGACGGACGGTCCCGAACTTCGGCGGCACCTCCGCCTCCTCGCCCGCGGCCGCCGGAGCCTTCGCCCTGATGCGACAGGCGCGGCCGGACTTGACCGCCTTCGGGGTCCTCGGCGTCCTGAGATCCACCGGGAAGCCGGTCAGCGATCCGCGCAACAACATCATCACTCCGCGCATCGACGTCCTCGCTGCCATACAGCTGGCCACGGCGCGTTTCGGCGGCTTCACCGGAGTTCCGGTCGCGGTCCCGGACGGAACCGGCTCGGCCTCCGCCACCGCGGTCATCTCGGGGCTCTCCGGCTCGGTCGCGAGCGTGCAGGTGTGGGCGCAGATCGACCATCCGGACCCGAGGGAGCTGAGACTCCGCCTGACCGGGCCGGACGGAACGTCAGTCCTTCTCCACGACCGCTCCGGGTTGATCCAGCAGCCGATCAACGCGGTCTACGGGCGGACCGACGTGTCCGCGCAGCCGCTGGCGGCGTTCCAGGGAAAGTCGGCGAACGGGACGTGGACGCTCACGGTGGAAGACCAGGTGGCCGGCGCGACCGGGCGGATCCGCAACTTCTCGGTGACCGTCATTCCGGGACAGCCGGTCGTCGCGATTCCCGCGCAGACCGACGGCAGCGTGCTGCCGGTCGTCGGCCGCGTACAGGGCACGAAGTTCTTCCTCTCCGACGTCCGCCTCTACAACCCGACGTCCGTGCCCCGCACCTTCTCGCTCTTCTACGTGCCGGTCGGCCAGAGCGGCGCTACCGCGTTGCGCGCGACCCGGACGGTCGGCGCCGGACAGGTGGCCGCGCTGAACGACGTCATCTTTTCGGAGTTCGGCTTCGACTCGTCGATCGGGGAGATCACCGTGGTGGGAGACGCAGCCTTCATCGCCACCAGCCGCGCGTACACCCAGAGCTCCAACGGGACGTTCGGGCAGTTCGTGCCGGGATTCCGCAGCCTCACGGGACTCTCGTTCGGCCAGGGACGCGCCACGGCGAACGGTTTCTCGAAAAATTCGAATTTCCACACCAACGTGGGATTCACCGAAGTCTCCGGATCTCCGGTCTCGGTGCGCATCGACCTGCTGGACGCGAACGGAGCCCTCCTGGGGACCACGACCCGGACCGCCGCGCCCAACCAGACCGTGCTGATCACGGACATCGTCGGGGACCGGGGTCTGGCGAGCGCCTCGAACTTCCGCGTGGACTTCACGGTCACGAGCGTCGGTGGAAGGATCATCCCGTTCGCGATCCTGATCGACGACGCCACCGGTGACGGCCTCTTCCAGCCCGCCGGGAATCCCGCGCCGTCGGCCGACGACGTGATCGTGACGCAGGCCTCGTTCGCGCGCGGGAACAACGACACCTTCTTCAAGACGAACCTGTTCCTGACGAACGTCGCGGCGACCCCCGTCACGGTGACAGTCTCGCTCCTCCCCCGCATCGTCTCCGGAACGCCGGCCGCACCCCGGGTCTACACGCTCGCGCCCGGACAGACGCTCGCCAAGCCGGACGTGCTGAACACGGAGTTCGGGCTCCTGGATCCCTCGGCCGCCGGCCTTCGCATCCACCCGAGCGGTCCGGCGCAGCTCGTGGCCTCCACGCGCACCTTCGTCGAAAAGTTCGGGGGCACGTTCGGATTCTTCATCCCCGGGCTGACCACGTCGTCGTCCGGCGTCCTGGCGCTCGGGACCGGGCGCGTCGCGGCGATTCAACTCGACCAGTCGAGCGCGGCGACCGGCTCCCGATCCAACTTCGGCATCGCCGAAATCGGCGGTGCGGACGTTCTCGTGCGGGTGACCGCAAAGAGCGGGGACACCGGCCTGGTTCTCGGTACCCGGAGCTACTTCGTGTCTGCGAACACCTCGTACCAGAACAGCGTGACGGACATCATCGGGGCCGGCGCGTTCGCCACGAACATCTACCTGCAGTTCGAGCTCGAGGGCGGGGTCGGAAAGATCCTCGCGTACGGCGTCGCCGTGGACAACACCTCCGGGGACGCGATCTACGTTCCGGCGTCGCGGGAGCCCTGACGCGGGAAACGGAAAACGGAAAACGGGAAATCGAAAGGCCGCGGAGGTCCGCGGCCTTTTTTGTTATTCCGTTGCCGGTTGCGGCGCCGGACGGCTCCGCTTCTCCCACTCCTTGTCCCAGCCCAGCCGCCGCGCTGTTTCCATGTTGACGGTGCCGTCGGCGTTCAAGGTCCCGTTCTGAATCATCAGCCGGCGATACGAATCGGGGAACCCAGACGGATCCTGGTCGGGATTCGGCCGAAAATCGACGTTCTCAATGATCGGATCGGGATTCTTCATCGCCTCGCGCTCGGCGTAGACGACATACGCGACCTTCACGTTGCGTGAGGCCTGGATCACGATCCCATCTTCTCCCTGTGACATCACAGCGACCGTCGCCATGGCGCCCATCGGCGTGACCAGGGTCGAATAGGTGCCGACGTCCGCCACGAGACGAAAGTCTTCGGGTATCGGGATCCGCGTGACGCCCTGCAAGACCTGGGCTGTCCCGCGGAAGTAAACCTCCGAATGAGGTCCTTCGAGCGAGACGTAGCGAATCTGCTTGCTCGGGTCGAAGGGATGCGGCTGGATGAAGGGATTCATCGACGCGCTGATCGTTCCGGAGACAGTCAGGTTTCCGGCAACGAAGGCGGAGCCTTGGGAAAAGACGCCGTAATCCGCCAAGAGCCCATGGTAGCTCCCCTGGTAGCCGAGATATCCTGAGGGTCCTCCAACGATCGAGCCCCGAACGGCCTCGGCACCATCCGGACCGATGACTCCGAGCACGCCGTTGTAAGAATTGCTCTCGCCGCGCACACCGGCAGGAATTACTGAGTCCACAACCGCGGTCGGCCCGGAACCGTCCTGCCCGAAGACGCCCGCGGCCCCTAATTGAGTGCTGTCCGTCCACCCCTGGATGCCGTAGTTGCGTGCGACTGAGCTGTTTGCCCACCCGAATACCGCAGACGAAACGCCCGTGCTCGTGTTCCGCGCGTAAACGGCGGCGTTCGAGCCGCTCCCGCCGGCCGTTGCGACCACGCCGAAACCGCTGGCGGCTTCCCCTAAGACTCCCCAGCCGCCGCCGTTGTGCTTCCCCCACACGCCGACGCCTGTGTTGTTCGTGCCCTGGTTGAACCCCTGAACAGCGGCGACCCCGGTCGGCCCGGGCGACGTTGTGGTGATCACCGCCCGGACCGCCACGGCGTCGCTCGCCGTCGATGTGTTCTCGGCCAGGATCGCCGGGGCGGCGTTGATCGACACGGCGTGGAACGACACGCTCGGGTTGTACCGATCGCTGAAATAGCCGTTGACGTCCATCACGATGTGCGTGCTGCCGCTGACGTTGACGTTCAGCTGCTCACCCGGACCCAGAGGCACGATCGCGGCGTTCGAAATGATTTGACCCGGACCGTAGGTCATGATCGCCGTCGGCGGCGGCGGCTGACCGGTCGGCCACGCCAGGAAAAACGAGCCCGGCGGGATACCGCCGGCAGCCACGACGCTGAAGTTCACCGAGATCGCTTCGGTGCCCGCCGGGATGCCGCAGATGTTCGTGACGTCCCAGGTGCGCAGGGCGCTGTTGGCGAAGATGCCGCCCTGGATCGGCGCCCCATTCCCCCGCGTGTCCGCGACGCGGCACGGCTGAATCCCCACGAAAGCGATTCCCGGCGTCACGTCGGCCATCGTCGTCAGACCGCCGGAGGCGCCCAGGAGCCCCGATACGGCGGCACCGTCCAGTTGGGGATTTCCTGGGCCGCGAGAAAGGAGAAAGCAACATGGCGACGGGAAGAACGACCCGATTCCCGGGAACCCGCATCAGAGCCTCCTTTGGGAAAAAAGTGTGTCCACATCCGCCCATTCTCCGCAAAAAAGAACCCGCGGCAGGCCGCGGTTCTCTCGTCGGTTGGATGGCAAGACTTTAGTCGGCTGGCTGCGGCGCCGGCCGCCCCCGCTTCTCCCACTCCCTGTCCCAGCCCAGCCGCCGCGCGGTTTCCATGTTGACCGTGCCGTCGGGACGATACGTGCCGTTCGAGATCAGCATCTCTTTCTGCCCCTCGGTCAGGTAGAGCGGAATCTTCGCATCCGCCGTCTCGGGCATGTACTCGCGTCCCGGACCGATCGGCTTCAAGTGCTTGTGGGTTTTCCGCACGCCGTTGACCATGTAAGAGAAGTCGACGTCGCGAGAACCTCTCACGACGATCCGATCGAGTCCGATGTCGCGAGCGCGCCACGGTGGCCATCTCTCCGATCGGCGTCTGACATTCACGGTGAGTCCCTCGGGATCCGTCACGAGCCGGAAGTCTTCGGGGACCTCGATCGTGGCAATCCCGTTCTGGAACTTGCCCCGGCGCGAAAATAGGTCCCGGCTTCGTTGCCTTCCAGCGACACGTACCGAATCACCTTCGAGGCGTCGGTCGGATGCGGCTCGACGAAGTATTTGCTCCGCTTCCCCCGTACGGGCCTTGTAGTAACCCCGTAGTTCAAGGAACCGAGACCGTTGTAGCCAAGCGTTCCCGTGACCGCGCTGCTCCGACGACAATTCCGTGAACCGCGTGTGACAGCTGGAAAGATCCCGTCGTCGTCCGCAGTCAACCCAGCACCGGCGCCGCCTCCCTCCTCCCCCCGCACGCCCGCGGGCCAGAAGGCTACCGGATTTCGTCCCTCTGCCGGCGACTCCAGCGCTCCCGCTGTCATCGCTCGCGGTCTCACCGAGACGCCAAAGTTCCTGGCCGTGCTGGGCCGGTTATACGCCGAGGCGATCCGTAGACGCCTGAGCTGCCGTGAGCGTACCCGTTTCTGCGCCCAGACTGCGGCATTCGGCCCGTTCCGCCCGTCGTGCGACGACGCCGAAGCCGTCGTGCTGAGCCCGTACACCCCATACCCGCTGACACTCGTTCCGTAGACACCGAACCCTGAGCCTGCCTGCATCCCCACACGCCGATGCCCGAACCGGTCGTGCTGTTGTTGTCCCACGCACCGCAGCGCACTCACCCCGGAGTCATCACTACCACCCTATCCCACGGCGTCGCTCACCGTCGATGTGTTCTCCCCCAGGATCGCCGGGGCGGCGTCGATCGACACGGCGTGGAACGACACGCTCGGGTTGTACCGATTCGGTGAAATAGCCGTTGACGTCCATCACGATGTGCGTGCTGCCGCTGACGTTGACGTTCAGCTGCTCACCCGGACCCAGAGGCACGATCGCGGCGTTCGAAATGATCTTGACCCGGACCGTAGGTCATGATCGCCGTCGGCGGAGGCGCCTGACCGGTCGGCCACGCCAGGAGGAACGAGCCCGGCGGAATCCCCCCGGCCGCCACCACCGTGAAGTTCGCCGAGATCGCGTCGGTGCCGGCCGGAAGGCCGCAGAGCCCGGTGAGATCCCAGGTGCGCAGCGCGCTGTTGGCGAAGATGCCGCCCTGGATCGGCGCGCCGTTGCCCCGCGTGTCGGCGACGCGGCACGGCTGGATCCCCACGAATCCCACTCCCGGCGTCACGTCGGCCATCGTCGTCAGTCCACCGACCGCCGAGGAGGCCCGATAGGTCGGGACCGTCCAGTTGGGAATTTCCTGCGCCGAGAGAAAGGAGGGGGCGAATGACAGAAAGACCAGAACGACGACTCGCACGGCCACAACTCGCATTGACCTTCCTCCTTTGGGAAAAAAGTGTGTCCTCGTCCGCGCGCATTCTCCGCAAACAGAAAACCCGCGGCAAGCCGCGGTTTTTGTTTGTTAGCGAAATAGGACTTTAGTCGGATGGCTGCGGATCAGGCCGGCCCCGCTTCTCCCACTCCCTGTCCCAGCCGAGGCGCCGCGCCGTTTCCAGGTTGACCGTGCCGTCGGGCCGATACGTCCCGTTCGAGATCAGCATCTCCTTCTGACCGTCGGTCAGGTAGAGCGGCATCTTCGCGTCGGGTCTCTCCGGCATGTACTCGCGGCCCGAGCCGATCGGCGTCAGGTGCTTGTGGGTCTTGCGAACGCCGTTGACGATGTAGAAGAACTCGACGTTGCGCGACGCCCGAAGCACGATTGTTTCGAGGCCGATGCTCGCGACCGAGACCGTCGCCATCGGACCGATCGGCGTTGCGACAATGCTCAAACCCTCGGTATCCGTCACGAGCCGAAAATCCTCGGGAACCGCGATCGTCGCAATCCCGTTCTGGAACTTGCCCCGGCCGCGAAAATAGGTTCCGGATTCGTTGCCTTCCAACGAGACGTACCGAATCACCTTCGAGGCATCGGTCGGATGCGGCTCGACGAAGTATTTTGCTCCGCTTCCACCATACGGGCCCTGGGAGTAAACCCCGTAGTTCGTTGAACCAAGACCGTTGTAGCCGAGCGTCCCGGTCGCGATACCCGATATCACCCCGACCACGACGCCGTGCACTGCGTGCGAATTCACGAAGTTTCCCGCAACGTCTTCCGCGGTCAGGCCGAGAACTCCTGCCCCGAACCGGTTCTCTCCTCGTACGCCGGCGTCATAGACGGTGGAAGGCACCCCTTCCTTTCCGCGCCCGAAAACGCCGGCGCTCCCGCCCGCGTCGCTCCTCGTCTCCCCGAAAACGCCCCAGGTGCGTGGATCAGGTCCGCTCGGATTGACGGCCGTCGCGGCGCCATAAACGCCAGAGCTTTCGTTCGCGGTGCTCGCGTTCTGCGCCCATACAGCGGCGTTGGGAACGCTTCCCCCCGTTGTCGCCACGACGCCGAACCCGCTGACGCTGTGGCCATGGACGCCGTATCCGGAGGCCGTGTTCTGACCGTAGACTCCGGAGCCCGAGCCGCTAGTCGTCGCCCAGACGCCTCCGGTCCCTCCGCCGCCCACGACCCCGTATCCGGTCGCACTGTTGCCCCACACCCCGTAGCCTGACGCCGTGTTCTCTCCGTAGATCGCGACGCCGCCCGAGGACCGCACCTCGAACTGATTGGACGTGTTCTGAAGGGTGTCAGAGAAGTATCCGTTGACGTCCATCACGATATGCGTTGAATGGCTCACGTTGACCCTCATCTGACCAGACGCGTTCAACGGCACGATCGCCGCGTTCGAGAGGATCGTCGCGCCGGGTCCGTAGGTCATGATCGCCGTCGGCGGAGCAGCCTGACCCGTCGGCCACGCCAGCAAGAACGCGCCGGCCGGCGTCCCCGCGGGACTGACGACGCTGAAGTTGACTGAAACCGCGTCGGCGCCGCTCGGAATGCCGCAGATGCCCCAGACCGTCCAGTTGCGTGCCTCGCTGTTGGCGAAGATGCCGCCCGTGATCGGCGCGCCATTGCCGCGTGTGTCCGCGACGCGGCAGGGCTGGATCCCGATGAACGCCCGCGGTGGCGTGATGTCCGTCATCGTCGTCAGTCCACCGACCGCCGAGGAGGCCCGATAGGTCGGGACCATCCAGTTCGCGAGGGGGACGTCCGCGCTCTGCGCGAGGACGACAGCGCGGGTCGACGACAGCAGCAAGAGGGCCAGAGCGAATCGTCGTATCATTTCCACGACCTCCTAAAAGAGACGCTTGTTAGGGCTGTCCGCGGTGCTCGCCCGAAGCGTGGGAATTCTAGCTTCGCGGTGAATGAAGAAAGCCCGCACCGAATTCGCCCGCGCTAGAATCGGATCGAGCCATGGCGGCCCCTCCGACCCCTACCGCGACCCCGAAGCCCTCCGGCGTCCTCAAGCCTTGGCAGCGCCGCCTCTACCGCCTGCTCCTCATCCCTCTCGGCCTGATCGCTGCAAACTCGATCTACCTCGCGGCCTTCACCCGCGACACCGCGTTCTTCTACGCGATGCTGCTTCTCCACCTGGTCCTCGGGGTCGCGATCGCCATTCCGTTCTTCGTCTTCGCGATCACCCACGCGAAGCGAATGATCCGGATGTGGAACAAGAGGGCAAAGTACGCCGGACTGGCGATCTTCTCGCTCGCCGTGGTCTGCGTCGCGTCCGGCCTCTTCCTGACGTTTCGCGGCGCGACGATTCCGAATCGGTTCGTATGGCTCGCGCACATCGCGTCGGTCCCGCTCGCCCTCGTGGCTTTCATCCTCCACCGGCGTGCGCACACCCACAGGCTCCAGTTCCGGAGGCTGTACGCATGGGGCGGGGCGGTCGCGATCTTCCTCGGAGCGATGGCGATCGCGGCAAGGTTCGAGAAGCCGCCAAAGCGGATCGTCAACATGGGCGGCGACACGGTCTTCTTCCCGTCTTCCTCGGAGACCTTCGACCAGGGGCTCCTCGATGGACGGAAGCTGTCGGCGAACGGGTACTGCAAGGACTGCCACCCGGACTCGTTCCACCAGTGGGAGCGCTCCGCGCACCGATTCTCATCGTTCAACAACCCCTTCTACCGGAAGAGCGTCGAGCTCATGGCGGACCAGGTCGGCCGCGAGCGGACGAAGTGGTGCTCGGGGTGCCACGACCCGGTGGTCCTCTTCACCGGCCAGATGGGCGCGGCGACCCAGGCGACGTTCTCGTTTGACTCCTTCGAGGCACAGCAGGGATTGACGTGCATGTCCTGCCACTCGATCGTCGAGGTCAAGGACGTCCGGGGAAACGGGTCGTACGTCATCGAGGAGTCCAAGCAGTACCCCTTCGCGTTTTCGGAGAACGAGACGCTGCGCGCGGTCAACCGGCTGCTCATCCGGATGGAGCCATCGCTCCATCGGAAGACGTTTCTGAAGCCGCTCCACAAGACCCCCGAGTTCTGCTCGACCTGTCACAAGGTCGCGCTGATTCCGGCGCTGAACGACTACCGGTGGGTGCGCGGGCAGAACCACTACGACACGTGGTACGACTCCGGCGTGTCGGGCCGCGCGGTGCGGTCGTTCTACGACCCGCCGCAGGCGAAGGCCTGCCGCGACTGCCACCTCCCGCCCCAGCGCTCCGACGAGTTCGGCAACCGGGGCGGCTTCCTCCACGATCACCTGTTCCCCGCCGCGAACACCGCCCTTCCCTTCCAGCGCGGCGACCGCGAAACACTCGACCGGATTCAGACGTTCCTGCGCGACAAGGTTCTGACGGTCGACATCTTCGCGATTCGGCGCGGGGACCAGATCTTCGTGCTCGGAGATTCACTGCCACCGGTCTCTCCGGGAGAGCAGCTCGACATCGAGGTCGTGGTCCGGACGCGGGGCGTTGGACACCCGTTCACGAACGGAACCGCGGACTCGAACGAGACCTGGGTGTCGCTCGACGCGGGCAACGGCGATACGCGGTTCTTCCGGAGCGGCGTCCTGGACGCCCAGGGGCGGCTTGACCCGGCGGCGGACCGGCTGTGGCTGTACGCGGTCGACCACGACGGCGGTCACATGGATCGCCGCCAACCTCAGGACATCCACACGACGCTGTACAGCAACCAGATCGGACCCGGCGCCGCGAGGGTCGTGCACTACCGAATGAAAGTGCCGGAAGATGCGCGGGGCTCGATCGAGCTCGCGGCGGGCGTTCACTATCGGAAGTTCACCCGGGACTACACGACGTTTTCGCTTGGCGCCGCGCATCCGTCTCTGCCAGTGACGACCATGGCCGAAGATCGCGTGAGGTTGCCGGTAACCGGGAGCCGGGCGCCGGGAGTCGGGAGCGCCGAGCCGGTGAAGCGGGGAAACGCCGACAAGGGCTGGCTTCGGTGGAACGACTACGGGATCGGTCTTTTCCTGCAGGGAGATCTGAAGGGTGCGGCGCGCGCGTGGACCCGAGTGGCCGAGCTCGCTCCGGACAAACCGGACGGTCCGCTGAACCGCGCCCGCGCGGAGATCCAGGAGGGCCGCCTCGCCGACGCCAGCGCATCCCTCGCGCTCGCCGAGAAGATCCGGCCGGGCTGGGGCAAGACCGCGTTCTTTCGGTCGATTGTCGCGAGAGACGAAGGCCGCCTCGACGACGCGGAGCGGGACCTCAAGGCAGTGCTCGCGAAGTTCCCGCTCGACCGGGTGGCGTGGAACTCGCTCGGAGGAGTTCTCTGGCTGGCCGGCCGATTCCCGGAAGCCGCGGAAGCGTACGGCAAGACGCTCGCCATCGACCCGGAGGACCTGAACGCCCACTACAACCTCATGCGCGTCTATCGCGCCGTGGGCGATCGGCGGAAGGCCGAACTCCATGCCGCGGCCTACCGCAAGCACAAGGAAGACGAAACCGGGCGCGCGGTCGCGGCGGACCTGCGCCGTGAGGACCCCTGGGTCAACCGTGAGTCAATGCCGATCCACGTACACGAGGAGGCGACTCCTCCCGCGGCGCCGGTGCCCTCCTGGGTCGCTTCGATGGGACCGAAGGGCTACCAGACCGACTACGGCTACCTGACGCGCGCCCACCCGCCGATCCGCCGCGAGGTTGCCGAGCCCGCCGGGGTTCCCTCCCGCGGCTCGAAGCGCGCACCCTACCTTCCGGTCCAGTCCGGGCCGAAGTCCCGCTAGGGCGGCGCTTGTCCGGCCGACGACTCCGTGGGGCTCTCCCCGTGTGCATCATCGGGGCGGGCCTGCTGGGCGCCGCCTGCGGGCGGGAGGAGAAAGCGCCGGCCGTGGTCCGCCCCTCGACGCCGGTCCCGGTCGCCGCGGTGCCGTTCGAGGAGAGCGCCGCGGCCATGGGAATCGCGTTTACGCACGTCAACGGAGCTGCCGGAAAGAAGTGGATGCCCGAGACGATGGGCGGCGGCGTTGCGGTCATCGACTTCGATTCCGACGGGCGACCCGACCTGCTCTTCGTTTCCGGATCGTTCTGGCCGGGCGATCCCCGGGCCGCGACGCAGAAGTCCGCGCTCACCCTGTACCGCAACGAGGGGAACGACGCCGGCGGCGCGCCCCGATTTCGCGACGCAACGCGAGAGGCGGGCCTCGCCTCCCTCTTCTACGGAATGGGCGCCGCCGTGGGCGACTACGACAACGACGGCCGGGACGACGTCTACGTCACCGGGCTCGGGCGCAACCGCCTCTATCGGAACCGCGGAGGGCGTTTCGAGGAGGTGGCGACGCGCGCGGGCGTGCAGGACTCGGGGTGGGGAACGTCGGCGGCGTTCCTGGACTACGACGAAGACGGATACCTCGACCTCTTCGTCTGCCGTTACGTCGACTGGTCCCCTGAGAAGGACCTGTGGTGCACGCTGGACGGCACCTCCAAGTCCTACTGCACGCCGGAGAGATACCCGGGCACCGCGTCGCACTTGTATCGCAACAAGGGGGACGGCTCTTTCGAAGACGTGACGAAGCGGGCCGGCGTCTGGAACGAGAACCAGAAGGCGCTCGGCGTGGCAACGCACGACTTCGACGGCGACGGACGCGATCGACTTCGTGGTCGCCAACGACACCGCGCCCAACAATCTTTACCGTAACCGCGGGGACGGGACGTTCGAGGACGTCGGCGTCCCGGCGGGCGTCGCAGTGGACGACGTCGGCCGGTCGCGCGGCGCCATGGGCGTGTCGTGGGGCGACGTGAAGAACGGAACCGGCACGGCGCTCGCGATCGGGAACTTCTCGAACGAGCTGAAGTCGCTCTACTGGACCGACACGGGAGAGGTCTTCCTCGACGAGTCTCCGCGGAGCGGAGTCGGTCCGACGTCATTCCTGGCCCTGACGTTCGGAGTCTTCTTCTTCGACGCGGACCTCGACGGCCGCACGGACCTCCTCCTCGCCAACGGTCACGTCGAGCCCACGGTTCAGGCCGTGCAGAAGAACGTCACCTACCGCCAGGCGCCGATCCTCTACCGCAACGAGGGGGATGCGAAGTTCACCCCCTTGACCGGCAAGGTGGGAGACCTCGACCAGCCTCTCGTCGCCCGGGGCGCGGCATACGCGGACCTGGACGGCGATGGAGACCTGGACGTCGTCCTGGTCGAGAACGGCGGGCCCGCCCGCGTGTTCCGGAACGGAGGGAACCGCCCGGATCGGAGCGTGCGGGTCCGCCTGATCGGGTCCGGGAAATCCAACCGCGACGCGGTCGGCGCGCGCGTCACCGCCACGGTCGCCGGCCGGAAATCTCTGCAGGAGGTCTCGGGTGGCCAGTCCTACCTCTCCGCTCCGGAGAAGACCCTGACCTTCGGTCTGGGTGACGCGAGGAAGATCGATTCGCTCGAGATCCGCTGGCCCGACGGCGCTCGAGAGACCCGGCGCGACATCGCTGCGGGAAGCCATCTGGTCGAACAGGGCAAGCCGCCGGCTGCAACCGCCAGACTGCCCGGCTCGAGCTAGAGCGCCCCGCCGCGCTGGGCCGACCGTAGTCGCCCAGATGGCCGAGGGCGCTCGACCTCGGACCTAGGACCAACGTCGCCCGCCCGAAGACCTAATTCCTTTTCTCACTCGGTTCTCGGTCCTACGCCCGATGGACCGCCCGGTTCCCCCGCCGTAGCGTCGCGTCACTACCCGAAGACCGACGCCTGTGCAGGTAACTACATTTTTTTCAGGGGAAGGAGGCGGATGTGATCAACAGTCGATTTAGACCGGTTTCTTTGATTCTCTGGGTCGCGATCGGTGCGTTCCTCATTTGTTCGGCCAGCGCCCAGGCGGGAAGCGGCTCCGGTTCGCCGGTCGTCGCCAGCTCGAACGGGGTGAACGCTGCCGTTCGCTCGGTTCAACCCGCGGTCAGCGGGCTGTTCCAGCTCCACAGCCCCCGGGTGTGGGTCGACGCGCTCGACGAGAAGGGCGTTCCGGCCTCCAATGGCGTGCCGGACTTCCTCGAGACGTGGCAGGCGTTCATCGCCCGGGAGGATGCCGCGATCCTGAAAAACGGGTACGCCTTCCGGACGATCGACGATCTTGGCCACGAAGTCCTCTATGCCGGCTTCCTGCGCCCGTCGTTGCTCGGACCGAGCAAGGTGGCCTTCGAGTTCAACCAGAATCCGGGGGAACGCCTCGCCGGCGACCTGCGGATCGACGCCGAGATCGACGCCGCGGGAAATCTCGGAATCGTTCGCTTCCAGAGCTTTTCGGAAGGGAAAGCCCTCGGCCGGTTCGCTAACCTCGCGATCCTCTCGGGAGAGGGATGCAGCGACGCCGGAACTGCCTGCATCGTCGCCAACGGATCCCTGCTGGAAGTCGGGGTCAACCTGACGCGGCTCCTGGAGGGCGTCGGCGCCCGGTTCAAGCAAATCCAGGTAGAGACCCCGGAAGACTCCGTAGTCGGGACTTTCTCTCTCACCCCGTTCGTGGGCGTCGCCGGAAGCTGCGTGGGCGAAGTGGGCGGTCACGGCGCCGGCTGCACTGCGAACGACATCCAGTTGACGGCGATCGTCCCGGGGACGCTCCAGATCTCCAACAACAGCTGCTCGATCGATGGTCAGGGCAATTTGACCGGCACCGTCACCTTCAGTGCCCGGGGCGTGTTCGTCCTGACGACCCAGACGCGCTACGACGTCGGGCTCTACATCGATACGAACGGCGACCCGGAACCGGCAATCGACAACAAGGGCACTGCGGACGCCGCGCGTCATGGACAGTGCACGAGGTTCGGGTTCTCCAACACGGACGGCGTGAATGCGGAGACTCCGGCAGATGGCTGCGGCGACCTCACCCAGGCGATCGCGGGCAAGACGCTGAACCCACCGGGGCGCGCCATGGACTTCGGACCCGTCACGATCAAGTGCGTCGACAAGGATGACGACGGGAAGGTCGACGTCTATCACTGCGAGACCTGGTCCCAGAACGAGGACGAGATCACCTGTACGAGTTCGGCCAGCGTCCGAGCAGGAACCACCTCGAAGTGCAACTGCGGCATCCTGGCGGGCGCCTGCATTCCCACCCCGAGCGACGACGCCTGCAAGGAGAACGTCTGCGCGCTTCGCTGCTCGAACAATGCTGCGACGGTCTGCACGATCGGCGGGAATCAGTGCACGGGCAACGGAATCTGCGTGGACACTCTCGTCACGCAGAACAAGGCAAACGGGTCCGCCTGCGGCGATCAGACGAGCGGCGACTGCAAAGCCCCCGATACTTGCCAGGCCGGCGTCTGCACGACGGGCTTCCAGTCCTCCACCACCCAGTGCCGCGCCGCGAACGGTCAGTGCGACGTGGCGGAGAGCTGCACGGGTTCATCGGCCACCTGCCCGGCGAACGGCTTCGCCTCGGCGACGACCTCCTGCGTAGGCAGCTCCAGCGGCGGCGCCTGCGACGGGACCGACTCCTGCCTCGGGACCGCCAACACCTGCGTGGACGGATTCCTGGCGGGGACTACGACCTGCCGGGCCAAGAACGGAGTCTGCGACGTCGCGGAAAGCTGCACCGGCACCACCGGCGCGTGCCCGGCCGACGGCGTCGTTGCCGGTGGAAACAGCGTGGAGTGCCGTGCATCGGACGGCAGTCTCTGCGATCCGGCGGAATTCTGCGACGGGGTCAACAAGGACTGCCCCGGCGACATCTGCCTGGGCGGCACCGCTCACCCCTGATTTTTTAGCTCTGGCATCCTGAAAGGCCCGGCCACAGTGCCGGGCCTTTTTTTTGCCGGCTGTTGGGCCTGGATCCGTCCGTGCGATCTTTGACCCCGAAAAAGACGCGCCGTATTTCGTTCGAACGCCGAAAATAGAAAGGAACCATGATCCGCTGCAGAGCCGTGTTTTCGCTGGCCTTCGCGCTGGCTTTGATTCCCGGGACGGCTTCCCTCGCGCAGCAGCCGCCGGTCGACGAGCTCAAGAAGGAGATCGAGGCGCTGCGGGAGGACGTCAAGGCGTTGCGAGGGGACGTCCAGGAGCTCAAGACCATGCTGCAGAGCCGACCGGCCGGTCCGGCTGCTCCACCGCCACCGCCCCAGAACGTCGTTCTGGACCTCGGTACGAATCCTTTTCGCGGAGACGGAAGGGCCCCGCTGACGATAATCGAGTTCTCCGACTACCAGTGCCCGATCTGCGCCCGCCACGTCCGTGAGACGGTCCCGCTGATCGACAAGGAGTACGTTGCGACCGGAAAGGTGAAGTACGTCCTGCTCGACTTCCCGCTCGAATCGATTCACAAGCTCTCTTTCCGGGCAGCCGAGGCGGCGCATTGCGCCGGTGATCAGGGCAAGTACTGGGAAATGCACGCCCGGCTGTTTGCCAACCAGAAGAGCCTGGAGCCGTGGAGCCCCCATGCCGAGGCGGTAAATCTGAACGTCGGAACATTCGAGGACTGCCTGAGCCGCGGCAAGCATGCCGAGCAGATTCGGAAGAACGTCGCAGAGGGCCAGAAGGCCGTAATACCGGGCACACCCGTCTTCCTCCTGGCATACACCGACCCGACCAGCTCGAAGGTCACAACCGTAGCCCGGCTGACCGGAGCACAGCCGTTTTCCATCTTCAAAAATCGGATCGATCAGCTTCTGGCCGAGCAACCGAAGGCGGCGGCGGAGAAGCCCAGGTAGCGGCGGCTCAGCGAAACTGCCGCATGCACCGAACATCGCAAGCGTTCCTTCGGGCTTTTGCGCTGCCCGCTTTCCTGATCGCGGCCAGCAGTGTTCCGGCCAGCGCCGCAACGGTGTGGACGCGTCTCGAGCTCGTCGAAAACACCGCCGAAGGACCCGCGTACGACCGGTGTCAGGTCGAGGCCACGCTGGACAAAGGTCAAACGGCTCGCTGGAGCATTTTCTACGGCGAGGCGGGCGCCGACTCCGATTCCGAGTGGTCCGCGATTCGTTCCTCGAGCGGCTGCGCGGAGGTCGCCTCGGAGCACGCGGCGGCTGCGTGGACTTTGCGCGGATCTCCCTACTTCCTGGTGGACGTGTCGTTGGGGCAAGTCGCCGTTTCGGGCCGCGGGGTCGTCATCGCGGCTACATTTTCGACCCGAAGGCTGACCGGTTTTGCGCAAGGCGGGGTTCCAGCGTACGAGACGAGAACTTCGAAGAGAACCCTTCGGGTGCCGGAAGGTCGCACCGCCGTGGTTCCGATCCTGGCCGCGAGTGAGAGAGAAACAGACGAGTTCCGGATGCGTGAGCTGCTCCTGAAGTTCTCCGCGAGCGCCGCGGGCACCCGCTCGCCGAGCGCGTACGGGGAGATAGCCGTCGCGGCCGACGTCCCGCGGGCCGAAATCTTCCTCGACGGAGGTTTCGTGGGACGGACGTCTTCCGATGCGCCGGTCCTCCTTCGCGCCGTGCGCGCCGGTGGACGGGAAATCATCGTGCGGGACGCCTCCGGGCGTGAAGCGCGCGCCGTCGCTCGCGTTCGGAAGGGACGCCGAACCGATCTTTCGCTCCTCCTCTTGAAGCAATCCTCTGCGTCTCCCGACGGGCTGCGTCCGCTCGGGCTCAACCCACAGGGGGCCGAGGAATTCTGGCGCGAGAAGGACGGCGCCATCGTGGTGCGTATTCCGCGAGGAGAGTTCCAGATGGGAAGCCCGGAGGCGCAAGGCGAACCGTCCGAGCACCCGCAGCACCTCGTTCGCGTCGACCGCTTCCTCATGGACAAAAGCGAGGTGACCTGGGGCCAGTACAAGCGCTTTCTGACCGCGTCGAGGCGGCCCCCTCCGAAGTCCCCGGCCTGGGGAACGCCGGACACCCTCCCTGCGTCCAGCATCACCTGGCCCGAGGCCAGCGCGTTCTGTGACTGGGCCGGAGGCCGGCTCCCGACCGAAGCGGAGTGGGAGCATGCGGCTCGTGGCGACGACGCGCGGCAATTCCCCTGGGGGAACGACTTCGATCCCTGGCGCTGTAACACGAGAGATGGGGGTCCCCACGCTCCGACTGCCGCCGGTGCATACCCGGACTGTGTCAGCCCCTACGGTGTTCTCGATCTCGCCGGAAGCGTCTCGGAGTGGTGTTCGGACTGGTACGAGGAGAAGTACGAAGAGAGCCCGGCTCAGAATCCGACCGGACCCGGGACCGGCACGGCGCGGGTGCTGCGCGGTGGGAATTGGATGAGCCCGTCCAGCTGGGTTCGCGTGACATCTCGAATGGGCGTCGAACCAGGATGGCCCGGCCCCATGCTGGGCTTCCGCTGTGCTCAGGACGATCGAAAGACGGTGGCCCCGGTTCTCGTCCGTGCCGCAGAGCCGCCGGGGAGCACCTCGGTTTCCGGGCGCATCGAGGTCCGCGTCGAAACCGTCGCCAACCGCCGAAGTGGACCTGCCGAGTCCTGCGAAGTCACCCGGTTTCAGGGGGCGACCTCCTCTCTTTCGTTTACCTCCTGGACCACGCTCGGGGAAACCGGATCGTCCACGAAACAACCTTCCGGAAATGCGGGCACGAGCCGGCGTCATGTCGTGAGTCGCTGTGGAGTCAGCGCCTTCCCCGGAGTCTCCCCGCCGCCTTCCGAAGACACCCCTCCTCCTTTTCTGGTCCAGGAAATCTCCGCGGACATCGGATGGGACCCCGGGTCGATGGAACCGGGGCCCGGGAGGGCGGTCCGGGTTTCGCTCACGCTCACCACACGCCAGCGGTCGGGGTCTTCATCCGACGGCAAACCGATTTACGGCGCTCGAGTGACCGATCGCCGCTCCACGCAGCTCGAGCCGGGCGAGGAGTATCTCGTGCCGGTTCCGTTGGACGATCGCGGACGCGAGTCCCTGGACGTCGATGAGGTCCTGGTGCGCATCCGGGCAGGGTGGGCCGGTCGTGAGGGTGCCACGGAGTACGGCTCCATCGCGGTCGTCGAAGCGGCTCCGGCCTCGGAGATCGTTCTGGACGGCGGAGTCGCCGGCCGTGCCGGGGCGGACGGAAGCCTTCTCCTTTCCAACGTCCCCGTGGGCCAGCGGGAGGTGCGCGTCCACGGAGCGTCGGGGCCTTCCGTCACCCGCGCCGTTTCGGTCGTCCCGGGGAGGACCGTTGTGGTGTCACCGAGTGCTCCGGGAGGTGGTCCTCCGCCCCTGCAATCACTCACGCCCACCGGTCAGAACCCGCAGGGCTTTCCCGAGTACCGGCGAGCACGCGACGGGGCGATCATGATCCAGGTCCCGGAAGGCGAGTTCCTGATGGGGAATCTCGAGACCGAGGGGGCTCCCCTTCCTCACACCGTATTCGTTTCCTCTTTCCTCATGGACAAGCTCCCGTTGACTGTGGGTCGCTTCAAGCGCTTTGCAGCCGCCACGGGACGTCCGCTTCCACCCGATCCGTATTGGGCTGTGCAGGACGACTTCCCCGTGGCTTTCGTGAGATGGGACGAGGCAAAGGCCTACTGCGAGTGGGCGGGAGGCCGGCTTCCCACTGAGGCCGAGAGAGAGAAGGCGACGCGGGGAACCGACGGTCGGATGTGGCCCTGGGGTAGCGAGCCACCGAGCCCGGAGCGCGGGGTATTCCGTCGCAACTGGGGTGAGGAGGGCAACGACGCCGCCGGAATCCGCCCAGCCGGCGCCAGCCCCTATGGCCTGCTGGACACCGGCGGAAACATGTGGGAGTTCTGCGAGGACTGGTGGGATCCCGACTACTACCGGTCGAGCCCCCAGAGGGATCCCGCGGGCCCGAAGACCGGTCGGGCGCGCGTGGTGAAGGGCGGCTCGTGGGACAGCCGCCCCACGGTGCTGAGTGCCTCGAGCCGCAATTTCGCCTACACGGGCTATCGCGAAGGAGACTTCGGGTTCCGCTGCGCCGCGGACCCGCCCCGCTGAGTCGGCCTGCCGGACGCCGCTCCGGTCACGAGAGTCCGGAGCAACAGAAATCGATTCACCGGTCCGCACTACAAGGCTCGGCGCGGAGAGCTGCAGCAGCATTGAGAAGCGCCCCCCGACTTTGGTCGAACAAATGAGTTCGACGTTCGTCGATAGTGCGGACCTCTCCTCATTGACCGACTTCTCTGTCTCTGAGACCGTGCCTCTGTATGAAATCGGATCAAGATAAGATGGACTGCAACAGATCAGCACAGTGCACGGTAAGAAGATCGGAAAGACCAGGGAGAAGCCGCGTGCGCCGGTCGCCGGCTCGGTGCGGACCGTGAGTCCCTCGTCCCGCGTGACCCCGTCATCCCGGAAGCCTCGCGACGCGGCGCTGACCCGGCTCGCGATCGCGACCCAACCTGCCCTCCTCCGGGATGTCCTGACACGCCTGCTGAATCAGGAACCGGACCTGGATGTCGTGGGCAACTCCCACGACGAGGAGGGAATCGTCGCGGTGCTCAAGGAGACGGCCCCCGCGCTCCTACTGTTCGACTACGAAGCACTCGGGCCGAACTCGGAGAGCATCATCGGCCGCCTGCGGCGCCTGGCGCCTCGGATCCGGATCCTGGTCATGGCAACGCGCTCCGCAGACGAGAACGTGGAGCGGGTGCTCCGAGCCGGCGCTTGCGGGCTCGTCGGAAAGCAGCTCGACTTCGGCAGCCTTCTCCGCGCCATACGCGCCGTGGCCGCCGGAGAAATATGGGCAAATCGGCGCGCCCAGGCCCTCACGCTCGAGCACCTGACGAATTTCGCAGCGGGCGCCTCGGAACCTGAGGGCCAGCTCACGAAGCGGGAGCAGGAGATCGTGGACGGCGTGGCCCGAGGTCTGCGGAACAAGGAAATCGCCCGGCTTCTGAACATCAGCGAGAAGACGGTGAAGAGCCACCTGAACAACATTTTTCAGAAGCTCGGGCTCGAGGGGCGATTCGCCCTCGCAATCTTCGATCAGGGCCAGCTCAGACCAAAGACCTAAGCCCTTTTCTCATCCGCTTCTCCGCCGTCCGGCGGATAGCCGCCTGGTCTCTCCCCCCATATCTTCTCCGCACCGCTTCCGTTTCGTTCATTGAAGGGTCGGCGGCGCCACGGGGCCCAGTGCTGCTCACCGTTCAATGGCGAATCCTGAGAGAGCACATCGCGGACCTGCCGGCGCTCCTGTCTGCTTCCTCGACTTACGTCTGATCCAGCGCTCCGATCTGTTTCGAGGCACGACTTCCGTCAGAGAGACCAATGTCCAATTGATCCGCAACAACGATCCCTACACGATGCCATCTCAATCTCAAGACTCAAACAATTGAAAACGGGAGGAGGGTCACAATGACCAGGGCCAGTTTCTCGAGGCGATGTATTCCTACAGCGTTCATGCTCTCCATGGCTGTGTGCGCGCTGTTCGTGTGCGCAGCGGCGACGGCGGCGACGGCAACCGAGGTCGGGCGTTCCGCCGTTCTCTACGCCTCGAACGGCGTGAGCGCGAGCGTCCGCTCGGCTCAGCCGGCGGTCCGTGGTTTGTTCCAGCTCCACGCGCCTCGCGTCTGGGCGGACGCGCTCGGGGCGGCTGGCGAGCCCCTCGCCAACGGCGTGCCGGACTTCCTCGACACGTGGGAGGCGTTTGGCGCCCGCACGAGCTCGGCGATCCTGAAGAACGGCTACGCCTTCACGACGCTCGACTCGGTGGGCCACGAGGTTCTGTACGCCGGCCTTCAGAGGACGTCGAGTGGCGGCGCGGGAGCGCTCGAGATCGAGCTCAACCAGAAGCCGGGTCAACGTCTGCTGGGCGACCTGCGGATTTCCGCGGAGATCGACCCTGCGGGAACAGTCGGACCGATTCGTTTCGAGAGTTACGCCGCGGAGGGCAAGGGCGGCAGGTTCCTGCCGATTGCGATTCTCCCGATCGAGGGATGCAACGACACCGGAAGCGCGTGTGCCGTCGCGAACGGCCCGCTCGTCGAATTCGGCTACAACCTGACGGTTCTCGGTAAGCCGGAGAAGGAATTCGCCGGCATTCAGCTCCGAACCCCGGAGGATCACACCGTCGGGCTGTTCTCGATCAACCCAGTCACTCTTCCGGTAGTCGCTTGCCCCAGCAACCTGAACTCCTGCACGGCCAGCGACGTCACGACGACCGTGAAGGCCGTCACCATTCTGAACAACGACCTCTGCACCTCGGTGAACGACACAATTCAACTCAGAGTCACCACCGCGTATTCGGCGACGTCCAACGAAAGGTATGACCTGGGACTCTTCGTCTCCGGAGACGGCGGGACCGTGCGCGAGCCGAGCACCGCCCTGGTCTGTTCCGGAGCGGCTGCCCAGGCCGGCCAGGGCGACAACCTCGCCTACCCCGACGCCGACACCGACCTCTGGTTGAGCATCGATCCCACTGGTCACGCGACGACTCCCAGTACGACCGACACCTGCGGAGATCTCAGAGCCACCGCCGGGCCGGTCGATTGGACGGTGGATGCGACGGTAAAGTGCAACATCGCCAGCGGCGCGCTCCGCATTCCTTCCTGCCGCGTCTGGGAGCAGAACGCAAACCACAAGACCTCCTGCCAGACGCTCCAGCAGGCGGGGACCGGGTCGAAGTGCGACTGTACGGACCTCGTCGTGACTACGCAGCTGAACCCCTGTGCGACGACGATCTGCAACGACAACGACCTCTGCACCAGCGACAGCTGCACGGTGGTCGGCACCCCGGGCAACCTGACGGCCCAATGTGTCTACACGCCGGGTAACCAGGGGACGGTCTGCCGCGAGGCGAGCGGAGTCTGTGACGCGGCCGACACGTGCAACGGGACAACCGCGGGCTGCACGGACACCAAGCAGCCGTCGACCGTCTCGTGCCGCGCCGCGGCGGGCCAGTGTGACGTGGCAGACTTCTGCGACGGCACGTCGAACACCTGCCCGGCGGACGGCAAGGCGCCCGCGACGACGACCTGCATCGGAACAACCAACAGCGGCGCCTGCGACGGGACCGACTCCTGCGACGGCAACGGCGCCTGCGTGGACGGTTACAAATCAGCGACCACCAGCTGCCGCGCCGCGGCGGGTCAGTGTGACGTCGCGGAAACCTGTTCGGGTACCTCGAGCGCCTGCCCCGCGGACGGCAAGGCGCCCGCGACGACGTCCTGCGTCGGGACATCCAACGGAGGCGCCTGCGACGGGACCGACTCCTGCAACGCCGGCGGCGCCTGCGTGGACGGATTCCAGGCAGCGACCACCAGCTGCCGCGCCTCGGCGGGTCAGTGCGACGTGGCGGAGACCTGCAATGGGACGTCGGGCGCCTGCCCGGCGGACGGCTTCGCCTCGGCGACGACGACCTGCGTGGGAAGCTCCAACAGCGGGGCCTGCGATGGGACCGACTCCTGCAGCGGTACGGCCAACACCTGCGTAGACGGCTATAAGTCAGCGACCACGAGCTGTCGCGCCTCGGCCGGTCAGTGCGACGCAGCGGAGAGCTGCACGGGCACGGCGAGCGGATGCCCGGCGGACGGCTTCGCGCCGGCAACCACGGCCTGCGTGGGCACCTCCAATGGCGGCGCCTGCGATGGAACGGACTCCTGCAGCGGCTCAGCCAACAGTTGCGTGGAGGGTTACAAGTCCTCGACTACGGTCTGCCGCGCGGTGGCCGGCGTGTGCGACGCGGCCGAGAGCTGCACGGGGTCGTCGGGCGCCTGCCCGAACGACGTGTTCCTGGGCAGCGAGACGGTTTGCCGGCAGCGGTCGAATCCCTGTGATGCAGCCGAAGTCTGCTCGGGCAGCAGCCCGAACTGTGGCACCGACTTCTGTCAGCAGGGCGGCGAGCCCTCGGGTAACTTCATCTGCACGCCGGGAGGCAGTAGCTAGGGGGTAAGCCCTCCTTCAACTTTCCACGTCCTTCGAGAATTGGATGGCCCGGCCGGCTGGCCGGGCCTTTTTTTTCCCTCCGAAGGCTGACCGCCCCGCGACCGCGGGTGGTGGCGACCACAGCCCGATTCCGACGCCGGCCGAGTGCGTGAAAAAAGAGCACTCCCGAAATACAAACAAGTCATGGTTACCAGTTTCGACCTTGGACTGCGACCGGCAGACCTAACATTCTGAAGCTTTCACTGAAGGGAAATCACCATGCGGCGTCCAGGAGATCCTCACTCCAAGGTCGACGAAGGTCGAGAACTTCGCGATCCAGCGTCTCCGGCGGCCCGATTTGAACTGGGCCCCAGACATGAGCCTGGCTGACTGCGTTCAAACGCCGAAAACGAGCCCGACCAGCCAGACCGGAGCGCCGTGACGGTTGCTCCCATCACGCACGGCTCCGGTTTTTCGTTTGCCCCTGCGTGTGAGATCGGTCACAATGTCGTCCCGAACTCCATGGCGCAAATCACGGTTGTCGTGGCGGACGAGGAGAAGGAACGCCGCGCCGCCTGTCTTCGACTGCTCGAACCCGAGCCTGGCATTCGCGTGGTTGCCGAGGCTTCCACGACGGCGGAGACGCTCGGATCGGCCCGATTCGCTCCCCAGATTCTCCTGCTCGACGCGAAGCTCGCGATGGGACGCGGCCTTCCCCTCCTGCCGATCCTCCGCCGCAGCAGTCCCGAAACCCGCGTGATCGTGCTCACGGGACAGAGCTCCAAGGCGGCGCTGCTCGATGCGCTGTCCCACGGGGCCCTCGGCTATCTGAATCGAAGACGGCTCCGGGCGTTTCTCTCCAAGGCGGTCCGCAAGGTCGCCGACGGAGAGGCCTGGGTTCCCCGCAGCGTTCTCCCGAACATCATCGAGAGACTCGTGCAGCTCGGCGCGGGGGCCTAGCCCGGCGGAAAGGGGATCAGCCCGCCGTCCCGCGTCAACCGGTAGGCGCGCCGGGCCGCCACCCCGGTAAAGCGACTCTCCCGCCTGTCCGGCCACCGAACCTGGACCTCAACGTTCGACGCGTCACCCAGACCGAAGTGCAGGTCCGTCAGCGTCCCGGAGGCGTAAGAGGGGGACACCTGGAGGTCCCGCCACTGCGTCCGCCCGCCCGCGCTGACTCCCACCCGCGTGCCCAGGACGGTGCGGCGGTCGCCTCCGGGCTGCGGGTCGATGCGGATCCAGCTCCTCCGGCTCCCGACCCGGTTCTCGAAGAGGCGGGAAAGCCCGGCCAGGTCCACGATGAAGAGGTCGAGGTCGCCGTCTCCGTCAACGTCTCCCACAGCGCTCCCCCGCCCGGACATCCGGATGGTGCCGAGGTCGCCCGCGGCAGACCACTCCTCGAAGCGCCCCGCCCCCGCGTTGTGGAGGAGAACGGTCCTCTGCCGGTACGCTCGATCTCCCGCCTCGACATACTTCGCCTTACCGCTCTTGTAGTGGCCGAGGAGCCGCGCGACCCGCGGCGCGAGATGCCCCCCCACGGCATAGAGGTCGGGCCAGCCGTCGTTGTCGAAGTCCGCGAAGTGCGTTCCCCAGCGGACCGACGGCAGACCGACCGTCGCGCCGCCGTGCGTCGCTCCGGCGTCTTCGAAGAGCGCTCCCGCGACGTTGCGGTAGTAGCTGTTGGGCTCTCCTCCGAAGTTCGTCACGAAGAGGTCCGTGGTCCCGTCTCCGTCGGCGTCGCCGACCGCGACGCCCATCCCGGCCCGGGCCTGCGAGCCGAGGGCCCCCGCGCCCGACTCTGCGGTGGTCTCCTCGAACGAACCGTCCCCCCGGTTCCGGAAGAGACGGTTCGACGTCCGGTCGTTCACGAAATAGAGGTCCGGACGGCGGTCGCCGTTGTAGTCGAGGACGGCCACGCCCAGGGTCTTCGTGTCCGCTACCGGCATCGACAGGCCCGCCTCCTTTGTAACGTTCGTGAAGCGACCCCCATCGTTGCGAAAGAGGTGAGACGGCTGTCCCACGTAGTCCTCCGGAACGCGGAGCTCGAACTGGGGCTGGCTCCGCTCCCACTCAGGCGTGGAGTCGAGGTAATTCGCCACCACCACGTCCACGTCGCCGTCCGCGTCGTAGTCCGTGAAAGCGGCGCCAATGGAGAAGAGCGGGTCCTCGAGACCGCTCGCGCGCGCTTCCTCGAACGTCCCGTTGCCGCGATTGACGAAGAGCTGGTTGGGTCCGACGTTCGTCAGGTAGAGGTCGAGGTCCCCGTCGGAGTCGAGATCGACCCAGAAGGCTCCCATCCCGAGGCCGCACGCCCGCACGCCGGAGGTCTCCGTGATGTCCTGGAAGCGGGCGCCTCCGACGTTGCGGAACAGCCGGCCGCAACTCCGGGTGTTCGGCTTCCCCCACTGGGGGACGGAGTTCGTGACGTACAGGTCCGGACGGCCGTCGCCGTCGGCATCTCCGAAGGCGCATCCCCCGTTCATCGTCGTGATCATCTTCAAGCGACGGAGGTCGGACCGGAACTGGAAGCGGATTCCCGACGTGGCGGTGACGTCCCGGAAGACGGGTGCCGGGGCGGTAGACGTCGCGGCGAAGAGGGAGACCGCGATGGCCGCGATGGCCACAGCGGCGAGGACTGCAGACGCGCCGGCTTTCAACGTCCTTCGGGCCCGGCGCGAACCCAGTCGCGGAAAGCATGCGGCCCCCCGGGCCGCGTGAGCCAGAGCCGCCGCATCTCGTCCAGTGCCGCGGGCTCCTTGTCCCGGAGGCCATAGCGGGAGGGATCCTGCCCGTGGAAAGGCAGAGGCTCGACGGTCTGACCGGCTACCGTGTTCTTGTCGCCGTCCTTTTCCCAGCCATCTAAGACCAGGAGCCAGTCGCGCTCCCAGCCCGCGGGCACCGGCGGCAGCCGGGAGGCGTCGTACTCCAAGCGGATCGCGTCACCCCCCTTGAACACCACGGAGCGGTCGTCGGCTTTCCCCAGAAGTTCGGTCACGTCTCCGAACCGCGTGTAGAGGCCGGAGAGGTCCGCCCAGCGCGGCGTGGTCTCGACGTCGTCGTGGACGAAGAGGTGCGGCCCGTCCGTGCCCTCCCGGTATCGCCGCGAGAACCCGCGGAAGGAGAGCCGCGCGGACGCGAGCGGCGCGGGGGACATCCGGACCTCGACCGGCGGATCGTCCGCCGTGTAGGAGATCTGGTCCCAGTAGATGGCCAGGTTCGTCCGGATCCGCACGCGCGGGTCGTCCCGGACGAGGATCGTGGAGAGATCGACCGGCATCGTCTTCGTTTTTCCGGCGGGGAAGCCCATCGCCGGAAGCGCGACCTTCCACCCTCCGCGTCCATCCGGAACTTCGAGCACGGGTCCGGCCGGGCGGAGCTTCGAGTCCGGTGCGCCCCGCTGCGACAGGGACACCTGGATGGACGTGTCGCTGTAGAAGATCCACCCGGTCAGGTAGAGCATCACCTCCCGCGCGGTTCGCGCCTTCGGGAGTTCGAGCACGAGGTCGTGCGGCGCCACGATCCCCTGGTACCGGGTGGGCTCGAAGCCGCCCAGGGAAACGCCGTCCTCTCTCGAGATCTCCTCTGTCCGGTCCCTCCCGGCGCCGTCGACCGCCCGAGGCACCTCGGGTCGCGCGATCGTGAAGAGGCGCTCTTTCGGAAACGGCGGCGGGACCATAGGTTCGTTCGGGACGAGCCGGCCCGGCTTGCTAGAGCGCCTGCGCAATTTCCGCCCCGGCATGACCCGTCTGCGCTCGTGACAGCTTTCCGCATGAGAAAGTTTACCTGTAGCGCTTTAGGAGGAATCATGGGAGACAAGGCTTGACGACGATTGTCAAAGCGCCATGTGATGAAGCGGTTATTCGCGCCGGGTCGGCAGAGTCTCCATGCTCCAAAGCGGCCGCGCCCTGGGTGCTGGCGGCGACCATCCTCGGCGTCAAGCATCACTTTTATAGACAGCACGGTCGTCAACGTCGCGCTGCCCGTGCTTCAGCGTGAGCTGGGAACGGACATAGTCGGGGCGCAGTGGATCGTCGAGGCTTACTCGCTGATGCTCTCCGCGCTGATTCTGGTCGGCGGCTCTCTGGGTGATCGTCTGGGAAGAAAGCGCATCTTCTCGACGGGCGTCCTGCTCTTCGCGATTGCTTCCGCCGGCTGCGGTCTGGCACAGACGCACAGCACAGCTTATCATCGCGCGTGCCGTGCAGGGCGTGGGCGCGGCCATGCTCGTCCCCGGAAGCCTTGCGATCATCAGCGCCTCGTTCTCGAAAGAAGGACAGGGGACGGGCCATCGGCACATGGTCGGGCTTTACGGCCATCTCTGCGGGCGTGGGGCCGGTCCTCGGCGGCTGGCTCGTCGAGAACGTCTCATGGCGCTGGATATTTTTTATTAACCTGCCGCTTGCGGCCGTGGTGCTCGGCATCACGTGGTGGCGCGTGCCGGAGAGCCGCGACGAGAGCGCAGGAGAGCGCATAGACATTCTCGGAGCGGCGACGGCGACGCTGGGACTGGGCGGAGTCGTCTACGGGCTGGTCGAAGCGGGCGGGCGCGGATTCAAAGACCCGCGTGTGGTCGTGAGTCTTGCGGCGGGCGCTCTGCTGCTTATCCTGTTCGTCATCGTCGAGCGAAGACGCGGGCAGCGGGCGATGATGCCACTCGCTCTTTTCCGCTCGTCGACTTTCGCCGGGAGCAAACTTGCTGACGCTCTTTCTCTACGGCGCGCTGAGCGGGTTGATGTTCTTTCTGCCCTTCAACCTGATTCAGGTGCAGGGCTATTCGGCGACCGAAGCGGGGGCCGCGCTTCTGCCGTTCGTGCTGACGATGTTCCTTCTGTCGCGCTGGGCGGGCGGGCTTGTCCGGCGATACGGCGCGAAACTGCCGCTCGTCGTTGGCCCGATTGTCGCGAGCGCAGGCTTCGCTGCTGTTCATGCTGCCGGGCGCGGGCGCGGGAAGTTACTGGACGAGCTTTTTCCCGGCGGTGATGTTGATGAGCCTCGGCATGGCGGCGAGCGTTGCGCCGCTGACGACGACTGTGATGGGCGCCGTCGAAGAGCGACACGCAGGCATCGCTTCAGGCATCAACAATGCGGTATCCAGAACTGCCGGGCTGATCTCTATCGCGGTCTTCGGAATCGTCATGACCGGAGTCTTCGCGCGAAATTTTAATGCTCATCTTCAGACCTTAGACACTTCCTGCGGAGACTCGCGCCGCGCTCGAAGCGCAGACGAGCCGCCTTGCCACCATCGCCATTCCGGAACAGTTGAAGGGCTGAGACGAAACAGGCAGTCAAACGTGCCATCGAAGAATCGTTCGTCAGTGGATTCCGCGTCGTCATATTGATCGCCTCGGCGCTTGCGCTTGCGAGCGCACTTTTCGCCCGGCTGCTGATAGAAGGGCGTAGCGGGACTGTGAATGAGGTCTCGGGCGCGCGCGACCTCACGCGGAAAGAGGGCACGATTTTTTGAATTTTTTTGTTGTCCGCTTTCAGGAATTAAGTTATAGTTTCTGCCAATCAGGGCTGCGGTGAAACCAAAGTCCTAGTGGTTGCTGGGGTGAGGACAGTGACCACGCGCAAAATAGGCGCTGAGCGGCTGCAAAGCTGCTCGCGCCTATTTATTTGTCTTCCGCTCTCCAAATCTTTCTTTCACGTCGAATACTCCTCTTAGCTCGCACGCCGGGAATACCCCGTACAATCCGTTGCCACAAAATGTTTGCTCGCGGTGTTCTCGTATTAGAGCCAGCTGGTGCTCGCCGACCTGTGCGGATAAAAGATTTAAAGGTAAAGAGATGTTGATGTCTGTCGCGGGCCAACTGGCATTCGTCATCGAGAACGCAAGGTTGATCGAGCGCATAGTTGTAGAAGAACAGTTGCGCCGCGAGCTGCTAGTCGCAGCCGAAGTGCAGCAAGGGCTCTGCCTTCAGAGCCGCCGCGGTCCGCTCATCTGGAGCTTGAAGGTTTCTGCGAGCCCGCGCGTGGAATCGGCGGTGACTACTACGACTTTATCCCGCTGGGTAACGGCCAGACGGGCATAGCCATCGCGGACGTCGCGGGTAAAGGAATCTCTGCGGCGCTCGTCATGTCTAAGTGCAGGCATCTCTGCGCAGTCAAATAATTTCCAAAAGTGCGGCTGTTAAAAGCCCCGCGTCGCCGGTCGAGCTTGTTTCCAACATCAACCGGCTCTTGTGCCAGTCAACGGGGTCCGCGACCTACGTGACATTCTTCTACGCGCAGTTCGACGAGCGTACGCGCGAGCTCACTTACATCAACGCCGGGCACAATCCTCCACTGCTCTACCGCCGCTCGCATTCGTTGGAGCCTGCTTCAACATTTTCCGAACAGACAACTGCATTGACTTTACCGGCGGCCCATCGTGACACGGCGAACGGCTGTTTGAAACTAAGCACTGGCGGGCCGGTCGTAGGCTTTTTCGAGCACTGCCGCTATGAACAGGGCCGTGTGCAATTGCAGAGCGGCGACCTGCTCATCGCCTACACGGACGGTCTCACGGAGGCGCTCAACATCAGCGGGGAAGAATTCGGCGAGCAGAGATTGAAGGAGACCGTGAAGATGGCTGCCAGCGGAGACGCCGTAGAAGTGCGCGCCCAATTAATCGAGAGCATCAAGACATGGTGCGCAGGAACTCCGCAGCACGACGATCTGACCTTTATCGTCTTAAAAGTTAAATAGCGAACTCTGGAACAACTGTAGGGGCAGGGCTTGTCCCTACATTGAAAATCGCTCTGCAAAAGTCTTGAGTAGAAAGCGCTTCATTTCGCCTGCCGAAGCAAAGCGCGCTTCCGCGTCGCGCGCGAGACTTCTTTTGAAAAACTCCGCCAGTTGCCCGTCGAATTTTGTTCGAAGTCGTCGCTCGACATCAAGTGCAGGAGCTCGTGATAGCTGCGAGCGCGAAAGGGCTTAGAGCCTGAGAGCGCTTCGTAAATAATCACGCCGACGGAGAGAGATCGCTGCGCTCGTCCGTGGGTTCGCCGCGTACCTGTTCGGGCGACATGTAGCCGAAGGTTTCCATGATTGTGCCGGGCAGGGTTACGCTCGCTGCCTGACTTATGTCTGGCTGTGTGAAACGGGCAAGGCCGAAGTCCAGAATGCGCAGGCGCACGCCAGCGCCATTTTCGTCGCGCGCCAGAAAGATGTTATCCGGCTTGAGGTCACGATGGACGATGCCTGCGCGGTGCGCCGCTTCCACGCCGTCTAGCACCTGACTGAACCATCGCGCCGCATCTCCATCGTCAAGCGCCCTTCGCGCTCCAAAACTTGCCTGAGAGTTTCGCCGTGCATCTTTCCATGACTAGAAAAGCGCCTTCGGTCGAGAGCGCGCCGTAATCGTGTACGGCGACGATTGAAGGATGAGAAAGGCGTGCGGAGGTTTGCGCTTCGCGTCAAAGCGACGCAGCGCGGCGCGGTTGCCGAACATCGCGCCGCTCAAAACTTTGACGGCGACCGTGCGATTGAGGCGCGAGTCGGTCGCTTCATAAACCGCGCCCATCCCGCCTTTGCCTATCAGGCGTTCCAGACGATAGCGGTTCTCTATGGTTCGCTCGACGGGCAGCGTCAGAGTTAATTCCGCGTCGTCCACGGCGCAACTTTGAACGTTGCGGTCATAACACCTGCCGCATCGCGGACACTCTTTCAAAAGATTGATTGCGCCTTCATCAAAGCGCGAGAGCACTTCCGTTTTTATTTTCTGCTCGCGCAAGACGTGCTCTTTGAGCTTCAGGTTTTCGTGGACGAGCGCGATCTGGTGCGCCAGCGTCTCTAATAACTGCTTGTCGCCGTTCGTGTAGGGAATCTCCGACCTCTTTTCGCCGAGCGAGAAAAAAGCCCGCCAGCTTGCCGTCCGTGCCGTGCATGGGCACGAGCAGGTTTGCGCCTAAGAGACGCAGCCATGCTTTGTCATGTTGGGGCACGACCGCGTCCGTTTTAAATGGAAAGTCAATCGCGTTGCGCTCCTGTTCCATAAACTTGAGGAGCGCCGAGTCGGCTTCGAGTTTCAGCTTGACGCTCTGACCGCCGGACCGCTGACGCGTAGCCCAGAGAAAAATCGGACTGGCGCATGTCTTCGCGGAAAAAAAGATAGACGCTTTCGGGATGCATGGCGGATTGGATTTTGCTGCTCACCATGCGCGAGAGCTTCGGCAGCGAATCCGATTCTTTGACGGCTTCGGTCAGCTCGCGCAGGATTTTTTCCTGATCATACTGCGCGCGGAAGAAGCGTCGATCAATCCATTCGTTAAGACGAAAACGATTCAAGAGAACGAAGGCTCGCCACCACGACGCAAGCGTAAAAGCCCGTCGTGTTGCGGAAGAGAATGTCGTAGAGCGTGCGGCTCGGGTTGGCGGCGATGTTCCAGACGATGCAAACGAGCGGCACTATCAAAAATAGCCGGAGCGCGTTTTTAGCCAGTATGTATTGAAGGCCGCGACGGATGACGAAAGAGACCGGAATGACTTTGTGCCGCGCAATCGCGTAGGCGAAAACGACGGGCAGGAAAATCAGCGGCGTCAAAAGAACGAGGCTGCGCCATTCGCCCAAGTTGAGCGGGTTGCTGTCGAACACTGTATCCCACGGCAGGATGTATAAAAGAGGCGGGATGAGAGAGAAAGCAACGCCTGCCGCAAGCAGCCGTATGCGACGCTTGTTTGTGATGCTGGCCTGCAAATAACCAAAGAGCAGCGCCAGCAGGCTGGCGAACAGATAGAGACCGGGTGTTGAATTGGCTATGATGCCAAGCAGCCGCGACTTAAAGACAAAGCTGAACTGCGACCATCCGACCAGAAGCAGATCGACGGCTGCGTAAGGCAGTATCATACACAGCACGTATGGAACGTAAATCAACCATTCGAGCGCGGGAAAGCGTCGCACGAGCCGGCAGGCGTTCCGGAAAGACTAGAAAGAGGTGCAGCAAAATTGCTATACAAAACGGGCTCAGGATTGAGCCTGCGAGCCACCACCAGAGCAGCACTGGCGGCGACGAAAGAGCTGAATAAGAGGGCATCGGCGCAATCATGCTGATTAGCGCAAAGGCGACAGAGAGCAGCAACACGGCCTTATCATTCGGCTTGAGCAGAAAAATCGCCAGCCCGACTATGAGATACACCGCCGGGAGCAGAACGCCGAACAGCAAGGGCTCGAATTTTTGCGCGCGCGGTAAAGGCTGTGCGACGATTTCGACTTCTTCCGCACGGTCTTCGCGTCTTATCTGGAGCGTTAATCTTTCGCCCGGCTTCAGTCGGTTTCTCAGTTGATGAACCCTGCCGACGGTTGTGACAGGCTCACCGTTCAAGCTGAGCAGCTCATCCCTGACCTGCAACCTGTCGGCCAGAGACGCGCCGACATCGGAAACAAGGAGCCGCCCGTCTACGGGCCTGACATCCCAATCGCCGCTCATGCTCTGGCGCAGTAAAGCGTGGCGCGTATTAATCGCAGACCATCCCGCCGCGAAGATGAATAAGAGGCAGACGAGCGCAAACCGTAAACGGCTCGGCCTGAGCGCGTTCTCTGTAAGCTCTTTTTCGGTTGCACGCGCTTCGTCTTCTTCCGTCCCTTCGGGCGAAACGAGCGTCGTTTCTTCCAGCCTGTCGTCGGCAATCGTCGGCGCGTTGGCCGCCGTCATGAGTGTTTGCGGTAAATTCCTGTCTGCGGTCGAGCCTCCGGCATGCCTGCGGATTCCGAGTTCCGATGAGCCGGTCGATTTGTTTATGTCTCGCTCGTCGCTCTCAGCAGACATACATGCTTCATCCTTCATCAACGACAATGCGTTTCCGAGTATAATTCCGGCGCGCTCTA
>CAVXYF010000008.1:0-18799 GCA_963765835.1 uncultured Acidobacteriota bacterium | reverse complement strand
TCCCGGGTTCAACCCCTACTTTCCCTTCGGGGCCTTCGGCAGCGACTCGGCGGACCGTTACTCCCTGCCGGCGCTCGCCGTCCAGAGGGCTCGCGACCATTCGGGAATCGACTTTCGCGGCAAGTCCGTCGTCGTGATCGGCGATTCCGTTCACGACATCGCCTGCGGCCGGAGCCTGGGAGTGCGCTCCATCGCGGTGGCGACCGGCCCGACGCCGCCCGAGCGGCTGATCGAGGAACAGCCGGACGTTTTCTTCCGCGACTTTTCCGACGTCGAGGGCGCCCTCCGAGAGATTCTCCGGTGAAGAAGGCGTTATTCCTGGTCCTGTTCTGCGCCGGCTGCGCTTCCGCGCCGCCGGGTTCCACCAACTCCCGGCGCAGGCGCGCGTTCCGTACGCCAGTCCGGCGCCGAGCCCGCACAACCTGGATATCCGCGTGGACTCCCGGGCCGCCCGCGAGATCCTGACCGCCCTGGCCCGTCCCCGCTTCGAGAGCGCCGACGCGACCGCCCTCCAGTCCCTGCCGGCTGTCCGTATCGCGATCCAGGATTCCGCGCGGAACGCCGAGATCTTCGAGCGGGACCTCGCGGCCGCATTCGACGAGGAGGCGAAGGCGGCGGTCTTCGATTTTCGCGGCGTCCGCGCCGAGCGCGAACGGTGGGAGAAGCTCCTGGAGACCATTACCTCGGGGGAGGCCGACCTCGTCCGGCGGGCCGCGGAGAGCGCGGCCACGCTGCTGCCCGACGACCGACCCATCTCCGTCCAGCTGCAGGTGCTCCTCTCGTTCGGTCTCGCCGGCCTCGCGGACCACGTCCTTCTGCCCGCCGCCGAAGGCCGGTACGTCATGGTCGTGGACCTGCCACGGGCCCTCGGGGACTCCACGTCCGAACCTCCCGAGAATCAACGGGGGCGGTTGGCGCGGCTCATCGCCGGCGGCGCCTACCGCCAGGCGTGGTCCATCTACCGCGAATCCAGCCCCGCCTGGCAGAAACCCGAGCCCCAGCTCGGCCAGATCGAGCCGTTGCTGCGGGCCGTGGCCGAAACGGGCCCGTGGCCCTGTTTTCAGTGGACGAGAACTTCTTCCCGCTCTCCGTGTGGCTCAAGGAGCCGATGAAGCGCAACATCGGCGAGCTGAACCGGATGGCCGAGATCCTCGCCGATCCCGAGACGGACCTCGATCACCGCATGAACATGACGGCCGAGATCCGGCGGCCGGAGTTCTCACGGCGCTTGGCCGGTCCGTCCGGAGCCTTCCTCTCCGATGCGATCATCCAGGCCGAAGGGGTGCCGGCGTTTCGGAGGGCGCTGGCGGCGGGGCCCCGCGGGTTCTTCGCCGCCTACGACCGGGCGGCGCAGGCGGGGCGGGACCTCATTCCCCTCTCCCGCGTGATCCAGGAGCGCGTCAGGGACACGCCGCCCCGCTAGGGCGGTGCGGATCGGCCCCATCCGGATGCCGCCGCCCGATCTTCCGCTTCGCATCGGAGGAGAGCCGGTCGTGACGGGCGACTGGATCGAGGTCCGGTCTCCGCAGAGCGGCGATCTGCTCGCCCGCGTCGCGCGGGCCGGTCCGCCGGAGATCGAGAAAGCGATCGCGGGCGCCGCGGCGGCCGCCGCCCAGGCCAGGGTCCTTCCCGGGCATCGCCGCGCCGAGATCCTGCGCTCCGTCGCGCAGCATCTGGCGGACCGGCGAGACGAGCTGGTCTCCACGATCATCGCCGAGGCGGGCAAGCCGCGGCGTCACGCCGAAGCGGAAGTCGCACGCGGCATGACCACCCTCCGGCTCGCTTCGGAGGAAGCGACCCGCATCGGAGGGGAGCTGGTTCCGGTGGACATCGAGCCGCGAGGCGAAGGGGCGCTCTGTGCGGTGCGGCGGTTCCCGATCGGGCCGGTGACGGCAATCACGCCCTTCAACTTCCCCCTGAACCTGGCGCTGCACAAGTGGCGCCGGCGATCGCGGCCGGCAACCCCGTGATCCTGAAGCCTTCGCCGCGGACACCGATGACGGCCGACCTGCTCGCGCGCGCCGTCGAGGGATCGGGTTGGCCGACGGCGGCGTTCTCCCTCGTGCATGCGGACCCGGACGTGGCCCGGCCGCTCTGGACGGATCCCCGGATCCGATGCGTCAGCTTCACCGGGTCCGACGCCGTCGGCTGGAAGATCAAGGGAGAGGCCGCGCGCCAGAAGGTCATCCTGGAGCTCGGCGGAAACGCCGCGGCCATCGTCTGCGAGGACGCGGACTGGCGGGTCGCGGCGGAGAAGCTCGCGGCCGCGGCCTTCGCTTTTTCGGGTCAGGTCTGCATCAAGGCGCAGCGCATCTTCGCCGCGCGGCCGGTGTACGACCGGTTCCTGGAGGCATTCCTCGATGCCGCCCGCTCGATCGAGCCGAAAGATCCCTCCGACCCCGAGGCGGTGCTCGGCCCGATGATCGACGAAGAGAACGCGCGGCGGGTCGAGGCATGGGTCGAGGAAGCGCGCCAGCAAGGGGCGCGCATCCTGCTCGGCGTGCGGCGCGAGGGATCCCGGCTCTGGCCCGTCGTCGCGTGGGACGTGCCGGCAGGAGCCAAGATCCGCGACCGGGAGGTGTTCGGGCCCGTCGCCACGGTCGAGCCGTTCGACGGCCTCGACGACGCGGTCGCGCAGGCCAATGACACCGCGTACGGCCTGCAGGCCGCCGTGTTCACGCGGGACATCGGGAACATCCTGAAGAGCTTCGACGGGCTCGAGGTGGGGGGCGTCATCGTCAACGAGCCGCCCACCCTGCGCATCGACAACTTCCCGTACGGCGGCGTCAAAGGCTCCGGCAGCGGACGCGAAGGAATCCGGTACGCGATCGAGGAGATGACCGAGCCGCGCGTGCTCTTCATCAAGCCTTAGGAGCCCGCGGACGTGACGCAGCCTGACGTCGCCCTGACGGACTTTGCGCTCGCCCTCGAGTGCTTCGTCCTCGCTTTCCGGATCTCGCGCTCGCGCGTGCCCGACGTCTGGCAGCGCCAGGCGTTTCGCATGCTCTTCTGGTCGGCCGGTGCCGCCTCGCTCGTGGGCGGGCTCTACCACGGGTATCTGCTGGAGGCGTCGGCACGCGTCTACGGGAGCGTCTGGCTCGTGATCTTCCTCGCGGCGGGCCTGGCTTCGCTTGCCTGCTGGACCATCGCGTCCTCGGTCCTCTTCGCGAGGAAGAGGTCGCGCGACGTCAATCTGATCGGCATCGTGCTCTTCCTTCTCTACCTCGCCTCCGCCCTGGTCCGGGTGCGCTCGTTCGTGAGCGTGCTCGCTGCTACGGGCGTGGCCGGCTCGACCCTCCTGATGGCCTACCTCGTCGCCTATCGCCGCACCCGCGACCCGCTCGCTCTGCTCGGCGTCGCTGCGATCCTCCTGGTTTTCGCCGGTTCGGCGATCCAGCGCTCCGGGTGGGACGTCCACCCCCTGTTCACTCATGACGCGCTGTACCACGTCGTTCTGGGTATCGCTCTGTATCTGATCTACCGGAGCGTCCCGGCGGTGAGGGAGGAGGCTCTCCGCCGGGCGCGTTGACAGCCCCGGAGGAAAGTCCTCTAGCGTCCCTTCTTCGAGCAGGCCTGTTTGAAGCCCAGGCCGCAGGCCTTCGAGAAGAGCGCCGCCGCGCGGCGGCGGTCGCGAGCGACCCCGGATCCCTTCTGGTATGCGACGCCGAGATCGTGGCAGCCCTCGCCGTCGCCCGCCTGGCACGCCCGCTCCAGAAAAGAGGCAGCCTTCGCGGGATCCGTTTCCGTCACAGCGGCGTTGAAGCAACCGAAGGCGTCGCCTCGCTCGCAGCCCAGCTCCGAAAGCTGACGTCCCTTGGTCAGGTCCTTCTCGACCCCGTTGCCCTCGAGGTAGAGCGCTCCGAGCAGCGAGCAGGCGCGCGAGCGATTCTCCGGCGCGCCGGCATCGGCCGGGTCCGGCTCCCGATCGCAGGCCTGTTGAAAGATGGATGCGGCGCGCGACGTGTTCTTCTCCATGCCGATCCCATCGCGGAAGGCCCGGCCGACGTTCAGGCAGCCGTTGAGGTTCGAAGGCTGGCACGCGGTGCCGTCGCAACCCCGCTGATACAGCGCGACGCCCCGTGCCGCGTCTTTCGTGACGCCGATTCCCTTTTCGTAGAAGTACCCGAGGTTCGTGCAGGCCGTCGCGCTTCCCGCGGCGCAGGCTTCGTCGTATTTCGCGACGGCGCGGGGGAGGTTGCGGGCCCCGCCGCGTCCCTGGTCCGCCATCAAGCCGACGTTGAAGCAGCCCTGGGCGTCGCCGAGATCGCAGGAGCGGACGTAGAGCTGTGTGGCGCGGCGGTCGTCTTTGGGAACGAGCTTTCCCGTCGCGTACAGAAACGCGAGGTGGGCGCAGCCAGCCCCGCTCTGGAGCTCGCAGGAGCGCTCCAGCGCGGCCAGCGCGCTCTTCGCCTGGGCCGGCTGGTCGGTCAGATGGAGCCCGACGTGAGCGCAGGCTTCCGCGGCTCCGGACTGGCAGGCGGCCTGGTACTGCTCCAGAGCGTACTGGCGATCGATTCCCTGGTTGCGGGCCCAGAACGCCCACGCCCGGCGGAAACACGCTCGGGCGATCCCGTTACGGCAGGCTTCGTCCAGGAAGGATTCCTGGTCGACCGGTACGAGCGTGGCGTCGACCGCGGCGCCGGCGCGCCGCAGCACGACGCGGACCGGCCCGCAGGGGCGGCTGTGAGCGGCGTTGACGAAGTCGCAATCGTTGGTGATGCGGCTGGAGTCGAGCTGCTCGATGACGTCGTTCGGCAGGACTCCGGCCTTCGCGGCGGGACCGCCGGGGAACACTTCGACGACCACCGCTCCCTGAAACTGATCCGTCAGCCCCAGCTCCTTGCGCAGGGCCCGGGAGACCGGGATGGTCTCCATGCCGAGCGTCCCGTTTTCGCAGCGCGAAGAGTCGCGATTCTCTTCTCCGCGAGTCGGTGCCGAGCTCGAAGACCCGGAGGAGGCGCACCCGGACACGAGCAGAGAAGCGCAGAGCAGGGCACCCGCCGCCAGCCAGCCATGAAACGCTCGCCTCACGGCGCCAGCTCGGCCGGTGGTGGGTACGCAGACTGGACCCTATCGGGTGGAGCGCCATCGGGACGGTGCCAGTCATCGCGGGTCGGCCGGAATGGAAGCGTCAGCACTTTGGCGAGACTAACCTGTTCCGGGCGGCTGTAGGCGGGCACGCCGATGACGATCGTGGCCTGCGGAACATCCAGGCGCACGGTTCGGTGCAGGTAGTCCCAGACCGAGAGAAGGCTCGACCAGTTGCTGTTGGTCTCGTTGCGGTAGTCCGAGTGGTGGATGCCGTGCATCCGAGGCGTGACGACGAGCCGTACGAGCCACCGCTCGACGCCGACCGGAAGGTGGGTGTTGGAGTGGTGGAAGACGACGGAAGCGAAGAGCAGCAGCTGGTAGATCCCGACGCCGACCGGATCCGCGCCGATCGCCACGATCTGGATGCCCCGGAAGAGCACCGAGAGGCCGAGCTCACCGAAGTGGAACCGGATCCCGGTCGACGTGTCGAGGTCCCGGTCCACGTGGTGCACCCTGTGGAACCGCCAGAAGAAGGTCACCCGATGATTGAGCCAGTGCCAGAACCAGAGCGTGTAGTCGAGGAGAAGGATCGTGCCGAGGACCGCGGCCCATGCGGGCAGGGGAGCCAGCGAGAGCAGGCCGATCTCGTTGCGGACGGCCCACTTCGAGATCGGCACGAGGACGGGCGTCTGAAGGATCGTGACGGTGGCCAGGCCGAGGCCGGCGATCGTCAAGTTGCGGGCGAGCCGGCGCAGCTTGCTCTCCACGGCCCGCCGCAAGGGGAAGGCGGACTCGAGAGCGAGGAAGAAGACGAAGCTTCCCGCAACGATCGCCGGCGTGATCCAGATGACCGCGATTATGGCAGCGGTGCCCTGCCTTTCGCGCCGTGGTCCCCCGGGACCCCCGGCTTAGACTGACGCCGCGTGACCCTCCGGGACTGTTTTCTGTGTCGCGGCCCCGGCGCCCGCGTCGGACCGACGAAGTTCCCGGGCGGGGTCCGGACTCCGGGAAGCGGTTCTCCGTTCTCTGCGCGACCTGCGGGGGTTACAAGATCGAGGAGAGGATGACGGCTCCCGGAGCCATCCCGGAGGCCGTTGGCCGGAGGCTTTCCCGGGTCGCCAGAGACCAGCCGGATGCCTCGGAGATTCTGAGCGTCACCGCCGAGCTGGTCCGATCCTTGAGCTCTTAGAGCGCGAACCCTTGGCGTTTCGATGGCGGAGGAGGGGAGATAACCGCCGGCGCTGCCGGCGTTCGCTCGCGCCCGCATTCGCGGGTGCGCTCGCGGCGAACCCCCGGCTAGCGGCTGCGAGTGGCGGAGGAGGAGGGATTCGAACCCCCGGCACCCTTCCGGGTGCAGTGGTTTTCAAGACCACCGCCTTAAGCCACTCGGCCACTCCTCCGATTTGAAAGTGTAACGGGTCGCCTATTTTCTTCGTTCCTGGATCCGCCGGGCGGCCTGCGTGACGGTCTTGCGGGGCAGCAGCCGCAGGCCCTGGACCATGAGCCGGTTGATCACGCCGGGGATCACGAGGCTCCTGCCCTTCTTCATCCCTTCGTAGCCGGCCCGCGCGACGCGACGCGCGTCCATCACCAGCGGGCTGTTGAAGAGGCGGGTGTCGTTGGCGCCCGCCCGCTTCTGGAACTCGGTGACCGTCGGGCCGGGGCAAAGGGCCGTGATCGTCACGCCCGTCCCCCGGGTCTCGTTGGTGAGAGCCTCCGAGAACGAGAGGACGTACGCCTTCGTCGCGTAGTACGCGGCCATGAGCGGGCCGGGCTGAAAGGCCGCAGTCGAGGAAACGTTGAGAATCCGACCGCGCCCGCGCCGCACCATGGCGGGCAAAAACATCTTGGCCAGCTCGGTCGGCGCGATGACGTTGATCTGGATCATCCGAAGCTCTTTGGCGAGGTCGGTCTCGACGAAAGGGCCGTACACGCCGATCCCGGCATTGTTGACGAGGGTGTCCACGGCGATGCCGATGCCGCTCAGCGCCCGCGCGATGGACGACGGCGCGCCGGGGTCGGCGAGGTCTGCGGCGAGGACGTTGACCGACACGCCGTGTTTCTGCTGGAGCTCCACGGCGAGCTGCGTGAGACGCTCTCGGTTGCGTGCGACGAGGACCAGGTCCTTCTTGTCGGCGGCGAAGAGGTGCGCGAGCTCCAGGCCGATTCCGCTGGACGCTCCGGTGATGAGCGCCGCCTCCCGGTAGGGAGCCGCGGAGGGTCCCGTACCGTCCGGCATAGTCGCGGAATCTCTCCGGCCGTCTAGGACGTCGCCTGGCGCTGCTCGCCCGCCGAGTCGCGCATCGGCTCGCCGAGGGAGGGTTCCCTGTCTGTTTTCGCGAGCGGTCGCGGACGGACCACGTAGGTCCAGGCGTTGGCGAGCTCCGCCTTCCACCAGCGCACGACCCCGTGCGCGAGCATGACCCACGATCGCGCTGCGCACGGAGAACCCCACGAAGCGGGGCCGCCGCCCCGCGTTGTGGTTTCCGTAGATCCCGAGCGCCTTTTTCCGCTTCGCGATCGCAGCGAGCCGGCGGTTGTAGAAGCGGATGGGGTAGAAGCCGACCTCCGCGCCGTCCTCGAAGAACGGCGGATTCCCAGCCGGTCCGTGTTCCAGCGGTAGATCGGCATGACCGCGGCGGCGTAGTAGAGGGCCGTGTCGAGCAGGAACGACGCCGTCATCGTGTCGTAGTCGCCCATGACGTAGTACTTGTCCCGGTAGATCGACTCGTAGAAGTAGTGGAAGAACCGCGCGTAGCTTGCGGTTGTGCTCCTCGTACGCCTTCTCCATCTCCCCGGCCGGAGCCCCGGAGAGCGCGCTGCTCGATCGCGACGCGGGTGTGGACCGAAAAAGCCATCTGGTCCAGCCCCGGCGAATAGAAGGGGTCGAGGAATCCCCCCGCGTCCCCGACGCACGTCCACCCCGGGCCGATGAACCGTGTCCACGAAATAGGGGAGGTGCCCGTAGTACCGGCAGTCCCCGCCGATCGGGGTCGCTCGCTCGAGGAGCTCCCGGGTCAGCGGGTTCCCGTCCAGGAATCGCTGTGAGCCTCTCGAGCGGCGCCTTCCCGCGGGGATTGACGCAGGCGCCGGTCCCAGACGAGACCCGACGCTCGTCTCGCCGTCCTTGAGCGGAATGAACCAGATCCAGTATCCCCAGCCCGTGAAGTGGTTCGTCGCGAGGCGCCGGGAGGCCATGACGGCCCGCGCGAAGGGATCGCCGGGATCCGTCCCGACGACCTCGACGCCGTCCATGTCCTTCACGCCGCGGTAGCGGACCCAGATCGCGGAGGTCGGGTGCGACTCGATGGGGGTGACGCCCCCGCGCTTGCGGGCGAGCATCGCGTGACGCCCCGTCGCGTCCACGATCCACCGGGCCGGCGACTTCGACGCGTGCTCCCCCTCGCGTCTCGACGGTCAGGCGGTTCCCCTTCGGGCCGCCGAGCTCGAACGAGGTGACGCGGGCGGGCCTCCAGACCTCGCTCCCTTCCTCCGCGCGCGACCTTCAGGAGGTGCTCGTCCAGCTTCGGAGCGGTCGAGCTGGAAAGAGGGGGTGCGGGCGAGCTGGGTTGGACCGACCTCGGACGCCTCCCGCAGCCGCGTCACCCGGTCGTTGACGAACCAGTAGCGGAAGGCCTGCTTGGGGAGCTGCTCCCGGGAGAGGTGGTCGTACTGCTTGAGGACGCGGGTCAGGAAGTAGGCGGAGATCTCGACGGTGGACTCGCCGACCTTCCAGTCGAAGCGGTCCGTCTTCTCCACGACGAGGATCCGGAGACCCGGGCATGCGGCGCTTGAGGAGGATCGCCGTGGAGGCGCCGGAGACCGCCCCTCCGACGATGACGACGTCGTAGGAAAGCGACGAGGCCGGCGCGGCCTGGGAACCCGGCTCCATGGCGAGGCCAGTTTACTCCGGGCGTCCCGCGGCGGGCAGCGGCGTGTTCGCGACGATCCCCCGCTCCTCGTCCACGACGAGGGTTCGGTCCACCGGCTCGATCGCGCCCGAGCTCCTGCGTTCTTCCGGAGGGCCAGCGCACCGTCAGCGATCGACGCGGGCCGCCTTCCCGAGGCCCAGGTGCGCGATCGGGCTCCCGGTCGCGAGGTAGCCGCTCGCGTTTCCCGTCTCGAGCACGACGCGGCGGCCGCCCGGGAGGTCCGCGGTGACTCGCGCGCCGACGCCGTCCCGGTTGCCTCGCCCGGCGCGCCGCGCAGGCGGATCCGCAGGACGTGCCCGTCCGGCGCGCCGGCTCCCGAGAAAGAGCGCCTCGGGCGCCTCGACGGAGCGGACGTAGAGATCGAGCGCGCCGTCTCCGTTCGCGTCGAAGGCGACGATGGCCCGGCCGTTGCGTCTCGAGGTCGAGCCCCTCCAGAAAGGAGCGCTCCTCGAAGAGGGGCTCGGGCCCCAGGCGCGCGGAGCTCCCGCGGTTGCGGAACCACCGGTCGCGCTCGACTCCCGGCGATGCCGGCGCCCTTTCGGTCGAACGTCCTGCGGCCCGCCACGTAGTCCTCCCAGTACGCGAGGGTCTGCCACCAGAACTCGAGCTCCCGGTCGTGCTCCCGCCGCCGCCCCCCCACATCCCGTTGGTCGCGTAGAGGTCGGGCCACGTGTCGTTGTCGAGGTCGGCCGCCACGGCGCTCCAGTTCCATCCCGCCTGCGCGGGCCCCCGAGCGTCGCCGTCGCGTCCTCGAAGGTGTGGTCGGGTCTTCTCTGGAGGAGGAGCGAGTTGCCCGGCGTCATCGTCTCCACCCAGTCGGATCGCGATCGGGAGGAAGATGCGGCCCGTCCATCCGATCGGCAGCGACGGGTACTCGTGAAGGAAGTACCACTGCGTGTCGGTCAGCCGGTCGTGTAGGGTCCAGCCGCCCGTCGCCGTCGAAGTCCGCCCAGGCGGCCGACATCCCGTATGCGCGCGTCTCCACGCCCGCCGCCTCGGCCACGTCGCGGAATCGTCCGGCCCTCCTCGTTGCGATAGAGGTTCTTGAACCCGAAGTCGTTCGTCACGAGGAGGTCCGTCCGCCCGTCGTCGTCGTAGTCGGCGAAGAGCGAGGACAGGGTCCAGCGCGCGCTCCTCCGCCACGCCCCAGTCCGCCGTCGCGTCGGCGAAGCGGCCATCCCCTTCGTTGAGGTAGAGCCGGTTGGCGCGGCCGTCGTTCGCGTCGTACGGAGGGTCCGGCATCTGGCCGTAGTAGTCCCCCGCGAGGCAGACGAAGAGGTCGAGGTCCCCGTCTCCGTCCACGTCGGCGAACGCCGCGGAGCGGGCGTTGCCGGAGATGCCGATCCCGGAGCGCGAACGTGATCTCCTCGAAGGAGCCCCGGCCGCGGTTGCGGAAGAGCCGCGCGGGCCCGAACGCGTCCGTGACGAAGAGGTCGGGAAAGCCGTCGCCGTCCACGTCCCCCGCCGCGACGCCCGTCGCGGCGATCCCCTGCCTCGGCGAGGCCGCGAGCCCCGGCCGACCGTGACGTCCGTGAACCGGCCGCGCCCGTCGTTCGCGTAGAGGATCGATCGCACCCCGTCGCCGACGAAGAGGTCCTCGTCGCCGTCCCGGTCGAAGTCGAGGACCGCGGCGCCGGAGCCGGGCCAGATGTCGCGCGATCAGCCGGTTGGTCAGTCGGACGGGAGGATCGTTGCGCGGCGCCCCGAGGCCGGCGTCCGCGGTGACGTTGCGGAAGCGCGGCGCGGCCTCCGCCCGTCGAACAGGTTCGCCCTCGAGAGCGGCGCGGACGATGAGGGGCCCGTCCCCGACGCGATCCACGGTCACGCGCGCTGAGAGGAGCCGGTCGACCCGCGACCCGTCGTTTCGGTAGCCCCCCACTTCGTATCGCACTTTGCCGGTCGTCCTCTCGAGTTTGTTCGAGAGGGTGTGATCGGGTTTCTCGACGCGGTAGGAGACGAACACCATCCGGTCGAGACCGTCCCAGGCGGCGCGCCGGAGATCCTCCGTTCCCGTGGGGTCGGTCGTCAGCGGGTCGGGCCGCTTCAGGGCGTCCTGGACCTTTTCGATCCCGTCGCGCCAGCGGCCGAGCCGCTCCATCCACGGGAGGAACTCGTCCCGGAGCCGCGGAAGGGAATTGGCATGCAGCCAGAGTCCGGCCCCCGCGACCAGGATCGAGCGATGAAGAAAGGATGAGGGTGCGCCGGAAAGTCAACCGGGCGATGTTAGCTTGATGTGTCTCTTAAGATGGGAGGTGGCGGAGAGGGCCGGATTCAACCGGCGGTAGGGTTATTAGCCCGACGGCTGCCTACTACCGCTGGTCTGCCTCTGGTGGTCGGCGACGAACCGGCGAATACGTGGCGGAGAGGACGGGATTCGAACCCGTGGTAGGGCTATTAACCCTACGGCGGTTTAGCAAACCGCTGGTTTCAGCCACTCACCCACCTCTCCGGAATGGTCTGGGAGGCAGATGTTAAGGAATGGACCCGAAGGAGCAAACCAGCGGTGTTCGCTGCGCTCACCCGCTGGGTTAGCGCCGGATTACCGGCGCTGCCTTCGGCACAGCCACTCACCCACCTCTCCGGAATGGCCTGGGAACGGCGATGTTAAAGGATCGGGCCGAACGAGCAAAACCAGGAAATCCCAAGGGGGTTGAACTTGCACAGATTGCATCGAAAGCTCCGTATCACGCTGGCTGTCGCAGCATGGCCCTCATTCCATTGTCGGTTTTCGCGGCGGAGACCTTCCAGTTCACGATCCTCGGCATCGACTGCGAAGCCTGCGCGCCGGCGATCCGCAGCGCCCTGAAAGGAATCAAGGGCGTGCGCGACCCCAAGCTCGATTGGAAGGCGGGAGTCGCGACCGTTCAGATTCCGGACGGGTTTGACAAGACGAAGATCAAGACGGCGATCGACAAGATCGGCTATGAAGCCGTTTTCCCGGGCGAAGAGCAGAAGGACATGAAGCCTCTTCCGGCGGATGTCGTCCGAACGCTCGACATCGTGTCCTACGACGGGAAACAGAAAGTGGACTTCCCGAAGATCCTCGCACCCGGGAAAGTCACCGTCGTCGACTACGGCGCCGAGTGGTGCAGCCCGTGCAAGTTCCAGGACGCGCGCCTGCAGCACTACGTCCGGGGAAACCCCAGGGTCGCGGTGCGTCGGGTGGACGTCGGCCGGTGGGACAACGCCGCGGCCCGCCAGGCGACGAAAGAGTTTCGGACCGAAGCCCTCCCTTACGTCCGCGTCTATGGTCCGGACGGCAAGTTCGTCGGTGACGTGACCGGAGGGAGCTGGACGACCTTCTCAAGCTGCTGGAGCAAGCACAGGGCCGTGGCTGATCTCACGGCCCGCCGCCGCAACGGGCTGGCATTCACGTTCCTGCTCCTCATGCTGGCGGTCGCTCCGGCCGCCTATGCCTGACCGGCCTGAGCCAACCCCAACCTCTCCGGCGGAGAGGTCAGCCAGCAGCTCGCGCCTCCCGGTTCCTGGCGTGCCGTGCTGACGTTCGCCTACGGCACGTTCGAGACCTCGCACATCGCGTCGTGTCCCGACGTGGCGCCCGAGTGCTCTCAGATCACCATCCCGGACCACAAGCACGCCGCCGAGCTCGAGCTCTGGAAGGGAGACCTGCTGATCGCCTACGGGGCCAGCCACTCCGTGACGATCACCGCGCGGATGCCCTACGAGATCAAGGACCAGGTGATCGAGTACCGCACGCTGGATGGCCAGCGGTACGAACCGCCGTATGGCGACATTCACCACCGCTCGGGCGTGCATCGGGGAGTCGGCGATGCGGAGGTTCTCGCTTCCTACGCGCTGGGATCCGACTGGCTCATCGGGGCGGGCTTCACGATCCCGACGGGCGAAACGCAGCCGAACCCCATCGAGGCCGGACGTCAAGGCGTCGTCCACCAGCACCTCCTGTTCGGCAGCGGCACGGTGGATCCCCGTATCGGCGTCCAGTGGACCCGGCACGTGGCCGGCGTTCGGATGATCGCATCGGCCGACGCGCGGATCCCCGTTTACGAGAACCGGCATGGGTTCCGCGCGCCCGCGACCGTGCGGTGGTCCGCGGGGCCGAGCGTGCCCGTCGGCACGACCGGCCTGGCTCTCCAATGGGCCGGCCAGTACCAGTCGATCGGCAAGTGGAGCGGGGAGATCGACGAGGGGACGGGTTTCCACAACGGGGGCGTTTTCCTGAACGCCTCGTTTCTCCTGCCCGGCTCGGTGCGGGTCTCCCCGGGAATTTACCTCGAGGCGTACTCCAACAGCCTGTCCGACCAGTCGTTCACCCAGAGGCCCACCTTTTCGATCGTCATCTCGCGTTTGTTCCGTTAACTCGTTACGATGCAGCGCGTGCCCGCTCCTTTCTGGGCGCGCCTCCGCCGCTACTACCTCGCGGGCCTTCTCGTCCTCGCGCCGACGGCGCTGACGCTCTGGGTCGTCTGGAGGCTCTTCCTCTTTTTCGACGACATCCTCGGACGCGCGCTGCGCGCACGCGGGATCTCGGTCCTGGGGCTGGGCTTCGTTCTGTTGAACGTGCTGCTCCTGACGCTGGGCTGGCTCGCCACCAACCTGCTCGGCCGGCGGGTCTTCTCCATCTGGGATCGCGTGATGAACCGGGTTCCGCTCATCAACAAGATCTACACGACGTTGCGCCAGATCGCGGAGCTCTTCCTCGGTCCCCCGCGTGAAGGCTCCTTCCGGCGCGTCGCGGTCGTCGAGTACCCGGTCGCCGGCTCCTACGCCCTGGGATTCGTCACCTCGACCGATTCCGGGGAGGCGGGAGCGCGGTTGGGGCAGCGACTGTGCAGCGTCTACATCCCCAAGGCGGTCAACCCGGTCACCGGTTATCTCCTGCTCGTTCCGGAGGAGCGGGTGACTTACCTGGAGATGACGCCCGAAGAAGCGATGAAAATGGTGGTTTCCGCCGGGGCCCTCGTTCCGTTCCGTGCGGGATCGTAGGCCCGGCTCAGGGCCGGGCCCACCATCCGCACAAACCTCCTCTATTTGGAGAGCTGTCCCCGAACGGCGCCCGCAGGGAACGGCGCGTTGTGGACGTTGACGTAGAACTCGTCGGGGTTCTGGATGATCTCCTTGATGAGATCCCGGTCCACCGCCACGCAGCTGCTGGAGAACCCACTCGTCGGAGGAGGCAGTCCCACGACGACCGGTCCCGCGACTCCGAACGGGCCCCTGTGGATATGAGAAGCCGTGGCGGGAGCGATGTTTTCCACCGTGAGCTGGAAGCAGATCTCTCCCTGGCCGTGGTTGAGCGTCATGACGACCTCGCCGGTCCCGTCCGGGTCTCCAGGACCCGGAACCTCGTCGGCGCCGGTGAGAGACGTCGAGAACGGGCGGCCTCCGGCAACGAGCAGCGTGCTGACTGCAAGCAGCAGCAAAGTGGTTCCGATCGTGCGGTGAAGGGGCTTCATTACAGACTCCTTTCGACTCACGTTCCGATTGCCATCGACCGCCTCAGTTCCTGAAGATCTCGTAGACCGCGCCGTTCGACAGCGACACGACGAACAGGTTCCCGTTGGGGCCCATCTCGATGTCCGTCCCGATTCCGAAGCCCGACCCGAAGAGCAGGCTCTCGCTTTCCGTGATGTCGAACTTGTTGACGTTGTCGGCGACGCCGTCCTCCAGCCTTTCGTCGTCCAGGTCGAACCCTCTCCGGTTACCCGAAAGGTCGAAACGGAAGAGATAGCCATCTTCGAGGAACGTCCGGGATGCCGCCACAAACAGGTCCCCCTCGAGCTCCCGCCCGAGCGCGCGGCTGTCCAGGAAGTTGATGCCCGCCGGGGCGACCTCGAACTTCCAGCTGAAGACGGGGTCCCGGTACTCGGAACCCGGCAGCCGGAGCAGACGGCCCAGCGCTTCCTGCGGCGAATCGGCGATGTTCGTCGGAGGCCAACGGACCTGCTGCAGGCCGAGATACGGGGTCAGCGTGACCGGGTCGGTCGCGGAGCTCGTCTCGATGGCCTTGAACTGTTCGATCCGCTCGACCGGGCCCATGATCTGAACCCACCCGCCGTTCATGCCGGGCACGACCCGGTTGATCTCGGAAAAGGAGTCGTCGCCGTTTTCCTGGAGCCACAGGTCTCCCGACTTCGGATCGAAGGCCATCCCGAAGCTGTTGCGGTGCCCGTAGGAAAAGATCTTCTGGATGTTCGCGCCGACTTCTCCTCCGATCCGCCTGCCGGCCTCGAAGAAGGGGTTGTCTCGCGGCGTGGAACCATCGTCGTTCAAACGCAGGGTGACCCCGGAGAGGTGGGCGTTGTCCGGTTCCGGGCCTCCGAATTGATCGTCCTGGCCGGGGCACGTCCCCGTCGGACCGCAGCGCAGGTTCTGCAACCAGCCGCGGCGGCCGAGGTCCCCGACGAAGATGAGGAGCTTGGGCTGCTGCCGGTCGTCGTTGCCGTGGCCCCGGTCCTTACGGGGCTCGAAGGCGAGAACCCCTCCGTCGTGGTTGCCGCGTTCGACCGGGTTGGTCGCGTCCTGCTGGATGGCGCGGATGTGGATGAGGTTGTGGTCGAAGGTCAGAGCACCGTCATCCCACTCGAAGCGGTCCACGCGGTTTCCGAGCAAAGGGGTCTCGCTGAGGACTGCGGTATCGGCTCCCGTGGAGCTCTCCGTCCAGTACAGGTAGACCCCGGGATCATCCGGGAAGTCCGGGTGGAGCGCGATGCCGAGCAGACCGCGCTCGGAGCCCGAGTTGACCGCGAGGTCCAGCACGGTGCTGTGGAGCGCGCCGTTGACGATCCTCTGGACTTTGCCGGTGGCCTTTTCCAGGACCAGAAAGTCGTTCCTCCCGAGGAACGCCATCGTGATGGGTTGATCCAGCCCGGCGATGACCGTTCGGACCGCGAGGTTGGGATCATGAACGGTCGGACCGGAAGTCTGGGCATGCGCCGGTCGCAGCGAGCCGGCGACGAAAATGAAAACAGCGGCGGCGGCGAATCCGGCGGCAAGAATCCAGACACCGCGTGCCCGCTTCCGCCGGAACCGCGCGCACGAGGATCGAGTGACCGAGGCCATGGAGAACCCCCTTTCCACCGGGTCCCGAGAGCACCCCGGCGCCAGGGGCCTGGAACCTGTGACGCGTTCGGTTCCAGCAAATCTTTGGCCAGGAAGGGTTTACGTTTAGAAATCCCTTAGGTTGAACCGCCGGTTTTTTCCGCGCGGATTTCGGTCGCGCCACCCATGTAGGGCCGCAATGCGGCGGGGATCTCGACGGAGCCGTCGGCGCGCTGGTAGTTCTCGAGGATCGCGACGAGCGTGCGTCCGGCGGGAAGGGCCGAGCCGTTGAGCGTGTGGACGAACTCGGGCTTCTCCCCCTCCGCGCGCCGGAAGCGGATGCTCGCCCGCCGCGCCTGAAAGTCCTCGAAGTTCGAGCAGGAAGAGATCTCCTTCCAGCCCTGCTGGCCCGGCAGCCAGACCTCGAGGTCGTAGGTCTTCGCCGCGGCGAAGCCCAGGTCCCCGGTCGCCAGGGAGACGACGCGGTAGGGGAGCTCCAGGCGGCGGAGAACCTCTTCGGCGTGCCCGGCGAGCGTGTCGAGCGCCGCCGCCGACTCCTCGGGACGCGTGAACATGACGATCTCGACCTTGTCGAACTCGTGCTGGCGGATCATGCCGCGCGTGTCGCGGCCCGCCGCGCCGGCCTCCGCGCGGAAGCACGCGGTGTAGGCCGCGTAACGGATGGGCAGATCTTCGGTGCGGAGGATCTCGTCGCGGTGGAGGTTGGTCAGCGGGACCTCCCCGGTCGGGATCAGGTAGAGGCCGTCGGTCGTCTGGAACAGGTCCGCTTCGAGATTCGGGAGCTGTCCGGTTCCGAAGAGCGACTGCGCGTTGGCGAGAACCGGAGGCCAGATCTCGGTGTAGCCGTGCTCGCGGGCGTGGAGGTCCAGCATGAAGTTGAGCAGTCCGCGCTCCAGCCGCGCGCCCGAACCCTTGAGGACGGTGAAACGCGCGCCCGCGAGCTTGACTCCCCGCTCGAAGTCGAGGATCCCGAGCGCGGGGCCGAGGTCCCAGTGCGGCAGCGGCGGGGAAGTCGAATCGGCGCGGCTCCCCCACGTGCGCTCCACGCGGTTGGCGCTCTCGTCCGGCCCCCGGGGGACCGAGGCATGCGGCGCGTTGGGAATCCGCTTTTCGACCTCGGACAGCTCGGCGTCGTCCCGGTCGCTCTCTTCCTCGAGCCGCCGGACCTCCTCCTTGAGCGCCTTCAGCTCCTCCAGCGCATCCGGGGAGGGCTTGCCGCGCACGGAGGTGAGCTCGTTGCGGCGGCGCCTCTTCTCTTCCAGGCGCGTGATGGCGTCGCGCCGCCGCCGATCCAGCTCGGCGAACCGATCCAGACCCGTCTCGCGATAGCGCTCCGGATAGTCGCGCTGCAACCGCTCGACGTTCTCGCGCAGGAACTCGCGTGCTAGCATGAAAAGCGCGATTTGACATCGCGCGCGAGGGGGAGTCAACAACGCGACCGCTGCAAACGCGCGCCTCGAAATGACCCAGAATCTGCCGGAAGTTGCCTGCATCGTGGTCAACCGCGACGGGGGAGACTCGCTCTTCGCCGCGATCCGGTCCCTGCGCGCCCAAGTGGAGATCGACCTCTCGATCCTCGTCGTGGACAACGCCTCGGATCCCCGGGAACGCGAGCGGCTGTCGCGAGAAGCCCCGGCGGTTCGGGTCGTCGCGTTCTCCCGCAACCTGGGATTCGCGGGCGCCGCCAACGAAGGGATCGCGAGGACCCGCTCGCCCTTCGTACTCCTGTTGAACAACGATGCCGTCCTCTCTCCCGACTACGTCTGCCGGCTCGCCGCGCGGCTGGCCCTGGATGACCGGCTGGCCGGAGCGCAGGGGCTCGTCCTGACGAAGGACGGGTCGCGGGTGGATTCGGCCGGGATTCTCTGGAGCGCCCGCGGGGAGGCGCTGCCGGTGCTCGGAGACCGGGAGACGGCCGCCGTTCCGCACTCCACCTTCGAGGTGGCCGGGATCTCAGCGACCGCGGCGCTGTACCGCCGGGACGCGCTGGAGACCGTGGCCGCCCACGGCGAGGTCTTCGATCCCGCTTTCTTCGCGTATTACGAAGACGCGGACCTCTCACTGCGGCTGACTCGGAAAGGGTGGCGGTTCGTGTGCGATCCGGCCGCCGTGGCGCGCCACGAAGGGTCGCGCACGGGCCGGCGGACCCCGTTGAGACGCGCGATCTGGACCGCCCGCAACCGTTGGCGCACGCTGTACCGGAACTTCGACGAGATGCTTCTCCACCGCAGCTTCGGGTCGCTCCTGCGCGCCGACCTGGCCCACGCCCGGAAGCTGGGGTGGAAAGGCATCCTGCTGCTCCTCTCCGTCTGGCCGCGGATCCTCTCGGAGGTCTGGAGGCACCGCGGGGAAACGTCGCGGCTCACGATGTGGCCCGCACCGGTCTCCGCGGACGACCGCTGAAGATCGAGCGTTGACGGCCGAGAGTCTCCACCCGGCCCCGTCCCGACTCGCGGAGCCGGCGGCGGGGATCCGCGAGATCACTGCGATCCTCGTTTCCTGGCATGACGCCGAGGAGACCGAGGCGGCCGTGGCGTCTCTCGCCGCCGCGCGCCGCCGCATGCCCCGCTTCGCTCACTCCGTTCGGGCGAGTTTTGCTGGAGCTCCGCACGGGCGAGCAAGCTCACCCGTGCTCCGCACCCGGCAAGTCTGCCTCCGTCAGTTTGCTCCTCGGTCTCGGACGGAGGAACCTCGGGCTCCCCACTGCCCACGAGGAGGTCGGCGCATTGGACTCCGCGGTGCTGGGTCCGGGCTCGCCACTACCGAGGAACGGCGCGCTCGATGAATGCATCGTT